>CAWKPE010000013.1:0-374773 GCA_963851385.1 uncultured Bacteroidota bacterium | reverse complement strand
ACGTAAAGTTTTTATAAAGATCGCAAAGAAAATAAAAATAAATCAACACTTTGCGGCTTCTGCGTTTCGAGACTGCAGAATTCTTTGCGGCCTTTGCGTGAAACATTTTAAAACAACCTGAAATTCCAGCCTGTTATTTGAGATATCTTGCTCGATTAATTTAAGGACGGGAATAATTCAACAACCTCTTTCTATTACAGGCATTAAATTATCCAAGTTTTTATACTTTTGTCAATTCTTAAATAAAAGGTAATGGAATACAATTTTAAAGAAATTGAACAAAAATGGCAGTTATATTGGGAGAAAAATAAAACTTTTAAAACGGTATATGATCCTTCAAAACCAAAATATTATGCATTGGACATGTTTCCATATCCATCCGGCTCTGGTTTGCATGTGGGACATCCAGAAGGTTATACGGCAACGGACATTGTGAGCCGTTACAAACGCATGAAAGGTTTTAATGTTTTACATCCTATGGGCTGGGATGCTTTTGGTCTTCCGGCTGAACAATATGCTATTCAAACAGGCACACATCCTGCTATCATAACAAACCAAAATTGCGATAATTTTCGCAGGCAAATAAAAATGCTAGGACTAAGTTATGACTGGGACAGGGAAATTAATACAACAGATCCTAAATATTTTAAATGGACACAATGGATATTTACCCGTTTATATGATACATGGTTTGATTCGAAATTGCAGAAAGGCCGACCAATCAGCGAACTTGAAGTGCCTGAAAACATCAAAAAACAAGGTGAAAAGGCAGTCCGGGATTATATAAGTGAAAAACGTCTGGCTTATTTTGCAGATGCCCAGGTTTGGTATTGCGAGCATTGCCAGATTGTTTGCGCTAACGAAGAAGTGTTGATGGATGGTTCTCATGAAAAATGCGGAAACCAGGTTATCCGCAAAAACCTTAAACAATGGATGCTTCGTATTCCGCTTTATGCAGAGCGTTTATTAAAAGGTCTCGATAAACTTGACTGGTCCGAAGGAATTAAAGATATGCAGCGAAACTGGATTGGTCGTTCAACGGGCGCTGAAGTTGATTTTAAAGTTGAAGGACTTTCTGAAAAACTCAGAGTTTTTACTACTCGTCCCGATACTCTTTTTGGAGCAACTTATATGGTAATTGCACCGGAACATGAACTTGTAAGGAAAATAACTACACTGGAATATGCTTCAAAAGTAAATGAATATATCAAAACTGCTTCATTAAAATCTGATCTTGACAGGACAGAACTTTCGAAGGAGAAAACTGGCGTTTTTACCGGCAGATTATGCAATTAATCCTGTTAATAAAGCTAAAATTCCAATTTATGTTGCAGATTATGTTTTGATGGGTTATGGAACCGGTGCGATCATGGCTGTTCCCGCGCATGATACACGCGACTTTGAATTTGCCAAAAAGTTTAAAATTCCAATTGATTGTATACTCGATCCTGTTCAGGCTGATCCTGAAATCCGTAAACAAGTTTTAACAGGTGATGCTTGCTGGACAGAAGACGGGGTTTATATTAATTCAGGCAATAAAGAAACCGGGCTAGATATAAACGGAATGAATAAAGAGAAAGGTATTCAGACCGTAATTGAATGGCTTGAAAAAACAAATCAGGGTGTTGAAAAAGTAAATTATAAAATGCGGGATTGGCTGTTCAGCCGTCAGCGATATTGGGGAGAACCTTTCCCGGTAATACATTGGGAAGATGGCGAAATTACTTTACTGAATGATAATGAACTTCCATTGGAACTTCCTGCACTTGAAAAATACCAGCCTGGCGCTAGTGGAGAATCTCCTTTAGCAAATGCAAATGAATGGTTAAATGTGACCGATGACAAAGGTCGAAAAGGCCGTCGGGAAACCAATACCATGCCTCAATGGGCCGGTTCCTGCTGGTACTATTTACGTTTCATCGACCCGACTAACGATAATGCTCCTTTTGCCAAAGAAATTGAAAAATACTGGATGCCCGTGGATTTATACATTGGCGGTGCTGAACATGCCGTTCTTCATTTGCTCTACAGTCGTTTTTGGCACAAAGTATTGTTCGATTTGGGTATCGTTTCGACAGATGAACCTTTTCAGAAACTTTTTAACCAGGGAATGATCCTGGCTTATGCATACGAAACCAAGACTGGTGCAAAAGTACCATCGGATATGGTTGATGAAAAAGATGGAAAATATTATCAAAAAGAAACCGGAGAAGAGTTAGCACAAATTGTAGCAAAAATGTCCAAATCGCTTAAAAACGTTGTAAATCCTGACGATGTAGTTCAGCAATATGGCGCTGATTCTTTAAGGCTTTATGAAATGTTCATGGGACCTCTTGATGCCGTTAAACCCTGGGCAGAAAATGGAGTGAAAGGTGTTTTTAATTTCCTGACAAGGGTACACCGGTTCTTTTGCAATAAGGAAAATTATTTCGAAGGAGAAGAAGATGCTGAAATCCTTAAATTGCTTCATAAAACTATAGAAAAGGTAAGTTCAGATATTGAGAATCTCAGGTTCAACACTGCTATATCGCAAATGATGATTTTTACTAACTTATGCCTTAAGAAATTTAAAGTCACCAAAAATACAGGAGACACATTTGCAAAGATATTATCTCCATTCGCTCCTCATTTAGCTGAAGACATTTGGGAGTTACTTGGACATAAGCAAACACTGGCTTATGAGCCATATCCTGTTGCAAATCCTGTTTACTTAGTTGAAAGCACAGTAATTATTGCTGTTTCGTTTAATGGAAAACGAAGGTTCGAGATAGCGGTTTCTGCAGATATTGATGAAAATACTCTTAAACAGAAAATACTTGTTGATGAACGTTCGCAAAAATGGCTGGAAGGCAAAACTCCTAAAAAAGTAATTGTTGTTCCCGGGAAAATAGTAAATATTGTTATTTAGCTATTGGCTATTAGCTGTTGTTTCAAAGGTTCAAAATAAGAAGGTGTGAATAGTGAATCTGAGAATAGAGAAGAAGATAGCAATAATCTCTGATTTTCACAATGAAACTATTCATAACTACTACGTGCACATCTTTACCATTCGCAACTTCAGATATTCTATTTTTTCCTTCTTGTATTTATGCCAAATTATTATCTTTACCCGTTAGGAAAATTATCAAACTAAAAATTTGATTTTTATGCAGTTTCAAAAAATCAAGACAACATCTTATATAATTTATCTTTCATTTTGTTTTATTTTGATATCCTGTTCAAAAAATGAGCCGGTAAATACAAAACTATATGCTTTGAAACAGGAATTTTCGGTTTATGAAAACTCTCCTGTGGGTCAATTTGTCGGTATTGCTCATGCTTATGTTAATAACCAACAGGATACCTTATTATATTCTATTACCAGTGGTAACGATAGCAATGCCTTTTCTATTGATGCATTGACCGGTATAATAACAGTCAATAATTCCAGAGTTTTAGATTATGAAACACATCCAAAGTTTGTCTTAGGTATTTCTGCTGTAAGTAGCAACAATATTCATAATTTCGATACAACAATTGTATACATTGATTTAATAAATACCGGAATTCCAACTAATGGTTTGGTTTCGTATTATATGTTTGCTAATAATTTGGTTGACTATATTAGCAGTAAAACAGGAACAGGAAAAAACATTGCATTTTTTTATGATAGAAGAGGTTGGTATAAAGAATCTATAGAATTTCTGGGTTTTAAAAGTTATGCAATATTAGATAGTATTTATGATTTCCCATCGCGTACTATTAGTTTCTGGTTTAAAGCGCTAAACATAAACGAACAATTGCAAATTATGTATAGTTCTAATGATTCTTCCCTGCTTTACGGACAAACAGTTTTTTCTGTAAGAAAAACTGATACTACAAATTATTTGTTAATTAATGTCGGTGATATAAGTGATAGCACAGCCATTTATCAGGATATATGGTATCAAACCGCCGTTGCTATTAATGCTAACAAAGCTACATTTTATTTGAATGGTCAGTCTTTTGGCCAACAAGTAATGGGTTCATTTTTGCATTCAAATTTTGGAGCTTCAAAAGCAACTTTGGGAGTTGATTGTTCATTAACACGTAATTATTATCAAGGTTTAATGGACAATCTTTTAATTTATAACAGATCGTTAAATGATTTAGAAGCAAGGACAATTTATTTTGAAGATGATTTAATGTATTGAAATGGTTTGCCAAATTATATTTCCTGTAATAGTTTTTCAATAACCTTTGGATAAAATTCATATTCTAACTTGTGCACTTTATTAGCAATAGTTTCAGGAGTATCTGACGATTCCACTTTGCATTTTGCCTGAAAAATTATTTTTCCTCGATCATATTCTTCATTAACAAAATGTATTGTAATTCCTGTTTCCTTATCATGATTTGCGATTACGGCTTCATGCACACGCTGACCGTACATACCTTTACCTCCATATTTAGGAAGTAATGCCGGGTGAATATTTATAATTTTGTCAGTATACTTTTTTAATAGATATTTAGGAACCAGCCAAAGGAACCCGCCAAGGACTATTAAGTCAATTTTTTCTTTCTCAAGAATTTGAATTATATTTTCTGTATTATAGAAAGTCTCTTTATTAAATACTACATAAGGAATATTCAGTATTTTAGCTCTCTCAATTACATAAGCATCAGGCCTGTTAGACAAAATAAGCTTGACAATTGGCATTTTCTTTTTATTAAAATAATCAATTATAGCCTGAGTATTTGTACCGAAACCAGATGCAAAAATAGCTATTCTTCTCATAATAAGAATATTAACAATAAATTACAAAAATAAAAAACCTGCAAACGTAAAAAAATTATTGATATCATTTCCTAACAAGGTAAAAAAAAGTTATTTATTATTACAATTTTTAAATAATTGCTTGAATTATTTTTTAGAAATAGCTTTCTTTGCACGATTAAATTTTAGTCAAATTCATTAATTATTAATTAAAACTTAAAGTTATGTCTGATATTGCATCAAGAGTAAAAGCTATTATCGTAGATAAATTGGGTGTAGATGAAAATGAAGTTACACCTGAAGCAAGTTTTACCAATGACTTAGGTGCTGACTCTCTTGACACTGTTGAACTTATCATGGAGTTCGAAAAAGAGTTCAATATTGCCATTCCTGATGACCAAGCTGAAAATATCAGCACTGTTGGTGAAGCTATTAAATTTATTGAAGCAAACGCAAAGTAATTTAAAATCATTTACAACGAATGGAATTTAAAAGGGTTGTAGTTACTGGACTTGGAGCTATCACTCCCATAGGTAATACTGTTGCAGAATTTTGGCAAAATCTTGTAAATGGAGTAAGTGGTGCTGCACCTATTACACATTTTGATACTACAAAATTCAAAACTCGTTTTGCCTGTGAAGTAAAAAATTACGATCCTAGCAAGTATTTCGACAGGAAAGAAGTTAAAAAACTTGATTTATATGCACAATTTGCGTTAATTGCTGCTGATGAGGCCATGAAAGACAGTGGCCTCGATCTTTCCAAAATTAATCTGGACAAAGCTGGTGTCATTCTTGCTTCAGGTATTGGAGGTTTAGACACCTTTCTCCAGGAAATTAAAGCATTTGCTTTAGGTGACGGTACACCTCGATTGAGTCCTTTCTTTGTCCCTAAAATGATCTGTGATATTGCTGCAGGCCATATTTCAATGAAATATGGTTTCAGAGGACCAAATTTTGCAACTGTATCAGCTTGCGCATCAAGTACAAATGCTCTTATTGATGCATTGACTTATATCAGGTTGAACAAAGCAAATATTTTTATTGCCGGTGGTTCTGAAGCAGCTATCAATGAAGCAGGTATGGGAGGTTTTAATTCCATGCAGGCGCTTTCAACCAATAATGAAAACTACAAAACTGCTTCTAAACCTTTTGATGCTGCACGTGATGGTTTTGTTATGGGTGAGGGTTCAGGTGTTTTAATTTTTGAAGAATACGAACATGCTTTAAAAAGAGGTGCTAAGATATATGCTGAAGTAATTGGTGGTGGTATGTCTGCTGATGCTTATCATCTTACGGCCCCGCATCCTGAAGGAGCTGGAGCAATATTAGTTATGAAAAATGTACTGGAAGATGCTAGTCTAAAACCTGAAGATGTGGATTATATCAATGTCCATGGAACAGCTACACCTTTAGGAGATGTTGCTGAACTAAAAGCTATAAAAGCTGTTTTTGGTGAGCATTCTTACAAATTGAACATTAGCGCTACAAAGTCAATGACAGGACATTTATTAGGAGCTGCCGGCGCAGTTGAATCTATTGCTTCAATACTTGCTATTAAAGATAGCACTATACCTCCTACAATTAATCTAACAACACTTGATCCTGAAATTGATAGCAAGTTTAATCTTACTTTACATACTGCTCAAAAGAAGGATATTAAAGTTGCATTAAGTAATACTTTTGGTTTTGGCGGTCATAATTCATCTATAATTTTCAGAAAAATTTAATACGTGGCAAACTTGTACATTGCCATAAAGCTTCTTGTTGTTTCAAAAAAGAAGTTCAATCAAGATTTAATATCAATTCTGGGATTTTTCCCCAGGGAAAAAGAGTTATATGATCTTGCATTTATTCACAGGTCAGCTTCTATTTCATTAGGAAATGGATCAACTGTAAATAATGAAAGATTGGAGTTTCTTGGTGATGCGATACTCGATGCAGTTGTTGCTGAATTTTTGTTTGCCAATTATCCTAATAAGAATGAAGGATTTCTCTCAACAATGCGATCAAAAATAGTAAAACGTAAACACCTTAATAGTTTAGCAATTAACCTGGGAATTGAAAAATTTATAATATCAAACTCTCTTAACAACAATGGTGGCAAACATATTTGTGGAAATGCATTTGAAGCTCTGATAGGAGCAATATATCTTGATAGAGGCTATAAAATTACCCGTAAATTTATTATTGAAAAAATTCTTAAAAAGCAAATTGATCTTGATGAATTGGAACATACTGAAACTGATTATAAAAGCCGCATAATAGAATGGGCTCAGAAAACCAGAACAGAGATTAAGTTTGAAGTTGAAGAAGAATACACTGGTAAAGATCATGCTCCTATTTTTATTTCCCGAATTTTAGTAACTGATCAACTTAAGGGTGAAGGAAAAGGTTCTTCGAAAAAAGAAGCTGAACAGAATGCTGCTGAACAAGCTTTTAGTGCAATTTCTTTAGTTTAGTTGAAAATATTCAGTTATTCAATTCTCATCAATAGTAATGATGTCTTATCTTTACCTGAAATCAAAAATAAAAGTTTTTTTTGGCAAAAAGCATCAAATTAAATAGTACTACTGACATCCCACTGTTAATTCTCGGGATAATTTCCACTAATAATATTCTGAAATTGTCATGGGTATTAAATCATTTATTGAATATTCGTTTGTCTCAATCATTGAACCTGAATTTAAACTATACAAAGACAAATAATATACTTGAATTTTCATTGTTTCAATTTGAAGATGAAAATTTACATCTTAAATTCTCTCTCTTAGAAAATCGAGTAAAATCATTTTTTTATTTTGATGAACTTAGAAATATTGATTATTTATTTTTCATACGCGGAGAGTTCGACATACATTTCAGGGATTCTACTCTGCTAACCTTAAAAAAGTCTTCAGAAATTATCTCCTTATTGTCAATCGATTCTGAGATGCTTAGGCAAAAAGGGAAACTGGAACATTTTTAGTAAGTCGGTTTTTAATGACATTATCTCTAATTTTTAACACAATATTTGCGAACATTAAATTGTAGATATTGTTTGATTTCTAAAATATAATTCTGTACTGTAATTTACAAGAATATTAAAGTTTATGTTTTTGCATTTATTCCAGATCATTTTTATAATAATTAAATAAGTGTTATTAAAATGTATAAAAGGCATGATATTGCTGGTATTATTGATTTGAAAAATAAAAACAGTTATTTGACTAATTATACTTTATTAGCTGGGATTTTGCTATATTTTTTATTATATTTATTTTCAGAAACTAAACATATGTAACCCAACTATTGCAATGAGAAAAGGAATAAATAAAAGTCCGCGGGAAGATAAAAATGCGAATAATCGGTTAAATATTGTAACCAGGCGTTTATACTCTTCCAAAAAAGATTTTGCTAAAATACCCGTTTCTACTACAGTTGACGATGAAGAATATTTTTTTGAAGTTGAAGATTACTAAAACAAATACTTAATTTTTAGCATACAAAAAAAGAGGATGGCTCAAAACTGTCATTCCCATGAAAATGGAAATTTTCATACACTCAATTATATATAGATTCCCGCTTCCGATGGTTCGGAACGCGGGAATGACAATGAAAAATAACTTTTGAAACAACCTTTTTTTTATTTTAATAATTGAATAATCGGTTTTCCCTGGCAAGCATTAGGATATGCAATATCAAGAATCATTGAAATTGTTGGTGCAATATCTGTCATATCAACCGGATCGTAAATAGTCTGATTAGTAATTTTCCAGCCGTAAAAAATCAGGGGCACATGTGTATCATAGGAATAAGCTGAATTATGAGCTGTTGAAGCATCGTTATATTCTGTCCACCCAGGTTCAAGATTAATAATTATATCACCAGAAACTTTCTGGTGAAAACTGTTTTGCATCTTTTGGAAAATACCATTCGAATAACTTGTTTTTTGAAGCATAGAAGAAGTTGCAACATTAGTAACACCTGAAAACTGAATTAAGAATTGAGCCACCTCATCCTGAAATTGCCAGAGAGAGAGTTTTGAATCCTGGATAAGATTATGATTCAGATACAATTGTTGATCACCATAGTATTTAATCCAATCACCTTTTCCATAAAGGATATTCAGGTAGCTTTTTAGCAGATATTGAGCTTGCCCCTGGTTGAAGTATCCCGAAGGGACACCAAGATCAGTCATAAATTTAGGATTATGCACTGCTCCATGGTTTGAAGTGAGATACACAAGTACATTGCCTTTTCCAATATAACTATCTAAAAAATCTAGGAAATGCTGAATTTCTTTATCAAGTCTCAGATAAGCATCTTCAAGTTCAATAGATGTCAAACCGAAGGCTTGGCTTATATATTCAGTAGAAGTGAAATCAATGCAGATATAATCGGTGAAGTTTCCTTTCCCCAGATTTTCATTCACGATTGCTGATATTGCAAAATCTTTTGTTACATTGTTTCCAAAAGGAGTAAATTTTAATAAGTTGTAGTCACGTTTACCATCAGATTTAAGGCTCATGAAATTCAAATCAAAAGGAAACACTTTATTTCCTTTTATTCCTTCTTCATACCTGTTATTATCCGGCAGGCTTTCATAGTAAAGACTATCCGCCAATATTTTTTCCCACTTTTCCATTAGATAAGTATCTGCAAATTTTTTGGAATTGAAATCTTTAACCCATTGAGGAAGTTCTTTTAAATAAACTGAACTTGTTACAAAATTTCCGGATATTGGATCGAACCAATAAGCAGCATTAGCTATATGACCTGCTGATAATATGGCGGCACTTGGATCTATAGATATCGAAATTACCTTTGACATTTTAAACGTTGCTAATTTCAATTCGTCACCAAGAGTAGAAGCAAGCAATTTTGAAGGAGAGTGCTTGTCGCCAACGCCATCTACACTTCCTCCAATACATTGCACATCATCATCACTTGTGCAATGTACTATTTTATCGGACGACTGAACATACCACCGTTCCGAAATGATTCCATGTGAGGAAGGATTAGCACCTGTGGCTATTGTTGCAAATCCAGGACTTGATTGAGTAAACAAATAATTGAAATTTGCATTTTTGCAAAAACTTCCTTCATTTATTAATCTCTTAAATCCGTTGTTTTCATATTTACTCCAAAATCTGAAAATATAATCATAACGCATTTGGTCAATTATAATTCCAACTACAAGTTTTGGCTTATCCGGAGTTATTTGTACTGTATTTTGACCAAATATTGAAGTATGTGAAAAGCAAATGAGAAATGCAAAAACATGTAAGAATAATATCTTTTTCATTCGAAATACGGTTAAATCATTTATATAGTTTTGTTTTCTTAATGCAGATACTTGTTATTTTATTGAATCCAAATAATTCTTTTAATACAATTTTTAAACACAACATTTCTGAAATTATTGTGGATTAATAAAATTGATGCTTGCAAAATAATGTCTTTTTTATAAGTTTAGGAAATCTGATTTAAGAAATATTACATCTGTTAACTATTCAAAATTGTCTCGCAAATAAATATTATATTAATTCTACTATGACAGATTTAAAATATTTCTATTATTTTTCTTTTTAGTGATATTTTGTGTCTTAGTCTTTTGGTGGCAAAATTTTTCAGAAGAAATGCCACAAAGTCACGAAGACTCAAAGAAAACACAAATTAGATTATTGTTATATATCTATTCATTAATA
Source organism: uncultured Bacteroidota bacterium (assembly GCA_963851385.1). Taxonomy (GTDB): domain Bacteria; phylum Bacteroidota; class Bacteroidia; order Bacteroidales; family DTGW01; genus CAWEFA01. The sequence goes on along the minus strand of CAWKPE010000013.1, from coordinate 364,349 downwards.
AATTATATTTTATTTGTTACATCGAACTCACTTTAAAAATTATAAAAGCAGGCTAACTGGATAATCGATATGGTTTCAGGTTAGTGACCAAAAAGGTTGTTTGATCACAGATGAAGCATTCATGAATAAGTAGCAATTAATAGCGAGAGTATTTCTGTATATTCTTAAAACCTTTATAGTGATTGATTAATAAGAAATATTCTCTAAAATCTTTTTTAATTACTTACTGTTTATTTTGGAAAGTATTTATAGATATCTTTTCGATGAAGGCATCTTATAAATTCCACAATATTCTTATTGATTAAAAGACCTATTCGATAGTCTCCAACACGGATTCGATAAAATTTATTTGAACCTTTAAGTTTTTTAATATTGATAACTGATTGAATATTTTTTGAAATTTGAACATTTTCAATGCAATCGGCAATTTTTAATCGCAGGTTCTTATCTTTAATTTTAATGGTATCTTTTTCAAAAGTTTTATCAATTTTAACATTCATCTACGAAGCTTTTTTATAAAAGATGAATTGTCGACATATTCTTTTGTTCTGCCTAATTTTATTGCATTTATCAATCCAATATCTTCAATCTCAGAATTAGTCAATACTTTAGCTTTTATTCCCATCTTTTTAGCCAAGTCTAACAATAATTTCAAATCAGTTTTTGAATTACTATTTAAAATTGCAGTTTGCATAATTTTTATTTATTCTGCAAATTTAACCAAATTAGTCAAATTTAACAGGGTTGCTAACACAAATGAACCATAAGTAAATTCAATTGTCATCGAACAACAAATTCAAGTAAACAACCAAACAAAGTTACTGAATGAACTACGCAAGGGATAATTAGTGCCCACTATATTCCAACAATATCAAACTACTATTTTATGTTAAAGTTTGACCTAGCTTTTGTTGATAAATTCACGAGAATATAATTTTAAATTAGGGTCGAATAGCTTGTCTCACAATTACGGGAGAACACCCAGAATATCTTCATCAGTTTTTGCGATTGATAGAATCGTGAGTGTTTCATAGTTAATTACTTATTCGTTATTTCTATAAAATTGAATAAATCTATTATTTTTATATAGATTAAATAGCTTTAGCATTTTCCAACAGATATTTTTCAGCTTCACCTGACCAAATGCCGTTGTGTCTTGAAGTTATTTCATTAAGTTTTCTGAATAAAGGCATATTTTTTCCTTTCTCTTCAAATTCAGCAATTGCAATAAGAGGAAGAGATATGTTAGTATAAATTAATTTTTTGCCACCTGGAATCTGAGGCAGATGTTTCGTAGTTTCGGCAACTGCATCAAGGCCGCCTATATGTGTAATCATAACGGCAGGATTTATTTTACCTTTTGACATCATGTCAAGTGCTTCGCGCATATCTTCTGTATTTCCTCCGCTAGTCCCGACAATATGAGTAAAAGCATAGTGAACATTATAAAAGTTTAGTTCGGCTTTAAAATTCGGGTCAGAAGGTCCGGCAAAAAAGTTAAGACAGCCATCAAAACCAAGAAGCTGATCTGCTTGCTCTACAACCTCTTTTACAGGAGCAAACACAAAAACATCATCAAAACCATTGCCATTATTAAATGATTTTATATAATCAATTGCATTTTTTTGTTTTGTTGTATTCGTATAAATCATTTTAATTCCATTTTTTGTTGCTGTTTCAACAGGATATATAGATGCTGCTCTTTTCAATCGTTCTTCATCAATGTCAGTAATAACTAGCAGACCAGGGCGCCGATTACAGTGAATGGCATAATCAATAGCACCAAGCCCCATAGGTCCCACGCCGGCTAATATTACCATTGCCCCACCTACCTTAATTCCCATGTTGTGATTGTAAATTCCATTTACAGTATGGTAACTTGCATGAAATGCTCCTACGATACACGACATGGGTTCACTCAGTGATGCCAAGAAGAAAGAATCTCCGGAATATTCCAAAAGACAATCCATTTCCATTACTTCATTTGGTATTATAATGAAAGTTGCATCTCCTCCAATATATTTATATGAATAGCCCGGAGCATCAAGACTACCTTTATAATTTAAAGCCGGTTGAATTGAAAATTTATTATCGGGTTTGAAACTATCCTTCCATTTTTTTCCAACTTCTACTATAAGTCCTGAAAATTCATGACCAATAATTATGGGATTTTCATGCACGTTATCCGGTACCCGCTTATGTTTTGCTCCCTGTTTCGTTGCCTTATACGATGACATGCAAATACTGTCTGATATTACCCTTGCAAGAATTTCATCATCCTTTATGTCTGGCAAATCAAATTCTTCCAGTCTGAGATCATCTTTACCATATAAACGAACTGCTTTAGTTTTCATGTTGGTAGCCTCTCTATCCCTCTCCAAAGTAAAGGGAATTAAAATGTTCTATTGTTTTGAAATATTTATTAAAAAGCATAATTATATATTGTCTTTCATATTCCTTCCCCTTCGGGAAGGGTCAGGGTGGAACTTTTCCTAACTTATCATATTCTGCCCACCTGTTACCGGAACGGCTTGCCCTGTTTCATATTCCTGTTCAATGACATAATAAATAGCTTTCATTACATCATTAATCGTACAACCCCGTTTTGCAGGTATCTGTTCCTCGTAATACTTTTTCACATCAGCAATGGATTTAGCACCTATAACTTTTCCTGCATTTAAATATTGAACAAACAAACCGTTTTTGGAATCGCTCCATAAAGGACCGTCAAAGAAATTGCCAGGACAGATAGAATTTACCTTAATATTATAAGGTATTAGTTCGAGAGCAAACGATTGAGTAAGCCCGATTCCTCCAAACTTACTTCCCGCGTATGCGAAATTTTTATTACTTCCTTTTAGCCCCGATTTTGAATTTATCTGAATGATATCGGTATAATAGCCTGGTTTGAATTTCGCTTGAAGCTTCATTACTTCCGATACATATTTTGTACAATGAAAGTAACCACTATAATTTACGTTTGTTACCATTTCAAAGTTTTCCGGCGTCATCTCTTCAAGACTACCTGCTTTAAGTACACCTGCGTTACTGATTAAAACATCTATTCCCCCGAAAATTTTAACTGTTTCATAAACCATATTTCGAACTGACATGGCATCTGAAACATCTGTTTTAATAAATATTGCTGAATTATTTTTCCCACGATTATTAAGATTTTTTACAAACTTGTTACCAATCTTTTCGTTTATATCGGCTATTACCAGGTTAGCTTTTTGCTCAAACATATCTTCAGCTATTCCTCCGCCGAATCCTTGTGCACCACCTGTAATAATAATTACCTTTTGATGTACTTTGCCTTTTAATTCAGCCTTATTATTTTGTTTACTGACTTTTTCAATTGTATCATGAGTAAGAAACTTCAACGAGAATCCGGCCAAGTAAGTTAGTTGTAATTTCTTTTCAAATTCTTCAATGATTCTGTTTAATGATATTGAATTATCGCTGATTGCAATTAGTCCTGCACCTTTGACTAAAATTATATTAGGATTGTACCTATTGCGTTTTCTGTATTCCTTATGTTTTTGAATGAATTCATCAATTAATTTTTCCAGCTTATTATTTTCAAGAAAAACAGCAGTTGTGATGCCATTAAAAAATTCTCCCGGTGTTACCGGCTTCGAAATTTGTTCAAAAATTTCTTTATTTTGACTGAAATGATCAATCAGACTATTATTGATAATTCTAAGTACTTTCATTTCATTATCAGAAACAATCATTCGAACAGCCGGAAGTATTTGAATGATTTCATTGCTGACAGGCAATTCTTTAATTTTAAAAACTGATTCAAAATCAGGTTTAATTTCATTATAAAATGAATTAAAAATCAGATTCAATTCATCCGGTTTTTTCGAAGAGAAACTATTTTTTCTCTTGAATAGCTCCCATCTTTTAATAATATTGAATTTCATTTTCTTAAATTATAGTTGTTTCTTTCTATTTAAAATACCATTCAACAACTGCTTTGCCAAGCTCAATAAATTCCTGCTTTTTAGATGATTTAGGTTTACCCTCTTTGTTCAAATATCCTTCTTCGCCTTTTGCAATTAAATACTGATGAGCTGCAATAACACAACCTCCTTCGTAAGAAATTGTCTCGAGTTCTCTATAAAGCGGATTGTTTTCTCTTGCAAACGGAGTTAAAGGAATCATATCAGGTGTATTGTGCTCAGTACCAAAAAGAATTACAAATCCTTTTTCATTAAAAAACTTAACAAAGGTTTTCAGACTTTCGAAATCATTTCTGTAAGGGATGAGTTCAATACAAGCTATGTTGAGTTCTTTGAGCTTGTCAGAAAGATTATTATAAGCAACTTCAAATTCGGTAAAGTTACCTGATATGTCATCTAATAAAACAGGATAACATGGAATCCCCCCTGCATTCGTAATAATATTTATAAGTGTTTCGATATCAAGAAATAGTTTTTCATCTTCTTCCACATACGCTTTACCACCTGCCTTTAAAAGATTTCCCCGAATTTCATTCTCTAAGGATGGAATATCAGTCAGTTTTGATTTTGGAAATTTATTATCAAATATTTTAGTAAATATGTCTTTTTGTTTTTTTTCATCAGGATAATTTTTTAAAACTTCAAACCGAATGGCTTTTGCAATATGTCTTTCACGGACAAATTCTTTTGCATACGATTTCTTAATGTTGAGGTATTCAAGCTTAATATTTACGCTTGATTGATTAAACCACTGGTTAACTTTATCAATCATGCATTTGACATGCACCTGGCTTCCTGAAATAATTTCATCTAAAATTTTCTTATAGTTTAAATCGAAAGAAACTGGATACCGTAATCCTTTTCCCGAAATATATATTCTACCGGGATTATTCAAATCGTTGACGCGTATATTTTTATATTGTAACTCTTTAATTAGACCTATGAATTCAATATTAAAAAGGGGGAAAATTTTATTTTTGATTGCATTTTCATAGAACTCATCATATCCATCTGTGACATTAAAATCATTAATTCCCAATATGTGAATATGATCATTTACCGCCATGTGAAAAAGCTGTTCTATGCTTTCAAATGAACTGAATGAATAAGGTGTATGAACGTGCGCGTTGACCTTGAAGATTTTTTGTCTGCTACAGCTCTTAAACCATTTCAGTAATTCGTTTTTATCAGGAAATGTTTTTAGAATATTCATTTAAAAAATTTTAAATACAAAAGAGTCTGGCTATTTTTTACCCCTAAATCCCCTAAAGGGGACTTTTAATTCTGCTTTACGCAGATTACAGATGTTTATTATCTCTTTTTTTACATTTGCGAGATCGTTAAGTATTTGTTCATTTCTAAACCTTATTATTTTAATGTCGAATTTTTCTAATTCGTACGTTCGATTAATATCATTTTCACGATTATAAAGTAATGAATGTATACCTCCATCAACCTCAATAACGATCTTTAATGCATGACAATAAAAATCTGCAATAAACCTGTCTATTGGATGTTGAGACTTAAATCTTAATCCCATGACTTTACTGCCACTTAGAAAATTCCATAAAATTTTTTCTGCATCTGTCATATTATTTCTCAATGATGCAGCTTTCTCAAATATTCCAGGTAATGCACCGAAAAACATTGATCTTGGTTTCTTAGTTTTCACTTGGCAATTATTTAAGTCCCCTTTAGGGGATTTAGGGGTTGTTAACAATTTTAAGATATTTCCTATACATCTTTTCCCACTTTTCAGTATCCTTTGGCAAGTAGGTTTCTGATGCAAATGATTTATTTATTATACTTCTTATTTCAGCCAGAGATGAAACATGTCCCAATGCTTTAGCCTGCATCATGATGTTGCCGATTGCTGTTGCCTCTGATGGCCCTGTAATTACCGGAATCCCCAAAGCATTTGCAGTTAACTGACATAACGTTTTATTTTTTGCTCCTCCACCAATTACATACAATACTTCAATAGGTTTTGGAGAAAATTTATTTAATTGCTCTAATACCATTTTGTATTTGAGTGCAAGACTGTCGAAAATACATCGCACATAATCCGAAGGATTTAGCGGGACTGATTGTTTCGTTTTATTGCAATATGCTTGAATGGCTTCCGGCATATCCTTGGGATTATAGAATTCAGGTGCATCGGTATCAATAAGAATTTTAAAAGGTTCAACCTGTTCAGCCATTTGAGTTAATTGATCATAAGTAAAACTGTTTTTTATATCCCATGATTTTTTGCATTGCTGCAACAACCATAGACCGCATAAATTTTTAAGAAAGCAGTACTTGCCATCAACGCCGCCTTCATTAGTGAACTCATAATCTGCAGAAGCTTTATTAATAATTGGTTGATTGGTTTCAATTCCCATCAAAGACCAGGTTCCTGAACTCAGGTATGCCCAGTTTTCATTTTTAGCAGGAACTGCTGCAATAGCAGATGCAGTATCATGTGAAGCAACTGCTACTAAAGGTATTTGTTGTATCCCGGCTTTTAAACAAATTTCTTTATCAATTTGGCCGATAACGGTTCCCGGATAGATAATACTATGTACAATTTCCCGTGCAATACCAATGGAATCGAATAATTTTTGATCCCAATCGCGTGATAAAGGATCCAGCAATTGTGATGTCGTTGCAATTGTGAATTCCGACTTTAAAATACCTGTAAACAAATAATTTAACAAATCAGGAGTAAATAGAAGATCAGTTGCAATTCCAAGTAATGGTGACATGTTCTTTCGCATCGCGTAAAGCTGGAAAATAGTATTGAATTGCATAAGCTGGATTCCTGTTTTCAGATATAAATCTTTTTTAGACATTATCTCTTTGGTAAATTCATCAATTATTCCATCTGTCTGGTGATCGCGGTATGCATAAGGCATACTTATGAGAGAACCATCTTTTGCCAGAAGCCCAAAGTCAACGCCCCAGGTATCAATAGCAATAGATTCAACTTTTGATTTAGAGCATATTTCGAGACTGTTTTTAAGTTCTTCGAACAACCTGAAAATATCCCAATGGTACCGTCCTCTTATATCAAGACATGAATTTGAAAATCTGTTGACTTCGGCCAGTTGAAGAATACCATCTGAAAGCTTGCCAACTATGGCTCTGCCGCTTTCAGCACCCAGATCAAAAGCTAAATAGTTGTGAGTTGACATGGTGGTTAAGTTAATTTGTTTGGTATAGAGAAAATTTAACAGATACCAGATAGGTTTCATCCAACATCTGGTATCCAGTATCTTTAAATTCCCAATTTATTCCTCCTTATCTTTTCATTTGATGTAAAATTATTTTTTACAATATGTCCTTTTAAAGGTACTATCTTTTCATGTACAGCGTCGATAATCCAATCAGGTTGTGGAAAGAAAAAATGTTCCAATTCATGTGCAGGAACAATCCAGTTGCGCGAACCTACTACAACCGGAGGCGCATCAAGATCATCAAATGCAAGTTCAGTAATTGTTTGCGCCATATCATTCAAGAATGATCCTCTTGAAGAAGCATCACTAGCTAATACAATTCGACCAGTTTTTTTTAATGAATTAAGAACAGGTTCATAATTGAAAGGCACTAAACTTCGGGCATCAATAATTTCAGAATTCAAATTGTATTTTTCTTTTAAAATATCAGCTGTTTTCAAAGCAGTATAGAGGGTAGAACCTATTGTAAGAATTGTCAAATCGTTTCCAGTCCTTTTAATGTCAGGTTCACCTAATGGAATTTCATAATAGTCTTCAGGGACTCCTTCTTTATGAAACATTTCACCTACATCATAAATTCTCTGACTTTCGAAGAAAATAACAGGGTCGGTGCCCTGAAGTGCAGAATTCATAAGTCCTTTTGCATCATAAGGTGTAGCCGGGAACACAACTTTAAGTCCGGGAATATGTGAAACCAACGATGACCAGTCCTGTGAATGTTGTGCACCATATTTAGAGCCCACGGAGACTCTTATTATTACCGGCATTTTTATGACATTACCACTCATTGATTGCCACTTGGGTAACTGGTTAAAAACTTCATCCCCGCTACGCCCAAGAAAGTCGGAATACATAATTTCAGCAATAACCCGGCCTCCGCACATACCATATCCAATAGCTGTTCCAACAATTGCTCCTTCTGAAATAGGTGAATTAAACAGCCGGTGATAAGGAAGAGCTTCCGTTAATCCGCGATACACAGCAAATGCACCACCCCAGTCACGGTTTTCTTCTCCATAAGCTATTAACGTCGGGTCTTTGTAAAAACGATCTATAATAGCTTCGAAAATACCATCGCGCAATTGATAAAGCTTTGCTTTGGAAATCGGTTTGTTATCTTTATCTATATAATATCTTGCTTTGGTTTTAAGTGATTTTACTCTCGGATTTTCTTCCAGAGGTAACAAAACATCGGGTTTACGGTCTTCCATCTTATCTACCGATCCGTTTGATAACATCATTTCACCAATCGTTTCTGGATTTGCGATAAGATTCATGCGAGGAGAAGCCTTGTCATCAACTACAAATTTAAGGGTATTTGTAATCAGGTTTATAATGTTATTTTTAATGCTTTCCAGGCCATCAGATGTTATAATCATAGCTTTAATCAGTTCATTCCCATACCAGCTAATTGAATCCTCTTTCAACCATGCGTCAATTTCTTCTTTACTGCGGTATGACGAAGCATCTGATGGAGAATGACCGCTATACCTGTATGTCAAAGTATCAAGCAGCACAGGACCTTTCTTATCCTCCAAAATTTTCTTCTTTCGGGCAAATGCATCTATTACAGCCAGAGGATTATATCCATCGATCCTTTCAGCGTGCATCATTTCAGGGTTTACTCCTGCTCCGACACGTGCAAGTATGTCAAAACCCATCGTTTCGCCGTAGGTTTGTCCGCCCATCCCATAAAGATTGTTCATAAAGTTAAACATGATAGGCAATCCACCTTTAAATTCTCCTGTCCATAATTTTTTGAATTGATCCATTGTAGCAAAACAAATTCCTTCCCAAACCGGGCCGCAACCCATGGAAGCATCGCCAATATTGGCTACGACGATTCCAGGTTTTTTATTTATCTTCTTGTATAATGCAGCACCTACTGAAATATCTCCCGAACCTCCAACTATCGCGTTGTTTGGATAAACACCAAAGGGAGTAAAGAATGCATGCATCGATCCTCCCAAGCCTTTGTTAAAACCGGTCTCGCGCGCAAATATTTCAGCTAAAGTTCCGTACAACATAAATTTTATACCAAGTTCCTTTATATTATCATTATGATCCTTTTTAATTACTTTTAAAATATCTCCATTGAAAAAACTTGTCATTATTTGGTCCAGTTTATTTTCATTTAGTTGATGGATGGCGGATAATCCTTTTGCCAAAATTTCTCCGTGGCTTCGGTGAGAACCGAAAATAAAATCATCTGTTGTAAGGTTATACGCCATTCCGACTGCAGCGGCCTCTTGTCCAATAGACAAATGTGCCGGTCCGGGATGATTGTATTTGATACCATTATATTCATTTGTTAATTTAATCTGATTTAACATGGTCTCAAATTCACGGATAATATACATATCACGGTAAATACGAATAAAATCGTCAGTTGAAAAAGTTTTCTTTTCTTCTTCGATGGACTTTTTATATTGGTTGACCGGTATTTTGCCAAATTCAATAAACCCGGGTTTTCTTACATTCTTAGGATCGATAAGTTGTGCTTTAGGCATAAACTAAAATGTTTAAAAGTTTCGTGTTCAAAAGTTCAAAAATTAAAATTCTCAACTTCATTTTTTATTTCTTTCAAAAACAACGAAGCCGGACCACCATCTATGGCTCGATGATCGTAAGTAAGTGAAAGTCCTATAAAAGGGACAAAACCAAATACGCCGTTTCCCAGTTCAGCCGGACGGTTGACAATTGTATTTACACCCAAGATGGCAATTTGAGGTAAATTAATAATAGGTGTAAACATTTCAACACCGTAGGAGCCCAGGTTCGATATTGTGAACGATGCATTAGTACTTTGGAGCAAATCGGGATTTACGGTACTATTTCGACAGCTATCGGCCAATTCCTTTAATTGTTTCGATAATTCTTCCAGTGAAAAATCATCCGCATTTCTAAGCACCGGAACCATAAGTCCCCTGGAAGTATCGACTGCAAATCCAAGGTGTACTTTATTAAAAATCCGGATACTTTCTCCAAGAAAGTGACCGTTGATATCCGGATGTTTCTTTAATGCCCTGATTACAGCAAAGCAAATCATGTCATTTAAAGTAATATTAATTGAATTTTCCAAATTCAGATTTGCCTTGATTTTATTTCTTATTTCAAGCAAGCGACGAACATCGGCACTCATGTGATGCGTGAGTTGCGCGGAATTTTGCAAAGAATTAAACATTGCTTTGGCAATAATTTTACGAATATTGCTGAGTTTTATTTCTTTATAGCCAGATGAATCCGTTATGTTATATTCAGGAATTTCATTTGATGCCGCATTACTTGTATTATCTAATTCCAGTTGGGATTTTGAAGAAGAGGAAATATTTACTGCATTTCTAATATTACGGTTAATAATTCTTCCTCCTGGTCCGGTACCTTTTATTAACTTGTAATCTATTCCCAATTGTATTGCTTTTTTTTTCGCAAGGGGAGAAATTTTGACGGAATCTGGATGTTGGATGCCGGATACCAGAATGTAATTGTCAGATTTCTGATTGGAGTTTGTACTTTTATTTTCATCCAAATTTTCGATCGAATCCGGAATGAAGCTTTCAATCTTTTCACCTTGTACCCCAATAACAGCGACATTACTTAATACAGGAACTTCTTCTCCTTCATTATAAAATATTTCAAGAATTGTTCCTTCCACTTTTGATGCTTCTTCAAAAGAAGCTTTGTCCGTTTCATATGAAAATAATAATTCACCGATATGAACAAAATCACCTTTTTTCTTAAACCACCGGGTAATGATACAACTTTCGACCGATTGTCCCTGCCGGGGCATTATTACTGGTATTGCCATATTAATTGTTTAAAGTTTAAAATGTGACCATAATAATAACTAAAGGGAATTTCTAAAGACTCATCTTTTATTAAAAGATACAGGATGAAGGATGCAAGTAAAATTCCAATATCACTACATCCTGTATCATGAAACCCGCATCTATTATTTCTGAAATTTAGTTATTAGAGACGCCCTAAATAACAATTCTGACAACTGCTTTTTTTAAAAATACTTTACAAGTTAGTTTAATTTTAATTGAATAATGCTTTTATTAATAATATTTTATACATTTACATGTAAATACAAGTTTTGGTATTTAAAAATATTAATAATTTATATAATTGATAATAAATATATTGCAAATATAAATAATAAACTTGTAATTACAAGTTTATGAATAAATTTTTATTATGGAAAATGATATTAAGTTACCACATTACAAAAGATTATATGAACTTCTTCGAAAGCAGATTAATGAAGGAACATTTGTTGAAGGAGATATTTTGCCTTCAGAAAACGAACTATGTAAAATTCATAGTTTAACCAGACCTACCGTGCGACATGCACTCGATAATCTTTTGCATGAAGGTTATATCAAAAAACACAAGGGCAAAGGAAGTATTGTTCATCAAATACCAAATGGCATAGGTATTTTATCAATTAGTGGAACAACGAACGCTATTGGAAAACACAACCTGAAGACAAAAATTATTGTAAAACCTGAAATAATCAAATGGCCTGACTACTTTATATTTCCTTTGAATGATAGTGAAAAAGAATCTGGTTGCATCTATTTTGAACGACTTCGATTGGTCAACAATGTTCCCATTTTTTACGATATTACTTATATTGCTAATATTAATTTACCTCGATTTACTTCAAGAAAATTTGAAGACAAATCGCTTTTTGAGACATTGCGCAAATATTATCATATAGAAGTTCTAAGTGGCGAACAGGTACTTAAGGCTATTCCGGCTGATCAGACTATTAGCAAATATTTAAATATACTCGAAAACCATCCGGTACTTCATCTTGAAAGAAAGTTAAACACGAATCGTGAAGGATTCAGATTCTATTCTTCATTATTTTGCAATACTGAACACTATGGATTGTACGGTATTTTTTAAAGCTTATTTATAGATCGGTCCATAAGTTTTGCATGCCCTGTAATCGGCTCCTTCCAAATTCATTCCAAAAGAACTCCAGGCACTTGGTCTGAAAATCTTTTCTTCAGCAATGTTATGCATGCAGACAGGAATTCTAAGCAGCGAAGCAAGGCTTAAAAGATCAGAGCCTATATGACCATAACTGATAGCTCCATGATTTGCACCCCAATTAGCCATTACACTATAAACATCTTTAAATGCACCCGAACCTGTCAACCTTGGAGCGAACCAAGTTGTAGGCCAGGTTGGATCTGTTCTTTCAACAAGAGTATGATTTACATCTTTTGGTAATTCCACTGTATATCCTTCAGCAATCTGAAGTACAGGCCCTAATCCTTTTACCAGATTTATCCTCGACATGGTAACCGGCATACCTCCTTTTGTCAGAAAGCATGAAGAGTAACCGCCACCTCTGAAATACTCATAATTAGCGGGAGGCCAAAGTGTCGCTTCAAGACAACGTTTTATTTCTTCATCCGTTATCTCCCAGAAAGGTTTAATTGCTGGTTTACCTTTTATAGTTTGTTCACCACTTCCATCTAATGCAGATGAACCGGAATTAATAAGATGTATAATACCATTTTCAGCTTGTCCGCTAAGTTTATGACCCGTCACACGTTTTACTGCATCTGGACTCCAGTAAGTCCTGACATCTGAGAATATTTGTGCCGTATTAGTTAACAAATGTCCAAATAACATTGCAACTCCGTTTAAGGAATCATTTTCTGTAGCAACAATATATGGCTGTCTTTTTCCATTCCAGTCGAATGAAGAGTTTAATATAGCTTCCAGAAAATCACCATTTGGAAAATGATCGGTCCAATGACGTTGTCCCTGGAACCCTGCGACAATTGCATTATGGCCAAGAGCTTCTTCATTAAATCCGTCTTTTTCAAGTGCTTTATTTCCAATCATAAGATCACGTGCAATGAGAGTCATTTTAACCACTGTCTCCCATGACTTGTCCATTTCAGAACGGTTCTTTTTAATTTTGTTATTATCTTTCCCTTCTTTGCAATTAGCTTTTGTCCATTGAAGCGCATTTTTATACTTATCTTTGTCAAATATTTCTTCTTCTATGCGCCTGACAAATTCCGACATGTCGACATATTCGTTCCGCATACCCAGGTAACATTGAAAAAAATCAGCATCAACAATTGACCCAGCAATGCCCATTGAAACAGAACCTAATGAAAGATATGATTTGCCTTTCATTGCAGCTACTGCCAGTCCAGCTTTAGCAAATCTGAGCAATTTTTCCTGTACGTCTGGAGGAATAGTATTATCTCCGGCATCCTGAACATCTTTTCCATAAATACCGAAAGCAGGAAGGCCTTTTTGATTATGACCGGCTAAAGCAGCTGCAAGATACACAGCTCCAGGACGTTCAGTTCCGTTAAAACCCCAAATTGCTTTTGGTTTATGAGGATCCATGTCAATTGTTTCACTTCCATAACACCAGCATGGCGTAACACTTAAAGTCAGTCCTACTCCTTCTTTATCGAATTTTTCAGCTGCCATTGAAGCTTCTGCAACTCCTCCAATACATCTGTCAGCAATAACACATTCTACCTTACTACCATCAGGATATTTTAAGTTATCAGAATAAAATTTAGCCACGTTTTTAGCCATATTCATGGTTTGTGCTTCAAGCGATTCACGCACACCACCTAGTCTGCCATCAATGGTAGGCCTGACTCCAATTTTTGGGTTTGATCCTTTTAAACGTTGATTGTTGCTCATGATAATTAACTTATATTTTATTCAGATTTAAATTCAAATTATTTTATTAATCCATTAGGAAGATTTCAACAAGCATCCAGATATTCTTTACATGTTGTTTTAATGTAATTGTAATAATGTTTTTATAGCTAGCAATTTGTGAATTTAATTTCTTTAACCTGTAAAAATAATTTACGTAAAAAATTAATTAAAATATTAATATTTAGAACTTTGTAAAAATATTAAATAAACTTGTAATTACAAGTTTTAAGTGAATTTTTAATAGATGAAGATGCAATGTCGTTTAATTAAGGAACGAAATACCCTTCGACAAGCTCAGGGTGACAATAAAATGAGGTCATACTGAGCTTGTCGAAGTATAACCAATGATATAAAACTGCTTAACTAAACGACATTGGTTGAAGATGTGCAAAAAATATTATTATAATAGATAAAATTCAGATAGAAGCATTTTAAAAATTAAAAGAAAAAGCACACTTTAATTACCATCTCTGATGAACTTGTTGCTTAATTTTCTTTGCATAAATGGATTCAATACTTTTCAATTGTTTATTATTCAAATCAGGTATATTCAATGCCTGGAGATTTGATCCAACCTGTTCAGGCCGCGATGCACCTGGAATGACACAACTCACTTCATCAAACATTAGAATCCATTTCAAAGCTACCGGTGCAAGATTAAAATCATCAGGAAATAATTTTTTAAGATCATTGACCGCATCAAGTCCTGTTTCATAATCAATACCTGAAAAAGTTTCACCCTGATCGAATGAAGTACCATTGCGGTTAAAATTCCTATGATCGCCTGGATTAAAAGATGTGGTTTTATCAAATTTGCCGGTAAGTAATCCACTGGCCAATGGCACCCTTACTATAATTCCTATATCTCGTTTTTTCGCTTCTTTAAAAAATAGTTCAGCTGGCCGTTGACGAAACATATTGAAAATAATCTGAACGGAAGTAACATTGGGAAACTCAATTGCTTTTAAAGCTTCTTCAACTTTCTCAACACTAACGCCCAGATTTAATATTTTTCCTTCCTTTTTAAGCTGATCAAAGAATTCAAAAATTTCACCCCGGTAATATACTTCAGCAGGAGGGCAATGCAATTGAATAAGATCAAGTGTTTCCAATCCCATATTTCTAAGGCTGTCTTCGACAAATTTTCTTAATACTTCCGGCTGGTATGTTGTGTTGACATGAGGATTTAATTTTCTTCCACACTTAGTAGCTACATAAATCCGTTCTTTCCTGGAACGGACAAACTTTCCGACAGCTTTTTCGCTTTCGCCATCGCCATAAACATCTGCAGTATCAATAAAATTAATACCTGAGTCAGCAGCAGTATTGAGAATACGATCAGCATTTTCATGGCTGAATGAATCGCCCCATTTGCCTCCGACTTGCCACGTGCCCAAACTGATTTCGGAAATTTCAAAACCTGTTCTTCCAAGTTTTCTGTATTTCATTTTCATTTATTTTTTAATTGTCATTAATTTATTATTGGTCATATAACCGGCAAAGCCATCATATCCCTTTTCTTTTATTAATGTTATACATGCTGCTCTGTTTGATCGAAAAACAAAACCAAAAATTTTCGCAATGAAATTATTATATTTTTTACATTCATTTACATTGCTGAATTGCTTGCAATCGGCACAACTTTTATAGTTGTTTTCAATGCAACACGAACGGATTTGACACCATGTTGCTTTGGTATTTTCAACGCATCCGGGACATTTACCTTTTAAATAAGAGCGACAAGCTCCACAATAAAGACCGCAAAAGGCTATTAATTTAACATCACTTGTGATTTGCTTTTCCATAATATAAAGTTTTATGAATAACAGAAATTATTTTCATTTTTAAAAGTAAGTCATAATTAATTTTGAAATAAAAATAATTTGGTAAAGTGACAGCCCTATGTCAGCAGGAAAAAATTATAAGTAATATTTTGCAAGTGCTTCAACTTTTTGTTTTAAAAAATCAATAAAGTTTCCAGGTTCTTTAACAATTGTTTTATCGCCTAATGCCAAAACCCAATGACCTATCCAATCAAAAGAATCAACCAAGAATGTCATTTCAACCAATTTTCCGACCGGTTTCTCTCCAATAAAACCGTAATAATATTTTTGTTCATTAAGTTCTTTAGCTACTTCAACAGGAAATTGAATTACAACAGACTGGAATTTTTTGTTATTATTTAAAGAAGGAAAATAGTCCTTTATAGAAAGATGTTGTTTTGAAAAAAATTCACCTGTAGTTTGCATCATTCGCATCCTGTCAATTCTAAAATCACGATATTCATCGCGCAATTTGCAAAAAGCTATCAAATGCCAGCGGCTACCATAAAAACATAAACCTACAGGTTCAATATTACGATTGCTATATTCTTTTCCAGAAGCAGAATAGTATTCAATTTGTAAAACCTGTTTATTCGTAAGTGCATGCTGAACTAATGAAAGATAATTATTGGGAAATATCTCCTGGCTAAAAGAAGGTGGTTGAATGACATAAATATGAGAATCAAGTTTTTCAAGGTATTCTTTTTCAGCACTTCGAAGTACGGATTTGATCTTAAACATTGCTGATTGATAATTCTCAACAAGTGATTTATCCGTAAGCTTTTCAATCATTTTCTCAGCGGTCAGCATTGAAACGGCTTCATCGCGCGAAAACATAACAGGCGGAAGTGAATAGCCTTCAGTAATAAAATAACCTTTCCCGGCTTCAGCTCCAATTGGAACACCCGATTCTTCAAGTGCTCTTACATCGCGATAAACAGTGCGCAGGCTTATTTCAAAACGATCCGCAATTTCTCGGGCAGTAATAATTTTTTTACTTTGCAGATGAATCAGAATTGCTACAAGCCTGTCAATGCGGTTCATGGACTATTGATACATATTAATATCTACGGGTATTTCAAAAGCTTTCTTAGGAATAAAAACGTTTTCTTCAATTTTAACAGCTTTATTGCTAGTAGTAAATTTCATTTTACCATTATACGTGCTTGTTTCAAGTAACATGGTGATGCCTTTCCATCCTGCAAATTTCGATTTAATATTACCATCATCAGTTGTAAATACATTACATTCCTTCCCACAAACAGTTTCACCGTGTCCTATATTAAACTTTTGTACCTTTTTTTGTTCCGGTGTCCAAAATTCACCACTATTAAATTTTATTTCCGTTCCACTTTCTCCTGCTGATTCAGATTTACGGCCCGATTTCTGTTTTAAATTAATTTGATATAACCAACCGTCATTTTTATTTACAACTTTGTCATTCAATACTCCATTTACATATGTTTCTTTTGCTTCTTTTGCACCATAATCATCAAAATAAACTATATTTTCAATTTTAATATTACTCAGATTATTTGTGGTCTCAAAGTGAATAATACCTGATTTAATGCCGTACTTTTTAATTATCGAAGCTTGAGCAGTAACAATAGTTGCAGTAGAATCAGATTTTTGTTTTTGCTTTTGTTCTTGTTTCTTGACTTTATTTCCACATGAAATTGAAAACAAAAAAAGAAATAAAATTGCACTAATTAAAATTGAATTTTTCATATAGAATTAGTTAAGTTAAAACATGCAAATAACCGTATCTATGCATGTCAAATAAATTTTCTGCACTACGGTAGAATTGCAATTTATTGAAAAAAATAGCGATATGCAATTTAATCTGGAATTCTATATATTTCCATATAAATAAGCAATCATATAATAAAATTAAAACAAGAGAATTTTTTTTAATTTTGTCTACTGAAAATTGAGATTATTACTTTCAATTATTAATCAACAATTATCAATTATTCCGGCCCCATAGTTCAGCTGAATAGAACGTCAGATTCCGGTTCTGAAAGTCGGGGGTTTGAATCCCTCTGGGGTCACAATGAAAGACAGACTTAATCCAAGTACTGTCTTTTTTTATATCATAAATTCTGACAATCTTCTAAAGAAGAATCACGAATGAGCAGTATGTCTGCCTGAAAGTGACAATTAATCTATTAAAAAAGAAAGTGTCTCAAAAACCGAAACACTTTTCTCTTTATTTGGTACAAGAAATGGAAAATTGTAATAACTCAACCAAAAGATTTACTCTGTTTATTTAACCAGAAACTCTTTTTCCTGAGGCTTTCCTATCCCCAAAGTTTCACTTCTTTTACAAGGAAGTGAACCACCAATAAATACTTTATATTTGCCAGAAGCTGTACATGTTTTTCCTTTGTCATCCACATAAGTTAACATTTCAGGAGTTATGACGAACTTGATATTAGTTACTTCATTTGGCTTAAGAGTAATTCTCTTAAAACCCTTTAGCGCTATAAGTGGTGCTTTATGTTCAGAATTCATATTGCATATATACAATTGAACAACTTCATCGCTTTTATAATTGCCAGTGTTTGCTACAGTAACAACAGCATCAAGAGATTGATCTTTTCTTAGTTTTTCTTTAGATAATTTTAAATTTGAATATTCAAATTGCGTATAGCTCAACCCGAAACCAAAGGGATACATAGGCTCTTCTTTCATGTACCTATAGGTACGACCTTCCATAGAGTAATCTTCGTAAGGAGGTAGTTGATCAAATGATTTTGGAAAAGTGACAGGCAGTTTTCCTGAAGGTGAAACATCTCCAAACACAATATCAGCAACAGCATTACCACCTTCTTCACCTGGATACCAAACTAATAATATAGCATCAGCTAACTCATGCACTTCCGATAGATTCATAGGACTACCACCAGTAATAATGACAATAAGAGGCTTATTTACCACTTTTAATTTTTTCAAATAATCAATTTGGTTTTTAGGAATATTATAATCCAACCTATCACCATAATATTCGGAAGCTATAGATTCGCCTTCTTCACCTTCAAGCAGACCAGATATTCCCAATACCACAACAACTGCATCGGCATCCTCAGCATGACTTGATGCCCAATCAATAGGATTAACATTGGGTCTGTCCAACAAACAACCTTGTTCATACTGCAATTGGCTTCCAGGAGCAATTTTCCCAGCAAAACCCTCCAAAATGGTAGTCATTTTATTGTTGACACCATAATAATTTCCTAATAATACTTCAAGGCTTGTTGCATTTGGTCCAGTAAGATAAAGCAATCTGATATCTTTCTTCAAAGGAAGTACATTCTTACTGTTCTTCAACAGTACAACAGATTTTAAAGCCGCTTCACGTGCAAGCTGCCTGTTTTCTTCAGAATTAATTACGCTTACAGGAATAGAATTGTACGGATTTTTCTCAGGTGGATCAAACATTCCCAATTTGAATTTCGTTTTTAATAGGATGGATAGAGATTGATCTATTTCTTTCTCGGTAACCAATCCTAGTTTTACAGCATCTATCAAATAAGGATCATAAGTATCTCCACAATTAAGATTAACTCCGCTTTTCAAAGCCAAAGCAGCTGATTCAACCTTGTTTTTTGTAACTTTGTGTCTTGTATCTATATCGCTGAGTGCCCAGCAATCAGAAACAATATGACCCTTAAAATTCCATTTATCTCTAAGTATTTGCTTTAATAAAAGATTATTGCCACAACAAGGCGTATCATTGGTTCGATTATACGCACACATCACAGCTTCAACATTTGCATCAACAAGCGCCTTAAATGCGGGAAGATAGGTTTCATACAGGTCTTTATCACTTACCTTCGCATTAAATTCGTGACGCAACTTTTCAGGACCACTATGAACTGCAAAATGTTTCGCACAAGCTGCAATTTTAAGGTATTTAGGATTATTACCCTGCAAGGCTTTAACATATGAAACTCCAAGTTTTGATGTAAGAAATGGATCTTCCCCATAAGTTTCCTGTCCTCTGCCCCACCGGGGATCTCGAAATATATTGATATTAGGCGTCCAAAAAGTCAATCCTGCGTAATGATCATAATATCCTTTCTTTATTGAAGCATTATACATAGCTCTTGCTTCATCGGATACGGCTGTTCCAATTCTAAAAATCAGATCATCATCAAATGTTGCACCCAAACCTATTGACTGAGGAAAAACAGTTGCAGTGCCGGAGCGAGCCACACCATGTAAACATTCGTTCCACCAATTGTATGCAGGCATATTCAATCTAGGTATTGCAGGACTGCGATGCATCATCTGTGATACTTTTTCCTCAAGTGTCAATTTTGAAATTAGATCATTCACTCTCACTTCGATGGGTTGAGAAGTATCAAGATAAATAACTTGTGATTGTCCATAAATATATGATGAGATCAAAAGAAAAAAAACCAATGTAACTACAATAATTCTTTTCATTAATATTACATTTTAAATATTATTCTTTAATATTTATTAGAAAAATTCACCCTGGTAATTGTGCATCTGTTAATTATTTTTCAAATTTAATGAATTAAAAACTGCTGTATCTTAATAATGAAATGTAAATAAAGAAAATTGACAAATTAAATAAATCTGGAAATTTATCATAAAAAAGGGAAATGATTATATAAAAGTAATCCGGTTGAAAACAGTAAAAAAAATACTCGAAACCTAAGCGATTATAATTATTGAAGTATCATTATTGGCCAGATTTACTTCTCCCTCATATTTTACCAAATGCTTTAAAGTAAATTTTGGAACACTTCCTATCGAAATTATAAATAAAAAGGTCGGATATTATACTTAATAAAATATTTTAAACTGTTTTTTTAAGCTTTAAGGCAACAGCTAGAATCAGTATTGCAAGAACAATGTTTTATAAATCGTAGTTTAACTTGTTGTATTTACAGGTAACGAAAATTTATTGAAAACATTTACAAGTTCCGTTGGGGCAATTGGTCTTCCTGTTTTATTATTTATGCATGCTGCAATTACTTTTGCCTTAACGATCAATTTATTATCAGGGATACGAAAAATATCCTGAAGGAAAATAAATTTCAGGTTTCCTTCTCTTGCTGTGTTTAGTTTACAAACAAACTGGTCGCCACTTTTTAATGGAAATTTATAATCAATTTCAATACGTATAACCAAAGCGTCGATACCGTCTTCATGCAATTTGGCAAAATTAAGACCAACGTGTTCCAGAAATTCATGACGGGTATGCTCCAGATAGTTCTGATATACCGAATTATTTACTACGCCTTGAATATCGCATTCATAATCTCTTACTTTAAAAGGCAACTCATATATGTAATTCATAATTAAACATATTTAATGAAGTACAAAAATAGAAGTTTTCATGATATTATAGGAACTTCTAAAAACTCATTTTTCATTAAAAGATACAGGATGCAGGATGCAAGAAAAAGCCTTATATCACTACATCCTGTATCATGAAACCTGCATCTGTTAATTCTGAAATTTTGTTATTAGAGATGCACTTATAATGATTATCATCTTAATGAATAGGTAAAAAATAGGGTATGACAAAAAAATAGCATTGTTCTTTTTTTTATCAGATTTTAAGATTTCTAATGTTTTACAACCAAAACTTTCTGACAATTGGCTGCACTGGTTTTGAATTGTAAAAAGTAAGTTCCTGTTTGCAGATTGCTTAGATCTAATTGGCTGTTTAAATCAAATTTTTCTAAGGATAAAATAATTTTTCCTGTTACATCATAAATGATAATTCCTGCATTTGTTATCGAATTCTCTGAACTTCTAATGTTAAGAAAGTGGGTACATGGATTAGGGAATAAAGAAATATTTAATTCGCTTTTTTGAGTTGAAACTGATTCATTCCATGGTTTTAAAGCCACATCTAACCAGGTTATCTGTCTGTTATTAACAGCAACATTTTGAATTTCCTTTATATAATAACCCGGAGATAAAAATCTTATGTTATAGGTTCCGGTATTAATTAATCTGTAATACTTTCCTGAAAGTGAATCGGAACAAATCACAGAAGAGTCATTGTCATGATCTATCAATTCGATCTCAGCTTTAATTGCATTATGGCTAATGGAATCAGTAATTGTACCACGAACACCATACATGCCCTGTTCCAGATAATGCAAAAATGATCGGTAGTTGTAATTCCAAAGATTGTTTAACTCGTTTTCCGGTGTCATTTTTGTAACATCAAGTTCTATGGTCACTTCACGGCCATGATGAAAATAAGTCATATAATCCTGACGTCCGCCATAAACGGCATACCAGGCATATCCATCAATAATGCCGCTTGGATCAACTTCGGTAAAATAGCCAGGACGACCATAAGTATGAGCAGAATCAGCATATTCCTGTGAAATATACCTGAACCACATACTATCCGGATGCATAGTAGGGCTTGAATCCCAAGGATAATTCACGACCTCATCTCCGGCATGAAAATTTGCAGATAATATAAAATGATATTTATTCATCAGATTCATCATAGCATTGGTTTCGGGCTGGTAGCTATTACCGTCAGGATGATCACCCATGACCGGGTCAGGAAAATTCCTGTTCAGATCAACGCTGTCTGCGTTTAATCTGGTTGATAAGAAAACAGTATTGTCCCCACCTTTATAAGCGCCATCAGGATTAGCTAACGGGTTGATCCATATATCAAGACTATCAACAAGCGTTTTAACTTCAGAGTTTAAATTGTAATTCGTAAGAAGGAAGTCAATAAACCTGAGCATCATAACATAACCTCCCAGTTCATTACCATGCATGGATGAAGAATACATCACTGCCGGCTTAATTTTGGTGGTATCAGATGAAATCCTGGCGAAAATGATACTATGCCCTTTAACACTGCTACCAGCATTAATAATTTTACAAAGCGAAGGATAAGTTTGTGCAAAGCTGTCCATCATTGATACATATTCACTATAAGTTGGATATTGGTTCCAATTCCAAACCGAGCCGATTGATTTTAAAGTCATTTGTACTAAAGGAGGTTCTATCACAATAAAATCAATTCCAAACTTGAGAAAGACTTCAAATTCTCTACGATTTAAATAGCCATATATTGTATCGTGTTTTACCTTATCAATAGATATCATCTTGCTCAATTGGGATAATGATATATTTGAAGGTTTGGTAAATTTCAGAACCACTTCTCCCCTATCGTTTAGGATTTCTTTGGCTTTATTAATTTGCGAAGTTTTGGTTTCCTGGGAAATAGAGTTGGTAATAAAAAGAATTAAACACAGAGACACAAAGACACAAAGAAATACTTTTTTCTTAACTCTGTGATTTTGTTTCTCTATGTTAATAAAATTCATTTTTTTAAATATTGAATTAGGTTTTGGATATCAATTTTGACCTGTTCACCTGTTTGCATATTTTTTACGGATACTTTATTTTCAGCAATTTCCGTTTCACCTACAATTATTACAAAAGGAATTTTATTTGAATCGGCATAACTCATTTGTTTCTTCATTTTGGCATTTTCAGGATAAATCTCTGCACTTATGCCTGAATCTCTAAGTTTTTTTAATAATGGCAAGCAAAATTGTTCTTCTTTTTGACCAAAATTAGTGAATAAAACTTTTACTATTGAAGATACATTAGATGGAAATTTATTCATTTGATCAAGTACATCATAGATGCGATCAGCACCGAAAGAAATGCCCACTCCAGAAATACCATCCAAACCAAAAACAGCTGTAAGATTATCGTAGCGGCCTCCTCCGGCAATACTTCCAATTTCAATATTTTTGGCTTTTACTTCAAAAATGGAACCTGTGTAATAGTTTAACCCTCTTGCTAAGGACAAATCAAATCCAATTTCTGCATTAATAACAGTTTGCGTTATGTAAGTCATTAGAGTTTGTATCTCCTCAAGACCTTTCTTTCCAATTTTTGAATCTAAAAGAATAGATTTTAAGAATTTTAATTTTCTATCATTATTTTCCTGTTGAATAAATAATATATTTTCAAGCTCTTTTAAAGCTTTCTTGTTGATACCTTTAATTGTCAATTCCTCTAAAACATTTTCTAATCCTGTTTTTTCGAACTTGTCTATCGCAATAGTAATATCAATTATTTTTTCGGGATATCCTATGTATTCAGCAATTCCTGAAAGAATCTTACGATTATTAAATTTTATTTTTACAGCAATACCCAGTTTTTGAAATACAGAATCTATAATTTGAATTATTTCCAGCTCATTCAATAAAGATTTACTCCCAACAATATCAGCATCGCACTGGTAAAATTCACGGTAACGACCTTTTTGCGGTCTGTCTGCCCGCCAAACAGGTTGAATCTGGTAGCGTTTAAATGGAAAAGTAATTTCGTTTTGATGTTGCACAACGTATCTGGCAAATGGAACGGTGAGATCATAACTGAGTGCTTTCTCGGTCAGAATTTCCGAATTTCTGGAACCTTCAAGACTTAAATTAAATTCTTTCAGTAATTCTTCTTTATTTTTTGAATCATATATCCGGCTATTTAGTATTTTAAAAATAAGCTGATCTCCTTCTTCTCCATATTTTCCGGTAAGTGTAGTAATATTCTCCATTGCCGGAGTTTCGATGGGCTGAAACCCATATAATTCAAACACAGTACGGATTGTACTAAAAATATAATTTCTCCTGGCCATTTCTGTTGGCCCAAAATCACGTGTTCCTTTTGGTATGCTTGGTTTCATTTATATATAAATTTGCAAATTACAAATGTGCTGATATGCAGATAAAATAAAAAAATTATTTTGATTTTGATGTCATTAGTATTTTTCCTATAACTTTTTTTATTGAAATTACTTTTTCAATTAATAATTCATTAGAAGGATAATTCTTAGCATGTTTGCACAAAAGTAACCAGTATTCAGTTTCCTCTGCTTCTTTTTCAGCTATTTTCATTTTGTGAATAAAATCTGCCCTACTTTCAGCAGATTGAGCTTCTCTCACATTTGCGCCAATTGAAGTACCAGATTTTAACAATTGTTTAGCTATTACAAATTTCTTTTTTTCTTCAAGTATTTCACAATACTCGATAATATTCAAGAGCAAAATCAAAAGTTATTACTAAGTATTAAATTATCTTTTTTCTGCATACCATAAGTTAGAATTATTTTAGGTAATCATATAGATTATTCTAATTTGCAAATTTGCACATATACACATCTGTAATCAATATTATCTTGTAAGTTTTTTATACTTTATCCTATGCGGGGCTGAATCGCCAATTCGTTTTTTACGGTTTTCTTCATATTCGCTGAAACGAACCTTCAAAGAAATAAACCTGTGAATCGCCTTCAAATGCTAAGATATGTGTTGCCACGCTGTCAAGAAACCAGCGATCATGCGAAATAATTACTGCACAACCAGCAAAGTTTTCCAATCCATCCTCTAAAGCACGAAGAGTATTTACGTCAATGTCATTGGTAGGTTCATCAAGCAACAAAACATTTGCTTCTTCTTTCAATGTAAGCGCCAGATGCAGTCGATTTCGTTCTCCACCTGAGAGGACACCGCATTTCTTTTCCTGATCTGCACCCGAAAAATTGAAACGTCCGACATAAGCCCTTGCATTGACCTGCTTGTTGCCCATAGTAATGAAATCCAGTCCTCCTGAAATAACTTCAAATACTGTTTTTTCAGGATCAATAGCAGTATGAGCCTGATCAACATACCCAATTTTTACAGTTTCTCCGATTGTAAATTTGCCGCTATCTGGTTTTTCAGTGCCAATAATGAGTCTGAAAAGTGTTGTCTTACCGGCACCATTTGGACCAATTATGCCAACGATACCGGCAGGAGGTAAATTAAAATTTAATCCTTCGAATAAAAGTTTATCACCAAATGCCTTAGAAACACTTTTTGATTCGATGACATTTGAACCTAACCGTGGGCCATTTGGAATATATATCTCTAACCTGTCTTCTTTTTGCTTTACATCTTCATTAAGCATCTTTTCGTAAGCCGAAAGCCGGGCTTTGCCTTTAGCTTGCCTGGCTTTGGGAGCCATGCGCACCCACTCAAGTTCGTGCTCAAGTGTTTTGCGGCGCTTACTTTCCTGTTTTTCTTCCTGCTTTAAACGTTCAGATTTCTGTTCCAGCCACAAAGTATAATTACCTTTCCAGGGAATTCCTTCACCACGATCGAGCTCAAGAATCCATCCTGCAACATTGTCTAGAAAGTAACGATCGTGGGTAATTGCAATCACAGTACCTTTATATTGCTGAAGGTGTTGTTCAAGCCACTGAACACTTTCGGCATCCAAATGATTCGTAGGTTCGTCAAGAAGAAGTATATCCGGATGTTTCAACAGTAACCGGCATAATGCCACCCTGCGAAGTTCACCACCCGAAAGGTTCTTTACAGGAGCATCTCCATCAGGACAACGCAATGCATCCATAGCTACTTCAAGATGGTTGTCCAGGTTCCAGCCATCGTTCTGTTCAATCTTATCTGTGAGTTCTCCCTGACGCACTATAAGTTTATCCATTTCGTCCGGAGAAAGATCCGGGTCTGCAAATTTTGTATTAACTTCTTCATATTCCTTCATCAGGCCGACAATCTCCTGGACACCTTCCTGTACAATTTCTTTCACTGTTTTTGTTTCATCAAGTTTTGGATCTTGTTCCAAGAAACCGACTGAATAACCCGGTGAAAAAACTACCTGACCTTCAAAAGATTTTTCAAGACCTGCTATAATCTTCATCAATGTTGACTTACCCGAACCATTTAAACCGATTATACCAATCTTTGCACCATAAAAGAAGGACAAGTAAATATTATTTAATACTCTTTTATGCGGAGGAAAAGTTTTCCCCACTCCTACCATTGAAAAAATAATTTTTTTATCGTCGCTCATATTTTATTAAGTTCAAAATTCAAAGTTTAAAATTACTAATTGTTCAGTTTATCAAGTTTTGGAAAATACTTATCTGTTTTCTCTCTAACTTCTTTAAGCCAAGCTTTTCGTTGTTCCATATTACTAGTTACAATTACTCTGAACATTTTTCTGTAAAATTTTTTTATGCCGCATAAATCAAATATACAATTCTTCCAAATTGTTTCCAGAGGATCCTGAAATATCTGCATTTCTCTTTCTTCATTCGTATTTGAAGTATTAAAAACTATTGCTGTTTTGGCTTTTAATAACCCTATTGGTATTCCTTCACCTGAATTACCCTCTTGAAATTTATAGGCAACACCCGGCCTGAAAACTTTGTCAATCCAACCTTTCAGGATTGCAGGAGGTTGCCCCCACCAATTAGGATGAATCACAATTATCCCGTCACAATTTGCAAGCTCCTTACAATGTTTCTCAATTGACTCATTGATCCTGCCATTACGCATAATATCTTCAGTCTGAACAATTGGATCAAAACCTTCTTCATACAAATCGTGAAAAATCACAGAATATCCATTTCCTCTTAATTGACTGATTGCTGTACCCGCAATTGCATGATTAAAGCTATTTATATCAGGATGTCCAAGTATCACCAAAATATTCATATTTTTTCCTATTGCAATTAATTTATAAAAATACAAAAAACAAAACCTGCAACAATTAAGAATTATTTTTTGTGGCAGGTTTAATTGAGTAAAGCTGTATTTTTTGTTTTTGCTTTAAGCTGAGTTTATTAAAACTTGCTTTTACAGATATTTTATTTCTTTGCCAGTTTTTTAAAATCACTTGCCAGGAATCCATCAGGTTTTTCATCAGCTGATTTTATGGTAATCGAAATAATAAAATTTGGAATCGGCAGCGCCTATCAGAATTTTATAACAACGTGCGATCAAACGGGTTCCTTCGGGACCAACTTTATGAAGAAAAACTACAGTTGAATCGCTTGCATCTATTGCTTTTGAGACTTCTTCGCGCGTAACCAGTTTGAATTTATAAGGATAAATCTTTTTTATTTTGGCTTCAGTATTACATTCCTTTGCCAGTTCACTGGGAATTAAATAAAGTGTTTTATTCTTTACACTTCCCATATTATCGTTGTAATACTTGAACATATTGGTGGAAATAACTTTTGGATTCTTATGTATAATTTCTACATGGTTTTGCATGAATCGTCAATATAGTCTGTATTTTATAATCATAACTGTCTTCATCAACTTCGGAATATGCTAAAGGAACCGGACATAAATCAGGCATATTAGAAACTATCTTTTCTTTACCTCCAAGCATTAGACTTAAAAATATATATTTTGTCAGACTTTTATCTTTATCAAAACGTACTTCGTTCAGCATGATAAAGGAATATTGCGGATCCATACGCTTTGCTTCAAATTCACTATAAGTAATAAAATCATATGGAGTTAATTTCCATTCTTTTTGCATAAATTCTTTAATTACAAAATTGTATTGTGCAATCGGGTTATCTTCTAATATAGCCAGAGTTTTGGTTTGATAAAACCGATTTACTTCATCACTGGTAGGAACGTATTCCGGTGAAAATGAAGTAATAAATAAAAACAAAACCGGAACAAAAATGATTATCTTTTTCATCAGAATAAAATTTAATGTCAAAGTACGGATGGAACTCACATGTCTCAGGACCAATGCATAATTGCAAGGTTCGTGATATTTTATTCATCCGGGCTTCGAGTTTAACTTATTTAACATGTGAGTTTCTTAAAACTATTATTTTTAAATTCAACTTTATAAATTCAAAACAAGATATTTAAGTATAATAAAAATTAAAAATACCAAATCTTTCATACCAGAGTCAAAGAAAATATGAAAAGATTTTGTCTGTATTCTTCGAAAGCTTGAAGTTTTTTGACTCTGCACGAAAATAATTGAGTTATTTTTAATATTTTCGTAACAAAATGCTCTTAATATTTATGTCCTTAGTATCAAAAATAATTGGCTTATTTTCCTTTGGCAAATTCGACTTATGTGATAAACAAGTTGTAAATAAGATAATTATAACAAATATTTTCACTATCCTCGGAACATTTTTTTTCCTTTTTTTTGGAGTTTTAGGCATTTTTCATCATAATTACCTTCATGCTTCAGTTATTGGTATAACAACTTTTCTATTAGCAATAAACCTTATTGTACTTCATAAAACTAAAAACACTAAAACATCTGATAACTTTATAATCTCTCTTATTTCAATTTTATTTATTTATTTACTTGTTACAGGAGGCGATAACGAAACAGGCTATTTATGGGCATTTTCCTATCCTGTCATTTGCATATTTGTTAACGGAATTAAACGAGGCACAGTATATTCTTTAATTTTTCTAATTATAATGGCTATAATCATTTTAGTGCCAGAAAATGCAATTATAAAAGTAACTTATAATGGATATTTGAATTTAAGAATTTTTTTTAGTTATTCATTAATTCTCACAGTTACATATATTTTTATGTACTTTAACGAGGAAAACATAAAAGATCTGTGGAATATTATTTTAGACTCCAAAAATGAAATTAAAAGTAAAGACGAATTTATATCCAAGCTTTCACATCAAATTCGAACTCCGTTAAATAATATAATGATGCTTGGTGATTTAATCACCAGTACAAAACTTGATAATAACCAGAAAGACCTGATTGAATCAATTATTGCTTCAACCAGCAATCTTGTTAATGTTGTAAATAGCATTGTTAAAGTCTCCTCTGCTGAAATAGATGAAAAAACAAATAAAGTTAATTTTGAATTAATTTCAACACTTAAAAGCACCTTAAAACTTTTTCATTATCAATATGCAGAAGGAATTCAAATTAATTTTAATGATAACAACAGGGAAAAAATAAATATTTTAGGTGATTCTATACGAATAAAACAAATCTTTCTTAATTTGATCGAGAATATTGTCAAATTTAAGGCTCAAGATAACAGCAGTATTGAACTATCCGTAATTCCGACAAAGGAAAGCCAAAGCCAGATTGATATTCTTTTTCAAATTAGCTTTAATTTTCAACTTCCGGCTATTAATTTAACCGAAGAGAAATGGCTTTTAGGAAACAATATGTTGAATCAGCTTAATTTCTTCAATTCTACATTTGATATTTCTATTGCTAAAAAATTGGTTGAATTATCCGGAAGCAGAATTTTCGCGAGCTATATTAATGGTACAACTATCCTGGAATTCCAATTTAAGTTTCAAAAAACTCCCGCTGAAAAGGTAATACAGGGCGAAGGTAAAGTTGCACCATCTGTTGGTACAATCTCTAAAACTATAGAATTAAAAGATGCGAATGTTCTGCTGGTAGAAGACAACCTTATAAATCAAAAAATTGTAGTTTTAAGTTTAAAAAATCTTGTAAGTAATATTGATATTGCCAATAATGGCAAAGAAGCGATGGATAAATTTGGAAGCATTAAATATGATCTTATTTTGATGGATATCCAAATGCCAATAATGGATGGAATAACTGCTACAAAAAAAATTCGCGAGATAGAGATTAGTACTCATTCACATACACCCATTATAGCTATTACTGCAAATGCCTTATCAGGTGATAAAGAAATATGTTTGGCGGCTGGAATGAATGATTATATAAGTAAACCTTTTCAAATAGATCTTTTGGTGCAAAAGATGAAAGATCTTTTGAGAGAAAAAAACAGGCAATAGAACTAATTGAAATCTGACTTAATTCCTATAACTAAAATATCATCTACCTGTTCGTTATTCCCTTTCCATGCTATCATTGATTCTTCTAAGTATGCTTTTTGTTCTTCCAATGGCAAATTATGTATATTAAGAAGCATATGCCTGAATCTTCTATATTTAAATTTCTTTCCTTCATAACCTCCAAATTGATCAGCATAACCGTCACTAAAGATATAAATCATGTCCTTTTTCTCCAATTGGATTTTATGTGTCATAAAATCAGGTGATTCTTGTTTCTTTTCCATACTGACAGAAAACCTGTTACCTTTAATTTCGATAATTTTGTTATCCCTGATAATGTATAATGGATTAAAGGCACCTGCATAAAACATAATAAGATGAGTTTTATCTATTACGCAAAATGAAATATCCATCCCATCTTTTAGACTAATATCTTCAATATCACTAAAGATTTTGGAAAAATCCTCATTAATGTTACTTAAAATCATTCCAGGATCTTCAATTTGGTTCTGAGTAATTTTTCTAAACAATTCAACTCCCAATATTGACATGAATGCACCCGGAACACCATGCCCTGTGCAATCAACAGCAGCAATAAATACTTTGCCATTACGTTCATATACCCAATAAAAATCGCCACTTACGATATCTCTTGGCTTATGGTATACAAATGAATTAGGTAATAAACGCTTAAAGGTTTTTTCCGATGGCATCATGGCAACCTGGATGCGCTTTGCATAGTTGATACTGTCAGTAATATTTTTGTTTTTAATGGTAAGTTCTTCCTTTTGACGCGCAATCTCCTTTGCTGCAAGTTCTTTTTCCATTAACATTTTATTAGTCTGACGCAATTTTCGAGTTCGCCATTGTACCGTACCATAGCCAATTGAAATTAATAAAACAATATAAAAGAAAATCGCTGAATTGGTTGTCCATATAGGGCTTTCAACAATAATGTCTATCGAGTATTCTTTATCGCCCCATACCATGTCACTATTTGCACCTTTAACATGAAATTTGTAAGATCCTGCAGGCAGATTGGAAAAACTCACATAATTACGATTCCCATTATTTACCCATATACCTTCTTTTGTATTAGAAGCTAATAAATACATGTATTGATTGTTCTGGGGATAAGTAAAATCAAGAACTGCAAAGTTTATGATAAATACATTTGTGCCGGAAGGAATATGAACGACTTTATTCAGGCCAAACAGGTATTTTTTTTACTAAAACCTTTACCTATTATTTCAATAG
The DNA here is from genome assembly GCA_963851385.1 of uncultured Bacteroidota bacterium. Taxonomy (GTDB): domain Bacteria; phylum Bacteroidota; class Bacteroidia; order Bacteroidales; family DTGW01; genus CAWEFA01. The sequence continues at coordinate 332,745 of CAWKPE010000013.1, read as the reverse complement.
ATGTAATTTCAACATTTGGTTTTGCACTATTTGTAATCATTGAATCAGGATAAAAAGAATTAAAACCATTGATACCTCCAAAAAACAATTCTCCTTTCCTGCTTTTAAATGCTGAAGCAATATTAAACTCATAACTTTGAAGACCATCAGCCAAATCAAATCCCGTAAATTGATCAAGCTTTATATCATAACTGCACAATGCCTCTATTTGTACTCAACCAAATATTACCGGAATTATCTTCAAGAATTGCATAAATAAGATTATTAGGTAATCCATCATTTTCAGTATAAATTGCAAAATCATCTGATTTTGGATTATATCGGCAAAGACCTGACGTAGTTCCTACCCATATTGTATTTTTAGAACTACAAAGTAAGGAATAAACTGAATTACTGCTTAAACTATTAATATTAATCTTTGGGTTTGATTCATATTGTTTATATTTTAGCGTTTGTGGATTAAACTTAACTAATCCTTTGTTCGTTCCAAACCACAAATATCCTGATGAATCTTCAACCATACAATAAACAGTATTCATTATTATACCTTGAGAGTCGGGAATTTGTACATAATTATTTAATTGTTTATTCCTGATATCATATGTATGAAGTCCATGTTCTGTTCCTATCCAAATGAGTCCCCTTTTATCCTGCAAAATAGAATAAACCCGGTTATTTTCAAGAAAAGAACATTCCTGAAATAAGTCTACAAACATTTGTAAATTGTGCAGTTTTATTATTATAAATAAAAATACCACTGCCAGTACCAACCCATATTCGATTTCCCTGTCAGGATATAAAACAAAAATATTATCATCTTTAATAAATTCCAGGAAATAACTTTGAATTATAAGTTTTTTTTATTTTACTTTTTCTATTAAAGATAGTCAGTCCTTCTCCCCATGTTCCTACCCAAATATTATCTTGTTCATCTTCATATAATGAAGTAACTACTAAACCGGCCTTTTCATATGCATTTTCTTGAAATTGTCTGTATAATTTAAACTTAAAAGGTTTCATATCAATTTTAATTAATCCCTGATACGAACCTATCCAAAGTATATTTGCTTTATCTATGGTAATTGAATTTACACCTGTTAGAAAAAGTTTGGCAGAGTTGCTATATACGAACTTATATTGTTTGAATGTTTTACTTTGAGTATTATAACTGCAAAAGCCATTTTGTGCACTAATCCATAAAAGGCCAGAATTGTCTATATACAAATCATTGACTATATTATCCACTAAACTATTTTCAGAATTTGGATTATTATAATATCTTTTAAACTTTTTATTCCGTCTATCCAGATAATTTAATCCATTTTCAGTACCAATCCATAAGCCTCCTTCTCCATCTTCACAAATTGCTTTGATTCTATTATCGCTGATAGAGTATGGATCTGTTTTATTATTTTCGAATCTCTCAAATAATTCCAGATTTTTATCAAAACAATTCAACCCGTCTTTTGAACCCACCCATAGCTTACCGTCGTTATCTTCTAAAATTGAAAAATAAAAATCTCCTGAAATAAAGTTGAATAAATTATTATAATGATAGTAATGAATAAATCTATTCTTTTTTACATCAAATTTTTCTAATGATTCTAACGTTTTAATCCAAATGACACCTTCGTGATCTTCATAAACATAGTATAACGAATTATCTGAAATTGAATTGGCATTCTTGGGATCATTGTAAAAATTTGTAAATAAACCGCTTCTTGGACTGTAACGGCTAAGCCCATTTATTGTAGCTATCCATATATTTCCTTTACTATCTTCACAAATATGTCTTATGTAATTATCGCAAATAGAATTACTATCTGAAGGCTGATGCCTGAAAATATAAAAGTTATTTCCATCATATCGGTCAAGTCCATCCTGAGTAGCAAGCCACAGGTACCCTTTAGAATCCAGCAGAATATGGTTGATACCGGTTTGAGACAACCCATTTTCAATAGCAAATAATTCTGTTCTTGAACCCAGGTGCTGTGCCAATAAAAACTTTTCAGCAACAGTGAAGTAAGCAACACTGAAAATTAATATTGTAAATACTTTTCTCATGAATCGCTAATTTAGTACTTCTTTAGTTGATTACCAACATGCATTGCCCTGAAAACCTTCATTAATTCTCAGATTTTTAAATTTAGATGAAATTATACTATTAATAAACTAATAAACAGAATTTTAAGATAAAGTTACTAAAATGAAAATAACGGGAAAAGTCAATTGTAAATTTGATTTCAAGCTCTTATTAAAGCGATATAGGAATGGGAAATTTTGAATAATAAAATGAAGCCAAATATTTTTTTATAACCTTTGTCCGGAATCAGAAAAACTTTTTTGAAAAACTATATTAGTCTTTATCTTTTGAATAGTAATGACGGTGAACTGATGAATTCTCCCAATCCTAAAGACGGCCATTTATCATCAATTTTTTTTATTGTTTTGATATCTGAAGTAATTATTTCGGGCCAAGTTCTATTAAACCCATCTAATTTAAAATTCTTCTTTGTTCCATCAATTGCCATGCAAAACTTTGTATCTTCTTTTAAAAAATAACAATCTCGCGCAGGATCAATATTTGCAAGAATTAACCATGTTATAAATGACAAATTATTAACAGGAATACCATCCTCAAGAAAAATTATAAATTTTATACCCGTAAATTGTGGCTGATGAAATAGCTCATGCGATAGTTCATTAATTTGTTCTTTATGATTTTTAATTATTGTCAGAATTAACAGACCAAAACCATCTTTTAAAAATGTAATGTTTGAATTCGTAATATAGACATGAGTAGTCAGATATTCATTAATTGCCGTAACTTTAAATTCATTCTCATACGAACCGGACAAATACTTTGGCTCAATTTCCTTTGTGCTTTGCATACAAACTTCTAATTCTTCAGGCATTTTAATTGTTGCATCAATACAAAGTTTTCCTCCATAAGTAAATGATTGTGCAGCATGATCAAGAACATCGGCTGGTCCCATTTGCACGCATATATGTGAAGAATTGATGACATTTTTAAAAATTGATGTCAGAATTTCAAAAGGTGAAAAAATATTTATTTCTTTCCCGACAATGATCATTATTTTATTAAACATCATTTGTCCTGCACCCCACAATGCATTCATAACTTTAAATGCCTGACCAGGATAAGTCTTGTTTATCTTTACAATTGCAAGGTTATGTGCAATGCCCTCAATTGGCAAGTTGATGTCAATAATTTCAGGTGCCAGTGCCAAACGAATTGGTGTAACAAATATTCTCTCAGTTGCTTTAGCAATCCAAGCATCTTCCTGAGGAGGCACCCCGACAATTGTGGCAGGATAAACGGCATCTTTGCGATGAGTAATACAAGTAACATGAAATACAGGATAACGGTCGGCCAGCGAATAAAAACCTGTATGATCTCCAAATGGTCCCTCCATTTCTAAGGATTCATTTGGATCAACATAACCTTCAATGATAAAATCAGCATCGGACGGAACATCAATATCCTGACTGAGACATTTTACAAGTTCAACACGTTTTCCTCTTAAAAATCCCGCAAAAAGATATTCATCAATATTATCAGGAAGCGGAGCAGTAGCAGTATACGTGTACACGGGATCGCCACCCAGAACAACTGCAACGGGCATTTTTTTACCAAGCGATTTGTACAATTCATAATGTCTGGCACCAGTTTTATGCCTGTGCCAATGCATGCCAGTTGTATTTGATGTAAAAACCTGCATGCGATACATACCTATATTTCTTATTCTCGTGTCTGGATCAATAGTATTTACTAATGGCAGTGTTATAAAACGTCCTCCATCTTGTGGCCAGCATTTTAAAATCGGTAATTTGCCTAAATCAGAAATCTTCATGACCACTTCCTGACAAATACCTCTTCCATTTTTTCGAACAGGAAGTAAAGATGAAATTTCTTTTAGAGTTGGTAATATTTTAAGTTTTGTCCAAAAACTATTATTCGTACTTGTCAATTGATTCATTAAAGTAGAAATTTTCATTCCGATTTCATCGAGATTTTCTACACCTAATGCCAGGCAAATACGCCTTTCTGAACCCAGGCTGTTAATAAGCAAAGGAAAATCAGTACCCGTGTTTTCAAACAATAGAGCTTTACCTCCAACTGGAATTTTTGATATACGATCAGTAATTTCAGCAATTTCCAACACAGGATCAACAAATTCCTTAATCCTGATCAATTCACCGGATTTTTCAAGAATATTTATGAAATGCTGAAGATTTTTATAAGCCAATGTGTTTTTGATTTTTGATTTTCTAACAAATAAAAAATAGAAAATAATAAATTATCAATACGCTCTTTGATTTTTGCCTTCTATAAAGTTAATAAATGAAGTATTAACCACTTTATTTCCTCCAGGTGTGGGATAATTTCCCGTAAAATACCAATCCCCTAAATTATTGGGACAAGCTCTGTGAAGATTTTCAACTGACTGATAAACAATTTTTACTTCAGCATTTATTTCCGGGGTTGTTAGCATTTGAGCTATTTTGTTAGAAATTTCATCAACAGAAAATTTTTCATAAATGGCTTTGACATGATTTTCTATTTGTTCTTTCGGTAAACCTTGTTGCGCTTTAGATTTACGATACACTTCATTTATTATTTTTTCCTGGTCTGAATCTTTTAGTAAACCAATTGCAGCTCTAAAAGCAATAAAATCTCCAAGTTTTGCCATGTCAATGCCATAACAATCCGGGTAACGAATTTGCGGTGATGATGAAACAATAACAATTCTCTTGGGTTCAAGCCTGTCAAGTATTCGAATTATACTTTGTTTAAGAGTTGTACCTCGCACAATCGAATCATCTATAACTACTAAGTTGTCTTTGCCCTTATTTATTGTACCGTAAGTAATATCATAAACATGACCAACCAAATCATCACGACCTTTATCCTGTGAAATAAAAGTACGCAACTTAATATCCTTTAAAGTAATCTTTTCAACTCTTTGCCTCATCTTCATGATTTTATCAATCTTTTGGGCATCAATTTTTGAACCTAATTCAAGAATTTGCTTCTTTTTAAGTTCGAAAATATAATCTTCAACACCTTTAAGCATTCCATAGAATGCAGATTCAGCTGTATTTGGTATATAGGAAAAAACAGTATTTTCTATGTCGTAATCAACTGCTTTTAAAATATCATGAGTAAGAAATTCACCAAGTTTTTTCCGTTCAATGTAAATATCTTTGTCGCTACCTCTTGAAAAATATATACGTTCAAATGAACAAGCTGTTCGTTCCTGAGGCGGGCGAATTTCTTCAATAGAAACATCGCCATTCATTTTAACAATAAATGCACTTCCTGGATTCAATTCATGAACATTTTCAGTATCAACGTTCATTACAGTTTGAATCACGGGTCTTTCCGAAGCTACTACTGCAATTTCATCATCGTAATAATAATAAGCAGGACGAATACCATTTGGATCGCGAATAACAAATGCATCTCCATGTCCAATAAGTCCGGCAATAACATAACCACCATCCCATCGTTTGCTGGATTCTTTGAGAACGCTTGTCAAATCAAGATGCTCGGCAATAAGTCCTGAAATTTCTTTATTTTCAAAACCTTGTGTTTTAAAAAGCATGAATTTTCGCTGAACTTCTCCATCAAGAAAATGGCCCACATTTTCAAGAACTGTTACAGTATCTGAATAATCTTTCGGATGCTGACCAAGCTCAATTAAATGATTAAAAATTTCATCAACATTAGTAAGGTTAAAATTACCGGCTAAAGCAATGTTACGGGTTTTCCAGTTATTTTCTCTTAATACCGGATGTACGCTATCCAGTTTATTTCCCCCAAAAGTTCCATATCTCAGGTGACCTAAATATAATTCGGCTGCAAATGGCAAGTTGGCTTTAACCCATAAAGGATCTGTAAGTAAATTTGGGTTTCTGAATTCGAGTTCAGTAAAATGATCATAGATTTTTTTAAATACATCATCAATTGCCGATGTGTCAATAGAACGATGACGATGAATATATTTATTTCCGGGTTCCATGTTAAGTTTTAGGCTAACGACTCCTGCTCCATCCTGACCACGGTTATGTTGCTTTTCCATTAATAAATACAACTTCTGCAAACCGTATCGCCATGTTCCATATTTAAATTGATAATATTCAAGTGGTTTTAGAAGTCTTACCAGTGCTACACCACATTCGTGCTTTATTAATTCACTCATCTTATATCTGATATATTTTATAATTTTGGCAAATTAATGTGTGCCGGAACAATAAATGCATTTCTAAATTCTTTTCCTATTTGCTTATAAGTTTTAAATCCTTCAAGTTTACTACGGAAATCACCGACATATATTTTAAAATTAGGAGCTTCATATTCCAAGTAAGTCGGTATCTCAGGGTATTCTTTAATAAATCTGCTCCTTTCATTCATTGCTCTTTGTACGGGCTGATGTTCCGGAATCAGAAAAAATCCTGATACGATAACCAGATAATTTACCATCTTTCCTTTTATATTCAATATATCTGCTTAACAAAACTTTTATTTTCTCATCCTGTATTACATTAACTCTTCCAGAATTTAGAGCAGGTTCTGCTAAAGAACTAAAAATATCACTTGCCATTTTCATCTTATTGCCGGTTTGTGAAAATATATTAATGGAGAATAACAACAAATTGAATAATAGAAAGTTTTTTATTTTCATCAATTAATGCTTTTAATTTTTCATCAATAATGCATATATAATCATACGAATATTCAGAAATACGAATTTAGTATTTCAACATTTAAATTTACATTATAAATATTAATTGCCCTTTCAAAAATAAATAAAAATTGAAACTTACAATTACCATTTGATTTGAGAAAAAATAATAATAAAATAATTGAACAATAATTTTGTTTACCAATTATTTATTGGAATGTCTATTAGAATGCATCTATTTATAAACAGAGAATGAGCGTGAATATTACCTTTAATTGAAATTACTGAATTACTACTATTCATGAATTTTTGAACGAATGAAATAAACCCTAAATCATCATTGTTGAGCATGACATTAAAATTAATCGTGTAAGTTTTTTTCTCTCTGGCTTTAATATGAATTGTATCTTTAATTTGAATATTTCCTATAACTTGATCTGAAGCAAAAACTTTTAATTCGCCTGCTACAAGATGAAAAGGCAAGAAATATTTGTTTTCAATTTCCAATTCTGCCTGGCATAAAAATGCTTTGCCTTCAAGTCCTTTCAATTGGATATTTTTAATCTGCCCAATATGAATCAAATTTTTGGGAGAACAAGATAAAAGAAGAAAATATCCTGAAAACAAAATTGCCAGACGAGTTATTCGCATTAAATTGAAATTAGGAAAAGGAAGCAGATTATTAGTTTTTCTTTTCTTGTAAAGATAGTCAAAAGAATAGTGTTATTTATTATTTTTTGAATCCATTGCAATTTGCTCAAGCATTTCAGTAGTAAGTGATTTAGGTCTCTCTAGAGGATAATACAATGCCCTGTCCCAGATAATGTTCGCACAAGTGCCAATTGCACGGCCAATTCCAAACAACACGGTATAAAAATCATATTCACGAACTCCATAATGCCACTGTATTGCCCCTGAATGAGCATCAACATTTGGCCATGGATTTTTAGCTTTTCCTTGTTCTATAAGTATTTTGGGCACTATTTTAAATAACATATCTAAATAATACATAATTGGATCATCAGCCATATGTTTTAATGCAAATTCCCTTTGAATCATATATCGTGGATCTGTTTTGCGTAATACAGCGTGACCAAAACCAGGTATTACATGGCCTGAATTAAGAGTATCCCATACAAATTGGGTCACTTCATCTTCAGTGGGTTGCTTGCCTTCCATTTTTTTCATTAATTCTAACAACCATTTAAGTACTTCCTGGTTTGCCAAACCATGTAAAGGACCAGCTAAGCCATTTATCATTGCAGAAATTGATAAATAGATATCTGATAAGGAGCTGGATACAAGATGACCTGTATGAGCGCTAACATTCCCGCTTTCATGATCTGCATGTAAAATAAAATGCAACCGGGAAACATCATCATAAGGAGGCGAAATGCCCATCATATTTGCAAAGTTGGCGCCAAAGTCCAAATGTGGATTGGACTGTACCTTCTTACCATTCCGATAAAGTTTAGAATATATATATGTCGCAATTTCCGGTAGTTTGGCCAGCAAGTTAAGTGAATCTTCGTACATAGAATCCCAATAATCTTGCTTATGGATCCCGGCTTCATATTTTTTTGCAAAGAACGATTCGTTTGACATAGTTAAAATAGCAGAAGAAAACATAGCCATTGGATGGCTAATATTAGGAAAGGCATCAATTACTTCATAAACATAGCGGGGTAAAATCCGACGCTTTGATAATTCATCTACTACATCAGCAACTTCGCTTTCAGTAGGAATTTCACCAGTCAATAAAAGATACAAACAACCTTCGACATATGGATACTCTGCGCCTTTAGGTTTGGGTAATTTTTCAAATAAATCAGTTAAAGTGTGTCCTCTGTAACGGATACCTTCTTCAGGATCAAGATAAGAAATGTCTGTAACGAGGCATTTAATATCGCGCATTCCACCTATTATCTGACCAATTGTAACATTATCAACTACGACATCACCATATTCTTCCATAAGCCTTTGAACACGAGGCCGCCATTCTTCAATTTTTTCGAAAAGTTTTTCTTTTAACGTCGACATTTTCGGACAATTTTCTATTCAATTATAAACAATATAATTGTCAAAATGTTTTTTATAAGTAATTGAAATAAAAAATGTTTTGGATGGTAGAATCTAATTAATAGATTAGGATAAGAAAAAAAATCTATTATTCAAAGAATTGTATTTTCTTACAGACAAATTTTAATAATCTTGAATAAATGTTGTTTAGTTAAGCAGTTTTATATCATTAGTCATACTTCGACAAGCTCAGTATGACCTCATTTTATTGTCACCCTGAGCTTGTCGAAGGGTGTTTTGTTTCTTAATTAAACGACATTGAATCTTGAATTATTATTACGTATTAATTTTTCTTTTTTTTATGATCCAAATTAAAAATAAACCTATAATTACAAAGGCACCTACACTTAAAATTATCATCCAAGTCTTAGCTTTATTAATAGCTTTTTGTAAATTCATATTCTCAGAAACCCGGTATTCATATTTACCCAAATAATCTTCAACCAGATGCTTATGCGCTAGTTCACTCAAACTATCATTTAAAAGAACATATTCATTGGCATGTAAATATGCCGTCTTATAATCTCCTTTATTTCCTGCTAACATAAACAACATTTTAAGATTATCTTTAACAAGGTCTGCAATCAAATATTTACGAGCAATCTGAATGCTTTTATCGAAGTACTCTTTAGATAATTTGAAATTCGACAGGTTATAATTTAGAATGCCCATGTTGTAAAATGTTAAAGCAATTCCTGCCGAATCTTGTGCTTGTTTCTGAACATTTAGTGCAGCCATATAAGCATCACTAGCCCTATCATTCAGATTTTTCAATGAATAAATATTTCCAATGTTAGGCAATACTTCTGATAAACCAGCTTTATTAGAAGTTGAATTCCATGCATAATATGCCTTAAGAAAATATTCCAGTGCGCTATCCAATACCCAAACAGATGTATCTGAATACATTTCGAAAAACAATTGGCCAATATTATTGTATGTAGATGCAATACCTTCTTTGTCATGTTGTGCTTGTTTAATTTTCAATGCTTTTATGTAATATTCCAATGCCTGGCTAAATTCTGATTTATAATGATATGTTGTTCCCAAATTATTATATGAAATTGCTATGCCTATGGAATCATGATCAGAAGTACGAATTTTCAATGCTTCAAAATTATATTTCAATGCCTTCTCATAATCACTTAAAAGGTTATATACTAAAGCCATATTGCTGAATATTGCTGCCATTTTATTTTTTGAGTTCATGTTTTTAGCAATATCATATGCTGTGTTAAAACATGCAAGAGCCTGCTTAAACCTGGAACTACGATAAAATGCAATCCCCATATTATTTTGAGCATCATATTGTCCATATTCATATTTCAACGAATCAGATATTTTTAGTGCTATATGAGAAATAGTAATTGCAGATTCAGGATTGCGGCTGGTAAAGAAAAAGCCAATATCATTAAGGACATCTACTTTTTTTTCTGAATTTTGCGTACTGAAATACTTTTCCTTTAAACTATCAGGCGTAGCAAGTTTTTCAAATACTTCTTTTATCGATGCACTTGAAACAATTATGTTTAGCCAAATGGAGATTAGTAAAGCTAATTTTCTGTTTGACATTACTTGTTGTTTTTGATAGTTAGTTTTTAGTTAGTATTTCTCTATTAGTTTTTCTTTATTATTCTTATTTTAATATAGACTATCAATTAATACATTCTGAAATTGTTAAACAATGAACTTTATTATTCCACCAATAGTTTTATGGAATGTATTTCCAAAGGTGTTTGCACATTAATTATGTAAATGCCCTTTTGAATTCCCAAATTAAGTGCTATTTTATTTTCACCACTATTAATATTTCCTTCAAATAAAGGTTTTATAAGTCTTCCCGACATATCGAACAAAGCGATACTTACCTTATCTGATTTTTCGGAAAAAATCAACATATTAATGTTATCTTTAGTTGGATTTGGATATATTGAAAATATTGATACCTGATTTGACAATGATTCTATGTTATCATTTGTTCCAATTTTGATCTGCTCACAATATGAGTCTGTGTCTCCTGTTAAATAGTTAAAAACTTTAAGGCAAACTTCATAATTACCATTATTATCATAAGAATGCTGTAGTTCAAGATTTGTCGAATCTAAAGTTCCGTCTCCAAAATCCCAAGCTGCATAAACTCGTGAAACATCACCTGAAAGACTGCCTTTAAAACGTACCTTTGTTTTTGCTGCTGATTTTAAATGAGACAAGTCTTCATCATAATATTTAAATCGACAAATTAATTTATCCTGATTTGAAGTAGTATTTACAATCTGAATTTTCTCATATATTCCTGTGCCATACTTCAACTTTAAACTAACCAGGTAAATTGATTGGCTTGGAAATATGTGGATAGGTTGTGACTCAATAGATGAACTACCATCACCAAAATCCCAGAGAAGCGAATCCGGTTTCTGGCTAAATTGAGATATAAAACTAACTGAATCGTTGCCTAACAAAATAAATGAAAAATTTGGTGTTTGAGTTTGTGATAGCCCTGCAGTAATGTTTTTGCAAACAGTATTGTATTTGTTACCTGTAATAGGAACTGCGGATAAGCAAACATTATAATCACCAGGAGTTTGATAAACATGTTCAGGTGTACTGTCACTTGAAATTATTCCGTCCCCGAAATTCCAAGTGTACGATTTAATATTATTTCTTCCTAATGAAAGGTTTTCAAATTCAACTGTATCATTTTCAGGATCAGTAATTGCATCAAAATCAGGTAATATGTCAATATTAGCCGTATCTACTGAAATATAGGTTAAATAATTTGATTTAATTGCCAGGTTTTTGTTTTCAATCTGAAGGAGAACTTTATAAATTCCCGGATTACTGTATTCATGTACAGGATTTGTATCATTTGAAACTGTTCCATCGCCAAAATTCCATTGAAAACCTAAATTGGTGCCAAGTGACTGATTGGTAAACTGGACTATTTTTCCTGTATCGATTGAATAGGTAAAATAAGCAACACAACTTACATTGTTACCTACCATAATAGCCGTTTTTACTTTTTCTGATTCGCAGTCAACATTCTTTTTCTTTACATATAAACTAATATCATAAGCACCAGGATTGCTATAAGTATGCGTAACTGAATCAACATTTTTAACTTGTGTACCATCGCCAAAATTCCAAATTACTTTTTTATATGTACCTGTAGAAATATTTATTACAGTAACTGTTAATCCTTTTGTACTCAAACTAAAATCTGAAGCACAATCAACACTTTCCTGCGTAAATTCAATAGAGTCACAAGTTGTAGAAGAAATCGATGTTAAACCCGTGGTATCTGTAACTGTAAGACAAATGTTATATGTACCCAAAGCTGAATAATTATGAGTATAATCCACCATTTGAGTATCTTTGATAACAGTGCCATCTCCGAAATCAATTAAATAAATATTTGCCTTCTTTGTAGATTGGTTTTTTATTGTTACACTGGTATCGTTTTGGTTAATTGTGGCTTTGAAGTTTGCTTTAACCGATGCTGCTGCTTGCGATATTGACTTAGTAGATATTGTGAATAATATTGCGTAAAATGCAAACAATAAGCCTTTTTTGAATTTCATAAAGTTATATTTTTATGAGGACAGAATTTTACTTTTACTGTTACGCTAAGGTGATCTTTTTGTTGCAAACTTAGAAGTATTTTTGATATAATTTTTGTTTGTCTAACATTATTTTATAATAAAATAATATATGAAATAGGTTCATTATTCGAACTGACAATTATTAGCTAAAAAACCAAATAGATTGTTGTCTAAATCAGGAAGAAAAATAGAAATTCAATAACAAAAATTTATATATGCTTTCCAGAATTTTATTTCTTCAATCAAATTAGTTCTACTTTGACAGATTAGGTCTTTCTTAGTTTTTTCAGCTTTTTTTACCTCAAACCCTAAAGGGAGAAAGCTGAAAAATCAACCAGGTTTAGGGATTAAGGGTAAAAATTGGTTGATTTTGATATGTGTCAAAGTAGAATTAGAATATTTGCATTAATTATTGGTATCTGAGTTGTCTTCCAATGCGTAAAAGCGCTTTCCGATTGATCTTGTTTAATTTACATAAGGTATTAATTGTAGTATGGTAGCGATGCGCAATTTTGTAAAGCGTATCTCCTTTGCGAACATAACAAAATTTTGCTTTTCTTAATTCAACAAGGTATTCGAAATTACTCCTTGAAAGAATCAATGTATCAGATCTTAATTTGTAATTGTTAAAGTCAATAAAACAATTGGGATCAAAAGGTTCACCGCGGAAACGCGTCTCAAAGTGAAGATGACTGCCTGTAGAATAACCCGTATTACCTCCTAATCCGATCAATTCACCTGCTTTAACAATTTGATTTGTTTCTACCAAAACTTTGAACAGATGACCATAAATAGTTTCTAAACCTGAAGGATGCCTGATTACAACAACCCATCCAAATCCCCGTCTGTCATATTTTGTAACTCTTACAATTCCATCAAATGCTGCATGTACTGAATCTCCTTTATTTAATTTTATATCAACTCCTAAGTGCCAAATCCATCGACGGGGACCGAACCCACAGGTTATGTAATTCTTAAATGGATGAACATAATATAAATGTTTTGATGAATCAGCAAGGACAATATGTAAAGTGTCCTTCATGTCTTTTGAATCAAAATGGCCTGAATTAATCATTTTGTTGTCCCAGGCAAAAGTGTCTATTCCTGAAAATTTATCATTATGATAAAGTGTATCCAAATAATTTTGAAAATCCGACTCTTGTTGAACTCCATTTGAAATAGTGTTGTGATTTCCATTTGCAACACTATCTTGAAAGCACACCGATGTACTATCTTGTTTATGATATCCTGTTGCATTTGTCAATTGTACTAACATTGTAAATACTGCAACCAGGAAAATTTTGAACATTTTCATACTTGGCTTATTTTATAGGATTTTCAATACATCTTTTTAAATAGCTCAAATCAGGTTTATATTTCTTTGGCCTCGAAAGCTCATATTTATATACGGAACGCCCAAACTCCTGTAGAAATGGAAAACCAAGAGTTTTATATCTGTAATTGGAAACGTCAAATATTCCAGATTGATTATTATAAATTGTTACTGCCAATAAAAATTCAACATTATTTTTAAAATCAACTATGTAAGCGCAATCCGTAAGATAACCTGATAATTGACCTACAATATTAAAAATCCGAATTGTACTGTCTTTAATATTTCTGCATGAATCTGTACCGTACATCAAATATTTTTTTCTATTGTCCGGATAGCGAATGGTATCGTGATACTTGTGAAACTCAGATTCTCGTGGAAGCATGCTCATATACTTATATAAAAAGCAATAGTCATCCGGTTTTATTTGAAATTGTTGCTTTTTGTCAAAGACATCAGGAAAAATAACACGCAACATAATATCATGTAAATCTCTTAGCGGAATATTATTATAATATGTAAAATCCCTGGGTTCTTCAATAAGTTTTCCGTCATCATTTATATAACCTTTTCCCTTTTTTATTTTGCCAAGTGGATTCTTATATTTCCTATGATTAACCATAAGAGGCTGTGAATAGAGTTTTTTACCTGTACTATCAATAAATGAAAAGGGATTGGTATAACGGTTTTCATCCGCATTACAACTATTAAATTGTTGAATGATACATGTTTTTTTGAAACCCATTTTCCAAAGCCTTTTATTAATAGCTTTCTGACCAATAAATTGAAAAAGCCTGTTGTAAGAATCATTGTCACTTACCAATAATATCTTTTGAATAAAATGAGCAATATTCAAAATGCTATCTTCAGCAACAGTATCTTTAATTGCTTTTTTCTGACAGCTACAAGCACTGTCAAAATTCATTGCTGTGTATTTATCAACTCCTTTTGTTTTAAGCTTGTTAAGTTTTTCCAGCGCTAATAATAAAACCGGTAGTTTTGAAGTGCTTGCAGGAGTATAGTATTCTTTATTGTTTAACTTGTAAGAATATAGCCGAAAGTGAGGATGGTTATTTGAATCGCGATCAATTTGAGTATATATAGCCTGTATTTCAAATGCTTTTGCAGAATCAATATATTTGTTAAAAAAACCAGGATTTGAACTCATTATTCTAAGTATTAAACCCGAAGTATCTTCTTTTAATGGTAAACAAGTAAATTTAAATATTGAAGGTCTAAAAGATATTTTGTTTGATAAATTAGAAGAAGAAAAAAGTCTAATTGAATAAACATTCAAAGAATTAACATGAAAGCATATGATAACAAATCCTATAATAAATACATAATTTTTATTACAGTAAAAAAGTAACTTTTTCAAGTCCCAACTTTTCAATTTAAATTACTTACTTAATAAATAATTCTTCGTTAATATTTCTTACAATTATTTAGTAATACATGAAAGTGTATTCTAAATTATAAATATAAACTACTTCTTAATTGCTATTAATAAATTTGACTTTGGGCTATAACCTATCCGAAAATTGAGTGGTTTGTGTTTGCCGTTTTTAAAAGCCTCTAAATAATCTTCTTCAAAGAATTCTTCAAAAAGTTTAATTGGTTTTGAATATGTACCATACAATTTAATGTTCCATTTTTCTTTATCGAAGAATTTAAAGCCAATGCCAGAATCGTCTTGTAAAATAAGTACGGACTTTTTCAAACACGTATTTCTGATTATCGAAAAATACGATTTGTGCATCAAATAAGTAGCTGACTTTACGAAAGTGACAACATTGTTATCAATATTTTTTAGATAATTCTTAAAAGCCAAGTCCTTATTTAAAGCTGGATCTGCAAGGTTTGTTGAAAGATAAACCACCTGTTTGATTTTATTATCTCCTTTATCACTATATAGTATTTCAACTGCTGAAGCCTGCATACCATTTTTCCCTTTGCCGGCTTTTGTCAACACTCCTTCATTGTTAAGATACATGGGAATGATATTTATAATTTCCTTACCTGATCTGGCCAGAAAAAGCATAATAATAGGTGTAATCCCATTAATAGCACTATTGCCTAATTCATTTTTCATGTCAATGGTACGGAAAAAACTAAGCTGGATGACGTCTTCAATTGATACTTTGTACAGAGCAAGAACCTTGTCAAGACTATCTTTTAATGTACTGTCAATTTGAGGCACTGTTCCAGGTGCTTCCAACCCAATGAGAATCATCTTTTCAACATTAGGAAACATAATATTGGCAAAAAGAAAATCGGGCCCAGCAAAAGGATAAAAGAGCGATTTGATTGTATCGTAAGGCGGCTTAATTTCAGAGTTCGAAAAAGCTTTATATTTAGTAGCAACTGAATCAAAGCGAGCCCAAGCTGTTTTTGATTCGGCTGCATATTCAGCCCACTCAGGAGTCTGTGCATAATCATAAAGAAATGATGATTTATCAACAGGAATTCCTGCTATAAAATTTGCAATGTCATTTAACTTTTCCCTGGCAAGCATTGCAGAATCTTTAATTTGAACTTTTATTGTATCTGTTTTCAGATTTTTTGCATTATCAGACGAAGGTTGATTGCAGGCATTTAATAAAAAAACACCTGAAATTATTGTTAAAAATAAAATTTTATTCTTCATGACTATTAATAGATTTATTTTTAATTGATTCTCTTTTCTAACCAAATGTTGAAAAAATAAATAATTGAACCTGAAAGAACCGCAATCAGTCCAATGATTGAATATTTTGGTTTACCATAAAATGTAAAACATAAAGTCCAGATAATTATTATAAGAAAAATAATTGGCGTAACCGGATAGCCCCATGTTTTATAAGGCCTTTCAACATCTTTAAATTTTATTCTATGCACAAAAACTCCAAGAACCGCTAAAAAAGTGAAAAAAGCTAATACAAAACCTGTTGAAGTAAGTACTGTATCAAAAGAAGAAGTCAAAATGAGAAGAATACTGATAGTTGATTGCAGTAAAATTGCAATAACAGGAGTTCCATGTTTCTTAGACTTGAATGAAATAAATTTAAGCAGTTTAATATCTTCACCCATAACTTGTGCTATGCGAGGTCCAACAAATACATATGAACTAATATTCGAAATCAATAAGAGAGAAATAAGGATACCTATTATGTTTCCACCTGTTGGTCCAAATATATAGTGTGCTGAAATCAGACCAGGATTTTGAATATTTTTATCAAGTATCAATTCAGACCTGGGAGCAGTATATATAAATGTAAAATTCAATAAAAAATATAGTGCAGTGACTAATAAGGTACTCAAAAGAAGTGAGCGTGGAATAGTTTGCTGTGGTTTATTTATATCATTGGCAATATAAGCAGCTGCATTCCAACCTGAAAAGGCATATGAAACATATATTAATGCAATTGCTATTTCAGGTTTTATAAAATCTTTAAATGAAAAAGTATTGAAGTGAATTGAAAAACTTTGATGAGTTGGAGTAACCAGGACGCCACATATCACAAATACAAGGATTAAAAAAATATTAAAAAAGGTAAATATTTTTTGAAAACTTCCTCCTAGCTTAATATCATATGCATGAATTATAGTTAATATTAATATTACTGTCAATGCAACGTAAGTTGGTGACAAAAAAGGAAAGATAGCACTGGAGTATTTACCTAAAGCAAAACCTGCAATAGCGACTGGAGCGGCAAATCCAACTGTTATGGAAACCCATCCCGAAAGAAAACCAACCCAGGGATGATATATTTTTGATAAATAATGATATTCACCGCCAGATCTGGGCATAGCGGCTCCTAATTCACTATAAACTAAAGCACCACATAAAGCAAGTATTCCACCTATAATCCAAAGAGCTAGAATAATTATTGCATTAGGAATGTCATGGTATTGAAAACCAAGTGAAGTAAAAACTCCAACTCCTATCATGTTAGTGACTACAAAAGCTGAAGTTGTAATAAGTCCTAATTTACGAGATTGCAAATCGCTTATAGCCATTAATAATACATAAAAAATTAACGCCTGCTAAAATAATACTTTTTTCATAATAAGCTCGCCATGTCTAATAAATGGTAATAACTTTTAATAAAATGCAATAATTACTGATAATATAATATGTAACTTTTTGTTACAATCTTTAATTTAGGTAATACAGAAATATATATTTGACAAAAATAAAAATAAAACCCGCTTATAAAATCAAAGCGGGTTGTCATTAATTAGTTTAAAACTATTACTTAATCAAGAGACTGACCATTATTATTAGAAATTGAAATAATCTGGTCATATTGTTCAGGAGTCAAATCATTGAAAAAATAATTTACGGGATTAATCGTTTCATTATTTTTGATCACTTCATAATGTAAATGAGGTCCTGTTGAAAGTCCAGTACTTCCAACTAAACCTATAATATCACCGCGTTTTACTTTTTGACCCTGAACTACTTTAAATGCACTTAAATGGGCATATCGCGTTTTATAACCAAAACCATGATCAATAATTATACTCATTCCATATCCATGAAATGAACTTTCAGTCTTTTCTACAACACCATCACCGGTAGCATATACTTCGGTACCGATTGGTGCAGCAAAGTCAATGCCTGGATGAAAAATTTTAATTTTGTACCAGGGATGAATGCGCCAGCCAAAACCTGATGACGTACGCTCTAATCCTTTATTAGCAACCGGTTGAATAGCAGGTATGCACTTTAACATGTCTTCTTTATTTACTGCAAGTGGTATAATTTGATCGTAGGATTTTGATTGAATATAAATCTGCTTTAATATTTTATCAAGCTTTTTAGCAGTATTAATAATCATTGATGAATTTTCATAACCTTCAAGGTCACTATAGCGGTTGACACCACCAAAGCCTGCTTCACGCACAGAACGTGGAATAGGTTCAGCTTCAAATATTGTGCGGTAGATATTGTCATCTCGTTGTCTAAGATCCTCCAATACACTTGCTGCCTGATCAATTTTCTTCTGGAATAACTCCAGTTGAAGTTTCATTTGATCATACTCTCTTTTATATTTCATTTCTTTTGGAGTATCAAAGAGATCAAATTTTAAAAAAACTAAATAAAACACTCCGAAGATAACTACACCGGCAAAAAAGTATTTAATTAACTTAATAATAAGCCCTTTGAAACCAAGCCTGTTGGGATGTAGGCTCAATGACTCCGGGTCAAAGCGATACATACTTCTTGGCATAATGTGTTGGTTTAATGTGGTTTAAACTAAAAATATAATAAATTGGGACAAATCTAAGTGAAATAAATTAATTTTACAAGCTTTTTAAGCTAAAGATATGAGATACAGACTATTTAAAATTCAACAATTGTTAGATAATAATTCGAAACAATTTAATTCTTTAAAAGTTTGCATCAAAATTTAATTTTAAAATTCGAAGTTAATTGAAGGATTTTGAACTTTTACGGGCTTGTTACCAAAAAGGATTCAATTAAAAAGTTAATTTTATTTCGACAACCAACAAAACAAAGACTAAGATAATTATTTATGAATTCAGATAAAGTTAGAGAGTCATTTTTGAAATTTTTTAAAACTAAGCAACATCATATTGTCCCTTCATCGCCAATGGTAGTGAAGGATGATCCTACACTGATGTTTACTAATGCAGGCATGAATCAATTTAAAGATATTTTTTTGGGAAATTCTCCTGTCAAGTATTCAAGAATTGCAGATACTCAAAAATGCCTAAGGGTTTCAGGAAAGCATAACGATTTGGAGGAAGTAGGGCATGATACCTATCATCATACTATGTTTGAAATGTTAGGTAATTGGTCATTTGGGGATTATTTTAAAAGGGAAGCTATTAATTGGGCATGGGAATATCTGACCGAAGTTCTGAAAATAGATAAAGACAGGCTATATGTTACCGTTTTTACCGGAGATAAGTCAGAACTACTGGAACGAGATGAAGAATCTTTTAATCATTGGACATTTAATATTGACAAAAGCCGCATCCTTGAAGGATCTAAAAAAGATAATTTCTGGGAAATGGGCGAAACAGGTCCTTGCGGGCCTTGTTCCGAAATTCATGTGGATATAAGAAGTGAAAAAGAAAGAAAGAAAATAGACGGAAAAACCCTTGTCAATGCAGGACATCCTCAAGTAATTGAAATCTGGAACCTGGTATTTATTCAATATAACAGGAGAGTTGATGGCTCTTTAGAATTTTTACCTAACAAACATGTTGATACCGGGATGGGATTTGAAAGACTTTGCATGGTAGTTCAAGGCAAACAATCAAATTACGATACAGATGTTTTTAAACCAATTATTAATGAAATATCACGTCTAACAGGTATTCACTATGGGCAAATATGATATAATTGACATTGCCATGCGTGTCATAGCCGACCATCTAAGGGCAGTATCTTTTGCAATTGCTGATGGGCAGTTACCTTCAAATAACAAAGCTGGATATGTAATACGCCGTATTTTACGCCGGGCAGTGCGGTATTCTTATACTTATTTAAAACAAAACGAACCATTCCTGTGTAAGCTGGTTCCACTATTTGTCAATCATATGGGAAAAGCATTTCCTGAACTTAAATCTCAGGAAATGCTTATTATCCAAGTAATTGCTGAAGAAGAAAATGCATTTCTTAAAACACTTTCAACCGGAATAAAATTGTTAGATCAACTCATTGGAATAGCTAAATCAAATAAAACTAAAATTCTCAGTGGTAAGTCTGCTTTTGAACTTTATGATACTTATGGTTTCCCTGCAGATTTAACTGAATTAATTCTTAAAGAACAGAATATGTCCATGAATCGTGAAGAATTTGACGCCGAGATGCAAAAACAGAAAACACGTTCCCGCTCAGATGCTGCAGTTGAAACAAACGACTGGATTATAATTTCTCCGGATGAAAAAGCGGAATTTATTGGTTACAACTCTACAGAAGCCAATGTTAAAATTACACGTTACAGAAAAGTATTTTCTAAAGGTAAAAACTTATATCATCTCGTTTTTAACAAGACACCTTTTTACGCTGAAAGTGGAGGACAGATAGGTGATACAGGAGTTATAATATTTGAAAATGAAGAAATAAACATCATAAATACAGTAAAAGAAAACAATCTCATTTTACACTTAACTGAAAAACTACCTGTCAAATTAGACAAAACTTTTACAGCCAAGGTAGAATCAAATACAAGAAATTCAACTGAAAGAAATCACACTGCTACACATTTATTACATTTTGCGCTCCGCCAGGTTTTGGGAAAACATGTAGAGCAAAAAGGTTCACTGGTTCATCCAGATTATTTGCGCTTCGATTTTTCCCATTTTCAAAAAGTAAGTGAAAAGGAACTTCTTGAAATTGAAAAAATTGTCAATAACATGATTTTGAATAATATCTCAGCAAAAATTGAGGAAGTTCCTATTGAAAATGCAAAGAAACTAGGTGCCATGATGTTGTTTGGTGAAAAGTATGGAGAAAAAGTTAGGGTTGTAAAATTTGCCGATTCAATTGAACTTTGCGGAGGTACACATGTCAATTCAACCGGTCAAATTGGATTTTTTAAAATAATATCTGAAAGTGCAATTGCAGCAGGTATTCGTAGAATTGAAGCAATAACAGGAAGTAAAGCTTATGAGTTCATCAACTATCAATTTGAAATTTTAAATGCTATAAAAGAAAAATTCAATAATCCCCAGGACATTCTTAAAAGCATTGATGCTTCAATTGGAGAGAAAATTATTTTAGAAAAAAAAGTTGAAGAGTTTTCAAAGAAAGAAATTGAAGACTTAAAAAAGGATTTGATTAATAAAATTTCTTCAGTTAATAATATTAATCTGATAGTTGAACCAATTGTTATTGATTCGTCCGCAAGGCTTAAAGAACTGGCATTTCAATTGAGAGGACAAGTGGACAACCTGATATTAGTTTTGGGCTCAGAGATTGAAGGAAAAGCGAATCTTGCTGTAATGATATCAGAAAATCTGGTTAAAGAAAAAAACCTGAATGCCAGCAACCTTGTTCGTGAACTTGCCAAAGAAATTGATGGTGGCGGCGGTGGACAACCATTCTTCGCAACTGCAGGTGGTAAAAATCCTAAAGGTTTAGATAATGCATTAAAGAAGGCAAAAAAAATATTAGAAAAAATTTAAGCTTCCAAATTATATTATTATATCATATTTAATTCTTTATTCATTTCCCGGTTTTTAGTATATTTGATAAAATCATAATTTTTTTTCAAACATGGATATAACCCGTGTTTTTGATTTGCTTGATAATTATAAAGAAAAATATTTTTCTAAAGATGATGTCATTGCTGGGAAAGAGAACGGACAATGGGTGAAATATAGTGTATCTGAATACATTGAACAATCAAATTTCTTTAGTTGCGGATTGCTGGCCATGGGTTTTCAAAAAGGCGATAGAATTGCTTCAATTTCAAACAATCGTCCTGAGTGGAATCTTATCGATATGGGAATGGCACAGGCCGGAATTGTTCATGTGCCCATATACCCGACAATTAGCAAGGATGATTACTTCTATATTCTTACTCATTGCAAGCCCAAAATTTTAATAATCTCAGATAAACAATTATTTGATAAAATCAGGCCGATAGCCGGCATGGCCGGAATAAATGATATCTTCACTTTTAATATTATTGAAGGAGCCAAAAATTGGCAAGAAATTCTGGACAAAGGGCGAGAAAGCAAAGATAAAATGATGCCCAAGTTAATTCACATCAAAGAAAGTATTAGACCCGAAGATTTGTTTACCTTAATATATACAAGTGGCACAACTGGCTTTCCAAAAGGCGTTATGTTATCACACAGCAATATTGTAAATAATTTTAAAGAAACTTCAAAAGCGCATATATGCGGTCCTGAATCAAGAGCCTTAAGCTTTTTACCTTTAAGTCATGTGTATGAGCGCTGCATTAATTATCATTATCAATTTAAAGGTTTAAGTATTTATTATGCCGAGAATATGGGCACTATAGCAGATAATGCCTTTGAAATAAAACCTACAATTTTCTGTTCTGTTCCCAGGGTACTGGAATTAATTTTTGAAAAAATCCAGGGCAAAGGACATGAACTTCCATTCCTGGGTCGCATGGTGTATTTCTGGTCTATCAGGGTTGCTAAGAAATTCGATTTAGATAAACCAGACAGATGGTTTTATAAACTAAAGCTTAAAATTGCTGATAAACTTGTTTATTCAAAGTGGCGCGAAGCATTTGGTAATAAATTAGACAGAATAGTCTCGGGAGGTGCTACCCTGCAAATCAGGCTTTCCAGGATATTTTGGGCCGCCGGTATACAAATCATTGAAGGTTATGGACTGACAGAGACTTCACCTGTTATTGCAGTGAATAATTTGACCATCCCTCTTGTTAAATTTGGTACAGTCGGACCAGTCTTGCCAGGTGTTGAATTAAAAATAGCAGATGATGGAGAAATTCTTTGTAAAGGTCATAATGTTATGTTAGGTTATTATAATGATCCTAAATTAACAAACGAATCTATTGATAAAGAAGGCTGGTTTCATACCGGAGATATCGGTACGCTAGTTGATGGCAAATTCCTGATGATAACTGATAGAAAAAAAGAAATTTTTAAGCTTTCCAGTGGCAGGTATGTTGCACCTCAGGTTATTGAAAACAAATTAAAAGAAACGGAATTCATTGAACAAGCAATGGTAATAGGAGAAAACCAGAAATTCGCGAGTGCCTTAATCCAGCCTAATTTTCCATTTCTTCAAACTTGGTGTATTTGCAACAAAATTCATTTTAATGATAATTCCGATATCATCAATAATCCAAAAGTTATTGAACAATACAATAAAGTAATAACTGAAATAAACCAAAAACGGGGGCATTCAGAACATATCAAACGTTTCAGACTTTTAGCCGATGAATGGTCAACTATTACAGGTGAACTTTCACCGACTTTAAAACTTAAGCGGGCTTATATTTATGAGAAATATAAAGATATAATTGACCAGATATATCTTTCTCAAAAAAATGGAAAAGACTGAAAAAAAATCTTGATTTGATTTCTATATCAAAATACTAATTAAAAATTTTACTTGGATTAATGAAATTTAAATTTGTAATTAAAATGCATTTCTTTTGAATGTGGAACGAAATCTTTTGAATCAGCAACCTTTTCAAATTGGAAATCAGACTTCAACTCGAGTGACTTTTTCATATTTCCATTTATATAATTAATTGTAACATTCAACAAAGTTTCATTAGTATCTCCAATTGGCAATAAATTAGCTATATCTTCTTCAGCATTAACAGTGGGAGCAAACCCATTAACATAATCTGAAAAACCGGCAGAATTTACCACTTTCATTACTATTGGCTGCAATGCCCATTTATGATTGGGATTTAAAACACCATTTTTGTCATAATCCTTAATTGTTATTGAGCCGACATATCTACCTTAAGTATTGGTACCAATTGTTATTATATTCATATAAGGTACTAAACCTGCTATTACCAGTTCGCTTGCAGATGCAGTATTTCCGGTTGTAATAATATAAATTTTGTTTAACCCTAAAGAATTTATTGGTGTTTCCGGCGTAACATCTGTTTTTTCAATTTTATCGGCAAATATTACATTTGAATAATTTTTCCCGTAAGCACTGTCCAAATATGCCTGAAAATATTTATTAAACTTGTTGCTAAAAAACAACTTGGTTGTATCGGTAGTATAAATCATGCTTGAGAGGTAGGTTGCCGAATTGCCCGATCCACCAGGGTTATATCTTAAATCCAAAATGAGTTGCTGAACCCCCTGGTCTTTGAAATATTTGAAAACATCGTTTAATTGAATATCATAATCCGACATAAACCCGTTATAAACCAGGTATCCGGTTTTTGTTCCATTAATATTATATATAGTGTCCAAATAAATCGGATTCTCATGAACTTCAGTGGCAGTAAGGGAAACCCGACAATTTGATTTATTAATATAAAATCTCAAAAGTTTTTATTTATGAAGAAATATGATCATAAATTATCCTGAATATTTTTCTTATTCTTTTTCAATTTTGTATATTTGAAACCGTTCATATTTAGAATAACGCAATTTTTCTCAATTTCTCAGAATAATTAATAATATTAAAAGCCGTTAAGTAATTGCTATTTTATGGATAAAAATTATTTTCAATATAATGGTAATAAATGTGAAATATTAAAATTAACGATAAGAAGAATGTAATTGAATTAGATAAAATATAATAAAGAGCGAAAGCTTTTATTCTTGTTTTAGAAATCTCGCAGATTTTTGTACCACAAGGTTTAAAAGTAGACGCTCACGCCACGGCGTGGGCTTTACTTATCTTGTGGTACGGGTTCTGCGAGAACCTCTAAAACGGGTAGGTTTAAGTTCACGCTTTTTTATTGCATTGACAGGAATAAAATATCCATGAAAACTAAACTTTAAAACTAAAATAAAGCGGAAGCCGAAAAGCTTGCCTGCCGAAAGGTATGGCTTTAAGAGAGTAAGCAAGACCCTTAAAACTTTAATAAATATGAAAACTAAAACAACTATTTTAAGTATTCTATTTGGTATGTTTTACCAATTATCTTTTTCACAAACAGCCGGGCCAAACGGTACAACCAGTTACGATATAAAAGGTGCAAATGTTTATTATGCTAATGGTGCAATATTATCTGTATTTAGTGGGGTAGCAACACCTAGTGCTGTTGGAGGAAGTATCACCCTTACACCTGGCAGTGGATATAGTTCAAATGGTTCAATAAATTTAAACGGACTAGTTATTGCAGGTTATGCTACTTTTACTAATATTGGAATAGGAACGGCTGCAAGAACAGATTATAAACTTGCAGTATTGGGAAATGTGGGTGTTAATGGAATTGTCACCGCTGAGGAGGTTGATGTAAAAGCTACTGCTTGGTCTGATCATGTTTTTGGTAAAAATTATAAGCTGATGTCAATTGGCGAGCTGGAAAATTTTATTAAAACCAAAGAACATTTGCCAAATGTTCCGGATAAGAAAACTGTACTTCAAAGCGGGATAAACGTGGCCCAGATGAATGCCATACTCCTTGAAAAAATTGAAGAGCAAATGCTTTATATTATTGAGCTCAATAATAAAATTGAAGAATTAAATAAAGAGGTTAAAAGCCTTAAGAGATAAGTATCCTGATAAAACTAATAAATCTTAAAACTTTTGATTATGAAAAATTTATTTAGGATACTTATTTTGCTTGTTATTACAATCGAATGGGCAACAGCACAAAGTCCGCAGGAAAATCTAGAAAAATACTGGAGATACAGGCAAAGGCTGCGTGATGAATTTATGATAGTTTCTCCCAATGTTGAAGAACCCGGTGTGAATATACCTGCCACAACAATAGATTTGACTAACCCAACTAACAGTATAATTGAATGGGGAGACGGCAATGAAAGCTTAAGCCATTATCTTTCCATACTTGCCACTGAATACAGGCTGTTAAAAAACAACGGGCAGGATTATAAACAGACATTGACTGAACTCCTTTACGCGTTATGTGCTATTGAACGCCTTGATGCTTATTCAGAATCCTATGAAAGGGGTGGTACGTTTTACAGTTCCGATATTAATGGTTTTATGATAAGGGATGATGTGAACGATGCTTTTTTTAATAAATATAATAGTATATTAGGTTATAATGACTATGGCAGTGTTTTCAAAGGTGGCGGACTGACACCTCCTAGAGAAGGTATGAGCCAGGATTATATTTACCACATGCTCGAAGGACTTTCATTAATAAAGAAGCTTGTAGATAATGAAAATATTTCAGGCATCCCGTTAAATTTTTCTACCACCAGGATTTCAGGCTATTTGTCACAACAGGGGATAATAAGCGGGAACATTGTTAATTTCAGGCTATGGGCCTCTGATTTAACAAGGCGATTGATTTCAATGATGAAACACGACAGTAATAATTATGATACACGTCCGATATATCTTTTTCACCAGCCTAATGATAATTTCAGTTGTCAAAACTATGTTGGAATTACCATATATATCTTCCCGTTTATTTATATACATTATCAAGTAAATCAACCCTGTAATTTGAATTCCCTGTGGTATATTGAATATCCTGTTCAGCGCAAGCTGGTAGAACAAGGCAGTGGAAGTGACTTCGACACTTACTTATTCTATTCATACGGGGCAGTTGAAGCAGGAAATTTTCTTTCGGATTATAATAACTTGGTTTCTCATTTTGACAATTCTAATGATGGTCAACACACATTTCTTTTTAGATTTCTTTTTTATTCCGATATGACAGATGCCATAAACTCTATAAATTCAATAATTTCCGGTTATACACTTGGCTTAGTACCCGATGCAATACAATCAGATTTTGATTATTACAAAATCAGAACATTGGCGACCATATCAGATTTTGACGGACCTGTTATATTCGAAACACTTAGAAGCTATACGGCTCCATATATTTATGAACATTTCCCTTTATATTACCTTATCTTGCATGGTGACAATAATTATAGTCTTGACACAATTAATTCCAGTGAATATAATACAGATAAGGCATTTTATGAAAACCTTTTAAATGAGGCCCCATGCGATGGAACAAGGAGCTATCAAATTATTGTGGGAGGTTACCCTCAGGAAGGTTACAGCCAAGACTGGTCAAGTCCATCAAGATTAATTTGGCCTGAAGAACTTGGAACTCTAAATTCTGCAAAATTAGAGTTCTGTGGAATGGATTATATGCTGCTTCATAATCTTTATTATCTTGGATTTCTGCATTGGGATTATCGTTCTATAAATATTTCAAATGCTTCCCAGAGAAATGTTGCAGGCATTATCAATTCTACTGAAGTCATATCTACCGGTACGGTTAATTACCTTGCATCCGGTAAAATTTGTATGAAACCCGGTTTCTCAGCCAAAAATGGAGCAATATTTACAGCTAAACTAGGTAATATTTGCGGTGATTATAACGCAAATATATATAAGAAAATAAGCTACGACGTTTGTACTTTTACGCCTGTTAATAATGTAACTAAATCTGCCCGTGTAAAAATAACAGATACAGCAATCCATGTCATTAATTCTGCCGGGAATTTGGATAATTTGAATTCAGAAAATGTAAATTTGTATCCTAACCCGGCATCTGATGAAATATTGGTTAAAGGTCTATCAGGTTTTAATGCTGAAGTATTTGATTTGTCCGGGAGAAAGTTAAATGGCATATCAAATTCCGGTGCAAGTATAAATATATCAGGCCTAAACCCGGGGATATATGTGGTACATATAAAAAGTAACGGTATTACTTATATTAAAAGGATTGTAAAACAATAAAACTATGAAAAAATATTATTTGTTATTAATTTTAATAGTCCTGCTTAGTTGTTGCGACAAGAAAAAATATTACAATATTCCGCAGGAAGACTATTTTGCTTTTAAACTAGGTGATACTTTGTTTTATAAAAGCAATACCATTAAAACGGATACCTTATATATTTCATATTTTTCATCAGATTATAATGAAAGTGACAAAACCAATTTTAGCCAGGAATTAAATATAAGTCTAAAAATTGAATCTCAAGAAAACTTTGTTAATAGTTATTTTATTCAAGGAGGTGTGTCTTCTATTAACTGGTTTAAAATATATTTATCAATTTATTCCGATTCGATTGTTCCAATTAATTACAGTCTTAATAATAATGTTATACCTCGTGTATATGTTGTAAATAATATTAACCAGTCGGATAACCCTGATATTACAGCAATATATTTTTGCATGAAATATGGTGTAATACGGTATGATAAAAAGGATGGGGAGTATTATGAGTTGCAGATGAAATAGTGCCTGCGGTAAAGAAGGAACCGATCAGGGTGCAACTTTAAGTCGTACCCTGTCTATTTGGAATAAATTTATTTATAAGCTGGTAAATGAAAAAATACTATTTATTTCTGATTATAATAGTCCTACTTTCCTGTTGCGACAAAAAAAAGTATTACAACATTTCGCAGGAAGACTACTTTGCTTTTAAACTAGGTGATACTTTGTTTTATAAGAGTAATACCAATAAAACGGACACCTTATATATTTCATATTTTTCCTCTGATTATTACGAAATCGACAAAATATCTTATTATCAATATTTGTCAATTGGTATAAGCGGAGTTGGTAAACTTTACAGTATTAATAATGGTTATTTAATAGGGCTAGGTTCTTTTCAAATAAACTGGTTTAAAATATATGTAGATTGTTATTCAGATACGATGAATGCAATTAGTTACAATTTAGGTAGTCATTCTATCCAAAGGGTATATGTAGTAAATAACATTAACCAGACTGCCAACCCTGATATTACTGCAATGTATCTCTCCATGAATTATGGTGTAATAAGGTATGATAAAAAGGATGGAGAGTATTACGAGTTGGTTATGAAATAGGTGCAGACGGTAAAGAGTTTGCCAGTCAGGGCGCAACTTTAAGTCGTACCCTGTCTATTTGAAATAAATTTATTTATAAGCTGGTAAATGAAAAAATACTATTTATTTCTGATTATAATAGTCCTACTTTCCTGTTGCGACAAAAAAAAGTATTACAATATCCCCCAGGAAGACTACTTTGCTTTTAAACTAGGTGATACTTTGTTTTATAAGAGTAATGTGAATAAGACAGACACTCTTTATATTTCATATCTTTCTTCTGAATACTATGAAAGCGATAAAATATCTTATTTTCAATATTTGTCAATTGGTGTGAACGGGGTTGGTAAACTTTACAGTATTAATAATGGTTATTTAATAGGACTAGGTTCTTTTCAAATCAACTGGTTAAAAATATGGTTGCATATTTATTCCGATTCAATACAACCAATAGACTATAATTTAAACAACCTTACTGTCCAAAGAGTATATGTCGTAAACAATATTGATCAGACTGAAAATCCAGATATTACAGCAATATATTTCTGCATGAAATATGGTGTAATACGTTACGATAAAAAAGATGGGGAGTATTACGAGTTGGTTATGAAATAGCTGCCAGAGAGAACGAAGAAACCAGTCAGGGTGCGACTTTAAGTCGTACCCTGACTATTTGAAATAAATTTATTTCTAAGCCTGGTAAATGAAAAAATACTATTTATTTCTGATTATAATAGTCCTACTTTCCTGTTGCGACAAAAAAAATATTATAACATCCCGCAGGAAGACTATTTTGCTTTTAAACTAGGTGAAACTTTGTTTTATAAAAGCAATACCATTAAAACGGATACCTTATATATTTCATATTTTTCATCAGATTATAATGAAAGTGACAAAACCAATTTTAGCCAGGAATTAAATATAAGTCTAAAAATTGAATCTCAAGAAAACTTTGTTAATAGTTATTTTATTCAAGGAGGTGTGTCTTCTATTAACTGGTTTAAAATATATTTATCAATTTATTCCGATTCGATTGTTCCAATTAATTACAGTCTTAATAATAATGTTATACCTCGTGTATATGTTGTAAGTAATATTAACCAGTTGGCTAACCCTGATATTACAGCAATATATTTTTGCATGAAATATGGTGTAATACGGTATGATAAAAAGGATGGGGAGTATTATGAGTTGCAGATGAAATAGTGCCTGCGGGAACGAAGGAACCGGTCGAGGTGCGACTCAAAGTCGCGCCCTGACTATTTGGAATAAGAGAGGTGTATATTATGTTAATAATGTATAAAAATGTTCGGTTTCTGTTAGCAACGTAGTTGCGATATATTTGTAGAAATAAAGTCTCAAAGATAATTTTAGCAACGTAGTTGCGATTCTTATGATTTAAGCAAGAGCATTCAGATAATTTTTTTGATACATCTGGTTATTTCTTATCACTGCAAACATACGATAGATCAATTTTGCCCTTACTGCATTAAGTACAGACATTTTATTCTTTCCCTCAGATACTTTGCGAAGATAATATTCGTGCAAATCCCCTTCCATTCTTGTAGCAGCAATTAATGCTCCCATGTGTAATAGCGCTTTAATACTTTTATCTGCTCGATTAGATATCTTATTTCTAGACCTTTGACTACTGCCCGAAGTATATGAAAATGGAGCAACACCAGCATGGCAACAAAATTTTCTTGGATCTTTAAAATCTTTAAAAGCATTGGTTTCTACAATCATCTTTACAGCTGTACGTTCTCCTATTCCTTCAACCGAACAAAGCAATTTATGCTGGTTAGAAAGGGTCTCATCT
Organism: uncultured Bacteroidota bacterium; assembly: GCA_963851385.1. Taxonomy (GTDB): domain Bacteria; phylum Bacteroidota; class Bacteroidia; order Bacteroidales; family DTGW01; genus CAWEFA01. Next base: position 301,784 of record CAWKPE010000013.1, on the reverse strand, counting down.
TTATCAATTGTCTTTTGTATATCTTTCTCGATTTGAGTTATAGCCTCATTCAATTCATCAATAAGACCATTTAAGCGTTTAGATTTTTTCTTATAGTCTTCTTTATCCATAAAACGTTTTTGATCTGTCAATTGACCTTGGTATTTCCCTTTATCTGTAATATACATGTCTCGTTCGCTAATTAATTGTTTAAGCGTATTAAGGCTTTTATCTGGCATCAAAAATAACTTCGCTTCATCCTGGAAACGTAATGCATACATGGCAATTTTACGGGCATCTAACTTATCGTTTTTCCCTCGTTGGATTCCTGAACGATACTTGATTTGTGCCGGATTCTCTAACCATAAATTTAGCCTTAATTCATTGCAAGCACAACACAATGGATATGTATATTGCCCTGTGTATTCTGCACAAACCAATAAATCAGACATTCCTATGACATTTTCTTTTAAAACTCTTTTTAAATAGGTTTTAATTAACAAGGATTGGTTTCCTACAACGGTTTCTTCTTTTACTTCTGTCTGGCTCATTAAGCAAGCGTCTAACTTTTCCTTACTTACATCGATGCCAATTAAAAATTTCTTCATAATTTTGATATTAGGGAAAAACAAAAAGAAGGGAACTTGAAATAATCCTAATAACCTTAATAATTATGGTTTATATTCTTATACAGGTCTTTATTTCAAGAAAAGCCAAACAGTCTAAATAGGAGCATAAGCAAAAAGCTTTTACGGAGCTATAGTTCATTGTTTGGTTCCTTTCTTTTTAATTTTTCATGTTAACTTCTTTCAAAATTATCTTTGTTTTTTCTCTTTTCAAATCTAAGATTCAAATCTAAGGTCTAAGATTCAAATCTAAGGTCTAAGGTCTAAGATTCAAATCTAAGGTATATTTGTAGAAATAAAGTCTCAAAGATAATTTTAGCAACGTAGTTGCGACATATAAATCGTTAATTTTTATATGTCGCTCCTATGGAGCTTTAAATTAGTTATTCTGTATATTTTACAGAGATTTCGTTCCTAAGGAACTTTTATAAATCGCCTATAAAAATTAAATATTATGCATTTTTAATACCCTACCTGTCAGGATTCAAAATCGTTTTGAAAAATCTAGGCTGTCTATAACTTCTAATTATTTTTTTCCCTTCTTATACTTGGCATTAATTTCCATTAATACTTGCCTTTTCATCAAAAAGGCTTTATCAAGAATTTTTTATTCTGAATCGGAAATACCTTTGGAATTCTGAACAAATATCTCGTAAAAAGCGATTTTTAAATCTTTTGATATTTCTAAATTGCTAATGGTTTAATTTTTTATTTCCGATTCAATAATTACAGGTTGCGAATGTAATTTTATTACAGCACTGTTTAAACCTGGTGAACTTGCTTTAAGCATGATTTCACCTGGTTTCTGTGTGCTTTGAATAATAACCTGAGCCAGACCATTAAAAGTACTTCTTGTCCATTTTCCAGCTGGCAACAATACTTTAATTATTCCCGGATCTGTATTCAGGTTATCCCATCGATACTTCTTAAGTAAAGGTAAACCAACTATGACATATTCATTTTCTCCCTGATGTAATATAGAATGTTCAAGTTTTATTTCAGGACTTGCCTGATCGCGTTTAAACTCTTTTAGTATCAAATTACCATTAATATAAATGGCTTGTTCTTCGCCTAAACTTTTAGGATAAAGTGTAATTTCAGTCTCATCGTTAAGTGCATCAATAGTGAATTTTCCTCGTATCACGATTCCTTTAACCGATGGTTTTGAAATAGTTGTATCCCAATTATTATTTGGAAAAGCCAATTGCCACTTCGAATCATCAAAGTCAGGAGCAATTTCAGGCAAGGTATCTAACTTATCAACTACTTTTATTTTTAAATTTTCAACTTTTATTTGTTTTACAGTATCAATGAATTTATCTGGTTCGTGACTTGAAGGATCGCCATTTCCCACGCCGATAATTTTGCCAGGGCCATCTATTGAAAACGAGATATCATTATTCGCCGTGGGAACAAAACGACCAAAGGCATCGTAGAGGCCTACTTTAACTACTGAAACATCTGTTCCGTTAGCAGTAATACTTGACCTGTCTGCAGTCAAATGAATATCTTTTGCATCGTTAGTCGTTTCAATATTTTCAGAAATAATATCTTTTCCTTTTTTTAAGCCTCGTGCCATTAATACACCAGGTTGATAATTCACTTTCCATTCCAAATGTCCGTTAACCTCCATAGTTTTTTTTCCAAGACTTATACCATTCAGAAACAATTCAACCTCATCACAGTTGCTATATACGGTTACTGTTTTTTCTTTTCCTTCTTCGCCTTTCCAGTTCCAATGAGGAATAATGTGCATTACGGGTTCAGTTCCCCACCACGATTTTAAATAATAGAATATATCTTTTGGAAATCCGCAAGCATCTACAATACCATATTGTGAACTTACAGCAGGCCATGATCAAGGATTTGGTTCTCCACGGTAGTCAAAACCAGTCCAAAAAAATAATCCTGATAAAAAAGGACGGGCAACATAAAATTTCCATCCTGATTCAGTTCCCACATTTTCAGGTACCCGGTTGGTAGGCGCCATATGACCAATTTCCATGTCGGTTTTATAAACTCCACGCGTACCAATAGTATTGCTTTCTTCAGTTCCAACGCCTGCCTGCCAAGGGAACTTTGAATGATGTTCATCAATATTTCCTTGGACGATATAGTTATATCCCATAACCTGCATTACCGTTCCTGTACCATTGTCCCAACCGCCGCTTATAGCTACAGTGAAAGCACGTGATGAATCCAGTTGTTGTGCATAATTTTGCATGGTAGTTCCAATACGGGCACCTTTAATGTTGCCTTCAATAGTCCATTCTTCGTTACCCAACGACCACAAAATGACACTTGGATGATTGCGATCCCTGAGCATCATTCCTTTTAGCAGGTCAAGATGTTCTTCATTAATTCCCATCAAGCGGTTTTCATCAATAACAAGCATTCCCAGTTTATCACATGCATCCAGCAATTCAGGGGTTGGTGGATTGTGAGAACAACGGTATGCATTACTGCCCATATCTTTTAAGCACTTTATCCGATACTCTTGCAATGCATCAGGAATTGCAATTCCAACTCCGGCATGATCCAGGTGGTTGTTGGTTCCTTTTAAAATGACGTGCTTGCCATTAAGATAGAAACCACTATTAGCATCAAATCTAACAGTTCGAATGCCAAACCGGGTTTCATATGAATCAACAATGGTGTCTCCCGATTTAATGATTGTAAGAAGTTTATGTAAATATGGAGTTTCTATGGACCATAACTTAGGTTTTGTAATCTGAATGCGGTTGTAAAATACATTTTCATTGTATGGCTTCAGCTTTGTTTTTTTTATAATATCAGTAGCAATAGTTTTTCCATTGACATCGACAATAGTTTGCTCAATATCAAATTCAATTGGTTTATTAAAATCGTTTGCAACTGTAGTACGAATTGTTAAAGTTGCAGCATTTTCATTTAATTCAGAAGTTATAAAAGTTCCATGATAAGCTACGTGCAAAGGTGCAGTTTTATTTAACCAAACATGACGATAAATTCCTGCACCTTCATAAAACCAACCTTCTTCCATAGTTGCATCGACACGAACCGCTATTACATTATCACTTCCATAATTTAAATAATCTGAAATATCATAGGTAAAATTGCAGTATCCGCTATGTTCCTCACCAACATAGAAACCATTTACCCACACTTTTGCATCACGATACACACCATCAAATTCTATGGAAATGCGTTTTCCCAAATCGTCTGCTGGAATAAAGAAGGTTTTACGATACCAACCTACACTGTTTTCGGGAAAGTTACGGCCAATTGCCCTGTAACCATGACCATGACTACCTTTGTTGTTGAACGGAAGTTCTACAACCCAATCATGCGGCAAGTTAACCAATCGCCAGGAACGATCTTCGAAGTTCTGAGCTGCCGGTCCGTCGCCATATCCTGCTTTTGTAAAATATGAGAAATAACCGGTTCCATTTCCAAAATCTTTGTTTGTATCAAAAGAATGACCTAATGCAAATCGCCAGGCAAAATCCATTAGTATGTGTTCACGATTTACAGGTTTATTTAATTGCTGTGCATTGGATAACCCGGAAATTGCAATGTATAATGCTATGCACAGAATAAATTTAAAATACAATTTAAGTTTCATATGAATTTTGTTAAATTCTTAGATTACCAATTTTGTCACAAGAACTATTAGTCCGATAAAAGTATAAAATGCTAAAAAGATAATTAATAGAATACCAATATATTTGAAATGATATTTTAAATATTTAAAAGTCATTTGAATATCATGTTCATTTTTATAATTAATTGCCCTTTTTGAATATTTTGAAAATTGTAGTAAGAAATATATTGGGAAAAAGTATATTATGGTAAATAAAATCGTCATTATTATTAATGAAATTTTAGAAAAAAATATGTTTATTGGTTGTCCGTTAATTTCAGAATTATGTGTAGTAATAAACAAAGTAAATAATACTAATAGACCTAAAAAAATCATACCGAAGATACTTAAAAACAACGTCCATTTTCGGGTTTCATAAAGATCATTTATAGATTGACCTTTTACGACGAATTCATTTGTTTCTGAAATATTTTCCATATAAAAAATATTAGTAAATATTTTGATTCTACAGTTGTAATGGTGTCACAAAAGTTAATCGGAACGTCATTGCAAGGAATGAAATGACGAAGCAATCTGTTAAAAAAGAGAGATTGCTTCGCTCCGCTCGCAATAACGAGTTTTCAGACTTTAAGGCAACATCTACAATTCAATTAAATACTTATTATTGTCTAAAAACCGTGCTCTAAGTTTTATTGATAAGCAACTATTTTCATGTTACATTCCAAGATGTTTAAAAGCTTCATAGGCAAGAATGGCCGGCCAAATAATAGCTTTTAATATTCCTATTACACCTATCCAGAAGCTGGTAGCATGAGCAATAAAATAGATAGCTGCTCCAATAAAACCTAAGCCATAAATGGCACTTGATGGTGCACTTCCCTGAAATTCTTTTTTCATATTTTTTTCCTCCTTAAATAATTAAAGGTTTTAGAAAATATAATTCTTCAAGTAAAATTCAAATATTTATTGATATTATATTTTGCAAAATAACCTAGTAATAAAAATAGTCTAAATTTTATATTCTTAATATTTTGTAGACCTAAAATTTTATATTGTTTCAAAAATATAATTGAATATTAAAATTTTCGACATTAGTTTTTTACTTGATTGTAAGTTTGTATTTTAAATATGAACAATAATTCAATTTGTCTCTCACCTGATATTATTATATTGAAGTTGGAGATTTCAGTAAATTAGAACTACTTAATTTTATTCATATAAAATTCAAAAGAAATATCAATATAATTTTATAACTTGGTACTAATTATGGATGTTACTATAAAAGTAATGCTTGAAATTTTAAATTGAAATAGATGAATTTAAATTATTCCAGATATTATTTACTCATCATATTTTTGTTATTCACATCTGCAGTAATTGGCAGTTCTTCTCAAAGCTATGGTTCTGAGTATAAAGGCAATAATACCTCAAATGAAAATACATACGATTCTACTCTTATATTAAATAAAGATCAAGTATTTGAAAAAGATTTGCTCAATTCAATTTCTTTTTTAAACATATCATCAAAGCATGGAATTATCATAGCAGAATGTGATGGAATTAAAATATGGAAATTAGAAAATGGAGCATCAGACACTATAATAAAAATTGGAAACGAAGAAATAGTAAACGATTTACTAATTACCCGTGATGAAAGCAAAATGATAATATCCGTCAATTGCCTTAATGACAGAGAGGATTTTATAAGCTGTTATTCATTGACTGATTTGAAACTAATCTGGCGGATAATAAAAGTTAATTTTGAAAATGGTTTAGGTTTATCTGTAAATGATAGCCTTATTGTCGCGGTTGGATCATGGGATGTAACTGCAATAGATGCATTTACTGGAAAAATAAAATACCAAGAAAGAAGCTTTATGAAAAAATATTTATTGCCTAATGCAGGTGGCGTAGAAGTTTTGTTTAGTCCATCAGGTCGTTATGTTTTGTACTGGAACAGTACCAGAATTAGAAATTTCAGTTTAGGTTTTGGAAGTAAGCTTAGAATATGGGATTTAGTGGAAAATAAAAATGTAAATAAAAAAGTTATTTCTGGCTTTCGTGTTTGGAGTAGCTGGTTTCTTCCTGATGAAAAGAATATTTTATTAGGAAATAATAAAGGATTAATTAAGTTATGGTCTTTGTCTGAAAATGTTGTTTCAGGTACATGGGAATCAAATATTAGTACAGATAAAAATGGAAGAAAAAACAAGCAGGAAGTCGATAAAATAATCATGCCAAAAATTTCAGCTAATTTCGTAGGCATATATGGCAAATATTTGGATGATTGGGCTCTTAAGATATTTAATTACCCCGATATGAAAATGGAAAAGGTTTTAATTAATCCGGATTTTATTGACATAAATTGGCCAGCAGATTTTAGTGCTGATGGAAAATATCTTGTAGTATCAGACAAAGGATATCTTTGCCTTTATAATACTTCTGATTGGAAATGTTTATGGCGTGTACCTATTAGTAATAATGCTCAGAAAAATAAAAATTATTATGTTATTCCATAATAAGTTGAATTATTTATTATCTTGAATTCTCACATGGGCATTTGCTTAACTTAAATCTTAATCATAAAGCTATACCCATGCTTTTCAATTCCAATTTTTCATAAAAACTGTGTGCCCTTTCTCTAATCAAATTACTAGATATGCATAATTTATAACAACTGCATTTTTTCGAAAATTGCTTAAGCTTTACTTAAAAACAATACATTTCCATCTTCAATATCCTTGTCTGCGTAAAACTCTAATATCGTCGGCAAATCTTCTTTTTTATTTTCAATAATTTTAACTTCCATCAAAAAATATTTATAATATGAAAAATAAAAAAAGCCCTGAAAGGTTTTCAGGGCAGGTGATCCGGACAGGAGTCGAACCTGTGACCCACAGCTTAGAAGGCTGTTGCTCTATCCAACTGAGCTACCGGACCAGAATGATTGATAATTAAATAATAAATTAATTATGGGCAGCAAAGTTAAAAATTTTTGTTTTCCGGCGAAGGATTACCTATAAAATAAGTCTCCTATATGCATTATTTATGGTAGTGAAAAATTATTATTTGATTTAGATACTTCTTTTTATATTTAAGTATATAAATATTTGAAAGTAAGTAAAATTTTACTGAGTTACTATTAGCTCTCTAGTAAGACTAATATATATTTTGTTTCAATTGAAAAAATCTATCAGATTATGTCATAAATGACAAATTATTCTTCATTAATGACTCAAAAAAAATCCCGACAGCTCATTAAAATGAAATGTCGGAATTTTTTTACGTATGGTTTAACCGAAAAACTTAAACTATTTTTTTGAGAATTTAATCATCTTACCAATAGTTTCTATTGTACTAGTTGATGTTAAAGTTCCGTTATACGATAGCGAGAAAGTAGTAGCTGTGGGTGTATTTGATCCATAGGCCGTACTATAGGCTGAACATGATGGAATACTAATTACGTAATTGCTTCCACTTTTAGTAATCGTAATAGTCCCGACTAGTGTAATTCCAGCATAGTCATACATATAAGTATCAGAAGAATTTCTAAAATTCAAGTCATACTCACAAATACTATATGTATTAGCATCACTATTGGTATTAAAAGTATAAGTCCCTGCATAAGATCCGGCTGTTGCAGGATAAATTTCTAAAAATACCATATTACCACTTCCCGTCATATTTTCACCTGATATATTAAGTCCGGAAGAAAGGAGAGCTATATAAGCGCTATTACTGTCATCTTCAATATATCCACTCGTCAATGCATAACTTGTTGAACCAACCGTAAACTTTGATGAACCAGAACTGGAACTATTGTCTTTTTTGCAATCAATCACTACAAGCAACATGGCAATACTTAGCATAACCATTAAAGTTTTCATTTTTCTCATAATTATTATTATTAAATATGCCTACTCATAAGCTTTTCGGCTTTCGCTTTTTAATTTATTTTGAATTTCAAAATACTTCTTACTACTATTTATTTAATATAAATAAGAGTAATTAGTTAAAAATACAAAAAATAATTTTAAAAAAGCACTTGCAAGCAAATTGTTAAGTCTTTTTTTTAAAAAAAAGTACAAATTTTTGCAAAATTTATCTCATTTTTACTTTTATTTTATTTTATTTTATTTTCTTTTCCATTTTCAGGGACAGGAATAACATTTCCGCTCAATGATTAATCCGTAATCTGAAACGTTCATGATGAAGTTGTATTGGATGTAGATTATTGTCATATTCTATTAGTATTAAGCCTTTGCCTGATTACCTAAAAAGAACTAATGAGCAGAACTTAATATTTCACTGATTTTCAATGACAATTATGATCATAATTCCTTATATTTGTTTATTAGTTCCAAATAATGAAATATACCATGAAAACATATGTTTATGTTTTTTTATTAATAATATGTATTTTGTTTCCTGGATATATTGCTGCATTACAAAACGACAAATTTAATAAAAAGGAAGCAACAACTTATGTTGCAGAAATTGTTGAATCAGATAGCAACGATGATAATTGTTTTCGATGCAATGATTTTGCATCGGATGCATTTACGAATAGTTTTAAGCTTAAAACTTTATTAAAAAATAAAAATAATTTTTTCAGTATTTCTAAACAACCGGTTATCAATGTACATGATAGTTCTACAGTTGATACTGCATTCTATTTTTCAAACAAGAAAAATGAGATATCTATCTATAAAACCTCTCAAAATGAAATGATTAATCATTTTGATATTACAGATAGAAGATTCAACTTAAAAAATGGAATATCAATTGGAATGACTAAAGAAACGTTTAAATCAAAATTTAGTATTAAGTCTCTTGAAAGTGATACTGTTGTTATTAGCGATGATGACAACATTGTTAGGTTTACTTTCTATTTTAAGAAAAGTGCGCTTGTTAGAATTGCATACAAAGCAATGATTGACTGAAAAGGTTAAAAGGTTAAAAGGTTAAAAGTATTCCTTAGTCAATATCTTATATCTTGATTCTTGAATCTTCTTCTACATCTCAATCTTCAGCCCATCATATGCAAGTACTACATTTTTAGGTAATTCTTTTTGCAATTCTTCATACAGACCCAATTGGTGGCTGCAATGTGTAATATAACCTCTCATGGGACTAAGTTCTTCAATCAAAGCAATTGCTTCATAAATTGTGAAATGTGAAATATGCTTTTGTTTGCGAAGGCCAGTAACCACTATATGTTTCGAACCAATTATTTTTTCTTTTTCTTCATCGGAAATATAATTGAAATCTGTTAGGTAAGTGAAATCTCCAATTCGAAATCCTAATATTGGTAATCGATAGTGCATGGCCCTGATTGGGATAATGCTAATATCTCCGACAAAGAATTCCTGGTTAAAAATGGTATTGAGATTAATTTGAGGAACACCCGGATACTTTTTTTCAGCAAAAATGTATGCAAATTCTTTCTTTAATGATAGTTGAACGCGTTCTTCAGCAAACACGTCGACATGCATTTGTTTAATATAATTAAATGCCCTGATGTCGTCCAACCCTGCAGTATGATCTTTGTGTTCATGAGTAAAAAGGATTGCATCTATATTAGTTACATTTTCGCGAAGCATTTGTTGTCTGAAATCGGGTCCGGTGTCAATAATAATTGTTATGCCATTAATTTCAATCATTATAGATGATCTCAATCGCTTGTCGCGTAAATCTTTTGACTGGCAGACTTTACATTTGCAAGCTATTACAGGAACTCCCTGCGATGTGCCTGTACCGAGAAAAGTAATCTTCACATTTTTTTTCTTTGATTGACAAAGATAACGATTTTAAGAAAGCCTAAAATGAGCCTGGTTACATCATTTTATTAAATGATAATTTCTTTATCTTTGAATTGTACTAACTTTTAAATATTTATTTGAAAAAAGACTTTAACATAGAATTAAAAAACTTAAGCAATCTGTTGAGAGAACCGCGAAAAGTATTATTGATTTCGCATTATAATCCGGATGGTGATGCCATTGGTTCAATTTTAGCTTTATTTCACTATTTGAAGAAAAAAGGACATCACATCTTCTTTAATGGTTCCCAACGATTTTCCTCATTTTCTACATTGGATGCAGGCTTCAAATCAGATTACTTGTTTTTTATAAACATCAAAAAATTGCCTCTAAAATAATAAAAGAAAGCAATGTTATTATTTGTGTTGACTTTAATGATGTAACCAGGCTTAAAGATCTAGGCCCGAAAATTTCTTCATCCAATGCAATAAAAGTGCTGATTGATCATCATCCCAAGCCCGATAATGTTTACAATATCATGATAAACGACACCTGTGTCATCTACTGCTGAACTTGTTTATAAATATATTTCTCATGCAGGAGACAGGAATTTAATCGATAATACTATTGCCGAATGCATTTATACAGGCATTATGACTGATACCGGTTGCTTCAGCTTCAATTCCTCAAATCCTGAAACTTTTATCATAGTAGCTGATTTGTTAACTTGTGGTATTAATAAAGATAAAGTATTTAACCACGTTTATGATAATTTTTCATATAATCGTATGAAGCTTTTGGGTTATTGTCTTAATAAAAAAATGGTAGTATTACCTGAATTTCATACTGCATACATTTATTTGACTAAAAAAGAAATGGAAAAATACAGGTTTAAACCTGGTGATTCTGAAGGCTTTGTAAACCTGCCTTTTTCTATTGAAGACGTTAATATAACTGTCTTATTTCTTGAAAAGAAAGATAATATCAGAATTTCAATGAGATCGCGTGGAGGATTTGCTGTAAATAATTTTTGTGAACAACATTTCGAAGGTGGAGGACATAAAAATGCAGCCGGAGGTGAATCAAATCTTTCTATGAAGAAAACTATTGAGAAATTCAAAAAACTTCTTGAACTTTATCGTCATGAAATTGAAACTGTTCAATGGTTTGGTAAGTAGCATAATAGTATCTTCATTATGCTTATTATTAGAAACATGCGGTCCTACAACTATAGAACAAAACAAACCTGACGATAATAAAGAAAATGAAGCTTTAGTTCGAGCAAACAAGTATTTGGTTAAAAAAGATGCTGACAATATTAAAGCATATATTAAGCGGCACAAATGGAATATGAAAGAAACAGGCAGCGGACTTTGGTATGAAATCTTTGAACATGGTCATGGGAAACAAGTTTCATCGGATTTGCAGGTTACCTTGAAATATAATGTTGAATTACTTGATGGCAAGTCCTGTTATAATTCTGATTCGACTGGTTACAAAATTTTTATTGTTGGTTCATACAAAGTTGAATCTGGACTTAACGAAGGTATTCTATTCATGCATGAGGGCGACAAGGCAAGATTTATTTTACCTCCGCATCTTGCCTATGGTTTAGTAGGTGATGATAATCGTATCCCGGCAAGGTCAATTATTGTATATGTGGTAGAATTGCTTAAAGTTGAAAATTTAAAAAGACATTAATAATTTATTATTGTAAATGAACATATTATTGAAATGAAAAAAATATTTTATACTTTATTTATCGCTACAATTTTATATTCATGTAACTATTTTTCAAAATATCCCGGATATTCAAAAACATGGAGCGGTATATATTATAAGTTGTTGACAATAGGTGAAGACAATCAAAAGGCTCAATTTGGTGATTATGTAACTTTTGATATTTCATACAAAACAATAAAGGATTCCTTGTTTTTTTCAGGAAGGCGAAAATTCCAGGTTACTAAACCGGAATATATGGGTTCTGTTGATGAATGTTTTACAATGTTAGCTAAAGGAGAAAAAGCCGAGTTTATTATAAGTGCAAATAACTTTTTCAAAAAAACTCTTCAAAACAATCTCCCTTCTTTTTTGAGACCTGATGATGACTTGAAAATTGAAATCAACATGATTGATATTCAAAGTGCTAAAGAATATGAGAATGAAAAGAAGGCATTCCTTAAGTGGATTGAGGATTTTGGAGATTATGAAAAAGAGATACTTTCGCAATACATGCAGGAACAAAAATTGTCCATAAGTCCTGTGGGAAGCGGTTTATATTATATTAAAATCAAAAAAGGGAATGGTCGGAAAGTGGTAAAAGGTGATACACTTACTGTAGATTATGAAGGTCGCTTTTTGGACGGTAAATTTTTTGATTCAACCGTTAAAAGACATGAGTCATTTCAATTTGTTTATGGCACTGAATGGCAAGTTGTGAAAGGACTTGAGGAAGCATTCGGTATGATGGAGGAAGGAGAAAAGGCTGTAGTTATTTTGCCTTCTGAACTTGCTTTTGGAGAAACCGGTTCATCAACCGGCATTATACCTCCATTTACATCACTTATTTTTGAATTAGAAATAAAAAAAATAAATTAGAATATAATTTCACGCAACCTTTTTTAGTTCTTATGAATCAGATATGAAAATATTAATGTATTCAAATATTACTCAATTAAGACAAAAATGATAATTTATAAAAAATAAATATGATGAAGACAAAAATTTTACTCGGAATTATTAGCTTCTATGGAATATTTCTATTGCCGGGATGTTCAATAAATGATTCTGAAGATCTGCAAAATGAAGAACAAGAGAACCTTAGTCAATATATTAAATCGCACAATATAACTGTAGCGCCAACTGCCGATGGATTATATTATATAGAAACTAAAACAGGCACTGGTATATCACCTGTCGATACCGATTATGTACTTATCAATACGACGTGGTACTTGATTAATGGTAATGTGGTCCAAACAAATGATACTGCACTTGCCTCAAGGAATGGTATTACGCCATTTATTTCCTATAAAGGACCTGTTAAATTATATCTCGGATATACTTTGCCAGGGCTTCAAGAAGGAATATGTAAAATGAAAGAAGGTGGTAAAGCTCGATTAATAGTACCTTCTAAATTGGCTTACGATGGATATGGATTTACGAATAATATACCGGCATACTCAACTTTGATAATAGATGTTGAACTTGTCAGGGTAATTAAAGATCCTGTAGCTGATGATCTTGTATTTATTAAAAGATATTTGGATACATTGCAGTTGAATCAAAATAATTTATCTGATGGTATTTATATGAAAATAGATACAGTAGGAACGGGAGATATGCCAGCAACTTACGATACAGTTATATTTCAATATAAAGTTAAAGCGTTAGATACTATTTTTTCACTTGGGACGCAAAAATTTCTGAGTAGTAAATATACTATGGGTGTTGATAGTATAATACCAGGTTTAAAAATCGCATTTAGTAAACTGAATAAAGGTTCAGAGGCCAGAATAATTGTACCTTATAATATGGCTTGGGGTAGTTCAGGATATTCAAAATATTTTGATGTTATAGATGTACCTCCCTATACTTCGGTTTATTATCAAGTAATTATTAACGATATAAGAAAATATAGTTATAAATAAAAGGAATTAATAATTTCTAAACCTTATGTAAAGCAAATATTGCCGGATGTTTATGAATATCCGGCATTTTTGATTTCCATTCTTCTATACTTTGGGTTTTTATAAACTGTGTCGGAAGATAGAGATCGCATGCAATACATAGCATTGTATTATATCCACAATAATTAAATATGTCTTCCAAAAGTTGTTTGTTTCGATAAGGTGTTTCTATAAATACCTGAGTTTGGTTTTCGCTATAAGAGCGTTTCTCATAAAATTTAAGCATTTTTATCCGCTCATTTCTTTGTACCGGCAAATATCCGTTAAATGCAAAATTTTGCCCGTTAAGCCCGGAAGCCATTAATGCCAATAATATAGACGATGGCCCAACCAGTGGCACTATTTCTATATTTTTTTCATGTGCAAGTTTTACCATTAGTGCACCAGGGTCAGCCACACAAGGTACTCCTGCCTCTGAAATCAAACCGACATTGAATTCAAAACATGGCTTTATGTAACTATTCATTTCAGCTTCCCTGGTATGTTCATTTAAAATCATAAAATGCAAATTGTCTATAACAATTTCAGGCAGCAATTTTTTTAGAAACCTGCGGGCAGTGCGCTCTTCTTCAACTATAAAATAATTTATTGAGTTTACAATTTTTTTATTTAATTCAGGAAAAACTTCATTTGGATGTTCTGATCCCAGAAATGAAGGTATTAGGTATAATTTGCCTTGCATGAATTTAAATAATGTCATGCTAAGTTAAATAATTATTAATTAAACAAAATAATTAGCACACTGTTTTTCCCTTTTAAATAAAATTGTAATAATGATACTAAAGAGAAATTATATAATAAATATTGAATATTTAGTCTAAATTAATAAATTGCATAAATACAATATTATATCCTATATGAAGATTTATACCAAAACTGGAGACAAAGGAGAGACATCACTGATAGGAGGCAAAAGGGTGACTAAAAATCATCCAAGAATAGATGCTTATGGTACGGTAGATGAACTTATATCTTTTATTGGTTTGTTGCGTGATCAACTTGCTGACAATAAAATTCAGGATATTTTATTGCACATCCAGGATCGATTAATGGTCTGTGCAGCTATACTTGCATCTGACTGTGAAGATTGTAAAGTAAAAATTCCTAAATTATCTAAAAAAAATATTTTGTATCTGGAACAAGAAATTGATAAAATTGAAAGTAACCTTTCACCAATCCATTCGTTTATTATTCCGGGAGGGCATCCTATGGTCTCATTATGCCATGTAATCCGTACTATTTGCAGAAGAGCGGAAAGATTGGTTGTTAAATTATCAATGGATTATGATGTACCAGAAGTAGTTATGGAATATCTTAACCGTTTATCGGATTATTTTTTTGTTCTTTCACGCAAGTTATCTGCTGATTTTAAGGCTGTTGAATCCAGATGGCCTCCCGAGTTGTAAATGTTGTTATTTTTTTTAATTTTGCGTAACTTTTTAACAGGGCAGAAATATAAATAAGCGGTTATGTATTGGACGTTAGAATTAGCTTCTAAACTTGAGGATGCCCCTTGGCCAGCGACTAAAGAAGAGCTTATTGATTATGCTATTCGATCTGGTGCTCCTCTTGAAGTTATTGAAAATCTTCAAGAGATAGAAGACGAGGGAGAAATCTATGAAAGTATAGAAGATATATGGCCGGATTATCCCAGTAAAGATGACTTCTTCTTTAACGAAGATGAATATTAAAAATTAGAAAGGCGCTGAGGCGCCTTTACTGTTATTTGACCTTTTTCATATGACTACTTACTATTCATTTTCTCACTTATTATATTTTCACTCCCATTACAAGAATATCATCAATTTGTTCCGTATCAATCATCCATTCCAGAATTTTTTCCTCAAGAAAATAACGCTGAGCTTTAATCTGTAATTTACTTGAATATGTCAAAATTCTTTCAAATTTTAACTTTCCCAATCGTTTCAAGTTATCTCCTCCAAATTGATCCATATAACCATCGGAAAATAAATATACAATATCATTTCGTTCAAGTTCTATTTCTTTTAAAGTAAATGATTCATTTTCAACTGAATGTATGCCAATTGGCATTTTATCAGGCGGTATATTGATAATTTTTGAATCTCTGCAAATAACAAGCGGGTTATTGGCTCCGGAGAATTGCAGTTGCATATTTGCATGATCAATAATGACCAGAGCTATATCCATACCGTCTTTGTTATAAGAACTATCATTTTGATGCAAGGAAGATTTTACTTTTTCACGCAATTCATTTAATATTTCATTTGCTTTTAAATTAACCGATTTATTTACTATTTCATTTAGATAGGCAAAACCAAGCATACTCATAAATGCACCAGGTACACCATGTCCGGTACAATCAGCTACGGCTATAATAGTTTTTCCTTCTGATATTGTAATCCAATAGAAATCGCCACTAACTATGTCCCTTGGCAGATATAAAATAAAATGTTCAGGCAGGAGCTTGTTTAATAATTCTTCAGGAGGCAGTAAAGCTGTTTGAATTCGACTGGCATAATTTATACTATCTGTAATATTTTTCTTTTGAAACGCAAGAATTTTAAATGCCTTTTTCTTTTGGAAATATTGCCAAAGTACCAGTATTGTAAACAAAATTGCTATAATAATTCCAGAAATTAATATCCGGGAAATTATGCCCTGATGTTTAATTTTTTCCTTTTGTTTGCTTAACTGCAGATCTTTTTTTTCTGTTTCATATTTTGTTTGAAGCTCTGCAATCATTTCAGAACTTTGTTTACTATATAAGGTGTCTTTAAATGAGCTGCACAAATTTGAATATTCAAGTGCTTTCTTATAATCTTTTTTTTCCGCATAAATACTACTTAAAACTCTATAACAATCTTTTATATCATCTTTCGATCCGACTTCTGTTGAAAGTTTTAAAGCATCATTATCGTATTTTAAAGCCAAACTTATATTCTTAAGTAGAAAGTGAACTTCTGCCAACATTTGTAATGATTTTGCTGTGCCTGCTTTATCTTTCAAACTTGTATCAATAGTATATGATTTGTAATAATAATAAAGTGCTGAATCTAAGGAATTATCATTATAATATATTTCAGCTATATTGAACAAGGGCAAAGACATTCCCCTTATATCACCTATTTTCTGTGAGATTATCAGAGATTTTTTAAAACTTTCAACTGCAAGTTTGTTTTCTTTTAAAAAGTAACTGGCTGTGCCAATGTTATTATATATTAATGATAGTCCCTTTAAATCATTATTTTTTTTCCTTAATTCAAGAGACTGGTAATAATATTCTAATGCTTTTCTGTAGTTATTCTGATAATAAAATACCAAACCAATATTTAACAGAGTCTTTGCTTTTAAAGCATCATCATTTACCTTATCACAATATCGTAAAGCTTTAATTAAAAATTCAATAGCTTTCTGATAATCACCTTTATCTACATATGTAGCACCTAAATTATTATATGCTCCTGCAAGTAATTTGAAATTCTTTGCATTTTCATATATTTGAGCGGCTTCATTGAACAATTCAATAGCAAACGTAAAATCTCCTTTTTTTTTGTATTGTAGTCCTTTTAGTTGTATACACCTTGCCTTGTCAATAATAAGATTATTGTCGTCAGCGATTTTTTGTCCCTGGTTTAAATAGCGCAGATTTACGTCTAAATCTTTATCGGTATTCAGATTTACTAATTTGATTATAATTTCTATTTTAGAAGTATCATTTACTTTTAATAATAAAGCTTTTAAGCTATCACTTTGAGATATTCCATGAACTTTTAAAAAGAAACAAATCAGAAAAAACGAGAAATGTAATTTTCTGCTCATTCAATAAATTTTGAAATTAAAAAAGATAATAAGTTACATAAAATTAATAAAAAAGCCGGTTTAAAACCGGCTTTTCAGATTATCTTTTAGTATTATATCCTCTTCGTTTTGCAGCTTCTTCAAGCTTTTCCTGGAATTTCGATTTTTTAACCGGCTTTTTCTTGTTTTCGTTAAGTTGATGAAGAATTTTTGCTTCGTCAATGGATCTTTTAAAAATTTCATTTTGGGCAATGGTAATCAGATTAACGAGAAAATAATAATAAGTAAGACCTGATGAGAAGTTATTCAGGACAAAGAAGAACATTAACGGCATTAGGTAAGACATATACTGCATTCCAGGCATTTGCTGTGCAGAGGCACCTGCCTGGTTGCTCATTCGAATTGTAATAATTGTAGTAATAGTCATCAATAAATTAAACAAGCTTATGTGGTCGCCAAAGATGGGAATACTGTTGCTCCAAGTGATAACAGCATCATAACTGGATAAATCATGTGCCCAGAGAAAGCCTTGCTGCCTAAGCTCAATTGAAGTAGGAAAGAAACGGAACATTGCTATGAGAATAGGCATTTGCAAAAGCATTGGAAAACATCCACCCATTGGATTTACACCTGCTTTTTTGTACAATGCCATTGTGGCCTGTTGTCGTTCTACTGCTTTTTCCTTCGGTATTCTTTCATTTATTTCATCAATCTGTGGCTTTAATACACGCATCTTTGCCATTGATAAGTATGACTTAAATGATAAAGGATAGAGTAAAATTTTGATAATAATCGTGAGTAGCAGAATTATCAACCCATAATTTGACGTATAGTTATTAAGAAAATTGAAAATTGGTATTATAAACCATCTGTTTATCCATTTTATAATTCTCCAACTTCCCATGGATACAAGTTCTTCCAGATTCTGCCCATAGTTTTTTAAAATAGAATATTTATTTGGACCAAAATAAACTCTAAAACCCATTGTTTGATTTATCTTGCTTTCATAGGGAATACCTATGTCGGAATCAAAAATTTTAAGAATACGTGCGCTGTCAGGAATATTTGAAATTTTTAATGTGGCATTTTCAAAGTATTGATTGGTAATCAATACTGATGAAAAAAACTGTTGCTTATAAGCTAACCAGCTTAACCTGCCTATATTTATACTATCACAGGATTTCTTTGCTGATATATCAAACTTTTCTATATCGGCCTGATAAAATTTATAATCTATATTGGTGTAATTTGATTCTGTTGATTTAATTTTTTCCTGACATAACATGAAAAACTTCCATTTTAAATCAATAGTCGAACTGTTTTGTGGAATAATACTATCCAAATTAACCATGTGAATATCAAAATTCATCATGTATGACTCGGGGTTCAATTTATATATATACTCAATATATCTGTTAATTCCCAGATTTAGTCTTAATATTAAGGATTTAGCTGTATCTTTTTCAGAAATAAAAATATGATTTTCCTTTCCTTTCAATTGAAAATACAAATCATTGGTAGAAATAATTCTTGTAGCCTGGGAAGAAAAATTAAGTCCGAATATGGTTGAGTCCCCATCGAACAATATCAAAGGTTTTTTGTCAAAAGTTTTGTATTTCTTTAGCTCGACTGAATATGGACGACCACCTTTATTCAGAAAAGTTATTTTAATCAAGTTATTTTCAATTGTGTAGAATTCTTTTTTGCCTTCAACAGTATTTGCGTAAGCTCCGTATTTTTCTTTTAAGTCTTTTAAATGTTTGGATTTTATTTTCAGAGAATCAGCTAAAGAAACAGGTAATGCAGATTGAGCTTTATTTTGCTCAGTCATTTTTTCTTCCAGTTTTTTTTGTTTAACCATGGCAAATGAATCTGCCTGACGCATTTCTTCTTCCATCTGTTTTTTATCGGGCGATGTCCAAATAGAGAAAACGACAACAATTACCCCTATTAATAATAATCCATACACAGTATTTTTATCCATCGTATATTTAATTAATTAACTCAGTTATTGTATTTGCAAATTATTAAATCATGTGCATTAATTAACCTCTCAAATTATAGATAACTGATTCTAAACTATTTAATCTATTTCTTTAAAAAGTTGTGCAAATATATATGATATTTATTAATGAGACTCATAATTTTTCGGTAAGCAATATAAAAAACCTCCTTAATATCTTGCTTCAAATTCATCAAAGGATTGCATGAATAGTACTATTAATCATTATTTGGAAAAGAAATAATTTAATAAGGTGAATTTTCGGTAAATAAGTATTTAAGATTTATTTTTAGAGCTTTCCAAAACTGCCCTGATAAAATCGACAAATAAAGGATGAGGTCTAAGAACGGTGCTTTGATACTCAGGGTGAAACTGAACACCTACAAACCATTTATTTGCTGGTATTTCAATTATTTCAACCAGGCTACTGTCCGGATTTATACCAACTGCATTCATTCCAGCTTTTTCGAAGGCTTTCAGATATTCATTATTGAATTCAAATCTATGGCGATGGCGTTCCATGACTTCACCAATGCCGTATGCTTTATAAACCTTAGAACCTTTTTTGATTTTACATAAATATGAACCTAGTCTCATTGTACCGCCTTTTTCAGTAACACCTTTTTGACTTTCCATCAAGTCAATTACAGGATGTTCTGTGGCTCTAACCATTTCAGTAGAATGTGCATCAGTAAATCCTAATACATTTCGAGCAAATTCAATAACAGCACACTGCATACCCAGACAAACACCAAAAAAAGGAATATTTCTTTCTCGGGCGTATTTTGCAGCTAAAATTTTGCCTTCAATACCGCGATCTCCGAATCCCGGCGCTACTAATATTCCTTGCATTCCTTTTAGTAAATCATCTATCGTCTGGTTATTTATACGTTCAGAATGTACACAAATGACTTCAACTTTACAATCATTTACAGAACCTGCATGAATAATAGCTTCTAGTATTGATTTATATGAATCCTGCAATTCAATATATTTACCAACTAGCGCAATTTTGACTTTTGATTTTGGATTTTTAAGTTTTTTCAAAAATTCTTTCCAGGGAAAAAGATCTGGCTCATGTCCTTCTTTCAGGGCGAGTTTTTTGAGCACGGTTAAATCCAATCTTTCTTTCTGCATCATAATAGGTACCTCATATATGGTAGATACATCTATTGATTGGACAACTGATTCCAAATCGACATTACAAAACAAAGCCACTTTTTTACGAAGATCAATTGTTAATTCATGCTCTGTGCGGAGTATCAATATATCTGGCTGGATTCCTTCTTCAAGCAATTCTTTTACGCTATGCTGAGTAGGTTTGGTTTTTAATTCACCTGATGCTGACAGATAAGGGACTAAAGTTAAGTGAATAACCAAAACATTAGTTGGTCCAAGCTCCCACTTAATCTGACGAACAGCTTCAATGTAAGGCAAAGACTCAATGTCGCCGACTGTTCCACCTATTTCGGTAATGACTACATCAAATTTATGTTTTGAACCTAATAATTTTATACGACGTTTTATTTCATCGGTAATATGCGGGATAACCTGAACTGTTTTACCGAGGTAATCACCTTTACGTTCCTTGGTAATGACTGTCTGATAAATTTTACCAGTAGTAATATTGTTGGCTTGGGTCGTTTGAATACTTAAAAAACGCTCATAATGTCCAAGATCTAAATCCGTTTCTGCTCCATCTACTGTGACATAACATTCCCCATGTTCATAAGGATTTAATGTACCTGGATCAACATTGATGTAAGGATCAAGTTTTTGAATGGTAACGGAGTATCCTCTGGCCTGAAGTAATTTTGCTAATGAAGCTGATATTATCCCTTTACCGAGTGAAGAAGTGACGCCTCCTGTAACAAAAATATATTTAGTTCCTGTGGTTGATAATGCTTGCTTTGCCTGATTCATTAATTTTTTCTTCTATAATTCCAAATACTATTATAACTTTTTCAATAATTCTTTTTTTAATAAAATTTTTTCTACAGAATGACATCTGTTAATCTATAACTAAATTATCAATCAACCTGATTTTTTCTTCAAGTACTTGTATTTCTTCTTTAGCGCTATCAATTTTTGATTGTACTTCTTTAATCATTACTTCTGCATTCTTCGATTTGGTAAAAAATCCAATATTATTTTCCCATAAGACAATATCATTCTCCAATTTTTTCAGGCGGATAATGAACTTATCCCTCTCACGATTCATTTTTACTTCAGATTTCCTGTTCTGGTTCAAGTGTTCTATTTTATTCTTGAATTTAAGGATTTGCCGTTTCCCTTCATCAAGTTTCAAGCTGTCAAATAGTCTGTTTATGGCTTTACGATAACGATTTTGAACTTCTTCTTTTTGTTTGAGTGGCACAAATCCGATTTCTGACCATCGGCGCTGAAAATCTTTTAGTTTAGCAAAATTATCTTCTATGATTTCAAGTAATTTGTAATTTTCAATTTCAACAATTAATTCATTTTTCAATTTCAGATTATCCTCATATTTTGAATCAATATTAGTAAAATATAAAGATTTATTATTAAAGAAAGTGTCACAGGCTGAACGAAACCGTTTCCAAATCTGTTCTGAAACTTTACGTGGCACCGGTCCAACTTCTTTCCATTTTTTTTGAATATTTATAAGATCTTCCGTTGATTTTTTCCATTCAGTACTATCTTTCATAGCTTCAGCTTGTATGCAGAGATCAAGTTTTATCTGAAGATTGTTATTTTGTTCTTCTTTTATTTTGTTATAGAAAGATCTTTTTTTGCTAAAGAATTCATCACAGGCAGATCTGAAACGCTGATATATCCGGGTATTATCTTTTTTAGGAGCAAATCCAATTGTTTTCCAAATATTTTGAAGTTCAATCAAATCTTTTGATTTATTTTCCCATTCTTTCATGGTTGAAAACTCAGTCCTAAGAATTTCATCAGCTTTTTCGCACAATAAAGTCTTTGCTTCAAGATTTTTATATTGTGCAGCCTTCATATTCTCAAAATATTCCTGGTGCCTTTTATTTATCTTGCTGGTAATTTCTTTAAAGCGATTCCAGATATCGGCTCGCATTTCATTTGGAACAGGTCCTATCTCGCGCCATTTATTATGATTTTCCTGTAATAGTTTGAAAGCCTTTAGTATTGAAGGTTCAAGTAAAAGTTCTTCTGCTTTTTCACATATTTCAATTTTTGCTTCGAGGTTCTTTTTAAAATCTAAATCTCGAAGTTCTTTATTTATCTTGATGTAGTCGTAGAATTTTTCAACGTGATGATTATAATTTTCCCAAAGATTGTTAAGTTCGGATTGAGGTACCGGACCAATAGAACGCCATTTTTTTTGTAATTCCCGGAATTGATGAAAAGTGTCATTTAATGACTCTTTGCCATTAATAAGCACTTTAATTTCTTCTATTATTGATTGTTTTATTTTCTGATTTTCAATTTTTTCACCTTCAGATTTACGCGTAAACTCAGCTTTTACATCCTTATATTGTTTCAGAATTTCTTTCAATTTTTCTTCTAGGTGATCACTTTCAGGTTTAAAATCTTCAAGATTTTCGCCATTTTCAACATATTGTTTGCGTAACTTTTCAAAATCAATTTTATGTTTTTTATAGAATTGAATCTTTATATTATCAATAGCTGATTTTATTGACTCTACTGGTTTTTCTTTAAGTAACTTTTCTGCAATTGAGATAAGTTCTTCTTTACTGCAACTTGAATAGTCCAAAGAAGCTTCAGCTAAATGACTTTCTTCAAAATGTTCTTCATCTTCGTCTAATAGTTCTTCTGGAACCATTAGATCTTCAGGGAGCAGCACATGTTCATCTTTTATTTCATGTTCATCGGTTTCTTGTTCCTGGTCAATTTCTGACTTTATTTTCTCATAAATTTTGGTCTGTTTTTTATTCTTGATAACATTTTTGACCTCTACTATTTTAGTTTGAGGCAAGCCGTTACCTTGGGAAGAATTCTCAGTATTTTCAGCAATTTCATTGTCCTTGCCGAATTGTTCATCCTGAACAGAGTTACTTAAATTTTTAGATTCCATACATATGTATTTGAATACGCAATTTTATTTCAAGCTACGAAAATAGACATTTACACGTTAAAACACCAAGTTTTTTTTGAAAAAACAGAATATTTGGTTTTTAATAATTAGCAATTGACTATTGGTTGTTGGTTATTGGATGTTAGCTTTTGGCAGTTTTCTAAAATAATAAAAACTAATAGCTAAAAGCTAATAGCAAAAATATTGAAACTTAACTTTCAGTTTAAGATGAAAACATTTGTAAATCGTGAAGTTTTTTATAATATCCGCTTAAAGCTAATAATTCTTCATGACGGCCTCGTTCCACGATCTGACCTTCATGAATAACGCATATTTCGTCTGCGTGTATAACTGTAGAAAGCCTGTGGGCTATAACAATGGTAGTGCGGTTCCTCATAAGTTCGTTCAATGCATCCTGCACCAACCTTTCAGATTCAGTATCCAATGAAGAAGTTGCTTCATCAAGTATTAAAATCGGAGGATTATTCAATACTGCTCTGGCAATGCTAATCCGTTGTTTTTGACCGCCAGATAGTTTTCCGCCCCTATCGCCAATATTATGTTCGTACTTGTGTTTTGTTAAAGTAATGAATTCATGCGCGTGTGCCACTTTTGCAGCAAACTCAACCTCTTCGGGAGTACAATATTCCCGGCCAAAAACTATATTGTTATAAAATGTATCATTGAATAGAATGGGTTCCTGATTTACTATTCCCATTAATTTACGCAAATCTTTTATTTTAAAATCTTTTATACTTACACCATCAATGAGTATTTCACCATGTTCAATATCATAAAATCTTGGTAATAGATCTACAAGTGTTGATTTTCCAGCGCCAGATTGACCTACCAAAGCAACTGTTTTACCCTTTTCAATTTTAAGGTTGATATCCTGTAGAACAATCTGATGCTCATATTTGAACGAAACATTACAATATTCTATGTACAATTTAAATTCCTTTACAGGCAAAGCATCCTTTTTTTCTTTAATTCTATTATCAGCCTTAAGAATAAACTCAATTCGTTCGGCTGAGGCCAGACCTTTTTGAATATTATAATAAGCAGTTGAAAATCTTTTAGCAGGTTCTATAATCATGTAAAAAACTGCAATATATACTAATAGTTCCTGGGGCAACATATGAGTTCTATGTAACATAATAAGAGTAGCTCCATAAAACATAACTATAATAACTACAATTGTACCTAAGAATTCACTAACAGGACTGGCAAGAGATCGCCGGCGGTTTATCTTAATAGTAAGTTTCGTGTATTCTTCATTAATATCTCTGAATCTTTTGGTGACTGGCTTTTCAGCAGTAAACGCTTTTATTATTCTTAACCCTGACAAAGTTTCCTCAATTAAAGCAAGGATAGTTCCAAGCCTGGTTTGACTTTTAAATGAAGTTTTTCTGAGTGTTCTTCCAATACGTCCTATAACAAAGCCACCAACGGGAAGTAATAATAGTACGAAAAGGGTTAGCTGTGCATCTTTTATCAGGAGATAAGACAGATAAAATAAAATTGTTAAAGGATCACGGAGAACCATTTCAAGGGAACTGATGATTGAGGTTTCGATTTCCTGCACATCATTTGTCATACGCGCCATAAGATCTCCTTTTCTTTCATTTGAAAAATAGGAAAGAGGCAACGAAAGAATTTTATCAAACAATTTATTGCGAACATCACGTACTATATTTGCTCTCATTGGTGCCAAAAAATGAAGCGCTAAGTAACTAAATGCGTTTCTCAGTAATGAAAAAAATACTATTGAAAAGCTAACAATAATTAGGGCATAATGGCTACCATAATATTTTATTAAGTAACCAAAGAAGTAATATATGTACTGGGTAACTTCTGATATTGAAAAATGAGCGGGTTTATCGACTAATGGCTGAGTACCAAATAATATTCCCAGAAACGGAGCTATTAATACTATCGTTGAAACTGAAAATACAACTGAAAGAATTGTGAAAAAAACATTTAAAAATGTATTTGTCCAATAAGGCTTTATGTAAGGAAGCAAAGAAAAAAAACGTTTCATCAAGTAAAAATTAATTCATGCATTTTATGCAGTTAATAAAAGAACAAAAGAAATATAGCGGTAAAAGTAAAAATAAAAGCTTCAATCTAATTAAACGGATTAATAAAAAATTAATTACTTACTTTAAAGAAATTTTTCAAAGTCATTTAATCAATGTAAAAATTGATTAGCTAAATTAAAAATTATGCTTGAAGATATAAAAGCTATTTATAAAAACGATCCTGCAGCAAAAGGAATTCAATTCATATTGTACCCTGGTTTACATGCAATTGTTTTACACAGGTATATATCACATCCTCTTTACAAAATAAAACTGAGATTTTTCGCAAGGTTTTTTTCACAAATCGGAAGATTTTTGACAGGCATTGAAATTCATCCGGGTGCAAAAATCGGGAGAGGGCTATTCATTGATCATGGAAGTGCGATAGTAATAGGTGAAACAGCCGTATTAGGTAAAAATTGTGTGTTGTTTCATAATGTAACGCTTGGCGGTACTGGAAAACATTTAGGCAAACGACATCCGACAATCGGCAATAATGTTTTGATTGGCACCGGTGCAACTTTATTAGGTCCAATTTTAGTAGGTGATAATGTTAAAGTAGGTGCTGAAAGTGTAGTTATTATGCATGACATACCTTCTGATTGCACGGTAGTAGGAGCTCCGGGTAAAATTGTAAAACTTAAAGGCGAAAAAGCCGATATTAAACTCGAAAGAACTAAAGAGGATTAATGTCTTTTCGCTGTTAAATATATATTTTATGTCATTTAAAAGAACTTTATATTATTCCGTTCCTCCTGCATTAAGATATTTGATAAGAAGAATTTATTTTTTCAATATTGATTTATGGGATTCTTTAACTGGAAAGCGGGATAATACTCTTCCGCCAAAGGGTTTAATTTTTATAGGCCCTGGTGATTTCAAAAAAATAGGAGAATATTATCTTAAAGTTTTTATTGAACATTGCAGCTTAAAACCAAGTTGCCGGGTTCTTGATATTGGTTGTGGTATCGGGAGAATAGCAATTCCATTAACAAAATATCTTAATTCAAAAGGTTCGTACGAAGGCTTTGATATAGTAAAAAAAGGTATTGATTGGTGCAAAAAACATGTAACAACATCATATCCTAATTTCAAATTTTTACATATTGACCTTAAAAATGATTTGTACAATTTAAAAACAGAACGAACAGCTAAAAATTTTGTCTTTCCATACAAAGACAATGATTTTGATTTGGTGGTATTAACATCTGTATTCACTCATATGCTTCCTGATGATGTAGAAAATTATACCAATGAGATTCGCAGGGTTCTTAAAGTTGGCGGCAAATGCCTGGTGACATATTTTATACTTAATACTGAAAGCAAAAATTACATGCAATCAAATTCAGAATTTAACTTTAAATTTAATTTTGGCAGTTACAGTCTTTTGAATAAAAATGTTAAAGAAGCAAATGTAGCATATGAGGAAAAATATTTATTTAATTTAATCAATCAAAATAATTTGACCATTGAGAAAATATTGTATGGTTTTTGGTCTGGCCGCCCCAGGAATGAATCTTTTGATTTCCAGGATACCTTAATACTTTCAAAAAAATAATAATGTATTTGTAAGTTTTGTTAAGTGTCTTCCGACATAGATATTGTTTTAAAATGTCAAGGGTTCAAAATAATACTATTTTATATTTTTTCCGGAATGTATTTATTTACTCAATATTTTCTGATTAAAAGTATAAGATATTCATATTCATTTCGTTTGCAAAACATATAAATAACAGAAGTCTTAATGGCTTCTGGTTCCTAAAGCATAAATTCTTTCCATATTTATTTCAAAATCATAAGGTTTCCGGGTATCTATGAAATCTATCATAAATTCGGAATTTTCAAAATATTTTTGAATGTCAGTTTCATCAAAAAGTGCGAAATGAACCCGGCTGGTGTACCACTCATCATTATCAAGAAATCCTTCTTTTTCACCTTTCTTTACTGCAACTAATAATTTACCTCCCGGCTTCAAAACTTTTTTGAAATTATCAAACATTAGATGAACTAATGATTTCGGTGAATAGAGAATTGAATAAAATGCAATAATTCCATCGAAAGTGCCTTGTTCAAATTTCAAATCGAACATATCCATTTGCTCATAACGTATAGTTGAATTATATTTCCTTGCAATTTCAATACAACGTTCGGATATGTCAATTCCTGTAACTTTATGTCCTTTATCAGCTAAATATTTTCCAATATGTCCCGAAGGACCGCAACCGGCATCACAGATAAGACTTTTTTTGTTCAATAAATCTGAAAATTTATCGAGTATCCGGCGATCATATTCTTTCTGGTTTATCTCATCTTTAAAACAATCATGATATTTATCAGCAGTTTTATTATATGCAATCCTTGTCAGGTTGCTTATTTCAAATGGATTGCACATTATAATATATTATTTAGGAAATAGTCAAATATACTTATAAAGAGGCAATTACCGGATGTACCAAACGTCCGGTTCTTTCTTTTCATTAAAGATATTTTGGAGGTTAAATAATTTGTTATTGACATGTAAGAAAACTGTTAAGAATTTTTCTTAAATCTTAATACCAGTATAGTTTTGCGGGGTAATGCTTTTGAGCTCTTTTTTGATATTATCTGGAACATTCAAGTTATCAATAAAATTTGAAATGGTTTCTTTGGTAATTGAATTTCCTGTACGCGTAAGATCCTTAAGAGCTTCATATGGATTGGGATATCCTT
This sequence comes from uncultured Bacteroidota bacterium, assembly GCA_963851385.1. Lineage (GTDB taxonomy): Bacteria > Bacteroidota > Bacteroidia > Bacteroidales > DTGW01 > CAWEFA01. Next base: position 273,519 of record CAWKPE010000013.1, on the reverse strand, counting down.
CACGGCGCAGGATTGATTGAATAGCTTCACCTACAACTGCCCAATTTTTTTCTAAATCCCTGTCAATAGCTTCAGAATTAACAATTACTTTGCCCAATCCTTTTTGTAATGATTTAATAGCTATTATTGTATGTGCCAATGGAACGCCTACATTCCGGAGCACTGTAGAATCGGTCAAGTCGCGCTGCAACCTGGAAATTGGCAATTTTGCTGATAGATGCTCAAATAAAGCATTAGCAACGCCCAGGTTTCCTTCAGCGTTTTCAAAATCTATTGGATTGACCTTATGTGGCATTGTAGAAGATCCTACTTCATCTTTAGAAATTTTTTGCTTAAAGTATTCTTTAGATATATAGGTCCAGAAATCGCGTGAAAGATCAATCAAAATTGTATTAACACGTTTCAATGCATCAAAAAGTGCCGACAGATTATCATAATGCTCAATTTGTGTAGTAGTTTGGGAACGTTCAAGACCAAGAGTTTTGTTAACAAATTTATTTGCAAAATCCACCCAATTAATTCCGGGATACGCTGCAACATGGGCATTAAAATTACCTGTAGCGCCACCAAATTTAGCTGACCATGGCACAGATTTAAGAAGTTCAAGTTGCTTTCTTATTCTTTCTGAAAAAACTTTTATCTCTTTTCCAAGTTTAGTTGGTGAAGCAGGTTGTCCATGTGTATGAGCAAGCATGGAAATATCTTTCCAATCCTTTATGCATTCATCAAGTTTGGAAACTAATTCATTTATCAATGGATAATAAACATCATTTAATGCTTCTTTTAATGACAGCGGTGTAGCTGTATTGTTAATATCCTGTGAAGTAAGCCCAAAATGCAAATATTCTTTGAATGCTGATAAGTTTAAGTCATCGAATTTTTGTTTCAATAAATATTCAACAGCTTTGACATCATGATTGGTAATTTTTTCTATTTCCTTAATGGCATGTGCATCATCATACGAAAAGTTTTTATAAATATCACGTAAAGTTGAATAATTACTTTTATCAAATTTGCTTAATTGTGGAAGAGGTAATTCGCAGAGAGCAATAAAATATTCGATTTCAACCATTATTCTGTATTGCATCAATCCGAATTCAGAAAAATATTTGGATAATTCCCAGGTTTTATTGTTATACCTTCCATCAATCGGTGATATTGCATTAAGAGCGTTTAATTCCATTGTTTAATTTTTCAATGTCAACAAAGTTAAAAAAAATTCTACACTGCCATCCTGCTTTTTAATATCAAGTTCCTTTTTTCTATAATCAAATGATAAGAATTTCCTATTTTCGCAGTGATAATTTTAAAAAGTCGTGCGAAAAAAAAGAGTATCTGCAATATCATTTTACAATACTTTGCCATTTATTTACGGGATAAAGAACAATGCAATAATAGATGAGATAGAACTATTGCTTGATCCTCCTGCAATTTGTGCAGATAAATTGATTGCTGGAATAGTTGATATTGGTTTAGTTCCTATTGCTTCAATTTCAGAAATTAAAAATGCCGGTATTTTTTCAAATTATTGTATTGGCGCGGACGGTCCTGCGCGTACAGTTATTCTGGCCAGTGATGTACCAGTTGAAGAAATAAAAGAAATTGTTCTTGATTACCAGTCCAGGACATCGGTACAATTGATTCAAATTTTAGTTAGAGAATTTTGGCATTACAATATAAACTTTAAAATGGGAAGTCTGGGTTTTGAAGAAACAGATATTAAAGGTACTACAGCTGCTATTGTCATAGGTGACAAAGCATTTGTAGTAGAAAAAAAATATAAATATGCTTATGATTTGGCTGAAGTATGGAAAAATTTTACCGGGTTGCCATTTGTTTTTGCTTGCTGGGTGACAAATTGTAAATTGGAAAAAACTTTTGTGGAAAAATTTGAAGAAGCTAATCATTATGGTGTTTCTCATATTTCGGAAGCAGCAATGACTGTTAAATTCAATGGTCTGAACAGAATTGATGATATTGAACATTACCTGAAAAATAACATGAGTTATGTTTTAGATGAGAAAAAGAAAGAAGCAATGCAGTTGTTTCTTAAGTTAATTTATAAATCAAAGTGAATTTGATACCGGATACCGGAAACAGGATAAATGGTGAAGGAATTTTAGATTTTCAAACTTTGAACTTTGAACTTTGAATCTCATTATATCACTACTTCTCATAAAAATGCATATCCCTGATATATTTGAAAACCCTTTCATTTAAAAAATAATGCATATTTTTTCCTTTTCTTATTCCATTGCGAATAAATGTCGATGATATTTCTATTAAAGGGGCATCAATAAATATGCAATTTTCAGTGTTTTTAATTTTTGATACATCTACACCCGGTCGCGGATATATATAACGCGTATAATTATTTATGAGCTCATTATAATTTTTCCACTTGTTAAATGTTAATAATCCGTCAGCTCCCATAACTATTGCAAATTCCCGTTCGGGATAATTTTCTTTAAGGTAGGTAAGTGTATCAATAGTATAAGAAGGATGAGGAAGTTTAAATTCAATATCGCAAGCATAAAATCTTTTGTCATTATTAATTGCTTCCCGAACTAAAGTAATTCTATGATATTCTGCTAAAAGTACTTTTTTCTTTTTTAAAGGATTTTGAGCGCTCACAACGAACCATAATTGTTCTAAGTCCGTGTATTCAACAATATAATTGGCAATAGCCAGATGTCCGATATGTATTGGGTTGAAAGAACCAAAGAACAAACCAGTTTTCATATTCTATAATTTGTGGTCATTTAAACGGTCAGATTCCACTTTGCCATCACGAAGTTTTATAATTCTCTGGGCATGGCGTGCAATGTCTTCTTCGTGAGTAACCACAATTATAGTATTTCCTTTGCTATGAACTTCATCAAACAAGCTCATAATATCAATTGAAGTTTTTGAATCAAGGTTGCCGGTTGGCTCGTCGGCAAGAATAATAGACGGATGGTTAATCAAGGCCCTGGCCAAAGCAACTCTTTGACGTTGTCCGCCAGATAGTTCATTTGGTTTATGTAGCATACGGTCTGCCAAACCTACATTCGCCAATACTTCTTTTGCCATTTTATTACGTTCAAGTTTTGGAACTCCGGCATAAATAAGAGGTAACATTGCATTTTCGAGAGCATTGTAACGTGGCAATAAATTAAATGTCTGAAATACAAAACCTATTTCTTTGTTTCGAATATCTGCAAGTTGATTATCATTTAATCCGCTGACATCGGTTCCATTTAAAATGTATGAATCCACTTGTAAGTGTATCTAAACATCCGAGAATATTCATCAGGGTTGACTTACCTGAACCCGATGGCCCCATGATGGCGACATATTCATTTTGGGAAATATCAAGAGAAACATTTTGTAAAGCAGGAACAACAATGCTTCCTAAATAATAATCCTTCGTAATATCTTTAAATGAAATTATGTTCTTCATTTCGTAATGTATAAGAAACTTTCACGAAGATAAAATTAATTTGCCAATGTGCCAATGTGCAGATGTGCCAATTAGATAATGTGCCTATTTACAAATATGCCAATTTAAAAATTTAATGCAGCTAGTGCTTTTTTTCAATTCTTATTATTATTCTTTTGAAAATTCTATGTATTCGTTTTATGAAACTCCAATGCTAACTGTTGGAATTTTTTCAGGTGCTGAAAATCCAGAGCCAAATAAAAATGAAATGTGTTTTGTCATTGTTCGTTTATTGCACTGATAATTAATTTTTGCACTGTCTTAATGTGTCCGTTAACACATAAATATACTCAAATTTGCAAATCTGCACATTAATTCATTGGCACATTGACATATTCTTATCTTCTCTATTCACAACTTCACAATTCACATCCTCATATTTTCACATTTTCACATTATCAAATTATCAAATTATCGAATTGTCGAATTGGCACATTGATTCATAATGAATTTAAGAATCCAAGCACTATGTCATAAGTCTGTTCAATACTGTTATTCAAGACATCATTAATAATGCAGATATCAAATTGTGATTTAAAATAAATTTCGAGTTTTGCTTTTGCTAGGCGTTGTTGAATTTTTTCTTCTGTTTCGGTACCTCTTTCCCGAAGACGATTTTCGAGAATTTCTAAAGAAGGAGGCATTATAAAAATTGACAGGGCATTATTTTTGAATATTTTCTTTAGATTTATTCCGCCTTTTACATCTACGTCAAAAACAACATTATTTCCTTTATTCCAAATCCTGGATAATTCTGATTTGAGTGTTCCATAAAAATAATTCTTATAAACTTCTTCCCACTCGACCAAGGCGTCTTGTGAAATTTTTTTCTTAAAATCTTCAATTGAAATGAAATAATAATCCTTTCCATCAATTTCATTTCCGCGAGGATTACGGGTAGTTGCTGAAACTGAAAACTCAAGTTTCAGTTCCGGTTTGTCAAGCAATTTTTTGACTATTGTTGTTTTTCCGGCTCCGCTGGGTGCTGAAAATATAATGCTCTTTCCTTGCATTTCTATAAGTTCAAAGTTCAAAGTAAAATATTTGAAGTTTGGAATAACTGAAAATCTGAAGTCCTGAAGATTATAACTTCCTTTATTCAGATTTTCAGTTATTCCGTTCTTCTATTTTTATAATATATTCGATAACTGCTCCTTGATTTTCTCCAATTCATCCTTCATCATTACTACATTTTTTTGAATTTCATAATCATTTGCTTTGGAACCAATAGTATTTATTTCACGTCCCATTTCCTGGGCAATAAAACTCAATTTACGCCCTTGAGATTCTTCCTGTTTCATGGTTTTCAGGAAATAGTTACAATGATTTTTCAATCGTATTTTTTCTTCGGTAAAATCAAGTTTTTCGAGGAAGTAAATAATCTTCCTGTTCAAAACGATTGGCGTCAATATTTCCGGCAGGTATAAACTCATTTAAATTCTTTTGGAGTCTATTTTTAATTCTATCAATTCTAGCAGATTCGAATTGTTCCATTTCTGAAAGATAAAGTAATATTAAATCCAGCCTGGATAACAAATCTTTTTCAAGCGCCAGCCCTTCCTGTATTCGAAATTGATTAAACAGTACAAGTGCATCCTTAATACATTTCAATAAAATAATCCATTCATTTTCCGATAATTCAGAAATTTCTGTCTTAAGAGTTTCCGGCAGCCGTAAAGCTGCAATTAATGATAGTTCAGTAACAGAAATTCCTATTTCAGTTGCCGCAGATTTTATTTGATTGAAATATTCCAGTAGAACAGCATTATTTATTTTTACAGGTTTTCCAGGCTCATTTTGTTCAATTGTTATATAGAAATCAACTTTACCTCTTTCTACAATACGAGATATTTCACCCCGTATTTCCAATTCTTTCTCTTTATAATTGAATGGAATACGACTATTAATATCCAGTTGTTTACTATTTACCGAACGAAGTTCTACAATAATATTTTTTTCTTCAAAATTACAGGAAGCTTTTCCGTAACCCGTCATTGATTTAATCATATCTTGAAATTTTAAGTAAAAATATAAAAAGCCAAATTCTATTTTATTATTTTTTCATTAGTTGAAATTATTATTGCAATCATAACTTTCAGAAAATTAATACATGAAAGGCAAGAAAATCAGAAATGAAATTTATTTAACCTTTGATGTAAAAGGATTTCTTAAGTTTTCAGCATTTAATAATAAAGCTTTTACAGAACCAACTAAAATTTTAGCCTGCAAAAGTATTGGCAAATGATTTTTATCATCGGTAATCCAAATAATTAAATCTTCACCACTTTTAAAAATTGTACCTTCAATCATAGCTGAAGACAATTTGATGCAATTATATTTTTGATCCTTTAACCCTGTAATTATTTCCTTTCCTAAATAGCGGATATAAAGTAGGATATACCTTTCCATCTAATTAGAACCCATAATGGAAATTTTTCATTTTGTTTTAATATTAGAATAGTCAATGTTACGTGCATGAAAAGCTGCCGTCAAAATATCGTAAATACAACCCTTCATGGCAAGAGTATCCAAATGAATAGGGTTATTGTTTGTTTTTACTACTGAATAAATCGTTTTAGATGGCTCATTGAAAACATAGTTTTCGTAGGTCTTATAACCACCATCACTGGAATTGCGCTCGGCCCAAAGTGGTTCAAAGGAAGCAGTATCAACGTATGCATGAAAATAATCTCTTACTTTAAAGAACCAATCATATCCTCTGTAAGTAGTTCCAAAAGCATCGATTTGATAAACAGTCTTGCCCATTGATATTCATTACTTTTTACTGAAAATGTAACTTTACCGGCAGCAATCCATATTATTCCCCAATTATAAACAACTTCATATTCAATTTTTTCATCATTTGAAAATGCTGAATTTTTTATAGAACATTGGCATTGAGAATTATTTAAGTTGATGCAAAGCAAAAAAACAATTATAAAAGCTATCTTATCACAAGCTACAATTATTAGTGCAAATTAAATGTTTGCAATATTCAGATAAAAATATAGATTTTTAAAGAAAATAATGGATTTATATTTAAAAATCCTAATATACAATTTGTTCAAATTTATTAAAGAAAATGGTAAATAATATTTTAATATTAAATCTATACTTTTTTTGAGTTTAAGTAGTTTATATTTTATATTAAAATATAATCAGATAAATGGAGTTATTTTAGCCAAATATATTTTTATGCGTTGTATATGCTAATTTTTTTGTAATTTGGCGCAATTTTAAACTAATAATTTCTGGAAAATGTCATTTAATCAAGATAGAATAATTGGTGAAGGTTTAACCTTTGATGATGTTTTACTGTTACCGGCATATTCCGAAGTATTACCAAGAGAAGTTGACATTTCAACTTTATTTTCACGTAATATTAAATTAAAGACTCCAATTGTATCTGCTGCAATGGATACTGTTACTGAAGCTGCACTTGCCATTGCAATAGCACGGGAAGGAGGGTTAGGTGTAATACATAAAAATTTAAGTATTGAAGAGCAGGCAAGAGAAGTTAAGAAAGTAAAAAGAGCAGAAAATGTAATGATTTTTGATCCTGTGACAATTCATAAAAATGCAACAGTTGCTGATGCTCTGGGATTAATGGCTGAAAATAAAATTGGTGGTATTCCTGTTGTTGATGAAGATAAAAAATTGATAGGAATTGTTACCAACCGCGATTTAAGGTTTGAACAAAATATGAAGCGGCCCATTAGTGAAGTCATGACACGTGAAAATATAATAAGTATTTCCCAGAAAACCGATCTTGAGCATGCTGCGGATATTTTGCAAAAACATAAAATCGAAAAATTACCTATTATTGACGAAAACGGCAAACTTATAGGATTAATAACTTATAAAGATATCACTAAAACAAAAGACAGGCCAAACTCTTGCAAAGACAATAAAGGAAGATTAAGAGTTGCAGCAGCAGTAACTGTTACAAGCAATACTTTTGATAGAATGGAAGCCCTCATTCAAGCAGATGTTGATGCCATTATTATAGATACTGCACATGGTCATCAAAAGGATGTCATTAATACATTAAAAGAAGCCCGCAAACGTTTTCCAAATTTGGATTTAATATGCGGTAATATTGCAACTGCTGAAGCTGCAAAAGAACTATTAAAGGCAGGTGCCGATGCAATTAAAGTTGGCATTGGGCCAGGATCTATATGCACTACCCGAATTATTGCCGGTGTCGGCGTACCTCAATTATCCGCTATTTATGATGTGGCTAAGGTTTTAAAGGGTTCTGGTGTGCCGGTTATTGCTGATGGAGGCATTCGTTATTCAGGTGATATTGTAAAAGCACTTGCGGCTGGTGCTTCAAGTATTATGACAGGATCACTCTTAGCCGGAGTTGAAGAATCGCCAGGCGATACTATTATTTATAATGGAAGAAAATACAAATCATATCGTGGTATGGGTTCTATTGAAGCCATGCAACAAGGGTCTAAAGACAGATATTTTCAGGATGTGGAAGACGATATTAAAAAGCTTGTACCTGAAGGTATTGAAGCAAGAGTTCCTTATAAAGGATTACTTTCTGAAGTAATATATCAGCTTATTGGAGGGTTACGTGCCGGCATGGGTTATTGCGGAACAATTAATATTCCGGCTTTGCATAATGCTAAGTTTGTAAGAATTACTCATTCAGGATTAATAGAAAGCCATCCGCATGATGTAACAATTACCAGGGAAGCACCAAATTACAGTAGATAATGAATGTGACGGGACAAAGTGAATATACAAAAGAGTATTTATTGAATAATAAATCTCTAAATCAGAATTATGAACAAAAAACAAATTAATTATTAATCAATATAATTTTTAAAACAAATGAAAAAAATAGTATTTAAGAGCATTTTTCTAGTATTGCTCATTCCGTTTAATTTATTTTCTCGATCAAAAAGTAATGATCCAATTATTCTTACTGTAGACAATCAAAACGTAACAAAATCTGAATTCTTAAGAATTTATCATAAAAACAATTCACAAATTGCAAATGATCACAAGAGCATTAGTGAATACATGGATATGTTTGTCAATTATAAGCTAAAAGTAATAGAAGCAGAACATCTGGGAATGGATACAGTTAAATCTTTCTTAAAAGAATTTAATAGTTATCGTGACCAATTGTCAAAACCCTACCTTACAGATACTATTACTGAGAACAGGTTAATGCATGAAGCATATAACAGAATGAAAGAAGACGTTGAATTCCGCCAGATATTTATTAGAGTCAGTCAGAATGCTTCACCTGCAGATACACTTATTGCATATAAGAAAGCATATGATATAAGAGAAAAGCTAATTAAAGGAGAAACATGGGATTCGCTTGTGCCAAAATATTCAGATGACCAATTTTCAAAAAACAAGAAAGGAAATATGGGATATATTTCTGCATTTCAGGTCTGGTATCCTATAGAACATGCTGTATATGGCCTGAAGTTAAATGAAATATCATTGCCTGTTCGCAGTCGTAATGGTTATCATATACTCCAGTTATTGGACAGCAGACCTTCTCGTGGCGAATTAAAAGTTGCACATATTATGGTAGCATTCCCGGAAAATTCTTCAACGGCTGCAATTGATTCAGCAAGAAATAAAATAAATGAAATTTATAAGCGTATTCAGGCAGGTGAAAATTTTGCAGACTTGGCTAAGAAATATTCAGATGATCGTCGTTCAGCAGGTATTGGAGGAGAACTTGACTGGTTTGGTAATGGGCAGATGATACCTGAATTCGAAAATGCAGCTTTTGCACTTGGTAAAGATGGGGAAATATCTGAACCTATTAGGACAACTTTTGGATATCATATAATTAAGAGAATCTCTCATCGTGAAATTTCAAGTTATGACAATTTAAAAGATCAGATTAAACAAAAGTTTTTACGTGATGAAAGATCAAAGATGGGGCAATATGCTTTAATATCTAAAGTAAAGAATGAAATTGGTTTTAAAGATGACCAGGAAAAAATAAATTTATTATTGCCAATGCTGGATAGCAGTATTTTTAAGGGCAAGTGGAATGATTCTAAAGCTAATGATCTTAAGACAAGTACTCTTTTTAAATTAGCAAATAAGTCATATTCGGTTAAAGATTTTGCCGATTATATTGTTTTAGTACAACATGCTCGAAAAGCAATACCTTACAAAATGCTTATAGATGAAGTGTATAAAGAATATGTAAACAATAAAATTCTTGAATTTGAAAAATCTCGCCTCGAAGAAAAATATCCTGATTTCAGATATCTTGTTCAGGAATATCATGATGGTATTTTACTATTTAATCTTATGGAAGATAAAATATGGACCCAGGCTGCAAAAGACAGTATAGGTTTGGAAAAATACTATCAGGAGCATAAAGAACAATATAAATGGGGCGAAAGAGTGAGAGCGCTTGTAGTTACTTCAACTAATAAGTCATTGACAGATGAGGCTTATAAACTTGCTGAGGATTATAAATTGGGAAAAATTAAAGCTAAAGATATTCTTGCTAAAGTATGTAAAGGTGATTCTGCAAAATCATGTATCAATGTAATGGATTCTCTTTTTGAAAAAGGCGATAACATAATCCTTGATAGTATTGGATGGAATGTTGGTATTTCCAAAATAATTTTAAAGGACGGCAAATTTGGTTTTTTTGTAAAAAAAGCTTTGGTAGCTCCTGAACAAAAAAGTATGCAAGAAGTAAAAGGAATTTGTATAGCTGATTATCAAGCATATCTTGAAAAATTATATTTAGCAGAACTTCACAAAAAGTATAAAGTTGTTATTAACGAAAAGTTGCTCAATTCCATTTAATTATTAATGAAATTATGAGCTTTTTCAATATTATACTATATGAAAATTTGATTCATAATGTTCAAATAAGATAATTTACATGAAATACCTGCTTTTTATATCGTTGGCCTTTTTCTCAAGATGGTGTTCCGGATTTCATGAAAATGATAAGGAAAAGCCTTTAGCTAAAGTAGGGAATCAGTATTTATATTCGTCGGAACTTAGAGGACTCATTAAACCAGGTTTTTCCAAGAGTGATAGCATGATTATGGTTGCCAGCCTTGCTGAAAAATGGATACGCAAACAGCTAATACTTCAAAAAGCTGAACTAAATTTAACTGATGAGGAAAAAAATGTTAACAAAGAATTGGATGAATACAGGACTTCATTAATTATTTTTAAATATGAACAAAAACTCATTAAGGAAAAGCTTGATACAACTGTCAAACCAGAAGAAATAATTGAATATTTCAATAGCAATACCTCTAATTTCATTTTAAATTATGATATTGTCAAGGCACAATATATAAAACTATTATTGCGTTCAGCTAATATTGATAAAGTAAAAGAATGGATGCGTTCTGAGACAGCCGAAAATACTAAACTACTTGAAGGATATTGTCTCCAGCACGGTATTAAATATGAATATTTTAAAGATGAATGGGCAAATTTCGATAATATAAAGATGCTTTTGCCCGTTGAAATTTCAAATAATGAATTATTCTTAAAAAGCGGTAAATTTTTCGATATGAAAGATTCTATTTTTTTATATTTATTAAATATTAAAGATTACAAACTAAAGGGTTCAATTACACCTTTAAAATTGGTCGAAAGCGATATTAAGAGTATTATTTTGCTAAAAAGAAAACAAAAGCTGATAAATGATCTGGAAAATAAGATCTATTTTGATGCAATTGATCGTAACAACTTCACTATATATAAAAATTAATTGATGATATCATCGACAAAAAGTTTAGCCTTACTTTTGGCATTAACACCCTTACAACTTCTTTCCCAGGAAAAAGTAATTGTAGATAAAATAGTAGCTATCGTTGGAGGAAGCGAAATATTACAATCTGATATTGAGAATCAATATCTCATGCTTCAGGCTCAACATCAGAAAGCTGACAAATGTGAAATATTTGAGAATTTTCTGGTACAGAAACTTGTAGTTAATCAGGCTAAATTAGATAGTATAGAGATAAGTGATGCTACGGTAAATATGCAACTTGAAAACCGTATAAAGTATTTTATCGATCAAGCTGGTTCAAAAGAAAAACTCGAGGATTATTATAAGAGATCTTTATTCCAGATTAAGGAAGATATGAGAGAACCCTTGAAAGAACAACTGCTCATGCAAAAAATGCAGGGAGAAATTACCGGTGATGTAAAAATTACTCCAACTGAGGTCAAAGAATATTATAATAGCCTTCCTCAAGATAGTATTCCTTTAGTTAATTCTCAAGTTGAATATTTGCAAATTGTTAAATATCCTCCATACACTGAACAATCAATTTACCAGATAAAACAAGAATTACTTGGTTTGCGGAAACGTGTTATTGATGGTGAAAAATTTTCAACATTGGCATATTTATATTCCGAAGATGCTACCTCTGCAAGAAATGGTGGGGAAATTGGTTTTATGAGTAAGGGAGAATTAGATCCCGATTATGCCAAAGCTGCATTTAGTCTAAAAATGAATGCTGTTTCAAATATTGTTGAAACTCAATTTGGATATCATATAATTCAACTTATTGGAAAATCTGATGATCGTATAAATACAAGACATATTCTTAAGAAACCCAAGGCTACTGATAAAGAAATTAAAGAGGCTCTTTCAAGTTTGGATACTATTGTAAAATATATTAAGGCCGATAGTATGTCTTTTGAAAAAGCTGCTTTATATTTTTCTGAAGATAAAAATTCCAGGCTTAGTGGTGGTAAAGTAATTAATCCCGCGAATGGTTCCACTAAATTTGAGTTTGAACAACTTACGCAAGAAGATTATTATGTTATAAAAAAACTTAAGGTTAATGAGATATCCGAACCTTTTATGAGTAAAGATGACAACAAAAAGGATGTTTTCAAAGTAATCAAATTAATTTCCAGAACCGAGCCGCATAAAGCAAATCTCAATGATGATTATCAATTGTTGCAGGATTTAGCCATGGAAACACAAAAACAAAAAATTCTCTCAGATTGGGTAACTGAAAAACAAAAGGTTACTTATATCCGAATTGATGATTCTTTTAAATCATGCCAGTTCAAAAGTAATGGTTGGTTCAAAAAAGATTAATAGTTCAGGTAATAAAGAACCTGGATATTAGAAAAATGATTCTTTGATTTTATATTCAAAACAAATATTTCAATTTTATAAATTTTGTTGCCGTCTGTCTAAAATTTAAACACAACGCCCAAAGATTTATTTCAAATACAAAGTGATGCACTGCAAGTTGAAAGTAATACTGATATTTTTATTATTATTAAGTAATTCTCCTTTACTAGTGGTAATTGGTCAGGAAATTCATCAAATTGAAATAGTTCATGCAAATTCTATAGAATTCGACCAACGCTCTAATAATGCCGCTAAAAAGCTTATGGGTGATGTAGAATTCAAACATGAAAATACAATTATGTTCTGCGATTCAGCTTATTTCTATTCTGAAAAAAATACAATAGATGCTTATAGTAATGTTAACATACACCAGGGAGATACGCTGCATTTATATGGAGACAAATTAACCTATAATGGAAATACAAAATTAGCACAGGTAAGAAACAGAGTAAAATTAATTGATAAAGAAATTACCCTGACTACCGAATATCTTGATTTCAAAATTGCTGAAGATATTGGATATTATATCAATGGAGGAAAAATAATTAATGGTGAAAACACGCTTACCAGCAATATAGGATACTATTATGCAAAACAAAAACTTTTTTATTACAGGAAAAATGTAGTAATTATTAACCCTAAATATATCATAAAATCAGATACTCTCAAATATAATACAGTAAGCAAGATTGCTTATTTTTTTGGACCCACAGATATTACATCAAAAGAAAATTATATTTATTGCGAAAATGGATGGTACAACACAGCAACTAATATTTCCCAGTTTTACAAAAACGCTTATCTTAAATCAGATAAACAATTACTCAAGGGTGACAGTCTATATTATGAAAGAAATACTGGCATTGGCAGAGCTTTTATGCACATCTGGATTATTGATTCAACTCAGCAGGTAATAATTACAGGCAATTATGCACGGTACTGTGAAAAGCCTCAATATTCAATGATTACTGATAGTGCCGTATTTATGCAGTTTTCTGATAAAGACACTATGTTTGTTCATGCAGATACTCTTAAATCTTTAGCCGATAGTTTGAATAAAGAAAAAACAATCCGGGCATATTACCATGTCAAAATTTTTAAGTCGGATATGCAAGGGAAAAGTGACTCCCTTACCTATACAACCGGTGATTCAACTATTCGTATGTTTATTAAACCGGTATTATGGTCGAATCAAAATCAAATGACTTCAGAATATATTGAATTGCATTTGGCAAATAAAAAACCAAATACAATTAATTTCTATAACAACTCATTTATAATATCAAAAGAAGACTCTGGTAAATACAGTCAAATTAAAGGCAGAAAAATGATCGGCTACTTTAAAGACGATGAGTTATATAAAGTAACTGTAAATGGAAATGGAGAAACTGTTTATTATGTGAAAGAAAAGAATGACAGTATTGTTGGTGTCAATAAAGCCGAAAGTTCAGATCTCGTAATTTATCGAGCAAATAAAAGAATAGAAAAGATAGTTTTTTTGACTAAGCCGGATGCAATACTTTATCCTTTGGACAAAGCACCTGCTGAAGAATTGAAACTAAGAGATTTTAAGTGGTACACTAAATCCCGTCCAAATTCAAGATTTGATATTTTTAATTGGCAGGAAGAGTAAAAATAGTTTCAAGTTTAAAGTTCAAAGTTTATTTTTTTCTAACTTCTGTCATCCGTCGTTTGTCTGCTGTCGTTCTCAGCTAATCATTCTCCAGTTTACATTTTCTTTCCTTGTTTTTAAAAGAAGTTCACGGAGTTCTCTATTTTCAGGCTTATTGAGTGATGGATCTAAACTAATTATGCCATTAGCAATATCACGAGCGTATTGAAGTATTTGTTGATCCTTTCCAAGATGTGCAATTCGCAGATTAAATGGCATGCCACTTTGCTGGGTACCTTCAATATCTCCTGGTCCGCGTAATTTAAGATCAGCTTCTGCAATTTCAAACCCATCATTTGTAGCTTCCATAATATTAATACGTTTACGGGCTTCTTCAGAGAGCTTATGAGATGTAGATAATATACAATAGCTTTGTTCGGCACCTCTACCTACACGTCCACGAAGCTGATGCAACTGTGAAAGGCCAAAACGTTCAGCACTTTCAATTACCATTATCGAGGCATTGGGAACATCAACACCCACTTCTATCACTGTTGTTGCAACCATAATATGAGTTTTCCCTTCAACAAAGTTTTTCATAGCTGCATCTTTTTCAGATTGTTTCATTTGTCCATGAACCATATTTACCCGGTATTTTGGTACAGGAAACAATTTGATAATAGTTTCAAAACCATTTTCAAGTGCTTTATAGTCGAGACTTTCTGATTCCTTTATCAAGGGATATACAATATAAACCTGCCGTCCTTTTGCAATTTCCGTTTTAAGCAACTCTATAAGTTTTAACCGTTGTGTTCCGGCAATATGTTTTGTATAAATTGGTTTCCGTCCAGGAGGTAACTCATCTATAGTAGAAACATCCAGATCACCATAAACTGTCATAGCTAAAGTCCGGGGAATGGGCGTAGCAGTCATTACCAATATGTGAGGTGGATTTTCATTTTTCTGCCAGAGCTTTGCACGTTGAGCAACTCCAAATCTATGTTGTTCGTCAATAATAACCAATCCAAGATTTTTAAATTGAACTGTATCTTCAATTAGCGCGTGAGTACCGATTAATATTTGAATACTGCTGTCTGCAAGTCCTTTGAATATTTGCTGCCGTTCAGTTTTTTTAGTTGATCCCGTTAAAAGTTTAATACTGATATTTAGACCAGCAAGCATTTTAGATAACGTTTCAAAGTGCTGGAAAGCTAAAATTTCAGTAGGTGCCATAATGCAAGTCTGAAAACCATTATCAAGTGCAATGAGCATGACCATTAAAGCCACTAATGTTTTGCCACTTCCAACATCGCCCTGCAGCAGTCTGTTCATTTGTTTCCCGGAACCCAGGTCTTTTCTGATTTCTTTTATAACTCTTTTTTGAGCTTCGGTAAGTTCAAACTTCAGATTGAGCTTGTAGAATGAATTAAGGTAATCACCAACTTTCGTAAAAACAAGGCCTTTATTGACAGACTCCCTAGAAGCCTTTTGTTTAAGCAGGCTTAGTTGAATTGTAAACAATTCTTCAAATTTCAATCTGTATTCCGCTTTTCGCAATAATTCTGTTCCCTGTGGATAATGTATATTAAGCAGTGCTTCATGCAAAGGAATAAGTTTGCAGTTTTTTAATAAATATGACGGAAGACTTTCTTTTACTTCCTTCAAATAGTTTTTTATTATCACGCCAATCAAACGATGAATTACCCTGGAAGTAAGAAAAATATTTTTCATTCTTTCAGAAGTATTATAGAAAGGCTGTAAAGTCGATTTGATTGACTGATCCTGCTTATCTGCTTCTTCAATTTCAGGATGGGCTATGTTTATGCGTGTTCCGAAAATACCGGGTTTCCCATATATAATGTAATTTATGCCTGTTTTATAAGATTCCTGAATCCATTTCACTCCTTTAAACCATACCAGTTCAATTTTACCGGTTCCATCAGTAAATTGAGCTGACAATCTTTTTTTATAGCTTTTACCTATTTCAGTAAAACCAGTGATTTTACCTACTATTTGTATGTAGGGTAAATCTGCAGTCAGTTCACTTATTTTATAAAATCTTGATCTATCAACATGTTTATAAGGAAAGTAATACAACAAGTCTTCCAAAGTACAGACTGAAATATCATTATTCAATATTTCCGCTCTTTTTGGTCCAACACCTTGAAGATATTTAATATCCTGCTGTAGTTTATTCATTAAGAATTCTTACAAATACTTTGATTATTTAAAAGCTGTTAATTTAAAAACTTTCCAAGTCCTGTAAACCTTATAAAAAATGCAAGTTTTTTAGGAACTTGCACTATATTTCTATATTTATAAAGGAATAATAATTTGATTACTTATGAATAAAATTATCTGTTCCGGTAATAATAGTATCGCCTACTGCAGCATCTATAATAAAAAAATCTACCGTGATAGTTTTGTTACATGAACTATATGAACCATAGCCCTTTATTTCTGCTATATCATCGAAATAAGCATTTGTTATTTCATCAGTCAAAGTATTTACTACTGTAAGGTTTTCATTTTTATCCCTGCTGATTATGTAATTTAAAGATATTTGTGTGCCATAAAAATTATCAATCTGAACGGTGTCCCCGCCTAAATACGAGAGGGTAACGATAAATGGGTCAGACGTTACTAAAAGAATTATCAATGTTATTTATAACACTTTCATGACAAGTATATTCTCCTACAAAACTATCAGGAATGAATGGTTTATAACAAAGTATTTTTTGAATCTTAAAAGTATCTGCTATTCCCGGTTTACCGGCCCAGGTAGTTTCTCTAACTACAAAAGACCCGGTTGTATCGATGGAAGAATTTGCAGTTATTTCAGCTCTGAAGGGATGATAATGCAGAGGATCTTTGTTTAAAGTATCTACCTTGATAGTTATAGGCCCACTCAATACTTCCCATGAATATGTTGATCCTCCCCTTGGAATGGCAAGATATTCATAGACAGTACTGTCATTTCCTTTGATTGAATCTGGTCCGGATATTTGTTGTTTCCCCGGATCAATATTTTTCCAATTGTAACTCTCTTCCTTTTTGCATGATGAGATTGTCATAGCTGTAAAAATCAAGGTCATGATCAGATTAGGAATTTTGATTTTCATATTTTTATAGTTCAAGGTTTAAAGTTCAAAATTTAAAGTCCAGATGGCTTAATCTCCAAGCGGCTCAAAACCGCTAGGAGGTTCTTACACCAGTTTTTCCATTATTCTATTTTTCTTTTATTAACGAGTTTTCAAATTCTCTCATTGAATTTTTTTATTTAAACCAACCGCCATTGGAAGTATTTACTCCATCAGCATTACCCGCGCCTCCAAATGTATAGTTAGGTAATTGTAGTGTTTCAAGTTCTTTACCGGGAACCGGGTAATGAAGGTACGTGCCATATTGTAACATATCTCTCCGGCGCATGTCACAAAAACCTACCATAAATCCCTGTGCTAACAATTCAATCTCTCTTTCATAAAAAATAGCATCAAGAATCTGTCTGGTTGCCAGCAGTACTCGGCAAAGGATTTAGTCCACCTCTAGTCGGGTCTAATCTCGGATTTCCAGGGTCATTTAAAATTTCAAGTGCTTTATCTGGTTGATTTAACATAGCGTAAGCTTCTGCCATATACAAATCGTTCTCATATTTTCTGAAATCATACAATAAGGCCACACCGGTTGTTCTGATATCCGGGTATCTTGAATATTGATAATGTGAGAAGTTGTAATAACCTCTGCTAGCATAAAAACCACAAGAACTAAAATATGTAAAATCCGCCGCAAGGCGATGATCATTAGATTTTGCCTCTCCGGGTCGCAAATCGCTATGAACCTGTGGTGCTATTCCATCAGAAGGATAACGGGCAGGGTAATCAGGATCCAGCATATGAATTAAACGGCAATCAACAAAGGCATAGGCAAACGTACCATTTTCAGGGTTAGTCAAGATAATAAAAATTATTATCATACCATTTGCCACCTTGAAGGTATGTGGCATCACCATCAGCATAAAAATCATTATTTATACCTTGTTGAGCATGTGCCAGCACATTATCCCAGTCTACCAGGCTATTTTCAACTTTAGTTCTTGGTGTAAGGGCCAGGAAACGGGCCATATATGAGTTAGCTAAACGCTTGAGAATGTCATTGTTTAAAAGGTATCCATTTACTACACTTGGATCTAACTGAAAAGTATTTGTTTTGCAAATTGAATCAGTTTTTTCCAATGATACAATTGCAGCATCCATTACTTCATTATAACTTGAAAATTTAATATTTCCCAAATCAGTATTTTCTTTTACAATCATTGCTTTGTCAAAGCACAAACCTAAATTGCCTAAAATAGCACCCTGTAAAAAATAACACAAAGCTAAAATTGCAGGATTGTCTTGACCGTTATTTCCAAGTTTGAAATTTTTATTTAGGATGAGATCAATTACGGGATTTACTGAGTTGGACAAAACACCATACATCGAATAATAAAAGTCAGTAGTTACATCTGCATCATCAAATGTCACTAAATTATTCCATGGGATGCGTGGTTCGGCAGATACATATCCCCATGCAAAGTTATACCAGCTTGCTGTAAATTGATCAGCAGCTACAAGGGAAGTACCATAAAGATTAGCACCACCACTAGTAGTAGATCTGGTAGCTTGCCAATAGGCCAGGAAAGCACTTTCAGCAACATTTTCGACATCGCGGGAAGAAGAATTAACGTTAGATCTGTTTGGATCATTCGTGTCAGGAATATCCATATCCTTATTACATGAATATATTATAAGAACCAATATAAAAAACAACGACTTTCTCATCTTCAAAATATTTTTAAAAAATTCAACACACATCATTTTGTTTCAATATTTAAAAGTTAATTTCTAATGATGCCGATATTGTTCTATAATTGGGGTAACTGAAATCATCAAAAATGAAACTTGTAGGGTTGTTAATATCTGCATACTTCAGGATCCCATCCTGTATATTTAGTAAAAGTCAGAAGATTTCGACCTAATATACCAAGTTTAGCATTTTTAATGAAACTGATACCGACCTTACTAAAAAATTTGCTGCTAAAAGAATAATATATTGACATTTCTCTTAATTTCAGATAGCTGGCATCTTCAACAAAATAAGAATTTGTAATATCCTGGTAATAGAAAGTATTATAATAATCAGTTGTCTTTTTTTGATACTCGGGTTTGCCATATTGATCATTTACGCCCGCCCTTTGATCCCGGAATAACATTTGCTTTGTTTCATTATAAATGTTGCCTCCGCATTTCCAGTTCCATAGCATAGAAAATAAAATATTTTTCCATTCCAAATTAGTAGAGAACGACATATTAAATCTTGGATTCATATCCGCAATTTCATAAGGTTGTCCGTCTTTATTCTTATCATAGGGTATGGGTATTTCATAAGGTGTACCTTCAGTGCCTTTTGGAATAACATATCCTTCGCTGTTAACAGTATAATCATCAATAGTTTTACCCTCTGGAAGCTGCTGCTCCATTTGCTGTATAGTTTTTACCCATGCATATCCATACATAATTCCATAAGGTTCTCCGGCTTGAACACGAAATGCACTTTTTGGACCAGTCGAGAATGCACTAGTGTTTTCTAATGCAGAAATTTTTTGGCTCATTTTATCGAAAGTAAGATTAAACCTCCAATCCAAATCCTTCGATTTAATAATTTGGGCCCCTAAAGTTGTCTCAAAAGAAGTTCCTTTTATTATTGTTGCATTTCGCCATTGATAGCGAAAACCTGTTACAGCAGATAAAGGAACGTTCATAAAATCACCATTTGTTTCGTTAAAAGATTGAATTATTTCCAGTTCAAACTTGTTAAGAAATTCGCAATTTACTCCAAGTTCTGTTTCTTTTGTTTCAGAAGGTTTTAAATTTTTATTGCCCAATGTATAGCCAATAGGAACACCGTTTTCCATTGTGAATGTTTCATACTGATAATTAAATTCTGGCCTTTGGCCTGATGTCCCTACAGCTGCCCTTAATTTTAATTCCTGGATACCTGGTATTTTTAAATCCTCACCAATCCTGTACGCACCGGAAATACGATAATAAGGGTTCCACCTGTTATTTGGGCCAAATAACGATGAACCATCTATTCTGTATAGCATGGAAGCTATATATTTACCCTTATAATCCAAATCTGCGATACCAGAATAATTTTTAGCAACGGTATTAATAATTAACGATGTAGGTGTTATTTTACCTACTAAATCCTGTAGACTTGTAATACCTGATAACAAAAAATTAACACCTGTTACCGAAAACTGATCGGAACCGAATTTTTCATAAGTGAAGTTTAATTTGCCCTTTGCAACAAAATCACCAAATTTTCCATTTAAATTAATGGTGGATTGAAACGTTTGACCCAAACTTTCAAAAGCGATTTTTTCTTCCGCACCATTCTGTAATTGCTCCATTGAGTCCCATAAAACCTACAGGATCATATTGAGTATACATTATATTTCGTTTTTCAAAACTATAATTTGCTTCAAGTTCCATCCAGCTAAAGGTTTTATAATTAAGCGAGAAATCAGGCATGAAGGAACTTCTTTCAGTATTACGCTGCTCGTAATAAAGAGAATGTTTAGGATTGCTTGCTAATGCCCAATAATCCGGTTTATAGTAATATTTCTTTAGTATCATTGTATCAGGTGAAGCCATATTAAGGTTTGCATCAGGATTCATAAACAGAACATCAGAAAATGCGCTCAGTTCTCCACCGCCGTCACTTACTGTTTCTCCACCATTGGGTAAATCTAATTTTGTTTGAATATATAAAGAACTTATAGAAAGCTTTAGCTTTTCAAATATTTTCAGATCAATGTTAAGACGTATGTTTTGTCTGGTAGAACCATTTTTACTAAATACAATTCCTGAGTTGTGGTTATTTTCATATGAAATAAGATAATCTGAATTTGTATTATTGGAAGCTACTGAAATATATTCTGTATAAAAGTTACCATTTGGAAATATTTCCTTTTGCAAATCATTAGCAAATGAATAGGGATTATCAGAATAGTGGTCAAAATCAGGTGTCCTGGTTCCTAAAATATCATTTGTAGGTCCTCCATCATAATTGGTTGGATAGGTTACTCCGTAATATTTTGTATAACCATCCTGTTTATAATTATCAGCTAACCTGTAGTCATGATGTTCATTTAATTTTATTTCTTTTATAAGATCGGAAGTACCATATTCGCTTCTGAATCTTATCTCTGTATTTCCTTCTTTTGCTAAATTTCCTCTTTTTGTTGTAATAACAATTACACCATTTCCTGCCCGAGAACCATAGAGTGCAGAAGCAGATGCACCTTTTACAACTTGATAGTCGGCAACGTCATCACTGTTTACATCAGCCATATCGCCATCCATCATTACTCCATCAACTATAATCAAAGGAGAAGTACTGCCGTATATTGAAGTGGAACCTCTTAATCTGATTCCGGAAGATTGTCCAGGGTTCCCGCTGGAATTAACAACTACTAACCCAGCAACTCTTCCTTGGAGAGCCGTTGCTGTTGAAGTGGCAGGCACAGATTCAAGGTCTTTTGAATCTACCTTACTTACAGAAACACTCATTTTTTTGCGTGGAGTAGCACTGGCAACGCCAGCTACTATAACTTCTTCAACATTTGTTGCAATAGCATTAAGAACAACATTAATAACAGTCTGATCTGTTACCGGAATTTCCTGCGGTTGCATTCCTACAAAACTAAATACCAAAGTACTGCCCTGAGGTACCGTAATTTTATACTTACCTTCTATATCGGTAACTGTACCGTTAGTTGAACTTTTTACAACTACAAATGCACCTGGTAACCCCAAACCATCATCTGCACTTGTAACAGTTCCGGTGATTGTTGTTTGAGCAAAGGCAAATTGCTTTAGTAAAAACATTAACAGCAGCAATACTCCGGTTCTTTTCATAGATTTAGATTTTCTTATGATATTTAACACTTTTTCACTAGCATACAATATTAAGGATAATTTCTCTTTCAAACAAACTTGAAACATAAATGTGCTAATGTGCCAATATGCCAATGTGCCAATATATTCATAGCTTATTTTTAATGATTAATGCGTGTAATTATTTTTAACGGATAATAAATATTATTTTTGAATTCTGACCAAAATCAACTGCCAATTTATTATGATACAGAAACACGTTGAATTAATTTCGAAACAGAATAATCTTAAAGAAGATCGGGTTGCTAATACCATTGAATTGCCTTAAGTTGGCATAAGCTGGCGCGGATTGTATTCTGAAGTAAGTGGACACACTCCGTGCTAGGGAAACTACAAAATAAAAAGAGGCCGTCTCAAAAGTGGCTCAAAACTCAAAACTGTCATTCCCATGTCCCGAACTTTCGGGAATGGGAATCTTCACACACTCAATTATATATAGATTCCCGCTTCCGATGGTTCGGAACGCGGGAATGACAATGAAAAATAACTTTTGAGACACCCTCAGAAACTTGCGCCATTTAAGGGGTTAAAAACTCCATGAGAAAGAGGCACAAGATTAATAAACATGCGCTATTTGGGAAAGATATTTATAAATAATGTAATAGCCGAATTTCACAAATTTTATTAAAAAAGTGCGGTTAAGAGAAAACTACGTTTAGCCTTTCTTCCTTTTTTCTTATATTTGCATACTTCGCTTAGCCGTAGGTGTAGTTGAAAACTACAAAATAAAAAAGCGTAGTTAAAAAAACTACGCTTAGCGAGGGAAAATAAAACTTATTGAAGAACTCAATGACGAAGAAACGACAATCGTCTTTTCTCTTGAGGATGTTCCCGTAGGTAAGAAAAAACTAAAAGACGCTTTATCAAGTGCTTTACAATTGGCTCATTAAAAAATAAAAATATGCAACTGACTTATAAAATATTAATACACAAAGAGCCGGAAGGCTCTTATACTGTTTCTGTGCCGGCTTTGCCTGGCTGTATGACTTTTGGCGAGACAGTAGAACATGCTATTCAAATGGCAAAAGAAGCTATAGAGCTTTATATTGAAGAGCTTCATGAACGTGGCGAAGAGATTCCCGATGATAGCGATACTTTGGAATACTCTTTAAACCTGCAGACAGCATGAACTATTCGGCTAAAAAATTAATCCGGGTACTAGAAAAAAGAGGCTTTTACTTTAAACGTGCCAATGGCAGCCATCATTTGTATTATAACCCTAAAACCGGTAAAACAATTATAGTTCCTGTACATGGCAATAAAGACCTTGCCAAAGGTCTTTTCTTTTCACTCCTTAAACAGGCGGGTATTGATAAAGAAGATATTTAAAGCAAAAGCCGGATTCCCTTTAATAGTTCAAGTTTTTAACTTAGACTATATTAGAAATAATATTTATTGGCAGTTATAAACTGCAAGAATAAGAAGCACAAGTCCTGAAGACTTGCGCTATATAGGGGCTGACCCCAGCTGGCGCACAAAATAAGATTTCATTACACTGCACTGGACCCGTCTCATTCCCTACACTCACTTTTTACACACGGGACGCAGCCAGCTTGCTCCATTCAATCCTATTTTTATTTGCAGAGAAAGAGTTAAGGTTTGCTTACACTCTTTCAACTCTGAAACCTTAGTACTTTCTTTTTTCAAAATCCTTACTTTTTCTTTAAAGCGCTCCAATTTTGTATTTTTGTAAGAAGAACCTCAGGTTCCACTGGGTTTTTTCTTTGAGTTTTACAACGAATTGATTAGTTTTACAGTCAATATTGGTATTCATAGTTAACATCGTTTTGGTTTACGATGATAATAAATAGAATATCAATGTGATAAACAAATTTTTGCACGCTTTTTATTAACAAAAAGCGTGCATTTAATTAGTAATCAATGCATTGTATAATTTTTGTTATGTACTAAGAAAATGGCTATAATTTATAGATTTATAAATATATTTCGATTAAGACCAGATTATGAAAATAGAGTATTTGGACTTGACTTAATGCGATCTCTTGCAATTATTTTTGTTGTCATGGGACATGCCTCAATGCTAGAAAAAATTGATACTAATTTTCCTTGGATTCGATTAATAAATGGTGTTGAGTTATTCTTTGTACTTAGTGGATTTCTAATTGGAGGAATATTGATAAAAACTTTTAAAAAAAATAATTCATTTGGGATAAAAGTAATTAGTAATTTTTGGATTCGACGTTGGTTTCGTACTTTACCGAACTATTATTTAATATTAATTCTAAATATAATTGTTGTTTATTTTGGAATAATTAAAGAAGATTTCTCACAATTCAATTGGAAATTTTTCTTTTTTCTTCAAAATTTTTCCGGGCCATTTACTGGTTTCTTTTGGGAATCATGGAGCCTAAGTATTGAAGAGTGGTTTTACCTTCTATTTCCAATTATTCTAGGCATTTTTTATTTCATTTTAAAAGGCTATAAAATAAATAAAAAGTCTATTTTTCTTTATGCAATTATAATTTTCTTGCTTATACCATTTCTTTTAAGATTTTTTAAAGCATCGAAGTTTAATGTTGATCAATTTTGGCTCGGTGTGAAAATATTTAAAGTAGTTATTTATCGTTTAGATGGCATTGCATTAGGACTTTTAGCTGCATTTATTAAATATTGGTTTCCGAATTCTTGGATTAAAAGTAGAAATTTTAGTTTTATATTAGGATTAGTAATAAGTTATACAATTCTTTATACAACTTGGTTGCCTAATGACTTTTCTACTAAAGTATTTCAAATATTTTTTCAAAGCATTGGATGTTTTTTACTTTTACCAAAGTTTGACAGTATTAAAAAAGCTCCACTAATTATAACAAAAATATTTACTCATATAAGTTTAATTTCATATTCAATGTACTTGATTAATTTGGCGCTTGTTTCTGAAATAATGCGTGATCATTTTCCACCTCGTGGAGTTCACACGGCTTGGGCTTTATATGTAATATATTGGACTGTTGTCATAGTATTTTCCACATTGATTTATAAATATTATGAAAAGCCAATTATGGATTTAAGAGATAAATGGAAAATTTGGGTTAATCTTCACTTGTAAACGGGTAATGTTTATTAATTAGTTCGACGCTTAATAGCGAGACGTTTGTCAGAGTTGATGACCTTTTAAACATAAAGAGGCTATCTAATTATTAGGCAGCCTCTTTAATTTATTCAAGCAAAAGCAATTTTACTTTTTAATTATTAATTGTTCTTTTTGCTGTCCGCTATTAGTAACTACTTTTATTATATAAGTGCCTGCAGCCAGATTACTAATATCGGTTTGATTTATATTACCCGTTAGCTGTTGTAGTTTCAACAAACTACCATATATATTATAAATTCCAATGGTAGCTTTATTTTCACCGGTTTCAATAGTAAGCAAACCTGTTGTCGGGTTTGGATAAATTTTTATTGTGCCAGTATTCACTGCAGGAACATCAGTTATAGAATTATTGCCAAGGCTATCCTTCATAGCCGATTGTGTATTACTTGTACAAGCTACAATTTGTGCCTGGAAAGTACTTCCAATTACTGCAGAAAAACCGGATAATAGTTGTATACCGGAACCTGCATAAAAACCGACAATCGTTCCGTTACCAATGGTAATATTTGTGCCTGCTGTTATTGTGCCTGTAGTGTATTGATATGCCTTTACCTGCGAAGAAGCTGTGTAATTTATATTTGAAGTGTTACTGCATGACGCAAAGCCAATAATAATAATAGATGAATTGGCAGTACCTTCAGGATTCACAGATTGAATTTTGTAATAATATACTTTACCAGTACAGGTCGACACATTATCGGTATAAGATAATGTTGAATTGGTAGAGTTCACGCTAGCTACTTGAGAAAAGTTAATTCCATCACTTGAGCGCAATATGTTATATTTTGTTGCGTTTGTTGAATTGTCGGACCAGGTAATTGTGGGATAGCATGAAGTACAAGAAGTCTGAACTGAACCCGTTGAACTACATGGAGCCGCAGCATCTGTAATGGCTGAGGATTGGTTCGATGGATTTGTATTAAATGAACCCTCACCATCTGAGTTCTTTGCAACTACACAGTAAGTATGTTGTGTACCTGCATTTAAATTATTATCCTGATAATAATATTGAGAACCTTAGATCGATATGCCTATTAAACTACTATAAGGTAACCAACTGATTAATGTACCATCCCGGTAAATATCAAAGCTGGGAGGATTGTAAGAATCTACATCTGACATCGAATATGTCCAGTTTAGGTCTATTTTATATGAACCATTTTTTGTTGCTGTAAGCACTGGTGATGACGGGCCAATGCATGTAGAAGCACATGAAGCAGTTATCCAGACCCGATTTTCACTTGCTGTAATCCTGGTTTGTGCATCAACAAGTGCATAATTATCATTGTTTGGATTACTTAAACCATAAACATTATTAACTGTATAATTCATCAAATCATCTGCATTATTTACATGGCCTAATGCTAACACATGGCCGAATTCGTGCAATATATCAAAATAAAAATTATCTTCAGTTGCATCTATTATTCCTTGACCTGGTAAAGTAAAAGAAAAAATATTATTGTTGTACATTATTTTGTTTATTGTAATTGTATTAATAGTGAGATAACAATCTTGACCGGCAGTATTTAGTGTGCCGGAGGGATCTGTTTCCATGGCATTATCATTATTAGGGTACCCTATTAATATTTGATTAGGTGAGCCTTGGTTAATTGTAAAATTGATTGGAGTGCCATTTTTGGAAAGGGCGCAATTCCAATCGGCCATTGCACGATTAATTGCATTTTTCGCATTATTACTTAAATGGGTATCAAGACTAAAAGCTATTGTATTAACAGAAGTTTCATGTGGTTTTTCACAATACTTATGTGAACCATCAGGAGAAATATATTGTAAATAGTTATGATTAATTATAATATTATAGCAATTACTTGTGTATTGATTATTATTAGCATCTATATAAGTAAAATTTACATCACCCGTACCAATAGTTTCATTATATAAATAAATATAACTAACTTGACCAGGTAACCACATTTGTATTTGTGTAGGGGACCAGTTAGTTAAATAATCATAACTATCAGGGTCCGGATACATAGTCCCAGTGGCATCGTCTGCGGTAGTAAAAGATATATAACTCTTTCCCTGGGAATTGCCAAAACCCTGGCCTGAAATTGTAATAAAACAACGATTGTCCCCTGCGTTAAAAGCAGGGCTAGCTATTATATTATTAATGTATGGATAAACTGTAATACTACAATTATCTTTATATGTTGTGGTGCCATCTAATAAAGTGAGTATAGCGTAAACATTAACTGTACCAGAACTAATGGCATATACGGTACAGGTTCCATCGCAATTATCATTAATAGTTGCAATACTTAAATCACTTGAGTACCATTGAATAATCTTATATGTACCATAGGAAGGTTTGGGTGTTGCTATTAATTCACTTGATGTGCCGGCATACATAAGGGCTATTATTTTCGGCTCAACATCAACACCTGTGGCGGGAACAGTTACAACAATATTGACTGAAGCAGCCACATAAGTGGTTTCTGGAAAACAGACTGGTTTCTGTGTTGTTGGATCTGTATAGCAATATTGGTAGTCATAAGTTACAATTAAATTAATTGTTGCTGTACCTGGCCCTTTTATAATTTTAAACTCTCCATTAGTATTATCGACAACCTTTACAATAGATTCATCACTTGAGCTCCAAACGGCACTTTCTATATTTATATCATCTTCTTCAAGTTCAGCATCATAAGTTAATGTCACATCTATATTACTACCATTATAAGAAAAAGTAATATCTTTACTATTAGCAGTATAATCATAACCGTCATATATAATATCGACATAATCGTCATCAGTGGCAGACTTAAGTTTTGAAGAATAAGGTTTTAATATTGGTGCTTTGACATTTGTCCTAATTATTTCTTCTGTTGCCGGAACAGGTATTATCCCAGAATTACTTAGGGTTAATGATTTAATTTTTTTTTTAGACTCTTTCACGCGCTTCACCGAATCGATATAGTCTTTTGTATGCCCAGGCAAAGTCATTGGTTTATGTATTATTCTATCCGGAAAAACTGTATCTTCTTTTGAAATAACGGGCATTTTAATATTTGGAAATGTACTGATATACCTGTAAATTTCTCCTTTTGAAGCAAACTTTTTGCGGAGCCCAGTTTGATGAATAATACTAATATTCCCAATATCACTGAAAGATGTAAGTATTATTTTGTTGTCTACAGGGCTTATATTGTATTTGGGGTCATAAGGAAATTCTTTGGCTAACCGGCAGAAAAATACAAAAAGAGAATCGCCATTCAAGTCTCTAGTTTTTCTTGGTTCATTGGTGATAACCTGGAAACTCGTTTTCCCAACTATTTCAACGACTGTGCCTGGCCTAATTTTGCCCCTGAAGACTTTAGTAACTTTTACAATTCGGGAATATGCAACATATTCTTTGCCGTTTTTATCAATACGGTTATAGTAATCAATAGAATTAGTCACACCCTGGAAAATAAACTCAGCACTGTCACGTATTCTTTCACGTTCGCTATTATAGTATTTTACTGCATCCCAGCCTTTTTTTTGACACCCTTCCTGTGCATAGCTACTAACAAAAAGCAGCAGGGCAAAACAACATATTATTATTTTTTTCATTACTTGTAATTTAAATTTATTGCATTTTAAAAATGTTTAGTAAAATAAAACTTGTATACAGTATTAGCAAATGTCTTTTTATTTAGTTGTTTTAAGCGCTGCATTTTCTTTTTCAAGGGCTTCAATACGTTTGTTTTGTTCGATCATTAAAAGAGTAAGCTCTTCAACTTTTTTCAGTAAAATGTTATTCATTTCTCCGATGTTGCAACCCTTGGTTTCAAAATCTATGGCTGAAGGCACTTCGGGCAGGTGCTTGTATTCTTTAACATATTTTTCAATTTCAGGTAAACTTTTTAATTTATAATTGTTTTCAAAAACAAAATCACAACCTGGCACCGGGTTTTTAACATCTACTTCCTGGGCTGTTATTACTCCATTTACAGTAAGTAATGAAGTTGGGTTAGAGCAACCTATACCTACATTTCCTGCATGAAAAACAAAAACACTTGCAGAAAATGCCATTGGTGCAGCAGCAGTATTTGCATCATTAAATGCATTAAACGTAACGGAGTTGGGTCCTGCTAAAGTCCAATTTAAAATTTCAAGATTTGCATCAGTAACTAAATGCCATTGCTGGCTTCCATATATCTTTAATTTAGAATTTACATCTGGAGTACCACCAATACCAACATTTCCAGTTGTTGTTAAGCTTGCTGCAGAAATAGCACCTGTAGTTGTATTACCAGAAACTGAAAAATCATTTAAAATATTTACCTGACCACTTGGGTTGAGAATAGTGATTCTATTTGTTCCGCCAGTTTGCAGATTCAAGTTACCCGAATTATTTATAGTTGGCGTGTTTAAAGCACCTGCTGTAATTCCCCCGGTAAATGAAGCTGTAGCACCAAAAGTAGCAGTACTTGAAACATTTATTGTGCTGAACGAAGCCGGTAATGAAATACTGGGTGAACCATATACTTGAAATTCATAAATTCCAATATTATAGAGATTTACATAATTACCTGCTATTAATTTCACATACCTGACGTAAGTTTTACCTGCAGTAAGCGTTTGTTTATCTGTAAGACTTGAATTAGTGGCTGTTGCAGCAACTGTCCAGTTGGTATTATCAGGTGATGTGTATATAGTATAACTTGTTAAATAATTTCCACTTGCCCAATAAATTGTTGTAGAGGTAAGATCAAAATAATTCGCAGCTCCATTCCCCAAATCAATATAAAAGGAAATAGCGCCAGGATAATACAGACTGGCTAATGTAGATGTATTACCATCATTCATATAGGAAAGTGTAGTGGAACATGTACCATTTATTAAAAATACCGGCTTGGTAGGAGCAGCAGCAACATTCGTTTGCGCTTGTACATTAGTTATAAAAAACACTACTATACAATTAATAAGAAAAAATAATTTAATAGTTTTCATAAAGGTTTTATTTAGAACTTTGCCTACTCTTCAAAAGCTTTTCGGCTTACGCTTGTAATATTTTATTTATTAGAAATAATTTTATCCTATTTATAAGATTCAATTTTTTCAAAATGTTCCCAAAATATTTTAACTTTTTTTAAAATATTTTTAAAAATCCCGCAATTAGATACTTTCAGGTGTATATTACTATTGAAAAAATTAAAATACTTGGGAATGAAATTAATATGTCAATTGCAAAAATTGAAAATTAAATTGAATTTGCAAAATAAATTTTTAAAATTGTTAATAAATATTTACAAATTACCTTTTAATAAAGCCCAATCATGCCTGTTCGCAAAGCAAAGTATTCTTATTAAAGATTGTATCATCTCAATATCTCCTTGCAACTGACATTTTCAGAAATTCTATATGTATATATGCCTTTATTCATAATATCTTTTTATAATTTTGGGCATTAAATTGATACTTTCCTGTTTATATGCTAACGACCAATTATTATGATTCAGAAACACGTTGAATTAATTTCGAAACAGAATAATCTTAAAGAAGATCAGGTTGCTAATACAATTGAGTTGCTGGAAAATGGAGCTACTATTCCTTTTATCAGCAGATACCGGAAAGAACTTACAGGAAGCCTGGATGAAGTTGCCGTAGCTGAAATTAAAACTTTATGGAACAAATTTATTGAAATTGATAAGCGCCGCGAAACAATTATTAATTCAATAGAAGAGCAAGGTAAATTGA
This sequence comes from uncultured Bacteroidota bacterium, assembly GCA_963851385.1. Taxonomy (GTDB): domain Bacteria; phylum Bacteroidota; class Bacteroidia; order Bacteroidales; family DTGW01; genus CAWEFA01. The sequence goes on along the minus strand of CAWKPE010000013.1, from coordinate 242,478 downwards.
CGGATGAACTGAAGATAAAACTGGAATCAATTTATATATTATCAGAATTAGAAGATATCTATTTACCTTATAAGCCCAAGCGGAAGACACGTGCAGGCATGGCAAAAGAAAAGGGACTTGAACCGCTTGCAACTCTGATCATGAAGCAGCAGGAACTAAATTTGAAACAAAAAGCTGAGGCTTTCATAAATGAGAAAGTTGATACGGTAGATGAAGCTTTTCATGGAGCACGCGATATTATTGCTGAATGGATAAACGAGGATCAATATGCCAGGAATGCCATGCGCCGGATTTTTAATCACGAGGCTTTAATTTATTCAAAAGTTCTAAAAGGCAAAGAACCGGACGGTATAAAATATGGAGATTATTATGATTTCAATGAACCACTGAAACGTTGTCCTTCTCATAGATATCTGGCTATGCGCCGTGGTGAAGAAGAAGGCTTTCTGAAGATTTCCGTTGAACCTGATGAAGAAAAAGCAATTCAAATTCTTCATGAATATTTTATCAAGGCAAAAAATGAATGTTCAGAACATGTCAAAATTGCTATATCTGATTCTTACAAAAGACTTCTTGGACCTTCAATAGAAACAGAAATTAAAAATAGCTTTAAAGAAAAAGCCGATGATCAGGCTATCAAAGTTTTTGCTGAAAACCTCCATCAGCTATTGCTTGCTCCTCCACTTGGACAGAAAAATGTTTTAGCTATTGATCCTGGATTTCGCACCGGATGTAAATTGGTATGCCTAGATTCCCAGGGTAATTTGCTGCACAATGAAACCATTTATCCGCATCCACCTCAAAACGAAAGAGGCTCATCTGCAGCCAAAATTAACCAACTGGTAAATACTTATAAAATCGAAGCTATTGCCATTGGCAATGGTACGGCAGGTCGGGAGACAGAAAGCTTTATAAAAACAGTTCGATTTGAACGCGATGTTAGAGTCTACATTGTCAATGAAAGCGGTGCATCTGTTTATTCGGCATCTTCGATAGCACGTGAAGAATTTCCTGAATATGATGTAACTGTCCGGGGCGCTGTATCTATTGGCCGTCGTTTAATGGATCCACTGGCTGAACTGGTTAAAATTGATCCAAAGTCTATAGGTGTTGGCCAATATCAGTATGATGTTGATCAAAATAAACTTAAACTTACCCTTGACCAGGAAGTTGAACTTTGTGTTAATAAGGTTGGTGTAAACCTGAATACTGCAAGCAAGCAGTTGCTGACTTATGTTTCTGGTTTAGGTCCTTCACTTGCACAAAAGATTGTGGATTTTCGTTCAGCGAAAGGACCCTTTAAATCACGTCATGAATTAATGAAAGTACCAAGAATGGGTGATAAAGCATTTGAGCAGAGTGCTGGATTTCTTCGCATACCAGATGCTTTAAATCCACTTGATAATAGTGCAGTTCACCCGGAAAGCTATCACGTAGTAGAAAAAATGGCTAATGATCTTGGGTCAAATGTCGAAGTAATACTCAAAGAACCTGAAATTCGTTCTAAAATTGATATTAAAAAATATATTTCCGGTACAATAGGTTTACCTACTTTGCAGGATATAATAGAGGAACTTGCCAAGCCCGGTCGCGATCCACGAACAATTATTAAGGTATTTGAATTTGACCCAAATGTGCATAAAATGGAAGATTTAAAACCCGGGATGATTTTACCCGGTATAGTCACTAATATTACCCGGTTTGGATGTTTTGTTGATATTGGAGTTCACCAGGATGGGTTGGTGCATGTAAGTCAATTGGCAAACCGCTTTGTATCTGATCCCACTGAAGTAGTGAAGTTGAATCAACATCTAAAAGTAAAAGTAATTGAAGTTGACGTTGCAAGAAAACGAATCCAATTGTCATTAAAAGATACGCTGGATCAAGAACCGGTAGCTAAAGACGGCAAATAAGTTAAAAAAATCTGGAATCAAGTATCCATAATCAGGAAATACTTAATTTCAACATCAAAATAGAACAGTAATTGTTAATTAAGTTTAAATTTAAACTAAATGAATTGTTGAATTTGTTATTAATAATAATAAGGAAAACATAATGTAACAGATAATAATTCGTTCATTCAATAAATATTCAAGAATTTTAATTAAAAAATGAGCTATAAATTTTTTATTACTTTTGAAACTTTTAAAAAAAGGTTTGGCATTATTTTGGAGTATTTAAATTTTTTATTTCGAAAAATAAAATGATTAAGTTGAAAATTTTAGTAAATATTATTTTAGGAGTCGTATTAATGTCTGTTAACGTAAATGCGCAAGATACTCTGACTAATATTTTATCGGATGAGATTAACAGGGAGATGGAAACATTGAAAACGCAGACCATAGCTCCATATTATATTGAATATCGCGTTGACGATATAAAAAGTACTACAATAAGTACCTCATTTGGCAGTCTGGTCAGCAAAAATGAAGATAATGGACGTATTCTTACTGCAACAGTAAGAGTCGGCAATTATGATTTTGATAATACTCATGAGATTAATGGAACATATGGAATTGGTGGTTTAGCTCAGCCTTTTGCTATTAAATTGCCATTTGAAAATGTTCCAATTGCTATAAAACAATCATTATGGCAAGCTACACATTATGCATATCGCAATGCTGTTGATGCATTTAACCAGGTACAAAGCAGTTTGAAAGATGAAACTTTGCAAAAAAAGACTACTGATTTTTCGATTGAGAAACCAGAAGTTTATTATGAAGCGCCGGTAAATAATTCTTTTAATGATAGTGAAGCCTGGATAAAAAGATTAAAGAAATATTCCGAGCCATTTCTCGAAGACGACAAAATAATTTCAGCAGATGCAATTCTTTCATTTATTACTGACAGGAAGTATTTTGTTTCAACAGAAGGAAGTAAGATTGTTCAAAATTCAAGCTATTGCCAGCTTCAAATTCTTGCAATAATTAAAGCTGATAATGGCAGCGTTCTGCCGCTTTTCCGTTCATATTATGCCTTCACGCCTGAAAAGCTGACTCCCGATGCACAAATTGTAACTGATATTAAAGCAATGATGATACAGTTGAAGCAGTTAAGAACTGCTCCGGAGGCTGATGCATATTCGGGCCCTGCAATACTTTCACCAAGTGCTGCGGCAGTATTTTTCCATGAGATTTTTGGACACCGTATAGAAGGACACAGACTAAAAAGCGATTTCGACAGTCAAACATTTAAGTCGAAAATTGGCACTCATGTATTGCCAAAATATGTTGATATTATATCAGATCCATTACAATCACAATTTAAAGGAAAAGATATGTTCGGATATTATAAATTCGACGATCAGGGTGTTAAAGCACAACGGGTAAATATAGTTAAAGATGGTATATTAGAAAACTTCTTGATGTCCCGGTGTCCTATAGACGGATTTCCAAACTCAAATGGGCATGGTCGTTCCCAGGCAGGTATGTCACCAGTTGCGAGGCAGTCGAATCTTATAGTTGAGACGAGAAAACCATCAACTGATAAAGAACTTAGAAAAAAGCTGATAGCAGAATGCAAGAAGAATAATAAAACTTATGGATTTCTTTTTGACCAGGTTGTAGGAGGTTTCACTCTTACTAACAGATACACACCTAACGTTTTTAATGTAAAACCTACGGTTGTTTATAAAATATATGTTGATGGAAGACCCGATGAACTTGTAAGAGGTGTTAATTTTATAGGAACTCCATTAACTATTTTTTCGAATGTTGAAGCTACCGGCGATAGCATTGGAATGTTTACGGGCTATTGCGGGGCAGAATCAGGAACCATACCGGTGACAGCAGTCTCACCTTCACTTTTCATCACGAAAATCGAAACACAAAAACAACCTGAAAGCTATGGACAAATGCCTTTATTACCGAGGCCGGATATTGAAAAAATTACAAAATAAAAAATGTGTCAATATGCCAATATGCCAAAGACCTTTATTTAAGAAATGAAATAATAAAATAAAATATGTTCTTCACTAAAAAAAATATTATAAAAGTAATTACTGGAATTCTGCTTTGTTCATCACAGCTATCCTTTTCTCAGGATAGCACTGAAACAATTATGTTCAGGGCAATGAAAGATGAGCTGGATAGAAGTATGAAAAAACTGATTTGTAATGATTGCCAGGCGCCTTTTTACATAAGTTATTCTATTGAGGACGTAAAAACTTTTTTTACTACAGCTTCTTTGGGTGCATTAAGCAATGCTTCGGAAAGAAATTTTCGCAGCTGGAGCAACCGTGTAATGGTTGGAGACTATCAGTTAAATGATGAGAATTTTACTGATGCAACGCGAACAAAACCGCCGCGCGATGGGGATCTAGAACTGCCTCTTGATAATGATTATTATGGCATCAGGCGTGCATTGTGGATGATGACTAACAATACTTATAAATCTGCAGCAGAAAATTATAAGAACAAACTTGCTTCTTTAAATGACAAAAACCTGAGTAAAAAAGATCTTCAAATTCCAGATTTCTGCACTGTTCCAGTTGTTAAAATGAGCATCAAGGATAATAAATATGTTTGGAACAAAGAATATCTTCAGTCTTTGGTCAAAGAGGTTTCGTCAGTATTTAAGGATTATCCTGACATTTTTTATTCTGAAGTAGCTGCTTTTCAATTACACGCTAATATTTATTTTTATAGCAGTGAAGATTGCCAGATAAAAACTCCAATAGATGTGGTTTATATTTTAATTTCAGCATTGAGCCAGGCTGATGACGGTGATAATGTTACAGATCAGGTCAGATATTGTGGTGTTAGCCAGGGTGATTTACCAAAAATTGAAAACATGAAGACTGATGCCAGGTCTTTAGCTGAAAATCTGTTGGAAAGAGGCAAAGCTCCAATTTTGGACGAAAATTATTCAGGACCGGTTCTATTCCTGGGTCAGGCTGTGGCTGATGCATTTTCTCAAGGATTTTTTACCGGAACAGACAATCTTATTGCATACAGAGAGCCTCTATATAACAGTTCTCAAATGTCAATGTACTATGGCCAAAACGTAAATGCGGTTGAAGCAAAATTAGATAAACCTGTAATTGCAAAAGATATTACCGTTAAAGATATGTCCAGGTTAAAAACATATAAAGGAGTTAATCTTATTGGAAGTTATGATGCTGATGGAGAAGGAGTGGTACCTCCTGATACACTAGTGCTGATTGAAAATGGCATTTTAAAAAGCTTGTACAATGGACGAACTCCTACAAGGAATATTAAAGAATCGAATGGTCATAACCGATATTCGGTAACCAAATATGGAAGTATAACTCATGATCTTGGACCAGGAGTTATTTATATCTCAGCAACTGATGGAATAACAATAGACAAGCTTAAAGAACAGCTTATAAAAGCTGCCAAGGAAGAAGATCTTGACTATGCAATCATGATCAAACCGGTTAAACAGGGGAACTTCTATATGCCATTAAATATTTACAAGGTTTCAGTAAAAGATGGTAAAGAAACTTTGCTTCGGGATGCTTCTATGAAATCATTAAACATAACTTCTCTTAAAAAAATAATAGGAGTTTCTTCGGGTTCATTGATATACAATACTTTTATGAATGAAGCATCTGGTTCTGAAGAAAGTAGCTCGGTTATTGACAATCAGGAAGCCATTCCTAATGGACCACCGGTTTCATTTATCATTCCCGATGGAATTTTAATAAAAGAAGTAGAATTTGAACATCAGACCAAACCACTTTCAAGCGATAGGCCTGTTGTTAAAAGCCCGCTTTTTAATTTAAAATGAACAATCCTCGGTGGTGTTGTCGAAGTATCAAAAAAGATTGCTATTTATCTAGTTGCAAACAGCAAAATAGTGTATTTTTTTTGTACAGTATTTACAAGTACTTGATTGATGTGAAAAAATAATAATACTTGTCACACTTTCTTTACTTGTCTTATTGCCACAGGAGTATTCTCAATTTCTGCCAGAAATATTTCAATGGCGTGTTTAACCAAAGCTAATAACTGCATTAAGGAAATTACATAAATTTCCTTTTTTAAATTCTTACTTCCAACCATGAACGCTCCCCTTTCGTGATCATCTCCAGCGATAATCATAGAATCTTTTCCAATTATCGGATCATTTAATAAATATGATTTGAATTTAAGATGAATTTTATGAATATAATCTTCAGTCAGATTTTGATCAAATAATTTACTGTTTAGGATATAAAAGTGTTTGTAGCTATCACCATTGATGTATTTTTCTTTTCCATCAATTATTATTTTAAAATTCTTTTTGTCCCTGTAATGGCAACCCATAATATCAATAATCATTAGCAATGAAATCGCTCCCGGAAACCCTAAATTAATTTCAGTTTTACAATCGTTCCAAGCTTCTGATTTTTTTCTGTAATTGACGCAAAACTCAGCAGCAACTATCAACTCTCGGATATTTTCTTTTATTTGTTCAGTTGAAAGAGCACTTGCTGACATGGTTTTATTTATTATTTCAAAAATTATTTTTTTAATGGCAACTGTACACTTTTTTAAACCTCTAAGCGGACAGCCTCAAACAGACTCCCTATCAATTTATGACTGATCCGCAAAGAGGTTTATGGCCAAAACTCAACATTATTTTAATAATTCCCTATTTTCAAATACGTCATCGTTTGGTTTAATAACTGATAGGCAATTTCTCCAAAAGTAATCGGGCCGGTTATTTCAGCTGTTTTCTTACCTTCCAGCTCACTGTACAAATAATTCAATATACAATTGCATGAGAAAACTATTGAATCGGTATGAAGTCCTTTGATTTGGGAAGTAAATGATTTAACATAGTCGCTGACCGGAGAAGCAAGTTTATATTGTATCCCTTTAAATACAGGTGCATAAAAATCGACCTTTTTCTTCTCTTTATCAACATTCTGAAAACTAATATTTATAAGAGCTCCATAATAATCTGCAATCAATGGCAGCCTGGTGTCAATTTTATTATTGATCACGTATTCAGCAAAATTTATTCTTTTGCCATTTATGTAAGCATCGGTAACACTAAAACCATCATCCATAAAAGAAATCACATCCCCTTCTTTTTGCTTAAAAATATTTACTATCTCTATCTCGGCATATCTGTTTTGCGGCAAGTAAACATGCATTGCAACAGCAGTAGAATCAGAAATTTTCAAACTGTTTCCAATCGCTATTTTGGGTGTTACTTTGCCCAAATCTTCCAGCATAACGCCCGATATCCAGCCAATCAAAGGACTCATTGCAAAATTTTTGTAATTGGGTGCTTTTAATGCAAACGATAAATGCACCGGGCTTAAAGCAGGTATTATCAATGCTGTAAACCCGTTTTTAGGTGCATCTATATATATCTGGTCAATAGTTTCTGAAGTATATTCCTTTATTTCAATTTTTTCAATGTCTTCCGGTAATTCATTAACGAAAATTTTATCACGGGTTGTTATACCTCCTTCCTCTCCTAAAAAATAAGGTATTGAACCAGCAATCCAGTTACCCTTTGGTAATTGCTTCAATAATTCTTCATCAGTTGCTATTAATAATTTTTTTCCATTATTAATTAAAGTACTCACTTCATCTTTCGTAAACATTACTTTTTTCATAGTATACCTCCTTTGACTTTTATTTTCTGAATATCGCGCTGTAAGCTAGGTAAGTTTCCCTGGGAATTGAATAATTGTTTAATATCAGCAATACTTTCATCCAATTCATTTGGGTTTAATCTCAACTTCATTCTTAATCTTGCCAGCAAGATTTTTAAGCTTAATGATTCAAAATCATGGTTTGCTTCCTCCTTCAAGATGTTTTTCCAAACTCTGTCAGGGATTTCTGATATATCCATAGTTTTTATGTTTAAAGGTTATTACTCTATTATTAAAGTTACTCGATTTTGATGAATTTTTAAAGAAGTTTATAGAAAACATTTATGATTTTTCGGGTAAAAAAATCTTTTGCCTGAAAAATAAATATTTTTTTAAATAAGGGTTGGCATAAATGGATAATGTGCTGGATGCTGGATATAAGATACCTGATACCGAATGATCTCAATAGTATTTGGCAGAATAAAAAGAAATATTACTTAAAAGAAAATTATGCTTAATGATTTAAATTATTGAACATTTCTTCACGTTTTAATCTCAAATTACCGGCAAAACCAATAGCAGCTTCGTAATTATCGTTTTTTAAAGCTTCTACGGCCTGAATAGCAAATTCACCGGGACTAATCCCCTTGTCTCTTTGCTGTCGCTCTTCACGTCTGCCCTGATCCAGTTCAGTATCTACAGTCGGCGGTATAATTTCAAAAACTTTTACATTCGTTTTTATCAATTGATGTCTTAAAGAAAGCGAAAATGAATGCATTGCTGCCTTAGTAGCACAATACAATGGCATAAAAGCGATAGGAGTAAATGCCAAACCCGAAGTAATGTTTATTATTGCGGCATCCGGTTTGGCCGATAAGTGGGAAATCAACAATGTGCTTAAATGAACAGGTGCAATTAAATTAATTTCTGTTTCCTGGGTAAGTTCAGTAAAGTCATTAATTTTCAAAAGATTTAATTCTTTTTGAATACCTGCATTATTTATTAAAACATTTAAGTCCTTGTGATCGTGTTTTATCCATTCAACAAATTCAATTCTTTGATACCGATATTGAAGATCACATACTTTAATATGAATGTTTGGAAATTTCTTTTTTGCTTCAATGAGTTTATTTTCGCGACGGCCACAAATAATTATTTTATTTGTTTTTTCCAATTGTTCTACTAAAGCCAGGCCAATTCCCGTTGCGCCACCTGTTATTAGAATGGTATTATCTGATGTTTTCATTAGAATAAAATTTAATTTTTAAGGCCTGATGGAACCCACACGAGTAAATTTATTCATTCGTGTTTGTGTTTGCAAAACATGTGGGTTTCATGTTAATTTGATTTTACAGTTATAATATAGTAAGTTAAAACCTTTTTATTAAAGAAGCTTTCTAAAACAAGTTAATTTTGATAAGATTCTCTTTCTTAGCCTAATTTAGTAATTCAACTCATGCTTAATTTCATAATGCTGCGATAATTCATCATGTCTTAAAAGAACCTGTCTCGCCTTTTCAGGAACATAGGATTTCTCGTACTCTTCTCCAGCAAAATCTTTTACAGCTCTTAAATTATCGAACAACATAATGGTAATAAATTCAACCTCATTTTTCAATGGTCTCCTTAACAGACTTATTTTTCTGTAACCTTTTACCTTTTTATTTTCAATACCGGGAAATATTTCATCTTTCAGTAATTGCTCATATATATTTGCATTTTCGACTGTTGTCCAACCGTGCCAAATTCGTGCTATCATATATTAATATTTTAGTGAATACTTTAATAGTTAAATTTAGTAAATATTTTATGAAAAGTCAATTGTTGAAATGTCCCAAAATGTTGGAAAAAATTGTTGAAATAGTTACATCGTACCTGATTTTTATTTCGATAGAAAATATTTATTTCTAAAACATAAATTTATTTCAAACGTAAAAATGTCCTGTTTTACATTACTTTTACTATAGGGAACTTCTAAAAACTCATTTTTATTAAAAGATACAGGATGCAAGATGCAAGAAAAAGACCGATATCACTACATCCAGTATCATGAAACCTGCATCTATTATTTCTGAAATTTAGTTATTAGAGATGCCCTATAATTATAACGCATTTGAAATTAATAGTAATAAATTTTACCTGATAAACCTGGAAATATATATTACAGTGTAATAGCCAGAACAATGGAACTTTTGATTTCAACGGTTGTAATCTTCGTACTGCTTGTATATATTATATACCTGCATTTTCAAATATCTAAAAAGCAATCAATAATTGAGTCAATAGTGAACAAGATAATTCATTTCGACAGGAACAAACATAAAGATGACCTGATTAAGCTCATAGATGAATTAAAAATATACAATTTAACAAATACTGTTTCAAGAAATAAATTTCTCGGTGAAGACATTATGCAGTTTATTTTTGACGATGAAAATGAATCGGAATTATTTATTCACTATACAAGAGAGGAAGAAATAGCAAAAAAAATTTTAATGGAAGGCTTAAAATTTTATCATTCTCTTTATAAAACATCTGAAAAAGTTCATAATGATGAAATTGACCTGACGTTTAAACATCACCAGCATAAAGGTTATGGCAACTATGTAATAGTAATTTCAATAGCAAAAACCATTTATGATTATTACAAAAATGAAATAAACAGTATTACACGTTTTGTTTCTGTGGAACAAGTACTCATGGAAATTCCTCAATATATAAATGAAGATAACGAAACCATTTACACGTTATCGTCAAGTTTTATTAAAGGATATTTCAATTATGAGACAGGAGAAATTGTCAAAAATCCTTCTTTCAATGCAAAATATGATTCTCCCAAATTCAGAGAAAATGTAGTAAAATACTTAAATGAGCATTTGAAAGGTAAGCCGCTTAAAAAGTCTTAAACCGGTTTTATTTTTGTTTACGATACTGGTAAAAAATCCCTTTATCAAATGGTGTCCATAAACAAGCTTTTTGCCCGCAACTTTTAAGGGCGCTGTTTGTCCATGTATTGCAAGTATAAAATAAATTATAACTCCCGGTAGCCTCGTAAAATGCATCATTATCACCGTAGTTTGCATGTGTCACTATATGTTGAAAATGTCCCTTTACATCCTTTTTAAAACTGTTCCGGATAAATTTAATTAAACGGGAATACTGTCCTTTACTTAAATAATTTTTTTTACAAGAATTCCCTTCCTGCATGTCATTATAAAAAGTCGCATGCATAGCGGATGAACCCAAACCAAAAGCTGCTTTAAATGCAGTGCTGAATTTCAAATCTGCCCAGGTCGGCGTTTCTAAATAAAATCCTTTATTGCCCCAGCCTAAAGCCAAGTATTTATTTGACGTATCATCTTTTAAAGTATTCTCATATTTAATTTCTTTGCTCCAATCCATCTGGGCATTTTTAACCGGTACAACTACATCGGTGTGAACACCATTAGTTATGATGAAAATAGCAACATCCCTGGTAGTTTCAGGTTGTCTTTTTACTTCTATTACTGATAATATGATTGCCGATAAAAGATAAATTCCAATTAATAAAATAAAAGTTAAAATTGTAATTCCAGGTATTTTAAATACTTTCTTTAATTTCATTCTGATTTCATTATCTTTTTGTCAGGCAATTTTGATAATAACTGTATTACATATTTGTCGCTCTGGCCCATTCATTTCATCTTAAGAAGTTATTTAAAGAAATTTTTATATTTGATTTAACGTGTTAAACGTTCGTTATACTTAAACAAATTTAAAGTTACCGGTTCGGCAATGAACTATGCCCGTTATTGTCCAATCGAGTTAATTGTCTTTAAACTTTTCCTCAATTATTTCATATTCTACTTTTTCCTTTCCGGAACTATAAAAATACGACATCCTATCAATTTTAAGATAATTATCAATGTTCTCCCTGATATATTGTATCAACTTCTTTTTGTCATCAGTTTTATAATATAGGTCAAGTCTTACAGCTCTTTTGTTATTATAATAGTAAATATCCGGTTGGGGAAGAAAAACATCAGGTTCCTGGTAACCTAATTTATAATGAAATGAAGCTATATTTGAAATTGGCATTAAAAGTGTATCATATCCGATTTTTTTATTCATTATATCATCTTTATTGCTCAGATACTTTAATGAGTCACTGATTTGATTAGAAATTTCTTTAATATTAAATCCAAATAGAATAGCCCTTGCTGTGTCTATTTCAACATCAATAACCGGTACCTTAACAGGACAACCAATAATTTTAATGCTGTCAACATAGTTTGTAAAAATGATATCATGTCTTAAAGATTTATATATCTCAGCAGGCTTAATAAAATCATGATATATTAATAAATGAATAACATTAGCTTTTGATTGCGATAATCCATTAAGCAAATTTGAAAAAATGATAATAATAATTCCTATATATCTCATATTCTTTAATATCTTTTAAATATAGCTTGTTACATGAAGCACAACGTTCGGTATTATGCGGATTGGTATAAAACAACAATATTTGTTTTTCACTTAATTCACACCATTAAAAAATTATTATTGATAGCATTTGTTTCTCTTTAGTTATCCTGCTTAAATTCCAACTGTTTTGTTAAAGTTTTCTTTACTTCACAGCGGTCAATGATTTTCATTAAAAATTCCTTGTCGTTTTCATTTAATATGTCATCAAGCTTAATTTTATATCTGAAAGTCGTTTTATCATCAGTCTTTTCAATTTTGACCTGGGTTTCGACTTTATTGAGTTTAATATTATTTTCTTTCGCAATCATCCGAATCGAAATATTCATGCAAGATGCCAATGCGCCTTCCAGTAATTCGTGAGGCCGGAATCCATTGCCAAGTCCTCCTTTAAAAATCGGCGCGTCTATATCAACCGTTAATTTATCATTTGTTAATACGCAATGAAAATCTTTATCCGTACTTGTTGTCCTTATCATAGTATTGTATTTTATATTTGTTTATTCATAAAGCATACTCTAAAAGGCAAATGCTCGAAATCCTTTGACCCGGTAATAATAAATCCCTGTTTTAAATACCAATTTTTCAGTTTCGTATTGGAATCAATTAACGCAATAGAAACGATACTTCCACCTGATTCTTGTATTTTAGAAATTGCAAAATCCATTAACTGAACTCCAAATCCCCGATTTCGATATTCAGGAACAACAGATACCTTTTCAATGTAAAATGTATCTTTCTCTTTGGCAGATTTTTCAATAGCAATGCAACCTAATAATTTTCCTTCAAATGACATTGTATATAAATCAATTCCTTTATTCAATTGAGTTTTTAAAGTTAATTCATCAATAAAAGCATTATTAGAAGGATTATTTTCTTTTGTAAATCCAAATTCCTTTGCGACTGTACCATTAGATACATTTAGCACGTGCACAATTGCCGATAAATCTTTTTCAGGGTTAACAGAGGTGAAGTCCATTGGAATTATTTATTAATGTCAATTTATTTTTATCAACATTGAAATACCATAAAACCTATACCAAAGCAACGCAACACTTAACCTCATTCTGTTTTTTGAAGTGATGATCAGTTTACGAATAAGGGAGTAATTGTTTTCAAATTTATTGAATCTTTGATTCCGTCCAATGCGAATGAATAAGCTTCCAGTCATTTTCCCTGTAAAGATATATTTCCGTTGCGTGCCAGCGTATAGTTTTATTTCCGGAAGCAAAAACGTCAGTAAAAGTTAAAATAGCTATATCGCCAAAAAGCCTTACCTGAGGCTTGTCCATTTTATGAGATTGCACATGGATAAGGCCTTTCACAGGTTCAAGAAGTTTCCTGAATGCATTGATACTATCAATCCTGGATTTTAAAGAAGGGTCAAAATAAGTCACATCTTCCCAGGAATTTTCAATAAAACCCATAGGATCGCCGTTATACCACCTGTCGAGTACAGTATTTTCTTTTGCTAAAATTAATTTCTTAATGTTGCCTTCATTCGTTGTGGTTTTTGAGCAATTGTTTTTGTGGCAAGCTGAACTTAACAGCATTCCGGTTGATAGAACAATTGAAAAAATGAAAACATTGGGTTTCATGATATCCACGATTAAAGTTAAGAATAAAGATAAATATTTTTTTAAGTTGAACTGAAATATTATAGTTGCATCATGTTATGAAAACAGGCAAAATTTTCACATAAATCAATTTAACATTTTCTCTAAACCAAAAATAAAGCTTTGTTCGTAAAAAATCTTAAATTCACTATTAAAAATTGCAGAGTTTAAGAATATGAAAGGAACAAACAAGCCATAACCATAAAAAATCATTAAAAAATACATCTATTTTGTAATTTTGTACGTTTAATAATTCCAAAACATAAATTGGGAAAATGAAAATTACAGATCAAATTCATTGTATAAAGCATTCATTTGGTATCCCGGCGAACACGGATATGAAACTTGACAGGTTTGTTTATTCCTTAGTTTTGTTTAGTAAAAAAATAACTTTGATTGATTGCGGAATAAAAGGCTCCGAAGAAAATATTTTTGATTACATACTTGAACACGGCAGGGATATTGATGAAATTGAAACGCTCATATTGTCGCATTCTCATCCTGACCATATTGGTGCCGCAGCAAAAATTAAAGCTTTAACTAATTGCAAGGTGTTAGCTCATACTGCTGAAAAAGATTGGATAGAAAATATTGATAAACAAAATCAACAACGACCGGTTCCAGGTTTTTATGAACTTGTTGATGAACCTGTTAAGATAGATGCAATAGTTAAAAATAACCAGGTATTTGATGCCAGCGCAGGTTTGCAATTTAAAATTATTCACACACCGGGACATTCAAAAGGATCATTATCTTTTCATTTCCAGTCACAGAAAATAATTTTTACTGCTGATGCAGTGCCAATTTCAGGAGATATTCCTAATTATGATAATTATAAAGATCTGTTGAATTCGTTGGATCATATTCGTAAATTAACAGAGACTGATTGTGAAATAATGCTTTCGTCATGGGCAGAACCCGTTATAGGCAAATCTCAGATAGCTGAAATGATATGCCAAAGTTTTGGCTATCTGGATATGTTGAATAATGCGGTAGTGAAATATTACGCAAAGCCAGATATAATGAATTATGAAAATTGCAAAAAATTGATAACCGCTATGAAAATGCCACAAATTTTTATCAACCCTATTGTGCACAACGCTTTTCTAACTCATTTAATCTGAATATGACAATTTAAAAAATAACGAAAAAGTAAAACAAAAAACTATGGATAAAGAAAAGAAAATGACCTGGGAAGGTATTGGTCCAAAATTGGCATTAATTACATTGCTTTATACAATACTTGCAATTATTGTGATACACAGATTTCCTGAATTTCTCAAATTGAATTTTTTAAATATAACATTTGCAAGAATTGCCGGTTATTTGTTGCTTGTTATAGGTTTGGTATTTTACATTTATGCTGCGAAAGTATTCTTTGCCGATTTTAAAAAAGGCAAATTAATTACCCGCGGACCATTTGGCTTATGCCGTAATCCTATATATGCATCATTTATTGTTTTTGTCGTCCCTGCGCTGGCGCTTTTATTTCAGTCGGGCATGATACTAAGTATTGATGTTGTGCTTTATATAATTTTCAAAATATTGATTCATGCAGAATATGACCTGTTAAAAGCTAATTTTGGCGATGAATTCGACAAATATGCAAAATCCGTGAATGAAATATTTCCTTTTCCGAGGTTTTGGAAAAAGCCGCTATAAATAAAACCTTGGACGGCTTTCTAAATACCGCTAAGTATTAGCGGTATTAACCAATATCCTAAAGCAGGTTAAAAATAAAACCTGAAAAACAATCCTGTATTTGTGCTCCAGTAATAATTAGTTCCTGAGCTTAAATGCGTATACAAAAGAGACATCTCACCCCCAAGTGAAAAAATTTCACTTAAAAAATATTCAGCACCAAAAGCCGGACCTATCATCAAAGTTGTTATATCAGAGCTATACATTTCAGTTTCTGAAATGGACACTTTAGCATATTCAAACCGCCCTCCATAATATAAATTTAATTTATTTCTTTGATTCATTCCAAAAACTCCAATTCCAAATGCTAGTACACTATTATTAACATCATTGGATTTTCCAGTTCTGAAACCAAGTTCGGGTTCTATCCTGAAATTATTATTCGAATTCAGGACAAGTACCAATTTATTTACAGGAGCTAATTGTTCATTTAATAAATCGGCAATTTTAAATTGTTCAATATGCAAACCTATTCCAATTGGTTTAAGCATAACGCTATCCTTGCTTTGACAATATGTATCAAAGCTGATAAGCAAAATTATCAATATTGAAATAAAATTTTTTGTTTTCATATATGTAATTTAATGAATGTATAAGTTCTTAACTTTGCATTTTGTTTATAAACTGAAATTAGTATCTTGTTTGACGTCAATTGCTATTTCAAAACAATCATCTTCATCTTACTGCTATGATAATTTTCGACCTGCAAAGTATAATTATAAATTCCCGGTGCCAAAGTATTTGTATTGACTGAGATCGAATAATTACCTTTCGAGACATGATTGACAGATTTAGATAAAACCTGTCTGCCACTGATATCAAAAATTCTTAAAATTGATGTGCATGGTCGCGGGATATAATAATTAATTGTTGTTGAAGACCAAAAGGGATTAGGATAATTTTGACATATGATCACGTTGTCGGTCATCGCCTGATTTTCTGTTGAAGAAGGTAACTGAGTTACAATATTTTTAAACTGAAGTATCCCAAATTCATCTGGAACATGTTGCCCACCACCTGTCTGGCTCCATCCTGTTTCTTCATGTGCAGTAACAGCAGGAGTTCCACGATCAAAGCGATACAGGTTAGCTCGCCAGAGGTCATTATTAATTGGAGGATAATGCATTGAAGGTGCTAAAAATTGCATTTCAGAAAATGGCAGAGCCATTTCGCATGTCCAGCAACTGTCAACATCGGTAGAATCAGCAATAGTTCCGTTTACCTGAACAGCCGTATGAATATTACTAAAATTCCAACTAAATGTTCCTACTCCACCATCACTCCATGGTTTATCCATCCATAGATCCATAATTGTATTTAAAGGATTAACTTCAAGTTCAATATAGTTCAGTCCATCGCCATCCGGATCTAAATAAACTTCAACAACATCTTCAGTGTATAATGGAGCATCCCGGGTGGTAAGTGTTGCCCAAATATTTTTGTCCTGGCAATACATCCCGACATAAAGGTAAGTATCATCCCATAAAAGTTTTGCCCATGTAATTGTAGCAGGCTTTGTATTTGTTGTTCCCAAAATGACAAAGTGACTAGTAGTATCAGCATCCTGCCAACTTTTTTCATCAAGTTTACCATCTATTGTTATGGATGAATTTGTTTTTTTAACTATATAAACCGGCAAATCCTGTGAACTAACAACGCCTTGATTAACAACGGCAATTACGAATATTAATAAAAGTGATAAAAATAATTTCATATTGTCAGTTTAAAGTCATAGAAAACGTTAGGATTTGGCATATCAATAATTTTTGTATTGTCTGCAGTCGTCAGTCATTAGTCATTAGTCATTATTTTATATTAATTACCTGCTTCAACTTAATATCCCTTGAATTGCTCCCAACGAGTAACTCAAATTCGCCAGGCTCAACTTTCCAGTTGTTAGTTATAATATCCCAAAAAGCAAAATCACGATCTTTTAACTTCATTGTTATTGTCTTTGTTTCGCCTGATTCCAGAGATACTCTTGAAAAACCTTTTAACTCTTTTATGGGACGAGGTACTGATGATTCCTTATCGCTTACATAAAGCTGTATTATCTCATCACCCTTGACTTTGCCTGCATTCTTAATATCTGCACTCACTTCATAAATCCTGTTTCCCAAATCCTTTACCTTCATATTGCTATATTCAAAATTAGTGTACGATAAGCCAAACCCGAATGGAAATTCAGGTTCGAGATTATTTTTATCCAGGTAACGGTAACCTACAAAAACACTTTCATCATATTTTATCTTCAAGTCAGGGTTTTGATAGCCTTTGCAAGCAGGAGACTGATCAGGAGTTTTAATAAACGAGAATGGTAATTTGCCTGATGGATTTACTTCACCAAAAAGAACATCTGCTATGGCATTGCCTGTCTCCTGTCCCAGGTAAAACATATCTACTAATGCCTTAACATCTTTCAACCATGGTTGAACGTTCAAAACAATTCCACCATTTAATACGACGATTGTACTTGCATTAGCCTTTGCAACGGCAATTATCAATTCTTTCTGTTTTGAAGGAAGTTCCATAGTGCCCGGGTCGCGGCCTTCACCTTCGAGCGCATTGGAAAGCCCTGCAAATACAATCGCTACATCACACGACTTTGCCAAATCAGAAGCTTCTTCAATAAGAGTTTTAGTTCTTACCGGAGAATCATAATTCCAACCTAGTTGAATAGCTGCTTCTCCGGTATGCTGATAAAATTCTACCACAAGTTTGTTTTCCTTTCCCTGCTCAAGTTTGATTTCATAAGTATCATATAGCGCACCATGATCTGTCCAGTCATTTATTATGAGCTTATCGTCCAAGTAAACTCTTACTCCGTCATCACTATATGTATAAAGTGTGCAATATGTAGACTTATCGGGTTTAATATAACCTGAGAAACGTATTGAAAAGTTATTGGGATTGACTTTAGGATCCGGTGATGTTTCGGACCAGCTAAAATCTATCGTCTTAACAACCCTTGTCAATACAGGTTTTCCTGACAAGGTCATATTATTGAAATACTCGGCGTAAAGTCCATTTTCTTTTTTATCGGGTGTCAGCAGATATTGATCTTTCACAGGATTTGTCTCAGGAACATCAAAATTATCACCACGGGCAAACTCAACATTTACATTTTTGCCCACACTTGCTTTTATTCCTGCTAACGGACTGACCGAATAATATGGTTTCACAAGTGAACTGCCTCCCCCGTTGGTACGACAAATTTCTGCATTGGGTCCGATAATTGCAATTTTCTTAATCTTCGAAGGATTGAGTGGTAAAAATTTATCCTGATTTTTGAGAAGAACTATGCCTTCCTCAGCCGACTTCAATGCCAGTTTTTTGTGATCTTCATCAGTAAATATGGCTGTATCATGCTTCTCTTTATCATCAAATAATCCGGCCAGGAACATTACTCGCAAAAGTCTGCTCACTTTATCATTAATAGTTTCTTCGGAGATTTTTCCATCTTTTATTGCTTTTAGCAAACTGTCTTTATTAAAATAAACCCCTTGAGGCATTTCCAAATCCAATCCGGCATTGGCCGCATTTACAGTGCTGTAAACCGCAACCCAGTCAGATACCACAAATCCTTTGAATCCCCATTCTCCTTTTAAAATATCTTTCAACAAGTGAGAATTCTCAGTACAATGATGCCCGTTTACTTTATTATAAGCTGCCATCACCGACCATGCCCCTCCATCACGAACAGCAGCTTCGAATGCTGGTAAGTAAATCTCGTGCATGGTGCGCTCATCGGCAATAACATCATAGTTATTTCGTTCCCACTCCTGATCATTCATAGCGAAGTGTTTGACTGCAGCAATTACTTTCTTGCTTTGCAAACCTTTCACCCAGCTAACGACCATTTGTGCTGCAAGATAAGGATCCTCGCTGTAAGCTTCAAAATTACGCCCGCCAAAAGGAAAACGTTGAATGCAAACACAGGGACCAAGAAGGTAGTCTCTTCCTTTTGCCTTAGTTTCATTAGCCATAGCTACCGATATTTCTTTCATCAGAACAGTGTCCCATGAAGCTGCCATTGCAGTTCCGGCAGGAAAAGAAGTTGCTTTTCCATAGCGCACACCAAGCGGTCCATCGGTTATGTGAATTGCAGGAATATCCAATCGTTTAATTTCGCGGGTATCAAAACCTGTAGAGTCGCCACTTAATAACAATAACTTTTCTTCCAGAGTCATTTTACCCAGCAAATTTTTCACTCGTTCTTCAACAGGTTTTGACGGATCCTTATATATGGAACATGAAAAATTAATTGTTATTATTATAGCCATGCAGGCAATGCCGATTGATTGTTTGGTTGAATGGTTCATTATGAATGGTTTTTGAATTATATTATATCAAATATACATTTTAATTAAATTTTTAGATTATTAAATAAAATATTAATTAGCGTAAATAGGAAATTCATATACCTTTTGGGATGCGCCAAATTTTAAGACTATAAGCAATTTTATTTTTTTTGCAAAAGATAATCAAATTTTATCCAGAAGTTTACATATATACCACTGAACAATTATTCCATTGTACGATAAAGGTCGGAGAGTTTTGAAGCCTTTATTTTGCATAGCTTTCCACATAGCTGAAGTAATTTCGTTATAGCATATCGGATCAAGTTCAATAGATTTTTTTAATCGTTTTAAATTTGAAAAAATACTTAACAGTATATTTTTTAAATGTTGAACCTGGTATGTATAAGGAGATGATTGTAACTCTTGAGAAAAATTAATGTCAAATTCTGAAAATAATTTCTGTACCATCTTGTTATAAAATCTTTTGTATAGTTTAAGATCAAAAGGTAAATCAGCAAAAAAATTCATCCAGCTTTCATTCCAGAGAGGCATATAATACTGATACCCGAAGAAATCGAATATTCTTGCTGAATTTGTAATAAATTTTGCCTGCCTTTCAAGCAGATTAAAATTATCATAAATAGAATATTCAAGAAATCCTACAGGTATATGTTTTTCAATTCGTTTTTTCAGCTCATTTTTTTCTTTTCGCGATATAGTTACGAGCGAGCAATGTTTATAAAGAATATCCTTTACTAATTTATGCCTATTTATATTTTGAAGTGACTGGTAAAGGTGGCTACCTGCTATAAAATCTCCGCCATGACCTGGAATAAAAACTGATTCTTCAGGTATAATTTTATTTTCTTTCAAATATTTAACGGCAAAATATTCCTGCATAAAAAACATGGATGAATGATTTGCCATAAACTGATAATAATTTTCAAAAACTCCATCGTCAAAAAACTCTTTGAGTTTTAGCAGTTCATAATTAATAAAAACCCACCGGAATCCTAATTTCTCTGCAGTTCTGCAAGCGTTATTCTTCTCACTATTATTTTCTCTTCCGTAAGTAAAGCACAGTACTTTATTGTAATTATATATTTTAAGCAAATACGTAATTAATCTTGAATCGTAGCCACCGCTTAAAGGAACCAAAGCTGTTCGTCCATTTAGAAACAATATTAGTTTTTCACCTAATAGTTTTATCTGTTTAAAAAAATCATTTTCAAATTGTAAAGTATTTAATGATTTGGTTTGAGTGCAAAGAATATTAAAATACCTTTCAGATTTAAAACTTTTTTTATAGAAGCAAATGCATTCAGATGCCTGCAATTGGTTCACTCCATCAAGTAAAGTTTCTTTCCCGATTACAAAAGAAGTAGCAACAAATTCAGTTTGGTTAATAATTTTTATTTTAGAGTTAGTTTTGTAAAGCAATAATTCTGTTTGGTCTGTTATCAGCCATCTGTCATAATGGTAATAATAAAATAAAGGCAAGCTGCGCAAACGATCCACTGCGACCCAAGTTTCATCATTTTTATTAATTATAATGCAAAACTGTCCATTTGCAGCAGTCACAAGATTTTTAAATTCTGAAAATGTTTGTGCATTTGCAAAATACTGAAAAGCAGATTCCTTGTCCAGTAATTCATTTTGTCGGTTAAAGAAAAAACCTTTAAAATAAATCAAGTTTTTCTCAAACCACTGAAAACCGAAATTAATGTTAGTTTTAATTATTGTTTCCGAGCACATCTTTTAATATTTCAAAAGTTTGAAATGCTACCTTCAGTTTGCTAAAATTATTTACTGCATAGTTTCTGATGAATTGCCTGTTAAAACGATCATAATTCTTTGCAATATCTATCATTGCTGCTGCAATCTGATCAACATTATCGATATCCGTAACAATGCCGGTCCTTGGTATAATAATTTCTTCAGGACCACCGCTCCTGGTTCCTATAACAGGTATTCCTGATGCCATTGCTTCAATAAATACTACGCCAAATGATTCTATCCTAGTTGCTAAAACAAATACATCAGCCTGTTTCATGCGCTCAACTGCCTGCTGGCGATTTAATATTCCCAAAAATTTAACTTTGGAACTTATATTTAATTTTTCTGAAAGTTTCAAAAGGTTATCCCTGAGCGATCCATCTCCTCCAATCCATAATTCAGCATCCGGATTATTTTCAGAAAGATAAATACTAAATGCATTCAACAAAATATCCATTCCTTTCAAATGCTCCAAAACTCCCAAAGAAAAGAAAATAAAAGGGTTTCCAGCATCTGACTTATTTCCTGGTTTAAAAAATTCCGTGTCTACCGAATTGGGAATGGTAATAAATTTTTTCTTGTCAATGCCAGCAATTCTTTCTATGGTTGGTTGTAACCTGGAACATACAGTAACAATTTTTGAAGCACCTATAAAGCTGGCTTTTATATATGGCATGTGGAATTTTTTTATAAGTATGCAGGCATAAGGGTTATTGTCTACAAATCTTCCCCGATGTTCAGAAACAACCATTGGTATTTGATGTTTTTTTGAAATAATGGAAGCTGGCCAACCTGCCCATAAAGAGCTGAATACATAAATAATATCTGGTTGCTCATAACGTTTAAAAAACCAACTGGCCAATTTTTCTATCTTCCACGACCATTTAATCAAGTTTAAATGCTCGACTTTAGGTATCTTCCATGAAATTGTTCTTATGACTTTTATTCCGTTTTCATCTTGAACAGTAATTCTAAAACTATTCATAAAACTCAGGAGCGAAAACTTCTTTAAAGATCTATATTCACAGGCAAGAACAAATACCTCATTCCCCAACTCATGCATGCCTACACACGAATCTTGAAAAAAATTGCCTCCTTCAGGCGGATACCAGGATGGAATTACCAAAATTTTCATTGCTTAATGATTTATTTCTTTGTCCCACGCCCTTATTGTTGTCAGGTACCAAAATAAGGTATAACCGACAATTATTGTGCTTGTGGCTGCAAATAAAACCATAGCCAGATAAACATTTTTGAAATAGATACCTGTAAATAAAGATATAATCCGCATAATTAAGTATATTATATCTATTATTAACGCTTTTTTCTGTTTAAAGCATATATCAGGAGTGAAAGCCAATGGTGAAGCCAACAACACAAAAAACAGCCATGGAATTAAAAATTGGAGGTATTTTCCGGCTTCACGCCATTCCTCACCAAATAGAAATCCAAAAAGTGGTTGAGCCACAAATATTAGAATTATAAAAGGTATACACCCAAACAAAGCGAGGTGTGTAATGAATTTATAAACAACAGAAAATGCCGGCTCATTATTATGATGTTTTTCTATTACCTTTTGATACAACACCTGGTACACTGAAGAGGCAAATAGATTAATAGGACGAAATGCAAGCACAAAACCTAATGAAAAGTATCCTGAAATAGCGGAAGAAAAATAACTTGTAAATAATATCACTGGCAAATTTCCGGAAAGAGTATTTATAAAGGCCTGGATCATTCTGAATTTAGGAAAAACTGCATATTCAGCTGCTTTCTTTTTAACCGAAACAATATCAGAACATTTTTTTAGATTAATTCCATATTTTTTTATCAATCGTAAAACAAGTGCAAACGTACCAGTAATTTGTCCGATAAATGAGCTTAAAATTAAACCAAACGAAGTTAAACCTGCAAATCCAAATGCCAACTTTGATAGTGAATTAACGATGCTCTGATTTAGACTATATGAACCGATTCCTCTGTAATCTTTGTTGCGATTAAAATAGAAAGTAATGGCCTGGGTTAGTCCGGTAATTAATACAAAAACAGGAATAGTATACAGCCAGAATTTAATACCGGGTGCATGCATCCAAAGTAAAATGTGAGAATTAAAAATCGAGACAATTATTAAAATAGTTAAAGAGAATGCACAGGAAATAATTATTGCCAAAGTAAAAAGATTAAGTGCAGATTTTTCATCTTTTGGAAGAAGGATAGCATATTCATATCTGCCAGTAGCCAGAATTGATAATATACCTGTAATGCTTAGAAATACCGATAAAATTCCCAGTTCAGATGGTGAATATAATCTCGTAATTATCGGATAAACAGCAATAGGAATAATTTGAGCAATAGTTGTTGCTGAGAGCAACATAAAGCTGTTGCGAAAAAAATCTGATTTCAAATACCTATTTAATTCCATTTTGGAAAAATCAAAGACATTTTTAAAGCATTAAACTTTCAAAGTCAATTTCTTCCGCTTCCGCCGCTTCATTTATCATGCCTTTGTCACATTTCATAATGCGCGAAGGAAACTTTTTAAGGAAAGTATAGTTGTGTGTTGCCATAATAACGGCCCTTCCATTGTGGCTGATATCGAAAAGTAATTTTAATATATCTGCGGAAGTTTCAGGATCAAGATTACCCGTGGGCTCATCTGCGAGAATAATATCAGGATTGTTGAGCAGAGCGCGTGCAATTACAACGCGTTGTTGTTCACCTCCTGAAAGCTGATTGGGCATTTTATATCCTTTCCTGCTCAAATCAGTTTTCTCCAAAACATCATTAATCCTTTGCTCAATTTCATGTTTACCTCTCCAACCCGTTGCTTTAAGAACAAAAGAAAGATTCTGAAATACATTTCTGTCAGTTAACAATTGAAAATCCTGGAAAACAATTCCTAATTTCCTTCTTAGATAAGGAATCTGGCGCTTTTTTATTTTTGTCAAATTATACCCGGCTACAGTAACAACGCCTTGTTGTAATGGCAATTCGGCATTAATAGTTTTTATCAGCGAACTTTTCCCGCTTCCTACTCTTCCAATAAGGTAAACAAATTCACCACGATCAACTTTAAAGTTGACGTCGGACAGTACAAGATGATCTTTTTGGCTGATTATAGCACCCGAAAATTCTATAATTGTATCTAATGCCATTGTTATAAATTTATTTTCAAATATCGGGATAAAAGTAATATTAAACAATTTGAAGATTTGAAGATTTGAAGATTTGAAGATTTGAAGATTTGAAGATTTGCAAATTATATTAGTATTATGTATACATTTATGTTTTTGTCTTTTTGCACATTTGCACATCTGTACATTAGCTTTTTAGTCTTCTGGCTTCCAAATATCCTTGCAATATAATAGCCGCACTAATTGTATCAACCAGGCTTTTGTTCTGCCGGTCTTTCTTTTTCAATCCACCTGTAATCATTGCCTGATGTGCTATTTTTGAAGTAAACCTTTCATCTGCTAATTCGATAGGAATTTCAGGATACTTAATTTTAAATTTTTTAATAAACGGATTTATAACCCTTAGTGATTCCGAACCTTTACCACTTGACTGAACCGGGTAACCTATCACAACACAATCAACTTTTTCTTTAGCAAAATAATCAGCAAGGAAATTCCAAATCTCTTTTTCTGCAACAGTTATCAGTCCGTTGGCAGTAATTTGAAGCATATCGGTAACTGCAATGCCAACTCTTTTTGTTCCGTAATCCAATGCAAGAATTCTGCTCATTATTTTTTAAGAATTAACTTCTCACAAAATTAGTAACTATTCAGGTATGTCATGTGATTTATTTTCATGTAATCTTAAAGAAATGTTTCACGCAAAGACCGCTAAGAAAATAGCAGAGACCACAAAGCTTTGACTTACTTTTATTTTCTCTGCGTTCTTAGTATAAACTTTGCGTGCTTTGCGAGAACGCTAAAGAGCATCTCTACCGCTAAAACTATACGTGAACTTGGTCAACGAAGTTAAATACTGACTTTGAAGACAGACACTAATAAAAACAAAAAAAAACCTCAAAAGCTTTTGCACTTTCGAGGCTTTTTTATTCAGTACTTCAGTTTTTCTAATTTTCAATTCTCAATTTTCAATTCTCAATTATTCCACTTCCTGGTTAGCACTCAATTTAAATCCGCTTGTCAATTTAACCAACCTCACAAATTCACCTCTGTAGCCATCTTTATCTTTTCCTCTTGCGTTGTCGGCAATATCAGCAACATCCTGGAAAGAGCTGGTGCCTTTAAATTCTGAATTTCTTAAAATCATTCCAAACATTGTAACAGCAGATGAAAACCTTATGTTATCCGAAGCTGTTTCAAATGTTTTGCATTTGTCTGCAATTGGATGTACCATCTCGATACTTTTATCGCCATCAGGTTTTTTATAACGAAACCTTACAGTGGCAATTTCATCGGATGCTTCGTCATTTTCAGTTTTCTTGTTCTGATATTTTAAAGGATCAACATCAGGAGTATATTTGCTTTTTACTCCAACCGGGATAATTTCATAAACTGCAGTAACGGTGTGTCCGGAACCTAATTCGCCGGCATCCTTGGTATCGTCTTTGAAATCCTCGTTGTTCAACAACCTTTTTTCATATCCTACAAGCCGGTATGATTGTACTTTTGCAGGATTAAACTCAATCTGGATTTTTACATCTTTCGCAATAGTAAATAACGTTCCTCCAAATTCATTTACAAAAACTTTATTCGCTTCCATTAAATCATCAATATAATCGTAATTGCCGTTTCCCTTATCGGCAAGGATTTCAATTTTCGAATCTTTATAATTTCCCATTCCAAATCCCAGGCAGGTAAGAAATATTCCCGTCTTCCTTTTTTCAACAATAAAATTCTCCAGTTCATTTTCATTGGATATTCCAACATTAAAATCACCGTCAGTTGCAAGTATCACGCGATTATTGCCATTTTTAATGAAGTTTTCCCAGGCAACTTTGTAGGCAAGTGTAATTCCTTCACCGCCTGCTGTTGAACCTCTTGCAACCAATGAATTGATAGCATCAATAATTTTATCTTTTTGTGAACCTTTTGTCGAGGGTAATACAATGCCGGCAGCACCTGCATAAACCACTATTGCAACCCTGTCTTTTTCGCGAAGATTATTCACAAGAAGCTTAAAAGCAGCCTTTACCAATGGAAGTTTATTAGGTTCAGCCATCGATCCTGAAACATCAAGAAGGAAAACGAGGTTGCTTGGAGGCAAATTTTCTGTGGAAATTTTTTTACCCTGGATTCCAATATGAAGTATTTTGTGATCTTTCTGCCAGGGACATTCTGAATATTCAGTATTAATTGAGAAAGGATGTTCGTCAGTCGGCTGCGGATAATCGTATTCGAAATAATTCACCATTTCTTCTATTCTGACTGCATCGGCCGGAGGCAGCTCTCCCTGGTTGATAAACCTGCGAATATTGCTGTAAGATGCCCTGTCCACATCAATTGAAAAAGTAGAAAGAGGATCAATCTTTGCATTCTTAAAACCGTTTTCATTGATTTTTGAATAACTTTCTGTACTAGGATCTAGATAAATCGGATTATAATTCGCTTTATCCTTACATTCAGAGCGCATAGACGTATTAGCATATGCCCCGGTTACAAGGCATTTTTTTTGCACGCCATAGCCCACTACAACAACTTCATTAAGCTGTTTAGTACTTTCTTTCAGTGTAATATTAACCACATTTTTTTCTGATACTTCTATTTCCTGTGCTTCATAACCCACATAAGAAAACACCAGGATACATTTCCTATCAGGAACTTTAATTTCGTATTTCCCATCCACATCTGTCACAGTGCCATTTGATGTTCCTTTTATTACTACGTTTACACCAGGCAAGGCAGTTCCACTTGCGTCTGTTACTTTACCGCTAACTATACGTTCAGATTTCAATCCCATTGCAATTAATGCAATTGCAAATAATACAAAAGCCAATTTTAAAAAGGCATTTTGCTTTACTTTGATTAATTTTATTGTTTCCATATTTTTAAATTTAAAAGGTTTAATTTTCCGTACTGTTTTTTGAATATTTTTGAATCTGATATAATGATGCAGCGAATTTGCATTTTCCATAAAAACTGTTGAAAAAAATCTGATTTGTTTGAACGGCAGAAAATAAGGGCATTAGCTGATGAGGAACTAGTAAAGGCTTTCTGTAAGGAAGAGAAAAATGAGTACCTGGAGGAGCTTTATAGCAGGTATATCCGTTTTGTTTTCCTGGTTTGCATGAAATATATAAAAAATGAAGAGAAATCAAAAGATATTTCCATGCAGGTATTTGAAAAATTAACCAGTAATCTCAAACGTTTCGAGGTTCGCAATTTTAAAAGCTGGCTGCATGTGGTAACAAAGAATACATGCCTAATGCAGCTTCGATCTGAAAAAGGTATTGAAATTATTACACTTGACGAGAAAAAAGAGTTCCAAAAAAATATGGAAAATTCTGCTCTTTTGCATCCTGAAAATGAAGACAACCATGAATTTAAAATTGAACAATTGCAAAATGCTATTGGAACTCTCGATAATGAACAAAAGCAATGCATTGAATTGTTTTATTTAAATGAAAAAAGTTATAAAGAAGTGGCTGAAATTACCGGTTATTCAATGAATGAAGTGAAAAGCCACATACAAAATGGGAAAAGAAATTTAAAGAATATTCTTTTAAAAAATAGTGAATTGTTGATATGGTTAGTTTTTTATTATTTGTTAAATAATTAAATAATGATATTTATAAAGATAATAGCTAATTCCTTTGTGGTACTTTGTGATATACGTCGTGTTACTTTGTGGTACAATAAAAATCATTTAACACAAAGGACTCAAAGGTATACACAAAGTCTCTCAAACAAGGCTTTATATAGCTTCAACAATTCATTTAAAATGATAAATCTTTGAAGAAAAACTGGCAACATATTACGCATAACGGACATTGTCCTTCAATAGATAAACTTCAACTTTATTACAAAGGAGTTTTATCTAAAGAAGAAAACTTTGTTATTGAAAATCACATAGCCGGTTGCGAAATATGTAGTGATTTACTGGACGGGATTTCAGAACTCAAAGATACCGGTTCGCTTGTTGGTATTGAATCTGAATTAAAACAACGCATTTATGAAAATTTGGTAAAAAATAAACCGAAAAGAAAAATTATTCCTCTTTATCAAAAAATTGCTGTTGCAGCTTCTATTCTGCTAATAATTGGAATTTCAGTTATTATTTATCACATTAATGAAAAGCCTTTTAAACCTGTCGCGCAGAATATACCTGAAAAGATTTCATCCTCTAAAGAAAAAACTGAAGTAAAAAAGGAACAAAAAGAAAATTTCGCGCCAGTTTTAAAACGGGAAGAAAAGAAAAAATCCCAGGTTCCTGTTTCAGCAAAAATTAATCCTATCAGTACAGTTACTATGTCGCACATTCACTATGACGATGAATCAAAAAAGGCCGGGAATGTGCAATGTTCAAAAGTAAAAACTCGTGATACTATAGTTGAATCATCGCCAATAGCTATGTCTGCTGATAATTCTCTTTCAGAAAGAAGTGAATTAAAGCAGATAAAAACTGAAGATTTAAAAGATAAAGGAGCGAAAATTGAATATTACAAAGACCAAATAGCTTCCGGTAAATATATTTCCGGTAAAGTAACTGACGAAAATGGTGTTACTTTGCAAGGTGTAAATATAATAATCAAAGGCACGACTAAAGGAACAGTAACAGACTTAAATGGCCGATTTACAATAGAACATGATAATCCAAATGATGTACTCAGCATAAGTTATGTCGGTTATAAAAACCAGGAATTGGCTGTTTTAAATAAACAAGATATTTCAATCACTCTTCAAGAAGAGGTTACGGCTTTGAATGAAGTTGTTGTGGTTGGTTATGGGGTACAAAAGAAATCTATTGTTACTGGATCTTCTTCAAGCATAAACGCAAAAAACCGGAAAGTGGAAGAAGCATTGCAGGGAAAAGCTACCGGGGTTACCATTACCAATGAAAATGTTGAATTGAATGATTCCCTGAAAGCTGATTTAAAAGCTAACAATTACAGCAGAAAAGACATTATTAAGCTTGCAGAAGAATGCTTAGAACATCAAAAAAAGCAAGAAGCATTAGATAAACTTTATGAATTGCTCACACTAACAAACAATGCAACAGAGAAAAAGGAAACTGAGGAAATAATTAAATATACACGGGACGGGAAATACAATAAAGCGTTGAAGAAATTAGAGAGATTAAAATAAATCCAAAGATTCGTTCACTCAAAGGTTCGCAAAGAAAAAATGTGAAGAGCGTAAAGTCTACATTGCAAGAATTTTGCGGACTTTGCAATTCCGATATTTATCGAAACTTAGCGGTCTTAGCGTGAAATTTTAAAAGTCCTAAATTGAAACAAAAAATTTAAATAAATTAAAACATTAATATGATTCAAGCAGAAATTCACACAGAGAAGGGCATAATGAAAGTCAACTTTTTTGAAAAAGATGCCCCAAACACGGTTGACAATTTTGTAAAACTTAGTAAACAGGGATTCTACAATGGACTTGCTTTCCACAGGGTGATTCCTGAATTTGTAATCCAGGGAGGTTGTCCAATTGGAAATGGTGCTGGTGGTCCCGGTTATACTATAAAATGCGAATTGACAGGTGGCAACCAGTACCACGACCACGGCGTGCTTTCAATGGCTCACGCGGGAAGAGATACAGGAGGTTCACAGTTTTTTATTTGCCACAATCGCAAAAACACACAACACCTGGACAGACAACATACTTGTTTTGGCAAGGTCTATGAAGGCCTGGATGTGATTGATAAAATTCGTGCCGGTGATAAAATTATTAAGATTGCTATTATTGAAGAATAACATTGGTGCATATTAACTTTTTAAAAGCGTTTAAAATTTCAATCTCGCGTAAAGTTCGCAAAGTGCTTCACAAAGAGCGCAAAGATTACCTAAGAAGTAGTCAATACTTTGCGACCTTTACTTCTTTTATTTGTTGTCTTTGCGTGAAATAATTTAAACCTTTTAAAACATCCTTCTCTTAACAACTCGTTAACATTTAACTATTATACAAAAACGTTTTTTTCTTATCTTTAACTTTATTAAAACATACAGCATATAATTAATTTGTATTATAAAAATTCTTCTTTCTATGTCAAATTTCAACCGCAGAGATTTTCTAAAAAAAGGAATTGTGATAGGTGCAGGAATTGCATTGCTTCCTGAAATTGCAAAAGGTAATATTTTTAATACAGGTGCAATTGATATTTCAGTCGTTACCGGAAATAATTACTTTGAAAATACAATTAAGGCTGTTGACCAGTTAGGAGGTATAGGTAAATATGCAAAAAACGGATCAAAGGTTGGCTTACTGGTTAATTTCACAGGACAATGGACAAGACCTGGAACCTATGTAAATCCTGAAATTGTTCTGGCCGTTTTAAAAATGCTTAATGATGCCGGAGTTAAAGACATTACTTATCTTGTTAATCACATGAAAAACTATTATGAGAAAAATCCAAAGTCAAGTAATTTCGAAAATCTTATAAGTTCTGTAAAAAGTAATTCCGGCGAATTCAAAGAAACAGAAATTCCAAAAGGCATTTCGCTGAAAAAAGCAAATATTATTAAAGATTTATTCGATTGTGAAGTATTTATAAATATTGCAATAAGCAAGCATCATTCAGATACCATGTTCACCAATTGCCTCAAAAATTATATGGGAGCATGTAACCATGACACAACTAAATTTTTTCATTCAGGACCTCAAACATCAAATGGAACAGTAAATACTGAATTCCTTGCACAATGTATAGCTGATGTAAACCTGGTAAGAAAACCAGATTTGTGCATTTCAGACGCTACCGAAGTATTAAAGACAAATGGTCCTTTTGGTCCAGGAGTAATGATTAAACCCCAAAAAGTTTATGCAGGTACTGATCCCGTAGCAATGGATGCTTATGGCAGCACCCTGTTGGATTTCCGTCCTGAAGATATTCGTACAACTGTTTTAGCATACAAGAATGGAATAGGAAAAATGGATATAAAAAATTTGATTATTAAGGAAGTTGCCATTTAACATTACCTATACTAATATTAAAACATTGCAATGTAACCTTTCAAAACTTTCATTTTCTCTGCTAAACTCATTATAACTTAATTCATATTTAAAATGATTAGAAACCTAGTAACACTATTATTCTTAACTTTTCTAAGCATAACTTCAGTGTCCTCTGCTGATTTAAAAAATCTATTGCCAAAAAATAATGAACTCAAAAACTGTAAGATAGCTGATTCAATAAGAGTCTTTAAAGGTGATGAATTGTTCACTTATATTGACGGAGGTGCTGAAATATTCATGGAATATGGGTTTAAACAGGTAGCTACAGCAAATTATTCAGATAAAAACAACAATCAAATTCAGGTTGAGATATTTGAAATGAATGATTCGGCTGCTGCCTATGGAGCATATACTTTTTATCTTAATGGTGATGGAAAACCATTTAATGCCGGCACAGAAGGAGTCTTTATTGATTACTATGCTGCTCTCTGGAAAGAAAATTTCGTTACGGTTATATCCGCATCAGAATACAAGGACTCTCTGGCATCTGTTTTCCGGGAGCTTGCGATAAATATAAATAACAAAATACTTTTAATTTCACAGCCACCTTTAATTGTAACCGACTTTAGAAAATCAGATATTATAAATGGATATATTAAATATCTAAAGGGAAATATCGGGTTAAGTAATGTTTACAGGTTTGTTCCAGGAAATTCTTTTACTTTTAATGAAGGAATTTCATTTTCCACACCTGAAACTCAGATTATTATTATGAAATATGAAACTGAAGCAACAGCATCATTTCGATTATCAGAGGCATTGACAAAAATGAAGGAAGCCGATAAAGAAACCATTTTTAAAATGACCGATAATGGTTTTTCATTTATCGACTATAAATCAAATCAGGTTAATTGCATTAGTTACAAAAATTACATAATAGTGCTTGTTGGAAAGACCCAGGCAAATTGTGATTTGGCGTTGGAAAAGGTAAAGAAAGTACTGGATTGATTATTTATTGTTTCTTGGAAGCTGTTTTGGATTTTTGATTTATGGCATTTCTTTTATTCTTCTTGGTGAAATCTTTGTGATTTGGTGTCTTGGTGGCTATATTTTTTTGCCACAATGACACTAAAACACTAAGAAACACAAATTCCAAAACAGCTTCTTAGAAAACTAACTTATTTATAAAATTCGAAATGACTGAGCTTTAAAATTCTACATTCGATATTCCTCATTCGATATTCATATTTTTTAAAGTTTGACGTTTTTATAGAGGCACTATTTAGTATACTGACAATTCTTTTTAACAAAATCCCAAATTTCCTGCATTTGGTCAGGATGAAACCAGGCTATTTCTTTGTCTCTTGCGAACCAACTTATCTGCCGCTTTGCAAACCTGCGCGTATTTTGTTTGATTAGCTCAACTGCTTTTTCAAGTGAATATTTTCCTTCAAAATAATCAAACAGTTCTTTGTAACCTACCGTATTAAGCGCATTCATATTGCGCGCATCATAGAGAGAACGGGCTTCTTCAACCAATCCATTTTGTAACATCAAATCAACTCTTTTATCGATAATATCATAAAGTTCCTTTCTATCTCTGTTCAATCCAATTTTGACAATTTTAAAATCTCTTGTTTTATTCTTTTTTGTCAGAAATTGAGAATAAGGTTGTCCGGTCATATAAAAAACTTCCAGAGCTTTTAAAATACGCTTTGGATTTCGAATATCTGCAGTGCGACAGTATTCTGGATCAATTTTTAGCAATTCATGCCTGAGACTCATAATGCCTTCAAATGAAAGTCGTTTTAATAGATTTTCTCTTATCTCCGGTTCAATGGTAGGTAAGTCGTCAATGCCTTTGCAGACTGCATCTGCATATAGTCCTGAACCGCCTGTCATTATTACAATCTCGTGCTTCCTAAATAAATCTGCAAGCAAATCTAGTACAGCCAATTCAAACATGCTGGCATTGTAATATTCCATTATTGAAATTGCTGAAATAAAATGATGCTTTACCGCTGCCAATTTTTCTTCGGAAGGCCGGGCAGTTCCAATTCTCATTTCACGGTAAATCTGTCTTGAATCGCACGATATAATTTCCGTACCCAAACGAAGCGCAACTTCTATGGCAATATCTGTTTTACCAATTGCTGTTGGTCCCACAACTACAAGCAAAGTCTGACTACTCATTGCAAGAAATTTATCAGGTTTTCTGACGGAAATAGTAACTGGTTGATTGATTCACCTAACATTTTTTCTTTTTCATGAACCGGGTTTGAAGTATATATTACCGAAATATTTAATGAATCGTGCAGCGTTTCCAAAAGAACTCTTTTATCTTCATAATATTCATAATACATAACTCCTGTTGGAGAGCGTAATTCAGTATCTTCTTTGAATAATAAAAAACCATTGTCAAAGTGAGGAATGCAATTTAACAGGTAAACCGATTGGTAGTATTGGTAATTATTAGCATATGCACTATGATCTATAATAGAATGTCGTTCCTCGAATGCTTTGAAAATAATTGTCAAATCATAGTTTTTGGGTATATAAATTTTTCTGACGTTTCCACAACCCATTCCGAAAAAGGAAAAAACATCATTGCCAAGTAATTTCAAAACCTCAGCATTTTCATTTCCATCAAGGACAGCAACTGATTGGTGCCTCACTTCAATAAAAGACTTGTCTTTATTCAAATATTTTTTGAGAACTGTATTAGCATTTTCCCGTTGTGTGAAAAACAAGAAATCGTAATTTTTTATTTTGCCATCAAAAAAATTTATTTGTTGAGATAATTCCGGAATATGTTTTCCAATAAGTTCAAATAAATAAAGTATTAATTTATCAGATTTTTCATTGGTTTTATAAATAAATGAATTACCTGAAATCAAGATACCTAATAAATCTGCAAATTCTTCAAGAGGTATGTTTTCTTCAGAATGAACACCAATTATTCGACCTTTTTTAAATTTATTTTTTGTAAATATTGAATATGCTGAATTGAATTCATCCGAAGTTAAAAAATTTCTTATTTGATGTAAACGAAGAATAACTGCGTCTTCCGTGAACCAATGATTAAAGCTTTTTGCTTCTAAAATGCGAGAATACAATTTTTCAGAATCACGATTGTTTGTTTGCTTATTAAGTAATTCCTTTAATAAGTTTCCAACTGATTGTATTTTAAATAGAATATCCAATTAAAGTTCATTATTCATAAATCCTTGTTTCTCCAATACTTTCAGAAAGCTTTGAGAAAATGCTACGTTGTCATTTTTTGTATAACGAATATCTGTGAATATTTGAGCTAAAGTTTCTTTATCGTTTATTTTTAATAAGTCCTTGTAAAATGGCATATTTTCTTTTCCCTTATAAAGAATATCGATATCACCATTTGAAAACTCCGAATATCTTTCATAATGAACAACAGCTTCCAATGGCAATCTATCGGTAAGTTCAGGTACTTCTTCGGGATAACCAACTGGAAAAGCTGTAATAGGAACAACCCACTTTGGAAGATCAAGAATTTCAATTATTTTATCCGCGTTATAGGTAGTCGTTCCAAGATAACAAATACCCAGACCTTTTGCTTCAGCAGCTAAAGCCACATTTTGCGCTACCAAAAGTGCATCTATTGCAGCGGTCATAAATGAAAGGAAATTGTCATATCCGGGAATAGCTTTACGTTGATTGCACCATTTATTAAACCGATTGAAATCGGCACAGAATGTGATAATTACCGGAGCCGTTTTTACCATGTCCTGCCTGAAATGTGCTTCCCAAAGTTTTTCCTTTGTAGCATTGTCAGTTGTCACAATCATACTGTACACTTGCATGTTGCCCGTTGTAGAAGCTCTTGT
This sequence comes from uncultured Bacteroidota bacterium, assembly GCA_963851385.1. Classification (GTDB taxonomy): domain Bacteria; phylum Bacteroidota; class Bacteroidia; order Bacteroidales; family DTGW01; genus CAWEFA01. The sequence goes on along the minus strand of CAWKPE010000013.1, from coordinate 207,111 downwards.
TCCGGCCTCAAGAATTTCTTTTAATAAATCTGCCGGAATTGAGTCAGGTTTGTATTTTCGTATGCTTCGATGATTTAAAATAGTGTCAATCATTTCTAAAATTTATTTAAGCGATTAAAATTCTAAAGATAGGTGCCAATTTGATAATTTGAAAATTGAAAAATAGAACATTGGCACATTGGCATATTGTTTAATTAATAAATTTATAATTTTCAATCCCATGAAAACCTCTTAAGAATTCTTCAATTGCAAGTCTTTTCTTGCCCTCAATTTGTATTTCTTTTAAAGCAATCAATCCAATTGTAGTAGCAACGTGTAAAAAATTTTTACCATCTGTAATAATAGTTCCAGGTTCTTTACCAGAGTATGGCAATATATCAGTTTTGTATATCTTGACTAAAATTTTCTGATCATTTTTAATATTTTGTAATATGCTCCAAGCGGAAGGAAAAGGATCCAAACCCCTTATAAGATTATAAATTTTTAAACTTTCCTGGTTCCAGTTTATGCGACAATTTTCTTTAAATATTTTAGGAGCTGATTTAATTTCTGTTCCTGGCTTTAATAACTCATTTTGAGGAATTGGCTTAATACTTCCTTTTTCAATACTTTCTATAGTTTTTACAAGTAAGTCAGCACCTTTCGACATTAAGAGATCATGTATAGTTCCTGCGTTATCTGAAATTCCAATAGATACTCTTTCCTGAAGTAAAATATTACCGGTATCTATATCTTTTTCGATAAAAAATGTAGTAACCCCGGTTTCATTTTCACCATTTATTATTGCCCAGTTTATCGGAGCTGCACCCCTGTATTGAGGTAATAAAGAAGCATGCAGATTAATAGTTCCTAAACGTGGAATGCTCCATACTTCTTCCGGCAACATACGGAATGCTACTACAACAAAAACATCAGCACTGCATTTTTTAAGCTGTTTAATAAATTCTGCATCTTTTAATTTTTCTGGTTGAAGAATTGAAATTTCTTTTTCAATCGCGTATTGTTTAATATGAGAGAACATTATTCTCTGACCTCTTCCTGAAGGTTTATCAGGAGCTGTAACCACTACAGGTATTTCATAACCCGTTTTTATCAACTTGTCTAGTGATGCTACAGCAAATTCAGGAGTCCCCATAAATACAATCCTTAAGCCCATAGCATCGAGAAATTATAAATTTGTCTTCGTATATTTTGCCAGATTGAGAAAATGACCCATCTTATCACGCTTAGTTTCAAGGTAGAATCGGTTGTGTTTATTAGGTTCAACAACTAGAGGAAGATTTTCTATTATTTCCAATCCATAGCCTTCAAGCCCTTTACGCTTTTTTGGGTTATTAGTGATAAGCCTTAATTTCCCTAATTCAAGTTCACGTAAAATATTTGCACCAACGCCATAGTCACGCTCATCTTCATTAAAGCCAAGATCAAGATTGGCTTGTACCGTGTCTCTTCCCTGCTCCTGGAGTTTATACGCTTTAATTTTATTAAAAAGTCCAATACCTCGTCCTTCCTGGCTTAAATACAATAGAACACCCTTGCCTTCTTTTTCAATCATTTGCAATGCAGAATGAAGTTGATCACCACAATCGCAGCGCAACGATCCAAAAATATCACCGGTAATACAAGAAGAGTGAACGCGAACCAGTACCGCTTCATCTTTACGCCATTCGCCTTTTATTATTGCCAAATGTTCATGGCCATTTGATTTTTGTAAAAAAGGAATTAAATCAAAATTGCCATATAATGTAGGAAGTTTGACTTTCTCTCCTTTTATAATAAGGCTTTCATATTTTAACCTGAAGGCAATAAGATCTTTTATTGTGATGATTTTTAAATCGAATTTTTTTGCAATTTTAACCAATTCGGGAAGCCGGGCCATGCTGCCATCTTCATTCATAATTTCAACAAGCACTCCGCCTGGTTTTAAACCTGCCAAAATAGAAATATCGACAGAAGCTTCAGTATGGCCGGGACGTCTTAGCACGCCTTTACTACGAGCCTTCAAAGGAAAAATATGTCCGGGACGGCCGAGATCTTCAGGCCTGGTATCAAAGTCCACCAATGCTTTAATTGTTTTTGCACGGTCAAATGATGAAATACCCGTAGTACAACCATGCCCGATAAGGTCCACTGAAACTGTAAAAGCGGTCGTATAAACAGCAGTATTCCTGTTAACCATCATATCCAACTCAAGCTCTTCACAACGTTCTTCAGGTAATGGAACACAAATGAGACCACGTCCGTGTGTTGCCATAAAATTTATAATTTCCGGAGTTATCAGTTCAGCCGCACAAATGAAATCTCCTTCGTTTTCACGATCTTCATCATCTACTACGATAATTACTTTTCCAAGCTTGATATCTTCAATAGCCTCTTCAATAGTGTTTAGCTTAAATTTTTTATTGTCGGACATTTATTAAATCGTTTGTGTTTAAAATGTAGCAGCAAAAATAAGAAATATGCGTTAAACAATTTAGCTGCGCACTGCTTTTTCCCAATTAACTGATTGACGCTTCAATAAATATCGAAAAAATCCAATAAGAATCGTCACATTCATGAATAAAAGATAATAAGGAGTAAAAAGAACACGCAAAGAAGTAGAATGTTTTCGAAATATGTAGCCTACAAACGCAATGAAGTAGAAAATCAATTGCAAATAAAGAAAAATTTTATACACAATTAATTGATTATCTATAACAAGAAATATATTTATTGGCAATAACAACATAAGTGCAAATGGCACAAAAGTCCATCGCAATATTTTGTGGGACCAATATTGAAATGATAAAAATCCAAATTTAAATGGGTTAAGTAAGGCTTTCAATCTGGGTATAGTTTGAATACATCCTGCAGCTATCCTGATTTTTCGTTTCATTTCTTCTGCAATGGAAACCGAACTGGTTTCAATAGCAACAGCACCAGGGACATATTTAATTTTGTAACCTTTTTGAGCAATCCTGAGAGATATAATAAAATCATCAAGCACAGTGTCGGGTTCTACTTTCTGAAAGAGTTCAGTTCGAATGGCAAAAAGTTCACCTGCTGCTCCAATGGTTGAATTTACTTCAGATTCCAACTTCTTTATAAGTGATTCATACTGCCAGTAAATTCCTTCTCCTGAACTAACTGCTATATCTGCATTATGTTTGATTATTTGCTTTTCTCCTGCAACACATCCGACAGAATTGTCAGAAAAAGCAGCTACTACATTCTTTATTGCTTGTGGAACCAATAAACTGTTTGCATCGCAGAAAACAACAATCGGTGTCTTCACATATTTCATACCTCTGTTCATTGCACCTATCTTTCCTTTGCGTTCAGTTTCGTGAAGAACTTGCATATCTGTGAAATTCTGAAGATACATTTCTGAACCGTCATTCGATCCATCCGTAATCCAAAGACATTTTAATTTATCTTTTGGATAATCCAGCAAACGAAGATTTTGAACTTTACTTGATATAATTTCTTTTTCGTTATAGGAAGCTATAAAAATTGTAACCTCCGGTTCATATTGTTCAAATTGAAAAGTGTTTCTTGAAGTAAAAAACTGCTTGATTAGAGAAATCATATAAAGCACTAAGGTGTAACCAAAGTAAACATAAAAAATTGTAATAATTAATATCCAAAATAGTATCTGCACGATTTTAGTCTTAAATATATTATTCCTTAATTACACCATTTGCTTTATAAAATTGAACAACTTTGACCGCTATATCTTTATTATTATATTTTTCAATAGCATTTTTATGTGCATTCATTGAAAGATACTTTGTTAATTCTTTGTTCTCAATTAATTCAGAAAGTTTTGCAGTAAAGCTTTCTACAGTATCAGCTATTACAATATCTTCGCCGTCTTTTACGTCGAGTCCTTCGGCTCCTATACTAGTTGTAATAATCGGTTTAGCTAACGACATACCCTCTACAATTTTTACTCTCATGCCACTACCAGATAGGATAGGTACAATCATTATTCCGTATTTGCAAATAAACGAATAAGAATCCTCAATTTCGCCATGATAAATTATGTTCTTTTTTTTAAAATGTTTTAATATCCATGGTGGAGCATTTCTACCGGCAATATGAAATTTTAAATCAGGATATTTTCGTATAACGGTAGGCCATATTTTATTTATAAACCAAAGCAAACCTTCCTGGTTTGGTAGCCAATCCAATGCACCCAAATGAAATATTGATTCATTATTGAAATTAAGAATGAAATCTCGTTTTGGAGGATCAATACCAGTTGGAACAATTAATATTGGTTTAATTACTCCCATTTTAAGAAACACTTCTTTTTCCCTTGGAGTTACAGCATAAATAAAATCAAAATGATTATATAATGAAATTTCAAATTTTTTAATACGCTTAGCAAGATGAAATAAATAGAATTTCTTTATAATGTCTTTTTCTAACTGAGCTGAACGTTGCCATATCTCATATTCAATATTATGAGATTTCATGGAAATTTTAGCATTTGTCAATCCACGAATTATGTCAATACAGAACCATAGATATGGACCTTCAAATTGAACTACATCAAAAGAACTCTGATTCAGGATTTTTATTAACTCATTAATATAATCTTGTGAAATAAACCGTTCTGCATTGTAAGGTAATTTTGAAAAAAATAAGTTCTTTAAAGCTTTTAAAGGATTTATGCCGGTATTGATATCTATATATTTTAATTTCAGATTTGAAATTGAAATAGTTTCAGCAGGGTTAATTTTATGCTTGCTGGTATTCATAGCAAGAATAAATACGCTATGTCCTAGTGAAGCAAGAGTTTTAGATAAATTAAAAATACCAATCGCACCACCATCTTTAGGTGGATAGGGTGGCTTATTGCTAAGTATAAGTATTCTCATTGATTATTCTTCCTGGAAAATTTTTTCCAGATTTTAAGATTTAATATTTTATTGATCAATTTACCGTAACTTTCAACATTGAGTATAGCAGAGTCAGTTGTTGATTTATAAGTAAGAAAAATACCAAGAGGTAACAAAATATAAGATGAAATCCATACACCTATGTAAGCTGGCGTATATGATTCACGTACGAATTTTTCACCTGTGATAGATATTACATAATATAGTACAAAGAAAAGAACTGAAATTACCAACGGTAAACCAAGTCCACCTTTTCTAATAATAGCACCCAGCGGAGCACCAATAAAGAAAAATACGAGGCAGGCAAGAGATAAAGTAAATTTCTTATGCCATTCGATTTCATGCCTGCGATATAATTTTTCTTTTACTTTACTAACCTGAACTTCGCCTGATAAATTACTTTTTGCACTTCTAGCCTCATTCAAGGCATATGAAATTGCAGTTACTTTATCCTGATCAGGCATGAGACGATAATACAATTGTAAATTGAACCGTACAGGCTTTAAGGTATCTTTCTTAGGTACTACCTTATTAATATTTCTAATGGCCGACTGGAAAAAAGTTGTAGCCATCAAATTATTTTTTAATAATATTCTATCGCGATACAAATCACTTTTCATTGAATCCATTGCATACTGAAGTTGTTTGAGATTCATCATCTGAAAATTCGAACGAAACAAACCTTCTTCAGTGCGCTGAAAATCGAATCCTTCAAGTGGAATACTAATTACCTGCTTTGAAAACTTATCACGCCGGAAGGGATAAGTTTTTTTATAATAATAGCGCCTGTTATTATTTTCAGCCATGTCTACGTAGCTCAGTCCACTATATAATGTTACCATCAAGGTTCGCTTATCAGCTGTCATTTTCATATAACCAGAATCAGCTATAGTAATACTTGTATTTCCTATGTTTGAAGTATGATCATAAATTTTGATATTATGCAAAAGATTTGTTGAAGCATCTTTTTTCCCAATTCTTATGCTATAATTCTCAATTCCATTATAAAAGGCACCTTCTTTTATTTGTAATTCAGGTCTCTGCTGTTGTATATCAAAAAGTAATGACCTCATTTTTAAATTAAAAAAAGGCAAGGAAATATTTGAGTAAAAAAATGCGGCAATACCTATTACAATCATCAATAAAATAAGTGGATACATTATTTTTATAAGAGAGATGCCTGCTGACTTCATGGCTATTAATTCATAATTTTCTCCCAAGCCACCAAATGTCATAAGAGCGGCAAGCAATATAGCCAGTGGTAAAGCCAAAGGTACAAATGTCGCAGAAGCATAAATCAAAAGATCTGCTAAAACTCCAAATGTTAGTCCCTTGCCTACTAAATCATCCACATATTTCCACAGAAATTGCATTTGAAGCAGGAAGGTAATAATAAAGAATGTCAGCAATAACGGACCTGAGAAAGAATTAAGAACAAAAGAATGAATTTTTTTCACGGAGTTTTCAAACTAATAATTTTACAACACAAATTTAATGTATTTGGCTTAAATAATTCAGAGTACATTATTACCACATCATTGATGTTTTCTGCTTACAAAAGAAAAAAGCCCATTCACTTAATTTAATGAAAAACTTTAAAGGAATTGATATTTTTCACCAGAATATTAAAGTCCTATACTGTGTCTTAGCCTTGATATCTGGTTATTCCATAAATCTTCCACTTCCTCTTTTTCATCGTGTTCCGCAAAATCAGTTACCATCAGGGCTAACTCGCCGGTAAGCTCGTCAGTTTTAAGACGAAATTCAAAATATGTATTATCTTCAAGCCATTCATAACGAACTACTTGATTTTCCCGAATATATTTTTGTTCTGCTTTTTGAATATTGTTATCCCAAACAAAAGTATAAATATTTCCTACTATCATTACATTGTCAGCAAACCATTCAGCTAACCCTCCGGGAGTACTTAACCTGGGGAAAAGCAGTTTAGGCGATGTATTCATTGCAAACTCTAATTCTAATTTCTTCTTCGTTGTGACTGGCATAAATATAAAAACTGGTTTGTTGCAATATAGCAAAAAATACAATTTAAACTATATAATATGAAAGAAAATGAACGACTTTAAATGCTACATAAATATAACAACATAATGTATCGTTTTGCAAATAAATAAAAAGGAATATGAGAATCGTGAATATGTAAATGGAGGAGATGTGAAGATGAATATTTAAATTTATTCACAATTACTCAACTTCACCATTCACAACTTCCCGATTCACAACTTCCCGATTCACACTTTCACAATTCAAATCTTCATGATTCACAATTTTTCCAGTTAATTATTACCTTTGGCTTTCAAAAAAAATATTTATGAGCGAACGTATCCTTCATAGGCCTCCAGCATTCCTCAGATGGGCTGTCCTTTTAGTAATTAGTCTTGCAATGATGGGCAATTATTATGTATATGACAGCATAAGCCCATTAGCGGCAACACTTATTAAAGAATTAAGATTTACTCAATCCGGAATTAGTCTTCTAAACGCAATTTATAGTACTCCAAATATATTTATGGTGTTAATAGGAGGGATTATTATTGATAGGATTGGAGTAAAAAAATCTGCATTACTTTTTGCATCTTTAGTAATGGCAGGAGCTTTAATTACTTGTCTTAAAGGGAATTTAATTGTTATGGCAACAGGCAGGTTAATCTTTGGATTAGGTGCTGAATCTATGATAATAGCAATTACTACTTCTATAGCTCATTGGTTTAAGGGTAAGGAGTTATCGTTTGCTTTTGGTTTAAATCTAACTGTTGCAAGGGTAGGAACTTATTTGGCACAAATATCACCAAGTTGGGGCGCGCATATTTATAAACTTGGATGGAATTACCCTTTATATATAGCTGCTGCGGCTGGCGTACTGGCATTTTTGTCTATAAGTATTTACTATTTTATTGACTCAGCGTCAGAACGCTATTATAGTTTTGAGAAAAAAGAAACTGTTGAGAAAATTGAGCCAAAAAAAATGTTCCAGTTTACAAGTTCATTCTGGTTCATTAGTTTTTTATGTTTCATTTTTTATGCCGCAATCTTTCCATTTACTTCTACGTTTGGTGAAACGATATTTCAGCATCTACATCATACCAGTTTGAGCACTGCAGGATTGTTAGTCGGTATCCCGACATTGATGGCCATTGTACTTACTCCTTTATTCGGATTATTTTCAGATTATTTCGGAAGACGTTCTTTATTAATGATGATAGGTTCATTCTTACTTATACCTATATATCTGATGGTGGCTTATGGTACAAATCATAATAGCTTTTTTGGAATTGATAGTGTAATCCATATTAAATTTAGTTTATTGAATTTTGATAATTATATTTATCCTAATCAATTTGTTCCTATGCTTATTTTAGGAATTGCCTTTTCACTTGTACCTGCTGTAATGTGGCCCGCTGTGGCACTTATAATTGAACCCCACAGGTTAGGCACCGCTTATGGGCTTATGACTATGATACAAAATATTGGTCTTACTTTTTTTAATTTAATATTAGGTTTTACCAATGATCATTTTCATGCCGGAGAAAATCATTCAAAAGGTTATATTCCAGGTTTGTTAATCTTTACTATTTGCGGATTTTTGGGAGTTATTTTAGCAATATTCCTAGGTCGGAGTGCTAAAGTTGCTGGAGTGAAAAACCTCGATAAGCCCATGCATGAAATTCATTGAAAATAGCATATAGTCATTTGTAATTAGTTGTTATGAATTGAATAGTTATAAGTTTTCAATATGCATAATAAAAATAATTACCAAATAACAGTCAACGAAGTTCAAAAAGCACGCGAACGGTTGAGGGATGTTGTAATTAAAACTCCTTTAATGCATGATATTTCTTTTTCTGAAAGATACAATGCAAACATATTACTAAAAAGAGAAGATCTGCAGGTTGTTCGTTCTTATAAAATTCGTGGTGCTTACAATAAAATCAGTACGCTTCCTGCTGAAAAACTTAAAAATGGAGTTGTATGTGCAAGTGCAGGAAATCATGCGCAGGGAGTGGCATATTCATGCAGAAAATTAGGAATAAAGAGTACTGTTTTTATGCCGGCGCCAACACCAAAACAAAAGATTACACAGGTAAAGTTTTTTGGTCGTAGTAATGTTGAAATAATTCTTATCGGTGATACATTTGATGGTGCTTTTATTGCAGCTCAGAAATATTGTCTTGAGCACAATAGCGAGTTCATTCATCCATTTGACGATTTGCAGGTAATTGAAGGACAGGCGACCATTGCCCTAGATATTTTAGCCGATACCAAAACGCATATTGATTATTTGTTCATACCTATTGGTGGAGGCGGACTGGCTGCAGGTGTCGGCAGCGTATTTAAAGCTTTGAGCCCCGATACAAAAATTATTGGAGTTGAACCTGCCGGTGCACCTTCGATGAAACTTTCACTTGAAAAAGGCGAAGTAGTAAAGCTTGAAAATATTGATAAATTTGTTGATGGTGCTGCCGTGCAAAGGGTCGGAGATATCACTTTTGAAATTTGCAGGCACATTCTTGATGATATTATAACAATCCCTGAAGGTAAGGTTTGTACAACAATTTTACAGCTATACAACGAAGAAGCTATTGTAGTAGAACCTGCTGGTGCACTTTCAATATCAGCATTGGATTATTATAAAGAAAAAATAAAAGGTAAAACCGTTGTTAGCATTGTAAGCGGTAGTAATAATGACATAACACGAACAGAAGAAATTAGGGAACGCTCACTTCTGTTCGAAGGTCTCAAACATTATTTTATTGTACGCTTTGCTCAGCGTCCTGGTGCTTTTCGTGAATTTTTAGAAAATATTCTGGGACCAAATGACGATATCACTTATTTTCAATATTCGAAGAAAAACAATCGTGAACAGGGACCAGCAATTGTAGGAATAGAACTGCATAGCAAAGATGATTTTGAACCACTTTACCAAAGGCTAAAATCGAGCAATATGCTGCAGGAATATTTAAACGATAAACCGGATTTGTTTGAATTTTTAATTTAATGTCGTCTAGTTTAGGTTTAAGTCACCCTTCGACAGGCTCAGGATGACTTTGCAACTGGGTCATAATGAGCTTGTCGAAGTATGACCCACTAATAAAAATCACTAAACTAAACAATATTGGTTCTTGATATAAAATTATTTCTCAAAAAACCATTCAGATAGAAACTTGTTAAGATACTCCTCTAAGAATTGATGCCGTTCCCTGGCAATTTGTCTTGCAGAATTAGTATTCATAAGGTCTTTTAAGTAATAACAATTTTTCATAGAAATGATTTATAGTTGTACTCTGATTTTTTTTGTAATCTTCGAAACTTAAATGCATTTCTGGCTTTATATCAAGATTGAACATTTCCCGGTTTTTATACCCACCATATGCAAATGCCCTGGCAACACCAATTGCACCAATTGCATCAAGCCTATCTGCATCCTGAACAACTTTTCCTTCAATATTGCTCATTTGTGTTTCTACTCCTGCACCTTTGAACGACAAGTCCCCAATAATTTGACAAACATGTGAAATTACTTTTTCATCAACTTTCTGCGAAATCAACCAGTTTTTTGCAATTATTGCACCTTCATTTCCTTCATTGGTATTGAGCTTCCAATCATCAACGTCATGCAGAAGTGCAGCCAACTCCACTTCAAAATAGTTTGCATTCTCCTTTTCAGCCAGGAATAAAGCCATTTTCCATACCCTGTAAATATGCCACCAATCATGACCAGAAAAATTATTTTGTAATTTTTTCTTAACAAATGCAGCTGTTTCAGCTATTATATTTTCTTCTTGTTCTGTCAGGTTCTTTTTGTCCATCTATAATCAAGAAATTTGAGCACCTGTTTTCGGTTGTCTCTTTAAAACAACAAATCCAATAATTAGCAATATTATGACACCTGTTACCCAATACGCACAGCGGTTTATTACACGTGAAGTGGCTTTTAATTCGTAGTTGTTAAAGAAAAACTTATATGCTGTAACACTCCAGCATAATGTATCGTCATTTATTTTAGTTGCATTATTTTCAATGATTGTACCTGGCAAAATAGTTTTAAAGACTGCTTCTTCATGGAAATTATCTAATATAGACTCATATTTTTTTTCAGTTGCATTTAAAAACGAAAATCTGTTGCCTAAAAGCAAATAAACTTTTTCGTCTTGAAAATAACCAGCCATAGCTGCAATTAGTTTTTTTGTACTATAATCGCCAGGGCATAAATTCAAAATAGTATCTATATTATCCTCAATCATAGATGGTTTTAAAAGCGGATCATTCAAAATTTCCAATGCTTTTTTTAAGTTAAGAACAAGTTCTCTTTTAAAGCTTGATTTTAACCAGTTCTCAGCTTTATTATCAATGACAGAATTAATCGAGTCAGTTCGTTTGTTATTTACCCTCGTGACTAATTCATCATCTCTATTCTTCCATAATTGCATTTCTTCATCTGACAAAAAGTCTTTTGGCGATAAGTCAAATGGATTTATTTTAAAGAATGTTTCATTGTAGCAGTAATTAGTATAAAACCAGCGAAATTTCTTTTTGAAGGAAAGCTTATAGTTCAATTTCTCCCATTTCGAATTGTTTAAGATAAATGTTTTTTGCAGCATTATCAATGAAGAAAAATCTTTAACTGCAGTACAACGTATTTTCTTTCCGGTGTCCCTTGTAAAAGAAAGGGCCCAACGCTTATCAGGTTTCATTGGAAAAGGATTTATACTGTAATTATGTAAATAATTAGTATCATTTTCAAAAGTATTTACAGTAACTTCAATAGTTCCATTATTATTGAACTTCTTAATAATTTCTTTTTTTGAAATACATGCAAACACAGTAATAAAAAGAATCAATAAAGAAATGCTGAATATTTTTGTTTTCATAATAGTAAATATTTAAGATTCTTTTAATTCTATTTTTGATGAATCATTTTTCCGGGTTAAAATTTTCAGTTATCAGTTGAACGGCAAAATTTTGAAAAAGTGTCCATTACATTGTCGACAAATGATTTCGAAACCGGTATATCTAATGTCAATGGCAAATCAAATTCCAGTCTCAAACCATCCTTTTCTTTTCTGATAACTTTAATTTTTTCGAAATTTACCATATACGACCTGTGACATCTTATTACTTCAGTACCTTTTAAGCCTTCTTCTACGTTTTTCATTGAATTGCGTAATAATAAACGGCCAACTTTCTCTTTGTTTAAGTAATGTACATTTACATAATTATCTGAAGCTTCCAGGTACAGCAAGTTTTCTAATTTTACAGAAAAACGAAGGATACCTTTCTCGTCGTGAAATGGAATCATATTCTTGGTATTATCAGTGAGTGGATGTCCCTGGATAAGTTGTTCCAATTGCTGCTTTTTATCTTTCCATGAAAAAAAAAACCATAATGCTGAATAAGGCAACAAAAGTACTAATGCTGTGTTTTGAACAGATACTTTTAAAATGTCAGCAAAAAATCTATTGTCTTTTAAATATAATTTTTTCAAATAATGCATAAAACAGTGCCATAAAAAATACCTCTCCTAAAACCCAGACAAAATAATGCCAATATGAAAAAGTATTCCTTTTGCAGTATTGATACATTAATATTCGGCTAATAACTACAACAAGTACACCTGTAAGAATAACAAGGCTTGAATATAGCAATAAGACCCCATTTTGTAACCGTAAACCAATATGTCACGCCAAAAGGAGAGTATAAATTAATAAATACAAGTGCAAATGAAGCAGTAAAGATTATCAACCGGATGATATTCCCTTTTTCAACAATATATGAAGGCACTTCTTTCTGAATGTCCATATTGAAAAACGGATTAAGTATGAACCCAATCCGCTTATACGGAATGAGAGGGTTAATCCAACTAAAACAAATAGTTCGATCATTTCAATCGCTCCAATAATAAATTTGGACAAACAAATTTATGATTTTCAATTATATTATTAAGTTTTTTAAAATGAATCTTCATCTTTTCTTAATCACCCCGTTATTTAATTTTTCACCCCGCTATATGAAAAATTGCCCCTTTCATATAATTGGTATCCCACAAAATTGACTTTAGGCTTGTTCTTTATTTTCTTTGTATTGTTTATATAAAAGAAACTATTTTCTAAGTGAAACAATCAAATTATGAACACGATGAATAATATAGCAATTATTGGTTTAGGCGGAGTAGGTGGTTATTTTGGAGGCAAAATAGCTTATAACATAGAAAAGACAAATAATAAAGATTATCGAATTTATTTTATTGCCCGTGGCAAACATCTTGAAATCAATTAAAGAAAAGGGCTTAATTCTGAAATCTTCAAATGGAAACACCATAATTTGTAATCCGCAACTGGCAATTGATAACTTTATTGATTTATCTGAAAAAGCAGAAATGATAATATTGGCAGTAAAAAGCTATGACCTTGAATCCACCTTGGATCAAATAAATTCCAAAGTAACTAATAATACGATCATTCTGCCTTTGTTAAATGGTATTGACATTTACGAGAGAATTAGAACTAAAATAAAATCAGGCATCGTCTTCCCGTCATGTGTATATGTGAGTTCGCATATTGAAAAACCCGGAGTAATAGTACACGGCTCTGGTGAAGGATTAATTATTTTTGGACCCGATCCTCAACATAAAGAATTTTATCCTTCATTTTTATTGGAAGCTTTTAAGTTATTTGGAATAAAATATAGATGGACAGAAGAAGTAAATATTGCCATTTGGGAAAAGTACATTTTTATAGCATCATTCGCTATGGTGACAGCATTTTCAAATAAATCAATCGATGAAGTATTTTCTGATTATAATCTGAAAGAAATAACCAGGCAAATAATGCTTGAGATATATAATATAGGTGTGTCAAAAGGAATTACATTAGATATTTATACTGTTGAAAACGCAATCAATAGAGCAAGAGCACTTCCACATAATACAAAATCTTCTTATCAGTTGGATATTGCAGAAAAAGGTGCTAAGAATGAAAGTAATATATATGCTGAGACCATTATCAAAATGTCAAAAGAAACCGGTATAAAGGTTCCAGTGACAAAAAAAATTTAGAATAAAATATTAAAACAGATTGATAATAAATGTTCGGTCGCTTAGATTTTAAAAAATCTGAATCAGGCTTGTGCTGCCGGACCACCAAAATTCATTGGAATCACTGGTGGAACAATACCTTCAATATTTTTAATAGTACCATGCGTAGCTTCGTATTTGGCTATATTTTCTTTTAAAGCACTAACCAGCCTTTTAGCATGTTCGGGAGTTAAAATAATTCTTGATTTTACTTCTGCTTTTGGAATGCCGGGCATCATGCGCACAAAATCAATGACAAACTCGGAAGGAGAATGAGTTATAATTGCAAGGTTTGAATAAGTGCCTTGGGCAATATCTTCCTTTAATTCTATATTAATTTGGTTTTTTTCGTTTGTTTCTTCCATAATATACTTTTTTAAGCCCCCTCAAGAAGGTTTGGGGGCTTTTAATTTATTCTTTTTCTTCCGTCACTTCTAATTCCTCACCTTTAATATTAACAAGTTTGTCATATTCTTCCATTGAACCGACAATCACGTTATTATATTCACGTAACCCGGTACCTGCAGGTATCAGATGTCCAACTATAACATTTTCTTTTAATCCTTCAAGATAATCTATCTTACCAAAAATAGCTGCTTCATTAAGCACCTTAGTAGTTTCCTGGAAAGAAGCAGCAGAGAACCAACTTTGCGTTTGCAGAGCAGCTCTTGTAATACCTTGTAAAATTTGGCAAGAGGTTGCCGGAACAGCATCACGTGAATCCATTGGTTTCTGATCTTTTCGTTTTAATAATGAGTTTTCATCACGGAGTTTACGTGCAGTAATAATCTGCCCGGGTTTGTAATTAACTGAATCGCCCGAATCCAATATAACCTTCTTGCCATAAATCCAGTCGTTTTCTTCCATGAATTCAAGTTTATCAACAACCTGTTTTTCCAGAAATTTGGTATCACCTGGATCAACAATTTCAACTTTACGCATCATCTGACGGACGATGACTTCAAAATGTTTATCATTAATTTTTACACCCTGCATACGATAAACTTCCTGAATTTCATTTACAATATACTCCTGAACAGCAGTCGGGCCCTTTATAGCAAGAATATCGGAAGGTGTTATTGCACCATCTGACAGAGGTGTGCCTGCTTTAACATAATCATTTTCCTGGACAAGTATCTGTTTCGACATTGGAACGAGATACTTTTTAATTTCACCAGTTTTGGAAGTAACAATGATTTCACGATTACCACGTTTTACCTTTCCAAAAGAAACTTCACCATCTATTTCTGCTACTACAGCAGGATTGGAAGGATTACGTGCTTCGAATAATTCTGTTACGCGAGGCAAACCACCTGTAATGTCGCCAGATTTACCAATTGCCCTGGGTATCTTAGCTATAATTTCTCCTGCCTCAACAGCATCGCCTTCTTCAACCATAATATGTGAACCTACCGGGAGATTATATGTTCTGAGAACTTCAGCTTTGCCACCGAGCATTTTAATCATCGGGTTCTTGGTTTTGTCCCTTGTTTCAATAATTACCTTTTCACGAAAACCGGTCTGTTCATCAGATTCTTCACGATAAGTTATCCCTTCGATGACAGCTTCAAAATCTACCTTACCATGTACTTCAGAAATTATAAGAGCATTAAAAGGATCCCATTCACAAACCAGGGTACCCTTCTTAACTTCAGCACCATTCTTGATATATAATTTTGATCCGTAAGGTATATTATGAGTTGTAAGAGTAATTCCTGTCTTTTTATCAATAATTCGCAATTCAGCCATACGCCCAATAACGATATTGAGTATTTTACCTTCTTTATCTTTATATTCTACAACTCTGAGTTCTTCAATTTCAGCAATACCATCATATTTGGTAACTATACTTGATTCAGTTGCAATATTAGATGCAACACCACCCACGTGGAAAGTTCGCAGTGTAAGCTGTGTACCTGGTTCACCAATTGATTGGGCTGCAATAACACCAACTGCTTCTCCTTTCTGAACCATTCGGCCTGTTGCCAAGATTACGTCCATAACATTTTGCACAAACACCTTTTTTCGATTCACAAGTCAATACTGAACGAATTTCAACCTGTTCAATCGGAGAATCTTCAATAATACCAGCAATTTCTTCAGTTAATTCTTCACCTGCATTAACAATTAATTCACCTGTAAGCGGATGATAAATATCATGAACTGTAGTACGACCAAGTATTCTTTCATATAATGATTCAACAACTTCTTCATTGTTTTTAATAGCTGTTGCAACAAGTCCACGAAGTGTTCCACAATCACTTTCAGTAATAATTACATCTTGTGAAACATCAACCAAACGACGGGTAAGATAACCAGCATCAGCAGTTTTAAAAGCAGTATCTGCCAAACCTTTTCTTGCACCGTGAGTTGAAATAAAATATTCAAGAACCGATAAACCTTCTTTAAAGTTAGAAAGAATCGGATTTTCAATAATTTCGCTACTAGTAGCACCCGATTTTTGAGGTTTTGCCATAAGACCACGCATACCTGATAGCTGACGAATTTGTTCTTTTGAACCACGAGCACCAGAATCAAGCATCATATAAACAGGATTGAAACCCTGGTTATGATTGACTCAATGTGTTCATCAGAATATTAGTAATCTTGGCATTGGTATGTGTCCAGATATCAATAATCTGATTATATCGTTCGTTGTTGGTGATATAACCCATGTTATAGTTTTCCATTACTTCATCAACTTGTTTGTAGCCTTCATCAACAAGTTCTTCTTTTTCTTCAGGAATAATTACATCATCAAGGTTAAATGAAAGTCCTCCTTTAAATGCCATTTTAAATCCTAAATCTTTAATATCATCAAGAAACTTAGCAGTTCTGGCAGTACCTGTTTTCTTTAAAACTTTTCCAATGATATCACGTAAAGATTTTTTGGTAAGAATTTCATTAATATATCCAACTTCTTTCGGAACAACTTCATTAAATAAAACCTTGCCAACAGTTGTTTCAATAATTCTGTTTTCAGATTCAACGTCATATTCTTCGCCAAGACGATATTTTAATATATGGCATGAAGGTCTACTCGCTTTTCATTATAAGCAATATTTACTTCTTCGGTAGAATAAAATATCATTCCTTCACCTTTTACAGTGATGTTCAGGTGTGTTCTTGCGTTGCTTTGGTCATATAATAAAGGCCAAGAACCATGTCCTGAGAAGGAACAGTAATAGGAGCACCATTTGCAGGATTTAAGAATATTGTGTGAGGCCAGCATTAATACCTGTGCTTCAAGAATAGCAGCATTTCCTAATGGCAAATGAACCGCCATCTGGTCACCGTCAAAGTCAGCGTTAAAAGCTGTACAAACAAGTGGGTGTAATTGAATTGCTTTACCTTCAATAAGTTTAGGTTGGAATGCCTGAATACCCAATCGGTGCAATGTTGGAGCACGGTTAAGCAATACCGGATGACCTTTCAAAACATTTTCCAAAATATCCCAAACAACTGCATCTTTGCGATCAACAATTTTCTTTGCCGATTTTACTGTTTTTACAATTCCTCTTTCAATTAATTTACGGATAATAAATGGTTTGTACAATTCAGCTGCCATTTCTTTTGGAAGACCACATTCATGCAATTTTAATTCTGGTCCAACTACTATTACAGAACGTGCAGAATAGTCAACTCGTCTTACCAAGCAGGTTCTGACGGAAACGACCTTGTTTCCCTTTCAAACTATCTGAAAGTGATTTTAAAGGACGGTTTGCTTCTGTTTTAACAGCACTGGCTTTTCTTGAATTATCAAATAAGGAATCTACAGCTTCCTGAAGCATACGTTTTTCATTACGTAAAATTACTTCGGAGCTTTTATTTCAATAAGTCTTTTTAAACGGTTGTTACGGATAATTACACTACGGTAAAGATCATTTAAATCTGAAGTAGCAAAACGACCGCCATCAAGAGGAACAAGGGGTCGTAATTCAGGTGGAATAACCGGAATTACTTTACTGATCATCCATTCAGGTTTATTGGTAATTTTAGATTCTCTGAACGCTTCAACAACCTGTAAACGTTTTAAAGCTTCGCTTTTGCGTTGTTGAGAAGTTTCAGTATTAGCCTGATGGCGCAATGAATAAGAAAGATTATCCAAATCTACTTTTTCTAATAAAGCCTGAAGAGCTTCTGCTCCCATTTTTGCAATAAATTTATTGGGATCCTTATCATCAAGATATTGATTTTCTTTTGGAAGGGTTTCTAATAATATCTATATATTCTTCTTCGGTAAGAAAATCAAGCATTTTAACGCCATCAGTTGCTTTAATCCCAGGATTTACTACAACATATCGTTCGTAATAAATAATCGCATCAAGTTTTTTGCTTGGAATACCCAATAAATATCCTATTTTATTAGGTATAGATCGAAAATACCAAATATGTGCAACAGGAACAACCAGATTTATATGGCCCATACGTTCACGCCGTGACTTTCTTTTCTGTTACTTCAACTCCACATCGATCGCAAACAATACCTTTATATCGAATACGCTTGTATTTGCCACAGTGACATTCATAATCTTTTACCGGCCCGAAAATTCTTTCACAAAACAAACCATCACGTTCGGGTTTATATGTTCTGTAATTGATTGTTTCCGGCTTTAATACTTCTCCACTGGAACGTTCCAGAATTTCTTCAGGTGAAGCCAAACCAATCGAAATTTTTGTGAAATTACTTTTTTGTTTAATGTCTTTTCTGAATGACATATGTTGTATTTATTAGAATCGGTTAATATTGCCCTCACCCTCAAGCCCTCTCCCTGGAGAGAGAGGAACAAGGAGTAATGGTGTATTTAATTTAAAAGATTTATACTTAATCCTAAGCCCCTCAACTCATGTAAAAGAACATTGAATGATTCTGGAATACCTGGTATTGGCATTGGTTCTCCTTTGACTATAGATTCATATGTTTTTGCTCTGCCAATGACATCATCGGATTTTACTGTTAATATTTCCTGTAAAATATTAGCAGCACCAAATGCTTCAAGTGCCCATACTTCCATTTCACCAAATCTCTGACCACCAAATTGAGCTTTACCACCAAGTGGTTGTTGAGTAATAAGTGAATAAGGTCCAATTGAACGGGCATGCATTTTATCATCAACCATATGACCTAAGTTTAAGCATATAAATCATACCTACAGTAGCCGGTTGATCAAATTTTTCACCAGTACCACCATCATATAAATATGTTTTTCCATATCTTGGAAGTCCAGCTTTTTCAGTATATTCAGTAATCTGATCAATTTTTGCTCCATCGAAAATAGGTGTGGCAAAATATAAACCTAATTCTTTTCCTGCCCATCCCAGAACAGTTTCATAAATTTGTCCAAGGTTCATACGGGAAGGAACGCCAAGAGGATTTAATACAATATCAACAGGTGTTCCATCTTCAAGAAATGGCATATCTTCTGCACGCACTATCTTAGAAACAATACCTTTATTTCCATGACGGCCTGCCATTTTATCTCCAACTTTCAGTTTTCTCTTTTTTGCAATATAAACTTTTGCAAGCTGAACAATACCTGCAGGTAATTCATCTCCAATAGTCAGATTGTATTTTTTGCGTTTATATATTACTATCAATTTCTTTGTATTTAATCAGGTAATTATGGAATAAATCTTTAATAACCTGATTTTTATCTTTATCTGTTGTCCATTTGTTCGGATTAACATTAAGATAATCTAATATCCTGAAGAACTTTTTGAGTAAACTTAGTCCTTTAGGAATAATATCAACATTCAGATAATCTTTAACACCCTGTGAAGTTTTACCATTCACCAGAATAAAAAGTTTATCAACCATTTTAGCATTGAGTTCTTCTAATTGCTTTAGCATAATCATCTTCAATTTTTTGAAGAATACTCTTTTCATTAACTTTAATAGTTTTCTTATCCTTCATTGCGCGAGAGAATAGCTTCTTATCAATTACAATACCTTCCAGATGAAGGAGAAGCTTTAAGTGAAGCATCTTTAACATCACCGGCTTTATCACCAAAAATTGCACGTAATAATTTTTCTTCAGGAGATGGATCGGTTTCTCCTTTTGGAGTGATTTTACCAATTAGAATATCACCTGGTTTAACATCAGCACCAATACGAATTAAACCATTTTCATCAAGATTCTTTGTAGCTTCTTCACTTACATTGGGTATATCAGCAGTAAGTTCTTCTAATCCGCGTTTGGTATCACGAACTTCAAGTAAATATTCATCAATATGGATAGAAGTGAAATAATCTTCACGCACAACATTTTCAGAAATTACAATTGCATCTTCAAAATTATATCCTTTCCATGGCATAAAGGCAACCATTAAGATTACGTCCAAGTGCAAGTTCTCCATTTTGAGTTGCATATCCTTCTGTTAATAATTGTCCTTTTGTAACCTTGTCGCCCTTTCTTAACCATTGGTTTTAAGTTAATACAGGTATTCTGGTTTGTTTTGAGAAATTTTGGTAATTTATATGATTTGATAGGTCATCATCGAAACTGATAAATTTTTCTTCTTCAGTCAACGCATAACGAATAACAATTTCATTTGCATCTACATATTCAACAACACCTTCGCCTTCAGCAACTATATGAATACGTGAATCACGAACAACACTGTGTTCAATTCCTGTACCAACAATTGGGGCTTCAGGATTAATAAAGGAACTGCCTGACGCATCATGTTTGAACCCATTAAGAGCACGGTTAGCATCATCATGTTCAAGAAATGGAATAAGTGATGCTGCAATCGAAGCTATCTGGTTTGGAGCAACGTCCATAAGATGTACATTTCCTTTTTCAATATACAGGAAAATCGCCTTCAAATCGTGCTTTTACTTTTGAGTCAGTAAAATTTCCTTTATTCATCAATGGTAGCATTTGCCTGGGCAATGATTTTACTTCTTCTTCTTCAGCACTAAGATAAATTATGCCTTCATTTGAAAGATCTACTTTTCCTTCTTCAACTTTGCGGTAAGGAGTTTCAATAAATCCAAGTTTATTGATTTTTGCATATACACAAAGTGAAGAAATAAGACCAATATTTGGACCTTCAGGAGTTTCAATTGGGCATAAGCCTTCCATAATGAGTATAATGAACGTCACGAACCTCAAAACCTGCTCTTTCTCGTGAAAGACCACCAGGTCCTAATGCAGACATACGACGTTTGTGAGTCATTTCAGCAAGAGGATTGGTCTGATCCATAAACTGAGATAACTGGTTTGTTCCAAAAAATGAATTTATAACAGAAGATAATGTTTTAGCATTGATTAGATCAATAGGAGTAAATACCTCGTTATCACGAACATTCATTCGTTCACGTATTGTACGTGCCATACGGGCCAAACCAACACTAAACTGATTATATAATTGCTCACCAACAGTTCGAACTCTACGGTTACTCAAATGATCTATATCATCAACATCAGTTTTTGAGTTGATAAGTTCAATAAGATATTTAATAATGTAAATTATATCTTCTT
Organism: uncultured Bacteroidota bacterium; assembly: GCA_963851385.1. Taxonomy (GTDB): domain Bacteria; phylum Bacteroidota; class Bacteroidia; order Bacteroidales; family DTGW01; genus CAWEFA01. The sequence goes on along the minus strand of CAWKPE010000013.1, from coordinate 185,647 downwards.
TGGTCAATACCTTGGTATTCATTCGAAGTATTTAAGTCCAAGTTTTCTATTAATTCTGATAACGACCTACTTCTCCAAGATCATATCGTTTGTCGGAGAAGAAAATTTTTCAATAACATCTCGAGCTGTTGCTTCATCAGGAGGTTCAGAATTACGTAATTGACGTAAATATGTAATACAGCTTCTTTTTCAGAGTTACATGGATCTTTTTGAAGTGTATTATAAATTATGCATAATCAGCCATGATTTGCACTTTCTTTATGAAGTAAAATCGATTTCAACACCTAGAATCAACTATCTGATCAATATGATCATTTTCTAGAACGGTTTCCCTGTCAATTATAACTTCATTACGTTCAATTGACACAACTTCACCGGTATCTTCATCAACAAAATCTTCAACCCATGATTTTAACACACGTGCAGCAAGTTTTCGTCCTATAACTTTTTTTAAGTGCAGTTTTAGAAACTTTGACTTCATCTGCAAGATCAAATATTTCAAGAATATCTTTATCACTTTCATATCCAATTGCACGTAATAAAGTAGTTACTGGTAATTTTTTCTTTCGATCGATATAAGCATACATCACATTGTTGATGTCGGTTGCAAACTCAATCCATGAACCTTTGAATGGAATTACCCGTGCAGAATATAGTTTGGTGCCATTGGCATGAACACTTTGACCAAAGAATACACCTGGAGAACGATGCAACTGAGATACAACAACTCGTTCAGCACCATTAACCACAAATGTGCCTCTAGGTGTCATATATGGAATAGTTCCCAGATATACATCCTGTATAACTGTTTCAAAATCCTCATGTTCAGGATCGGTACAATAAAGTTTTAATTTTGCTTTTAGAGGAACACTATAAGTGAGTCCTCTTTCAATACACTCATCAATTGTATATCGAGGAGGATCAATAAAGTAATCTATAAATTCTAAAACAAAATTATTTCTGGTATCAGTTATAGGAAAATTTTCCTGAAAAACTTTGTATAATCCTTCATTTTTACTGTTTTCAGGAGTTGTTTCTAACTGGAAAAAATCTTCGAATGATTTTAACTGTACTTCCAAAAAATCAGGATATTCTAACTGATTTTTTGTAGAAGCAAAACTTATTCTTTCAATAATGTTATTTGAAGCCATTGATTTATCGGATTAATTGAACTTATTTTAGTAAAACAAGAAAAAGGCTTAGGGTTATTATTTATTATTGAGGAACCCTAAACCCAATACCAATATATCAATGGGCACTATTTAAGTTCAATTTCTGCTCCTGCTTCTGTTAATTGTGCTTTAATTGATTCAGCTTCTTCTTTTGAAATGCCTTCTTTTACAGCTTTTGGCGCTGCATCAACAAGGTCTTTTGCTTCTTTTAAACCTAAGCCTGTAATATCTTTAACAAGTTTAACAATTTGAAGTTTAGCTCCACCTGCACTTTTAAGAATAACATCATACGTGTTTTTTTCAGCCGGAGCGGCTGCACCTTGTGCCCCACCTGCCAGCAGCTCCTGCTACTGCAACAGCAGCGACTGCTGGTTCAATACCATATTCATCTTTAAAAATTTTTGCCAATTCATTAACTTCTTTAACGCTTAAGTTTACTAATTGTTCAGCGAACGATTTTAAATCTGCCATTTTTATGTGAATTTTAATTGTTATTTACTAATAATTATCTCTCAGAAAGTGTTTTTACTACACCTGCAAGTTTATTCTTCCCTGACTGCAATGCAGAAATAATATTTTTGGGAGGAGATTGTAATAAAGCAATAATATCTCCAATAAGTTCATCTCTTGATTTTAGATTTACAAGTAAATCAAGTTGATTATCTCCCAAGTATAAGCATTCTTCTACATATGCAGCTTTAAGGATTGGTTTTGAAAGGACTCTTCTGAACTCTTTTATCATTTTTGCCGGCAAATTTGGAGATTCGGACAGCATCAATGATGTTGAGTTATTCAAAATGTCGTACAGTTCTTCATAATTACCTTCAAGTTTTTCCAATGCTTTTCTCAAAAGAGTATTTTTTACAACTATCAACTCTATGTTTTGTTCAAAGCATTTTCTGCGAAGTTTACTGGTATCTTCAGCATTTAAGCTAGCTATATCAGCAATATAAAAATGTTTTTTACTTTGTATGCGCTGTACGATACTATCAATTATTGTGTTTTTTTCTTCCCTCTTCATAATTTAATCAATTACTCAGTGATAGTTTTTGTGTCAATCTTTAAACCAGGACTCATGGTAGAAGAAAGATAAACACTTTTAATATAAGTACCTTTAGCTGAAGAAGGTTTGAGTTTAAGGATCATATTTAAAAACTCTCTTGCATTTTCTATAATTTTATCAGCTTCAAAAGAAGCTTTTCCGATAGAAGAATGAATGATTCCGGATTTATCAACCTTAAAATCAATTTTCCCCATTTTTACTTCTTTAACAGCTTTACCAATATCCATAGTAACAGTACCACTTTTAGGATTTGGCATCAGACCGCGAGGGCCTAATACGCGTCCCAGGGCACCAATTTTTCCCATTACTGAAGGAAGCGTAATAATTACATCTACATCTGTCCAACCACCTTTAATTTTCTCAATGTAATCATCTAGCCCTACAAAATCTGCTCCAGCATCTTTAGCTTCTTGCTCCTTTTCGGGTGTGCAAAGCACCAAAACACGGGTTAGTTTTCCGGTACCATTGGGCAATGTAACAACACCGCGAACCATCTGATTAGCTTTTCGAGGATCAACACCTAATCTTACATCAATATCAACCGATGAATCAAATTTTGTTTTAGTTACTTCTTTCAACAAAACTGCGGCTTCATTAAGTTTATATTGTTTATTGGAATCTATCTTCTCTAAAGCTAATTTCCTGTTTTTTGTCAGTTTAGCCATTTATACAATTTTATTTATTTTTTTACAAAAGGATCATCACCTTCTATGGTAATGCCCATACTTCTGGCGGTACCTGCAACCATTCTCATAGCACTTTCTAAAGTAAAGCAGTTCAAATCCGACATTTTATTCTGAGCAATATCTTTAACCTGATTCCAGGTCACTGAACCTATTTTGTTACGGTTAGGTTCCGGAGAACCTCCTTTAACCTTAGAAATCTCAATGAGTTGAACTGCTGCCGGTGGAGTTTTGGTAATAAAATCAAACGATTTGTCATTATATACCGTAATTACCACCGGAATCACCTTCCCTGCCATACTTTGGGTTCTTGCATTAAATTGCTTGCAAAAATCCATAATATTTACACCTTTGGAACCCAATGCAGGTCCAACTGGTGGAGAAGGGTTGGCGGCTCCGCCTTTTATTTGCAATTTTATTTGTCCAACTACTTCTTTTGCCATAGTATCTAATAATTAAAAAAATCAGGGTCTAATAGTCTCTCCGTTTTTAAAGGGAAGCATTTGAGAGAAATCATTAAAAACAGCAGACATATATTAAACCAAACATATATAGAAAAATATTATTCTTTTTCTACTTGCATAAAACTCAATTCAAGTGGTGTTTTACGACCGAAAATTTTTACCATCACTTTCAACTTCTTTTTTTCTTCATTTACCTCTTCGATAACACCTGAAAAACCATTAAACGGACCATCTATTACTTTTACAGGTTCACCAACATAAAAAGGTGTAGTCAATTCTTCACCTGATTCAGATAATTCATCAACTTTACCAAGTATTCTATTCACTTCTGATAATCTGAGAGGTGTAGGTTCGTCACCTTTTGAGCCGAGAAATCCAATAATATTGGGTACATTTCTTAAAATATGGGGTATTTCTCCTACAAGTGCTACTTCAATCAAAACGTAACCAGGAAAAAAAATTCTTTCTTTACTTATTTTTTTCCCATTACGAATTTGATAAACTTTTTCAGTAGGAATGAGCACTTGTGAAATGTATTCCTGGAGTTTCAGGCGCGTAATTTCATTTTCAATGTATTCCTTAACCTTCTTTTCTTTACCGCCGATAGCTCTGAGAACATACCATTTTTTTTCTGTATCACCCATTTAAAATCTCTCGTCTGTTAAAACATACTGTAAATAAAATTGATGATATTCTTAAAAGACAAATCCATCAAAAGAACAATTATGGCAAAGATCACTGATGCAACCATTACTATAATTGCGCTACTCTGCAAATCACTCCAGGTAGGCCATGAAACTTTTTGCACCAGTTCTACAAAAGATTCCTTAATATATTGTCTAATACTTTTTATCACACTTTCTATTTTTTATTCAATTGCACGGGAGGAGCGACTCGAACGCCCGACACCTGGTTTTGGAGACCAGTGCTCTACCAACTGAGCTACACCCGTGTCTCTTATTAACTATTTTCTTTCCGACCACTGCTCTTATCCGCAACTGCGGAAGCTACACCCGTGTCTTTATTAAATATATTTCTTTTCTACTAGTAGCACATTTTGTATTTGTAAATGATGCTTCAAGTAATTTTTATTTATTAAAATTTTCAAACCAAGACTAGTTTTGGTTTGTCGCTATAACAGCAACTCCTGTATCATAAATCAGAATAAAAAGTCCGGAGCAAGGCTCCGAACCTTTATGTTTTCTGATTTTATTTTTCCAATTATTCAATAATCTCAATTACCTGGCCTGCACCTACTGTTCTGCCACCCTCTCGGATAGCGAATCGGAGACCCTGGTTAATAGCCACGGGATAAATAAGTGATACAGTAATATCTACGTTGTCACCTGGCATAACCATTTCGCGTCCTTCTGGAAGAGTAATTTCTCCTGTTATATCAAGGGTACGAACATAGAACTGTGGACGATAATGATTATGGAATGGTGTATGACGGCCACCTTCTTCTTTTTTAAGGACATAAACTCCTGCCTTAAATTTTGTATGCGGAGTTATACTTCCAGGTTTGGCAATAACCATACCTCTTTTTATTTCGTCTTTATCAACACCACGAAGTAATAAACCAACGTTATCACCAGCTTCGCCACGATCAAGTATTTTTCTAAACATTTCAACACCGGTAATAACTGTTTTTTTCTTTTCAGCACCGAGTCCAACAAGTTCCATTTCGTCCGATGTATTAACTACACCAGTTTCTATTCTGCCTGTTGCAACGGTACCACGACCAGTGATTGAAAAAACATCTTCAACCGGCATGAGGAAAGGCTTGTCAATTTCACGAGGAGGAATTGGAATAAAGGAATCCACTGCATCCATCAATTCCATAACTTTTTCTTCCCACTTAGCTTCACCATTAAGAGCTCCGAGAGCAGAACCACGAATTACAGGTGCGTTGTCGCCATCAAAGCCATAGAAATTTAATAGTTCTCTCATTTCCATTTCAACGAGGTCGAGCATTTCAACATCATCAACCATATCTACTTTGTTCATGAAAACTACAATTTTAGGAACGTTTACCTGATGCGCAAGTAAAATATGTTCACGTGTCTGTGGCATGGGACCATCAGTAGCAGCAACAACAATGATAGCGCCATCCATCTGGGCAGCACCTGTAACCATATTCTTAATATAGTCAGCGTGTCCTGGACAGTCTACGTGGGCATAGTGACGATTTGCAGTCTGATATTCAACGTGAGCAGTATTAATTGTAATACCTCTCTCTTTTTCTTCAGGTGCATTGTCAATAGAATCAAAAGTTCTGATTTCAGAAAGACCCTTTTTTGCAAGAACCATGGTGATTGCAGCAGTAAGAGTTGTTTTGCCGTGATCAACGTGGCCAATGGTACCAATATTAACGTGAGGTTTTGACCTGTCAAATTTTTCTTTTGCCATAATTCGAATATTAATGTAAATTATTAAATGTTAATTTCATCTCTCATTTTCTAAATTAAGAGCCATTGATGGGAGTTGAACCCATGACCCCTTCCTTACCAAGGAAGTGCTCTACCACTGAGCTACAACGGCATTTTTACTCTTTCATTGTAGCTTTCAGTGACTTACTCCTTCTGTGATTTCAAATAGCTCAACCCTTAAGCCACAATAACCTTAGGTGAGCGGGAGACGAGACTCGAACCCGCGACCCTAACCTTGGAAGGGTTATGCTCTACCAACTGAGCTACTCCCGCATTTATATATTTCAATTTGTAAAGAACTTTTTACTGACGAAACTCGGACCTGCGCCCCTAATCCGCCAGCTGGCGGAGTTATGCTCTACCTCCCGATGTTTCGGGATGAGCTACTCCCGCATTTTTTTCATTTCAATCTGTTAAGAACTTTAATAAAAATAATATCAATTATTAAGATTATGCTTTACCTCCCGATGCTTCGGGATGGCTACTCCCGCAAACTAATTGTCTATTTTCGATTGATTATTGAATATTGAAATTCAACTTCAATCTGTTTCTCTTTTCAATGAACTTTTCTAAATCTATATAATTGTCAATAATCAATTATCAATTATTTTGTGGGGAGAGGAGGAATCGAACCTCCGAAGGCATCAGCCAACAGATTTACAGTCTGCCCCATTTGACCGCTTTGGTATCTCCCCAAAACAATTTTCGATTGGTGAGTTTCGATTTACTGATTAAAAAATTTAATTATTTTTTTCAATAATCTATCATCATTAATCAATCGTCAATTATATTGAGCCGATGGACGGAATTGAACCCCCGACCTGCTGATTACAAATCAGCCGCTCTAACCAGCTGAGCTACATCGGCATTTTCTTTAGCCTTTGTTTTATAACTCCCCGACCTTCCCGATTCATATCGGAACGCTCTAACCAGCTGAGCTACGTCGGCAATTCTTAACCTAAACTTTTTCCGCATAGGCCTTCCTGATATTGCAGATACCATCATCTGCCGGGTGAAAGCTGCACCGGTACTATGAATAACAATATTTCTATGAACCTCTTTCCCTGCTTTATTTTTGGGTTCGCAAATTTATAATATTTTATTCAGGAATAAAAAAAAAATGATTATTTTTTGTATATTCTATATTCCTCTCTGCTTTTCTTTATGTTTTGTTATTTGTTTTTTCAATGCATCGTTAACTTGATCAACGGCATTTTCAAATGTCTTGCATTGTCTTCTTGCAAAAAGATCGTTACCTGGAATTTCAAGTTTAATTTCTGCAATCTTGTTTTCTTCATTTTGATTTTTGTCCAGTTTAAAAATTACTTCAGCACTGACAATGCCATCATAAAATTTCATCAGTTTCTCAACTTTCTTTTGAGCAAAGTCAAGCAATTTTTTATCAGCATTGAAATGCACAGTTTGAATTTTGATATTCATACTCATTTCCTCCAGTTTTTTCAAGCTCTTGGATGAGCCTGCTTATATATTCGGGTTAATTTCTCAAATGTATTATGTGTGTATACCTGCGTAGCAGATAAATTGGCATGGCCAAGTAATTCTTTAATCGCGTTAAGGTCTGCACCATGATTTAACATGTGTGTGGCAAAGGAATGTCTGATTACATGAGGACTTTTTTTATCCAGTGAAGTCACTAATTGCAAGTAATAATTAATAATTCTATATATAAATTTTGGATAAAGTTTCTGGCCTTTTTCGCCAATAAAAAAATACTCTTCATTTTGTCCTGTCAATTCTGTTTTTTGTTTCAAAAGAATAAAATTTCTAAGTTCATCTGAAAATTCCTTTGTGATAGGAATGATTCTCTCCTTATTCCTTTTACCTGTTACCTTTATTGTATTATTCTGAAAATCGATATCGCAATTTCTTATATTCATAAGTTCCGCTAAACGTATCCCGGTAAAATAAAACATTTCAATTATCAGTCTATTTCTAAGTCCTTTAAAATCTTCTCCAAATTCTATTTCATCTAATAAAACATTCATCTGCTTCTCTTCAACAAATACTGGTAATCTTTTGCTTATTTTTGGACTGGAAATTTTATCAAGCGGATTTTGTATAACTATCCCTTCTTTAAGCAGAAATTTATAAAATGATTTAAGAGTCGATAGTTTTCTGTTTACTGTTCTGGATGAATTATGGGAATCCATTAAACTGACAATCCAATTTCGAATCATACGATAATTAACTTTTGACGGCTCAGTACAGATGTAATTATCGTTAATAAATTGAGCAAACTGAGTAAGATCAGTTTTATAAGAAACTTGTGTATGCTCTGAAAAGCGTTTTTCAAATTTCAAATAATTTAAAAACTTTTCTAGATGCTGCATACATCGGAGAATTATAAATTATTAAAAAAGAAAAATGGATTGACAAAAAATATTTGACAACTATTCTTCCTGCTGTTGCATTTGTTGCTTGTAAACAGCATGAATAACTTCCTGGCGTCTTTTTACCGATGGCTTACTAAAAAATTGCCTTTCCCGCAATTCTTTCACGATACCTGTTTTTTCAAATTTACGTTTAAATTTTTTTAAAGCTCGTTCAAGATTTTCGCCTTCTTTAATGGGAACAATAATCATAATATTCATTTTTTAATGAGCCGCAAATTTATTAAAATGAAAATGAATATTCAAAATTTATTTCTAAAAATAATTTAGCCAGGTAATTAATAATAGTTTTCAAACTAAAAAATCAACATTACAATACGATTTTTTTTGATATCAGATTAAAGTTACAAAATATTTAGATGGAATAAAAGCGTAAATTAATAAATATTAATTTATTAAAAATTAGAATTTTAACTTATAATTTTATTCAAATTTTAAATAATGTCTAAGTTTATTTATTTCTTCATTTGAAAAAAATCCGTTTAATAACAATTCGTTGTAATCTGAAATTTTAGTTTTGAATTTTTTATACTTAATTATTTCTTTTGCTTTATATTTCCCGATATATGGATGCTTTGACAATTGTTTCTCTGATGCAATATTAATATTGATTTTTGTAATCAGGTTAGAATCAACTTTAACCATATTTTTTATGGAGTCGTAAATATTCTTTTTAAGACCATAAACTTCCATAAGTTGTTCTCGCTTAAAGAAACCACCCAATAAGACTTTGTATTTAAGAATTCTTTCCGAAAGAGTTTTATTTATATTTGGAAGTTTTTCAAGCGCAGATGAATCAGCAGTATTGAGTTCAATTTTATTAATAGACTTTTTCTCAATGTTTAAATTTTTCTTAAATCTCTTCGACATTAATATCGTGGTGTCCGCAGGAAAAACAAAATATGGTGACAATTTTGTACAAGTTTTTTTATCGAATCCATATATTTTTAGCAAATCTTCTTTTCTATAAAAATGTCCACCTTTTTCAAGATACTTTTCAATATTTGCAGCTATTTTACTTTTAACACCTATTTTAATCCAATCTTCCTTTGAAATTTTATTAGGATCAAATAATTTTATATATAAAGGTGTAATAGTTTTTTCTTTTCCCTTTATCTCGATAAATGCTTTATCAAATTCTTCTATTTCTTCATGCTTTGGTGATTTAAAATTATCTTTAAATAATAATGAATATAAGTATGGAATTGAAAAAGCTATAATAATTATAGTTATCAAAATCCAGATACCGCGCCGGGCAGCTATTGAAAATGAAAAATATTCTTTAAAAAAATTCCGGTACATTTCAAATTAAAAATATTATGCAATTAGAAAGGATATCCAATACCAATCGAAGGATATAATAAGTCGGTAAATGTTCTTGTGTCGCTGCTGCTCTTGTTAAAAGACCAAGGATGATTAATCAGCGTAGGATCCCGAAGCTGCAAACCCAAATCAAGTCGGAAAATGAAAAAGGAAAAATCGAAACGCATTCCAAAGCCGGTTCCAACAGCAACTTGTGAAAGAAAATGATCAAAAGTGAATACTGCTCCTTTTCTGGTGTCGTTTTTATTTATTGACCAAATATTTCCGACATCCAAAAATAAAGCGCCCTCGAGAATCCAAAATAGTTTAAAGCGATATTCCATATTGCCCTCTAGTTTAATATCTGACGTTTTATCCGGATATCCACCTTCCTGGGTGGTATCTTTATAAGATCCAGGACCAAGGTTATAAGCCTGCCAAGCTCGGATACTATTTGCTCCTCCAGAAAAATATTGCTTCTCAATAGGAATTTCTTTTGAATTACCATAAGGATAAGCTACACCTACAAATATCCGGTACACCATCCTGTCTGTTACATTTATTGGTTGATAATAGCGAAAATCAACATCACCTTTAATATATTGTGAAAATTCAATATTAAATAGCCGATATGCATTATCAGTATCTTTTATAGCATGAAGTGCATTACTTAATAATCTTAACGTATTACCTGCCATTTCGAAATTGAATCGAAAAAACATAAACGCGGAATTTTTTTTGAATCTCTGGTTATTATATGTATAACTAAAACTGGTAACCGATACTAAATGGTTAGTAAAGGCATATTTCAGAATCGGATTCTTAAGACTGTCATAAAAACTTTGATTATAGCTAAGAACTTTAACTAAATTAATATCGATAGGATCTAATTGGAAAATAGTATATCGATTGCCGTTCCAATTATATCCAAATGAAACATTGGCAATAGATTGTGTATATTCAGGCATGCGAAGGTAATTATATGCACTTGATAAAGAAGTTTTTGGGTTGTACTTTCTATCAAATTGTTCTGAACTAAAAGGTACCAGTAATTTTGGAAATTCTATTTTAGCTTCTGCACCAAGTTTTAAAGTGCTTTTGAACTTAAATGTTTCTGTCTCTTTCACTGCTTCAGTAGCACCGTTAACTTTAAAGTTAAATAATTCAGCGCCTTTAAAAAGGTTCTTATGCTGATAATTTAAACTTCCTGCAGCACCAATCCCTGCAGAATTTGTCAATTCAACTTCTGGCTGGTATGATTGAAAAACCGTTGTGGCAAGTTGCATCTTGCAATCTATTACTTTAAATTCACCCTTAGCAATAGTAGTATCTTCGCTAAATTCAATGTTAATGAATTTAAATATCTTAAGAGACAACAAACTTTTATAAGATTCATCAACATTTATTTGCCTGTACAATTGGCCCGGAGCTATATATATTTTATTAACGATGAGGGAAGGCTTTACAACAATTCCATCCTGGTAAATCACCTCTATATTATTTATGAAAACACTATCCGGTAAATGAGTATACAGGTAATTTTCAATAGTATCCTTTAATGGTTCTCTTTCAAATATTACTTTTATTTTACCAAGTTTATACAAAGCATGTGGTAGATATTTTACCGTACCCTCCTGATCTTTTACCTGAAAATTACTTATACCAAGTATCAAATTCACTTTATGGTTACCTAAGGCAGAATCTGCATCAAAGTGTATATATTCTTTTGTGAAATTGAAATAGCCCCGGTTCTTTAGAAAAGTTTCTATTCTTGTACGCTCATTCTGCATTTGATCAATATCAAAGACAATACCTGGTTTTAATAGACAATTTAATGTATCTGCCAGAACCAGTTTATTAATTGCTGTATCTTCAATTTTATATTCTAATTTCTGAAGTTTATATGGAATTCCTGTTTTAACATTATAATATACACGTGCTGATTTCTTTTTAAAAATAGCAGTGTCAGTAACAAGTGCATTATAATATCCTTTATTCTTTAAATACAATGAAATTTGTTGTGCAGTTTTATCTTTGAGATCTTCATCATAAATTACCGGCTCTTCACCAATTTTTCTGAACGATCTGCTAAACCAATGGTTACTGCCAGGTCTGGAGAGATTGTACAAACCCAGATGAAATCTGAAACCCAGTATTCGTTTGTTTGGCTTTTGTTTAAAAAGAGGTTCTAAATCTTTTTTATTAGTCCCTTTACCTTCAATCTTTAAATAATTACGATCAAGAAGATAATTATTTTCCGGAACGTATTTTACGGTATTGCATCCTGATAAAATTAAAATTATTACCAGCAATAGCAATAATGTATGTTTTATTCGCATTCCAGTAAAACTAAACAATGTGCCCACTTTATTTTATATCATTTACCGACAAATATAATCAACTTAAAAAAGTTACATAACTTGATTAGTATTATTTTAAAATCAGGTAACACCAATTAATTAAATCGACTTTTCAAGATTTGTGCTTATTTTTGAAGTTTGTTGTTATGTACAAAGCACGAAAAACCTAAATAGTTTTTTGTCAAATTGAAATTTATATTTACAATTATTATGCCGAAAACCAGCAAAAATAGATTTAAACAATTGGCGACACTTAAACAGAAAAAAATTAGAGATAATGAAGGCTTGTTTATTGCAGAAGGTGAAAAAATAGTTTTGGAATTACTTGGATCAAAAATTGAAACTATTTCAATAATTGGTACAAAGGAATGGATGGCCTCAAATAAAAAGTTTTTATCAAGTGCAAGAGAGTTAATGGAAGCGAGCGAAGATGAACTTAAACGAGTCAGCCTGATGACGACACCAAATAAAGTTGTTGCTTTTGCTAAAATACCTGAAACAATTTTCGATATAAATGAATTGAATAAAAAGCTTACTCTAGTTTTGGATGAAATTCAGGACCCGGGAAATTTAGGTACAATAATCAGAATAGCAGAATGGTTTGGCATTGAAAACGTCATTTGCTCAAACAATTCGGTTGACCTATATAATCCAAAAGTAATACAGGCCACAATGGGTGCTTTTTTAAGAGTAAAAGTAATTCATCTTGAACTCAATGATTTTTTAAGAGATATAAAAAAGAGATTTGAATTGCCGGTTTATGGTGCTTTTTTAAATGGAAAGAATATTTATTCTGCTAATCTGGCTCCATATGGTTTAATAGTTATGGGAAATGAATCGAAAGGCATTTCAAAATCAATTCAACAGTTTATTGACGAAAAAATTACTATTCCTTCATTCAGTTTAAATTCTGCAAGAATTGATTCATTGAATGTTTCTGTTGCGACTGCAATAATTTGTTCAGAATTCAAGAGTCGTAAATTTAAATTAAAAAATAAACACCAAGATACCAAGCCGCAGTGATGTTATATTCATTCTTTAATTTTACTGACCGGTGTAATATAGAATGGATAATAGAACTAAATCAGACCCAGACATTAGGAAATTATAACTTTTTAAGAAGTTTTATAAATTCTTCAGGAGTAATATCTACTTCTCTTAAAATCTGGCGTATTAATGAACGCCCTAAATCTTGATTGCCGTGATGAGGAAGTGTATAGTATACCGTCTGTAAAAAACATGACTGCCGCTTTGTCGTTTAGCTTCAAAACCTAGATAAAACAAAAGTTTTTCAAGTATCTTAATTTTTACAATAGGTACTTTGATACTCATACAGCTACTGATATATTTTGAGTACCAATAAAATCGGGTATTTCTTTAATTTCTTCTTCTGTAAGTTCCTTTAAACATAGTATAATTACCTCTTTTAAATTCCGGTATAACTCGTCAAGTGTTGCAGCTTGCGTATGAGCGCCAGGTAAACTGGGAACTATGCCAATATATTGGTTTATTTCATGATCCCTGGTTATTTCTGCTACAAAATTGTATGTCATAATTTTATTTATTTGTTGTAAATTTATAGATTAATTGGCTATCCCGCACATACAAATTAATAAACCCATACTTTTTTACAAATATATTTAACCTTATCTTTTATAGCACTAATTAGTTTCAACAAGAAAACTAATGTTTTTTTAATTGACGAATGTCGATTAACGATTTTTGATTTTAGAAGTTTTTGTATTTCAACATTCTAAAATCGTTAACCCTTGTTCGATATTTAAATCCTTCTAAATTAAAGAGTTCTCTTGCAAGCAATAATTGGCTTAAAATATTATAAACTATATTTTGAATAAAATTTCCTGAATATTTTTCTTTTCCATTTTCAATTTTGTATATTTGAAACCGTTCGTACTCAGAATTTAGCAATTTCTTTCATATCTCAGAACATTTAATAATAATAACAACTAATAGATAATTTCTATATTTTAGACTAAATGTTTTTTTAATATTATAAAATTTGTAATGTGAAACTCTTAAATAAAAAGGATGTAGAGATTTAAATGTAATATAAATTATAAAGAGCATTAAGCTTTTATTCGTGCATCTGAAATCTGGAAATTTTCTGCACACCAAGAATGAAGTGAAATGCTCGCGCTACGGCGCGGGCTTTCCTTATTTGGTGTGCGGGTTTTCCAGAACCTCAGATGCATTTAAGGTTTAAGTTCGCGCTTTTTTATTGCAATGCTCGGACTTTACCTGACATTAGAACTAAACTAAAACTAAAATAAAGCGGAAGCCCAAAAGCTAACAGACATATTAGAATGTCTGAAAAAGAGTAGGCGAAACTAAAAAAACCTTATTATGAAATTTAAAAATCTTTTAGCTATTATATTTGGTTTGACTGTAATGTCAGTAAACGGTTTCAGTCAAACGCAAATATCCATTGCCTCAGCAACTGCAAACGTAAACCCCTCTAAAGCAAATTGCGCTTATCAAACTTGCTCACCAAATGGATGGTATGGAAGTGTACCTATGGTATCCGGCGATTATATCCAATTCGATTTAGGAAGTTCTTATCTTATAACACAAATAAACTATACGATTAATATAACCAGTAATACTGCTATGAACGGATTTCAAATTAAAGGATCGATTGATGGCACTAATTTTACAACAATTTCAACACCCGGTACTTCATCGAATATCCAAACAGCAACGGTTAATACAAATGTTATTTACAGGTGGATAAGGTTTACAGGGGCTTCATATGGTAATGCTCCCTATAATGGCCCTGTTTATTTTTACAATGTTTCATTTTATGGCATATCTTCAATGACATTCAGTAGCTTAGGTGTTACTGGTCTAATTACTGCTGGAACTCTCACTTCAAGCGGTGTTATTTCTGCAGGAAGTTTTTCAACAAACGGTTCAGTAACTGCAGGAGGTTTTTCAACTACAGGGGCTATTAATGGCGGAAGCTTAACAACAACAGGGACAATTTCTGCAGGAAGCGGAACAATAACAACTACAGGGGTAATTAATGCAGGAAGTTTTTCAACTACAGGAGCAATTTCTGCAGGAAGTCTTACAACAACCGGAAATACAACCCTTAATAATGTTGGTATTGGTACTTCCGCAAGAACCGATTATAAACTGGCAGTGCTTGGAAATGTCGGCATAAATGGAACTGTTACTGCGCAGGAAGTTGATGTAAAAGCTACTGCCTGGTCCGACTATGTTTTTGGTAAAAATTATAAACTGATGTCCATCCCCGAATTAGAAAATTTTATAAAAACCAATGAACATTTGCCGGATGTTCCGGATAAAAATACCGTACTGCAAAACGGGATAAATGTTGCCCGGATAAATGCTATACTTCTTGAAAAAATCGAAGAGCAAATGCTTTATATAATTGAACTGAATAAACGTATTGAGGTATTGGAGAAAGAAAACAATAATCACAAAAAGTAATGCAATATGAAAAAGATTATTGTTTTTATTGCCTTATGTATAGTTACATTGGCAACAAACGCGCAGGACTGCCGCAGTAACATGGATAAATACTGGTACTACAGGCAAAGGCTGCGCGATAACTTTATGGTTGTAAGCCCTGACGTTGATATGTTTGGAAACAATCTGCCGGCTTCAGTACGTGAACTTGATGTAAATGGAAATATCAAAGCTATTCACTGGGACGATAACAATGCCAACCTGCCTCATTATTTATGTGTATTGGCAACTGAATACAGGTTGCTTAAGAACAACGGGCAGGATTATTCTGAAACCTTAAAAGAGCTCTTATACGTAATGTATGCTATTGAACGAAGAGACTTATATTCCGAATATATTTTAAGATCTTACTTAAATAAACCTATATATTGTTATCCTATAAATGGTATGACTTACTGTGAGTATTTTGATCATAATAACGATTTGAACGGGTTCTATATAAGAGATGATGTGACCGATGGTTTTTGGTCGGAAAATTATGATCACTTTGGGTTTACAGATTATGATATAGATAATCAATTATTTTCAACTGGATATTTAAATTTGAATTATCCTCCTTCACACCCTTGGGAATCTATGAGCCAGGACAACGTTTATCACTTGCTGGAAGGTTTGGCGCTGATTGCAAAATTAGTTGATAACGAGGATGTAAGTAATATTCCAATTACATTGCCTGATCCCTCTTATATAATGGATTATTTGAGTAGCAAAGGTATATACAATGGCAACGTGGTTAATTTCTCGGCATGGGCCAAGGATATAGTACGAAGGTCTATAAGGGTTATGCAACATCATGATGGCGCTTTACTTATTTATCTATGGGAAATACCTGTACAGGGAACCTTATGGTTTTTGTTTAATTATATCCGCGATGCCCTTGTTGAACAAGGCTCAGGATCGGATTTTGATTTAGCATATATTTATAATTATGGGGTTAGTGAAGCAGGAAATAAAATTACGGGTGAATATTTTCATTTTGATAGCTCACAGAATAATGCTGGCAATTTTAAAATGTTATTTGGGAATAATGAAGCAACTTTTTTTGGCTTTACGCTTTGTACCTGGGATGCATATAAAGTTTCAACATTAGGAACAATAGCAGATGTAGATAGCGTTAATACATATGAAATATTACGTAATTACACCGGGAATATAGATTGGGACCAGCCTTATGAACATTTTCCGCTGATATACCTTATCCTGCATGGCAGCGAGCATATAGGTCTCAATACGGTTGGAAGCTCTGAATATAATACTGATAAATCAAAATATTTTAAACTATTAAACGATGCCCCGGCGTGCGGCCCTTATAAAATAAAGGACAGCAATGGCAACCTTACCTGGGGGAGTTATTACTGGTCTTCGCCATCGAGATTAGTGTGGCCGGAAGGAATAGGGAACAAGGATTCTACTAATTTGGGCGAATATGCCGGCCTGGATTATATGATGCTGTTTAATCTTTTTTACCTTACTTTTGCTAAAAAAACATGTGATAATATTACAATATCACAAAATTATATTAACCAAACGAACGCTGTGGAAGCATGCAGTATTACGGCAACCAATTTAATTACCGGCGGAAATGTTAGTTACACTGCCGGTAAAACAATTTCTCTGAAACAGGGTTTTAAAGCTGCTTCAACCAGTAGTTCCTTGTTCAAGGCGAGTATTAACCCTAATTATTATATATCCGATTATATGAATTACGGTACTTGCAGTTGCGCTTCTGGAGGTAAAAAATCGGCTGCAAGAGTGAAACATTTTATACCAAATAATTCTCTTTTAAGACCTCCGACTTATGAAAAAGGAATTAAGGGTAATACCGGCAGGTATCCTGCATCAAACAGTATTGATATTTACCCAAACCCGGCCTCAGGTCAATTTTATATCAGTTCACCTGACGCAAAAATCAATAAAATTCAAATTACCGACTTGTCCGGCAGGAATATTTTTTCCAGGAATTGTACATCAAGTATGGAAGAAATTAATTTGAATGAACAAAAAGGGGTTTATATTGTGAAAGTTTATTTAAATAATAGTATAAACATTAAAGAGATTGTTATTCAATAAATCAAATACTCTCCCCGTGGCTGTCTCGCGGGATGGCTGGCACGCAGTCACGGGGAGAGTTGATTTGCAATGACGAGATTTACCAAAACCTCTAAGCGGTTAAACGTACAAGGTAATTAATCAGATAAAAGCTTTTAACCGCTAAGAGGTTTTCGAATAAAGTAAATTGTTATTAAAGCAAAAGAAGCTTATGTAATCATATTAATCAATAAATTTTAAAATTATGTCAACAAAATATTATTCCAAAACAATAACGTTAATAATAATAAAGATACTTTTCCAGTTATTCAGGCAAAATGGTAAAACAGTCTTTCTTTCTATTTTAATACTTATTTTATTTTATTCCTGCCAAGAGAATAAAACCCATAATATCCCGGATTATCAGAAATTTAAATTTCTTCAGGGCGATACAATCATTTTTGTAAGCAATTATAACAATATGTATGATACTTTTCGGATAGGTAAAATTAGTATAAGCTATACTTCAAGCGACAAAGAAAATTTTGAAATTGATGACATATACTATAAACATATTGGTAAATTGTATGACTCTTCTTTTCTTAAATATAGTGAAGTGCATCTAACAACCTCTGGTGCAGGTTCCAGTTGGGGTGATTTTGCAGGTGGTTTTTTTGATACCGATACAGCAAAATTATCAATTGAATTAAACGGTACTTCTTTTAAGAATGTCCATATTGTTGAATTAGATACTAATTCAGTGTACACCAGAAAAAATATCTATAAAACTTATTTATGCAGGAACTATGGGGTGCTTAAATATTATTACTTAAACAAAACCGTTTGGGAGTTTTATAAAGCCATAACGCATTAGAAGTCTGCTATAGGTTAAAATTATGTCAACAAATCGATTTTTCAAAAAACTTAAGGATTAGCACAAATACATTATACTAATACATAAAGCAGATTTTTTAATTCAGTATTTTAGTTTTATTCTTTAAGAAAAGAATTCTTTTGTCACCCTGAGCTTGTCGAAGGGTGATTTGTTTCCTTACTTAATGGCATTGGGAGCGCGAATGTTTGCGTGCCAGTATTTGAAGTTATGCTTATTAACATTTTGAATGATTTGGTAAAACTGAAATTTAAAATTTATAACAACTATGAAAGCTAGATTTGTCATACTTAAATTATACCGGTTTCTATTGTTTGTTTTAATTATTGTCAGTTTCAACAGATGTAACTTATGCGAAGATTGTGGCGGGAATAAATTGCAACCGATATTAAATAATTTGCCTTATTCGAATAATGAGCCTGTAAAATTCTCAAATAATGGGAATATTGTCACCGATACTGTTAAAATATATTACGCTAAACCTTCTGATGAGTATAACTGTAATGGAAAAGAAAACACAAATGATTGTGCAGGCACATTAGCAATTACAATTGGAGATTTTACAATCGGCTACTTTCAGGGAGATTATGCTAGAAAAGGGCTATATGGTCCTTCTTGCGTTTGTAAAGACGGCAACCTTTTATTGACAGACAGTTTAGATTATAATTACAAAGGACAAATTATTAAAGCCTATGTCTATTCTTTGGATACAACAAAAATTACATATAAAAATCAAGCTTATATTGATGTTGATTTTTACGTGTCAAAAAATAACAGGTTATTACAATACGCTATAAAACGCAATGGCATATTAGAAACCTGGGTTGAAAATGAATAAGATATTTCATGCCAAAACCTCTAAGCGGTAAACGTACATAATTAAAAATCGTAAAAAAGCCTTTAACCGCTATGAGGTTTTTGAAATACCGCTTTAAGAAATTTAGTTTAATTGAAAAAATTATTATACTATGAAGCACTTTTTGTATTTACTTACGTGCATAGCTATTTTGCAAGGCTGTTGCAAAAATAAAGAGAATGTCCAGAGCATAAATCTCCCCATTAACATGTTGTTTTCTTATAAAGCTAACGATACTATAATTTTTGAATGCCAGTCGAAATTGCTTTTTGATACTACTATCATAGATAGTGTCATATTTGGTTACGATCAAACCGATCAAAATTATGAGCAGTATCAAACAGTGAACTATAAAATAATCAGATTAGGTGTTAAAGTGGATATCGGGGGATTTACAACAGGATTAAATTATGTGACCTCTAACTGGCAAGGTCCGGGAACTGAAATTAGTTTTGATAAAGATACTCTTCAAAGCATAAACATAATGGGAAGAGATATTTATAACGTATATAAAATACAAATTGGTAATGACCCAAATACAAACTCTCTTTTGACCAAACAAATATATTTCAACGCAAATAGTGGGTTTGTAAAAATAATTTATGCAAATAACGATACTTTCGATTTATATAAAGTAAATCCTTATCAAAAAAATCGTTCAATAATTCAATAAATATTCTCCGTTCTTTCAGAAATTTTTTTTTCGGAATTCATAAGACGTGGAGAAAAAATAATGGCATTGTTAATAAAGTATAGCTAAATCATTATTCCATTTAAACATCAACAATTTTATTGAATAAATCAACATATGTTTTGCTTTTGTATAGCATTTTGTTTTTCTTCTTAATCTGGCCAAAAAATGTCTAAAAAGACTATTATAGCCTTCTACTGTATATGTTTCTGCCTTTGTCTGAACTAATTGTTCTTCCGGAACAAATTCATTATAAGCTTTCCAATAGTCAGCACAAACTATCCCTTTGGAAAATTCTTCAATTTTTTCCCAGAGCCTTTTTCCAGTTTCGGTTCCTCTTGTGCCAATTTCACAATTGACGAACCTATGCCCATTTCTATCAACAGCAATCCATATCCAGCAGTAGTTTTTTTTGAACCAATATATGTATGCATCTCATCCAATTCTATTACATCAATATCTCCAGGATTTCTAAATTCATCCAACTTTTCTCCAAAGGACTTTATCCAATTAAAAACAGCAACATGGCTCACATTTAAGTATCTTCCTATTGATCTAAAACCTAAGCCTTCTAAATATAAAACTAAGGCATTTCTTTTAAGGTCATTCGGCTTTCCTAATTGCCCTACAGTAAATCGATGCTTGCAATCTTTACACAGAAACCTTTGTTTTGATTTAACTATACCATCTTTACGAAAATTCTTGCTTTTACATTTTGGGCAGCTATCTATAATCATTTTATATAGTTTTATAACTGCACAAATATAATAAAACTATACTAAATTAACAAAGCCAAGAAAATAAATAAAACCAGCGCACAACACAGTGTATAATCCATAAGGGTTGAAGTGGGTTGCGAAGGTCAGAAAAAGTATTTAAATTTGGTGTAACTGGAAACAGACGTGGCTTCGTTTCCCTTACGGTTTATACACTCGAACGTTGGGCGCAAGTTTGGGCGATGATGACAAACAAAGAATTTATGAAAATAAAATATCTTATTACAATATTAGCAATGACTTTGGCCGTATCAACATTTGGCCAAAAAATGATTGCTGGAAAATATTGTGATTATTTCGATAGTCATTTATCATTAAACACAGATTCTACATGGGATTACTCTTATCACTTTGACTTAACTTCAAGTTGGTCATATGGTAGATGGAAAATAAATAACGATACTGTTTTCTTAATAAATACTCCAATCTATGATACTGTAAGATATTTTGATAGCATTAATAAGACAATTGATACATTGGTACTATCGATTGATAAAAAATCAGAGCAAATAATACTTGATACTGCAATAGGATATGATATGCAAAGTGGAGGACAAAATAGAGTACCCGTTCCGAAAAGATTGTATTATAAAAATGACAGACTCTACGAAATCTCTGACAATGGTCAACTCAAAGAAAAAAAAGTCTATTGTCCATTCAGACAAAAGAAATTTGAGCCTTATTATGAAAAACAAAAACTAAGAAATGGAGATTACAAAGTATATTTTAATTCTAAAAATTATGATAATTATAAGATAAGAATATCAAATGATTCTTATAAAAAATACACTAAACAAGATACTATTAAAGGGAAAATAATAAGGATTTCAGATTATATCTTAGTTTTTAGGGATGATGTTAATGATTCAAAAATTGAAAAGTCTGATTTGGCTCAATTAATTGATAAATCATTTGGAGAGCAATGTATTGAGATTATTGATTTCGGTTTTAGTCGAATTAAGTTTAGGTCAACTTATATAGGAAATTTACATATTACTATTAATGAAGGAGAATTGATTAAAGAAAATAAATAAAACCAGCGCCCAACACAGTATATAATCCATAAGGGTGGCGCAGGTTTGCGAAGTTTAGCAAATATATTTAAATTTTTAGTAACTTGACAGGAACGCAGCTCCGAAACCCTTACGGTTTATATACTCACCGTTTACCAGCCATTTAAAAACCTCGAAATATGACAACAACAATGACAAAAACAGAATTGACTGAAAAAGTCGGAAAAAAATTCTTCCTTGCTGACGACTATACGCTGGCAGCAAAACTGAATTACGATAGTGGTATTCCGTCCTTTGACAAATATCTTGATGGAAAAACATTAAAACAAATTAGTGCTGTAATTCATTTGACAAAATATCCAAAGGGACTTGTCATTAAAATTGCCAAACTATTTTCATCATTTCCATTTGGATTAGCATACTCTGAAATCAAACGGACTTTATTAGTAGAAAAATCAGGGACATCAAATTTAACTTTTGAGACAAGTGATAATGGAAAAATTATTTTTTCACTAAAGACTTCACACATCTTTGATGTTAAACAGTTTTTAAATGATATTCATTTAAAATATGATTTTGAGACAAGCATTTCAGATACAAAACGGGCAATGGAAACGAAAACCGTATTTAATGCGAAACATAGAAAAAAATAAAAGCAACTAAACAATTTTATTATGAACAAAATTGAAAAATTAATAAAGGAGTATAGTTCTAAAAAACTCCGAGAGATTGTTGAACAGCAATCTACATCTTACAGCGAGTACTTTATTGACTATGCTAAAGACGAGTTAATAAGACGAGGCGAAAATTTTCCATTTAATGCTGAAACTGAAAAGGAAGTTGCAGCTATGAGTGACAATGATTTGAAAAATCTTGTTGAAAAAGAATGGAATAACTTTCACTTAGAGTATCTTGAAATAGCACGTAAAGAATATTTGAAAAGAAAATTTAAAAATGAGACAAGTGATGAGAACCAAGACGAAGAACAAAAAGGAATTGTCGGGAAAAAGTATCCTGCTTTGCGGACAATCTCTGGTATTTATTCAGTGTTTGCTTGGATTATTGGAATTGTAGCAGTAATAATAGCAATCTATTTTTATAGTCAAAACCAATCTATGGGTTTAACGATTGGGATACCTTCTTTGGTAGTTGGAGCACTAATAGTTTTAGGGTTATTAGCTGTATCGGAATCTATAAAAGTATTCATTGACATAGAAGAAAATACTCGAAAGACAAATGAGTAATTTGATATGTTTAGATTTCATAGAAAAATAAGAAAAACGGCTGGTAACACGCGCTCATAAGCAATGGCGGGGTTTATATGGTTATTTAGCTTTCAATCCCGCATCAAGTTTTGGTGTAGTTTGATAGTGAAGCGCTCCGAAACCCGCCACATGCTCATAGCGCCAAACGTTTACCTGCAAGCCTAAAGAAGGACGAAATGAGCAACCCTTTCGCACAAAAAATAAGAGAATGGCCTACCATCACACAACCATCCCGCCGGCCATACACTTTTTTTTCAGCCCACGCATTCTTTTATTTAGAATATTTTATATCATTTAAAGAAATATATACCAATGATGACTTTTAGATTCGATTTCTCGCTTTCGAGACTCGATTTCTTACTCCCAAGATTCAATTTCTCACCTCCAAGACTCGATTTCTCAATCCTAAGATGCGATTTCTCTCTCCCAAGATTCAATTTCTTGCTTCCAAGACTCAATTTCTCACTCCCAAGATTCAATTTCTCGACTCTAAGACTCGATTTCTCGACTCCAAGATTCAATTTCTCGATCCTGAGATGCGATTTCTTGCTCCCGAGATTCAATTTCTCAATCCTAAGATGCAATTTCTCACTCCCGAGATGCGTCCGAACGGTTCCGAGATCGATTTGAACGCTTCCGAGATGCGTCCGAAGACCTCCAATATTGATTCTGAGTCTTCCAAGAATGATTTTCTTAGGTATGAGATTATATTGAACTCGATTAAAGCTAGTCCCTACTCTTCCATCTTTTCGCTGTCAGGCACATTGCGTTTTTCCTTCCGCACCGGAGTCAACCCGAAAAAACGCAAAGAGCCTTCCAGCCCTTCACCTTTCCACCGCGCGGATTGGGACATTTGTACATTTAATAAACATTGATTAGATTTGATAAAAAAAACAAAAATGCCAGCAGGTAACAATGTATATAGTGCATTAAAACGCACTATATACTGAAACGTTTACCGGCAATGCTAAAAAGACAGAGATGAGAGAACTTGAACATATATATTTTAACAGTAGAGAATCTTTTCGAAATTGGTTAGAGAAGAATCATAATAAGAGTTTTGGCATTTGGATGATATTTTACAGAAAACGAAAAGATACTGAATGCATAAAATATAATGAAGCTCTGGAAGAAGCCCTTTGTTTTGGATGGATTGATAGTATTATAAAAAAAGTGGACGATGACCAATACATGAGAAAATTTACACCGAGAACTAATATCTCCAAATGGTCAGATTTAAATAAAAAAATAGTGCTTTCGTTGATTAGACAAGGCAAAATGACTGAAGCGGGATTAGGGAAAATTGATATTTACAAAAAAACTGGAAGAGTTGATTGGGAAAATAAAGGGTTAGAAAAAGTTGAAGAGGAAAAAGAATTTCATGTTCCAGAATTTATCTTAAAAGCCTTTGCTGAAAATGAACCAGCATTGACAAATTTCAATAGTCTTGCTCAGACTTATAAACGACATTATATACTTTGGATTACCAATGCCAAAAGAGAAGAAACAATTCTAAATAGATTGAAAGAATCAATAGAATTATTAAAAGAAAATAGAAAATTGGGACTGAAATAAAAAAAGGATTAAAAAGCACATGCCGGTAACATGCAATATAGCCAAAAAGGGTTTCAGTGGTATGCAAAGCTCATCACCCGCAGCAATTTCATTGCATCTTGATAGTGAAGTTCTCCGCAATCCCTTTCAGTCCATATTGCCATCGTTTGGCAGCAAATTTAACAAAATAACAACTCAGATAGATTTTAGAATGAAAAACTATAGATTCACTTTTTTATTTCTGACAATTTTTATATTTAGTTTTATTGAAATATATCCTCAGACTGATAATGATGTTATGCAAATCTTAGATTTAATAAGCAATAAAACAGATTTGATAATATTTAAAAATCCATCAGGTTATATTTCTAAAGAAAAACTACTTTTTTTTATTTCTGATGCTAAACGATTCGAAAAAGATAAAGAAATTGTAAATATTCCAGATTCTATAATAAATGAACTTTCAGATAGATTTAATAAACCGGATTCTGCAAATTGGACTTATTCTGATTTTCCCAACAAAATAATAATAAGTAAAAGAGACACATTTCTCGATTTCAGAAAAGAATGTGCAAGATTGGGATTAATGGACAAGAATGCAAAAAAAACTTTAAGAGGTCAAATAAATAAATTTAATAATAGCGAATTAAAGGATATAGCTTACATATCGCATCCGCTAATTTGCAAATCTTTTGATTATGCAATTGTTCAATTTGACAATTGTATAAATTTAAGTGGTGGCGGAAAGGTTCTTCTTTTAAAAAAGGTCATTAGTGTCCACTAAAAATTAAATATCGTTCTTTGAAATTCTTTGTAAATCGAGTTTGCAGAGCTTTTTTGTCACGTGTCGATTTGAATTGAAAAGTTGGTTTTTAGCTTTGTGAAAAGCTAGAAACCATGAATAAAGGCAAATATGTTTACTCTCAACTTACAGATTTTCTTCCTAAACGTGTTTTCGATTGTCTTGTTGATAAATACAGCGGGAATAAGCACATTAGGTTTTTTACTTGTTGGAATCAGCTTTTATGTATGCTATTTGGTCAGTTAACAGGAAGAGAGAGTATGCGTGATTTGATGATCGGGTTAGATGCTCACAAATCCAAATATTATCATTTGGGTTTTAGCAAGAGTGTCACTCGTTCAAACCTGGCCAAAGCAAATGAAAAGCGTAACCATAAAATATTTGAAGAGTTTGCTTATTATTTGATTAATGAAGCCAGAAAATCATCAGTAGTTAAAAACTTTGAGCTAAACATCAAATCGAATGTCTATGCCTTTGATTCTTCTACTATTGATTTATGCCTGAATGTCTTTTGGTGGGCGGAGTTCCGCAAAGCCAAAGGTGGAGTGAAGTTGCATACCTTGTATGATATTAAAACTTCAATACCTACTTATATCTATATAACCAAAGCCTCGGTGCATGATGTAAATCTTCTGGATTTTTTACATTACGAATCAGGAGGATATTACATTCTTGATCGTGGTTATATTGATTTTAAGAGGTTATTCAAGATACATTTGCATTCGGCATATTTTGTAACCCGAACGAAATCAAACTTCAGATTTAAGCGTATCTACTCAAACAAAATAAAAAAAAAAGCGGTGTGCTTTCCGATCAGATAGGAAGTCTTGAGAGTTTTTATTCATCTAAAGATTACCCAGAAAAACTTCGAAAGATTAAGTATCACGATGAAGAAACCGGGAAAACCCTTATTTTTTTGACAAATAATGTTGATCTACCTGCTCATGAAATTGCATTACTTTACAAATACCGTTGGAAAGTTGAATTGTTTTTCAAATGGATAAAACAGCATCTGAAGATAAAATCGTTTTGGGGAACAACCCCTAACGCGGTCAAAATACAAATTTACTCAGCAATCATTGTTTATTGTCTGGTTACAATAATTAGTAACAAATTGAAAGTAGAGCGTTCAATCTACGAAATTCTACAGATTTTAAGCATATCCCTTTTGGATAAAACACCTCTAAAAGAACTACTTACAAATCAAGATTACAAAGATGTCAAAGAACTAAATTGTATACAGTTGAAAATCAATTACATTTAAGTGGACACTAATGAAAAAAGGTAAATAGAAAATGGATTATATTTGCTCAAATTTATGGATGGAGTTGTTGATAAAAAATAAAAATCTGCTGCCAACATCGGCTCAAATCCAATGCGGGTTTCAGAGCTTTTCGACAGTTAAAAAGTTTTTGTTATATTTGTGTAGCATTAGTGGCTCTCGTTTAACTAAATCTTTACTCGAAAACCATCACTTACTTAACTCCCTTATGAGAAAGATACAATTAATCCTAAGAGTGTGAGCAACGGTTGCCAACAAAGTGTAAATACAATCCAATCAGTCCGCCTTCCGCCGGGGTAATTCCAATTATCGTTTGAGGTAAGATTAAGAAGAAACGTTAGCGGTAAATTGACAAAATTGTGCGAATAGATACAGACATTGGTAAGTGGTATTTTGATACAGAAAATTTGAAAGTAACAAAATCTGGCTTCCGGCGTCCTTGCCGACGCACCCAACCGGATAGTTAAGTGGTTGATTTGATAAATTTGATTCATTTAGCAACCGTTTTAGGTTAAGATACGAAAGCCAACATTGGCCTGTATTTACACTGCAACGTTTAGCGGTCATTGTAAAAAGACGGACCAATATAAAACTGACAGACTAAATGAGAAAAATTATTTTATTCAACATGATGACCCTTGACGGATTTTTTGAGGGGACAAATCACACTCTTGACTGGCACAATGTGGACGCTGAATTTAATGAGTTCGCTGTCGAACAACTAAACTCCGTTGACACATTAATTTTTGGACGAAAAACTTACGACCTAATGGTAAGCTATTGGACAACTCCATCAGTTTTGACAAACGACCCAATTATTGCAAATCAAATGAACTCAAAAAATAAAATTGTTTTTTCAAAGACAATGACAAAAGCTGAATGGAATAATACACAACTAATAAAAGATAACATTATAGTAGAAGTTGAAAAACTAAAACAGTTGCAAGGTAAAGACCTGATAATACAAGGGAGTGCCAACCTTGCTTCTACATTCCGACAACTTGATTTAATTGACGAATATCGGATAATGATAAATCCAATTATTTTAGGACAAGGAACTCCATTATTCAAGCAGACCACCGAACGACTTAATCTCAAACTAATCAAGACAAAGACATTTAATTCAGGTAATGTTCTGCTTTATTACGAACCCAAACGGGACAAATAAACAACGAACCGCTAACAGCGGTCATTGTAAACAGACAACAGGACAATCAAAAAACGACAGACAATAAAACAAAGACTACCATGAGAAAATTAAAATTACAAATGCAAATTTCACTTGACGGCTTTGTAACGGCTGCTTATGGTGGAACAAACTTCAATTGGGACAGCGAAGTCAGAAATTTTTCGATAGACAACCTTACAAATGTTGATTGCATTATTCTTGGTCGAAACATGGCTGAAGGTTTCCTTTATTGGAGAGAAGTTGCAGGTAACCCCAAAGACAGTGATTACAAATTTGGAAAAAAAATGACGGATATTCCAAAAGTTATTTTTTCAAAGACAATCAAAGCAAGCAAGTGGGACAATGCGACCATTGCAAACGGTGACATTGTAGAAGAAATAAAAAAATTGAAAAAGAAAAAAGGCAAAGACATTATTGTTTATGGCGGCTATTCATTTGTATCATCGTTAATCCAACACGGACTTGTTGACGAATTTTATTTGCTCGTAAATCCTTTTGCAGTAGGGAGTGGCGAACAAATCTTCAAATCCCTAAAAAGTAATTTACAGTTGACACTTATGGAATGTAAACCATTTGCTTGCGGGACAGTTTTGTTATCGTATGCAAGACGGAAATAATATTGAAGACAAAAACAACGAACCGCTAACACGCGCTCATAAGCAATGGCGGGGTTTATACGGTTATTTAGCTTTCAATCCCGCATCAAGTTTTGGTGCAGTTTGATAGTGAAGCGCTCCGAAACCCGCCACATGCTCATAGCGCCAAATGTTAGTGGCCAATTAATAGCTGCATTTTACAGACATAAAAATTCAATAAATACAAGTTGCATTTTGTTCCATTATTAGTTAACTTTGTCGCATGGAGAAAAAGAGGCAAATAATATTTTTTAAAAACTATTTCAGAGACTTCTTTGACTCACAGACAGAAAAGATTAAGGAAAAGATTGACTACGTCTTATTCCTGATAACAGTTGCAGACAGGATACCAAAGAAGTTCTTTGAACAAATGACTGGGTATGCTGGATTATTTGAGATTAGGATTGAGTTTGAAAGTAATATATATAGGATTTTTTGTTGTTTTGATGAAGGGAATGTGATAGTGTTGTTTAATGGATTCCAAAAGAAAACACAAAAAACACCAAAAAATGAGATTGAAAAAGCATTTAGACTTAAAGAAGAGTATTTTGAGATAAAAAAGAAAGGGAACAAAAAATGAAAGACATAACAACATTTGATGAGCATCTTGACCATAGATACGGCAAGATTGGTAGCAAAAAACGAGCCGAATTTGAAATTAAAGCTAAAGCGTTTGCAATTGGTGAGATATTAAAGGATGCAAGAAAGGAAGCAAATATGACTCAAGAAGAACTGGCAAATAAGACTGGCACAAGAAAGAGTTTTATTTCACGCATTGAGAATGGACATAGTGATATTCAATTATCGACTTTATACCGTATTGTAGAGATTGGTTTTGGAAAAAGAGTCACATTGACTATTGGATGATTTTGAAAAAATTAACTGGCCACAACATAGTATATAGTGCATTAAAACGCACTATATACTGAAACGTTGGGGGCCAATGTATGAGAACACGAGAGAAGATTTAAAAGTCTTCGGCAGACTGTCATTTAGATTCTTTTGTTGTAACAAGATTTGTAATTTGATTAGACTTGTTCTTTGATTTACAATTTGCATTTAGACAGTCTTTCGCAGACTTATAAGAATATTATGTGGACACATACTGTGACCAAAATGTTCAAGAGTTGTTTGTAGATTCATTCTTCGTCTTGATTAGTTTTTTAATTTGTTTGATGTAGCATGATACATTCTTGGATAGATTATAAAGATTATAATTGTTAATGATTTTATCAGTAATAAACGCAGATTTTCTTTCAAGACACGTAAAGAGATTTAGAGAACAAATTAAGGTTAATATAAAATTCGGGTTGAGTTAAGAGACGCTTTTTGATTACATAAAATTGATAGGAAATTTACTTCAATAAGATTAGACAAAATTTAACAAGATAATGTAAATTGCAAATTGATTTGAAAAAAAATAATACACTGGCCCCAACATCGTGTAGGGCACATTAAAACGTGCCCTACACATGTACGTTTAGCAAACATTTTTTCAAACTTGTGAATAATAACATAATTTCTGACTTTATGAAAAAATTCAAATTACAAGCAACAATTATAATTATACTTTTAGGATTTGGTTTTTTATTTTTTTCATGCGGGAAAACAAAAAATATATATTATCCAGATGATAATTGGAGAATTTCAACACCGGAAGAACAAGGAGTGGATTCAAAAAAAATCTTGGAAATGTTCCAATACATTCAATCTTCAACATTAGATTTCCATAGCATATTAATAATCAGAAATGGTTTTATTATTACTGAAGCCTATTGGCCTCCTTATCATAAGGATACTTTGCATAATATTAAATCGGCATCTAAAAGTATAATATCAGCATTGACAGGAATTGCCTTTGAAAAAAAATATCTACATAATCTATATCAGAAGGTTTCTGAATTTTATCCTGAACTTACCAAAGATTCATTAAAACAAACTATTTCTTTACAGGATTTATTGACGATGACCGGAGGATTTGATTATATGGAAGATGCCAGCCCATCACCTTATGATCTGGATAATTGGAAGAAAATTCCAATGCGTGACAAACCGGGAAAAGTTTTTGAATACAACACAATGCTGCCTCATATGATGTCTGCGATATTAACAAAAGCTACCGGAGTAAGTACAAAGGAATTTGCGAACAGATTGCTCTTCAGACCTTTGGGTATTACAAATTATCAATGGATTAAAAGTAATGACGGAATATATCATGGTGGCTCAGATATTTTTCTGACTCCACGTGATATGGCAAAATTTGGATACTTATATGTAAGAAACGGTCAATGGAAGGGAAAACAGATAGTATCAAAAGAATGGATTAAAGAATCTACAACAAAAAAAGTGAATATTCCTGCCAAAGATTTATACGCGGAAGGATTAAATTATGGTTATTGGTGGTGGCTTCTGGAAAAAGGTTACATGGCATGGGGTGCAGGTGGACAATACATTATCGTAAGACCTGATTTAGATTTGGTTGTTGTTTTTACTGCGAATGGATTTGATGATATTAATCGTTATTCCGTATTCATGAAATCATTTTTAAAAAAATATATCTATTCGGCTATAAAAAGTAGATCACAGCTACCGTCAAATCCTGCTATGGTACAACAGTTAAATCAGATTATTCATGATATAGAATATCCTCATGAAAAACCGGTTAATTCGATGCCAGAAATTACCGCACAAATCTCCGATACAAAGTATTCTCTAGTACCCAATAGTTTACGACTCACAGCTTCCACACTTATTTTCAAAGATAACAATGAATGCATCTGGGAATATTCCATAAGTAAACAATTAATTCACTTGCAAGTTGGCATAAATGGATTATATAAAATCAATGAGATACCATTTTCTATGGGAGTTCACACTGACAAGGAAGAAATAGCATGTAAAGGACATTGGAAAGATAATAAAACATTTGTCATTGAGCATCATATTATTGGTGATCCATCAAAGCAAATCTTTGAATTAAGTTTTGATGAGAAAAATATAGAAATAAAGATTTCTACATTTGGTATGAATGCTGTGATTAAAGGAATAGAAGAAAAATAAAAACGTTTGCTAACACGCGCTCATAAGCAATGGCGGGGTTTAAGTGATTATTTAGCTTTCAATCTCGCATCAAGTTTTGGTATAGTTTGATAGAAAAGCTCTCCGAAACCCGCCACATGCTCATAGCGCAAACCGTTAGCAACAAGCGGTAAAAAAAGACAAAAGACAGGAAAACTGACTCAACATTTCAATTTGACAGATTAAAGAAAGTAAAACAAAAAAGCCAACACTCAAGCCGACCCAAATGTTTAAATTTTTACCCCACCGCACTTTTTCGCCGAAGGCGTTTTGGCTATCCCGCATTGCAGCACATTTGCAAGCCCGCACAAACCAACGCTTGAAACCAAAGGCTTGCAAAAGAGCTGCAATTTTGCTAACGCACAAATAATTATAGAAAATGTTAGAAATGTTTTAAGAATTATTATCTTTGCATCAATTATTAAAAGGGAGTAGTTATAAAAGCAAAGTCAACATACCAGTAAAACTGTATTGTTTTTACTTGGCTTTGTATCCTAAAATAATAGGAAACGAGACTTTTAATATAATTCCGAGTTTATCGGCATTATATTAAAGGTCTTTTTTTTTGACATATAAATGAATTATTATGAGCGAAATAAAAGACAATAAAGATATTCACGAAAGCAAGACACGCATTGTAGTAATCCTGACTGCGGTAACAATGGTCGTAGAAATTATATTTGGCTACTTGACAAATTCAATGGCTCTGCTTGCTGACGGTTATCATATGTCATCACATACTTTTGCACTTGGACTGTCTTGGCTTGCATACATCTTTGCACGCAAATACTCTCAGACAGAAAAAGTTTCTTTTAACAAAGAAAGACTTCTGGCTCTTTCTGGTTTTACAAGTGCAATCGTTTTATTAATTGTCGCAATTACAATGGTAATCCAATCGGTTGAAAGATTTTTGCATCCATTGACAATAAGGTTTAGCGAAGCAATTTTTGTAGCAATCATTGGACTTATTGTAAATGTAATAAGTGCTATGGCTTTACATCACGACAAAGAACACAGCGACCACAATATTCGCTCTGCATACTTGCATGTACTTGCAGACGGGCTTACAAGTGTGACAGCAATTATTGCATTGACAGCAGGAATGTTTTACAACTTGTATTCTCTTGATGCAATCAGTGGAATAATAAGCTCATTTATTATTACAAAATGGTCAATTGAATTAATTAAAGGTTCGGGCAAAGACCTCATTGACTTCAAACGCAATAAATAAAAAAATGACAACACTATACGACCTGATTGAAGGCGAAAAAGGAATAATCCTGAAAATAAAAGGAAGAGGTCAATTCAGGCAACGCATCATGGAAATGGGGTTTGTTGCAGGGAAAGAAATAACTGTTGTTAAAAAGTCTCCTCTGAAAGACCCTGTTGAATATAAAATAATGGGCTATCAGGTTTCACTCCGAAACAGCGAAGCCCGTCTTATTGAAGTTACAAAAGAATCAGAAATTAAAACAAATAATGTTTCTAATGGTGTTTTAGAAGATGTGTATAATAAGGAATTGTGGTTAGCGAAAAGTAAACATATTAATATTGCATTGGTCGGTAATCCGAATTCAGGAAAAACTACATTTTTTAATTATGCTTCGGGGGCGAAAGAAAAAACAGGAAATTATGCAGGAGTTACAGTTGATGCAAAAGAAGCAAAGTATAAGCAGAATGACTATACATTTACTATCGTTGATTTGCCCGGAACTTATTCTATAAAAAGTTACTCACCGGAAGAAATCTATGTAAGGAATTATATTTTCGATAATCTTCCCGATGTAGTTGTAAACATTGTTGATGCTTCAAATCTTGAACGAAACCTGTATCTCACAACACAGCTTATCGACATGGGCGTTCAAACAGTTATTGCGCTTAATATGTTTGATGAACTTGAAAAGAAAGTTGATTTTTTTAAATATATTACATTGGGTAAAATGATTGGCGTTCCGATAATCCCTACAGTAAGTTCAAAAGGTAAAGGCATAAAAGAATTATTTGATAAAGTAATTGAAATCTACGAAAACAATGAACCTACAGTAAGGCATATTCACATCAATTACGGCGATGTAATTGAAAATGCAATACAAACAATTCAGGCAAAAATAAAGATTGAAGAAAACAGGCAGTTCACAAATATAATTTCAGCACGCTACCTTGCCATTGAATTATTGGAAAATGATAAGGAATATTCTCAAAATATTTCTCATTGCGTTAACTCTGAAGAAATAATTCAAACTGCAAAAAAAGAATTTGCCAAACTCGAAAAACAATTTGACGAACCTCTCGAAACAATAATTACAGATTTAAGATACGGCTTTATTTCAGGGGCTTTGAAGGAAACCATGAAAACAAATCCTATCGAGCAAAAAAACAAATCGAATATCATTGATAAATATTTAACGCATAAATACTGGGGCATCCCGATATTTATCTTTTTCATGTGGCTCATGTTCTTCGCAACCTTTTCGCTTGGCGGTTATCCTAAACACTGGCTTGAAATATTAGTTGACAAATTATCCGAAGCAACATCGTCGCTCATTCCTGCCGGAATAATTAAGGATTTTCTTATTGATGGAATAATTGGCGGTGTTGGGGGAGTAATAGTATTCTTGCCGAATATTATTATTTTGTTCCTATTCACTTCATTTATGGAGGATACGGGTTATATGGCACGTGCAGTTTTTATAATGGATAAAGCTATGCATAAAATGGGCTTGCATGGAAAATCTTTTATTCCTTTGCTAATGGGCTTTGGATGTAATGTGCCTGCAATATTGGCAACAAGGGTTATCGAAAGCCGTCGCGACAGATTAATTACAATGCTCATTACTCCTTTTATGTCGTGCAGTGCAAGACTTCCTGTTTATATACTCTTAATCTCCGCCTTTTTTGCAAATAATCAGGGAACAATATTGTTCAGCCTGTATCTTATTGGTGTTTTGTTCGCCATCATATCAGCATTTATATTAAGGAAAACATTTTTCAAATCAGCCGATATTCCCTTTGTAATGGAATTACCGCCATACAGAACGCCTACATTAAGAAGTATTGTAAAGCATATGTGGTTCAGGGCACAAATGTATTTAAAGAAAGTTGGAAGCATAATACTTGTTGCTTCAATAGTTATCTGGATGCTTAGTTATTTCCCAAGGAATACTGAAAATAGCATAAAATATCAGGATAAGATTACTCAAACAGAAGCACAATATAACAATCAAATAAAACAACTTTCTGTAAACAATGTAAAACAAAAACAGTTATTGGAAGACAATAAAAATTTAAGCATTGATAGTTTAACCCTTATGCAAAAAGGCGAACAGCAGCGTAAATCATTTATTGGTATAATTGGCAGAGGGATTGAACCCGTCATGAAACCTTTGGGCTTCGATTGGAAAATGAGCATCGGCATATTAACAGGACTTGCGGCAAAAGAAGTTGTTGTCAGCACAATGGGAATTTTATACCAAGCCGCTAACGGCAAAGAATCTCAGCGTTCATTAGCCGAAAAATTGCAGGCACAAACAAACGTAGTAGGTCAGAAAGTATTTTCGCAATTAGTAGCGTTTGCTTTTATGTTGTTTATCCTAATATATTTCCCTTGCATTGGTGTTATTGCAGCAATAAAGCGTGAATCAGGAAGCTGGAAATGGGCTGCTTTTACTATCTTTTATACTACAGGCGCAGCATGGGTAATTGCATTTGTAACTTTTCAAATAGGAAGTCTATTTCAATAAAATCTTTTAACTATGGCAAATAAAAATATTGAACCAACCGAAATAAGACAACTTTATAAGATTGCATTTGGTCTTGCTATTGCAACTATCATTTTGGCTTTACTTGAAGGTTTAATTTCAACATATTTGGGTTACGAAGATGAAAGTTTAACACTCTTTGGGTTTGGGCTTGGTAGCTGCATTGAAGTAATTTCTGGTCTCGGCATTGCAACAATGATAATTCGGATTAGGCAGAACGAAGATTGCAAACGAGGACAATTTGAAATAACTGCTTTGAAGATTACAGGTTATGGGTTTTACGTTTTGGTAATTGGACTTGCAAGCACAAGCATTTACAATTCTTGGTATGAACATAAACCCATAAATACAATTCCTGGTGTTGTCATTGCTTTAATTTCAATTGCATTAATGCTGGCTTTGATTTATGGCAAGACAAAAGTGGGCAAGCAATTAAATTCAGACGCAATACTTGCAGACGCTGAATGCACAAAAATTTGTGTTTATATGTCGCTTGTGCTTCTTATCGCAAGTGGTATTTATCAGTTAACAAACTTTGCTTATATTGATTCAATTGGAGCTTTAGGTCTTGCATATTTTTCATTTAAAGAAGGTCGCGAATGTTTTGAAAAAGTAAAAAGCAACAAATTTTGTTCCTGTAAGTACGATTAATTTATGCAAAGCTAACCCTCTGGCACAAGCATTTTGATCGTGCTTGCAGCCATAAAGCGTGAATCAGGAAGTTGGAAATTGGCAGCTTTCACTGTTGTTTACACTTCTGCTGCCGCATGGGTAATAGCATTTGTGACATTTCAAATAGGAAGTTTATTTCACCTATAACCCCAACCGCACAATGTCAAGCACATGCTGCAAACCGCACAAGCCAACCAAAACCAAAGTTTGCAGCAAGAGCTTGCCATTTTCCACGCACTAACTTCAGTGCAATGACAAAAAAAATAAAAAATCCCTTCCCTTCTGTAAAAATTTAAACGCCGACACACATTCCAACCCAGACAAAAACTCGTTGACAGTTGACAGCGAAACTGGAAATAGTAGTATCTTTGTGACATGAAAGACAAGAACCGCCAGTTGCTAACACGCGGTCATAAAACATTGGGGTTTTAGTGGTTTGCCAAGCGCATCTCTCGCTGGCAAGGTTCTTATCGGTTGATAGGTTCGCAACTCCGAAATCCC
Organism: uncultured Bacteroidota bacterium; assembly: GCA_963851385.1. Lineage (GTDB taxonomy): Bacteria > Bacteroidota > Bacteroidia > Bacteroidales > DTGW01 > CAWEFA01. Next base: position 149,258 of record CAWKPE010000013.1, on the reverse strand, counting down.
CAACGTTTCATACCGCCAAACGTTTAGCGCCAAGCAAAGACACGTTATTTGATTATAAAATATGAAACGATTTTTGACCATATGTTTTTTATTATCGACTATTTTAGATATAAGAGCACAGACTCCAAGTGGAGTTTATATGCCAATTAATCACTTCTCTTTAAGGAGACTAATATTTGGTTCAATTCCTTCATATTCATATTTAAGCTTTAAAAATGATTCAACTTACTATTGGGAGGAATTTTCTGGATGCTTCTATACAAAACAAGAAACTGGATATTGGAGGACATTTAATGACACATTAATGCTTTATAAACCTGCAGAAAAATATAATGGAAAGTTTATAGAAAGTGAAGTAAGTTCAATTAAAACAGATTCTTTAAAAGATAAATTAAGATTTGAAATTAGGTATAGCAGTGAACAAGGAATTAAAGATTTAAAAGTCGTATTGTATTCAGACTCTATAACAAAAAATTATTTTACTGACGAAAATGGCATAGTTATACTCAAATTCATTAAATTTGATTCAGTTACTTTTAAAGGAGATAATCATTTTATATATCCTATCCGAAGAATTACTCAGGATATTCACAACCAAAATGACTATTTTATTGATATAAATCAAACTGAATTTCTATTTAAAAGAAACAAATTATATACTTTAAAAGGAAGAGTAGTAGCTAAAAGAAGATAAAATATTGCCTGGCGCTAACACAGGCTATATACAATGCGGGTTTTAGTAGGTTGCAATTGGCAGTGCTTTCTACTAGTTTAATTGTACATTGATAATGAAGAGCGCTTAAATCCCGCACTGTATATAGCCTCAAACGTTTGGCTGCAACCTAGAAACCAACTGCTAAATTGAAACTAAAATAAAATTTTATGTACTACTTAGTTGTACACAAACTTAAAACACTCAATCTATGGATGGAATTTGGTCAGTATCAAAAAAAGATTTAATAAAAAATAATCTTGATTCAATGCATATAGCATTTGGAGATTTTTTTGAATTAGCTGTTGAAGGTACTTTGAATGAACTAAATAATAAGATTAAGAATTCTCAGCAAAAATATCAAGAGTTACATAAGAAATTAAGTATTGATTATCTTAAAAAAGGAGAAAAACCAAGTCCTCAAGATTATGAAATATTAAATGATCTATACGAATTGACTAATGACGACATGTGGAATTCTGAACATCGTCATGCGTTATCGGAGATGAAAATTGTTTATTTATTTAAGAGCCTTGAGATTGGGATAAAAAATATTATATCAACTGCTTATCCTGATATTAAGACTAAAGATTTATATAAATGGGAAAACGTAATTACATTTTTTAAGACTAAAAATATTGATATTACAAAATTCCCGGAATATCAAGATGCAAATGATTTAAGAAAAGTAAATAATAACATAAAACATTCATCGGATATAGACGAGGATGTTAAAAAAATTAAAGAGTTTAAAGATTCAGATTCACTTTTACATGAGTTATGTGAAACGTTCTATAACAGGGTAAAGCCCAAATTAATTGACTTTATAAAATCGTTATCTCAAATAGTGATTAGTGATTTATATGACTTTCCAGATGAAAGACTTAATGGTATTGCATTAGGATTTACAAATAGAATGGACAAAGCTACAGCAGAGAAATTTACTAAAATGATTATGATAAATTATAAATGCGAATTAAGAGTTAAAAATAAAAATAATAAATGCGGCTGCGATTCTGCCAAAGACATGCACAAGCAGGCCATTTGTAGAACGCACCTTTGATGCTCTTTGAATATCTGTATTCTCAATTAGCCAGTTGAATAGTGATTCGATAGGTTGCCTAACACTAGATACAGCCTTTGAAAATAAATCATTTGCTGCCTTATCTCTTTGTCTAGTTTCCTGAGATTGACCTTTGATTGCTTTTACAGGCGTTAAAATCTCTGAATTAAAAGAATTTTTCAAATTTTCTTGTAATTCGGAATCATTGTAAATCTTATCGCCAAAAAAGTTTCGATTGTATATTTCGCTCCAGTATTGCTTATGGACATTCAAATCATTTTCTGATGCCGGGGTAATAACAATGCTTTCAGGAAAAGGTAGATGATTTGGGCGTTGAAAAGCCAAAGCATGTAGCTTTAGGCCATTGTAGTACATACTTTTAGTAGAGCAATAACCTTTATCGGTAATTTCTAATGCAACAGAAGGTGTACGTTTTCCTGAACATGTAATAATTGGCAGTGAATCCATTAGACTTTTGTTTAGATCGCAATCTTCAGGACAAAAAGCAGACAAGAGATTATTGGTTAAAGTTTTAAATGCTTCAGAAAGCTTGTTTATACGCATAATAAAGGCTTCATAGGAAGGCAATAAAGGAAACCATGAACGAAGATGTTCGTTTGCAAACTCATGTATTTGCTTTATCTTTAAGCGTTGTTCAATTTTCATGGAGTACAAATAGATCGTCATTACTTCCTGATCAGTAAAATCAGGTTGGCTGTTGTTACTAAAACGCTCGCAGTTATATTTTAAATGAGAGTCGTACATATCGCAGATATACAGATAGATTGAAATTAATTTAAGTTCTTTTACCTTAGGAATCATACGGCAAGACATAGTTTGTTAGACATGCCTTAATGTATTGATTTCTAAGGTATTATAAAAATATTTTAACTATATTTTATTGACAATCAATGCTTTATATTGTTAATAACTTATTGGTTTTCAACTCTTAATTCGCATTATAAATAAAATTTACTGATATGAAATCAAAAGCATATTTATTCATTTTAGTCGTTCTACCTTTATTGTCTAATGCACAAATAAATGTAAGAAATGATAGTGTAAATAACACTCCAGTGTTTAAGCCTACAGAATATGACAGCTTAGATAATTTTTGTTATAAAAAATGGAATGATTTTGCTAACACAACTGATATAGACGTAATAGTAAAAAGAAATGATGCTGATTTAAAAAAGTATATTGGTTATTCTATATATTTTATTCCAATTCTACCAAAAGACGATTATAGATATACTTATTTCTACTATTTAAACAAAAATGTAAAGGCAATAAGCAAAAGGCATTGTTAATAAAGTATAGCTAAATCATTATTCCATTTAAACATCAACAATTTTATTGAATAAATCAACATATGTTTTGCTTTTGTATAGCATTTTGTTTTTCTTCTTAATCTGGCCAAAAAATGTCTAAAAAGACTATTATAGCCTTCTACTGTATATGTTTCTGCCTTTGTCTGAACTAATTGTTCTTCCGGAACAAATTCATTATAAGCTTTCCAATAGTCAGCACAAACTATCCCTTTGGAAAATTCTTCAATTTTTTCCCAGAGCCTTTTTCCAGTTTCGGTTCCTCTTGTGCCAATTTCACAATTGACGAACCTATGCCCATTTCTATCAACAGCAATCCATATCCAGCAGTAGTTTTTTTTGAACCAATATATGTATGCATCTCATCCAATTCTATTACATCAATATCTCCAGGATTTCTAAATTCATCCAACTTTTCTCCAAAGGACTTTATCCAATTAAAAACAGCAACATGGCTCACATTTAAGTATCTTCCTATTGATCTAAAACCTAAGCCTTCTAAATATAAAACTAAGGCATTTCTTTTAAGGTCATTCGGCTTTCCTAATTGCCCTACAGTAAATCGATGCTTGCAATCTTTACACAGAAACCTTTGTTTTGATTTAACTATACCATCTTTACGAAAATTCTTGCTTTTACATTTTGGGCAGCTATCTATAATCATTTTATATAGTTTTATAACTGCACAAATATAATAAAACTATACTAAATTAACAAAGCCATTTATTAGTCCGAGACTTGATTTGCGAGCACAATATTTGACAGACGACTTATTAATGATGTTTACAATTGAGAATAATAAACTAAAAGCAGTAAAATAAAGCACTTCACCCAACATCGGCTCATATAAAATGCGGGTTATAGAGGGTTTGCAAGTTCAGTGCTTTCTAATTATATTTGTATAGTGGGATTTATCCTGCAAGTAAATCCCGCACTTTACATAGCCGAGGAACGTTTGGGCGTAATAATATTTGGTCTAATAACTATGTTGAATTTTTTAATCAACTAACAAAATTGTTTATGAAACGAAATACTGCTACTATTTTCTTCTTTTTAGTATTTTTTTCATCTTGTTTGGCTCAACAAGTTTACACATATGAAAAAGGTTCAATTATTAAGAAGTCCGGTGATACCATAAAATGTTATGTGCCGATTAGCTTTTATTATAGTGAGGAGATCAAAATAAAACTAAATAAGAATTCGCATGATTCAACAATTAAAATAAACGAAATCAAATTTTTAGTGACTCCTTTTAACGTTTTAGAAAATATTATTCTTGATAAAACTGAAAGATTAATGAGAATTGTGAATAAGGGTAAAATCATTCTTTATAAATATTTTATTTTAGATATTGGTCCAAATCCACCAGAGGGAGGATTGCATACTTATGAACCAACGGATATTTATTATGCTATTAAAAAAGATAGTTTATGCTATGCAGTAAAAAAACGAAACTATAAGACATTGTTACTAGAACAATTAAAGGATTGTAGTGATATCATTAAAAAGATCGGTAATAAAGGATATAAGTATGATGATATTGAAAAAATTATTGATGAATATAATAAATGCAATAAATAATAATTACTACGCCCAACACGGTGTATAAACCATAAGGGGTGAAGTGGTTTGCGAAGGACAGAAAATATAATTAAGTTTGTTGTAGCTTGATAAGAATGGGGCATTGAAACCCTTACGGTTTATACACTCACCGTTTATAGGCCATTTTAAGACACACAAAACATTGATTATATTATGAAAAAGTTTGGTTCGATATGTTTGATATTATTTCTACTCTTTGTAGATACTATGATAGCAAAGACACCACCAGAAGTTATTAAACAATTTAAGTATATAATTGGATTAATAAATGATGACCATATCGCTGAACTAGCTTCTCAAATTGATTATCCATTAAAACGTGACAACCCACTGCCAAATATATTATCAGCTAATGAATTCATTTTGTACTATTCTGTTTTAATAGATTCTGAACTCAAAAAAAAACTTTCACACTTTAATGATACTGACATAATGGAACATTATGGTCATTATGGACTTGTTGGTGGAATTTTTACTGGGGAAATTTGGATTGATGAAACTGGGAAAGTACTAACAATAAATTATAGCTCACAAAATGAAAAGAATCTCCAACAAAAATTGACTAATGAGATTCAACAACAAGTTAATTCAAGTGTCAAGCCGTGGAAGAGAAATATTTTAGTTTGGGAAAACGATAAATTTTTAATTCGAATTGATGACACTGACGAAGGATTACGTTATGTTTCCTGGAGCAAAAATCATAAAATATCAGATAAACCTGATTTAATATTAAATCACGGCGTTGAAGAAGCTCAAGGAACTATGGGAGGTTGGACTTGGACTTTTGTAAATGGCAAATGGACTTATATTGTTGATGATGTTGAAATGTGTGAAAAGGAAGATAAATGCGGATTATTTCTTCATATACTTTATGACAATATTGAAAAGAGTACATTAAGATTTAAGGAAACAAAATAAAAACGGCCTATAACATCGGCTCATACGTAATGCGGGTTTCAGAGGTTTTCAAATATAGTTCTTTTTAATTATATTTGGTTATATTTTGATAAATAGTGCGATTAAATCCCGCACATACGCATAGCCGAGGAACGTTATGGCGCATTATCAAAAAATACTTCGATTATAAAGAAACTGACATGAGAAAAAAAATTACACTAATGATTGCTTTTGCGCTGATTGCTAAAATTAGTATAGCAAAGGATTTGTATATTGATTACAATTTTGGAGTTGACAGCAATTTTGGGACTATTGATAAGCCTTTGAAGACAATTAAGGAAGCATTAAATAAAATTGATTCAAGCAACTTAGGGCCGGTGAGATTGATTTTGTTGCCTGGAATTTATTATATTGACAAAACTATAAGGGTAAAATCGAAAGGTCATTTTGATAAAGTCAACAGGTTATCTATTGAAGCATTTTACATGCCTGACGATGATAAATGGAAACCTGGGTTAATGCCTGTAATACTGACTACAGCAAAACCTGACACTAATTTTTATTTTGTATATAGTTCTGTTGGACTTATGGTAGATATGGAACATGTAACTATAAAAGGACTAAAGTTTGCAGGACAACCATTTCCACAGATACCATGTTATCCAATTGGAAGAGAAAATGCCAAGTACAAAGATTTAGTAGTTTCACAATGTATGTTTGTTGGAAATTTGGATGCTTCATATATTCAGGTTGGTGTATTGGTTAATGGCAGTAATGTAATAATTGACCATTGTGTTTTTGAAGGATGTAATAATTCAGCTGTTTTCTGGCAATCAGATAATGGGAAAAAACAAAATAATGAAATGAAATATTGTATTATTTATAAGTGTAAACATGGTGTTTGGGCGAGTGATGCAGATTCTGGATTTATTTTTCACCATAATATTGTTTCAAAATGCAATTATTTTTTCATAAAAAATTATTATAATGAAACAGTTTACACATTTTCCTCAAGCATAATTGTTGAAAATGATAATTATACAGGAAAGTGGACTGATTCTGGTTTTGTTCCTGAAAATTATAAGATAAATGAAGATAAGATAATTAAGGACGGCAAGGTAGATTTAGTGAGTGTCCAAGCCGGAGAAAACTCAATTGATAAAAGATATTTACATCCACTTCAAGGAACTTTAGGATTTGATATTGGAGCAGGATTGTTTAAGAAATAAAATAACGCGCCATAACACGCGCTCATAAGCAATGGCGGGGTTTATACGGTTATTTAGCTTTCAATCTCGCATCAAGTTTTAGTGCATTTTGATAGTTCAGCGCTCCGAAACCCGCCACATGCTCATAGCGCAAACCGTTTATGGCCAATAATTGCAAGTGGTATATTGAAACTTAAATTTTGAAAATGAATGCATTTATAAAAACATTTGTTGTGTTAATAATTAATTTGATTGTATTTATAGTACTAAGATACATTGCTATATTTAATTGCTTTTTACTCGGATACGGTTCGAGTGATAGATACTATATGCGTTCCGAGATTGTTGTTTTTATTTACTTTTTATTTCAATTGTTGCTTTTTTTTATTATTATTCGTAAGTGGAAAAATAAATGGATTATATTTTTAGCTGTCTCATTGACTTTGACAATAATTTATGTTTTAGACCTATATGGTTATATACCATTTCTTAGGAGTTAAGATATTAATAATTAAAAAACACAACCATGGGACTAATGATTCACAGTTTAGAAATTCTCTCTCCTGAAGCTAAGAGAGATTATTACATTTATATATTAGATTATGGATGGTCAGAACCACTTGCTGATGTGATACGGAAAAACTTTCAGAATTTAGCAAGATGGGCTTCGAAAAATGATTCTGCGATTATTACTGGAGTTGGAGAGATTGGACACTTTGATAATGAAGTATTATCTTGGCATAATATTAATGGAGATAATGCAGAAAATATACTTCCGGCAATTTTGATTACTAGGATTAATCCTCATAAATTCAGAGAATTTTCAGATTTTGGTAATAAAAAAGTAGATAAAAATTTCAGTTAAATTTTAATTCCATTAAAAAAGGTCTGCAAGACAGAAACGGATGTTCTTGTTATGATACAAAAAATCACAAAGGATATTGAAGGTAAAAAGGACTTAAATGATTTTCAAATAAAAAAGGAACTAAAACCCGGATTTGGAAAAGCTATTGTTAAGTCAATAATTTTAGAACCTAATTTTAGTGGATTAGGATTTAGCTTTAACAAATTGAAAGATTATTTAAAATAAAAATTACTGGCCATAACAAAGTGTATAATCCATAAGGGTTGAAGTGGTTTGCGAAGGTCAGAAAATATAATTAAATTTGGTGTAACTTGATACAGATGAAGCTTCGAAACCCTTACGGCTTGTACACTTGACCGTTGTGCGCAATAATACAAATCGAACATTTATAGCTACTTATGACAAAAAAAAGAGATGAATTTAGGGAACCTATCAAACGAAAATTAGCTGATAGAGTGGCATGGAAGTGCTCTTTTTTAGATTGTGATAAAATTACAATTGGACCAGGACATAAAACCAATGAACAAGTTGTAAAATTAGGAAATGCAGCGCATATTACTGCGGCCTCGGACAAAGGTCCAAGATTCGATTCTTCTCTAACTCCTGACCAAAGAAAAGCAATTGATAACGGCATATGGATGTGTTGTGACCATGCAACTCTTATTGATAAGGATTTTACTATTTATTCCGCAGCAACTTTAAGACAATGGAAAAAGATTAAGGAAGAAAATACTTATAAGTTATTAAAAAATCTAACAAACAAAGAATTATCAATTCCAAATACTCTTGTAAGTATTGGGCAATCGCTTATATTTGAAGGTGTCTGGAAATCTGTAGAGCAAGATATTTGGAAATTCGAAATTGATAGTTTTGTAATTGGTGATAGTAATGATTTAATAGAACTGTCAACAAAAAATTATGACAATATAAATGATTTTGTTATAATTGAATCACAGGGAGATGGTAGAGTTTTGTCCGGCAAAATTAATTGGGAGAAAAATTATGATAAATATCAAATATCATTAAAAGTTTCTGAAAAATCTAAACGAATAAATCCAGATTCATTATGTGATATTGGATTTGACCCAACCGTTCGTGAGGTTGTGATTGAAGATGGAGACTTTAAAGTTGTTAAAGGTATTGAGTGCGCTAAACAACAAATTGCTATTTGCTTAAGTTTAGGAATAGGTGATTTATTGAATGTGCCACAGGTTTATTCGTATTTTTCTGAATATTTTTGGAAATTCCAAAATAATCAAGCTTATCTGAACAGGTTATTAAAACTAGAAATTACAAGATTAGTTTCTATTCCCATCATGGACTTTCATACAAAAGAAGCTCTGCCACCTTTGAATTTTATAAATAGAATAATAGATGCTCAGATACTTGACATGAAAATGGATAATCAACTTATTCCAATTAGATTAAAATTGGAGTGGGGTAACGGGAAAATATGGGAAGATGATTTAAAGATTTTAATAAGACCCGAAATGAAAAAAAATTAAAGCGCACAACACGCGGTATAGTTAATTGCCGTTGCAGTGCCAGTTTCAAGGTTTTAGCTCTTATCAAAGTTTGGCGTAACTTGATAAGGAATCGCTTCGAAATCGGCAACTAACCATACCGCAAACGTTGGCAGCAACCCTAAAAACGCTCTCGACAGATTAATATTTAAATTAAAAACGAAAAGACAATATGAACAACCCTCACACACAAAAAACAAGAGTATGGCCTACCGTCCCACAGCCGTCCCGCCAGCCATACACTTTTTTATTCTCCTCCCCGCCATTAGCAATGGTTCATTTTCTATATGGATTATGGAGTAGTTTGATAGTTTCGCAAGTTTATATTTATTTTTATATTGTTTTACAGCAACTATTAATATATCCAGTTTTGCAAACCCGCACATCATAATAGATTCGGACTGCAATGTGTAATATTATTAATAAGGTTATTGAAAAAATATGTCTGATAATCGTTTAATAAATGGCTTAAATGAAAATCAAGCTCAAGCAGTAATTTCGACAGAAGGGTATGTTAGAATAATTGCAGGGGCAGGTTCCGGTAAAACAAAAGTACTCGTAAATCGTTATGCTTACCTTGTTGAGGAATTAGGGATAAGTCCATCAAATATCTTATGTGTGACCTTTACAAATCGAGCTGCAAAAGAGATGAGAAATCGAGTCCAGAAACTTGTAAATAGTGGGAATATTACTGATTTAATCTGTACTTATCATGGTTTTTGCGTTAAAGTATTAAGAGAAGATTCTAACAAACTGAATTACCCTAAAACATTTACTATCCTTGATAATGAAGATCAGAAAAGTATTTTGAGAGAAGTTTATGAAGAACTTGGAATTAATTCTAAAAATTTAACCTTTAATATAGCATTAAGTGCTATCCGAGGTTTTAAAATTCTCAATCCATATATAGAAAAGTATATTTTACCATCAAATCCAATTTTCTTTGGTGATGAGAGTGTTCTTATTCAAAAAATAATACTTGGTTATTTGCGGATACAAAAGAAAAATTATGCTTTAGATTTCGATGACTTAATGTCTTTCGCTTTATATATTTTTACAAAGTATCCTGATATTCTTATTAAATGGCAAGACAGACTCCATTATATTATGGTCGATGAAACACAAGATAATAATCTCATCCAATGGAATCTCGTTTCTATGTTAAGTGGCAAATATAAAAACCTTTTTGTGGTTGGTGATCCTGACCAATCCATATATGGTTGGCGAGGTGCATACCCAAGAGCTCTTGTTAATTTTGATAAAGATTTTAAACCATGTGAGACTATTATTCTTAATGAGAATTATCGTTCTACTCCTTCTATTCTTGATGTTGCCAATAGTATTATTGTTAATAACAAAAACAGAATCAAGAAAGATATGTTTACAAAAAATCAAATTGGTTCAAAAGTTATCCATTTTCATGGGAAAACAGAAACTGAAGAAGGAAGCTGGGTTGTTCAAATGATTAAGAATCGTCAAAAAAATGGAGCTAAACATAATGATTTTGCAATTCTTTTCAGAGCTAGTCATGTTTCAAGAATATTTGAACAAGCTTTAATAAAGGAAAACATCCCTTATGTTATATATGGTGGAATACGATTTTTTGAACGGCAAGAAATCAAAGATTCCCTGGCGTATTTACGTGTTATTGATAATACTGATGATCTATCATTTTTGCGTATTATTAACAATCCAAGTCGAAAGTTAGGGAAGGTATTTTTAAAAAGTTTGAAAGAAATTTCCAAAGTAGAAAATCTATCATTATTTGAAACTTTAAAAAATAATGTTGATCGACCTGAATTAAATAAGGTTGGTGCAAAAAATTTCATAGATTTAATTGAGAGTTACCGTAAGAAACAAAATAATAGCTCGATTTCTGATTTACTTCAATATGTTTTGGAGACTAGTGGTTTGCTTGAATCGATCCGTTTGGACGGCGATCAAAATAGAATTGATAATATTGAAGAATTAATGTCTTCAATCAAACTATATGAAAAAGATAATTCAAACGAAGAAGATTTATCATTAAATAAATATCTTCAAGATATAGCATTATATACGAATATTGATTATAAAGATGATAAGGATTTTGTTAAATTAATGACAATACATCAGGCAAAAGGTCTAGAATTTAAATATGTATTTCTTTGTGGCATGTCAGAGGGAATTTTACCAAATTATAGGGCGTTGAGAGAAAGAAAGAAGGAGGCATTAGAAGAAGAAAGGCGGTTGGCTTATGTTGCCATTACGAGAGCAGAAAATGAATTATTTTTAACTGAATCAGAAGGTTTTAGTAATGAAACTATGCAAAAGTACCCATCAAGATTTATTTTTGAGATAAAAAAGAATTTTCTTATTCTCGAAGGAGTTCTTTCATCAGAAATTGAAAATGGTGCAAAAATAGCAATTGAAAAAATAGATAACGAAATATCTGAAAATTTATATGACTTAAAAGTTGGCGATATGATTGAACATCAGGTTTTCGGAGTTGGTAAAGTTATTGAAATCGATGAAAATCAGAAGACTTCTTTGATACAATTTGTAAATCATGAACATGCTAAACCGATAAGCTTCAGTTATAAAGATCTTAATAAAATTGAAGACATGTGCATTAAACCTAAACAATCCAAAACTGGTTCAGGAGCGTTCTACTCTCTCCTAGAATCTATATTACGCCAACTTCACCTAAATTAAGCGTAGCTCGTAAAGCAAATTTACGGGGCTGTTTCGGAATTTTTCGTATCGTAGTCTCGCATTACAAGAAAATTTTAATTAAATTTAAATATGAAACTGGAATGTTATAATAATTTTACTGATAAGGATATTAATTTCGAAAGTACTATTATTAATACAATGCAAGATTTCGATAATTTTATTTTAAACCATAATGTATTAAAATCAAATAAAAATTTTATTTTCAGAGGAGTTAATGAAGCAAAATATAAACTATATAATTCTGCTCAACGTTATTGGATTACTAATGAATTGCAGGATTTAAGTTCTGAAAACTATATTTATTTCATTCAAAATTTGATTGATAATGCAAAAAAATATCATAATGGTTTATTAGATATGTATTTTAAATCATTCGGTTATTATCCTAATGATTTTTCTATTTTAAGTTTCTTGCAACATTATAAAGCTCCAACCCCACTTCTGGATTGGACAAAATCTTTTGATTATGCTTTATTTGTTGCTATAGATGATTTAAAAAAATTTCCAAATGAGAATATTAATAATTATTTCTCATTATATGCGTTAGATACTACGGAATTAAAAGAAAAAAAAGAGTTCTTAAAGATAGAGTACTAGATAAAATTCCACAATTAGAGGGTATTTTGACTACTGAAAAATTTCGTAATAAACAAAAATTAATTGATGATAACAAAACAATAAAATATAAAATTAACTTTGGAGATCTATTATACATCGAGGGTTATGATATTGAAGATCCCGTTTATCGCTCAAACAAGTTACCGAATCTTATTATACAATTTTATCAGGCAAATTTAAATGTTATAGCTCAAAATGGTTGTTTTATTCATTTTCATGGTAATGACAAACCATTGGAGTCATATTTTACAAATAAACGGCAAGCCAATAATCTTTTATTACCCAAAATTAAATGTTGGAATATTCATAAACATCTAAAAATGTATGTCTATCAATATCTAAATGGTCTTAATCCTCCTGTAACAAATGAATTATTATATCCTCAGGAAGAGAAGATAGCCCAAATAGCTTTGGATGAATATCTAAAGAACAAGCCCCCTAAAATTTGATATTAATTTATGAAATGAGACATACATCTGTTCACTTTCGACATTCATGTGTCTACTTTCGATATTCATGTGTCCACTTTTGACATTCATATGCTTACTTGATACATTCATGCCTTTACTTTTGATATTCATATGCCTACTTTTGATATTCATGTGCCTACTATCGATATTCATGTCTTTATTCTCGTTATTCATGTGCTTACTATCGACATTCATGTGTTTACTATTTAGATTCATATGCTTACTATCGATGTTCATGTGCTTACTATTTAGATTCATCTGCTTACTATCGACATTCACGAGCTTACTCGCAACATTCATATATATATAAGATAGATTAGAGCATGCCCTCACACCCATCGCATCGCTGCTAAGCACATTTGTTGCCCCACAAGTTAGCTTCGCATCACAAGGGCAACAAAAGAGCTTATCAGCCCGTCCCTAGCTTACGCACTTTGAAACAGCAGCACTTCGATTGTGAATAATTGACCAGAATGATTATATTTGACTTACAAATAATAAAAATAATAAAGGGCAGCTGCCAACACAGTGTATAATCCATAAGGGTGGCGCAGGTTTGCGAAGGAAAGTGCTCCTAAATTTTTTTTGTGTAGCTTGATAGGAACGTTGCTTCGAATTCCTTACGGCTCATACACTCGAACGTTTATGCATAATTTTTCAGCAGACCAGACAATTATCAAAAGACTAATGGGAGAAGTAAGTATTATAAAAGTTAATAAAAGTATTAAAGCTGGATTATATGATTCTCTATATTTAATTGGCGGGATAAAAAAATATTTTGATTCCAATGATAAAGTATTGCTTAAGCCAAATATTAACGGATTAAGTTTAACTACAAATATTGATTTAGTTGAATCATTGATTCAATTACTATTTGATTATAATATAAAGAGCATTTCGATTGGAGAATCATCATTCGGTAACTATCAATATACCGACGCTTTCTTTAAAGATTCGGGGTATCTTGATTTGTCTAAACGCTATAGTATCCCATTGATTAACTTTAATAAATCTAAACCAATTCGCATACAAGTTGATAAACCTTTAATTATCGATTCTTTAGAAATTGCAGAAGAATATTTTCATTTTGACAAAATGATTAATATGCCAGTAATGAAAGTACATTATGCGACAGGAATATCTTTGTCATTGAAGAATTTAAAGGGATTATTGTCACCGAGATTTAAAAAGTATTTTCACGAAGTTGGATTAGATAAAGCAATAGCGGATTTGAATAATTCAATTAGACCTTCTTTAAACATTGTCGATGGGTTAACGTGTATGGAAAAAATGGGACCACATGATGGAGAATTGATTGATTTAAACCTTATCATTGCTGGACAAAATTCATTGGAAGTAGATTATATTAGCAGTAAAGTGATGAATTATTCAATTAATGAGATTGGACATTTAAATGAATATTTAATGTCAAATAATATTCAAAAACAACATTTAGACAATATTAAAATATTGGGTGAGCAAATTGAGGATGTTAGATACAATTTTGCCAAGGTGAATTTGGATAGCATAATTCCTAAAGAATTTAAAATAATTAAAAAAAATGTTTGCAGTGCTTGTGAAAATGCGTTTCTTTTGTCATGTAAATTCATAGAGGATATGAATATCCCTGAAGCAAATATTTACATAGGAAAACTGGATTCAAAAGATAGAGACATGCAAAAATTAAATATTGCATTTGGAAATTGTTGCAAAGCTGATAGGAAAATGATTCAAATTAAAGGATGTCCACCATATCCTTTTGAATTAGCTGATAAAATAAAAGAATATCTGGATAAAAAATAAAAACTATGCATAACACAGTGTATAAGCCATAAGGGTGGCACAGATTTGCGAAGGTCAGAAAATATATTTAAATTTGGTGTAACTAGATAGGAATGCAGTTCCGAAACCCTTACGGCTCATACACTCGAACGTTCGCCCACCATTTTTCAAGAAAAAACTATCTTATTTGGAAAACTAAAATAGTTGTAATAACTTTGTGATTACATTAAAAATAAAAATATGGATTTATCAGTAGTGCAAATAGGAAATTCTAAAGGGATAAGATTAAGTAAAACCCTTCTAGAAAAATATAATATTAAAGATGCAGTGGAATTAATATTGGAGAAAGGTTATATTATTATTAAACCCAAATCAATTCCACGAAAAGGTTGGGACAAATCATTCAAGAAGATGCATGATAATGGTGATGATAAGCTGCTTATGGCAGATGTTTTTGAAGACGAAAGCTTTGAAAGATGGAGTTAAGACAGTATCAAATAATATTGGTAAATCTTGATCCGACAGTTGGTAGCGAGATAAAAAAAACTCGCCCTTGCGTGATTATCTCACCAGACGAGATGAATAAATATCTTCAAACAATTGTTATTGCGCCAATGACAAGTCAATCAAAAAAGTATCCAACACGGATTGAAGTCAAACATGATAATAAAACAGGTTGGGTTATCTTAGACCAGATAAGGACAATTGACAAACAAAGGATCATTAAGATACTTGATAAATTGTCTGATAAAGAACTAGAAAAAGTAAAAGCAATCATAAAGGAAACATTTGTTGATTGATTGATAAAAATAAAAACGGTGGGCAACATAGTATATAGTGCATTAAAACGCACTATATACTTGAACGTTGGGTTGCAAGTTTTAGAAAAGGACAAAGCATTATGAGTAAAATAATAATAATAATATTGCTAGGACTGACAACATCGTTGTTTTTTGATTCTTGCTTAACTTGGACCGTTAGTTGTTGTAATTGGAAATTTATAACATCAGTTGGAGGAATTAAAACTGAAGACCCAATAAAGACCTATGATGGATGGTACTTGCCAATTATTTGCGATATTTCTGGAAAAACTATGATTACAAACAAACCTACAATGATAAATTCTGCACTTGAGTGTTCAAAGATTAAATATTCTAAGAATGACTCTGCAATCTTTGTGACTGTATATCATGGATTATTTGGAGCAAAGACTAAAGATTGTAGATGCAGAGCTATAAATATTGGAAAATTAAAATTGACAAAGTATAAAGTATATTATAAATTTGACAATGAAATTCATTTAATTGGTGAGTTTGATATTTCAAAGCTTATAGAAAAATATTGATTAATATAAAGACAAGAAAAAAAACCTGCAACCAACAATGTATATAGTGCATTAAAACGCACTATATACTTGACCGTTTGGGTGCAAGCCATCCAAAGATCAACTCAATGACTTTTTAAATCAGTTTTAAAAAATTTGTTATGGGAATTGACATAAAAAATAATAAGATTAATTATCAAAAAGTTGGATTAATAATATTTATAATTGCAATATGTGTTTACTCAATTTTTGCAATTATTGATTTTTTCAATGACAACAAAAAATTAAATAATAATCATAAATATACAATTGGATATGTTACAAATATTGAAAATTATGGTAAATCAGGAGGTCGAGTTGTCTATTTTGACATGTCAATAAAGAACCAAAAAATACAAGGCAAGACAAATATTACAAAAATTGACACATCAATATTAAATAGAAGATTTTTTGTTATGTTTTACCCATTACAACCGACTAATTGTAAAATTTTATTGAATTGCCCTGCTGCTGATACTTTAAAAGCCCCTAAAGAAGGTTGGGAAAAAATGCCATTAATAGATAGGACAAAAACTATATATTTATTAAATTATTAATTTGACATTCAATATTTGACTTAATCATGAATATACAAGAAAACAATAATAATAAATAATGGCCAGCACCCAACATCGGCTCATATAAAATGCGGGTTATAGAGGGTTTGCAAATTCAGTGCTTTCTAATTATATTTGTGTATTGGGATTTATTCTGCAAGTAAATCCCGCACTTTACATAGCCGAGGAACGTTTATGGCGCATTAAAATTTCATCCTTAAGGTAAATATTCTATATGAAAAAAAACATTATTAAAATAGGATTGATAATTTATATTATGACTATTACATTTTCATGTAAAAAAGAAACAACTTCAGCAACCATGATTATTTATGACAATACAAATGGATTAGCCGGAAATATGATTACTTCTATTGTAGTTGACGCACAAAATAATATATGGATTGGGACTGAAAATGGTATATCCAAATTCGATGGTTCTAATTGGACGACTTATAATATAAGTAATGGCTTAGTAGGTAATTTTATAAAGGCTATCGTTATAGATAAACTGGAGAATAAATGGATTGCAACAACTGAAGGCGTATCCAAGTTTGATGGCAAAAATTGGACTAATTATGATATAAATTCTGGTCTAGTTGATAACAGAGTTCTTGCAGTAGCTATAGACAATCAAGGGAATAAATGGTTTGGAACTGAATTCGATGGTGTCTCTATGTTCACTGATTCTAAATGGATTACCTATAATAAAAAAAATGGTCTGGTAGAGGATCAAGTTAATGCCATTGCTATAGATTCCCAAAATAACAAATGGTTCGGAACATGTTGTGGAATATCAAAATTTAATGACTCTGTCTGGACAACTTATAACTCAACTAACAGTGGCTTGATTGATGATTATATATATTGTATTGAGATTGACAACTTGGGGAATAAATGGTTCGGAACTTCAAAAGGTGTCTCAAAATTTGATGGTACAAATTGGCAAACAATAAATATGAAAACAGAGTTACCTGATAGCACAGTTTATTCGATTGTCATAGATGCTAAATATAATATGTGGATTGGGACAGAATATGGTGGAGTCTTAAAATTTGATGGTTCAAATTGGACAACTTATCCAATAACAAAAGGGCCTGGTGGACTAAGTGTTCGGACTATAGCTATAGATAAAGATGACAACAAATGGTTTGGTACAGGACAAGGGGTTTTTGAATTAAAAAATTAACGCGCCATAACAAAGTGTATAATCCATAAGGGTGGCGCAAGTTTGCGAAGGTCAGAAAAATTATTTAAATTTGTTGTAACTGGATAGTGACGTGGCTCCGAATCTCTTACGGCTCATACACTCGAACGTTAGTGGCCAATTTATAAGAAAAAAAAGATATTTTTGTAATGATTATTAGAATAAAAAATAATAATAAACTGGCCACAACACAGTATATAATCCATAAGGGTGGCGCAGGTTTGCGAAGTTTAGCAAATATATTTAAATTTTTAGTAACTTGACAGGAACGCAGCTCCGAAACCCTTACGGTTTATATACTCACCGTTGGGCGCAAGTTTGGGCGATGATGACAAACAAAGAATTTATGAAAATAAAATATCTTATTACAATATTAGCAATGACTTTGGCCGTATCAACATTTGGCCAAAAAATGATTGCTGGAAAATATTGTGATTATTTCGATAGTCATTTATCATTAAACACAGATTCTACATGGGATTACTCTTATCACTTTGACTTAACTTCAAGTTGGTCATATGGTAGATGGAAAATAAATAACGATACTGTTTTCTTAATAAATACTCCAATCTATGATACTGTAAGATATTTTGATAGCATTAATAAGACAATTGATACATTGGTACTATCGATTGATAAAAAATCAGAGCAAATAATACTTGATACTGCAATAGGATATGATATGCAAAGTGGAGGACAAAATAGAGTACCCGTTCCGAAAAGATTGTATTATAAAAATGACAGACTCTACGAAATCTCTGACAATGGTCAACTCAAAGAAAAAAAAGTCTATTGTCCATTCAGACAAAAGAAATTTGAGCCTTATTATGAAAAACAAAAACTAAGAAATGGAGATTACAAAGTATATTTTAATTCTAAAAATTATGATAATTATAAGATAAGAATATCAAATGATTCTTATAAAAAATACACTAAACAAGATACTATTAAAGGGAAAATAATAAGGATTTCAGATTATATCTTAGTTTTTAGGGATGATGTTAATGATTCAAAAATTGAAAAGTCTGATTTGGCTCAATTAATTGATAAATCATTTGGAGAGCAATGTATTGAGATTATTGATTTCGGTTTTAGTCGAATTAAGTTTAGGTCAACTTATATAGGAAATTTACATATTACTATTAATGAAGGAGAATTGATTAAAGAAAATGGCATTGTTAATAAAGTATAGCTAAATCATTATTCCATTTAAACATCAACAATTTTATTGAATAAATCAACATATGTTTTGCTTTTGTATAGCATTTTGTTTTTCTTCTTAATCTGGCCAAAAAATGTCTAAAAAGACTATTATAGCCTTCTACTGTATATGTTTCTGCCTTTGTCTGAACTAATTGTTCTTCCGGAACAAATTCATTATAAGCTTTCCAATAGTCAGCACAAACTATCCCTTTGGAAAATTCTTCAATTTTTTCCCAGAGCCTTTTTCCAGTTTCGGTTCCTCTTGTGCCAATTTCACAATTGACGAACCTATGCCCATTTCTATCAACAGCAATCCATATCCAGCAGTAGTTTTTTTTGAACCAATATATGTATGCATCTCATCCAATTCTATTACATCAATATCTCCAGGATTTCTAAATTCATCCAACTTTTCTCCAAAGGACTTTATCCAATTAAAAACAGCAACATGGCTCACATTTAAGTATCTTCCTATTGATCTAAAACCTAAGCCTTCTAAATATAAAACTAAGGCATTTCTTTTAAGGTCATTCGGCTTTCCTAATTGCCCTACAGTAAATCGATGCTTGCAATCTTTACACAGAAACCTTTGTTTTGATTTAACTATACCATCTTTACGAAAATTCTTGCTTTTACATTTTGGGCAGCTATCTATAATCATTTTATATAGTTTTATAACTGCACAAATATAATAAAACTATACTAAATTAACAAAGCCATAAATTTTTTTATTTTCTTCCCTTATTCCCCCGCAAAGTTTGTTTTCGGTAAAAATGGTATCAGTGGAATGATAAATTTTATGGTATAGTTTGCCTTTGATAGTCGTATCGCCATCTTTTAAAGCAAAGGCGTGGAAAAGTGAATATTCATCCGGGTAAGGATTATAATATGCTTCTGTCCACAACGTATTTTTGGTTGGAAAGGGATGGTAGGTACTAGATTGCATCTGTATAAACAGAACTTTTGAAGTATCAACATGGCACGAGTAATTATCTCTTACAGTTAATTTTACAATATATGCCCCTGGTTTATTATACGTGTGGACTGCGTTGGTATCCGTTGAACTTGTGGTATCGCCAAAATCCCAAGTGTAACTTAACGTATCACCGTCCCCTTTTAGAGATGTATTGTTGAAATTTATAGTAGCAGGAGCATAAATATATTTTGAAGTATCTACCCAGATATATGTAAAACCTGCTTTTGGTGATATTCTTATAGTAATTAAATTCGGTTTAACAAATATTGTAGAATCACCATTCCTAATACACGTTAATGTTACTGTATAACTACCTGGCTTTGAATAATTATGAGAGGCCAAGTTATAATCTGCACTACAGCCACTTTTGCCATCTCCAAAATCCCAGCAATATATTTCTCCAGAAGAATAATTATCATCAATGCCACAAAAATCAACCTCTACAGAATCGCAATTAATATAATTTATTACTTCAGTAAAGGTTACAGTACCAAATAAGGTGCCTGCCCTGATTGCAAAGAGGATTAAAATAATTAATATTTTTTTCATACGTCTTAGTTTAGGTTGTGCATTTAATGTCTTTTTACGTGAACCAGCGTAAAGAGATTTTTCATGACTGAAAATAAATGAATACTCTGTTGATTTTTTAAAATATTTATAGTTTTCATAATCTATGCCCGTTTTTGATTGCTGGTACCGCAAATGGTAAATATAAATAACGTATGTCAAAAATATGTTAAAAAAATATTATTTACACGTTATTCAGGAATAATTTTAGTCATTAGTAACAAAAAAGCCGTACCCTTTTATGGTGCAGCTTTTTAAAATTCTTTAGTTTAGCCTCTTTAATGACCACCAGGTGGAGGAGGATCACCAGGAGGTTTGTCCGTTGGTAAATACCTGTACTTATCTTTTTTCATAACTACTAATTTTAATCAAGGCATTAGCAACCCACTATTATCCGTTATTTGCTTTGCCTTTTGGGTTTTACATAAATTATAAGTGGGTATTTTTTTTTTCGTATTTTTGAATATGCGTCAATTCATTTCATTTATACTGATTTTACTGAGTGTAGGTTGCACAAATGAGAAAAAAGAAATAGCTACATCTAATTCATTTTTGCAGGCTGAGAAAGCATTTAATGAACATGATAATTACCAAGCTATACAAAATTATAAAAGGTGTCTGAAGAATATTGAAAGCTTAAAGGATTCAAATACATTTATAACATATTGCAATTTAGCAGTTTGTTATTACAAGATTAATAATAAAGATCGACTTAATGAAATAAGCAAGATTGTTGATAGTCTGTATAGAAACTTAATCTTCCTAAATGGTTTTAAATATCAGCTTTTTCTTGTTAAAGCACTTAATTACCAAATTCAGAAAAAATATAAAGAAGCGTCTGAATTTTTTCAAAAATCTCTTGACATTCTTCCTCCAAATGATACAATTTCATGTTTCCTCCTCTATAAATTGGGTGTCTGTTTTGAAAAGCTAAATAATTTAGATAAGGCTGAAAAATTTTATAAAAATGCGCTAAGAGTTGCTAAATTTAAAAAAGAAATTTTCTCTAGTGAACTTGCTGAATGTTACAATGCAATGGCTTTTCTGACAATGGTTAAATATTCTGATTTTTTACTTACTAAAATGTATTATGATTCAGTCTTGTACGTATCTACACATTGTCATCATTTGGATTCAGTGTCTTATGCCTGGAATTTATACAATATTGGGTACTTTTATTATACAAAAAGAATGTACAATAAAGCTGAACAATACTACACCAACTCATTTGATCTTTTTATAAAATTAAAAAACTTCACAAGTGAACTTGCTACTTTGTCTTATTATCAATCATATCTGTATATGAATCTTAAAAAAAATGAAATTGCGCAAAATAAATCCGATTTAGCAATTTCATATTTTTCAAAAAATTTAGATCCCCTGCAATTGCAAGAATCATATTATGTGAAAGGATATATAAATTATTTGATTGATAGTTTTAGACTTGCTTTAAATTACTATCAAAAGGCGTTAGCATTAAATGAAAAATATTGTCTAACAGGAAAGGAAAGAATTCTGAATTATTTTGGACGTTGTTACATGCAATTAAATGAAACAGATAGTGCAGAATTTTATTATAAAAGCAGTATAGCTTTTATAAGTAAAATAAAAACTGTAAATATAAATACTTATGTTTCATTGAATGGTGGGTATACACTAATGCTATTAATCAAAAGAAAATATTATGAGGCATTAAAAAATGTTGAGACCAGCCTATCATATATTCATAATATTCTGGGTGAAAAAAACTCCCAATATGGATATCTATTATGTTTTAAGGCACAGGCTCTTGAAAATCTTAATAAACTTAATGCTGGTTTAAAAATATATCAGGATGTAATTAAATCATCTGTTGACAATAAAATTAATACTGGAATTTACGATGCGCCCGTAATTAATTCCCGGGATATTATTTCGTATGATAACCTCATTGATGCATTTATTGGAAAAGGAGATTTATTGACAAAAATGGCCAATAAGCCTGAAACTACTATAAAAAGAATATTTCTTTTAGAGAAAAGCCTGGAACATTATTCTCGAGCTAAGAATTTTGTTGAAATGCAAAATAGGAAACTCAATACAGAAAGTGATCGCCTTCAGTTTACAGGTTCAAAATCCAATTTGAATGAAATGGAACTATTAACTTCCCTTAGACTTTTTCGTCTAACGGGTCAGCAAAAGTATCTTGAGAAAGCTTTCCTGGCGGCAGATCACGGTAAGGCTGTACAGCTTTCATTTGGATTAAAAGATGATGATTACAGGAATATTGCTTGTGTTCCAGATAGTATTACTACAAAAGAAAAAAAATTGCAGGAAGACATAGCTTTTTTGCAAAGCTCTATTCGTGAAGAACAGAGTAGGAAACGTCCCAAAGAGGAAAATTTGTATAAAATGCGTACCATGTTAATGCAATATTCGGATGAATCTGAGGAGCTTTCAAAATATACCGATGAAAAGTATCCCAAATACGCCCAACTAAAATATTCTGAAAATGAAGTTAATTTGGATACACTTAAAAGCATCACCGGTTTGGATAAAACTATTGTTGAATATTCATTTGCAGGTGACAGCCTTTACACTTTTGTATTATCAGGCAATAATCTTCATGTATTAAGCCAGTCTGCAAAAGGAATTGAGGATAGTATTATAGTGTTCAAGAATTGCCTTTGCTCAGTCAATAAACCGGATACTTATAGAAAAGATGGAATTGCCAGGTATATAAAAAAAGCTTTTTATTTGTATATAGTCCTTATTAAGCCCATTGAGCAATATATTTCAAATAAGGAGATAATTATAATTCCAGATGGTATGATTAACCAGTTGCCGATTGAATCTCTTGTAACATCTGATACTGCTCCCGTACATGTTGATTATGGCTTATTGCAGTATGTGTTATACAGATATATTATCAGTTATTCTTATTCTGCCGGATTATATATTATCCAAAACAAGATGTCAGTGACTGGGACAAATGAAGTATTGGCATTTGCTCCTGTATATGAAAATAATCTCAAGCGCTTACCGGAAAAAATAAAGAAAGATTCAATCTCAGAGCTATTAAGTTCCAGAGATGAGGCTATGAAAATTGTCGAAATTTTTGGCGGCAAAGCAATTATTGGGAAAAAGGCTACTAAATCCATGTTTAAAAAACATGCAGCTGATGGCAAAGTATTGCATTTGGCCATGCATACTTATATTGATAACGAAAATCTGTTAAGCTCAAAGCTCTTATTTTATCAAAATACAGAATTGGCAAAGGATAGAAACTTAAACGCATATGAAATTTACAACCTCAAACTTCGCTCGCCTTTAATTGTGCTTAGCGCATGTGGTACAGGTAACGGAAAACTGATGAAAGGCGAAGGCATTATAAGTCTTTCGCGCAGTTTTTTATATGCCGGTTGTCCAAGCTTGGTGGTTACATTATGGAATATTGAAGATACCAGAAGTTCATACCTGTTGCAATTTTTTTATCAAAATCTCAAAATAAAAGAAAGTGTTAATAAGTCTTTGCAACGAGCTAAAATTGATTATATAGAAAATTCCAGTTACAGATATTCACATCCTTATTATTGGGCAAGCTTTATACAAACAGGGAAAACAGAAACTTTTTTAATTACACCAAAAAAACATTATAAAGAAATTAGTATTGATATAAGTGTGATTCTTATCATTGGTATAACCGTATATTTTTTAAAAAAGCGGAAGTAACCCTAAATGTCGAAAACATTATCAATCCCTCGATTATTTACCTCCAAGTTCCATTAGCACTAATGAAGCCTTTTTACCATAATATCTGTCATTATATACCAGCCAATTCAGATATGGCTTTGCATATGCAGGACGGTTCAATTTAAGCCAGATTAAGGCAACATACCAGGAAGATTCAATATAATATGAGTTTTTGTCTTGTGACATTAACTGGTTAAAATTGTTTAAAGCCACGTTGTAACGTCCATATTCCAGGTTCGAAACAGCTTTGTAAAACAATAATGTATTATCGCACTCGGGCCCTGAAGAACGGATAAATTCTTTCTGAAAAGGCTGATAATACTTTGCAAATAATTTCTCCGTATTTACTGACCGATTAGTAAGAATTTGGTTTAATATAAATGCTGTTGTAAAAACTATTACTATTATAGAAGCTACTTTATACAATTGATGATACCATCTGTTTGGCGTTGGAAATAATAACTTTGTTTTTTCAATTCCGTACTGTAAATTATCACTTTCTTCGAAAGCCATGCGAACAGATTTGAGCGATATGTCAGAGTTTCCGCACCCTACTAAGTCTCTTAAACTGTCCTCTATTTCTTTTACAATTATAAAGTCTTTCTGAAGACTTTCATCAGTATAAAGTTGAAATTCAAATTCTTCTACTTCCACCGGAGTCAAATCTCCATCAAGATACTTTATTATCTTTTCAATATTATTTAAATGCTGATTCATCTTACGGGTTTTATTCAATGTATTGATGTAAGATGAATTAAAAAAGTAACCTTTAGCTTTTAACTATTTAAAAAAAATCAGATTAATCTTTATAATAAGCCTGTAACCAACCTTTCACTCTTTTCATCAAACCGTCAAGCCTGCTTTCTCCTGAATAGTTAAAGGGAGCATCAAAAAAATCAATCACAAATATGGCTGCAATTGTATTTTCGTATTTAAAATACGTACTTACAAGGCGTTTTTCACCCTCAATGTCACAGAGAAATTCGTTGGTTGGATGTGCAGCAAATTTTTCAAAATCAGCCATAGATTTAAATGTTATTAGTTCACCTATAAATCTTGGTTTCTTTGCATGTAAAAGAAATATCCGCCCCGGAACATCTTTTTTATTTGTACTTATTAAAAATTGTGGATAATGACCCATTTCTAACTTTTATTCAAACCTATATAGTTTGATCCCAAAGCTAATAATTTTTTAATAATATTAATGCCTTTGGAGATGTGATGGTGAATTAGAAAAATATATGTTTTATTTTCAGTTTATTATAAATAATTTACCTTCTCTGCGAAAAACAATTATCAAATCAGGATATTTTAATTGATGAAAGGAATAAATTAATTATTTATAGTAAGCCTTTAACCAGGAAGCTGCTTCGTTCATTAATCCTTCCGTTATAATTTTGCCTGAGGAATCTAATGGGGAATCGAAAAAATCAATTACAAATAGTCCAATTATTTTCCCTTTAGCTTCGGTATAAGTGCAAATTGTATAAAACTGATCGTTTATCTTACAACAATATTCTTTATTTGGGTTAGCCTTAAAAAGTTCAAAATCGTTCATGGATTTAAATGAAAGAATTTCACCCAGAAATTTTGGCTTTTTTGCGTGAAAGAGATAAACCCGGCCAAGAGCCGCTTTTTTATTTGTGCTTATTAAGAATTGGGGGTAATTGCTCATTAATAATTCGAATTTTCTTTTTTCAAATCTACTAAAAACTTCTTTAACAGGTTTGATAATTTTATATTTTGACCTGTTTATAATTGGCTATAAATTAGGATAAGAAATTAAATTAATAGGATATTTACTTCTTACCACTTAATTCTACTTTGACACATTTCAAAATCAACCAGTTTTTACCCTTAATCCCTAAAGGGAACTGGTTGATTTTTTAGCTTTCTCCCTTTAGGGTTTGGGGTAAAAAAAGCTGAAAAAACTAAGAAAGACCTAATCTGTCAAAGTAGAATTAGTCTAAATTCTTATTAAATGTTCCATGAATATTTGTAAAATTTGAGTCATATTAAAAAAGGGTAAGCGACTTATATCGCACCGCTACAACCGCCTACCCTTGCTACCTTCCGGTCCTGGGGGGGTTCAACAGGAGCTGGTCGTATAAGACTTACCCCGCGCAAAAGTAGATAAAAATCTAATCCGAAACAAACCTGTTTTTGTTCTCACATTGAGAATTCTTATTTTCTTAAAATTCTAATATCTTTGCACGACTAAGTATATAAGAATATTATGACAGATAAAAAATCACCTGTGGTTAAGTCAGCAATGAATGGTGGCATTGTAACCGGAGGCATTTTGATTCTTTCTTCCATTTTTTCTTACTTTTTTGCTTTAGGCGCTTTATTTCAGGTTCTATTTCTTATTCTTATTATTTCTATATGTATTTATTCAATTACTAAAAAATACAGGGATAAAGAACTTAATGGCGTAATCTCTTACGAAAAGTCGATTGGATTTGGTATATTGGTCAGCTTCTTCGCTTCAATTATAATTGCTTTTATTGTGTACCTGGAACTTAGCTTTGCCAGCCCTTCAGCAATTAATAATCTGCTCAATTCATTGCGTATGCAATATGAAAAGATGAACATGCCCAAAAGTCAAATAGATGCAACTATGCAATTACTAACAAAGGCTATGTCACCTTTATTTATGACTATAATGATAATTCTGTCTTTTACTTTTTTTGGATTTATTTCATCATTGTTTACATCAATGATGGTTCAGAAAGAAGGAAATGCTTCTGATGATACAATGAAAAATATCGAATAACAGGAAAAATAATTCAGTTTAATTAAAATCAAGTATGGATATTTTGAAATTATACTGTCTTACAATAAAGAAGAATCCTTGCCTGAGCATATATACCGGGTTGCAAAAGCGGATTATAGAATTCATAATTCATGCATTGCTCGGCACGTTTTTGAATTAAGCTTGACAACTAAAAAATTCTAATAACTTTGTACTATTAATCACCTTTAAAAATAAAATATATGGACTCAAATAAAAGCAATAGCCTTTTTAAGTCATCATTGACTGCCGGTTTGGTTACCGGTCTTATTCTAATAATATACTCCTTGATTCTATATTTTATTGGTTTAAATTTAAATCAATTGATGGGATACATTTCACTTTTGATCCTGGCAATCTGTATTTATGTTTTCAGTATATTATACAGAGATAAAGAATTTGGAGGTACTATATCATATGCTGATGCTTTAGGTTTCGGTGTTTTGGTTGGAGTTTTCGCAACTATACTTTCAGCTATTTTTAATTTTATAGAGATAAAGTATCTTGATCCTTCTATTATTGTTAAACAATTGGACCTTGCACAACAAAAAATAGCGGCTAAAGGATTGAGTGAAGATCAAATTGAAAAGCAATGGAAATAACGAAAAAATTTATGTCACCTGGCGTTATGACTATTATGGCAATATTTTTTTCTGCTTTGATGTCACTTGTAATATCTTTAATTACTTCAGCAATTGTTAAAAAAGATCCTAACCCTTTTGATTCAGCAATGAAAAATGTTGATGAATCTCAAAATATAAATAATTAAGAAACATTATATTTTTCGAGATGGATATATCAATAATAATTCCTTTATACAATGAAGAAGAATCTCTGCCGGAGCTTTCTTCCTGGATTGCACAAGTATTGGAAGAAAAAAAGCTTGCTTATGAAATCATAATGATTGACGATGGCAGCTCAGATAATTCATGGCAGGTTGTAGAAAAACTCTCTGAAAATAATCAGCATATTAAAGGAATAAAATTGCAAAGAAATTATGGTAAATCAGCAGCACTTCATTGCGGTTTTCAATCGGCGCAAGGTGATGTTGTAGTTACTATGGATGCTGACTTGCAGGATAGTCCTGATGAATTGCCTGAACTGTACAGGATGATTAAAGAGGAAAAATTCGATCTGGTTTCCGGATGGAAAAAGAAACGTCACGACCCTTTATCAAAACGGCTACCTAGTAAATTTTACAATGCCACAGTCCGTTGTGTTTCAGGTATAAAACTTCACGATTTTAATTGCGGACTTAAAGCATACCGTAAACAGGTTATTAAAAGTATTGAGTTATATGGTGAAATGCACAGGTACATTCCAGTATTGGCAAAGAAAGCAGGTTTTAAAAATATTGGAGAAAAAGAAGTACAACACCAGAAACGAAAATTTGGTTACAGCAAATTTGGTTTTGAAAGATACATCAAAGGTTATCTTGACTTGTTGACAGTTACATTTATTTCTAAGTTTGGCAAAAGTCCTATGCACCTGTTTGGCACTCTTGGCACCATTATGTTTTTTATAGGTTTTGTAATTGCAGGCTATCTTGGAGCTGATAAACTTTATTGTGTAATGCATCATATATCGGCTAAGCTGGTAACCAATAGTCCTTATTTCTATTTAGCCTTGACAACAATGATAATAGGCTCCCAACTTTTTGTAGCAGGATTTCTTGGTGAGTTGGTTTCACGTTCAGCTGCTGACAGGAACAAGTATCTGATTGAAAAAGAAATTAACTTATGACCCTTGACCAAATAAAGTTTGATTGTCGCTATTTCAAAGGAGAGATTCCTTGCAAGCCAAATAAATTAAGCAACAAGGAATGTCCAACTTGTTCTGAGTATGATCCGGTCAAGTATCGGATTTTAATTATTAAGTTAGGCGCCATTGGTGATATCATTCGTTCAACACCACTGATTCATAAACTTCGTAAAGAATTCCCGGGAAGTCATATTTCCTGGATAACCAATACTCCGGAAATTGTTCCTTCTTCTGCAGTTGACGAAATTTATAAATTTGAATTCAAGTCGGTTTATAATATTAAACACCAGAAATTTGATATTGCATTAAATCTTGATAAGGATTATGAAGCATGTGTATTATTGCTTGACGTAATAGCCGATAAAAAATTTGGTTTCATTCTTAAAGATGAACATATTTCCACTGCCACAACTGATGCAGACCACAAATTAATAACCGGCATATTTGATCATATTTCAATTAAGAACGTAAAAAATTATCTGGAGGAAATTTTTGAGATATGCGGATTTAAATTTAATGATGAACCCTATATTCTTGATGTAGATGACTCGTTTGACTCAATGTGGCAAAAAATAAGGTCGGATGCAAAAGGACGAAAAATTATTGGATTAAACACAGGATGTGGTAAAAGGTGGCAAACCCGGTTGTGGCCTGAAGAATATTGGATTGAATTAATAAAAAAACTTCAAAAAGCCGGAGTTTATCCTTTGTTATTGGGAGGTACTGATGAGGATACGATGAATAAAAATTACTCAAAAAAAACCGGTGCATATTATCCCGGAACATTCACTTTGCAGCAGTTTATTTCATTAACCAATCAATGCGATGTGATATTATCGGCAGTATCTATGATGATGCATATTGCTATTGCACTGAAAAAGCCACTTGTTTTATTTAACAATATTTTCAACAGAAACGAGTTTTACTTGTACAATAATGGAATTATTATAGAACCAACAACCGGTTGCGATTGCTATTACGGAAATACTTGTAAACGGCAGCGTCATTGTATGAAAGATATAAGCGTTGATACCGTTTACGATGCCATTATTAAATTATCAGGAAAATAATTTCTCTGACAATGAGAATTGCATACCTATCTACATTTTATCCATATCGCGGTGGAATAAGCCAATTCAACGCTCTTCTTTACAGAACTTTCGAAAAAAATAATGAAATCAAAGCATTTAATTTTACACGACAATATCCTGATTTTTTATTTCCGGGACAAACTCAATATGTTACTTCATCTGATTCAGTTGACAAAATAGATTCTTTAAGACTATTAGATTCTGTTAATCCTTTGACTTATGTAAATACAGGGAGAGTAATTAGGGGTTACAATCCGGATTTGCTCTTAATGAAATTCTGGATGCCATTTTTTGCGCCATCTTTGGGTTATGTATCAGGAAGAATAAGAAAAAAATGTAAGGCAAAATCAATTGCTATTCTGGATAACGTTATCCCGCATGAACGTAAACCGGTAGATTTAATGCTGATTCGCTACTTTCTGAAAAAAATGGATGGATTTATTGTAATGAGTTCAACTGTCGAAAAAGAATTACTTAGTTTATTTCCTGATGCAAAATACGTATTAAAGCCACATCCGATATATGAACATTTTGGACGAAGTATTGACAAGTCAGATGCACGAAAAAAATTAAAATTGCCTGAAAACAAAAATATAGTATTATTCTTTGGATTTATCCGCGATTATAAAGGAATTGACGAATTGCTACGTTCATTTAGCCGCTTGCCAGAAGAATTTCATCTGGTCATTGCTGGAGAGGTTTATGGCAATTTTGATAAATACCAGGCAATTATTGATGATTTAAAGCTTTCAGAAAAAGTCACTTTATGTATAAGATATATTGATGATAGTGAGGTTCCAGCTTTTTTCTCCGCAGCTGATGTTTGTGTATTGCCCTATAAATCTGCAACACAAAGTGGAATAGTTCAAATTGCATATAATTTTAATCTTCCGGTAATTGCAACCGATAGGGGAGGGTTATCAGAAATGATCTCTGACAATAAAACGGGTTTAATTATTCCTTTCTCTGAACCGGCACTTATAGCTGATAAAATAGAAGAATATTTCAGCAAAAATTATTATAGTAAATTTTCAAAAAACATCCAATCTATTCGCGATGAGTACTCATGGCAGGCTTTTGCAGATGCAATCATGCAATTGTATTCTGAAATTTCCATAAATAAAAATTAAACGCAAAGACATAAAGTAGTTCAAAAGTGGCTCAAAACTCAAAACTGTCATTCCCATGTCCCGAAAGTTTACATATGCGTCAAGCTAAGGTCTTTTTTCCTTTTTAACTCCGTACATGTTGGTAGCCAGGGGTGCAACTCCTGGTCAGATGTTTATTAGAATTTAGCGTGTCAACTACAATTTCAATCTAAGCTACAATTTTAATTGGCACGCAATTGAGATATCCTAAATAAATTATCTCTTGAATTGCCAAACATATCGTGCGCCAATTAACACTTTAACATCGATTAAATATTATGCGTGGCGCACTTTACTTGGTTGACAATTTTACCCCGGGTTGCACCCGGTGCTACCAATATTCCGGCCCTACAGGCCTTTAGAATAACTTATATAAAGAACTTATGTTTCTATGCTTGACGCGAATTCGAAAGTTCGGGACGCTTGAATGACAATGAAAAATAACTTTTGAGACAACCTCACGTTTAAATCTTACACCACCTCAAAATTATTTTTGATATAATCTATCAATTCATCAATCTGGCAAAAAGCTAAAGCAGTATAAGTATCGGCTGCTCCATAGTATATTGCAATACGGCCGGATTCTGCATCGTACAAATTGGCACATGGAAAAGTAACATTAGGCACGAATCCGCGGGTTTCATAGTCTTTTTCCGGTGTCAGCAAATAATCCCTGGTACGATATAAAACTTTACTAGGATCGTTTATGTCAAGAATTACCGCACCAAAACTGTATACAAATCCATTGCAAGTAGTTGAAACGCCATGATAAAAAAGAAGCCATCCTTCAGAGGTTTCAATAGGAACAGGACCAGCGCCTATTTTAACTCCCTGCCACCAACCTTTTCCTCCTTTTCCCATAACGAATTTATGACGCCCCCAATGAATTAAATCAGGGCTTTCGCTAAGAAATATATCGCCAAAGGGAGTATGTCCGCTATCACTCGGACGACTGAGAAGTAAATATTTTCCTTTGATTTTTCTTGGAAATAAAACACCATTCCTGTTAAATGGCATAAGAGGATTCGGTAATCTTACCCATTTTTTAAAGTCTTTTGTCATACCCATTCCAATAGATGCACCTCTCATATCGTCGCACCATGTGACATAAAAAGTATCTTCAATTTTAACTAATCTGGGGTCGTAGGCATAACTAACCGGGTTAGGATTATCATTTTCATCAACCCATGGAATAACGTTGTCGTCAATGTTCCAATCCAGGGCATTTTTGCTTGTTCCAAAGTGAATATTTGCACGACCATTTTTGTGATCAGCTCTGAAAACACCCACAAAACCTCCATTGTAAGGAATAGTAGCACTATTATAAATTCTGGCAGTTGATGGTGTGGGGTTCCAGTCTATTACCGGATTTTTACTATATCTCCATAAAACATCTTTACAGCCTTTAGGCTTATCTTCCCAAGGAATATTGGGTAATGCATTTCCAATAATTGTGTTTTTCATTTCTTCTATTTAGTTTAAATAATTATCAATTTTTATCTCAAATAACTCTTGCTACAGGCGTTATGTCATGCGATGCAAATTGGCCTGCAAGAAATTTGTAATAACCGGTAATAGCAACCATTGCAGCATTATCAGTTGTAAATTTGAGTTCGGGCATAAATAATGACCACCTTTGTTTTTCAGCTTCTTTCATGGTAGCAGTTCTTAGTCCTGAATTTGCTGATACACCACCTGCTAATGCAATTTGTCTAATACCCGTAAGTTTAGACGCTCTTATTAATTTATCCAATAATATTTTAATTATCGTATTTTGCAATGAAGCACATAGATCAGCCTTTCGGGATTCAATAAAATCTGCATTATCCTTAAGCTGGTCCCGGAGAAAATAAAGAAAGGAAGTTTTCAGCCCGGAAAAGCTAAAATCAAGTTCGTCTATTACAGGTTTGCTGAATTTAAAAGCATTTTCATTTCCTTGCTGAGCTAATTTATCAACTTCTGGTCCACCTGGATATGGCAAACCTATTACTTTAGCACACTTATCAAAAGCTTCGCCAACCGCATCATCTATGGTTTGTCCAATTATTTCTATTTCCAAATAATCTTTAACTACTATCAATTGAGTGTGACCACCGGATATAAGAAGACATAAAAATGGAAACCCAGGTACTTCACGTTTGATTCCTTTTTCCTTGATAAAATGAACAAGCAAATGTGCTTGCAGATGATTAATGTCAATTATTGGTATATTGCGTGCTAGTCCAAATCCTTTTGCAAACGAAGTTCCTACAAGTAATGATCCCATAAGACCCGGACCATTGGTAAAAGCTATTGCATTGATATCATCAATAGTAATTCCTGATGATTTTATAGCCTGGTCTACAACAGGAATAATATTTTTTTGATGAGCTCTTGAAGCCAACTCTGGAACCACGCCTCCATACTTTTCATGTACTTTCTGGTTGGCAATAAGGTTTGAAAGTAAAAAACCATCTTTAATTATAGCTGCAGAAGTATCATCGCATGATGATTCTATTCCCAGGATGACAATGCTCATTAACAATAAAAGATATATTTTTGAAACTAAATTGCACGATAATTGCGTTAATAATAAAAATCAAAACACAAAAATATCAAAAAAATATTCAAAATACTGTTGATATTTATTTTGTCGGTTTGCATAATTCCGGCATTAGGCTTTCTATTGGTTCAAAATAATAAAGTACAGAATTATCTCGCGCAGACTGTAACTACTAAGTTATCAGGTTTTTTAGAGACAAAAGTTCATGTGGGTAATGTGCAAATTGACATGCTAAACAGATTGGTTATAAAAAAATTATATGTGGAAGATCGCCGGCACGATACATTACTCTATGCAAATAAGCTCACTTTGTCAATTGGTGCAGTTAATATTTCTAAAAAAATAATCCGGATAGAAAGAATTGAACTTTCGAAAGCATTCGTTAACTTTTATATTGATTCAAATAAAGTTATTAACCTTCAGTTTTTCATAAACAAGATTGCCGGCGATACAACTAAAAAGAAAAAAGGCTGGAACATTGTATTTAATAATATTGGCCTGATTGATTCAAGATTTGCACTTGAAAACTACTATAAAATAAAGGTAGATTCAGGAATTAATTTTACAAATTTAAAACTATCAAATTTAAATATCAGGGTCAAAAACCTGGAAACTAAAGATCATGTCACATCTTTTAAAATAAATAAGCTTTATTTCAAAGAACAATCGGGATTTACTTTAAATAACTTATCCGCGAAAATGAGTCTCAAACAAAATTTTATGCATTTTGATAATCTTAGAATATTTACTCCTGCATCAAAGATAATTGCACCAAAGATATATTTCGATTTTAACAAGTTCAATGATTTTTCATATTTTGCACAAAAGGTTCAATGCGACTTTGTTTTAAATTCATCTAGCAGTTCTTTTTCAGAAATAGCCTATTTTACCCGTGGGCTTTGGGGAATGAATGAGAAATTCGAACTATCGGGTTTAGTGAAAGGAAAACTTAATAACCTGCGCTGCAAAAAAATAAAATTTTCATTTGGAAAAACTTCAATATTTGAAGGAGATTTAAGCTTAACGGGATTACCTATTTTCCAGGAAACATATATGTTTATTAATGTAAAAAATCTGGATATTTATTCTTCAGATATTAATCAGATATATTTTCCCACACTAAAAGGAAATAAATTTCAGATACCGAAACAATTTGAAAAAATTGGAAAAGTTAACTTTAAGGGTAATTTCGCTGGCTTTGTCAACGATTTCGTAACATATGGTACTTTTAAAACTGATTTGGGAATAATTAAATCTGACTTGTCTTTAAAACCTGAATCGAAAACAAAAATAGCCTTTGATGGAAAGCTTAATGCTATTGATTTCAATGTTGGAAGATTTTTTGATAACGAGAAGATACTTGGAAAAGCGAATATAAGTATTAATGCAACTGGTTTGATTGAAGGTAATAAAAAAGTTACAGGTAGCTTTGAAGGAAATATTAATCAATTTGAATGTTACGGGTATACATATTCAGATATTTTTCTCAAAGGTTCGTTGCAGGAAAATGCGTTTGACGGTTTAGTTACTTTAGAAGATCCTAATGTTAAACTGGATTTGTCAGGGCAAATTGATCTGACAAAAAAAATTCCGGAATTTAATTTTTCTGCTAAAATTATCAATGCTGAACTTAATAAGCTTCAAATTCTGAAAAAAGACAGTGCTTTTAACATATCCTGTATGATAAATGCAAAATTTAGCGGGAGTAATATAAATAATATTGAAGGTGATATTCAACTCAAAGAAGCTGACTTAAAAAAATTAAGAAAAGAACTAATTATAAAAGATTTATCAATTCTTGCTAAACATAATCAGCTATCTGTCAAATCAGATATTATAGATGCAAATATTGTAGGAGAACATGACCTGAGCCAGCTATACTCTTCGTTAATTAAGGTTTTCAAAAATTATATGCCAAGCAGCTTTAAAAGAATTCAAATGAAAGAGCCTCTCTCGGTTAACAGGTTTAAATTCGATGCTGTTTTTAAAAATGTAAAACCGTTCTGTGACTTTTTTGCCGAAAATACAAATCTTGCTGTTAATAGTAGGTTAAATGGGACTTTTTATCCTTCCGATTCAATAATTAATTTCTCTTTTATTGCTGATTCCTTTCAGATTGGTTCAAGCAGGTTTGATGGCCTGAATATAAGCTGTAGAGCCCAAAAGGATTCTTTGATATTATCATTAATTAGTGATAAATTTTATTTTGGAAATCAGGTATCTTTTAACCGTTTGATGGCACAGTCAATTGTCCGGCATGATAGTATGTTAACAAATATTGAATGGAATAATAAGGATACTTTTAAAAATCTAAGCAAGATTATTTTTCTGACAAATTTTTCTAAAACAAATCAGGCTTCAGTTCCTGCTTTGAATATTAAGTTATTTCCTGCACAGGTTTATATAATTGACAGTTTGTGGAAGATTGATGAATCTGCTATCATTTTAGATACATCGAGTATCACCGTGCCAAATTTAAAAATGTCGCATAATCAACAATATGTTATTATAAATGGAAAAATATCAGAAAATACTGATGACGCTTTGAATTTTGAATTTCGGAATTTCGATTTGAGAAACCTGGGCTTTTTCTTAAAAAGTAATCAATTAACCTTTGAAGGCAAATTAAGTGGACATTGTAATCTTTCTGATTATTATCACAAAAGTTTATTCAATGCTGATTTACATATCAATCGTTTTTCATTTAATGCTGAACAATTGGGTAATTTGAATATGGTTGTTACATGGAATAGTCTTCAACAAAAAATCATTGCTGAAGCTAACGCTTATAAATCAGATTATTGTTCATTACATGCCGAAGGAGAATATGTTCCTTTTGATAAAAGACTAAACTTCTCGTTTGACGTTAAAAATATAAATTTATCTGTAATTCAGCCAATTTTAAGCAACACATTTACTTTGCAAAAGGGAAATTGCTCAGGCCACGTTGAGTTAACTGGAAATATCGCTAAACCTTATTTGAATGGAAGCATTGATATTGATAAAGCTACATTCATGATCAATTATTTAAAAACCAACTATTCGTTCACCACTAAATTAAGAATAGTCGATAACAGATTTGTTTTTAATAATGTAAAATTGACAGATTCCTATAATAATCAATGCTCATTGGACGGCATGATAACAAATACTTACTTGAAAAACTTTAATGTTAATTTTAATATTAACCTTGATAATACTCTTGTTCTAAATACTAAGACAGATGATAATCCTTTTTATTATGGTAAGGCGTTTGCAAGTGGTGTTGCACATATTTCAGGTCCGACTCAAAATATAAATATAGATATTTCTCATGCAAAAACAGGTAAAAATACTTTTATTAGCATACCATTAAATAACAGAAGTGATATTATTGCAAATAAATTTCTGACTTTTAATAGTCAGCAAAGAGAGACAAGCAAAAGGATTATATATAAAACTGCTCAATATGATGTTGGCAATTCAGGCATAACTCTTACTCTTGATTTGGAATTAACTCCTGAAGCGGAAATTCAATTAGTCTTCGATCCAAAAGTAGGTGATATTATGCGAAGTCAGGGCAATGGTAATATTAATATTGAAATCAATACACTCGGTAATTTTAATATTCGCGGAGATTACACTATTCAGAGCGGGGATTATTTATTTACACTTCAAAACCTTATTAATAAGAAATTTATTCTTGAACCGGGTGGTATAATTTCATGGAACGGAAATCCGGTTGACGCAAGTATTGATATTAAAGCAATATATCGATTAAGAGCTTCTTTATATAATCTAATAGCTGATCCATCACTAACACAAGATTACAAAAAACGAATACCGATTGAATGCCAGCTTTTTTTGAATGGTAAATTATTACATCCAGACATAAAATATGATATTTATTTGCCCAATGCTCCCGAAGAAGCCCGTACAAAAGTTAGAGACATAATTAATAGTGAAGAGGAATTGAGCAAACAATTTCTAATGTTATTGGTAACAAATAATTTTATGCCAGATCCAAATAAGCCAAACTCAAATAACTCTACTTCTGCAACTGGGACAATCATAGGCAGGGATATTGCCACAACAACTTCATATGAAATGTTATCTAACCAATTTAGTAATTGGATTTCGCAGGTGAGCAAAGATTTTGATATAGGATTCTCATACAGGCCGGGTGATAAGAACATGACCAGTGAGGAGGTAGAAGTTGCTTTATCTACTCAAATACTTAATGACAGAGTTACCATCAATGGAAATCTTGATGTTGTGGGAAATCAAGCTAACCAGGTCAATAACAATACGAATAACCTGGTTGGAGATGTTAATGTAGATGTCAAACTTAATGAAAGTGGCAAATTGATGTTAAAAGCTTTCAATCGTGCCAACGACCAATTAATTATTGAACAAGCACCTTATACGCAGGGAATAGGTTTGCTATACCGCGAAGAATTTAGTACTTTTGGTGAATTGATGAGAAAATATTATCAAAAAATATTTGGGAAGAAAAAAAATCAACCTGTCAAACAACCTGCAGACAGTATTAAAATTTCAAAATAGTTCTATTACTTAAAACATGTTCTTAATATTTCAACTATGAATCATTTAATAATATTATTGCAAGCTAATGTAGTGGATACAACTGCTAAAATAGCTGAAGGAGTTAAAAGTGAATCTTCCATGTCGCTTTGGGATTTAACAATGAAAGGCGGATGGCTGATGATACCTATCGCTTTTATGGCAGTTGTGGCTGTGTATGTCTTTTTTGAAAGATATTTTGCGATCAAAAAAGCAGCACAATTTGAAAACAATTTTATAGATAGAATCAGGGATTATATTCACGAAAGTAAAGTTGATGCTGCCATGAACTTATGCAGAAGTACTGACAGACCTGTGGCGCGAATGATTGAAAAAGGTATAAAAAGACTTGGCAGACCAATTAAAGAGATTGAAGATGCCATTGAAATTGTTGGCAAATTTGAAGTATATAATCTGGAGAAAAACCTTGTAACACTTGGTGTTATAGCCGGCATCGCACCCATGTTTGGTTTTATAGGAACAATTGCCGGAGTAATTCGAATATTTTACAATATATCTTTAGCTGATAACATAAGTATTGGAATAATAGCTGGAGGATTATATGAAAAAATGGTTTGTAGTGCAGCAGGTTTACTGGTAGGAATAGTTGCTTTTCTATTTTATCATTGGATAAATGTAATGATAGAAAAAGTTGTGCATAAACTGGAATTTAATGCGATGAATTTTATTGATTTATTACAAGAACCGGCAAAATGAACTTAAGGAACAAAAATAAATTCAGGGCTGAAGTTTTCACATCATCCCTAAGTGACATCATGTTTTTTCTTATGTTGTTCTTCCTGATCACAAGCACCCTTATCAGTCCCAGCGTGATTAAACTGACATTGCCTAATTCAAAATATCATCAGACTGTAAGAAAAACTGAGATTTCAATTTCTATTACAAAAGATTTGAAGTATTATATAAATAACAAGCAAGTTGCCTTTGATATATTGGAAAAGGAATTATCGAGCCAGATAAAAAATGTCGAAAATGTTACAGTAGTCATAAGATGCGATAATAAAATTCCGGTTCAGGAGCTGGTTAATGTACTTCAGATAGGGAATAAACTTAAAATTAAAATGATTCTAGCCACTAAGGCACCTAACGCATAAA
This sequence comes from uncultured Bacteroidota bacterium, assembly GCA_963851385.1. Classification (GTDB taxonomy): domain Bacteria; phylum Bacteroidota; class Bacteroidia; order Bacteroidales; family DTGW01; genus CAWEFA01. Next base: position 109,855 of record CAWKPE010000013.1, on the reverse strand, counting down.
CAAGAATGTACCTGGGTTTCCGGCATAAGGTTTTTGCATCTATTAGAACAGTGATTGTTTTCACAATCATTATTTTGGTACTTCTGTGGATACATTTTACTACTCCTATTCCACCATATCCTGAAGGAGGAGGTGGTCCGGGAATGGGTCTTGAAGTTAATTTGGGAACAAGCAATGAAGGAATGGGGAATAATCAATTACCAACTCCTATTGAAATGCCGGATTTCAAGGCAACTGCTTCAGAACCTGTTGAAGCAGATAAATTAATAACTCAGGATGAGGAAGAAACCGGAAATGTTGAATCGTCTGAAAAAAACGAACCAGTTAAAGACATTCATAAGAAAAAAACTACAAAAAAAATAAAAGAAAAAAATATTCAGCGTCAAAAAGTCTCTGATGCGAATACTCAACCTGTACTTAATCAAAAAGCATTATATAAATCAAATAAAGGCATTTCAAATGAAGGCAATACAGGTAAATCTGGAGATCAGGGAAATCCGGGCGGAATAACAGGTTCACCTTTATACACTGGCAATGGCAATGGTAGTGGAGGGGGAACAGGAGGAGGCAGTGGCAATGGAACCGGGACAGGAAAAGGCAACGGTATTTCTTTTGATCTCAGCGGAAGAGATCCATTATTTCTTCAAAAACCTGAATACAATTATCAAGCGGAAGGAATAGTGGTTGTGAAGATTACCGTTGATAAAAATGGACTGGTAATTAATGCAGTATCCGGAGTTAAAGGTTCAACTACTTTGGATGATTATCTATTGCAGGTGGCGCGTAAAGCAGCTTTACAATCAAAATTCAGCAGGCAACCTGAAGCAACTATACAAACCGGAACGATAACTTATCACTTTCTGCTTCAATAAAAGTGGCGTCATTTCAATTAGCGCGACAATGAATTAACTTGTTTCAATTTTGGAAATAATCAATGTTCATTTGCATATCAATTTATTTTTAGAGGGGTTTTCAGTGAATGTTTTCTTAGGGAGCTCCAAATTATTAATTATTCAAATGACATTTGACAATCACAAATCAATGTCGTTTAGTTAAGCAGTTTTATATCATTGGTCATACTTCGACAAGCTCAGTATGACCTCATTTTATTGTCACCCTGAGCTTGTCGAAGGGTGTTTCGTTCCTTAACTAAACGACATTGAATCACAAATAATCAATTTGTCAGTTCGCTTAACTCCAGCCATCGTTCAGACTTTACATCTATTAATTTGATGACTTCAGTTAGTCGATGACTTTTTTCAATTAAGTCTTTTTGATTGAGTGTGCCGGAACTTATTTGCTGTTCAAGGGTTTTCTTTTCAGTCTCCAGTTGTTCAATTTCAATTGTAAGCTGATCAAATTCTCTTCGCTCCTTATGATTCATCTTGTTTGATGAACCTTTTTTTGTTATTAAAGTTGAACCTGATTTTTGTTTATCTTCCCTTTCGAAAGCTTTATGTTCTTTTTCTGCCAATAATTTATAATTATGATAATCGGTATAGTTCCCCGGAAAATCTTTAATAATTCCATTCCCTTCAAAAACGAAAAGATGATTTGCCAGCTTATCCATAAAGTATCTGTCGTGCGAAACTATTATTACACAACCTTTAAAGTTTAAAATGTATTCTTCTAGTACATTTAAAGTGAGAATATCGAGGTCATTAGTAGGTTCATCGAGAATGAGAAAATTAGGATTTCGCATGAGGATTGTCATCAAATATAACCGGCGTTTTTCACCTCCGCTTAGCTTATAAACATAAGAATATTGAACGTCAGGAGGAAATAAAAAATAATTAAGAAACTGGGAAACTCCTAGTTTTGTACCATTACTTAAGGTTACAACTTCTGCTATAGATGTGGCTATATCAATTACACGCATGTTTTCATTGAATTGAAGTCCTTCTTGTTTATAATAACCAAATGATATAGTATCACCTGTTTCAATTATCCCTGAATCAGGATTAAGATGGTTTGTTATAAGATTTAAAAATGTTGTTTTCCCCGATCCATTTCCGCCAATAATCCCTATTTTTTCAAACTTCGAAAATTTATAACTGAAATCTTTAATTATAGGAATATTATTAAAACTTTTATATAATTTTTCAATTTCAATAATCTTAGAGCCCATTCGGGTCAACTTGCACATTTATTTTAACTTTTTTTTCTAACGCACTTTCCGAAGCTTTCTGTTTTAATTCATTAAAAGCATTGACACGATATTTTGCTTTAGTTCCTCTGGCCTTTGGCATCCAGCGTATCCATTCAAGTTCTTTACGCATAAGGTTACGCGCTTTCTCTGCATCTGCAGAAGCAATATCAAGTCGTTCACTTCTCTTTTCAAGGTAATAAGAATAATTACCTTTGTAATTGAAAAGCTTAGTATTGTCAAGTTCGATAATTTCGTTGCATATTTTATCAAGGAAATATCGGTCATGAGTGACCATTAATAAAGTAATGCTGCTATTAGTCAAATATTCCTCAAGCCACTCGATCATTTCAATATCCAGATGGTTGGTAGGTTCATCCAGGATAAGAAGATCTGGTTTATTGATAAGCGCGTTGGCAAGAGCAACACGTTTTTGCTGCCCTCCGGACAATGTTCCCATTGTTTTATTAAAATCGGATATTTTAAGTTTTCCAAGTATCTGTTTAATTTGTGTTTCATAATCCCATGCATTTTTGATTTCCATTTGTTCGGTGGCATGCTGAAGTTGAATCTTGTCATTTGAAATCAGCGCCCTTTCGTATTCTTCAATTACGTGAACAATTTGAGTTGAAGAACTAAAAACCTGTTCAATTACCGTTTTATTAATATCATAGATTGGTTCCTGTTCAAGAAATCCTATTGAAATATCTTTATTAAATGTAATTGTACCTGAATCAGCAGAATCCTTTCCACAAATAATATTGAACAAAGTCGTTTTTCCAGTTCCATTTGATGCTACGATAGCAATTTTTTGGCCTTTATTCAACTGAAACGAGATATTTTCAAATATTAAATATGTACCATAACTTTTTGTCAGGTTTTTAATTTGAAGATAGCTTATCATCCGTATTATGATTTCCTGCAAAAGTAAAAGAAACTAATGATTAGTAAAATATAAACTTAAAGTACAAGGCAGACTGCAGTAAGAATATGAAAATAAGGTTTACTAAATTTTAATTAAAGTTTGACTATGTGATAATTTTAGTAAATTTTAATGTTGTTTTAAGCAAAATGAATAGATAATAAATACTTCAATGTCGTTTAGTTAAGGGACGAAACACCCTTCGACAAGCTCAGGGTGACAATAAGATGAGGTCATACTGAGCTTGTCGAAGTATGACCAATGAAATAAAACTGTTTAACTAAACGACATTGATAAATACTTATAAAAAATTATAAATAACAGGAAATTAAAGTGAATTATAAGACTCTTAGGTAACCTTAATTTTAAAATATGCTCTGCAAAATTAACATTTTAGAAAATTCCGTATAAGTGTAGTTTTATATATTTGTCAATGAATTTAAATTGTTTATTCAGAATTATAATTGTAAAATTAACATTTATTATATTTACCGAACTAATTTAAACTAATTCTCTATGTATTAAAATAACTATTCTAAACTAAACAAATTATGTTATGAAACAAAAATTACTATTTAAGAGACAATTCTGGCATTCAACCAGAATTGCTTTGACTATCCTGTTATCCTTTATTATTCTGGATACCAGTTTGGCACAGGAACGAACCGTAACAGGGGTAATTACTGATGAAAATGGGGTTTCAATACCGGGTGTTAATGTTATTCTAAAAGGTACTACTACGGGAACTGTTTCCGACGTAGATGGCAAATATTCAATTAAAGTACCTGGGAGTGAAACAATCTTATCATTTTCATTTGTAGGTTATACTAATCAGGAAATACAGGTGGGACAACAATCTATTATAAATGTAACTCTAAAAGAAAAAACAACAGAGTTGGATCAGGTAGTTGTAAGAGGTTACGGGGTGCAACCGAAAAAACTTGTGACAGGTGCTACAGTCCAAGTTAAGAGTGAGGATTTAGAAAGAAATCATGTTACCCGCATTGAATCAGCTTTACAAGGTATAACACCCGGTATGACCATTATTAAACAAAACGGGCAACCAGGTGCCGATTACAATATCAGTATCCGTGGTTTGGGTTCAATTAATGGAAGTACCCCTCTGGTTCTTATTGACGGAGTTCCAGGTAACCTGAATACATTGAATCCCGGAGATATTGCATCAGTTGATGTTTTGAAAGATGCTGCTTCAGCTGCAATATATGGATCACGTGGTTCCAATGGTGTCATTCTCATTACAACAAAAAAAGGGAAAAAAGGGGAAACTACTATTAGTTATGACGCATATTATGGCGTATCTAATGCGGCACGTGAAGTTCCAATGTTAAATGCAAAGCAATATGCACAAATTATGAACGAAGAACAGCATAATGAATATCCTACGAAAAATCTGCCATTTACCCAGGCTTTTATTGATACTGTGGGTGTTGGAACAGATTGGCAGAAAGAAGCCTATAACAAAAATGCTCCATCACAAAGCCATGTTATAGGTATTACCGGGGGGAATGAGACCTCTACATATTCTCTTTCATTATCATACTCTGATGAAGAAGGTATCATTGGAATTGAGAATAAATCGAATCTGGAACGTATGGGTTTCCGAATTAATTCCGAACATCAATTAAAAAAATACCTTAAAGTCGGTGAAAACCTGACATATACCCACAGGTATAGTCGTATGCTTGCAAATGGCAATCAATATGGTAATGTCATGAGAGATCTTCTTGCAGCTAGTCCGTTAATTATGCCTTATGATACCTCTGGTTATGTAGTTGGCAATGACTATGTCAAGGATGGTTTTGGAAGAGCAATTGATAATCCGGTAAAAGGAGTTCAGGTACCAAGTGATCAACAGGACAACCCGCTTGCTGAGATGCATTATAAGTATAATGGCAAAAAGAAATACGATGATATGGTTGGAGATATTTATGGAGAACTGTCAATATTCAAAGGCTTGAAATTTAGAACCGACTTTGGCGGAACTCTTAGCTATACCTATAATTCTGATTATCTCGATACTTTTGCAATTACACCTGTAGACTACCAACCCCTACAGTATGTCGAACAAGACATGTCGCGCGACTTTAATTATAATTTTGATAACGTGCTGACTTATGAAACTGATTTTGGACAACATAATATTATGATAATGGTCGGTACAAACGCGCAGGACGATCATTATTTTAAGATGAATGGTTTTGTCAAGGGATTTATATTTTCAAATGAGCCACCTACACTTGGTAATGTTCCAACCCAAAAAAATGATACAGCACAAGGTGATTTTGGTGCAGGCGATAGCCGTTATTCGTATTTTGGAAGATTGGATTACAATTTCAATAAAAAATATTTAGCAGAGTTTTCTTTAAGAAGAGATGCTTCTTCAAGGTTTGGCAGTAATTACAGGGTAGGGTATTTCCCAGCTGTTTCCGTGGGTTGGATAGTATCAAAAGAAAGTTTTCTTGAATCCATAAGCCAATCATTAGATTTCTTTAAAATAAGAGCTAGTTGGGGCCAAAATGGTAAAGAACCTTCACAATCGTTTCAATATATGGCAACAGTGAGTCCTAGTAACAGGTATTACACTTTTGGTAATTCCAAACTAACTGGTGGCTCTCCCGACAAAATACCTAATCCGAATTTAAAATGGGAAGCCACGACCCAAACTGATATCGGATTTGATTCCAAGTTCCTGAAGGATTTCAGTTTCAATTTCGATTGGTATAACAAGACCAGTAAAGACTGGATTACGCAAATTACGGTTCCCGGTATTTCAGGTATTGCAGCTATAAGTTCTACTTTACCATATATTAACGGTGGAAATGTAACTAATAAAGGTGTCGAATTCGAATTAGGATATAATAAGATTATTGGAGATTTCTCAATTGAGATAAAAGCTAATATAGCTTATAATAAAAATTTAGTTACAAGTGTTCCTGACAGCATAATTCATGGTTCACAAGCGGTATTGTATAATGGAAGTGAAGAATTTTATCGTGTTCAGGAAGGGTATCCGGTAGGATTCTTCTGGGGGTATAAAACTGCAGGCATTTTCCAGGATTCTGCAGCTGTTGCTAATTATACCTATACTAATCCTGTTAGTGGTAAAACTGCAAAGATTCAACCATGGGCCCAACCAGGTGATGTGAAATTCATGGACCTTAATCACGATGGACAAATCACCGCAGCAGACAAAGTCATGATTGGAGATCCGAACCCTCATTATATTTATGGGTTTAGCCTTAATGCTGCTTATAAAGGATTCGATTTTGATGTTAACATTCAAGGTGCAGGCGGAAACCAGATTGTACAATGTTACAGGGAGCAGGAACGTGCTTATAATAACTATACAACGGAAGTTTTGGGTCGCTGGACAGGTCCACAAACATCAAACAGGTTGCCCCGTGTTACTCTTGGTGATGAAGATAACCATAACTGGCGTAATTTTAGTGATTTGTACATACATGATGCCGATTACATAAGGGTTAAGAGTATTTCGCTGGGCTATGATTTTAAAATGTCATTACTTAAGAACACACCTATTCAGCAATTCAGGTTATACGTTTCTGCCATTAACTTGCTTACTATTACGAAATACAATGGTTTAGATCCTGAAGTAGGTAATGGATCAAATACTTATGATAGTGCAGGAAATCTTCTGGATGTATATGCATCAGGGATTGATATAGGTAATTATCCTGCTGCCCGCACTTTTATGATTGGTTTAAACGTAAAATTTTAAAAATTGAAAAATCATGAAAAAAATATTATTATTTTTAATTATCACACTGTCAATTTTAGGTTGTACCAAAGATTTTGTCGACAGGGTTCCAACGAATAATCTGGTTATTGAAAGTTTTTATAAAACACCTGATGATGGAACTAAGGCGTTAACATCAGTATATAATATGTTGCTGCGTGATGACTATTGGAGTTCTTATTTTAGGTCTGAAGCAGCTTCCGATGATTGTGCCGGAGGAGCAGGTTCCGGAGATGGTGGAGGCTTTCAACGATGGGACAGGGGTCTTGAAGAGCCTGCAGCTGATGCAACTCTTTGGCAGACTTATTATGGTGGCATTTTCCGTGCATGTATTTACCTCGACTATGAGAGCAAGATTAATTGGACCGGAAAGGAAGCATTAAGAATACAATACCAGGCAGAAGCCAAGTTCCTAAGGGCATATTTTCACTTTTATCTTACCAGGCTGTATGGTGAAATTCCTTCTTTCGATCATGCTTATGATCCGACCAAAACATATCCCAGAACTCCTGCCGACAAACTATTTGGACTAATAATCAGTGATCTTAAGTTTGCCGCTGAAAATGCGCTTTCAGCCAAGTATGCAGCAATGAATCCGAATAATTGGGGCCGTGCTACAAAATGGGCTGCAGAAGCTATGATTGCAAGAGTATATCTCTTTTACAGCGGTTATTATAACCAGCCAACTTTAACTGTTGATGGAAGTACATTCGGTGCTTCAGATGCTAAAGGTTATATTGATGATGTTATCAATAATAGTGGACATAGTTTGGTTCCTAAATTTGCCAGTCTTTGGATAGTACCTGCTGAGTCTGAGTTGGGTGGAGATTCGACTTATACGGGGGTGTATGCCGGTGAAGATAATCCAGAAGTTGTTTGGTCGGTTATATTTAATATTACGGGTAATGAAGCTAATTCATATGGCGGGGCATGGTGGGAACGTTTAATTGGTCCGCGCGGAACAAATATTCAGCCTTATGGAAATGGTTGGGGCGGAATTCCGGTCTTGCCTACCTTATGGAAAGCTTATGATACTGCTGATTCACGTCGTAAAGCAACTATTCTCTCCTGGGACGGTGAAGGATTGACTTATAATTATGCTGCTCAGCAGCAGGCTCAGTATACGGGTTATAATAGTAAAAAATATATGAAAAGAGCTATAGGAAATGCTATTGATCCGATTTACCCTGATTGGCAATGGGATGGTTTTGAAGATTATATGGTTATCCGTTATGCCGACGTACTGCTTATGGGAGCTGAGTTGTGCTCAATTACAGGGTCTGATCTTTCAAATGGAATAACGGGACTAGAATGTCTTAATGAAGTGCGTGAAAGAGCTTTTGGTGATGCTACTCATGATTATGCTGCTCTTACTATTGATAATGTTTTTGCTGAAAGAAGACTGGAACTGGCTATGGAGGGTTTAAGATATTTTGATATCCTTCGCTCGTGCAAAGGTGATTTTTCCAAGTTAGCTGGTATACTTACTTATGTTGATCCTAACGATGCTGCAAATTTCACGAGGGATGCTAATTCTGCTGAAACAGTTTATTGTAACGTTGACGGAAATAATTTTGTGGCGACAAAGGGTTTATTCCAGATTCCACAAACTGAACTCGATCTTATGAATGGAGTAGTTCAACAAAATCCTGGCTATACTAAATAAGGTAATATAAAAATATATCGAGTTGTAATAAAAGAGGAAGAATGATTTATTTCGTTCCTCCTCTTTTTTTATACCCGGCATATGAATAATTAGTTAAAAACAGGAAGATATGAGTACTTATTCCCGTATTCCAGCATTTGTTTTGTAAAATCATCCGGGTATTCAATTTTAATATTTGTTATTTTTCCTTCATTTTCAACAGGTACCAAAACAGGATTGATGAATCCGTTATATGGAGCTAGGTTTAATTTACTATATCTTTCTTTAACTTCTTTCAATAAGTCCTGATCCACTTTAACTCCGTAGTTTTCTACCAGCTCTTTTCCTGCCTGATAATCTCCTTCAGATTTGATGCGTTGTACTTCTGCAAGCAGTTTACCAAACAATTCTCTTAATTTGCCAAAATCATTAATCCTGACAAATGTTTTTCCATCTTTTTTAAAGAACTCGATAACATTATCTTTTCTTCCTTGTTCGTAACACCAACTCGCAATAAGCTGGCGGTTACGCATGTGAGCTTCTTCAATATCCTTACCTGGTTCAATTCGAACAAGCTGGGTCATCAAGCCATTTCGTATTTGACCCATATATTCCGCTTTGGCTGCATCAGCTGAAGGTAATAAGCCCAACTCAATAATTTTTGGATCCATTATATAATAAAGTCCAAATAGATCAGCCCTTGCTTCTTCTAAAGTAGAGAAGTAATTTTTTAAAGTTTCTACATGAACCCCTTTGAGCATTTGTCCTGATGCATGACCAAGACATTCATGCAAATCAGTGTGTAAATTATCACTGATAAAGCCATATTTCTTTATCAAATCAATTTCTTCCTGGCTGGCTGCAAATTCTTCAAGAAATCCCGATTTATTACCTACCTGGTCATAAGCGTAAGTAATATTTTCCAACGTTACGGATTTTGAACCAAAGTCTTTTCGAATCCATTCGGCATTTGGAAGATTAATTCCTATAGGTGTCGAAGGAGAGCAATCGCCTCCTAATTGTACAACAGTAATTACTTTTGCGGTGACACCTTTGACCTTGGATTTTTTAAATCGGGGATCAACAGGTGAATGGTCTTCGAACCATTGAGCATTTTTGCTAAGTTTTATTGATCGTTCCGTAGCTTCATCATTACGAAAATTTGCAACCGCTTCCCATGTTGCACGAAATCCCAGAGGATCACCGTATACTTCAATAAAGCCATTAACATAATCTACTTTTGGCTTTGTATCTTTTGCCCATACAATATTGTATTCGTCCCAGGTTTTTAAACTCCCGGTTTTGTAAAATGAAATGAGCATTTCAATTTCTTTCTTCTGTGTTGAATCTTCTGCAACCGCTGCAGCTTTTTCAAGCCATTTGACGATTACGTCAATTGCAGCACCATACATGCCACCTGATTTCCAAACTTCTTCAACCAGCTTTCCATTTTCCTCAACCAGTCTCGAATTTAAACCATGAGAAATTGGTGTAGTGTCTTTTGGATTTTTCATCTTATTATAATATGCAGTTACTTCCTTTTCAGTTACTTCTTCATAAAAATTGCAGGCAGAATTTTTGATCATATCTTTTGAAGGATCCAAACAAACGCGTTTAGGTAAAACAGTTGGATCAAAAATTACGGGTTCAATCATTGCAAGTAACTGCTCAAGATTTTTCCCTTGAGGCAAAACAAATTTTGACTGATCGGAATTTTTTACCAATTCCTTAAAATATTCTTTCGAAAATTCAGGTAATATCTTATCAGTAGAATAATGATGGTATATTCCATTTGAAAACCAGACCCTTTTTGTGTAAACCATGAATTTTTCAAAATCAGGAATTTTACGGTCTCCTTTATATGTTTCAACTATGTTTTCCAGGACTTTCCTGATAGCCAAATTGTATTTACCATTCTGATCCCAAAGAATATCTCTTCCGGCAAGTGCGGCCTGGCTTAAATAGTACAAAAGTTCTTTTTGTTTTAGCGATAATGTATCGAAACCCGGTACCTGGTATCGTAAAATTTTTAAATCTGCGAATTGTTCGACAAAATATTTAAATGTATCAACCTGTACATTTGAACTTTTGTCTGACGTTTCATGTGTTCCACAAGATGACAGTAATAATGCACTCATCATGATATTCATTAAAAAATTTATTGTTGTTTTCATAATTATGATTTTAATTATTCATTTATTGCAGGAAGAAAATAAAATCACTGAACAAATTTATTTCAAATATGTTAGTTTACCAATACCAGCAATTTAATAATTCTAAGTTTAATTTCCATTTCTAAGCGCATTTCTCATTTATTAATAACATAAAATCTTTTTAAGAAAATGTGGAAAAACATTATAAATGTGGTAAATTTATATATAATGGAGCGGGTTATTTAAATAATTGGAGATGAGTAGTACACCATCATATGACGATTTATTGCGGCGCATAGAACAACTGGAAAAAAAGCTGATTAAAAATAATATTAATAATGAAGCAATTGAAAATGAGCTTTTTATGCTTTCAGACAAGCGGTATCATTTCCTTGTTGAAATGGCAATTGATGCAATTATACAATGTGACAGCGAGGGAATTATTTTAGCTGCTAACTCTAAAGTTTCAAATTTAACTGATTACCCACACGATGATCTTTTAGGTATGAATTTTAACCTTCTTCTTTCAGATGAGGAACTTAACATAAAACCACTTCAGCTTAATCAGATAAAAGAAAACCAGTCAATTACTGAAACACGCATTATTACTCGAAAAGATGGGAAACTGGTTCCGGTTGAGACAAATAGCCATGTTCTTCCCGATAATACTTATCAAATAACTATTCGCAATATATCTGATCGTATTGAGTCTGAAACATCAATACGCGAACTTGAAGAAACGCTAAAACTCGTCTTTGAAAATGCTTTTGATGGGATGAGTTTCTATGAAGAACAAACAAATGACAGCCGTCAACTCATTGACTGTAATGATTTTTTTGTTGAAAAATCAGGATTTAAAAAGGAGGAACTATTATGTTCCGGGAACATTTTTAGATTTCAGAAAATACATACTTCAAGAGATGAAAAAGGCCGGTATATCTTTTCATGGTTAAGACCTGATGGTAAATATAACATGATTGAACATACAGCTTTGCCTATTAAAAAGAACAACAGAACATATATTATCGGTATTGATCGTGATATTACGAAGCAGGTGCTGGCTGTAAATGCTTATAAACTCGATGAACAGCGCCTGGAAGCTTTCTTCGACTTTATCAGATGGAAAATGCCTCATTGGCTGAAATAACAAATTTTGCATTGGAAGAAGCTGTAAGACTTACCCAAAGCAAGATTGGATATATAGCATTTGCAAGTGAAGACGAAAAAGTACTCAATATGTTCTCGTGGTCACAAACGGCAATGTCGGAATGTAAAATTATTAATAAACCCGTATCGTATCCTGTTGAATCTACAGGTTTGTGGGGAGAAGCAGTAAGGCAGCGCAAACCAGTTATTACAAATGATTATAATACTCCAAATTTCTTAAAAAAGGGAATTCCTGAAGGTCATGTGAAAATATATAAACACATGAATTTACCTATTTTCGATGACAACCGTATTGTCATTGTTGCCGGAGTTGGAAATAAAGAAACGAATTATGATGAATCTGATGTGAGACAATTGACTCTCTTAATGACCGGTCTTTGGAATATTACCAAGAGGCATCATGTTGAAATCAATTTAAGACAAAGTAAAGAACGTTTACAATCATTATATGATCTGATTCAAAAAGATTTTGAATCAGAAAAAGATATAGTTGAATATGCACTCGAAGAAGCAGTGCGTTTGACAGGTAGTAAAATTGGCTATTTCCATTTTATGAAACCCGACCAGGTTAACCTTGATTTATATACATGGTCAAAAGAAGTATGGAAAAATTGTAAAGCTGATTCAGACAGACATTATCCACTTGAAACGGCTGGAGTTTGGGCCGATTGTGCACGCATACGTAAACCGGTTGTACACAATGATTATCAAAATTTACCCGATAAAAAAGGTTATCCTGAAGGGACATTCTCATATTATCCGTCATATGAGTGTTCCAGTATTTGATAAAAACAATATTGTGGTAATAGCCGGAGTTGCTAATAAAGAAGACAATTACGATGATAACGATGTAAAACAGCTTCAACTTTATCTTCAGGAAGTATGGAAAATTATTCTAAGTATAAGAATTGATTTGGCTCTTAAAGAAAATGAGCAAATGCTTAAACAGCAAAATGAAGAATTCATATCGATTAATGAAGAACTTAATGAAAGCAATCGTCAAGTGATGATAATTAACGAAGAACTTAAAATTGCAAAAGAAAAAGCTGAAGAAAGCGATAAACTTAAATCTGCATTTCTGGCTAATATGAGTCATGAGATTCGAACACCTATGAATGCTATTACCGGTTTTTCGGAACTTCTGAGACAGCCGGAAATTGAAAAAAATCTGATTAATCAATATGTAGAAATTATTTTTTCTAACAGCCAACAGCTGCTTTCATTGATTGATGATATTATAGATATTTCACGAATTGAAGCAGAAAAAGTTACTATTACAAAAAGTAAAATTAATATCAATAAAATATTAAGTGAAGTAACATTTATCTTTGAAGCTTTAGCAAATAATAAAGGACTGAAATTTCAACATCATTTCGGATTGAATGATGATAAAGCATATACTGAAACGGATGAAGCCCGGTTTAGACAAATACTCAGCAATTTACTAAATAATGCAATAAAATTTACATCATCGGGTGCAATAACTCTTGGCTATAACGTGTACGACAATTATTTTGAATTTTATATTAACGACACTGGCATTGGTATTGCCAGAGAGCATTTTGATGCTATTTTTGAACGCTTCAGACAGGTTGATTCAGGACTTTCACGTAAATATGGCGGTACCGGGCTCGGATTAACTATATCAAAGTATTTAATTGAATTGCTTGGAGGCAGAATCTGGCTTTCGTCAGAACCTGGAAAGGGAAGTACATTTTATTTTACCCTCCCTTATATAAAAACTGAAAAACCTATTGAAAAAATAATAAAAGAAATTCCAAAAGCTAGTTACAACTGGCCAGAAAGGACAATACTTATTGCAGAAGATGAAGAATTCAACTATTATTATATCTACGAAATTCTTACACCGACAATGGCAAAATTAATCAGAGCGCAAAATGGAATAGAAGCAGTAGAATTTTGTAAAAAATTTCCGGAAATAGATCTTGTACTTATGGACATTAAAATGCCGGAAATGGATGGTTATGAAGCTACAAAAATTATCAAATCAATCAGACCAAAACTGCCTATCATTGCCCAAACTGCTCATGCAATGTCAGAAGATATGTCAAAGTCGCTAAAAGCCGGTTGTGACAATTATGTATCAAAACCAATTCATAGAGAACATCTGCTTAAAATGATTCATGATAAGTTTAGTAAATAGAGCCAAGAACCAAGACAATAAAATCAACATGCCTTTTTCGGATTCCGGTCTCCGGTCTCCGGTCTCCTGTATCCCGTATCCAACATCCAGCATCAAGTATCTGCCTTTTTATGCAATAAAAAATTATAAGGGTATTCTTATTTCAAACAATTAAAATTCCTTTAAATATTTTCGATTTACCAAACTAGGGTTAATTTTGAAAAATTAATAATTTAATTGTTTGATTATTTACCGTAATGAAAAACAAAATCACTTATATAACCATAATACTAGCAGTCTTAATTTTACTACCGGCATTGTTTTTTTCGGGCTATGAAATTGCACGGCAAAATGAGAATGAGAAAGAACTTGAAAACACGTATAATAAACAACTCGATGCAATACTGTTTTCAATAAATCTTTATTCGGAGGACATTATAAGCAGTTGGGCATCTAAAATTACTTCAAATGAAGTTCTGTTTAATAAATCTAATTGTGAAGCCAATAAAGAATTGCTATCGAATGCAACACAAATCAAATCTATTGCTTTTTGCAATTACAAAACAAAAAAGATAATGGATTTGTGTCTAAACGATTCTCCAGTTTATTCAAATTTAACATATGAAAGCATAAACAAATTACTTGTTGATAGTACCAAAAAAATTGAGAAATTAGCCAAATATGTTATGGCCGGATACCGCAAAATAGAACCACTTGGCAAGAACGAAGAATACCAGTCACTCTTTATGGTATTTATGAGCAACAGAAAAAATATTAAAGACAGTCTCCAAATCTGCATAATTGAATTAAATGAAGAAAAATTTATAAAAGAATTGCTTTGGCAAAAGATACAGGTCACAGCAGAAGAAAAATTTAATATTGGAATCATAGATTCAAAAACTTCTTTGTTAATAAATCCAGCAGGTAATATAAAAAATAATAAAGATTTTCAGATTAAAAAACCTTTATGGCTGTTTCCACGATATATGATGGGAATTCAATTAAAGGGAAAAACTATTGACATACTTAGTAAAGAAAGAACAAGATCAAATCTTTGGTTAATAATTTTTGCAGATTTCATTTTTATTTTAGGTGCATTATTTGTTTTTAGAAACATTAGGCGGGAAATGAAATTAACATTGATAAAATCCGACTTTATCTCAAATGTTTCGCACGAAATTCGTACACCTCTCGCGCTTATCAGCATGTACATTGAAACACTGGAAATGGACAGGGTCAAATCGGAGGAAAAGAAAAAAGAATATTATCGTGTTATTTTTGAAGAGACTCAAAGGCTTTCAGGTTTAGTGAATAAAATTCTGAATTTTTCTAAAATTGAAAGTGGCAAAAGAAAATACTCCTTTGAAAAAGTGAACATTAACGAAATTGTAGAAACGGTCTTGCAGTCTTACAAATTTCATTTAAAAAATAAAGGATTTGAATTAATTATCGATCTTGATAATGAACCTGTTCTAATAAATGCTGATAAAGAGGCAATTTCTGAAAGCCTGGTGAATCTTATTGACAATGCTGTCAAGTACAGTAAAGATTCAAAATATATAGAAATTAAGACCAGCAAAAAAGGAGACAATGTGATTGTTGAGATAACCGACAAAGGAATTGGAATTACAAAAACAGATCAAAAGTTGATTTTCGATCAATTTTTCAGGGTTTCAAAAGGAGATAACGTGCATGACGTTAAGGGAACAGGATTAGGATTAACCATAGTGAAAAATATTATTGATGCGCATAACGGCAAAATTGAAGTTGAAAGTAAACTTGGTGAGGGAAGTACTTTTAGAATTTTGTTACCAATATTGAATATAAAATGAATTAATATTCCGAATCCATATTTAAACAATTAATTTCAAAGCTATGACAAAAATTCTTATTGTTGAAGACGAAATGCCCATGCTTCAGGGCTTAAAAGACAATCTTGAACTTGAAGGTTACGTTATAGATGCAGCTTCCAATGGGAAAGAAGGTTTGGAAAAAATCAGGAATGGTCAATTCAATTTAATTTTACTGGATGTAATGTTACCTGGTATTTCAGGTTTTGACATTTGCAAAACAATAAGAAAGGAAAATAATCAGACACCGGTTATTCTTCTTACTGCCAAAGGAGAAGAAATAGATAAAGTTTTGGGCCTTGAACTGGGTGCCGACGATTACATTACCAAACCTTTCAGCTTACGCGAATTACTTGCCAGGATAAAAACTATTCTGCGAAGAACTTCTGATAATATATCAAAAACTGGTGCAGGTGGAATTATAATTATTGGTAAACTAAAAGCAAATTTTTCAAATTATGAAGCATATACAGATGAAGATGAAGTTAAAATGTCGCATAAAGAATTCGAATTGTTGAAATATCTTTGGAATCATAAAAACCTCGTCATAGCGCGCAATGAGCTAATGGATAACGTTTGGGGAATCGAGTCTGACGTTACAACCCGCACGGTAGATAATTTTATTGTCAAACTACGGCAAAAAATAGAAAACAATCCTAATGAACCAAAAATTATTTTAACAGTTCACGGCATCGGTTATAAAATGATTGGCTGAGCATCTCAAATTCCCACAAATTAATTGAATGAATTTTCCATGACAATTTTTTACAATCATTTACATTGCATTACCATATTGAAACATTTGGATACATTATGCACACTAATATTGCTGCATAATTGTAAAACAAATTAAATTTCAATCATTATGAAAACAAATATGCTCAGAATGACATTTTTTATAATACTTGCACTTGCTTTCTCCAATAAGGATTTATATGCTTCAGATTATAAAACATTGATAAATCTTGCCGGTTATTGGAAATTCAACTTGGGTGATGATAAAAATTGGGCTGATCCTAAACTAGACGATAAAAACTGGGACAACATATATGCGCCCAAAAACTGGGAAAGTCAGGGATATGTTGGTTATGATGGTTATGCTTGGTACAGAAAAAAAGTTGTCATTCCTTCTTTAGATGTTGATCGAACCCTGGTGCTGATAGTATCGAACATTGACGATGTTGATGAAATATATATTAATAATCATCTGGTTGGAAAACTAGGTAGTTTACCTCCTTCATATGTCACTGGTTATGGATGGGATAGAAAATACTACGTGCCTGTATCAATTATTAACCAGGATGCTGAAAATACAATTGCAGTAAGAGTTTATGATGATGGAGGTGATGGCGGAATAGTTGGAGATAAAATAAAATTTTGCCTTGATGCTGATGAAGAATTTCTGAATCTTAATTTAGCAGGAGACTGGAAATTTAAATTATTTGACAATAAATCATGGAAAGATCCTTCTTTCGATGATTCAAATTGGGCAGTTTTAAAGGTACCTATGATATGGGAAGCCCAGGGTTATTTCAATTATGACGGATATGCATGGTACAGAAAATCTTTTGTATTGCCTAAAGAACTTGAGAATAAGAAAGTGTTTCTTGTACTTGGTAAAATAGATGACGAAGAAATAGTATATCTAAATGGTAAAAAAATTGGTGAAACTTCTATGCTGCCAGGTCATCACAGTTTTTTTAATGGAGACGATAATTGGTGGGGAAGTTCAGATAACTGGCGGCTGAAAAGAATATATGCAATACCAAAGGATTTGATCAAACGGGGAAATAATATTATTGCTGTTCGGGTTTATGATTCTGGAGGTGCCGGTGGAATTTATGAAGGTCCAATCGGAATAATGGACGAAGAAAATGTTAGCCAGTATGAAAAAAAATATCACATGAATGAAAATGTGTTTCAGACAATATTTGATTATTTATTTGAATGATTTATCTAATTACTGAATTGATTGAGGAGAGAGGATAATGATTAAAGTAATATTACATAAATTAGTAGTCCTGATTACCATTTTGTTTTTCTTCTTGATTTCTGGCGAAACAATTGCTAATTCTCTTACCAGGATTCTCGACTTAAAAGGTAAATGGAAATTTTCGATAGGTGACAATAAGGAATGGATTAATGAAAATTTTAATGATGCCGATTGGGAATCAATCTACGTTCCTTCAGCTTGGGAAGATCAGGGATTTTATGGATATGATGGTTTTGCCTGGTACAGGAAAAGATTTTTTATATCTTCAGAACAGGAAAATAATGAATTGTATTTATACCTTGGTTATGTTGATGATGTTGATGAAGTTTATGTAAATGGTAATTTAGTCGGTTCCACAGGTTCATTTCCACCAAATTATTCTACAGCTTACAATACTTTCAGAAAATACTATTTGCCAAAAGAATATCTGCATTTTGATAAAACTAATGTAATTTCTGTCAGAGTTTATGATGCACAACTGTCTGGTGGTATAGTAAACGGTGACATCGGAATATATGCTGAAACAAATTCAATTCCATTTGAATATAATTTTCAGGGATCCTGGAAATTCAAAACAGGTGATAATATTGGATATAAAGATCCTCTTTATGACGATAATACATGGCGATCAATAATGGTTCCAAAATATTGGGAAGATCAAGGCTATAATGATTATGACGGATATGCATGGTACAGAAAGAAATTCTTTGTTGCAGGAAATTATAATAATGAAAAAATAGTCGTTATTCTGGGAAAAATTGATGATTTTGATGAGGCATATCTGAATGGTACTTATATTGGTCCTCTTAAGAAAATTAATGAATATTCAGATGATGACAACAATCGTTATACTGAACTTAGAGTATATTATATTGATGGCAAATTATTAATACCTGATAAAACCAATGTAATTGCTGTGAGAGTATTTGATAAAGGTGGATTAGGAGGCATTTATGAAGGTCCGGTAGGAATTATCAAATTAAAGGAATTTCTTAAATACTGGAGATCAAAAAAATAATTTCGAAGATGATTTGATAGAAGATTAGTTTTTCATATAATGTCAGTTAGTAAATGGATTGCTGTAATATTTATAATGAATAATACATGCAATCCATTACTTATTATATGCTATCTTTAAATTATTGTATGTATTTTAACAGTACTAATTGCAATAGTGATGATTAAAAACTACTATGACATTTTAGAGATAGACAATAATGCAACAAAAGCTGAGATTAGAAAAGCATACCGGAAGTTAGCAAAAAAGTACCATCCGGATGTTAATAAATCTAAGGATGCTCATGAAAAATTTATTGAAATTACTGAAGCGTATGAAATATTAATTAACCAGTCATACAGATATTATAAAACACCCACAGTTACAACAACAGATGAATGGAGGGATGCCGAATACCGTAAAAACGAAGAATATGAAAAGTTCCGGCAGGAAGCGAGAGAAAAAGCTCAAAGGCAGGCAAAAATGCGATATGAAGAATTCCATCAGCAAAATGAAGCTTTTCAAAAAAGCGGGTTTAACGATTTAGTTCTTCTCTTTAAAATTTTAACCCGGATTATTGCGATTTTCATTTTTATATTTCTTTTTATTCTTCCAGTCTATGTCGCCATTAACAATGAATGGACCATGATTTTTTTACTTTTTATAACCTGGCCGTTTGCCGGAATAATAGGATGGAATATTTATGATAACAGAAAAAACTACTTTTTGCCTGGCAAATTTTATTACAACTTCGACGAAATAAAAAGACTATTTTTAGAAACAACAACTACCGATGACAATTGCTACTATTGTAAATCCAGGCTTGCAAACTCAAAACCTTATAAAATTGAATTATTAAAATTAAAAGAAATTAAGCTTAAGTTCGAAGGATTCTGGCTGCCAAAAGCCAATTATATAAATGAAAAAACTACAATTTTTATTCCCCGTTCTAAGAAAGCTTTTATTATTCATTCCGTAAATTCATTCATTAAAATTACCGGAATTTTATCCGGCATCTTGTATTTAAATATTTCAAGCTTCTTGTGGCGAATCATTATTGGAATAGCTGTAGGTGGAGTTTTAAATGGCATGGTTTTATTAATTAGTCGAACTAAATCTAATGTATCTTTTCTGTTTGATTTTAACTTGACATCAAGAATTATTATTTGGATGATTTTATTTTTTGAACTGTCAAATTTTAGTTACCATCCATTTAACATCAGTACTTCAGATTTCGTTTATTTTGTTGTTACAGCTATCATTTTTTTTGATTGCATTTTAATGCAATTAATTGATATGATTCCTGGAAAATATTCATCAAAACTTTTATTCAGGCAATATAGCGAGGTTGAGAAGCAATTTGATTCCGGTTATAAAGTTTATAACGATATTCCGGTATTTTCTGTAATTTATCCTTTATTTAAGTGGATTTTTGGGTGAAAAATACTTCCAGACAAAGTAAACAGGAATACCTGAAAGTACAATTATCATCCCTGGCCATGTAAATTTAGGTTTATATATTAAAAGTATTATGTCAATTACAAGGCACATAATAATATAAATTGCCGGAATAACAGGAAATCCAAATGCTTTGTATGGCCTTTCTTTTTCAGGCCATTTTATTCTTAAAATAAATACTGTAGCTATAGTCAGAATAAAGAATATCAAAACGGCGAAAATTACATAGTCTAATAATTGCCCATATGTTCCGGATAAACATAAAATAATGCACCAACCGGCCTGCACCCATAAGCTTACACCTGGAACATCTTTTTGGTTCAGGCGAGCTGCACTTTTGAAGAACAAATTGTCGTTTGCCATAGCGTAATATACTCTGGCACCAGATAAAATTATACCATTATTACACCCGAAAGTTGAAATCATTACTATTACTGCCATAACAATAGCGGCACTATTGCCCAGAATTTGATACATTGCAGCAGTAGCAACTCTTTCTTCAGTGGCAAACTGTATTCCACGCTCAGCGACTGTCTTTCCATCAAACTGGCCATGTAGTGGCAATATAAAAAGATAAACTACATTCATTAAAATGTATATTGCTGTTACTGCTAATGTTCCTAAAATTAAACTTTTGGGTACATTCTTTTTAGGATTGATTACTTCCCCGGAAGCAAAAGTAATGTCATACCAGGCATCAGAGGAAAATAATGAACCAACCATTGCTACTCCTATTGCAGCAATTAATGCAAAACCACTAATTGGTATTTCACTTTTATCCTGCAATTGAGAGGCTGACCAGAAATCAATAGGTTTATGCTGAGCAAAAATACAACCTATGGCTATGAATAATAAAAGGATAAAAATTTTTGAAAGAGTGAATGTGTTCTGTATTTTCTTGCCTTGTTCTATTCCTCTGCTATTAAAAAAAGTGAGTAGTAAAATTGTTGAAATTGCTATTATTTGGGTGGTATTAATTTTTAGTATTCCAAAATTCAACAAATAATTCTTCTCAGAAATCCAGGGGATTAAAACTCCGGAATATTTTCCAAATGCCATTGCTACTGCAGCAATTGTACCACTTTGAATCACCAGGAACAGAGTCCATCCATAAAGAAAACCAAATAATGGAGAATATGCTTCTCGCAGATAAACATATATACCACCTGCTTGTGGCATCATTCCTGCCAGTTCACCATAACTTAAAGCAGCAAATAATGTCATAACACCTGAAATTGCCCAGACAACAAGCAACCAACCCGGAGATCCAACGTTCCTGGCAATATCGGCACTTACTATAAAAACACCTGAGCCTATCATTGAACCTATTACTATGGTAGTAGCATCAAATAGGCCTAAGCTTTTACGAAATTCTCCCAGAGACTTCATAATCGAATATTATAAGAAATTGACAATTAAAGATGACGAATATTTTTAATATTCATCTCAACATATTAAAATAATATTTAGACCAATTTCGAGAGAAATTTATCAAAATTTTATAAAATACTTATCTTTATGAAATCAATATGCACATTTGCACATCTGCACATCTGCACATCTGCACATTGTCTAATTTGCATATTAAAAATACTACAGTTCATGGAATACATAGCAAAATCTAACAGGTACGAAAATATTATATATAGACGCTGTGGTAAGAGCGGCATTATGCTTCCTGCTTTATCACTTGGTTTATGGCACAATTTCGGTGGAGTAGATTCTTTTGAAATGGGTAGGGAAATTATTTTTCGCGCGTTTGATTTAGGCATTACCCATTTTGATCTGGCCAATAATTATGGACCTCCTCCGGGTTCAGCAGAATTAACTTTTGGTTCAATAATGGCAAAGGACTTAAAGCCCTATCGGGATGAACTCATAATTTCTACTAAGGCAGGTTATTATATGTGGCCTGGACCATATGGGGAATGGGGTTCTAAAAAATACCTTGTTGCGAGTCTCGATCAAAGTCTAAAAAGATTAAATCTCGATTATGTTGACATTTTTTATTCCCACAGACCCGACCCGAATACTCCATTAGAAGAAACAATGTTGGCATTGGATTTAATTGTTAAACAAGGAAAAGCTTTATACGCCGGTATTTCTAATTATTCTGCCGAACAAACAGAAAAAGCAATTAAAATTCTTAAATCATTGGGTACTCCTTGTCTTATTCACCAGGCAAAATATTCCATGTTCGAACGTTGGGTTGAAAATGGGCTCATGGATGTTCTCGAAAAATTTGGAACCGGGTGCATTGCATTTTCTCCATTGGCTCAAGGACTTTTGACTGACAGGTACCTTGAGGGAATTCCAGAAGGATCAAGGGCTTCTAAAGCACATGGTTTTCTTCGCCCTCATGAAATTACTGATGAAAAAATAAATAAAGTAAAAAGCTTAAATGAAATAGCTAAAAAACGCGGACAGACATTGGCTCAATTAGCTATAGCTTGGCTATTAAAAGATCCACGGCTTACTTCTGTGCTGATAGGTGTAAGTAAAATTTCGCAACTCGAAGATTGTATCCTTGGCCTGAAAAATCTTAATTTCACTAAAGAAGAACTCAAAAGAATTGAAGATATTATTGAATAGTTAATTGTAATTTTTAATTGGCTTTTAGTTAACATTTTAATCTGAAGCATTATGAAAAATCAAAATAGCATTAGTTTTCAAATTGTTTTTTATATTTTTCTTTCGTGCACTTTCAATGTCAAGGGTCAATTAACTTACCCGATAACGAAAAAAGTGAATCAGGTGGATGATTATTTTGGAACTAAAGTAAGTGACCCTTACAGGTGGCTTGAAAATGATACCGCTGCTGATACCAAGCAATGGGTTTTAACAGAGCAAAGTTTTACTGAAAATTACCTTTCCAAAATTCCATTCCGGCCTTTAATAAAAAAGCAAGTTGAGAAAATTTTTAATTACCCAAGATTTCATTCTGGTATGAAAGCAGGTGATTATATTTTCTTTTCGAAAAACGACGGTTTACAAAACCAGGCAGTTTATTATTATCAAAAGGGATTGAATGGGAAACCGGAAGTTTTTATTGATCCGAATCAACTTTCTAAAGACGGAAGTATTTCGGTTGCCATTGATGGGCCGTCGTACAACAAAAAATACATGGCTTATCACATTAACCGAAATGGAAGCGATTGGAGCACTTCTTATTTTATAGAAATTGCTACGCATACAGTAATTAAGGATAGCATCAACTGGATGAAGGTTGAAGGTGTATCTGCATGGGCAGGTGACGGTTTTTATTATGTACGTTACCCTGAACCGGCAAAAGGAACCGCATTAACAGCAGTTGCAAAAAAACCGAAAGTATATTTTCATAAGATTGGAGATGATCCGGCAAATGATAAATTCATTTATGAAGATATTGATCATCCGGAAATGATTATATACGTCCAAACAACTGAGGATGGAAGATTTCTTTTTATTTATAAAACTCCGGCTGATAACGTTGAAGTTTTAGGCAAAAGAATCGACACCAACAACACAGATATAAAATTAATTTTTAAAGGCTACGATTACCAATATAATATAATTGGTAATTTACATGATACTCTTTTTGTAAATACCAATAATGGTGCTGGAAATTTTAAAGTTATCAGCATAGATTTCAATAATCCAGGTAAAGAAAATTGGAAAGATGTAATACCTGAGAAAAAAGAAAAACTTGAAAATGCTACGATGATAGACAGAAAAATAATTGCTAATTATTTAGAAAATGCTACATCAAAAATTTATCAGTACAATGTTGAGGGGAAATTAGAGCTACAACCACAATTGCCTGGTTTGGGTACTGCATACGGATTTGGTGGCTTTAATGATGATAAATTTGTGTTTTACGATTTTACCTCATTCACTTTCGCACCCTGTATTTACAAATATGATTTAGAAAATGGCCATTCAGAAATATTTAAAAATTCCGTTTTTCCAATTGACCTCAACAATTATGAAACTGAACAGATTTTTTATACCAGTAAAGATAGTACAAGGATTCCTATGTTTTTGGTACATAAAAAAGGAATAAAAAAAGATGGTACTCACCCGGCATTATTGCATGCTTATGGCGGGTTTGATATAAGTACTGTCCCACATTTTTCTTCTTCAATATATGTATTATTAGATAATAACGGCATTTTTGCAGTAGCCAATATTAGAGGAGGTGGTGAATATGGCGAAGCATGGCATAAAGCAGGCATGTTGGAAAAGAAGCAGAATGTATTTGATGATTTTATTGCTGCTGCTGATTACCTGGTAAACAATAATTACACAACCAGACAAAAACTTTCTATATTTGGGGGATCAAATGGTGGTTTATTAGTTGGTGCTGTTATAACACAGCAGCCAGGTATGTGCAAAGTTGCTATTCCCGAAGTAGGTGTTATGGATATGCTGCGGTTTCAAAAATTTACCAGTGGTGTTTTTTGGACAACTGAATATGGCAGCAGCGACAGTGCCATTCAGTTTCAGTTTTTGTATAAATATTCACCGTTGCATAATATAAAAGAAAATGTGTGCTATCCTGCAACACTTGTTATTACTGCAGATCATGATGACAGGGTAGTACCAATGCATTCATTTAAATTTGCAGCTACTTTACAGGAAAAGCAGTGCGGTAAAAATCCCGTTCTTATAAGAATCAGTACCAACCAGGGTCATGGCGCTTCAGGATCATCATTAAAAAAGAACATAGAAAATTGGACAGATATTTTTTCATTTATGTTTTTTAATATCGGAATAGTTCCGAAAGAATAAGCTTCTCACAAAATCATAGAAATTCTTTTTTTCATATGGATATCTCTCATTACTATATTTCAGAAATAATAGATGCAGGTTTTATGATACAGGATATAGTGATATAGGTCTTTTTCTTGCATCCTGGATCCTGTATCTTTTAATAAAAAATGAGTTTTTAGAAGTTCCCATATATTGATTTAACATGGTTTGCGTTAAAGGAGTATTATTTATTCGACTTTTCTATATTTTCTTAAGAAGAATAAACCCAAAAATGTTAATATTCCATTTATAATTAATATTTCGAAACCAAATGTACCCGGAAATCCAAAGTTTAAAATAAGACAAATTGCAGGAGACATAATTGCCACTAACGGAACCCATTTATCTTTTACCTGCCATTTTGTAAAAAGTCCAAATGCAAACATACCCAATAATGGACCATAAGTATAACCGGCTGCCTTAAAAACTGCCCTGATAACACTTTGATCATTTACCACGCTAAATATTAAAATGAGAATGAACAAAAAAACTGCCATTAGAATATGTACCATTTTTCGCACTTTAGCAAGTATAACTTCTCCTTTCTTTTGCGCGTTAAGTATATCTAAAGTAAATGAAGTAGTTAATGCGGTTAAAGCAGAATCGGCACTTGAATAAGTGGTTGAAACCAATCCTAGAATAAAAATTAATCCGAATACTGGTGGCATAAAAGATTGCATGGCTATAGACGGAAAAAGATCATCTGTACGAGTTGGAATAGGAAAACCTGTATGACTTGCAAAAATAAATAATACTGCTCCAAGAGTTAAAAACAGTATATTCACCGGGATCAACGCAAGAGAAAACCAAAACATATTCTTTCTGGGCTTCTTTCAAATTTTTACAACTCAGGTTTTTTTGCATCAGGTCCTGATCCAAGACCGGTCATTCCAATTGCAATGAAAGCACCGCTAAAGAATTGCTTTAAAAAATGTTGCTCACTTTTCCAATTATCAAATACAAAAATCTGAGAAAAATTGCTATGATAAACGATTTTTAACCATATTGCCAAAATCAAAGTTCAGCTTGTGGCTCAGGATGAAAATACAACTTATTAATGAAGCAAGCATAAAGGCAGTTTGTATCGTATCGGTAAACACTACAGTACGAACTCCACCTTTATAAGTAAAAATATAAATAAAAAAAATAATGACTAATACGGTCAGCCAAAAAGGGAAATGTAATTGATTGAAAAGTACAATTTGCATTACACCTGCTGATAAAAAGAGCCGGAATGCTGAACCAACTGTACGGGAAAGAAGAAAAAATGAAGCTCCGGTTTTATATGAATAATGACCCATACGTTCTTCAAGGTAAGTGTAAATAGAAGTCAATTGTAACCGGTAATAAACAGGCATTAGTATTGTTCCAATGACTAAATATCCGAGTAAATAACCTAGAACCATCTGCATATAAGCAAAATGATATTTTCCTACATCGCCGGGCACTGAAATAAAAGATACGCCTGAAATTGAAGCTCCTATCATCCCAAATGCCACGAGGTACCATGGTGACTTCCGGTTACCCAGAAAAAAAGTTGCATTGCTTGCATTTTTACCGGTAATATATGATATCCCATACAGTGCAAGAAAATAAACAGCTATTATAAGAATAATAACAAAAGGAGACATAATTAATATTATGCGGGCAAATGTAAATAAAATGAATCAATGTGCCAATTAGCAGATGGATTCATTGTTCAATTAAAAATTTTCTATTTCACTATCTTTGCTGTATAAAATATTGAAATGAGTTATCAATCGTTTCCATCTCAGTTATTAGAAGAAGCTGTTGCAGAATTTGCAAAATTGCCAGGCATTGGTAAAAAGACAGCATTAAGATTGATTTTGCATTTGCTTAAACAACCGGCAGATGAGGTTGCCCAATTTGGTGAATCCATTATCCGGTTGCGAAATGAAATTAAGTTTTGCAGTGAATGTAATAATATTTCCGATACCGATGTTTGCCGCATTTGTTCAGATAACAACCGTGACCATTCAACTATTTGTGTTGTTGAAAATATTAAAGATGTCTTGTCGGTAGAAAATACAGGACAATTTCATGGTGTGTACCATGTATTGGGAGGAATTATATCTCCAATGGATGGTGTCGGACCTGCAGATCTTAAAATTGATTTACTTGAAAAGAAAGTGGCTAGGGGAAATATAAGTGAATTAATTTTTGCTTTAAGCGCAACTGCCGAAGGAGATACTACCAATTTCTATCTTTACCGAAAATTAAATAGCTATAATTTAAAAATGTCCGCCCTGGCTCGAGGAGTGGCAGTAGGAGATGAGCTAGAATATGCAGATGCCATTACACTTGGAAGATCTATTGTAAACAGAGTTCCATTCGAAGGAAAGTAATTAATTACCAATTTACTAATTACGAATTACTAATTAAAAATAATCAGTAATCAGTAATCAGTAATCAGTAATCAGTAATCAGTAATCAGTAATCAATAACTCTTAATCATCATTCTTCTTCCATAAACGGATACTTGTAATCTGTCGGGGGAACAAAATTTTCTTTGATTGAACGTGGAGAAACCCATCTTAACAGGTTGGTAAATGTGCCTGATTTATCATTTGTACCAGAGCCTCTGGAACCTCCAAAGGGCTGCTGATCGACTACGCTCCGGTAGGTTTGTCATTAATATAAAAATTACCGGCTGCATTACGTAACTTGTCTGTGGCCATTTCAATTGCAGTTCTGTCAGTAGCAAATATAGAACCAGTGAGTGCATATACTGAAGTTTTGTCAATCAAATCCAAAGTTTCTTCGAACTTTTCAGGTTCATAAACATAAATACATAATACCGGACCAAATATCTCATTAATCATTAAGGTATGGACAAGGATTTTTTGTTTGAATAATAGTTGGTTCAATAAAATAACCTTTTGTTTTGTTATATTTTCCTCCTGACTATAATTTCAGTATCATTATCTTTTTTCGCATCTTCAATGTAACTTTCAATTTTATTAAAGGCTTTTTCATCAATCACCGCATTAATAAAATTACGAAAATCTTCCACTCCGCCAGATTTAAAAGAACTAACTCCGCTTATAAGCAATTTCTTTAATTGCAGGCCATAAGGTTTTCCGGAATATATGCTCTTGATGCAGCAGAACATTTTTGTCCCTGGTATTCAAAAGCACCGCGTAACAATGCCGTAACAACCTGTTCCGGATTTGCAGAATCATGAACCATTACGAAATCCTTACCTCCGGTTTCGCCGACAATACGTGGATAATTTCTGTATATTTTTATTTGTTCACCTATTTTCTTCCACATTTGCGAAAAAACATCTGTAGAACCTGTAAAATGAAGTCCTGCAAATTCAGGATGTTCAAATACTACTTCGCTGGCAACAACTCCATCAACAAAAACCATATTGATGACGCCATCCGGTAACCCTGCCTGACGCAATATTTCCATGAAAACATTTGCGGAATATATTTGTCCATGTGAAGGTTTCCAAACTACAACATTACCCATCATTGCAGGGGCAGTAGGTAAATTAGAAGCAATTGAAGTAAAATTAAACGGAGTTAACAGCAAATACAAATCCTTCGAGAGGACGATGCTCCATACGGTTCCATACACCGGATCCCGAACGAGGTTGGATGCTGTATATGCGCTGCATGAAATGTGCATTGAACCTTAGAAAATCAATTGTTTCGCAGGCGGAATCAATTTCTGCCTGAAAAGCATTTTTTGACTGCCCCAGCATTGTTGCCGCATTGAATTTTGCGCGATAGGGACCAGAGATTAATTCAGCGGCTTTAAGAAATATCGAAGCCCGATGTTCCCATGACATCATTTCCCATTTCTCACGAGCTGCCAGTGCCTTATCAATAGCCATTATTACTTGACTTTCATCTCCTTTGTGATAAAAACCCAGAATATGCTGTATGTCATGAGGAGGAACTATATTGACTTTATTATTTGTCTTAATTTCTTCTCCTCCAATTATCATTGGTATTTCAATTACTTTTGAACGTGCTTCTTTAATGGCTTGTTTAAGTTCAACTCTTTCTTTAGAGCCAGGTTCGTAGTTTTTTATTTTCTCATTTTGAGGTGCCGGTACTTCATATAATCCTCTTATCATATATTTAATTATTGTAATTATCTTAAAGATAATGTATAACAAACAAATAACCATGAAAGTTATTAAAAATAATAAGAATCAAGAATCAATATCAATAGCTAGCCAACAGCTATTTTACACTTTGAACTATGAACTTTGAACTAAATTCTTACTAAATTCGCTTTCTGATATTTATTTGTATTTGTGAAAAAATCAATTAAAAAAATATGGCCTTTTTTAAAGAACAAGTATTTACTGGCTTTCTTGTTCTTTGCATCTTGGATTATTTTTTTTGATCAGAATAATTTAATTGACAGGGTAATTGCGGTTAGGAAATATCATCAAATGGAAAGGGATAAAATATATTACAACGAGAGAATAAAAATTGATAGCAAGAAATTGGAAGAATTGCGAACCGATCGCGAAAATCTTGAAAAATTTGCACGTGAGCAATATCTTATGAAGAAAGATAATGAAGATATTTATATTGTCAAGGATGAGTAATTAAAGTACAACTCTGTCATCGAACTTTTATTATTTAATAATTATAATCCATCATTATGAAAATTTCAAATTCTATTTTGCTTGTATTATTATTACTAACATGCTATAAAAATTCTGCTCAGGAAAAACTTTTGCTCAATAGTCCTGATAACCGGATAAATGTTTCTGTTAATATGGATAGTAATAGTACATTAAAATACTCGATTAAGTATGATGATTCCACGGTAATTAAGTCTTCAAACCTTGGTTTGGTAATGGCTGATAACGATTTTTCAAAAGACTTAAAAATAATTGGAATAAGCAACATAGAATTTATTGAAGATAAATACTCCGTATTTTCAGAAAAAAAATCCTATTGTACATACAAGGCTAATAAAAGGAGTATCGAATTTAAGAATTCAAAGGGTGCTGATTTTTGTTTAGTGTTCCAGGTTTCTAATGATGGTGTCGCATTTAGGTATGAATTTAAAAATACTTCATCAAATAAAATGAAAATTATTGATGAGCTGACTTCATTTCATTTTCCAAAGGATGCAAAGGCATGGCTTCATCCTCATACAGATGCACGCACAGGATGGAATAGCGACCAGCCTTCTTATGAAGAATTATATTGGAAAGAAATTAATGTAGTAACAGATGCTCCATTTAAAGCCGGATGGTCTTTTCCGGCATTGTTCAAATCTGCTGGGCATTGGACTTTAATTACTGAGGCTAATGTTGAATCTAATTTTTGTGGTTCAAGACTTTCTGCTAAATCACCGGATGGTGAATATAAAATTACTTATCCGCAATTGCTGGAAAGAACCGACTCCGTTGAGCCAACATATCCGCAATCTTCATTACCCTGGAATTCTCCCTGGAGAGTGATCATCATGGGAAAAACTCTTGCTCCGGTTGTTGAATCTACTCTAGTTACAGATGTTAGTGACCCGTGCAAAATATCAGATACATCATATATAAAACCCGGAAAAGCTTCATGGACATGGGTTCTGTACAAGGATGATTCAACAATATATTCAACTCAAAAAAGATTTATAGACTATGCTTCAACCATGCATTGGCATTATTGCCTTATTGATGCTTTTTGGGATAAAAACATTGGATATAGTAAGATTCAGGAATTGGTCAACTACGCCAAAGAAAAAAATGTAGGAATTATTCTGTGGTACAATTCTGCCGGAAATTGGAATACAACACCTTTGACTCCAAGAGATTTAATGATAAACCCGGAGATTCGGCAGCAAAGAGTTTGAAAAAATTCATGAAATGGGTGTTGTTGGAGTTAAAAGTTGATTTCTTCGGTGGCGATGGACAATCCATGATGGCATATTATCATAACCTTTTTCAGGATGCTGCTAAATATCAACTATTAGTCAATTGCCACGGTGCAACAATTCCCCGTGGGTGGTCGCGAACATATCCTAATTTGGTTTCTATGGAAGCGGTAAGAGGATTTGAATTTATAACTTTTGAGCAATCAAATGCAGATCAGGAACCTGTTCATTGTGCAATTTTACCTTTTACACGAAATGCAATCGGTCCCATGGATTTTACCCCGGTTTGTTTTTCTGAAGTGCCAGGAATAAAAAGAATAACAAGCAATGGATTTGAATTGGCTTTATCAGTTTTGTTTCAATCGGGCATACAACATTATGCCGAAGTTCCTGAAGGCATGTTCAAACAACCCGATTATGTTATTGAATTTATTAAACAAATTCCCAATAGATGGGATAATATTAAATTTATTGAAGGATACCCTGGAGAATATGCAGTATTGGCACGAAAAGGAAACAATAAATGGTATATTGCAGGTATTAATGGAATGGAAGTACCAAAAGAAATTAATATTGATCTGTCTGTTTTTGGAAATATTTCAGGCGGAACTTTAATTACAGACGGAGATGATAATAGATCTTTTAGTAAACAGGAAATTTTAGGAAAAAATCTCAAACTTTTTATTAAACCAAGAGGCGGATTCGTAGTTACTTTAAATTAAGTTTTCTTAAGCAAATGAACTGAAATTAGTCTTTTGGAGTCGTTCAAATTTTATTTGTAACAATGACCAGCTAAATAAAATATCATTAGAAATGATGTAAAAATATGCCAGGTTCATTGTAAAAGATTTTTTTTACATTTGTGCTTTTAAAATTTGACATAATAATTAATTATCGTAATATCTAATTAATCATTTTAATAAATAATATCATGGCAAAAATTAATTTTGGCGGTGTTGAAGAAACCGTCGTTACACGTGAAGAATTTCCTATTAGTAAAGCTCGTGAAGTTTTACAAAATGAAACAATAGCTGTCATTGGTTATGGAGTGCAGGGCCCAGCACAATCACTTAATATGCGTGACAATGGTTTTAAAGTAATTATTGGTCAGGCTCCCGAATTTAAATCAGATTGGGACAAAGCTGTTAAAAGATGGCTGGATTCCAGGAAAAACTCTTTTTAACGTAGAAGAAGCTGCAGCAAAAGGAACAATTATTCAGTATTTAGTTTCAGATGCTGCACAACGTGCACTTTGGCCAAAACTAAAACCTCATGTAACAAAAGGAAAAGCATTGTATTTTTCACATGGTTTTTCTATAACATATAAAGAACAAACCGGAGTAATTCCTCCGAAAGATGTTGATGTAATAATGGTTGCCCCCAAAGGTTCAGGCACAAGTGTTCGCCGCAATTTTCTTGCAGGTACCGGTATCAATTCGAGCTTTGCCGTATTTCAGGATGCTACCGGTCGTGCTAAGGACAGAACTTTAGCATTAGGTATTGCAGTTGGTTCAGGCTATCTCTTCCCGACTACTTTCGAACAGGAAGTTTTCAGTGATCTTACAGGTGAACGCGGTGTTTTGATGGGTGCGTTGGCAGGAATTATGGATGCCCAGTATAACGTTCTTCGTGAAAATGGTCATAGTCCGAGTGAAGCATTTAATGAAACGGTTGAAGAACTTACTCAAAGTTTAATCCGTCTTGTGGATGAAAATGGTATGGACTGGATGTATTCTAACTGTTCTGCAACAGCTCAAAGAGGTGCTTTGGACTGGAGACCAAAATTCCGCGATGCAGTTTTACCGGTTTTTAAAGATCTTTATGCACGTGTAAAAGACGGTCGTGAATGTAAGCGGGTTCTTGAATCTACCGGTGGTACTAATTATAAAGAATTACTAGAAATAGAATTAAAACAACTTCGCGAAAGTGAAATCTGGGCTGCCGGTGCACAGGTTCGTAAATTAAGACCTAAAACTAAATAATTTTAAGGTTTCAATTTTGAGATATAAATTAATAGAGGGTGTCTCAAAAGTTATTTTTCATTGTCATTTCCGGAAGGCGGGAATAGTTCTGGTTTAAATTATTGTTGAAATATGCACTATTCTCTTCACACACAATTAGCCATGCGTGTTGGCTCGTCCACGAATGGTGTGAAATTCAGCCGGGTAAGAATTGACGACCTAAATCTGGGTACACAGATTAGGTTGAATTTTTCATTCGTGGACTTTTACTCACTTCGTTCGTGAGATCGCCTTCGGCTAAGTTCTTTTGTTATCTTTTCTTTGTATGGTTGACAAAGAAAAGTAATTTATCGTAGTATATGCAATTTTCAATACTTTCTTAAACTAGAACTGCGGGAATTTATGTATAATTGAGTGTGTGAAGATTCCCATTCCCGAAAGTTCGGGACATGGGAATGACAGTTTTGAGTTTTGAGTCCATTTAGAGATGGACTCTTTATTTGGATGATTAAAAGAATTATTATTATTACTCTATAGATTCATTGCCCTACCAATATAATGGCATTCAGGCTGACACTGAAGTTATTTTGTATGATTTCAATTTAATGTTAGGAGACACAATTAAAAATGATCAATTTAGAATAAGTTATCCTGGTGGATTAGTAATTGAAAAAGTAGATAGTATTTTAATTGGCAATGCTTATTGCAGGAGTTTCAGATTTGGTTATTCACCAACATTAATCATTCCATGGGCCATCTGGACAGAAAGTGTAGGTAGTTTAAGAGGTTTATTATTTGAAACAGGAGATGTTCCGGGTAACGGTTTATTCAATGATTTGATCTGTCTCAGGAAGGATAATGAAATATTATACCATTATTCTTATTATTCAAAATGTTATTATGATAATCCGGATGTTTTAAGAGAAAATGTCATTAAGGGCATGGTTACTATAAATCCTAACCCGGTAGTTGTTTCCTTTAAAATCAGTTTTCCGGAAGGATATAGGAAGCTCCAGGTAATTAATATATATGGGATAACAGGAAAAGAATATAATGTTTCAGGCCATACGTCGATAGAAATAAGCAGGGAAGGTATGCCTTCAGGAATTTATTTAATAAGGCTTACAGGGGACAGGGTTCCGGGCATTACAATTAAAGCAATTTTTAAATAATGTAAAGATATACTAAGGCCTTAGTTATTTATCAATTGAAGTTTTAAATATAAATTTTAGTTATGAAAACTATAAATATTTTAAAAAATCAACAGAGTATTCATTTATTTTCAGTCATGGAAAATCTCTTTACGCTGGTTCACGTAAAAAGACATTAAATGCACAACCTAAACTAAGACGTTTGAAAAAAATATTATTTATATTAATCCTCTTTTCAATCAGGGCGGGCACCTCATTTGCTATTGTAACCGGTTTTGATGCAACAATAAGTTATTCTAATTGCGATTATGCAAGTGTTGCTTTTCATTGTAATTTAGACACCATTTTTCCTGGCGAAAATTTTTGTTGGGATTTTGGAGATAGCTCAAAGGTTTGTATTTCAGATATAAATACTACTTCCAATAGTTATTCCAAACTTGGTAATTATACAGTAACTTTAACTTATATCTTAAACGGCGATTCTACAATATTTATTAAACCAAACTTAATCACGATAAGAGATACTTTGCCGATAGCAGATTTTTCATATACTCCTGCCGTGGATACCTCGAAATATATTTATGCCCCTGCTACCATAAATTTCATGAACAAATCACAAAAAGGGGAAGGTGATTTGTTAAAATATTCATGGAACTTAGGCGATACAACAAGTTCCACGGATACAAATGTTGTCCATACTTTTCTGAAAACGGGAATATACACAGTAAATTTACATGTAACCGATAACTATGGCTGCTTTGCCGATGCTTCAAAAACTTTGTGCATCCAGACATCATCATCTCCTCCTTACCATCCCTTCCCCACCAAAAATACGTTGTGGACAGAAGCATATTATAATCCTTACCCGGATGAATATTCACTTTTCCACGCCTTTGCTTTAAAAGATGGCGATACGACTATCAAAGGCAAACTATACCATAAAATTTATCATTCCACTGATACCATTTTTACCGAAAACAAACTTTGCGGGGGAATAAGGGAAGAAAATAAAAAAATTTATTATTACTCTATAGATTCATTGCCCTACCAATATAATGGCATTCAGGCTGACACTGAAGTTATTTTGTATGATTTCAATTTAATGTTAGGAGACACAATTAAAAATGATCAATTTAGAATAAGTTATCCTGGTGGATTAGTAATTGAAAAAGTAGATAGTATTTTAATTGGCAATGCTTATTGCAGGAGTTTCAGATTTGGTTATTCACCAACATCAATCATTTCATGGGCCACCTGGACAGAAAGTGTAGGTAGTTTAAGAGGTTTATTATTTGAAACAGGAGATGTTCCGGGTAGCGGTTTATTCAATGATTTGATCTGTCTCAGGAAGGATAATGAAATATTATACCATTATTCTTATTATTCAAAATGTTATTATGATAATCCGGATGTCTTAAGAGAAAATGTCATTAAGGGCATGGTTACTATAAACCCTAACCCGGTAGTTGTTTCCTTTAAAATCAGTTTTCCGGAAGGATACAGGAAGCTCCAGGTAATTAACCTTTATGGTATAACTGTAAATGAATATAATGTTTCAGGCCATACGTCGATAGAAATAAGCAGGGAAGGTATGCCTTCAGGAATTTATTTAATAAGGCTTACAGGGGTCAAGGTTCCGGGCAGTACGATTAAAGCAATTTTTAAATAATGTAAAGATATACTAAGGCCTTAGTTATTTATCAATTGAAGTTTTAAACATAAATTTTTACCGACATGAAAAAAATTAAAATTATGACGGGATGGATAATTATTGCCTTTTCGCTGGCTTTTTCAGTGACAGTTACCGGGCAGATAAGTAAAACCTGCTCTTTCCGTGTTGCTGACATTGAGCGTAAAACCCAGAAAAAATGGGGAACCGTTTACGAGCAAGTGAAGTTGAAAAAGACATTCCAATCCCGGGATGTGGGCAAACCAAGTTTGCCTGTTTATTATTACAAGTTTTATGTGCCTAAAGGCAAAGCAGTGACAGGTGTTACTTTCAAAAGCACCGGGAGCTATGAAATGCAATTGGATGCTGACCTGATTCCGGCTCAACATTCTGTGTTAATTTCACAAATCGGGAGCGATACTGCATTTGATAAGCCTGATGAACAGGTTTACGGGACAGATGCTTTTTATCCTGAAATGCAGGCAAATGTTGTACGTTCTGACTTTTTAGACCTGGATTTGGAGATTGTAACAGTGGCTGTTTACCCGGTATAGTATAACGGCAAAAGAAGGAAAATTTTGATGACCACTGGAGGTGAATTGTTGTTGAACATAGGTGCCAATAGTTCAACTGAAAAAGCACCTTCACACAATTTCAATGGTCATGTAAATAGTACAGACATGATAAACATTTTGAAATCGATTGTCGAAAACCCGAATGATGCACCTGTTGCAACTAACGCTATTACTCAAACTGCAACAACAAGCACCCTGAAATCGGCATTGATAACCTGGTCAGTTCCTTTTTACGAATACGTGATTATAACATCAAGGGCTTTAAAACCTGCCTTTACACAGTTTATCTCGTGGAAAAAAAGAAAAGGTTATAACGCCGGAATAGTATGCATTGAAGATATTCTAGCTGATCCTGCCGCTACCGGAGATAATATTTCCAGTCCTCCACTTAATGATAGTGCAGGGAAACTGAGGCAATATCTTTTTGCAGGTTATAGTAATCCTAGTCCAAAAATAAAATATGCCTTGTTGGGAGGGGATTATACTATTGTGCCGATAAGATATGGAATGGGCTATGATCAGGCATATTGGAAAGCTGGTCTCGGCAAGATACCCGCCGATCTCTATTACTCCGACATGAATTCAAACTGGCATTATCAATACCCCGCATATACTGATACAACATATACAGGTGTGTATTATAATGGTTTCAACTATGCTCCTGAAATATTTGTTGGACGTTTATTGTGCAGTTCAGAAAATGATATAAGAACCTGGACATCTAAAGTTTTGACATATGAGCAAAAGCCTGGCAACGGAGATTATACATACCTTTCAAAATCGTTGTTTACCGAATCTGATGAAATAGGCACAATAGATATAAATGTATTGCCATCCATATTTGTAACAAAACCTGTATGGAGCGAACAGCCTTCAGACACTAGTCAATGGCCATATTCTCCAAAAGGTGCAGATGTTATTGCCGAACTAAACCAACATTATGGCTTATATAGTAACTTTAATCATGGTGGCCCTTTGGGTTTTGCAGTTGCAACAGGAGGTCTAAATGATTGTAGCGGACGTTGCAAATATTTTGTTGAGGCTATGGATACTTATGATTCTCCTGATTTATCTCAAAATAATATTCAAGAATCAAATAATGGTTTTGATAATCTTACAAATACCAACTACCCGACAATTATTTATGCCTGTAGTTGCATGAATATGCCGTTTGACCATTTTAAAACATCTCCTGGTTTTTGGAACCAGGCTGAATCATACTTGTGCATATCCGGCGGAGGAGGACCCGCATTGTTAGGCAATACAAGAGATGGGTGGTCATCAGACAGTAAGGATCTTGAAACTAGATTTTTCGATAGTATATCTTATTTCCCACAGCTTGGAATAGCAGAAGGCAAATCAAAAATTGGATTTAACATTTCACATGGTTTTGGTCATTGGATATGTCTCACCCACAACCTTGCCGGTTGCCCTGAAACACCTATGTGGACAGTTATGCCAAGTGTTTTCAATAACGTTACAATAACTGAAAATGGATCAAACGTTACCGTAAATACAAATGGGGTTGTTGCAGATAATATATGTGTCATGAGTGCTTTGAATAATGGATTTTTTCAGAGAGATTCCATTGCATCTTCAGCTACATTTTTCAGTGTTCCAAAGCCATATTATGTAACAATTACCAAAAAGAATTATATTCCATATTTGTATAACCCTTCAGCAATTTACATACAGAACCAGAATATAAGTTCAACAGCTTATTTGAACTGCCAGACGGTTTCGGCAGGATACAATGTGGATCCAACCCAAACCTTAGGTAACGTTGTAATTCAAAACGGCGCTAATATAGTTTTCGATTGTACAGGCGATATATTGCTCGATAAAGGTTTTGAAGTGCAGTTAGGCGCTTACTTTGAAGCAAAATAAATTATTAACCTTAAAAATTTAAAATCATGAAAAGAATAATTTTTATAATATCAATATCGGTGATTTTTACAAGTGTATCAAAATCACAAATAAAAGTAGCTAATACTACCGGTTATGTTAAAATAGGCAGTTCAGCAGCTCCAACTAAAAATCTGGATGTAAGTGGTTGTTCTATTTTCACCCTGCCAGGTAGTTCGGGAAGTATTATAATTGATAATACAGGGTGGTACGGTGGCCCAGCAATATACCCTTCATATAATCTAAGTGGTGACCTGGGTTTACCAAATAATCAGTTATATAAAATATATGTTTCTCTTATATACTACGGTCAATTAATATCAACTTCAGATATTAAAACAAAAGAGAACATCAGGAATATAGATACTACTTTAAACAAAATTATGAAATTACGGCCTGTCATATATGATATAAAATATAATTTACGTGATTCAATTTCTGAAGAAAAAAAAACAAGAGATCATAGCAAGAAATAAAAACAATATTGGATTTATAGCACAGGAAATGATAACTGAATTTCCGGAGGTAGTTGATTATAATAAGGAATCCGGATTATATGGAATTAAATACGTTGAATTGATACCTATATTGGTAAAAGGAATGCAACAAATGCAGGATACTATAGCTAATCTTAAAAACGAAATTGAAACTTTAATATCAGGATCAAAATTAAAAAGTGGAGAAATTTCTTCTTTAATTGAAAATACTGGCGGACAGACTGACAAACCATATCTTGAACAAAATGCACCAAATCCATTTTCTGTTTCAACAACAATTAATTTTTACATTCCCCAAAGCACCCAAAAAGCGGCAATATACATCTATGATATGCAGGGTCAACAAAAGAAAGCTTATACTATTATTTCCAAAGAAAAATCGAGTGTAATAATCAACGGTTCCGAATTGCAGGCCGGAATGTATTTGTATACCTTAATTGTTGACGGTAAAGAAATTGACACAAAGAAAATGATTTTGACGCAATAGACTCAAATATTCTAAAAAAAATAAAGGCAGCCATTGACTGCTTTTATTTTTTTCCTTCCGGCGCCGGATCATCTGTTTGTGGAAATGGTACTCTTGTTTCCTATAATGCTGAAAATAAAACAACATCAATTTCTTACAACCCTACATCAAATGATCCTCCTCCACCTGGTGGTCATTAAAGAGGCTAAACTAAAGAATTAAAAGAGGCCGTCTCAAAAGTGGCTCAAAACTCAAAACTGTCATTCCCATGAAAATGGGAATCTTCACACACTCAATTATATATAGATTCCCGCTTTCGCGGGAATGACAATGAAAAATAACTTTTGAGACACCCTCTTTATTAATGTGGAAGCATGACAGAGTTCTAAAATTATTCCTGAATAACGTGTAAATAATATTTTTTTAACATATTTTTGACATACGTTATTTATATTTATCATTTGCGGTACCAGCAATTAAAAACGGGCATAGATTATGAAAATTATAAATATTTTAAAAAATCAACTGAGTATTCATTTATTTTCAGTCATGGAAAATCTCTTTACGCTGGTTCACGTAAAAAGACATTAAATGCAAAACCTAAACTCAGACGTATGAAAAAAATACTAATTATTCTGTTTTTCTTTCCTGTCTTCACTTACAGCCAGGAATTTAAAGTTGATTGCGGGAACGATACCGCTTTTTGTTATGGTTTAAATGATACTATTATACCTCATATTGGTACAGAGGTTAAAATAACAAATGGGATACCTCCTTTCAAATTTTCTTGGAATTGTAAAAGATTCTGCAATGCTGTAATGTGCTTTAAAGCAAGTGACTTTTTGAATGATACTGCTATTTTAAATCCAATTATAGGGGGAAGTCCTGTTAGCCCTGTACGCTTTTATTTAACCGTAACAGATAGTACTGGTAATAAAGCAATGGATAGTATTAATGTAAAATTTTCACAGTTTATTTACGAAGCAGGTAGCTATTTACTTTAATATAAACAAAGGTGATAGTATTAATTTTGGCACAATTGTGGTTGGGGGAGGCATACCTCTTTTGAAATATTATTGGACACCTGTTAATGGAGTATTAGATTCTTCGGAAATAACTACTTGGTTTAAACCAGATAGTTCAATAAATTATTATCAATATATCATTGATTCGGCAGGTTGCAGAAGTGAAAATAATCTGGCACTTAGTATTAATATAATTCGAACATTTATAGAAAACCTTAATAGTAAAATAACCGGATTTCACCAGGAAGGTTCGAAACTTGTTTTTGACAATCCACAGAACGAGCTAGCTGAAATTTCAATTTACACATTGGATGGAAAAAGAATTTACGAATCAGAAACAAAAGGTTCGTATATTGAAATTGGTAATTCATTACCACAGAATGGTATTTATGTGTATACGCTTAAAATACAAAATGATTTTGAATCAGGTAAATTCATAAATTGTAAAACTAAATAAAATGTAATATCATTCCTTGCAGTGCCAGCAAACAAACACGGGCAGGGAGAATGAAAGCAATAAATTTATATAAAAGAAAAAATATTTTATTTTTCAAATTGTCTAATACTTGATGAAATGAAAAAAATCTTAACTATCCTGTTCTTTATTCCGGTTGCTTTATACAGCCAGGAATTTAAAGTTGACTGCGGCAATGATACGGCCTTTTGTTTGGATTTAATTAATGGCAAAATAATAAACTATATCGGTACCAAAGTTAAAATTACAAATGGAATCCCTCCTTTTAAATATAGTTGGACTTGTAATAAGGTATTTTATTTAGTAGGTTATCTGACAGCGAGTGATTTTTTAAGTGATACAACTTTAGAAAATCCACGTATCTTAGGTAATAATGTTAAATCATCGGTACGTTTTTATTTAACCGTAATAGATAGTATTGGTAATAAAGCAATGGATAGTATTAATGTAAAATTTTCACAGTTTATTTACGAAGCAGGTAGCTATTTATTTAATATAAACAAAGGTGATAGTATTAATTTTGGCACAATTGTGGTTGGGGGAGGCATACCTCCTTTGAAATATTATTGGACACCTGTTAATGGAGTATTAGATTCTTCGGAAATAACTACTTGGTTTAAACCAGATAGTTCAATAAATTATTATCAATATATCATTGATTCGGCGGGTTGCAGAAGTGAAAATAATCTGGCACTTAGTATTAACATAATTCGAACATTGATAGAAAACCTTAACAGTAAAATAACCGGGTTTCACCAGGAAGGTTCAAAGCTTTTTTTTAAAAATCCACAAAACGAGCTAGCCTATATTTCAATTTATACATTGGATGGAAAAAATATTTTCAATACTGAAACTAAGTGTACGGCTTTTGACACCCATAACCTGCTAAAAAGTAATAGTGCTTATTTATGCGTGTTGAATATCGGCGGGAAACAGGAAGCGTGCAAATTTATCAACTATAAAAGATAAGAATATTCTTTAAAATAAAGGGTTGGCCACTCGATTATTTAACCTTTAAAAGAAAGGAGGTGTTTAAAAATACAACATTATTTGTCTTTCATTGTCGTCAATATATTCTCATATTTATAGGGCTGAAAATTAAATTTTCCCTTTGTAATATATTATTTTAACAATCTAAAAAAAAGAAAAAATGAAGAAAATAACTTTTTTCATCATGCTTTTTATTGCCATAATGTCATCTGCACAGGAATCATATAAAGTTCGGGTCTGGGTTAAATCAGACGATGCCAGGCCAGCTTTATTAAAGAGTCCAGATAAATTAACAGGCAATGATAAGCTAAACCGGATATTTAAGAAACATTCGGTATATTATTATGAACAAGCCTGCCCTTTTGCCAAAAACCCAGAATTATTAAAAATACACATAATTAAATTAAATGGCGATGCTGAAGAATTGAGGCAGGATTTAAAAAACAATGCAAGTGATTTATTTTCTAATGTTGCAATCCAACCTAAACCTGTTCTTTGTTATAACCCTTCCGATTATATGTGGACTCTAACACTTCAAGACACAACAGGATGGTTATGGCATCTTAAAAAAATCCAGGCCGATAAAGCATGGGATATAACCCAAGGCTCTGCAAGCGTTCATGTTGCCGTTGAAGATACATGGTTTGATATTAATCATCCTGATTTAACAACGAAAATATCGCCACATTATGATCTTTACTCTAAGAGTATTGGACAAGAGATTGATTTTACAACTTGTGGAACTTGCGAAAATCATGGAACTATTACTTCGAGTTTTGTAGGCGCCCAAACCAATGGCGGTGGACAATTGGCCTCAGTCGGGTTTAACACCATGATGTATGCCCTTGATTATAATGATTATTTGGATGGTGCCCTTTATGCTGCTGATGTATTGCATGCCGATGTTTTGTCAATTAGCTGGTTTAACTACTGTTATAATGAAGTAGATCAAGATACCAGAACATCAGATTCATTGGAAATAAAGGAAATATTAGATGCCGGCACCATAATAGTTGCTGCTGCCGGAAATGGTTATGAAGGGGCGTCATGCAGTCAAAATAATAATAACAGGCCGCCGTTTCAGCCTCTTTACCCATTTTCAAACACTTATGATAGCAGGGTTATATGTGTATCAAGTACCGATACTCTCGATTACCACCAATTTTTTAATAATGGGGTAGAAATAACACATTCTTATTATCCCCAGGTGGATATTTGCTCCCCAGGTTATAATACAATGGGTGCCGTGTGTACACAAAATGCAGATGGTTCAACCAATACATGGCCGTATTATGGTTTTTGCAAAGGTACGTCTTTTGCG
Organism: uncultured Bacteroidota bacterium; assembly: GCA_963851385.1. Lineage (GTDB taxonomy): Bacteria > Bacteroidota > Bacteroidia > Bacteroidales > DTGW01 > CAWEFA01. The sequence continues at coordinate 66,909 of CAWKPE010000013.1, read as the reverse complement.
ACCCCTATTGTATCTGGTGTTTGTGCATTAATGAAAAGCATTGACCCTTACTTGACCCCAGTAAAAGCTAAAGCAATAATAAAGGCAAATGCTGACCCCATTGCGGATGCAAACCTGTACACTGGAATGGTTGGTGCTGGCCGCATAAATGCTTATAAATGTGTTATGGCTACTGACACTAAAAGTATTAGCAACACAACCCTTACGGGTACTAGTACCTATACAGCAGGCTATTCAGCGAATCTCTCTCAATTGACTGTTCAAAACAATGCCAACATAAATGTAACTTCCAGACATGAAATAAACCTGGGTTACGGGTTCGAGGTAAAGCTTGGCAGCACTATTAATTTTACAATAGATCCAAATGCGGTTAATAGTAATAACTGGTAATTCAAAACATTATTTATTCATTTTTAAAATTAAAAATCAATGAAAACAAAAATATTTATTTCAACATTCTTAACAATTGCGTTAGTATTTCAGTCGAATGCACAGCTAAAAGTATTTAGTAATGGATATATAGGCGCTTTTGGTGTTACTACTCCTTTAGCTCCACTTCATATTAATGGCAATACCTACCTACCTGGTAATAATTCCTACTGGATAAATTCAACATCTGATAATGGAATCAGGCTTCGGATGCATGTAAGTACTTTAAGTACAGGCGCATATATTGATTTTTATCCTACACTTTCATTTCGATCAGGAGCAACAAGTAGTACAGACTATTATCCTTTGACGCTGCAAGGAAATTGTGTTGGTATAAATAATACAAATCCGTCCCATAGCCTTGATGTGACTGGAACAGCATATGTTAATGGAAATGTAGTCTTTACATCCGATGCACGGTTAAAAAAGAACATAACCAATCTCCAAAACCCGATAGATTCATTATTTAAACTCCAGGGTGTTAGTTACGATTTAAAAATGCCAGTTGTTCCAGGTCCAAAAGCTGTAAGCAACAGCGTTATTTCTAAACCTGACAGCCAGGTTAATCCCAATGATACCATAGGCAAAAACCCACCTTATTTTTTCATTGATTCTGCATTATATGCCCATCATCATTATGGATTTTTAGCCCAGGATGTACAAAAAATTTACCCTCAATTAGTATATAAAGATAACAACGGACTTCTATCAATAGATTACATTGGTATAATCCCATTGTTGCTGGAAGCCATTAAACAGGAGAAATTACAATTAGATTCGTTGAAACAACTTATAAACAAAAAAAGCGACGGCCCGCTTAAAAGCTCTACTTTAAATGAAGATACAACCATAATAACCAAAGGCACAGGTTTAAGTTTAATTGAAAAGGCAGCTTCGTTGGGTCAGAACTCACCTAACCCTTTTAACCAAAACACATCAATTTCTTATTATTTGCCCGGGACAATTAAAAATGCTGCAATTTATATTTATAATATGCAGGGGAATCAAATAAAAGTAATTCCAATTAATACAAACGGTAATGGAAGTGTAGTTATTTACGGAAGCGAACTGAGTCCCGGGATGTACCTATATGCTTTAATTGCCGATGAACAGGAAATTGCCACCAGACGCATGATTTTGACACAATAGAATCAAATGTCTTAAATAATAATAAAGGCAGCCATTGACTGCTTTTATTTTTTTCCTTCCGGTGCCGGATCATCTGTTTGCGGAAATGGTACTCTTGTTTCCTATAATGCCGAAAATAAAATAACATCAATTTCTTACAACCCTACACCAAATGATCCTCCTCTTCCTGGTGGGTGTAAATAAAAACTAATCCAAACAAAAATCGAAGAGATACAAAATACCGCATTGTAGCGCGGTTTTTTTGTTGGCTCAATTATATAACAGGCTTACCTTACCTGCTCTATTTCCTGAACTTATTTTTTTATCGAAGATTTTTTAGAACATTTTTCAGCAAAAAATTCAGGTTTTGGTTCCTCCCAAGGGTTAAATGGAATTTACATCTTTCAGACTTTAAAGGCTTCATGTACCAAACTCTTAATTTTTTTTAAAATATTTAATTATTTATCTAATTTTACTCATCATTTGTTTTAATTATTAACTAAAATCAAAAGCCATGAAAAGATCGATTGTTTCATCAATTTTAATATTTAGTATACTCCTGTCTTTTTCTCAACAAATTCAAAATAATTTAAAGGATACTAAAAATAAAGTTGCTGTACCGCATAAAATAGTTAAGCCTACAACAACTGAAAATAATGCAACAGTTCCTACAGGTAAACCTGTTAAAATGCAAAATAAGCTGGGCGGTATATTTATGGGAATTCTGAATGCCAGCAAAGATAACGGAGCAACAATAGAACTCTGGGCTGATAATAAACAGCCTGATGCTGTTTGGACTATTCAGGCAAATTCACACAATACTAAAACAAACCAGCATTATTACGATCTTCAAAATAAACATTCCCAAAAATATTTAACTGCAGATAAAGACAATAGCTCCGTAACTCAATGGGATAGCTCAATTAAAGATTTCAGATTATGGGAAATTTTTTCTGCCGACAACGGATATGTTAAGCTTAAAAATAAAAGCACCGGAAAATATCTTGGCGTTAAAGGAAAAGAAGCAGGTTCAAAAGTAGTTCAACTTGATGAAAATGCCGGGGAAGCGATTCTCTGGAAACCGATTGAATAATTCATTGGGCAATAAATTTCTTTAAATGCTACATAGTTAATTTTACTTTGACAGATTAGGTCTTTCTTAGTTTTTTTAGCTTTTTTTACCCCAAACCCTAAAGGGAGAAAGCTGAAAAATCAACCAGTTCCCTTTAGGGATTAAGGGTAAAAACTAGTTGATTTTGAAATGTGTCAAAGTAGAACTAATTAAATAAACCATTCAGACATTTAGGTTATAGATTGTAAGGGATTTAGAAAAAAACTGTTCAAGTACCAAGTTTCATTAGAGCGATATTGATAGACAGCCTTAAGAAACTTTTCAAAAGACTAACAGGCTATAGCCTATTTACCTGGATGGTTACTATAAAAGCAATTAGTTATGTAATTTGTTATTTTTCCCAAATTAGCAATCAATGTCGTTTAATTAAGCTTCGGTTTTAATATCACACTTCGACTTCGCTCAGTGTGACACTCTTGTGCATATGTCAGGCTGAGCAGAGTCGAAGCCTGTTTTCTTAATTAAACGACATTGAATTAGTGAAATTCAATATCATTTTTTAAGCTTCTGCATCAAATAAATCTCTTGATTTATGAAAAATTGTATTCATTTTTAATTCTATCAAAGCTTCTTTATATATTTGACAAAACATTAATCTGGTATTTAATGAATCTATTCCGCTGCAAAAGCTTTTTGTACACATTTTTCCTGTTTTTGACTCTTCAGGCGAACGCTTCATTTAAGGCTGATACTATTCGGGCTGGAAATGATTACCGTAAAGCTATAATTCTGGCAGATTCTGCACGTTTCGACAGCGCCTTGTATTACTTCAATCAGGCTTCCGTTATGTACAAACATCATAAAGTTTGGGAAAAATATCTCCAATGCAGAGGAATGATTTTCAAATACCGCCGTGAAAAAGGTGAAAAATATGATGCTATGGCATTTGTGTTTGAAAACCTTAAGCTTGCGAAACAAAAACTGGGAGAAAAAAATACGATAACCGGTAATTGCTATAATCAGATTGGAAATTGTTATGCCGATGAAGAAACCAACGATACAGCAATTATTTATTTTAAGAAAGCTTTATATGTTTGGAATAATGACCCAAAACATAATCAATCTGTAATAACAAATGCTTATTTGAACATAGGAATGATGCTCTCTGAAAAAGCCAGTTATGACAGCGCCAGGAATTACTTTGAAAAAGCCCTTGAATTACGTAAAAAAATGTATGGTGAGAATCATTTGAGCGTTGCTGAAGTTTATAATAGTTTTGGTTCATTATATTATTATTTAGGCAATTTCAATAAAAGTCTGGAGAGTTTTGAAAAAGTTTTATCTATCCGGCAGAATTCGCTTGGAAATAACCATCCTGACGTAGCCAAAGCATATAACAACATAGGAGCAGTTTATCAGGCAATGGGAAAATATAATGAAGCGCTTGAAGCTGATCAGGCTGCACTTAAAATAAGGTTGGCTACGTTAGGGCCAAATCACTTTAATGTGGCACTTAGTTATAATAACATAGGTAACATATATTCGGATCTGGAGGAATATACTCTTTCTAATGAATATCATTCCAAAGCGCTTCAAATTCGTTTAAAACTTTTCGGTGAAAAAAATGCGAATGTAATTATGTCTTACACTAATATTGGCATTAATTACATGTTTATGGGTATTTATGATGAAGCAATGAAAATGCTCAAGAAAGTTGAAAATTTTGATTTAGAAAAATATGGTGAATTTAACCGGTTAACTGCAGAGTGCTATAACAATCTGGGTGCGGTTTACGAAGGAATGGGAGAATGGGATAGTGCTTTATTTTATTTTAACAAAGCACTAAACATCCGGATGAAGATATTTTCTCCGCATCATCCTTCACTTGCTGGAAATTATGGTAACATTGGATCCGTCTGCAAATCAAAAGGCGATTATGAAACAGCTCTCAGGTATTTTTTAGAACAATTGACTATTGTAAAAGAAAACTATAGCGATGAAAATAAAGAATTGACTGATGCTTATACCAACCTTGGCGCAGTTTATATAGAAATGAATCAGTATGGCAAAGCGCTGTTCTATTTGAATAAATCATTGGAATTACAAAGAAAACTTTTAGGTGATCAAAGCCCGGTTCTGGCATCAACTTTTGTTAACATTTCTAATATTTACAGCTACCAGAAAAAGTATAATGATGCTGCTGATTATCTTTTAAAAGCCATTTCATTAAGGATTAAATCTTATGGTGAAAAAAACCCAAAAGTTGCTGAAGATTATTCAAATCTTGCAGCTACTTACTTCGATATGAATGATACAGCAAAGGCCTTTGAAATACAGCAGAAAGCTATAGAAATTTTCAATGAAATTTATGCAGGCAAATATTTTGGACTGGCAATGGCTTATAATAATCTAGGTGACTTTTATCAAAGTCTGAACAGGTACGAGAAATCCCTGAAATATTATCAATCGGCATTAATTGCAAACAGTTTATCATTTTCATCAACAAATCCTTCTGAAAAACCAACATTTGAAAAAATACTTGATAAGCAGGAGTTGCTTAAGACATTTGAAAAAAAGGCAACTATTTTCTATAAAATGTATCGTAAAAGTAATAATATAAAGGACTTGATTAGCGCTCTTAAAACAATTAATTCTTCAGTTGACTTAGTTGCAGACCTTAGATTAAGTTATAAATTAAATGAATCCAAGTTGTTTTTTGTAGAACAGGCTTCAGGTATATATTCGCTTGCTTCTGAAATTATTTATTTGTTATATGTCAGGACGAAAGATCCTGTTTATTTGTCACAGTTATTCAATATTTCTCAGCAAAGTAAATCACAGGTTTTAGCTGAAGCTGTTGAACAATCGCAAGTGGCGAAATATGCAGGAATTCCAGATAGCATTGTAAAGCAACAAAAAGAATACAAAACCATACTGGATGCAGCCGAAGCTAAACTTCTTCAACTAAAATTTGCAGAAAAATCGGATTCACTTGATATAAAAAAGCTTGAAGAAAAAGTATTTCAATATTCCGTTCAGTATAAAAATATAGCGGATTTGATTGAAACAAAATTTCCCCGTTATGACGAAATGATGAAAATAAATAATTTACCTACTTTATATCTGGTTCAAAAAAATTTAAATATCGAAACGGCTTGGTTGGATTATTCAGTTACTGATAGTGCGCTTTTTCTTTTATGCATAACCACGAACAAAGCATCCGTTTATAGAATGAATATAGACAGTAGTTTTCGTGAATCGGTTGAAAATATGCTTGCAGGTATTCGGAAAAATCATGAGGAGCAGGCAAAATCAAATGCAATGGAATTATATAAAAAGTTAATCAATCCTGTTTCTTCTGAATTGTCAGGAAAAAAACGCTTATTGATTATTCCCGATAAATTTTTGCTTTATTTGCCTTTTGAGGCTTTGATCAATAAAACCAATAAACCTCTTAAAGAAAAAAATGTTCCTGATTACCTTGTAACGCATTTCGACATTGTATATAATTATTCTGCTGCATTTGCTTTTAACCATAAAGAAATGAATGATGACAAGGTTACTTCATATGACAATACTACTGCTGATTTTATTGGTTTTGCCCCTGTTTTTCAAAATACATCAAATGAAGTTAAAATCTTTGCTTCAAATGATACATTGTCGAAATTTTATGCTGCATTACGTTCGGTTACGATAGACGGCAAAAATTACAAACCGTTAATAAATACTGAACAGGAAGTTGTCAATATTGTAAACCTGTTTACTAATAAAGGTTTGAAAGGAATTGGATTTTTACATAATTATGCTTCCGTAAATAATTTCAAGAAAGAAATTGGACATTACCGTTATGTTCATATAGCTACGCATGGTATTTCAAATGATGAATACCCGGCACTGTCAGGACTGGTATTTGCACCTGAGAATACCGATTCATCTGTTGCTATTGATCCTGAAAAAAACGCTGGAGTGCTTTTTACAGGTGAAATTTACGATTTAAAACTAAATGCAGAGCTTGTAGTTTTGAGTTCATGCGAGTCGGGGACCGGGAAACTTATAAAAGGAGAAGGACTCATGTCGCTCACCAGAGGTTTTATTTATGCAGGAGTTCCAAAAATCGTTTACTCTCTCTGGAAAGTTGATGATAAAAGTACATGTGATTTGATGACGCAATTTTACAAAGAACTTTTGGAAAATAATTCAACAGAAAAAGCTTTACGCGATGCCAAATTGAAACTATTAAATAATCCGGCTACCAGCTCTCCACGTTATTGGGCAGCTTTTGAATTGTTAGGAAATTAGAAAATTTAATCCTTCTCAATGCTGAATTTTCCTGTATAAACTGCTTCAGTTTCAGTTTCGAGTTGCCAGTAATATAATCCGGGAGTCAGGGTATTTTTGAAATTAAAATCTGGTGTTATTTTTTGTTCAGATATTATCTTTCCTATATTGTTAAATAAAACTAAATTCAACTGTTTTAAACCGTCCTTCTTCCATTGAAATTTAATTGTTGTTCCTCTTTTGAATTTTTTACCGTTTGCAGGAAAAATAATTTCAATACTTTCTGAACGGTATTCATTGTTTACAAGAGTTTCAAAGCTTGGTAGTGTCTTATAGTTTTCCTCGATTTTATTTTCTGCAACTTTGATTTTAGCAGTTGAGTTTTTATTCGAAATTTCGGTCTGCTTATTTGTATTTATATGTCGTTCATTTTTAGAAATTAGTTTTTCGCTTTGAAAGTTATTCTTTTTTGAATAATGGATAAATACCCATATTAAAGAAATTAGTATCAAAATTGAAGCAGCAATTGCAGCATAACGGCGGATATTTATTACTTTGTTATTGGTGTTTTGATTGCCAATTTCTGAAAGTGTTATTCCTGATTCATGTCCAGTTTCCTTGATGAAACTGATTGATTTTTCCAATTGTTGAACTTCTTCTCTGCAAGTGCTACAATAAAGAAGGTGTTCTTCAAATATCAAACAATCTTTTTCAGAAAGTTGGTGAAGAATGTATTTTTCAGCACTATCATTTTTTATAAAATCCTCATGTGATTTCATACCAACATTTTTAATCGTTTAAATGAGGCACCTGGATGAGTTGTTCCTGTAGTTTCTTTAATGCACGGTGCTTTTTTACCCTGCACGATTCTTCACTGACATTTAAATTTCCCGCGATATCTTTTAATTTCATTCCATAAAAATAAACTCCGTACAGGATTTTTCTTTCTTCATCATTTAATCTTTCAAGCATCTCTCTCACACGCTCTTTCTGTTGAATTACTTCAATTTGCAACGATTGAAGTACCGGCACCTCATTAATATGAATTTCATCAATACTTACAAAACGTTCCGTAACTGATGCTTTTGCAAGTTCTTTTAACTTATATTCAGCAATTTTTAGAATGTACGATTTTAAGTTCTTGGAATTATCAAAGTGAAGCTTTTCTTTTTTAAGATTTTCTATGAAAATATAAAGGGTTTCAGAATATATTTTATCAAAAGAATCCAGGTAAAATTTCCCTTTTCGTGCAAGCCAGCCTTTTAAAAGCGGACGTAACCTGGTGTCTAGTTGCCTCCATACAATATCTTCATTTTGTTGAATTCTTTTCATAAAATCAATAAATCCGGCGTTTATCAAGTCAATAGCAATTTTGATAAAATGAAATTTTAATTTACCATAACTTTCAATATTTTTTTTGATTGAATCATATCTGTCGTGAAATATATTATAAACTTTCAGGTAAAATTCTTCTTCACTTATCAGTTTGTTCTCATGAATTACCCAGCAGGCTTCAAAATATTCTTTTTTGCACCAACTTCTGACAACTACAGCAATATTGGCTTTCAGGATTTCCCATGCATGTAAATCAAAGGCATCAAGTTTTGATTTGAATTCATTAAAATTGTCCATCCCCAAACAGATATGTTAAAATAACATGTTCTGTTACAAATGTATTTAAAATTTTTATGCTGAAATAAAATAAGGCTATTTTAAAAAGTCATAGAATTATCCATTTGAAAAATAAAAATTTTAATTAACCCCTGCTTAAAAGCCGGGGTTATTGAGTTCTTAATAATTGCAAATGAATGAATTTTTACTTCGAACTCACGTTATTTAATGTTTTTTCAATTTTGGATATGTCAATAATTCTTTTACGAATGCCGGTCTTTGTTTTTTCGACGACAGATCATAACCATAATAATTCTGATCAATCTTTACAACCTCAAATGTTTTTGAATCTAGTACAAAGTAAACAATTTTAGTACCGGTATCTAATGTAAAAGCATTGGGATCATAAGTGCTTGTATAAGTACCGTACATTGCCCGGTTATACCCGTCAACAGCGCCTCCGGCTATAGCTAAACCCATATTTCCAATTATTCGTCCTGTTGATTCTTTGATACATTTTAATGACGTAAAAATCAGGTAAGGATTAGAATAATTGTTGCACGTGCTTTTTAATTGCCCAATGAGAATTGTATCTTGCTGAATAATTGATCCGACTTCAGCCGGGTAAGAATAATACCTTAATTTCGCTCCATTTAATTTCATCAGGTAATCATTAAGTTTTGTACTTATTTCTTTCCATAGAGTATCCTTTTCACTGGTTGATAATATGGCTATGTTATTTGAATGATTGCCATTTTTCATAAGTTTATTGATACTATCGCTTGCCTGTTTTGTCAATTCATCGGAATGTTTAAGCTTAATCATGTTTCCCAAACCTGAACGGATGGTCACATCAATTTCCGGAGGAAGAAATAAATAAGTAGCTTTATACAGACCGGAAGTGTCATAAATCTGATCCGTTGTGTTATCAATACGACGCATATTAAAATCAATTTTTAATGCCGAGTCACGTGTAACTACTTTCGATTCCGGATAATACCCGCGACGATCAACGCGAATCCTGTGTGCATCATTTTTCCCGACAAAAGTAATTTGAGCTTCTGTAGGATTTTTAAAATATAGTGTCCCCCATTTACCTGCGCTATCTAATTTTGAAGTTACTGATATTAGCGCGTCGTTTGGAACAGAACTAATGGCAAATTTTCGCGTTGAACAACCGCTGAATAAAATAATTCCGGCAAATAAAATAAGGAAAGCATTTTTTTTCATAACATGAATTTTTTGTTTTTATTTATCATTAATAATCCATTTTTACTAGCAACTTTAAAATTGTAATCCGGTTCAGTAAATCACCGCCTGAAAAATAATATCTATAGGAAGTACCAATACCAAAGATGCCCTGAAAAAAATAAGCATTTAGCTCCGGTTCGATAAATGGTGTATTAGTGAATTTAAAATGTTCGCTTTCACAATCGGAACAATTATTAATTTCTCTCGTTCCCCGGAAACCGCCGATACCTCCATTTATACCACCGGCCAATTCAAGATCTCTTTTTTTCGAAATATGTACCGGTGAGGTCCAGATTCCAATCTCAATATTGTAATGGACAGTATTAAAACTGGAAGACATCTCTCCTAAAGTCGTATTATTTGTAAATGAGTTATTGTCTTTAAAGCTTCCTAAACCAATTTCACCAGCTGTATAGAAATGTCGGTGAAAACGAAACCCAAGACCAAGATCAAAACCCCATTCATGAGGCCCAATGCCGGTTAAATTTGCTTTTTCCATTGTAATGGTTGTTACTGATGGCACACTTAAATAAATTAGAAAAGAATTCCTTTTTGGTTGTGAATTTACTTCGGAAACCTGTGCCTTAACAAAATTTGCTACGATTAGCAAAAGCATGACTAAGTATAAATTTTTATTCATAAGATATTTTTTAAGATGGAAAACTATCAAATTAAAAGGGAAATGAAACGGGAATAAAAAACGTTACAAAAAAAATTAAAGTTTCTTTGTAACGATTGACATTATTATGCCATTTCTAAAAATAACAAACTTAAAACTATGAAAAAGAAACTATTGAATGGAATCCTATGTCTGCTTTGCTTAATGCTAACATTGAACCCTATTGCACAAGGGCAGGAACAAAAAAATATAATTGGTTTTGGAGCCGGCATTAGTCCCGGTAAAGATTATTGTATTTGGTTTGGAGATCCTGTTGATGAGTGGGCAGGTAAAAATGCAAGTCCGGTTATTCAAATTTTTTATGCACGCCAGGTGCTTGAATCTTTCAGGTTGGGAAGTTATTTTGAGTACGAAAGCGCCACGTTTAACAACCTTTACAATTATACTGACATGAAGGCTTCCAGGGTTAACGTCGGTATAAATTGGCTTTCTCAATTTCCAAACAGTGCGTTTCATGCGCAATTGGGAGGATATATGGGGTTTGGTTTTATAAGTTCAGATCAATTAGATCAAAATGTAAATGGGCTTGATTTCGGTATAATGATTGGACCTGCTTACGAAAAAGACAATTTTGGAATAGCACTGCATTTTCAGTCTGGCTTAGGTTGGTACAGTTCTTCATCCCTCGATGATTTGGACTTATTAATGCCAAAAATTATTTTGAAGGTCTATTATAAGCTTTAAACTAAATTATTACAACTATGAAAAAAATACTATTTATTTGCCTTTTCGGCTTTATGCCATTTCTCTTTTTGAGCGCTCAGGATAATGAGAACAATGGCAAAACCTTTATAGGAATAAATCTCGGACATACTTTAGCAGTTTCTTTTGTTTCCTCTACATTAAGCAATGGTACTTCATATGTTCCTGTACATTTAATAATTAATCATTCATTGAGCGAACATTTTGGATTATCAGGTTTATTGCTTTTTCGTTCGGAAAAAGATGGAGATAATTTTTTGACTACTGAACTAGGCTTTGCAGTCGGTCCAAGTTACCTGAGCAGTGCCTTAAATGGCTTTTATATAGATTGTAAATTTGGGTTAGGCATAGCTTCAGGCAGAGATTACGACTTAAATGATTATTCAAGAACCGATTTTATTATTCAACCTGATATTGGATATTACCTGAATATGGGAAGCAAGTTTACAATGATTTTTGGCTTGGGTATGCAGACCTTGCTTAAGTTAAGTGAAAATCCACCAAGGGGAAGTAATTGGGATTGGAACGGCATAGGCACTATGTCTCATTATTATCTTCCAGTATTAAATATTTCGTTTGGATTTAAAATTTAAAAAGGAATTTTCTTTTAAATTGCAATAATTGTATTTTTAAAATAAAATTATCTCTTGACCTTAACTATCGACATTTGAACAAAATTAAACTACTATGAAAATGAAAAATGCAGTCCTAAGTCTGCTTGGCTTAATGCTAACAATGAACCTTTTTGCACAAGGACAAGAACAAAAAAACATTATAGGTATTGGGGCCGGAATTAGTCCCAGTTATGATTATTCTATCTGGATTGGAGATCCTGTAAATATTTGGGCAACTAAAAATACAAGTCCGGTTTTTCAAATTTTTTATGCCCGCCAAGTTCTTGATGCTGTTAGGTTGGGAGGGTATTTCGAATATGAAAGTGCAACGTTGACCGCATTCAATTCTGCTGATTCAAAAGCATCCCGATACAACATAGGTGCAAATTGGCTTGCACAATATCCCAATAATTCTTTTCACGCACAATTAGGAGGTTACATAGGATATGGCTCTATTAAAGCTTCCGATTGGGATCAATCGTTATACGGAACTGATATAGGAATCATGGTTGGGCCTGCCTTTGAGAAAGATAATTTTGGGATAGCTTTGCATGTACAATATGGCAAAGCCTATTATACATCATCGGGAATCCCTACTGAGGTTGGTTTTGCAATACCAAGATATATTTTAAAAGTTTATCACAAATTTTAATAATTGTATATCAATAAAAATTTTAACTATGAACTCAAAATTATCACTTTTTTTAGCTTGTTTACTTTTAATTCTTATAGGATGTAAGAAAGAAACTAACAATGAAAATTCAACACCAGTTAATTTTTCAGGCAATTGGATTGGAACTTGGAAAAGTACTTCATATAATATGACAGGTTCGTTTACAGTTAATGTTACTCAGAAGCAAGGAACTCTTTCAGGAACAATAAGTGTTCCTGATATTGAAATGCAAAATGCTACGTTAACGGGAACTGTAAATGGAAGCAATATTTCATTTGGTGATGTAAATAATACCATTTCTTTTACGGGTAAATTAACTAATGATTCAACTGCTTCCGGTAATTATGTTTACCCTGGTCAAAGTGATAAAGGAACATGGCAAGCTAATAAGCTGGGAAATAATCCGGCGTCAAATACAATAATATATCCTTTAGATACCATCGCGACAACATTAAGGACAGCCTGGCTTATAGGTGCTGCTTTCGATGGTACATATTATTATGCTATGTATAATAATTACATTTACAAAATAAATAATAACGGACAAACTATAGATTCATTGAATAGTCCCGTTTCACATGCAATGGGACTGACCTACGACGGATCTCATCTTCTATTGGCTGATGATCCTGCTTACGGAACAGGAGTAATCTACAAACTAAGCGGATTGGAAAAAATTGCCCTTAAAGCTCCGGGATATGGAGATATCCTTGGTTCGGTGGTAATAGGAAATGATCTGTGGCAATTAGATGATATTAACAAAAGAATATATAAGCAGTCTCTCATCAATGGTAATCTTACTGATTCTATATCTATTAATACCAATTTTAACAAAGGACTGACTTACGATGGACAAAATTTGTGGTACTATAGCAATGATACAATCAATAAAATTGATTTGTCCGGAAATATATTAAGGAAAATAGAATATACAATGAGTCCGCCAAGTGGATTGACTTTTTTACAAAATTATTTATGGATTGCTGATAGTTATAACCAAAAAATATATAAAACCGATACCGGATTAAACCTGGTTGCAACATTAAATTCTCCAATTACCAATTTAGCTAACATTACTTCTGATGGAACAAATCTTTGGATATTACAATCCGGCATTATGCTTGGTTATGTTAAAGCTTATAAAATCAGTACCTCGGGAAGTATTATATCTTCAATAGATATGCCATTTGACAGAGATGATGTTGGAGGATTGGCATTTGGCAATAACTATTTATGGTATGATGTAATTGTACAGAATATGATTTACAAAATTGATCCTTCAGGCAGCAGTTGTTTTACAATCCCGGGACAATTTTCATTATTGACATTTGATGGAACTAATTGTTGGGGGTACAATTCAAGCAAGGGAACTATTCTAAAGTTTTCTACTACCGGCGAACTATTACAAAACAATGCAATTTCAATTAGTTCAGCAACCGGTATGACCTGGGATGGAAATAATATCTGGATTTTAACGGATAATAGTATGGAAAGTACAATGAAACTAAACAAATTGGATGCCAGTGGCAACATTATAAAAACCATTCAGGTTTTCAGGCCCATAGTTACGATCCATAATAGTTATGGCATTTCAAGTTATGGAATATTGTACCATGATAATGCCTTCTGGATTTTAGGCAGTGGACCATTTTTTGATGCGATTAAGATTTATAAATATTCTTTATAAACTTTTGGTAAATTTTTTTATAAATTATTTTTAATCGTATTTGCCTGCATTACAATTCTATTTGGTTAATTCTAATTGGCAAATCAGGTAAATTAAAGATATATTTAACTTTCATTTAATTTCAAAAATTTTGTAATAAAAATTTATTTCCTATATTTGCCATGTATAAGTATAAAAAAATGAAATTATTAATTAACATTCTCATCGTCGTTGTTGTGGTCCTTATTAAAATACCAATGGGGTGAGAATGCTATTATAAAATATTAGCCAAAGAAAAAGAAGCCTTTCTCACTCAAAAGAGAAAGGCTTCTTCGTTTTAGTATAAATTTAATGTATAATATAAGGTATGGAACAGATAGGAAAAGAAAGGTTTTTCACAATGGCTGAAACCTACGACAAGATGGCACCAATAATGGTACCCCAGTATGATTTGCTGCAAAATGAAGTTTTTAATATTTGCAATTTTCAAAAGGAAAGTAAAATTGTAGTTGTTGATCTTGGAGCAGGTAGCGGCATTTTTCTTGAAAAAGTTCTAAATATCTATCCTAATTCAATTTGTTATTGGATTGATTTTTCACTTGATTTTCTTAAAATTGCACAAAATCGTTTAATACAATATGAAAACAGGGTTCATTATATCCATTCAGCAATTGAGAAAAACTGGGAAGAAAAATTAGAGCATAAACCTGACCTCATTTTCTCAATGTCCGCTATTCATCATTTGGAAAAAATTGAAAAGAAAAATCTTTACAAAAAATGCTTTAATTTGTTACAGAAAGATGGCTGGTTTTTTAATGCCGACGAAATGAAAACAATATATAAAGAACCATACAAAAACAGCTTAATTTACTGGGCAAATTTTGTCACTGCTTCAAAAGAAAATGTTCCTGAGGAACTTGAGCCATATTATGACAAATGGAATTCGCATTTTGAAAATTGGAAATTAAGAAATATAGAAAATTTTAATCTGCCTAAATATAAAGGAGATGATTTACACGAAAATTTTTTAGAACAATTGCAATGGCTGGGAGAAGCAGGATTTAAAAATCAGGATGTATTTGTAAAATACCATTTGTGGAGCTTGATTGGGGGACAGAAGTGAAACTAGTTCAGAAAGATCATAAAAGTGAAAAGTGAAAATGAATGTTACATACCAGATGCTAGCCAAAAAAATAATGATTACGACTAATTTAGAATAAATGAAAATCGAAGTGAATATCAAGTATCTAGTATCCAGTATCTAGTATTTGCCATAAAGAGAAATAAATTACAAACAAAATAAGTACCAAAATCATGAAAAATAATCTTCGTAGTAACACAACAACTCAGGGTCGCCGCATGGCAGGAGCCCGAAGCTTATGGAGAGCAAATGGAATGAATGAAGAACAAATGGGAAAACCTATTATTGCTATAGTCAATTCTTTTACACAATTTGTCCCCGGACATGTTCATCTGCATGAAATTGGCCAGCAAATAAAATCATGGATCGAAGCTGAAGGTTTCTTTGCCGCTGAATTTAATACCATTGCCATTGATGATGGAATAGCTATGGGGCATGATGGGATGTTATATTCTTTGCCTTCACGCGATTTAATTGCCGATAGTGTTGAATTTATGTGCAACGCTCACATGGCTGATGCAATGATTTGCATCAGCAATTGCGATAAAATAACACCTGGAATGTTGATGGCTTCTATGAGTCTTAATATTCCTTCGATTTTTGTTTCCGGTGGACCAATGGAAGCAGGCAGAGTAAAAGATAAAAGATATGATTTTGTTGACGCTATGGTTATGGCAGCAGATGATTCAATTTCCGATGCAACTATTGAAAGTTGAAAAAAATGCCTGCCCAACCTGTGGTTCATGTTCTGGAATGTTTACTGCAAATTCAATGAACTGCCTTAATGAAGCAATTGGGCTGGCGCTTCCTGGAAATGGCACTATTGTGGCAACGCATAAAAACCGGACTGAATTATTTAAGAAAGCTGCAAAAAAAATTGTCGAGATGACCAAAAAATATTATTATGAAGGTGATGATTCTGTTTTACCACGATCTATTGCAAGTAAATCTGCATTCATAAATGCCATGGCACTGGATATAGCCATGGGAGGTTCAACAAATACTGTTTTGCATATTCTTGCAATTGCTAATGAAGCAGGAGTTGATTTTACCATGAAAGATATTGATGCTCTCTCACGCAAAATTCCGGTTTTGTGCAAAGTTGCTCCCAGCTCATCTTATCATGTTGAAGATGTAAATCGGGCAGGTGGTATTTTAGGCATTATGGGCGAGCTTGATCGTGCCGGTTTGATCGATAATACAGTCGTTCGTGCTGATGGCTTTACGCTAAAAGAAGCACTGGATAAATATGATATCATGAGAAAAAGTGCAATAAATGAAGCTTTTGAAATATTTAAAAGTGGCCCTGCCGGTATAAAAAATCTGAAAATGGGTTCACAAAGTTATATGTATAAAGAACTTGATACCGATCGTGCTCAGGGTTGCATCAGGGATATGGCACATCCGTATTTCCCCGATGGCGGCCTGGGAGTACTTTATGGCAATATTGCCCGTAAACGGATGTATTGTAAAAACTGCAGGTGTTGATCCTTCTATATTATAAATTCAAAGGACCGGCAAGTGTTTTTGAAAGCCAGGAAGAAGCATGTGAAGGAATCCTGAAGGACATTAAAGCAGGTGATGTAATTATTATCCGTTACGAAGGACCTAAAGGAGGACCGGGAATGCAGGAAATGCTTTATCCTACTTCATATATTAAATCAAAGCATCTTGGGAAAAGAATGTGCATTGATAACTGATGGACGTTTTTCAGGAGGTACTTCTGGACTTTCTATTTGCCATGTTTCACCCGAAGCAGCTTCTGGCGGTGAAATTGGTCTTATTCGCAATGGCGACATTATAGAAATTGATATTCCGGAAGGAAAATTAAATGTACTGGTTTCAGATGATGAACTTGAAAAAAGAAGAAAAGAAGAACTGGCTCGTGGAAATGACAGCTTTTACGCCTAAATCCCGTAAACGTGAAATTTCAAAAGCTTTAAAAGCATATGCCAGTATGGTTTCTAGCGCTGATACCGGGGCAGTGAGAATGATTGAATAAGCCGCCTCCCCAACCCCTCCAAAGGAGGGGCTGAGTAATAATTAATTTAGAAAATAAATGTTTAATAATTTCCACTCTTTATTTAAATAATAATTTCCCTCCCTTTGGGAGGGCAGGGTGGGTAATAATGTATAAAATGAGTAAACAAACAAAAAAAATTACAGGTTCTGAAGCGGTTATTTTATCGCTTCTGGAAGAAAAAATTGAAATTATTTTCGGTTATCCCGGCGGGGCAATTATGCCTGTTTACGATGCGCTATATAATTACCAGGATAAAATTCACCATGTATTAACCCGACATGAGCAAGGTGCTGTTCATGCTGCTCAGGGTTATGCCCGTGTCACAGGTAAAGTAGGAGTTTGCATTGCAACTTCAGGGCCTGGTTCTACAAATCTCATAACCGGAATAGCTGATGCACAAATTGATTCAACACCTATAGTTTGTATTACAGGCCAGGTATCGGCTCCTCTTCTTGGATCTGATGCTTTCCAGGAAACAGATGTTGTTGGTATTTCTATGCCGGTTTGTAAATGGAATATCCAGGTTACGGAACCTGAAGAAATTCCTGCAGCAATTGCAAAAGCATTTTATATTGCAAAAACAGGCCGTCCTGGACCAGTTTTGATTGATTTGACTAAAAATGCACAGTTTGGATACATTGGACTGGAACTATGAAAAATGTATTTATATACGTAGTTATGTTCCAAAACCTCAATTATGATGAAAATAAAATAATTGAAGCTGCCAAACTTATAAATTCTGCAAAAAAACCTTATGTATTGGTTGGACAAGGAGTAGTACTTGGCAATGCAGAAGAGGAATTTAAAGCATTTATTGAAAAATCAGGTATTCCATTTGCCTGGACTATATTAGGTGCTACGTGCTATGCCAGTTGATCATGAATTAAATGTTGGTATGCTTGGTATGCATGGAAATTATGCGACCAATATTAAAACTAATGATTGCGATGTTCTGATTGCTATAGGTATGCGCTTTGATGACCGTGTAACCGGAGATTTAAAACGTTATGCCAAACAAGCCAAAATAATCCATTTTGAAATTGATCCTGCCGAAATTGATAAAAATGTTAAAACCAATGTTGCAGTTCTTGGGGATGTAAAAGAAACATTGCCATTGTTAACCAGGTTAATTTCAAAAAACGACCACAAAAAGTGGATTGCAGAATTCAGAGAGTGTGATAAAATTGAACAGGAAAAAGTCATTAAACCTGCACTTTATCCTGATAAACCAGGAATTAACATGGGCGAAGTTATCCGCAGGGTAAATGAACAAACTAAAGGTGATGCAGTTATTGTGACTGATGTAGGTCAACATCAAATGTTTGCCTCACGTTATGCATTACATAAAAACAAACGTAGTTTTATTACATCAGGCGGACTGGGAACAATGGGATTTGGATTACCGGCAGCATTTGGAGCTAAAATGGGTGCTCCTGACAAACAGGTTATCCTTTATGTAGGTGATGGCGGTATTCAAATGACTATTCAGGAAATGGGTACTATAGCTCAAACAAAGGCTGCAGTTAAGGTTGTTCTTATGAATAATAATTTTTTAGGAATGGTACGTCAATGGCAGCAAATGTTTTTTGATAAACGATATTCTCAAACTGAACTGATCAATCCAAATTTCCAAAAACTTGCGGAAGCTTATGGCTGGAGTTCTAAAAAGGTTACTGATCGCTCACAACTTGATCAAGCCATCAAGGAAATGATTGAATCGGATAATGCCTTTTTGCTTGAAGTAGTAATAGAGAAGGAGGACAACGTATTTCCTATGGTACCTACAGGAGCTTCAGTTGTTGAAGTATTGCTGGAAGAAGGAAAATGAAGATAAGATGCTGGATGCTAGATAGGGGATCACATAGTCAAAATTTTAATAATATCAAGTATCCAGTATCTAGCATCAATATCACTTATTCTGAACACTATAATAAATAAATATTTAAGTAATAATATTAATTAACGTTAATAATAATCATCATGATAGAAGAATTCACGGTAACAGCATATTCAGAAAATGCAGTCGGACTCCTGAATAGAATTACAATTATTTTTACCCGGCGTCATATTAATATCGAAAGCTTGACAGTGTCTGAATCGGCGCTGCATGGCATTCATAAATTTACAATAGTGGTAAAAAGTTCTGAAGACAAAGTCATCAAGGTAACTAAACAAATTGAAAAATTAGTGGAAGTACTTAAAGCATTTTATCATACAAAAGATGAAATTATTTTCCAGGAAATTGCACTTTATAAAGTACTCACTGAGGCATTGCTTAAAAGCAATATGATTGAGACTATTGTCAGGCAAAATAATGCCCGTATCATTGAAATTACTCCTGAGTATACAGTAATTGAAAAAACCGGGCATGAATTCGAAACAAGTAAATTGTTTACCGAACTCAATAAATATGGTGTAAAACAATTTACACGTTCAGGCCGAATTGCAGTTACTCGATTCCAATGTAGAATTACTTGATGAATTTTTAAGCCAGCGTGAAGAAGAAGGTAATGGAAAATAAAAATGGATAGTTTTTCGCTTAGAATTTCGCACGCAATACTAAGTAATAACTCTTCTGAACCATTTGATTTTTGTATATCTTCCAATCATAACTGGCTCATTAACGGTAATTCCGATGGAAATATTTTCAGTCTCTTTGACTGGCTGGAAGACAAGAAATATTTTGGAAATGGCATTTTAGAATACAGTGATTGCACTGTTAACTGTCTGGGACATTACTCAGTTAAGAAATATTTTGAAACATTAAGGTTCAGATTATCTGAAAATGAATCTTACAGTTTTTATTACCAACAACGTTATCATGCTACAGAGAATGACAATGTCATTACATTGAAGGAATATTTGGGAGAAATAACTGAACCCTATTTTATCAGTTTGGTTGATGATTTCGGATTAAAATATCTGATGGATGAATCGATAAACATGTTATCATCCGGGGAATTCCGGAAAGCAACTATAGTTAAAGTTTCTATGCTCAAACCCCGTGTCATGTTTATTGAAGAACCTTATATTGGCTTAGACATAGAGGGAATAGATAAAATAGATTCATTGTTGGGATATCTGGCTTCTGAATTTACAACTATTGTTATTGCTTCAACAGGTAAACATGTACCTCATTTTGTTACTGATATTTTGCATTTACACCAGGGAAAGGTAATTTTTTCAGGCAGCAAGGAGTTATATAAAGTTCCGGTTGAACAAACTGTAGAAAAAATTTCATTTAAAATTCCAGATAGCTCTTACGATAACTTTACAGTTGCATTCGAATTAATAAATCTGACATTAAAATATGGTGAACACATTATCTTGAAAAATATAAACTGGAAGGTTGTCAAGGGAGAGAAATGGTTGCTTAGTGGACAAAATGGTGCGGGAAAATCTATGCTTTTAAGCTTATTATATGCTGATAATCCGCAGGTTTATTCAAATGAAGTCTATCTTTTTAATGCAAAAAGGGGCTCAGGTGAAAGCATTTGGGAAATTAAAGACAAAATTTCTTTTTACTCATCTGAAATGTATCGCTATTTCAATAAATCAATGACAATTGAAGAAGCTGTTCAATATTTAGTTTTTCAGAACCCATATAAAAAACGGAAATTCATAAAGGAAGAACTTGAGTTTAAAGAATTCCTTTTGAATTATTTTGGATTTTCCAATAACGGTCATATTCCGCTTTTTAATTTGTCTGCTGCACATCAAAGATTGGTTTTAATAATCGCCGGGCTAATAAAAAATTCCCCTTTGCTAATTCTTGATGAACCTTTCCAGGGATTTGATGAAAAACTAATACAAAAAACGCTATTAGTGATTGAAGAATATGTAAAAACCAGGACTTTTATTATGGTAACCCATAATCCTGAAGAAATTCCGGCATGTATTCAAAAACAATTTCATTTGGAAAACGGCAAAGGTAAAGAGGTTGTTTTATACCGTCATGTCGGATAGTAAGTTTTGTTTCACTTTATTATAATCCTGATTTAAATACTGAATTTCGCTGTATATTTCTGAGTTTATCCAATAAGTAACGAGAATCTTTATTTGGAATTATGTCATTTTGATTCTTCAAAATTATTGCAGCTGCTTCCGATACTGGAATTTTATTAAATGAATTTCGATGTGAATCATTTAGAAACTTAAGTACCATAAGCCCATTAAACCATGTGAAAAAGCGCTTTTTAAATGTTAATATGTTTGAGCAATTGGAATTGATTTCATCAATTTTTTTAATAAAGTCATTTTTTTTCAAATACTCTATTAAAGCAGGATTCTGGCTTTCCAATAGTAATTTTATTTTAGTGGAAGTCTGTTTAAAACAATTTGCAGAATCAAGAAAGAAGTTACCAAGGCACTTAAAAGCATTTGGATTATAAGTAAGATATGCCGGGTCGTCTGATTGTAAAATTTTCGTTATTATTTTACCCGTTCCAAAAGGAACTCTATTGGATTCCCGTGGAGAAGGAATAATCTTTGTTTCATTCAATTCACGATAATTTCCAAGAGGAATGATTTTTTGAAGAAAATAAAACTCCTCTCCTGCCTTTCTTTTGTTCATTCCACCTTGCATAGCATAAGCATCTGCTCTTACTGCAAAAGCGCTGCCGACACAATGATACGCAAAAGGATAATTGATCAACCTTAACGCTTCTATATAATAACGAAGATAAAGCTCATATTGAATAATTGCATTATAAACTGATTGGGAATATTCGTTTCCGGAAACTGGATGTTCAAAATATATTGAACATCCTTTTGTTTTAGGATAATTTTCAAATAATGTTTCAAGTACAGTTAAGTAATTTGTTTCACAAATACAATCAGCATCAAAGCTGGCAATTATACCTATAGGATTATTTATCAAATTAAAACGCCTGAGAGCTTCATCCATGACAATTTTACGCGCGTGGCCCACTCCGGCTGTTTTTTCAGGTAATTTTTTTATGAGTAGAAAAAACTTTAAACGCTCCCGGGAATGAGAATCAGCCCAGTTTTGCATTATTCGAAATAATTGTAAATGTTGATTTTCAAATTTATTTTCCTGACCTTCAGGAAAATTAATTAAAACAATTACTTCAACATCCTTCTTTGTTGGCAAACAAAAATAAAGGCTTTCAAGAGTCTTTATTGTATTGTCTTCATTAAAACAAGGGATTATTACAACAATTTCCAGGTTTGATGACGGAGAACTTAAAATTAATCTTTTTTCTGTTTGATAACGTTTAAAATATAAATCAGCAAACCCCATAAGCAAACTATTTCTTATGAGCTATTTCTTTATTGTATTTTTCGTTTAATCCTTTAAGAACATCATTGGTAATATTAAGTGAATCATTCGCATACCAAACATTACCGCCAAATGCATAACCAAATACATACTGATAATAACCATTCTTGTTATATTCTTTCAGAAAATCAATAATACTGTAAATCAACTTCCTGTTTTCTCTCTGAGATTCTTCTGCAAGTTGAGCCTGATTGTCACTATAAAGTTTATTAAGGGCTTGTTGATCATAATACAATTGCTGTTCTATTTTTTCAACTTCCGAACGCAGTAAAAGACCTTTTTTCACTTTATCCTGATAATCCATCACATTTTTTTCATAGTTGCTTTTTTTAATATTCAATTCTTCATCCATTTTCCTTTGTTTTTCTTTCAACTTAGCTTCCATATCAATGGACATATCATATTTTGCATTAAGCGTATCAGTATTAATATATACAATATGACTGTTTCCCGCAGGCAAAGGAACTGGTTGAGATTCTACTTTTTTGACTTGACTCCTTAGCGAAAAATAAAGAACAAATAAAATTCCCAGTGCCACTGCTAACACGATGTTGATAATTAGATTTAAATTTTTCATTCTTAGATAAATTAATTGTAATAGTGAGTTTTTAAATTTTTAAGTATTTCATTAAAATGACAAGTTCATTATTTAATGAAGCACATTTTATTGTACTTGCACAAATATAATTCTTTAAGGATTATTTTATAGCAATAGGCACAAATTTTTAAAATAAGGAATTCAATTATCTGAAAAATGGATTTAAAATTTACAGAAATGATGTTGTTATAAATAATCGAAGCAAAAAAATAAATATATAACAGCTAATAGCTAAATACCAACAACTAATTTTAAAATTCAGGGCAGGGAATAGCATGATATTTTTTTCTCTTTTTTGTAAAGAATTCATAGATTATAGAAATTTCATGTGCTCCATGAGTAGAAGTAATCAGGCTTGAAATAGTAAAATCATAGCTGTAACCAAAACTGAGTCTGTACATTTTTATTCCGGCAAGAAATGACACTGCATCTCCTGTCATATCGTATTGTTTGGGAATACCACGGTACCAAAATCCTAAAACTAATGGAGGATCGAACCAATAAAGACCGAGATCAAGCTGATTATAATCTCCTTGTCTTCGGTACTGGAAAGCAACAGTGATAGATTCATCGGCAGGTTTGAGAAGCCGGCCTTTAGTAACAATTTTAGCTCCTCCAAAAAAAGTATATTTAATTGGTAAAAGAGCCTGATCTCCAAAAAATGCTTCATTTGGCCTCAATAAATGATCAACAGTTATTCCGTACCACATTTTATCATTATATGCCAGTCCTGATAATGATCCATCAACATTACCGTTCCAAACATAATCAGAGCTTTGATCCAGACCTGCATTTTGATTAGTGGCACTTAACTGATCAGGAAATTTAAGTTTGGAAAAATCGAGGCTGTATTTACTATAAACAAAACTTATCCCGGGGCGCAAGTGCCAGCTTTTGTTAAATACAATGAAATCGTAAGAATATAATAATGAAACATTCGTATATCCAAGCTTGCCAGAACCTGCTTCATCTCTCATTCCCATTATACCGACGCCACTGTTGTATTTTGAGAAAAAATAATCATAAGCAAAAGCATACGTAACATAATCTGCTGGAAGTGCTAACCATTGTTGCCGGTAAACTCCTGAAAATCTTTGTTGTTGAGTTGCACCGGTAAAGGAAGGACTCAGATACAAAGGCACAGAGTAAAACTGTGTAAATTGAGGATCTTGTCCATAGATTATAAAGTTTTTACAAAATATAATTACCAATCCTAATATGCAAATTATCTTTTTCACTTAAACCGTTTTATAGTTTTTTCTTGTGAAGCAATGTCATATCACCTGCCTTTTCAAAAGATTGTCCATTGTAAAATTTACCTTTTGCTTTATAAACATATACTCCCTGGGTACATAACTGGTCTTTATAATAGCCATCCCATCCGATTGTAACATCATTAGAAATGTAAAGCAGTTCTCCCCAACGATTATATATTTCCAGGTGATATTCAGCTATTCCTTCGTAAACCGGGAAGAAAACATAATTATTTAAGTCAGCCGGATTATAAGCTCCTCCGGAAGGACCATTCATATTTGGTGTAAAGGCATTTGGAAACTCAATATAACCTGGTGCACCTACACTCACTATATCCAATTTAGTTATTGAATCTTCACATTGGGTTTCTTTTGATGTCGCAACAAGTTTGATGCTGTAAACTCCTGTTTTTGTATATATATAAACAGGGTTAGGGTCACTGCTTATACCTCCATCTCCAAAATACCATAAATAATTATTATCACCTGCCGTAGCATTAAAACACCTGATTTTTGCATCCGGGAGCATAACCTGAGAAGGTTCAACACTGAAATCTGTTGCCGGATTTTGATAAACTCTAACCATCTTTTGATCATAAGCAGAACCTCCATCTCCCTGAATGGTTAATACAACATTGTAATCACCGGGTTCAGCAAAAGTATGCGACGGATTTTCCTTTTCTGAAGTTGTTCCATCATGGAAATCCCAAAGATATGTGTTAGCATATTGTGAATTGTTATGGAAAAATACAGTTACCGGGGAACATCCTGCAGCTGAAGAATCAAAATCTGCAATTGGAATAGGTGCTTTAAGCAGAATAGTTTGTTCGGCACTATCACTGCAAATTCCAGAGGTTACATAAAGCTTAACCTTGAAGCTTCCCCAATGCCCATACGTATAGGATACTGAATCTTTGCTGTTTGAATATCCCTTATTATCACCAAAATTCCAGTCATAAACCCATGGCCCCTTATTAGTATGATCATAAAATTCAAAAGTTGCTGACGGGTAATAATCAAATACTTTATCAGAAGTAAAACCAGCTTCAGGTGCAGGATAAGCAACTACATCATGAATAATTGAATCCTTGCATCCATATGAAGATAATACTCTAAGCATAACCGGGAAAGTTCTGTTGGTAACTCCGTAATTAAAAAATACGTGTGACGGATCTCTTTGAGTTGTAAATACGGTATCTTTAAAATCCCAGTAGTAATATGCAGGATATGTCGACTGGTTATTAAAATCAACCGAGAATGGGCTACAACCAACCGTATCCATGCTAAATCCGGCCTTAACATTAGGATATACCTCAATTGGTAATGACATGGTATCAAAACATCCTTTGTTGGTTACTGCTCTTAAAGAAATCCTGTACGACTCAAAGGCATTCCCTCCAAAATTATTATAATACGTGTGATGGACGTCCGAATAATTAGTTGTCGTGGTACCACCGTTATTGATACCGAAGTCCCAATAAAAAGTTGCATTGCTTGTTACAGATTCGTTATGAATAACAGCATTAAACGGAGGGCAACCTATTGTATTGTCAAGAGAAAATACAGCCCTTGGTTTATAATCAAGTGTTATTGTTTTTGTTGCCGAATCTGAACATAAATAATTTGAAATTGCCAATAACTTTACCATAAGCACTGTGTCATTTGTTGTATAATTATAAAAAGTCTTTATAGGTTCCTCTAATGAAGAAGTGCTTCCATATTTATCGCCAAATGTCCAGTTAAAGTCAGCGGCATTTTTAGTCAGGTTTTTAGTGTGAAAATTAACCGTAAAAGGACTGCAACCTTCTGCATTCATTGGAAATGCATTCATTGTAAAGGCAGCTGTAACTTTAGGAAATACCGTAATTATACTGCTAATAGAACTCGGGCAATTATGTTTATTATATACGGTCAATTTCAATGTATCTTGTCTTGTTGAAGGAGAAACATTATTTCCTGTAAAAAATATCATGGGAGATTTTGATTGATCAAGTGCATCAAGGCTTGTGTTATATGTCCATTTCCTAATGTTTACCTGTCCAAGAGAAGTATCAATAACTTGTGTCTGGATACCTGAACATACATTTGCATTTGGCACTTTAAAATCAGCCTCTATGTATGCATATACTATTAAATCTTTGGTAGTGTCTGACACGCATCCATATTTTGAAATAACATGTAACTTTACAGGAAAAGTATCGTCTTTTGAAGTAAGGTTTTCAAAATTAATATTTTGAGGTATGCTGTCTTGCGAAGTGTTGCCGTTACCAAAATCCCAGTTGTAGTATTTGGCGGAAATAGTTTTATTTACAAATTTTACATTTTTAAAAGGGTTACAGGACTTATTTCCCTGCACAGGATCAAAATCAAAATCCGATATTATCCTTGGATAAACGGTAATGGGCCTGAATAAGGTATCGTAACATTTCGGAAAGCCATTATCCACTATTAAAATAAGGCTGTCAGTTTTTACAAGCGAACCCAGGTTTTGGTAAGGATATGAAAAAGTACCGCTAAAAGTTCCCGTTTTAGAACCACCCAAACCTTCAAAAAACCACCTGCGATGTACTATGTCTCCCAATGAACTTTCAGATATAATAACAGATGAATCGTTACAAACTTCTGAATTAAACAGAGTGTAATAAGCTTTAATATACGGAAAAACCCTTATTATCCGGAATGTATCATGCGTGCATCCGGAATCCGAAACAGCATGCAATTTCACTGTGAAAGGCCATTCTTTAGAATAGGGATTTGTGAACTGATGAGGCGGCGGGTTTTTGTTTGGTGATTGAGTTGATGCATTAGTGCCATCGCCAAAGTCCCAGAAAAAATTTGTAGCAGCTGAATTGGACTGGTTTACAAAATTAACAGTAAATGGATTACAATTTTGTGTAATCGTATCAGAAGTATTAAAACTGGCTTTAACAGGCGCGTGCAAAATTACTTTCCGTTTCGTTGAATCAGAACAAGCTTGATCTAATGTCTTTGAAATAAGATGAACATATATTGTTTTTTCAGTTGTACCCGGATTTTGAATTGTTTTCAAGAATGATAGAGTATCATTTTCTATATATGAATAAGTTCCATTAAAATCCCAATAATTATGCTTGCTTCCTGGTGAGGAATTATTATCGAATAATATGCCGTCTCCCGGACAAATTGTGGATTTATTAATGGTAAAATCAGAATGAATATATGCATTCACAGTGATATTAACAGATGCATCGGCTACACACGAGTAATTGGATACAGTATGTAATTTAATAGTAAATGGTTTACTTGATGAATTGAGATGAAAATAAACATGAGCAGGTGGAACTTTTAAATCGGATGAAGTTCCATCACCAAAATCCCAATTCCATTGAGTTGCCACTGTATTAGAACTATCTGTAAAAGAAATGCTCGATGAATCACATATTGCTATTGAGCTTGGTGTAAATATAGCGTTAACATAAGGATATACAATAATCGGTTTTATAATACTGTCCTTACAATATTGAGTATTCCTTACCCTAAGCTTTAGTAAAAATGTATCAGGCTTTGTGCCATTATTTTTGCTGAACGATTTTTCAAATGAAGTATTAATAACTTTTGATTGAGATGAATCAAAAGTTCCGGTTCCATAATAATCCCAGTAAGTTCTGGCAAATTTACCAGTTCCGTTAAGTGTAAGCTTGACTGAATCATAAGTACAAACGGCACCTTTATCCATACTGAAATTGGCTTTAATATAAGGATACACATTGATATTTACTTTAGCAGTATCTGAACAACCTGTAGACGTAGATATTGCTACTAATTTTGCTGTAAGCAGACGGTTGTTAACAGAATCTGAATTATCGTAGTAATGAAGAACAGAATCTACATTCATTAAATTGCTTCCATCACCAAAATCCCATTTGATTTGGTTGGCTGCATTTTTATTAGATTTATTGACAAAGGTAGTTTGCAGTACCGGACATCCCACAGTATTCTTTGACCAAATTGACGCCGAAAGGTGAGGGTGAACAAGTATGGGAACCATATATGTTGAAGCACAACTATTATCATTTTTAACTGTAAGAGTAAAATGATAAGTTGTATCATTATTTCCAGGATTGGTAAAGGTATGAGGAAACATTGAAGGTTGCGGGTCGGTTCTAAAATGAAATATGGAAGTACCATTGCCAAAATTCCATAAGTAACTAAAAATTCCGGTTCCACCCTGTGAAGCATTATATATGTTTGTTTTAAAACCACTACAACCCACGGCAGTATCAACCGAGAAATCGGCTTCAATGCGCTCATGCACGGTTACCGTACTTTGGGATGTATCACTACATAAATTGTTCGATGTTACTACCAACTTAACCGGAAACGGAAAATCAGTGTCATACGGATTTTCAAAGATGTGAGTTGGCTTTTGTAAATTGGAAGAAGAACCATCACCGAATGTCCATGTATACTGAACTGCAACCTTATTGCTGATAGGCGTAAAACTTACTGTATCCGGATTGCAACCGGAAGCATTATTCATTGCAAATCCTGCATGTACTTTGGGATATACAGAATCAGTTCGTGTCAGTGTACTTTGACAACCTGCGGCATTTGAAACTGTTAGTTTAACCTGGAAAGGTATTGTCGCTGATAATGTATCAGAGTATGTTTCCGCATAATTCTTTTTTAAAGCAGTATTGTCTGTTGTACCATTCCCGAAATTCCAGTTGTAATTGGTTATGGCACCCGATACTCCCAGGGATGTATTGTTAATATGAAGAGTCATACCGGAACACCCTTTTGCCGAATCCATGGTAAAACTGGCTTGAATATACGGATGAACTATTACAAGAGATGTAACTGAACTTGTACAATAATTTTTCGAAGTAGCAGTAAGTGTTATGGTATCTTTAATATCCGAACCGCTTGTATAATTAGTGAATAATTCATGTTGCGGACTTATACTCGATGAAGTGTTTCCATTACCAAAATTCCACTTGAACATATTATTTGAAGTATCACCCTTTGATTTATTCGTGAAACTTACTGTAAAAGGAGTACACCCTGTGGTTGAGTCTGGCGTAAATAAAGCGGTTACTTTCGGGTAAACACTTATCTGTTTAGTCAGAGAGCTTTTACAACCTCCGGCATTTGAAACTGTAAGATTAATAGGATATTGTGTAAATAAGGTATCAGTATACGTTTTCGTATAATTCTTTGGAACAGCCGTGCTGTCTTTTGTCCCGTTCCCAAAATTCCAGACGTATTTGCTTATTGCACCTTTCACTCCCAGGGATGTATTATTTATATGAACAGTCAAATCGGAGCAACCTTTAGATGAATCAACAACAAAATCGGCCTTTACATAAGGATGCACCGTCATGGTTTTGGTAACTGAATCCCTGCAATTGTATGGGGAAATAGCTACTAATTTTATATTATATGTTGTATCATGACCAGCCAATAAATTTCTAAATATATGTGAAGGATTTTTTAATGTTGATGTTATTTGGTCACCGAAATCCCACCTGTACAGAGTGTCCGCCACATTATATTTTGATTGATTAATAAAATTGATTTTAACCGAATCGCAAATAGTTGCTGTACTGTCATTAAAAGCAGCCTGTATTCTTGGTAAAATGGTTACTGGTTTTGTTATTGTTGAAACACAACGCGGATAATGTGAATTAGATACCAACAAAAATACATTATATTGTTGAGGAGTTGTCAGAGTATTTGCCGGGTATGTATTGTTTATTACAGTATTGTTGTTAGACGCCGGTATTACTGATGGATAATTAAAAGACCAACTAAATTCATTTGCTCCCAGGGAAGTATTGGTAAATGTAATTATTGGATTTGCAGACGGCGGAGTACATTTATAAGAATTATCAATAGTAAAATTAGCTACAGGTTGAGGATCAATACTCACCTGGATAGTAATTGTAGTGTCTCCCCAGCAGGGCCTTAAAAAATGTACAGAATAATTATACTGGCCCGGAGGGGGGAATATTGATGGATTAGCCACAGTAGGATCTGTCATGTAAAGATTTGTCAGGTGGGTTGTATCTCCAAAACGGGTCGCGGACCACGTGTAATTAAATCCTCCTGAGGCAACCAGAATAAGCGTATCGCCAAAACAAGCTTCTACCTGTTTCGGTGAAAGAAGACTTCCTCTTTGCACTATTGCACCACCCCTGTTTTCTGCGAAATCTGAAAAATAACCATACTTAGCCCCACTACCTCCACCAGCTATCAATCCTAAATGGAACCTGTCTGTTGTTGTATATATTTTACAGGCAGTATTGTAAGGAATTTTATTGGGGCCGTAAGTGAAACTATTCTTTGTTGGTTTGTATATATACCATAGCGTGTCTCCTCCGGAATTCACCTTTAGAAAATCTGAGGAACTAAGATGAATAGGAGTGGCTTTCCCGGGCCATGTAATATACATGTTATATATTGCATTATTGTATGCAAGTATATTCAGGTATATACTATCGCCAACTGAAGGTGTAACAAAAAAAACAGATTGCGAACCAGTACATCCGTCAATTTTAGGTATTAATGCAGCGCCAGGTTCATCTACAAACCCTGTTACCTGGTAAACGTAAACTGGTGCGCTTGCATCTATAGTAGACCAGGGATTGGCAGAATTGTATGTTGGCGGTTGAATACCTTGTTGTTGACCAGCATTAAGAGAAAATGTAGGAACTATAGTTCCACCATTATTTACTGAAATAGTAGTGACATTTTGGGTAGCTGTAATATAATACCATTCAAGATTTTTTCCTGCGTTGCCGGCACCATTTTTCGCTGCTGTAGCAACCAATCTTCCCGGAGTCACAATATAATGCTTACCTATAATATTTACAGGCACCAATTGGTCACTCAAATAGTCATAACCATTGTTTAACGGGTAATCGGAATCATCTTTGTCCGTAATGGCTATCTGATGGTTATTATCGCCGTTAGTGACCTTGACATGACTACCACCAGCGTGTCCGGTATGACTATTATCTTTTACCAAAACGCTGTAGGTTTGACCGGTATTTAGAGTAATAGTATGAGTACTATTGGCAATCCAACCATTATTTGCATTGAAAGTTGGAGTAATTGATATTTTGGTACTATCAGCCGTTGCAATAATATCGAATCCTGCCCTTGCCGTATCCATCAACTTTTTGGGATAATTCAACGGAGGTTTTGTTGCATCAATTGGCAAATTATTTACTTCATCCCATACATTTTGCATGGGAATATAAAACTCGTTACCTAAAGAATTTTGGCCTTTTAAAGACATTAAGTCCCTGTTATCAATGTTTGCTAAATCCCAGTATGCCGTAACGGGATTTCCATCCGCTACAATTGAAAGACCGCTATTTAATACTTTAAACCCTATTGAATCATCAATAAATGGCCCTGCATTTCCCCTGGGATTTGCATATCTTTTCCAACTGGCGCTCATATACGTTGTCATATCCACTGAAAAAACAGTGTCTTTAAAAGCGGTATTTGTCAAAGTTGCTATTACATAATTTGACTTGGCGGGTATTGAAACCGTAACAGTTGTGGGGCCTGAACAGGCAATTCTTAAATATACAGGTGTGCCTCCATAATATGTAAGTGCCGGAGTTGGAGATGTAGGTATAGGAGTTACAGTATGCTGCCAGGTTGCATGAGGTATAGCAAACCAAAATGTGTTATCGGTTTGTGAGTAAATCTTTAATATTGCAATTATGCTGAACACCGGTATTAGAACAAACTTTTTCATTCTTCCTGTCTGTTTACTTAAACTTCTTTAAAAATTTGTAATGATACACTATTAATCTTTCGGTAATTTCCATAATCTTAAAAGACAAATATAATTATATTGTTTATATATACGTTGTTAGACATTAATAGTTAGTCGGAAATAAATTTTATTTTTAGCTTATAATAAAAAATTATTATCAGATAAAGAATTTTTGTCATTTTTTATTTATGTATACCTAATAATTATTGAAATAAACATAACAACATTTATTATCCCGGAATTTATTTTGAAACATGAAAAATTTCAAAACGTAAAAGTTATTTAGAAATTTTGGACATTATAAAAATATTGAATTTGGTTATTTATTTCATTTTATTGTAATAGCTAATAAATTTGCTATTTAACCATTTGCATTAAAATACATTAAGACTAAATTTATTATATAGTCGATGAAATAGTTCTTTTATATTATTTTAAAGTTTATGATTCAATGTTGCTTAATTAAGAAATTTTTAATGTAGGTCATAATTTGACAGGCGTTCGGCTGAGCTCAAGCCGAAGTCTCAACATGACCTAATTACATAGTTACACTGAGACAACAAATGTAAAATTACAATTAAAAAAATGGAGTGAAATAATAGAAATAATTTAGTATGATATTTTTAAAAAGAAAAACTGTTTATTTACTCACCCCCCGTTCCCCCTCTTTACAAAGCAGAGAGTGGGTGTGTAAGTCCCTTCTCTATCCTATAGAGAAGGGATTTAGGGATGAGTTAAAAAATAATTTTTGTTATTGGCAGCTTGTCGAAGTGTTTTTAAGCTTAATTAAATGAAATTGATTTACAAGTTTTTTGATTTTTGATGAAAAGTTTAATTTGAGAAGAGTCTGATTTATGGGATTGATTACTTTTGTTATTAATTCAAAATATAAAAAAATGAAACTCCTACGCTGCTTTTTATTAACAACATTAGTGCTAAAAATGTCCGTTGCTTCTTGCCAGATTTATTTTTCCGAAGGCTTCGAGGGAGGACTGCCATCAGGATGGCTAAATATTTACAGGAATTCATGGGGTGGAGATACCATAAGCTGGAAATTTCAAAACGGAGGTTATACCTATACTCCGCAGTATGTATTTACGAGGCATCCTTACCCGGCACATGGAGGAATTATGAATGCTATGTTTCAAAGGGAGGGTGGTTACGTGGCTACAAAATTGGTGACAAAAGATATAAATTTATCATACGCGAGGAAGCCGGTTTTACAATTTTGGCATGCCCAGGATTCCACCTATTTTTTTGGGAACCTGGTAAATGATGAATTAAAGGTATATTACAGAAAATCCGTGACATCACCATGGGTATTTTTAATTGAATATACGCAACCCGTGACATATTGGACACAAAGAAAAATAGAGCTTCCTCCTTCTTCTTTAACCGGTACGTACAGCATTGCATTTGAAGGTCAATCAAATTCAGGGTATGGAACTTGCATTGACGATGTACAAATAATAGAAACCGATACTTTTCCAAAAACAGTTCAATCAATATCCGTTGTTCAGGCAAGTAATGCTGTTGCCATAAACGGTTCAACAAATAACGCAATTTTGAGAATCAATGTTTTTGTTGTAGGTAATTCAAATTCACTTTCTTTGGATTCTTTAGCAGTAACATCTTTAAATTCAAATGATAATGATATCAAGTCTTCAGGAGTAAAACTTTATGTCACATCTGATTCTGTTTTTCTGGATACTCTATGTAAATCAAAAACATCATTTAGCGGTTCAATAGCAAAATTTAGCCCCATAGGGTATTCATTGCAAATGGGAAATAATTATTTTTGGGTGACATACGACCTTACTGATACTGCCGGTGTTGGTGATATACTGGATTTAAAACTGCTGGCAAATTCCATTAAAATTTCGGGTAAATATTTCCCGTCCTCTGTTCAAAATCCTTCAGGTTCCAGGAAGGTAATAAAAAGTGCTTTTTATGACGAATTTGAAACCGATAAAGGCTGGAATCTGACAGGAGATTTCCAGCGAACTGCTCCACAAGGATTAGGCGGGTTATCTTTTGGTAATCCCGATCCTTCTTATGCCGTTTCCGGCACCAATATATTAGGTACAGATATTACGATTAACAATGGCGATTATCCGCTCTATATGTCCAACAATCAATTTACAGCCACTACGCCTTTAATTAATTGTAAATATTTTATCAATACAAAAATAAGCTTTGCACGATGGCTCAATGTTAACGGTTCCGACAAGGCAGCAATAGAAATCAGTACCGATGGAGGTACAACTTGGATACCTGAAGGCGTATGGGTTAATACCGGAGATGTAACCGATAATATATGGAAATCTCAGGTGTTTGATATTTCGCAATATGCTAACAGAAATTCAAATATCAAGATACGGTTTACACTTGGGCCTACAGGACCTTGGCCTTATTCAGGCTGGAATATAGATAATTTCGCGGTTTATGGTAAATACCTTACTAAAGATGTTGGTGTAACCGGCTGGCAGGCACCTATATCGGGTTGTTGCCATACAACTCACGATTCCGTAAAAATTACGGTAGAGAACTTTGCAGCAATACCCTCACCTTCAAATATTCCATTGTATTATTCATTTGACGGAGGTACTACAATTGTTAGTGATACATTGAAGACTTCAATCCCTTCATACAATAGCGTTTCATTTACTTTTAAAACACCTAAAAACCTGTCATCACCTGGTATTTACTCCAATGTGATTGCTTCAACGAACCTGGCAGGGGACCAGGATGTAACGAACAATGTTTTCCATACCAGTATGACATCTTTTCCTACGTACAGCACTCCTTATATTGAAAATTTTGATAGCATTAATGTTTACTGGACTGCCGGTGGAACATCTTCTTCCTGGCTATTGGGCCATCCTGCCGATTTTGCTCCTGCTTCTGCACCAAATTCATGGGATTCATATACTTATGGTGATGATGATTCTTATGTGGAATCATCCTGCATCAATATTCCTGATACTTCAAAAGAAATACTGGAATTAAAATATAACTGCTATTTTCAACCCGGTGATGGAGTAGCTATTTATTCATCTTTAGATAATGGTGTTACCTGGAATTTGGTTCCAAAACATACATATCCCTGGAAATGGAATTGGTATAATAATTCTTCAATCACTGCACTGGGAACTGCAGGTTGGGATACAACAACCAATTTAAACTGGGTAACAGCTAAACAGGTGTTGCCTTCATCTCTTATGAATAAGTCAAATATTAAATTCAAGGTTAAATTTGAAAGTATCAATTATGGAAACTATGAAGAATTTGCATTTGACGATTTTAAACTTTATGAAGCCCCGGCTAACATTGAACTTTTAACAATTACCTCTCACAAAGATACCTGTCTTAAATCGGTACCCGCCAAAATATCATTCCGGGTTAAAAACATAGGAATACGAACAATGATTCCTTCAAAAGATAAAATTATTGCAGGGTTTAAAATTAATAACAGGGCTTCAATAATTGATACTTTATTATTACCGGGTAATCTCCGTGTCGGTGACAGTACAATCTTAACTTTTAATAAACCAGCAGTAATAGACACAGACGGTTTAAATATTATTAAAGTTTTTGATATTGATCCGTACCAGGGATTTTATCCTGTTGCAGATAAAGACACGTTGACACTAAATTTGAATTTGTTCAAAAACCCTGTAATCAGTTTGCCTGCGTTGGTTGCTTCTGAAAGATTAGACACGGTTGTAATCCGTGCAACTTATAATGTCAATTTTGATTATAAATGGGCCAACATCACTTTCCCTTCACTTTCCACTGCTGATACGCTAAAGGATCCTCCCGCCGGTCTGGTTTGGCTTAGCGTTAAACAACAGACAGATATACATAATTGTGTCACCATCGATACCGTTAATGTTATCCAGTTAACTTACGATTTGGGAGTTGACTCAATACTATCGCCTTTAAGTGCTTGTAAACTGAGCAACCAGGAACATGTTACAGTTTCTTTTAAAAATAAAGGTAACGATACTTTAATGGCAAATGACAGCATCAATATTGCATATAAGTTTGAAACCAATGATACAGTTTGGCATAGCTATAAATTGCATAAATCATTCTATCCGGGAGATACTTTAATATATAATTTTAATTCGAATAGTGTTGACATGTCTGCAATAAAAAGTTATTCACTGGTTGCATTCACAAAATACAAATATGACCTGAATCCTAATAATGATTCTGTAAGAAGAAAAATTTATGTGTGGGGTTATCCGAGTGTAAATTTAGGTCCCGGGGGAACTGTTGCAGGTATTGATACACTTCATGCCGGTCCTGGGTACAAGGCTTATTTATGGAGCGATGGAACTACTGATAGTATTTATGAAGCACGTTATATAGGTTATCATTGGGTAATAGTAACCGATGCGCACGGTTGTCAGCATAAAGATTCGGTTTACTTAAAAGTTGTTTTCTACGATATACAACCAAATAGAATAATTGATCCTGTTTCATCGTGCTACATCGGAAACCGTAAGCTTCAAATAAGTGTAAAAAATGTTGGTACCGATACAATAAAATCGGGAGAAACAATTCATGTTAAATATTCTTTGAATAGCAGCGCATGGAGAACAATGGATACTGTTTTAGCCGATAATTTTCTGCCGGGAGATACAATAATAAGAAAGTTTACGACTGTTGAAAACTTTAACGATACCGGTAAATATAATGTTGTTGCCATAACTAATACCACAGGGGATATAGATCATTCTAACGATACATTACGCAAAACAATCTCGGTATATGGTTATCCTGTAGTGAATTTAGGAAATGATACTACGGTTAAAGCACTCCAGTGGACATTGGATGCAGGCCCGGGTAACAATTTAAGTTATTTATGGAAATATGGTTCCACAAATCGTACTTATACGCTCACCAAATCCGATACGATGTATGTAAAAGTTACTAATAACTATACTCTGTGCAGCAGTAGAGATACTATTAAAGTATATCTTTTAATCCGTGATGGAAAGCTTACTGGTGATACAAGCACCTTCAGCGGATGTATGGGTACATTCAATAATATGAGTGTTACTTTTACTAATTCAGGCAATATTGCAATTCCTGCCGGAGATAGTGTTGGTTTTTGGTATAATATTAATGACAGTTCTTTGGAAACAAATTATGTTAAGCTTGGCACAGCTTTGCAACCTGGAAATTCTATTATCTATACGTTCAACAACTTGAATAATCAAGTACCGGCAGGAAATTCAAGGCTGGTATTTTACTCAATTCTTC
This sequence comes from uncultured Bacteroidota bacterium, assembly GCA_963851385.1. Taxonomy (GTDB): domain Bacteria; phylum Bacteroidota; class Bacteroidia; order Bacteroidales; family DTGW01; genus CAWEFA01. The sequence continues at coordinate 29,441 of CAWKPE010000013.1, read as the reverse complement.
AAAACGAGATGAGGCATAATAATGACAGCGTTGTTAAAAATGTTGTATTGTGGCCGTTGCCTGTAGTTGACATAAGCGGGGGAAATGTTGATACTGTCACTACAACTCCGCCATATACTTTGCAAGCTCCAATTGGAAGCCAATACACGTACTTATGGCAGGATGGTTCGCATAATAATTCATACATTGCAATACATTCCGGTTTGTTTTATGTAAAAGTTACTGATAATCATGGCTGTTCTAAAAGCGATACCGTATTTATACAGATTTACACACCTGACGGCGGAATAACCAGCATTAATGATAAACCAATTATTTGCGTTGGCGATCATGACCAGGTAACAATGTGGTTTAAAAACTTAGGTACTACAATATTTTACAAAAATTCATTTGTTTATTTCGATTACTCTTTAAACAACCATACCACATCAAACTTATATACGCTGACTAAGGATATGCACCCGGGCGATTCAATATCTTACACTATCCCGGATATTGTGCCTTCTCTATCTGTTGGCACTAATAAAATTAAATTCTATTCGGTTATCAGCGAAGATTATAAACCCGTTGATGATACGTTAAACAGAACCATTATCTATGGTAGTATTCCAAATGTGGTGCTGGCTGAAGGGCAAGATTCAACGATAATGGATTATGGATCAAAGTTGGGCACGGGTTTGGGTTCAGGATATTCATACCTTTGGAATACAGGTTATAATCAGGATTCAGTTGTAGTAACTACCGACAGAACATATTCAGTAAAGGTTACCAATTTGACGACAAATTGTTGGAAAACCGACAGTGTATATGTTACTGTTCTCATGGTAGATGGAGGAATTACAGCAATAACAGGTGATTCAATAGATTGTCAATATGTTTTTAACCAGTTTCAGGCAACATTTACCAATCTTGGCCAGGTACCGACTGCAGTTGGAGATACAATTAAATTTTGCTACATATTGAACGGTTCAGCTCCTTATGTGGAAAGTTATCGTTTAACTATGATCAGGTATCCCGGAGATCAGGTTTTTCACACATTTAAAAATCTAAGCAACAAAATGTCCGTAGGATTAAACCATTTCAAAGTATATTCTCATTTAAAAATAGACGGTAATCCTGCCGATGATACAATGGATTATTATGTAACAATTAAACCTGCACCTGAAATTGATCTTGGCAATGGGAAAGATACCATTTTCAAATTTCCACCATATAAACTTGATGCAGGTGCCGGTACAGGGTTTACATATTTATGGCAGGATAATTCGACTTTACAGACATATACCGTAAATAACAATGGACAATATTCTGTGACAGTTACAGACACTTTAAATTCCTGTTCAAACAGCGATACTGTATACGTTTATACTTCTTATATTGATGGAGCTTTAACTGCACTTACAGGTAGTAATAGCGGATGTACAGGCAAATATGGCCAGTTGTCTGCTGAGGTAACAAACGAGGGTACACTTCCGATAAATAATGGAGATACTATTTTCTATGTTTTAGTAATAAATGGTACCAAGAGAGCTAACGATGCTGTCAAACTTACTTCCACTTTATCAACAGGTGGAAAGAATACTCATACATTTTCAAATATCAATGCATATTTACCCATAGAAAGTAATCTGGTTAAAGTGTACAACAAAATCAGTGGCGATTACAATCACAGTAATGACACGGCAACCAAGACAATTCAGATTTATGACTTCCCAAATAAACCGGATCTTGCAAATGGAAAGGATACTTTAGGATTTAAAACTAATTATACTTTGGATGCTGGTGCCGGATATTCCAGTTACTTATGGAATACATCTGCTACTACCCGTACTATAATTATTAGTACTCCCGGTTGGTACAGAGTTACAGTATCAAATTCCGGAGGTTGCCAAACAAAAGATTCTGTATACATGAAATATTTGACAGGTGTACCTGATCTGGAAACTGACAAAAATCTTGTAATATTCCCTAATCCGGCTCATTCAATTTTAAATATTGAGATTAATAATATTAATGTCGAAGATCCGGTAATTGAAGTTTATTCTACAGACATGAAACTTGTATTTACAAGGACATTTAACGGGAAATATGAAATATTTAATAAAACACTTGATGTTAGAGAATGGAAACAGGGACTTTATTATTTACGAATTTCAGACCTTAAAAATAATATTAACTTCTTCAATAAGGTAGTAATAGAATAACAATAAATAATTAGACTGCAAGCCTTAGTTCCCCTGTTCGAGCGCGTTTTCCATACGCGTTCGATATTTTCTATTTATTTCAATATGTGATTTGTTGCTGACTTTCAATTATAATTTCCAACACTGCTTCTGAACCTGAATAATTTCTCGCTGAACTTAAAGGATAATCTATTACATTATTTGCCAATCCAGCTTCTAATGGATTATTATGCATATAGTTCATTTTTTGGTAAAAGAATTTGTTGGAAGTAATTATTTCAGGATGATAACCATCTTGCCAGACTTTGAAATTTTTATTTCGTTTTATTGATTGCGCCGCTTTTGAGAATATTTTCAATATACCGGAATTCGATTGATCTTTCTTTAAAGCTTTTAATATTTCTCCTGCAGTAAATTTTTTTATGTCTCTAACTATATTGCTTAAGTATGTTTTTTCTGATCTGACAATCAAATGTACATGGCTTGGCATAATACAATAGCCAAATAGCTCCAAACCCTTTTCTTTTTGACAAAACTTAATAGAATCAATGATTATCTTGGAGTAGTTACTTTTATCAAATAAATTTACCAACTCAACTAATGTAAATGTTATAAAGTATGCTTTATCTGCATCAAATATTTTATATCGTTCAGACATTAAAATGAATAAATGTACAAAAATTCATTAAAAATTTTACAATTCTGATTTTAATTATTTTATATATGAAATAACCAGTAATCCCGATAATCCTATAAGTACAATTACCGTTACCCATCCGATAAAATTATTGACAGGTTTGTTTACATGCTTACCCATTATTTTTTTATTATTAATCAGCAATATCATGCAAATGAGCACAACGGGCAACAAAACTCCATTTACCACCTGCGACCAAAGTGAGATTGCTATTAACGGAGCGTTTGGCATCAAAATAATCAAAGCAGAAATAATAAGAATGGACGTGTATAAAACATAGAATTCATGAGCTTCCTCCCATTTTTTATCAATTCCGGCCTCGAAGCCAAATGCTTCACAAACATAATAAGCTGTGGCAAGCGGCAATATGGTGGCGGAAAAAATTGATGCTATAAATAATCCGAATGCAAATACTTCCGAAGCAATTTTACCGGCAAGAGGCTTTAAAGCAAGAGCTGCATCTTTTGCTTCGTTTATATGGATATTATTTATGTGAAGCGTAGAGGCACAGGCAATAATAATAAAAAAAGCTACAACAACTGTGGCAACGCATCCAACAACAATATCCAATACTGTGTATTTATATTGTCTCATCTTCAGACCTTTTTCAATTACTGATGACTGCATATAAAACTGCATCCAGGGAGCAATGGTTGTACCTACCAAACCTATAATCATTGCAAGGCTTTTTTCATCAAATCCCATTTTAGGGTGAATTAAAGAAGTTCCTATTTCACTCCAGTGAGGTTTACCCATAACGGCCGAAACTATATACATAAGTAAGGATACGCTGAAGATAAGAAAAATCCTTTCGGCTATTTTATAATTTCCTTTAACAACCATAATCCAAACTATAAATGCGACAATTGGAACTGAAATGTACTTTGAAACACTAAAAACCTCCATACTTCCTGCAACACCGGCAAATTCAGTTGTAGTGTTTCCTATATCGGCAATCAGCAAGCCTACAAAAATAAAAAAAGTAACTCTGACACCTGCATTTTCACGAATAAGATCGGCAAGGCCTTTACCCGTTACAATTCCCATACGCGCGTTCATTTCCTGAATTACAATAAGCACAATAAAAGAAGGAATTAATGTCCAAAGCAAACCATAGCCGTAATCGGCGCCTGCAACAGAATATGTGGTAATTCCACCGGCATCATTATCAACACTTCCAGTGATAATGCCAGGCCCCAGAATAGCAATAAACAATGCAATCCTTTTTAAAATATTTTTTCTTTTTTTTATTTCAAACATAAAATCACACTCCAGTAAATATTATACAGTTCTCCGTTTACCAATAAGGTCTTCAACAACATCATCAATTACTACCATTCCCTCAAGTTTATTTTCTTTATTTGTCACGGGGATTGCCAGCATATTATATTTAGAAATTATTTCAGCAAGTGAATCAACTTCGTCATAATCGTAAACACTTACAGGATCTTTCTTCATTATCTCACGGATTAGAGTTTGAGGTTGGGAGATGACAAGATCCCTTAATGAAACAGTAGCAACCAGTTTTTCATTTTTATCAACTACAAAGAGATTATAAAGCACTTCCATTTCCGGTTTCTGAATTCGAATTTTATTTAATACCTCATCAATTGTTATGTTTTCACTGAATGAAAGAACTTCAGTATTCATGAGGCTTCCAACTGTTTTATCAGGATATTCAAGCAACTCCCTGACTTCTTCAGAAGATTCATGTTCCATCTCATCGAGCAGCATTTCAGCTTTTTCAACTTCCAATTCGTCGAGCAAGTCTGCTGCTTCATTAGCAGGCATTTTTTCAAGCACGTCAGCAGCTTTTTCCAATGGCAGACTTTCAATAATATGAACCTGCTCGTGCGGTTCAAGTTCCTCAAGCACATCGGCAGCTTTTTCTTCATCAAGTGCTGAAAATACAGTAGTTTTGGAAACTTTGCCAAGTTCTTCAATAATATCGGCTAAGTCTGACGGGTGCAAAGTATGCAGTTTTGAAGAAGCTTTGGAAAGTTTAATACTAAGATTGGAATGATCAATTGCTGCTATATCGTCAAATAAAATAAATTCGGAAGGAATACGTATTTTAATCAGTGAGAAAAAGAATTTAAGAGGCTTCACTATACCTATTCTGCGTAAAAGTCCTTCGACTCCAACATCTACTGCTATCGCAAATACTCCTTCTGCAATTGTTACCAGTCTTATGTCATTTACCCTTACAACTTTTCTCCCATTAATATCTACAATCTGTTGATCAAGTATACTTTCTTTTAAGAGTAGGGTATCTTTAATTTCTTTTTTAGATATTTTAATAGGAGTTGAGCAATATATCCGATATGTACCATTGGCTTTCGCTACTTTAATGTTAGAAAGCAAATAGTAATTTTTGTTTCCTGATTTTTTTAAAAATGCCGCAATTACTTTTGGTCTGAATGGTTCTTTATCATCCGGGCCCAAATGGTCAATGCTTACTGCCAAATCAATAAGTCTGCCGACAAAATTATTATTTTCATCATACACTTTACAACCAATAATACGGCTGAAGTAAAAGGTTGTTTTTGAAATCATAGACACCTCCTTCTATTATCAATTTAAGAAGGAAGCATATAGATTCAGGAGAATGCTATCCTTCTAAATTAAAGATTTTACATAACAATTCGCAGGGCCATCGTCCATATCAGGATATGTGTTGGTACCGGTTGTAAAACTAAATAATTATTTTGACAAGAGAGAAAATTATTTTTGAAAAAAAGTTTTTAAACTGTTATTTTTATGTGGAAACGCAAAATAATCTACATAATGAAAAAACCATTTGTAATTGTATGCATAACGATCTATTATATTTAAGGCATCTCTAATAACAAAAATTTCAGATATAATAGATGCAGGTTTCATGATACAGGATGTAGTGATATCGGGCCTTTTCTTGCATTTTGCAATCTTGTATCTTTTAATAAAAAATGAGTTTTTAGAAGTTCCCTTTAATACAAATTATTGAATTCGATTAAATTTGTACATTTGCACTACAAGGTAAATGTAAAGTGATGTTGTTTAAATCCATAAGAAGTAGATTAGGAAATTCAATCCTGAAGCGGAAATTGAGACATTACCGAAGGGTAAAATCTTTATTTAGTTTTGAAACTTCTCAAATTATAGGAGTGGTTTTTAAAACTGATACACAAGGTGATTTTGAAATTGTAAAAAATTTTCTGCATTTTTTAACTGAACAAAATAATAAGGTTGTTGCTCTTTGCTTTGTTGATTACAAAAAAGTACCTGATTATTATTTTTTGCGTAAAGGTTTTAATTTTTTCTCGAGACGCGATTTAAATATTTTTTTCCTGCCAAAAACTCAATTCATTTTGGATTTTATTGAAAAACCTTTTGACATGCTAATTGATTTAAGTATTGATAATAATTTTCCATTATATTTCATTAGCAGCTTATCAAAAGCAAAATTTAAAATTGGCAAATTACAAAATGAACACAATTGCTTTGATGTAATGATTGACACCAGTAAAGACAATACTGTGCAATCACTCATCGAACAAATAAAGCATTATGTTCCCGTTTTATGTAGCGCAAACTGCTAATTTAATTTCTGATACCCGTTATATTTTATTTGGAAATCAGTATGACTTATTATATTTCTAATAAAATTTTAATTTTTGCTTCTAAATAAATTTTCAATTATTGTTTAATGTTTTTCTCTTTCATTTTTAAGATAAGATTTATATTTTTGAATGATAAATAAAATTCTATTCATGACTGCAGCAAATGTAAAATTCAAAGGCACGGGAGTTGCATTATCGTTATCCGAGCCTGGAGCGAAACCAGGCGTGCGGCGGCTGCAGGGCGTGGTTCTCCGGCGACGGTTTCCGCCGCGTGGAGGTCGAGGGCTGGGTCGATCTGCAGGCGGCCGCCTGTTCGATCCGCGGCAAGGCCGAAGGGCTGGAGATCTCGCCCGAATTGCGCGATTCCCTGCCCGAACCGCTGGCGGCGAAGCTCGCGGCGTTGGGCGACTTGCGCGGGCAGGGCGACCTGCGGTTCAAGTTGAGCTACGATCCGGCCGCGGTGGTGCCGCTGAAATTCGACGTCTCCGGGCGGCTGACCCGCGGGCGGATCGACGACCGCGCGCCTGCCCCATGCGCTTGACCGACATCCGCGCCACGGTCCACGTCGACAACGGCGGCTACGCGATCGACGATCTGACGGCCCGCAGCGGCCAGGCCACGCTGCGGATGTCGTGCCGGCGGATCGGGCTTCGAGCCCGCCAGCCCGCTTGGCGCTGACGGCGGAAGTCCGCCAGTTGGATCTGGACCGCGCGCTGTTGGACATCCTGCCGCAAGCCGCGCAGGAGCAATGGTACAAGTATCTGCCCGCCGGCGAGGTCGACGCCGACGTGCGGCTCTCCTACGACGGCAAGACGTGGCGGCCGGAGGTGTCGGTGCGCTGTCTGAACGTCTCGTTCACGCACCACAAGTTTCCCTACCGGCTGGATCACGGCAAGGGAACGCTCGATCTGAAGGACGATCTGCTGAAGGTCAACCTCACGGCGTACAGCGGGAGCCAGCCGGTGCGATTGGCGGCCGAGGTCGACGCATCCGTTTCTCCGGCCCGACCGGCTGGTTCGAGGCCAAGGGCGACGACATCCAGATCGACGAGGCGCTGCTGGCCGCCCTGCCCGAGAAACCGCAGGAGGTGGTCCGCTCGCTCGATCCCCGCGGCACGGTCGAGCTTCTACGTGCGGATGTGGCGCGACCGGCCCGACGAGCCGATGCACCAGCATCTCCTGCTGGCGGCGAACCGTTGCTCGATCCGCTTCAACAAGTTTCCCTATCCGCTTGGCGACATCCGCGGCACGCTGGAGATGTTCGACGGCAACTGGACCTTCCGGAACCTCGAAGGGAGCAACGACAAGGCCCGCGTGACCTGCGAAGGCCGCCTGACGCCCGGCTTCGAGGGCAACGAACTGGTGTTGAACTTCGTGGGCCGCGACGTGCCGCTGGACGAGGACCTCCGCGACGCCGCTCGAGCCCGCACATCCAGCAGGTCTGGCTCGACCTGCGGCCGCGCGGCGTCGTCGACCTGACGGCCGAGGTCCGCTACCTGGTCGGAGCAGAAGAAGTTCAGCGTCGGCGTGCGGGCCCAGCCGCAACGCGAAACCGCCTCGATCGAGCCGGTGCATTTCCCCTATCGCCTCGACCAGCTTCAAGGCGTGCTGGTCTACCGCGACGGGCACGTCGACCTTCGAGCGCTGCAAGGCCGAGCACGGACTCGGTCAAGGTCGCCACCGAGGGCTACTTGCGATTTCCAGCCCGACGGGCGCTGGAGCATCCACTTCGACGAGCTGTCGGTCGATCGGCTCCGCGCCGACCGCGAGTTGATCCAAGCCCTGCCCGAACGGCTGAGGAAGGCCGTGGCCGAACTGAATCCCACCGGCGCGATGAACCTCCGCGGCAGCCTCGACCTGGAGCGGACCGGCCGGCCGGGCGAGCCGCTGCGGTCGCGGTGGGACGTGCGGCTCGGCCTGCAGCAGACGAGCCTTCAGTTGCGGCGGCATCCTGTTGGAAAACGTCTGCGGCGAGGCGTCGTTGCGGGGCGGCTTCGACGGGCAACACCTCCAGTCGCGCGGCGAACTGGCCCTCGATTCGCTCACCTACAAGGATTACCAACTCACCCAGGTGATGGGACCGATCTGGATCGACGACGGCCGGGTGCTGTTCGGCTCCTGGGTGGATCGGCGGGAGAACGGCCGGCGGCCGAGCGACGTCACCGGCCCGCCGCGAGCCCCGCGGCCGCTGACCGCCAGCCTCTTCGGCGGCACGCTCTACGGCGACGGCTGGGTGACGCTGGAGCCGGAGCCGCGCTACGCCGTGAACGCCACGCTGACCGACGCCGATCTGGCCCGCTGCGCGCAGGAAGTCGCCGCCGGCCGGCAGAAACTCCGCGGCAAAATCCTCGCCACGGCCGATCTGACCGGCAGCGGACGCACCCGCAACGCGCTTTCCGGCAAGGGCACCATCCGCCTTTCCGACGGCGACGTGTACGAACTGCCGGTGATGATCTCGCTGCTGAAAATCCTCAGCATCCGCCCGCCCGACCAGAACGCCTTCAGCGACGCAACGATCGACTACCGCATCGAGGGCGAGCACATCTACTTCGACCGCATCGACTTCCACGGCGACGCGATCAGCCTTCGCGGCAAGGGCGAGATGAATTTCCAGTCGCAGATCGGGCTGACGTTTTACGCCATGGTGGGCCGCGGCGAACTGGACCTGCCCGTGATCAAGCAGGTCTTCCGCGGCGCCAGCCAGCAGCTCATGCTGATCCACGTCGGCGGCACGTTGCAGAACCCGGAGACCCGCCAAGAGGCCCTGCCGGCGGTGAATCAGGCGCTTGCAGCAAATACGCGGCGAATTGCAGAATCGGAATAGAGGATAGTGAGCGACGTTGATGAGCGATTGCCGATCCATCTAGGACACATGAGCATCGGTCCTAGATGCGCTAGCGCGGCGGATCGCCGCTGGCCCAAACGAAGGGTTCGGAAGTGGAACGCGCCCAGGAGGAGGTCGGCGCACAGCGGCGTCAGGTGTACCATGAACGGAAGGCCGAGGCCGCCGCCGGCGTCGGCGAGCCCGACGGCGAAGACCACGAGACGGCCGAGCGCGACGCCGACGGCCGCCGCCCGTGGGAAGAGCCGCCGGCAGCCGAGGCGACCGCCGCCTCGCCCGACGTCGCCGCAGAGCAAAGACCCGTCGCAGCAGAGCGGAAATCTGCTGGATTTGACGGGATAGACTGCGGTTGCAACGTCGACAGGATGAAGCGATACGACACCATGCGATTCACCAAGATGCAAGGGGCGGGCAACGACTACGTGTACGTCAACTGCTTCGACGAGCCGCTGCCCGACGATCCGGCCGAACTGGCCCGGCGGGTCTCCGACCGGCATTTCGGCATCGGCGGCGACGGCCTGATCCTGATCTGCCCGAGCACGTGGCCGACGCCCGCATGCGGATGTTCAACGCCGACGGCTCGGAGGCGGAAATGTGCGGCAACGGCGTCCGCTGCGTGGCCAAGTACGTCTACGACCACGGCTTGTGCCGCAACCAGACGCTGCGGATCGAGACCGGCCGCGGCGTGCTGAGCTTGGAACTGGAAATCGCCGACGAGAAGGTCCGCCGCGTGCGGGTCGACATGGGCGAGCCGATCCTCGAACCGCCGCGAGTTCCCACGACGCTGCCCGGCAATCCGGCCGTCGCCGGCGGCCCGGCGGCCAACGTCGTCTTGGAGCCTCGCGCGAAGACAGCTTCCTGGTGACTTGCGTGTCGATGGGCAATCCGCACTGCGTCACGTTCGTCGAAGAGTTGAACGACGACTGGGTGCTATCGTTCGGGCCGCGGTGGAGATCGATCGCCACTTTCCCAAGCGGGTCAACGCCGAGTTCGTCGAGGTGCATCTCGCCGAGCGAAGTGCGGATGCGCGTGTGGGAGCGCGGCGCCGGCGAAACCCTCGCCTGCGGCACCGGCGCCTGTGCGGTCTGCGTCGCCGGCGTCCTGACCGGACGGACCGAACGCAAGGTCCTGGTCCATCTGCCCGGCGGCGACCTGGAGCTGGAGTGGGCCGACGACAACCACGTCTACATGACCGGCGAGGCGGTGGAAGTGTTTTGCGGGGAGTGGAGATGAAGAGTGAATGATGAGATGATGAGTTGCAGATCGTTGATGCGAGCCGACCGCTTGCGGCATTCGCACTGCCCACTGCTCCACTGTCCGACTGCCCACTGCTCACCATGAAGATCGAAAGCCCCTTTCTGAACAAACTCGGCGGCCTGTTGGGCTCGGCGGCCGTGCGGTGGTGGATGAGCACGCTCGACTACAAGGTCGTCTACGACGATCCGGCGATCGACCCGGTCTTTCCCGAATGCCGCGGGCAGAAAATCTACATCTTCTGGCACGAATACATCCTTTTTCCGCTGTATCTGCGCGGGCACTGCAACCTGGCGATGCTGCTGAGCCGTCACCGCGACGCGGAAATCCTCTCCTACGCGGCGCATCACTTGGGTTTCGAGTTCGTGCGCGGCTCGACCAATCGCGGCGGCGTGGCGGCGATGCGCGAGTTGCTGGCCAAGAGCCGCGACATGCACCTGACGATCACGCCCGACGGCCCGCGCGGCCCGCGCCGGCGGTTGGCCCCCGGCTGCGTCTACTTGGCCTCGAAACTCGGCCTGCCGCTGGTGGTGATGGGCTTCGGATACGATCGCCCTTGGCGGGTGCGAAGCGCCTGGGACCAGTTCGCCGTTCCGCGTCCTCACTCGCGCGCCAGGGCCGTGGTCAGCGGCGAAATCTTCGTCCCGCCCGACCTGGACCGCGACGGACTGGAACATTTTCGCCAGAAGATCGAGCGGCTGCTGAACCGTTTGACCGCCGAAGCCGAATCCTGGGCCGCCTCCGGCACGCGCAAGATCGGGCAGAGGAACATCGAACGGCGTGGGTGCCGCTGGGGAAGAGCGTGCGTACCAACTCCACCTCATCTCCACCCGGCCCCATGCCGGTGGAGCGATGATTGGCCACTACACCGGCCAGCCCATACCTTGTATCCGGTCACGGAGGTAGAGGCAGGAGGGAGAGGAAGGGTTGGTCGGTGAAGTAGGCGAGGATCGAGCGGTGGAGGAAATCAAGGGCAGAGCGGCCTTGTTGGACGCAGGTGGCCAACACCGTCCCGATGCACTCGCACCAACGGCGTCCGGCTTCGCCGCACGTGCCTTGTGTGATCTTGCGGTCGATGGCAAGGAAACGCATCGGACGCTCTGGTCCGTTGTTGGTCGGTTCGATGCCCGGCGTATCCAGGAAGGTGAAATAGGCGTCGCCATGTTCACGAAACCGCTTGGCCATGTTCTGGGCTTCGCTCCGCATTACGCTCCCACCGGCGCCGATTTCTGTCCGGATCTCCTCTACGCCTGGACCACGGGCGAACCAGTCTCGCAGCCGGAGCCGGAAACCGTTGCGCCGTGATAATCGGGCAAAATCAAAGACTCCCGACCCCGTTGTTCCCTCGCTTGTGTCCGCTGTCCGCCGTGCCGCCGAAATGCCCCACTCACACTTGCCCCTCGCCACCAACCCACGGGTCAGCCGCCAATCTTATGAATAATCCCGGTTAAGCGAAGAGGTGCGACGTAGTGCGACCGGATGCGAAAGTGCGCCCGGCAGGAATCGAACCTGCTAAATGGCTACTCTGGCTTCGCCTGCGGAGGGGTTTGACAGAGCAAAGCACCGGATGGTACGGAATGCCACAAAGCCCGTAAAGAACGGCACTTACGGGCTCATCTGGACCAAGCGGGGGGACAGAAGGTGCGACATGAAATGACACCAAAACGTCACCACGGGGGCAAAATCGTAGCAACGGCGCTGGCAACGGCGCGACGAGTTGGCTGTTGGAATAGTCGCCCGGCTGACTGACGACTTCCACTCTATGCCCTTAACTCTTATCCGTAGAGTAGAACCGACGAGGCAGGCAAAGCGGCCGTTTCCTTGGGGTCGCTCTCGCGTTCTGGCAGGCCAGGACGGCTGACGGGCCGTCTGGGGCGAAGACGCAAAGAAGGGCAAGGGAAAAGGTCGCTAACCAGGGCGGGATGGTTCGGCCGGACTCGGCACGACGAGGGGCGATTCAGGTGATGCCGCCTCTTCTGGTGGTTGGCTCCCTGACAGGACGAGTGCCGCCCTAATCAGGGTGTTGCGGTCGATGCCGGTGTGCTGGCGGATTTGATCCAGCTCCTCTAGTGTTTCCGGTGACATCGCCCGAACGCGGTACTTGACACCCGCCCGCGTTCGCTTCTTCGCCTTTTTTGCCTTTTCATCCCCTTCTTTCTCCTCGCCCTTCTTCTCGGCAGCGATGAGGCCGGCGGCCAAAAGATGTTGTTCGATCTGCTTGAGTAGGCCCTTTTTTCTGGCCGAGTCCAGGATGCCGCGGAAGTCCTCGCCGCAGGCGTGTTTTGCCTGGTCCACAAGCTCTTTCTCCAAGGCCACCCGCACAAGAACTGAGGGCGTTGCCATTATTTTCTCCTGTTTGGCCTTGCGGCCCACCATTGGTGTGATACATTAGCTGTCAGTCCTAGCACATCTACGGTACATCAGGCGGCACCTTTGGCCCTGATGGACCGGAGGCGTGCTGTACCATGCAGCGGCCTTCACCTCCGAGTTTAGGCATTTTGCCAACTGTGCGAAGACCACTGCCCTAGAGGCCGGGTGATTTCCCGGCGGGGTACGTTGTTATGTCTGTTTTATCCCGACTGTCTGATCCCAAGAGTGTCCTTTTCCTCGAAGATGATGGTGATGAGTTTTCGCGTGCGGTCAATGAGGCCGTGCGGAAAGCCGCCGACATCTACCAAGAAATCGTCGCCGTTGGCGTCGAGATGACCATCGAACGCCAGCGGGCTGTCGCTCGGCTGCTCGAAATCGCGGCCGAGATGGGCTACCACGCGGCGATTTGGGAATTGTGCGAGGCCAATGGCGAGGACAGCCCCGCGATCGTTGGCCTTGGGACGCCGCTGACGCACGCGCTCGCGGTCAACTCGCTGCCGCTGGTTTTGGCGAAGTTGACGGACGCCCGCACAAGCTGCGGCGACCTCTACTACTAGTTCCCCATTTTCCCGGTGCCGCCGTCGGCCATCATGGCCGACGGCGGCACCTTTCTCCTACAACTTTTACGTTTCCTTTCCCTAACCCAGAGGTGTTTACATGATGAAGCCAGTCGAAAATGAGGCCGCGCTCCGCGTCCAAGTCGTTGCACTCTCGCATGAGTGTAACGATGTGTGCAATGAAGCCCTTTGTTCCTGTGCTGGTGACCTGTGCCGCGAGGCCATGTTTAATCGCACTGCGAAGCTGACGCTTACGGTGCTGCAACTGCTGCAAGGCACGTTGCCATCGTTGGCCGAGGCCGATGCGTTTTTGGACGCGACCAATGGCACGCTGGTGGGTGATTTGGTCCACCATCTATCTGTGACGCTTCGCAAGGCCGAGGCAGTTGGTGAAGCCGCCGTGGCGGACTTCGGCAGGGCACGCGAGGAGGCCAGTCAGAACTAACTCGCAAGCGCCGGCATAGGGCTGCGCGGCCAAATTTACGGGCCGCGTCCAAATGGCCAACATCTGGCGGCGTACTGTGGCAACTAATCCTAACTAACGAGGAGATTTTATCGTGGAAGATGAAGCGTTGAAGGGACTGACCGCTACCGAACGGGCAGAGGTGGCATTGCAAGTTCGCACACTGCGAGAGGAGCGAGATAGAAAACTCGCGGCGCGGCGGGAGGCCGAAGAAATCCGCCTCGCCCTCGACCGCTCCGACATGGCCGGTGAAAGCTGGGAGCATCGGAAGGCTCGGCTCGCGGCGGCCATTTTGGCGGCGGAAGCGAGCATGACCAGGTAGTGGGGGATTACCAAGCGGCACTCGTGGCGTCGTGCGGTGCGGGCCCCACCTCCTGACCGGACCACCGCGCCCCGCGATTTTTGGCATGGGCCACAGGCAGGCATGTTCAGTCGAATTTTCATGCCATTAGGTGCGATTCCTAACCATGCCACTTGAGGGAGAAATGACACCTGACGAGCGACTTGAACTGCTGCGAATTATCGAGCAAATTGAGCGGGGTGGCAGTTGGTGTCGCTGCCGGATGAATTTGATGGACTTGCGACGGCTGGCTGGTGAGCCCGTTGACGAGACCGAGTACAAGCGATTGTCGGTTGACGCTATTTCCGTGAAACAAGTTACAGAGAACGGATAGACGCACAGATTGCGAGGAACAAAATGCGGCGGCAAGAGGGACTTCGCCTGACATGAAACCATCCCACCGCAACCTTTTGGTATCTTGGGCCAAGGCCGGGCGCCCGCTTCCGCCCGCCGATAAGATCAAGCTCTTCTTGAGAATCTTGGCTATCGAGGAACGACGGGCCGGATACAACTTAAGCCCCGAGGAGGTCCTCAAAGCCGCGCCGCCCGATTGCCAACTTGCCTCATTGGTCAGCCGCGATCCTCTCAAGCACGAATACCGCTGGCAAGACATGATGAGCAGGCCCGATCCAAAGCACAATCCCCCGACGCCCGTTGCGTTGTGCCGCCAGATCATCCAATCATTCACCTGGGCCGATGGCGAGACGGTGTTGGAGCCCGCGCGCGGCAGCGGCAACTTCTACGACAGCTTGCCCCCTAACGTTGTGCGGGATTGGTGCGAAATCCTTGACGGCCGCGACTTTTTCGCCCATACGGGTGCTGTAGCACGATCATCAGCAATCCGCCTTTCCGTGAAGAGGTTGACGGGAAGAGGGTGAATATGGTCGTGCCGTTTTTGGAGCATTCCATGGCGTTGGCCGACAGGCGGATCATTTTCCTAATCAACAGCAAGTCGTTCGCAGCACTTACCCCGTGCCGCCTTCAGCGGTGGAGCGACATCGGCTGGCACGTCACCAGGATTGTCGTTCATTCGATCAAGGGGTGGTGGGGTAGGTACTATCTGGTCACGTTCGAGAAGGACAAAACGCCGATGGTGCGATGGGACACGACCAATTACTAAATCCAGCGAAAGGCGGCGGCCAAGTGGCTGGCGGAGCGGTGCCGGAACGGGCGTTGACGCCGCGGAAGTTGTGGCACACGAACATGGCGGCGGTAGATGCCGCTCTGAAAAAGCATAACTAACAGGGGTGGGGGAGTGTTGGAAGTACCCTGGTGAACTCGTAGTTCACTACAGCGGCGCGGCCCCATCCCTCTCCTGTCCTCCTGTGCGCTGCTCTTTTTGATGCAGGCTGCGTCACTTATGAAGGGATAACATGAAGGTGAAGCGTAGTTGTTCGGGCTGTGTGAGTTGTTGCCGACTACCCTTCCCACGCAAGGCTGGTGGCGGTGGTGTTGGCATCCTTTGCAGGCACGCGATGCCCGGTAAGGGCTGCGGAATCTACGGCAAGCGGCGTCCAGCGGTTTGTGATGGTTTCTGGTGTCCCTGGCCTGGTGGGCATTGCGAAGACGCGGCCCGACGACTTGGGTGCCCTGGTGTATTGGGCCGATTATCGAAGTTTCCTTGGCGGAAGCAGTACGGCCACCATCTGCGTGATCTTGGAAGCGGGGGAGAAATTCAACCGCGATCAAGGCCGAAGTGAGCCTACTGGCCGCCTGGCTGGAGCGTGAGTTTAAGGCGACGGGCTTCGTGGTTGACGTTTTCACCCCCGGCAACGGCTGCGGCAACAGCCATTGTGAATTTTGGGTGAGGCACAAGCGCGGCCGCATCCGTAGCGCGGCCACCGATATGTGAAGGTGACTATGAAAACCGATTGGAACACTCCCTTGCGTTTTATTGAATCCTCACGCCGGGTTATGGGTTCGATCGACCTTGACCCGGCCAGCAATGAACTCGCGCAGCAGACCGTCCAAGCCGCACGGTACTATACCGCTGATGGTGAGTTGCAGCCGTGGGGCGGCAACATTTTCATCAACCCACCCTATGACCGCAGGATTAACCTGTTCGCTGCGAAGCTGCTGGCGTCAGATTTCGAGCAAGCCATATTTATGTCGAACAGCAGATGCGATACCAAGTGGTGGCAGTCGTTAGCGCGGACAGCCGACGCCATCTGCTTTCACGCTGGCAGGGTCAGGTCAAATGGCTCGAAGAACTCCCCTACATGCGGGCATACGTTCATGTATTTCTGTGCAAACGCGGACGGGTTCATAGGCCAATTCAGCCAGTATGGCTGGTGCGTTGGTACAAACAAACCACGTCTCGACGTCGGGCAGTACACGATCAGCGACCGTGAAGCCGCGAACAAGGCACATCGAACTCAGTTCGAGCGGCATGTCCGTCAGGAGGCTGCCTACCATGCCCACCGCAATATGAAAACGGAGGCCATCGCAAGACCGCCCCTGTTGATGTGATTACCGCGGCTACTAACAACCCCTGCTCGTGGGGCACACGACGGCCAAAGCGGCGACAACGTAGCCCGCGAACATGTTCGCGGCGGGCGGGATCGTCGAAAACAGGGGTATCGCGGGCAGTAAGTGCAGAGATGGAAGAGATTAGACCGGGACGATGGGACGACCCCCATATAAAACCGTCCCGTCCCATTTTAGAAGAACAGGATTTAGACCATCAACGCCGTGCAGTTCAGCCAAAGTTAGGTCGGCAGCGGGAAGTGGCCGTGACACGCAACCGCAGCGCTGCCCCAACAACCCGAACTGTCACGGCCCGCCTCCCGGTATCCTATTGTGGTGCCGGGAGGCGTTGCTTTACATTTTACGAAAGGCCGTGACAGGCTATGGGAATCCCAGCAGCATTATTAGAAGACCAGGACGACCGGGACCAGCCCACCGTCGATCTGATGAAAGGGCTAGAACCCGCGATCATCGGCTTCTCGATCGACTTTCCGGTTGAAGCCGCCGACCTGATTCCGCGGATAAAGCCCGAATACTTCGGCGTCGGGAGCATCGAAAGCCTCGTTTTCGCGTACCTATGCGACTACTACGCGACACACGATCAAATCCCAACCCGCGAGGCGCTTTGGAACGCCGTAAGTCGGGAAATCACGATGGCCGACCCCTTCGAGGAAATCGAGCAGGTCATCCATCGTCCATCTAATCCACGCGAAGTCCCGCACATCCGTGCCAGCTTCACGGCGTGGTTACAGTACAAAGCCTACTGGCAAATTGTATTCAGATGACGCCATCGCGGCCTGCAGCAACACACGGCAACTATACCGTCCTCCAGTACCTTCGATGATCTGCGCAATCCGCGGGTGTCAACGCCTCGACGCAGGTCTCCATCGACGAACTGCTCGACACGACCATCACCCAGGACTGGGCCGTCGAGAACGTCCTGCTTAAGCACCAACCGTGTATCGTCGGCGGACCCGCGAAGGTGATGAAAACGAGTATGTGCTTGGATATGGCGGTTTCCATTGCCAGCGGCGGCAAGTTTCTGGGCCGCTACAAAGCCCACAAAGCCAAGGTGTTGTATTACAGCGGTGAGTCTGGGCGGTCGGCGATCGTCAACCAAGTAACGTCCATCATGAAGGCGAGGGGGATTTCAAGGGCCGAGGTCTCGGCTTCCTCCATTTCGACTTCACCCTCCCCCGGCTGACAAGTGCCATCGACTTGGCGGCCTGCGCCGTGCGCTGGTCAAGGGCGAGATAGGTGTTCTGTTCGTTGATCCGCTTTACCTCTGCTTGACGGCTGGCAGCAACCTCTCGGCCACCAACGTAATGGACATGGGCGTGGCCTACTCCGGGATTAGCCGGGTCTGTCAGGCGACCGGGGTGACGTTACTCTTGTGCCACCATTTTAACAGAAAAGGTGCCCTATACGCCAAGCCGACCCTGGGCGACCTGAGTATGGCGGTGGGGCGCGGCGGAGTCGCGCCAGCATGTTTTGTTGAGCGACGTGAAGCCTACGAGTTCGATGGAATTCATCGGCTCCACGTCGTTATGGGCAGGGAGGGCGGGAGTGAATATCTTCACCTGACCGTCAACGAGGGCCTCCAATCCGATAGAAAATGGGAGTTGGATATTGCTCCCGGAACCAGTGATGGTAGTGACGTCCGCCAGAGCAAGCGGGACAAGAAGCGGTTGGACAGGGCCGCTCTGGTGGCCGAGGCAATTGCCAAGCTGGTGAAAGCCGGGGATGAGCCGACCCTCAACAAGATCAAGGGAGTGTGTGGTATCTCGGGTACCACCGCGAGAGAGATTCTACAGTACGCAATTGAGCAGGATATGGTGGAGATGGTTGAAAAGGGGGATCGAACGTTCTTCTACCCTGTCGGAATCCAACCAGAATCAGACGAGCAGGAATAACGGGACGGGTGGATACCCGTCTCCCGTCCCGCTGTCCCGTGACCGGGACCGGGACAGCCTTTTACAAAAGGCTTGTCCCGTCCCGTTCAAGTCCGGCCACGGAGAAGGTTGGAAAACGAAGGAGAAGGAAGAGAAGGAAGGATCAAGTTTAGAGTTTATCCCTTCACCTTGCTCCCTCTGGTTGCCAGAGGTTTATCCCCTTCACCTTGATTCACGGGACGGGACGATTGTCCCGGTCTCCTGTCCCGCTGTCCCGTGACCGGGACCGGGACGCCCTTTTATAAAGGGCTGTCCCGTCCCCGTTTCCAGGTCACGGCCCCGGAGGGTTTGGAGGGGGAGAAGGGTCACCGCCAGAAATGAGAGGGGGGGGGTACACCGTTCCGTATAAAACGTAGCTTCTCAATAACCCCGTGAAAATTGTCTTTACCTGGAGGGCGGTTCTGGTGTTTCTGTGGGGCATGGATGAATTCAGGCCGATCAAGGTTGCTGGCATCGAGGTGCCGGCAGAAGAACGGACACCGTTAGTGGACCGCTTGCTGCGAGTCATCGAAGAACAGCAAGCAGAGATGCGGGCGATGGGCGACGAGATCAACAGACTGAAGGGACTGCCGCCACGACCGACCATCCGGCCGAGCACTTTGAACGCTCTGCATCCCGATCCGTCGCACAAGAAGCAGCGACGGGGCAAGCGACGTGAAAGAGATTTTACAGTACATGGTTGAACAGGATATGGTTGAAATGGTTAGCAAGGGTGGACGGACCTTCTTCTATCCCTTTGGATTTCAACCGGATTCAGATAGGCAGAAATTACGGGACGGGACGGTTGTCCCGTTGTCCCGTCCCACTGTCCCGTGACCGGACGCGGGACGCCTCTTATAGAGGCAGTCCCGTCCCGTTTCGAGTCACGGCCTGGGGAATTGGAGAGGGAGAAGGAAGGAGAAACATGCAAGGTTCAAGTTTAGAGATTGACCCGCCCAACTTCCTGCTGGCATCGCCAAGAGGCTTGCCATCGCCGTCGGAAATGGCTGGGTAATTTCCCCGATTCCGTGTCCCAAGAAAAAGACGAGTATTGGCGGCAGAAGTATGCACAGTCGGGGCCATCGTCGTCGCTTCGGCAACCTGCTCGTCGTTCAGCATCTGGTTAAACCTGATTCTGTCTTCAGTTCGCTCCTTCTGCCCTCTCTTGACTGGAATGGTCCTCCCTCTGAACTCGGCCACCAGAGTACGGCCCTTCGCGAATCATCTACGTATTGGCTTGGCATTGGACGGGCCGGCTCTCCGGTCGCCAAGGATCAGCACGCCGATCGCTGCTGCGACGAACACGGCGAGATGGAACAGGAGAATGATGATCGCCGCCGGTGCTGACCAGTCGTCCGCGCCGAGCATCTTTGAAATATCGTCCGGCAACGGTGCCGCGAGGGACCGGTATCCCCAATAGGCGCTGATGAAAAGCTGCGCCAAGCACCTTTGCGAATCCCTCCACCGGCGCGATCACGCCGGCCAGGATGATCTGCGGCAGCAATACAGCGGGCACCATAGCGACGGCATTGTCAGTCGTCTTGGACAGAGCCGAAATCAGCAATCCAAGGGAGACACCGACCAAGGAAAGCGTCACCAAGGAAAGCCATTGTCCGAGAAAGCCGCCCGGCAAATTCGTGAAGTATTTGACGATCCCCAGCAGCAGCGTCGTCTGAAAGAGGCAGAGCAGTCCCAACAAGAAGAGCTTGGAGAAGTAATAACTGGGGATCGTGACGTTTACGTCGCGTTCGCGCAGATAAATGATGCGCTCCTTGACGATCTCCTTGGCGGCGTTGTTGCACCCGAACCAAAGACAAGAGATACCCAGCAGGAAGACCAGATTGGCGCACTGGGCAGCCTTTTTCGGCAGCAAGGAAATCCCATCCAGATCGCCATAAAAGATGACCAACAGCAGTGCCACCAGCACGCATTGCCCGAAGAAAGTCCCCAGCGAGCGGAGGTCGGCAAGTTGGAGCCTCGAATACCTCCTGGCAAGGATTCCTGCCTGGCGCGCGAAGGACTCTAGTTGCTGGCTTAGCCGGGGAGGGTTTCGAGGAGCGGGCGTCGCATCCTGACTGCGATTGAGGGGAAGACGCTTCTGGACGTAGCTGGCGGTAGAGTTCGTGTCGCAGAAAAGCTGCTTGCCACTGCTCAGGCTGCCGTTCTGAGAGTTTATCGTAAACCTCACCGAGCCGTCCGATGCCGAAATAGGACAGCGCCTCGGCTGGCGATCCGACGAAGGCGAGTTTCCCGCCCGAGGCCAGTACAACCACCAAGGTGCAATTTCCATCGACGTTGGCCGAAGTATGGGTCACACAGAGAATCGTCTTCCCTTTGTTCGCGATCTCGCGAAAAAGACGCATCATTTCGCGGTCGGCCTGTTCGTCAAGCCCGGAGGTCACCTCGTCGAGGAACAGGAGATTGGGCCTGCTGAGAATCTCATTTGCAAGGCTGGCACGCTTGAGTTGGCCGCCGCTGAGATCACGGATTTTCGTATGCCGGCGTTCGGTAAGGCCCACGGTGGAAAGCATGTCACTGACGATCGCCCTTCGTTCCCGATCGCTCGTGTCTGGAGGGAGACGCAGCCTTGCCGTATAGAGGAGCGCCGTCTGAAGCGGAAGCGCGTCATGCAGGGCCACGTGCTGGGGAACTACGGCTACGTCGTGCTTGAGCGCGTCGAAGTTCCCGTAAAAATCCTGGCCGTTGATGGTGACGTGCCCCTGGTCGAGCGGCGCGCGGGCGCTCAGCGCCGACAGCAGCGTCGATTTGCCTGAGCCGCTCGGCCCAAGGACACAGACAAACTCACCGGGGCGAACCACCAAGCTTATGTCGTCTAACAGCGTAAGCGGCTGGCCGGTTGCGGCATCCTTCACTACTCGCCGCAGGTTCCGGCAGGTCAACTCAACGTTGTCCACCCGCGAGCAAGGCAAGAGGGCTCGGCCGTCGAAAACCAGGGCGTAAGGCCCGATGTCGATTCGGTCGTTCGGCCGGACCACGGTTGGGCCAAGCACTCGTCGGCCGTTGACGAAAGTTCCATTCGCGCTATGGAGATCACTGAGCAACGCGACCTGCTGTTGCAGCACGATCCGTGCGTGTACTCGGGAAACCCGCGTGTGCGGCAATACAATATGGACTCGTTCTGGATCACGGCCGATGAGCATCTGCCCAGAGAGGACCACCGGCTGTAGCGCTGCTGCGACCCCCTCCGCACCATCCATCGGCGCGCCGACTATGGTCCGCATTGCGGCTGCGGATGGCCGTGGAGGAAGCGGCCGGGCGGGAGCCGGTTGCCCGTTCAACTGTGCAGGTTTGGCTGCGCTCGGCTCGTGTTCCAGGAAACGGAACCGGCTGGCCCCGACCTCAATCAGCGTCTCGTGCCGAAGCACCATCGGCATACTTGCCACCTGACCGTTACACCGTGTCGGGACAGTCGCCGAAAGAGGTTCCAACACGAACTGTCCGCCACGGCGGACGATACGAAACTGCTGTCGAGAACAGCTTACATCGAGTAGGATCAGATTGGCGGCTGGATTCCGACCGACCAGGAAACACTCGGTATTGCGCAGGGAGTGGCGCGCCTCCGTCGAAAACTCGTAAAGTGCCGGAAAGTCGCCGCCAGAATTCGACATCGCCGTTTCTTCTATTCGTTCGTGGTCTTTTTCATGCGTTGCCGCACGTCGTCCGGGATGGGAACAAAACCGCAAAACCGCGGCTCGGAAAGAATGCCTTCAGGGCTGCGGTACAGGAGTACCGCGTGCAGCCCTTCGCTCAGCGATCCGCGTGAGCCTGAATCCGCGAGGGCAGCGCTAAGCTTCCGCGTCGTCTTTCCCGGAAGCTCCTCGGAACTCCACCCCCTGCGTTCGCCAATCGTAGAGTATTCCCACACCTCCCCATTTTCGGATTGCACGTAAAGCTTGAACGACTCGCACGGGTGAGGATTATAGTCTTCATTGGAAACGCTTATCGGAAGCGAGAGCGAAAGGCCCGATGAACTGCCTGCCGCAAGTTCGCCGATTTCGGCTACGAGGTTCTTGTCAAGCGGCACCTTCGTGCCCGGCGACAGCAGAAAGTCGGAAGGCACTTTGAATTCCAGTGAAGGCAAGGCCGGATTCTGAAAATCGAGCAACTGCTTCTTTCCTCCAAACAAGCCCTCGGAGAGTTCAATTCTGGCTACATGCTCGATGGCGATCCCCGGCATTTGCACGTCGATCCTGCTGACCCAAGTAAACCCAACAGGCAATTGCCTGACGGCAGGCGGTCTCCCTTTCAGGCTTCCGCCCCCACCATCCAAGCCAAGACTCGAACTGGAATACTCGTTCGAGCGATCATCATGGACCGTGAGCTTCATGTAGTCATGCCCTTCCCATCGACTACCAACACGTCGAAAGCCGAGCGTGACTTCGGCAGCGTCACCGTTTCTGGTGATTGGCCGTACAATCGCGATACTGAGATCGTTGGCGACAACGCCATTCGGTAGCGGCTCAGCGGCAAAACTGGATGCGGCTGGCGAACGAAGCCCACGAGACGAGCTGGGCCGCGATCCGAAGGGGTCTGATTGCGTCCTCCGAGTCTTCTGCGGTGTGGGCCGGTTAGCCCGGTGGGCGACCACTTGGCTCGTCGGCGTCGTCCGGCGTCGCCGTTCTCGCCGTTCGTCTGCCTCGTCCAGGTGTGTTTCGTGTTATCAGGCGGGGGCGGCCTTGTTCTGGAATCGCGGGGCTTGAACTCCGACCGGAATACCACAATGGTATCCGGGGCTTCAATTCGGGCCTTGACCGTCAACTCACCGGCGACGCCGCGCATCTCCAACGGCCTTGTGCCCTCCAGAGCAAGTCCCGATCGCTTGAAGGACCCGGTGGACTGCCGGCCTCCTCCCGCGTCGGATAGGTTCCAGGCCACGGCGTCAGCACCGGTGTCCGTCAGCGTCATTTGAAGGGCATTGCCGTCCTCGTTACAGACCCACGTGCCGGAAATGTTCGCTGATTTGGGATCGGCTCTTGAGAGCCTTGATCTTCACGAGCAGTTCGGACAGTTTCTCATCGTTCGGCGACAGCCGTTGGCCCCGCGCCACTGCCGCCTCGGCCTGTCGATACTGCCTCTTATCCGAAAGTTCTGTCGCTTGCTCATGCAACTTGCCGATCAGGGTCTTGGCCAATTCGTCCACGACGACCACGGCTGGACGCGCTCCATTCGGCGTTGGATGGCTTTTCCAGAATCTCACGGGCCTTGAGTATCTCGTCAACCGCGCCGCGAGAATTCCCCTCGGTGACGGCACTCGCAGCCTTCTGTCGATGTTGTTCGACCTCGGCTTTGTCCGCCGCGATCTGGACCTTGTTGCGTACGTCCAAGGCTTTCTTATCCTCGGGCCGAATTTGAAGGGCAGCGTTCACCTCCGTCAAGGCGGCAGCAAAGTCGCCGCTGCCATAGGACTTCTCGCCTTCTCAAAATGAAGATGGAAATCCACGTCCTCATTAAGTTCCTTGGCCTTCGCATCGTTGCTCCATAGATTGGAAGACAGGCTGCGCGCCTCATCGAGCTTTGTTCGGGCATCCTGGTACTGCCGACTCTTCACCAATTGCTCAGCCTCGGCGATCACCTTGCGGAACTGGTCTGCCTCTTTTGCGGCCTGCCTCCGACGTATTTCAGCGACAATTTCAGGCGGGGGCGTCATCTCCACACCCGGTGCCGCTTTCTCAAGTCGCTGTAAAGGTCCGTAGCTTTTCTCAGCCGCTCAGCGTTTTGCTCGCCTTCGACCATGAACGTCAGGAGCTTAATCGCGCCACGCCAGTTCTTGGCCGTCAGCTTTCTGAAAGTGCTTTTCCCAATAGCCCCACGTATCGAAGGGCGTGTCGATCTGCTTCGCTGTATCGGCACACAGCTTGGCCTCGTCGTGTCTGCCTTTGCCACGTGATCGTCCGCGACCTGCAATACAGCGGCGACTCAGAGTACCGGCCAGCGAAGGCGTCTTTTCTGCCCATCTTCGGATCGCCAGCAACCCTTGTTGGGGCGATCCGTCTTTGGGAAGTGCAAGACCTACGACCGTTCTCGCCTTCGTAGCGTCCCACTCCAGAATTTGCTTGACGTAATCTGACGGGTGTCGCCTCCGATGCGGGAGACTGGAATTCGGATCGGCCTTCGGCCTTCGTGAGAAGTGCCTCCGCCAGGACCGCAGGCTCGACCACTTTCAATTCGTTAAGCTTGTGGGCGATCTTGAGCGCCGCGACAGAGTATCCTCGGCATCGGAGGAAGGCACCTGGGCCACCGCGTCCGCGAAATCCAGCTTCGCCTGCGCACGCCATGCTTCGCTCGCATTGAAAACATCTTTCAGCCGTTGGGTCGAGGTTTGCAGCAGTGTGTCGTCGTCGATCCCCTTCGCGGAAGCATACTTCTTCAAATCCAGCCTGGGCCTGCAAGTACGTGGCCTCTCGGTCAACGAACCAGCGGTGAGGCAGATCGGCCAACGTCTGTGATGCGTCCTCGTATTCTCGGTTGGCGATCTGCCGTCGTGCCTTGTCGATGACCACGGATTCCGTGAAGTAGAGGTACGTGCCGCCGGCAATTGCAGCCAAGCAGGCTACGGCGAGAAGGCCGACAACGAATCGGCGCGAGCGGCGGCGGCGAGTTGACCGCTTGCTCGCCATTTCAACTATTTCGAGGGCCTCTGCGTGATCGGCCACATATTGAAGCGCGCGGTTCGCGTGCGCCGCAGCCTCGGCAGCACGGCCTTGCTGCAATAAACTCTTGGCTGTTGCGACGAGCGGCTGCAACGCACCGAATTTCTGTTGTGCTGCGGCAGCATACTGCTCCACGCCCTTGACCGAAACACCGCTTTGCTGCAACTCGGCAATGATTTGCGAGACTTCGCACCAACGGTTCTGCTGGGCGAGTGCTGCCATCCGAGCAAGCACCTCGTCCACCTGGTTGGCCTTCTCGCGGTACTGCACCATCAGGGCAGTAATCTCTTCGTCCCCCACGAAGAACGCCGCGGCCTTCGCCATCAGGTCGGCGGCCTTCTTCCACTGGCCCTGTACGAAGAGTTGTTCGGCCCTCTTGATAACGTCGGCCCGATTTGCAACGGCGCTTTGTTGACTGGTAGTTGATGGGGGGCGGCCCGCCGACGTGCCGCGGGCCATGCCGGGCGGCGTAGCCATGCGCGGAGATGGAACAGGAGATCGGTTGCCCGGCTGAGGTCTGGCCGATGCTCTTGAGCGCGGCTTCAAACGCCTGCATGTCGGGGAAACGGTTCTCGGGCCGCTGTTGGAGGGCCTTGGCAACGATCGCATCCCATTGCGGTGAAAGGCCCGCCACGACCTTCGACGGCGGCTCGTATCCCGCCAGCAGGAAGCTCACCCGTCAGCATTTGGTAGAGCATGACCCCCGTGGCATAGATGTCGCTGCGATGATCGACGGAAGCCGCGTCCCGCTGTTGCTCGGGCGACATGTAGATTGCCGTGCCGACAGACTGATTGGCCACGGTCACGTGACGGGTCGCACGGCTGGCACGCATCGAGGCAATGCCGAAGTCGGCCACCTTAGCGAAGCCGTGCCGGTCGATGAGGATATTGCTCGGTTTGACATCGCGGTGAATGATCCCTTCGCGGTGCGCAAAACCAAGCGCCTGGACAACCTGGAGCATCAACGCTCGCACCTGCTGGCTGTTCAAGCACCGGTCGGCAATCAGACGCTCCACGTCGATCGGCGCGCCGCCGTCCCTGCCTTCCACATATTCCATGATGTAGTAGACGTGCCCGGCAGCAGACTGGCCGCGGTCGAAAATGGTGACGATGTGCGGATGGGAAAGGCGAACCAGCGCCGCAATCTCGCGATCGAAACGAGCCACAAAGCTCGGGTCTTTGAGCAGCGCCGGCGACATCACTTTGATGGCGACTTTCCGATCCAGCGAAACCTGTCGCGCGAGATAGACGATTCCCATGCCGCCTTCGCCCAGGCAGCCGAGGATTTCGTATCCTTCGATTTGGAGTTGGGGAACGGGCGCGACTGGCTCGGGCGACGGAGCACCCCGCGACACCAACGTGTTCTGGTCGAAGATGGGAACCGTTGCGCCGCAATGCGGGCACTGAACCCCTCGCGACGTCAGGCGGAGCGTGGCTCGCCGTCAATCGTTGTCCGCAATTGCCACATTCCAGGAACATCGCACAATCCTCCTCGCAGCGACGAGGCAGTCGGCCGAGCCCTTGGAACTTATCACCAGCCTGGTGAAACCCAACTCATGTCAGCAATTGCGTTTCATCCTGCCGTTCGAGATTCCAGATACTCACCGCTCCTGCCGTCGCCAATTTCACTTCGGTCTTCCATACTCCCCTAACCGGGTCGTAGAATGCCTTGTAACCTTTTCTTTGTCGCACGAAATGATCGCTACCGTTTTCTCCGCGGGCCGCTCTGCCGCACGGATTTCTCTTCTGGACCCTCTTGCCGCCCCTGGTCAACGATGTCCTGGGATACAACCATCTCCTTTTGGAACTCCAGAGGTTGTCCTTGCCCTTTGCCGAGCGCAGTTTTCCGGTGACTAGGTAGCGGTCTCCGGCGCGAACACTGCAACCAGCGAAGGCAGCATGGCTGCCGTCCCTCGCCTTCTTTCCCCTTCCTGTGTCTTCTCAGTTGCCACCACGGACACCTTCACGGCTACGGCATGTTGTTGGCCTAGCATTATGCGGTCGGAGGCGACATTACAGAACTGGCAGCGTGCGTCGCCAACCATAATCGAAGCGTCGGTAATCTCGACCGGAAGGTTTCCATCTTTACGAAGCCCAATGGTAAGACCTTCCAGCGTATACTCGCCCGTTGTCCCGCCGCCCCATCTACGAGTGGGTTCCAGATGAAACTTAACCGACTCGACACTTAGCTTATTGAGTGAGAAGTCAACGTTCTTCTTGACCACTACTGCCTCCGGGAAAAACGTCTTTACTGTGATGACGTAACGGCCGGGTTGCGGGTCATCCATTGAAAGCTTTACGGTCGCACTGTTGGTAATCATCCGTTCGCTCTCAATGATGTCCGTGTTCGACTCTCCACTCGGACTGGTCAGGATCACAGCCAGCTTGGCGGCCTTTCCTTTCACCGTCACTTCAAGGCCCGCACGGTATCCAAGACTTATGACCTTGTAGTCGGCCGAATAGCCCGACCCGAAAAGTCCAGAAACGAGCCACCAACCGGCGCACAGAACCAGAATGATCGCCAACACCGCCCCAGCCGCAATGAGCGGCGTCTTGGAACGGCTGAGAAAAGCTGAGCCGCCTGTGCCCAACCTCCCTGCCGGCACCCGCGACACTCCCTCCATGCCCAATAACTCGCGTTCCGCACTTTCAAGACTCGAACGCAATCGACTCACGGCCGCATAATGGGCTGGCCCGTCAGGGATGTCGGGCGTGCTCGCCTCCGCCTTTTGCCCGATCGCGATCATCAACCTCCGCTGGCGGTCCCGCAATTCCGCCAACTCGGCCTCAACTTCCCTGAGCACGGCGTTGCTCCCCTTGGTTTGGCGCAGAGAGTCGGCCATGCTCTGCTTTGCGCCGACCTGCTGCTGAAGAGCGGAAAGTTCTGGCACTTCGGTGCGGAGATGAGGATGGAACGGGCGATGGCCAAGCGCCAGCGTCCCGAGTTTCTCCCACGCCGCATCCAAAGCCTGTTGCAGACCGCTGACCTGACGCCTGAGCCGGGCGACTCGGATCGGCTTCTTGACAGCTTCGACAATACGGGCGAAGGGCGATGCGCTTCGGTTGCGCATCCCCTGGTAGCCGGCCAGCAAATCGGCAGGCTCCTTGGTTCCGCCCTCGGAGAGGAATGCCAAGGGGTCGGCTGACGGCTGAGACGGTGGGCGAGTGTCAGGCAACGGCGGCATTCCCGGCGGAATGCGCGTACCAGCAGGCGGAGCAACGGTCGGCGGCGGCGTCTTGACCGCGATGCCCAGTCCGGTCAGGGGATTGGCCGTGAATGTATGATGGCAGCCGGGGCAGCGCCATCTGCTTTCTGACAGTGGCCTGCGAGATCGCGTGTTTCTGGTGACAAAATGGGCAAATCGTCTCCACAGCTTTTCCTCCGCGCCCGAAGACCTCGCCCGCGGGCGCACCGTCTCACTTGCACCACCACGAGTTGGGCATCAGACCGGTCTTGGACGCCCGCGCGTCGTTCAGGTTGTCTTAATCCAGGCCCCAGACCTGGCCATTGTCGTTCCGTTCCCTGTTCGATTGCCCCGTTCGGGTTAGTCGGCCTCTCCAACGTCCTACCGCTTGCCCGCTAGTATAGTTGTGGGGGCAATGGGCCGCAATCGTCGGCCAACGGTCACGAAACGGGATCGCTCAGGTTCCTGACTGGCTATCGAACAGGCATTTGACTTCAGGTTTCAGGAGATAACTCAGTACCCAGACGCTAAGGCCGATGCCTATGATCTGCATGATGACGTTAGCTCCACTCGTATCGAACAACATGGAGATCACGCCGAGAGGGATCGAGATCACGAAGAGGAAAACGGCCAACGAACGTCCCCACGGCAGAAGCTTCCAGAGGCCATAAGTCGCTGCAAGATCAAGCACGGCCATCAGAAACAGGGCCAACCCCAGTATTGCAACCCCTGCCTGGCCAGCCGCACCACCTGCGAGCATTAGCCCAGCACCGCCCAAAAACTCCAGTACCGCAGACAAACCTGCGTAGATCGCTATCAAAACTAGCCCGAGTGGCTTGGTAGGCTGCAAAGATGTGGGAGTGGTAACCGGCGTCGGCGGT
>CAWKPE010000012.1:0-342879 GCA_963851385.1 uncultured Bacteroidota bacterium | reverse complement strand
TTTTTTCTTTTGGCAATATTCCTTTTCCCATTGAAATAAGAATATTCTTAATATAATTTATGGGACCAATTTGAGTATGAATAGTAACAAATGAAATAATAAAAGCCAAAATAATAAGAATAATAGATGTTGTTCTAATGAATCCTTTAATACTTTCAAATGATTCATTCAACTCTTTTGATGCTTTTTTTACGATTGCTTGTTGATCTTCGAGCAAAAATGTAAGTTTTGAAAATATCTTATCTGTTAAAAGAGTTATTCTGCCATCAGGCATTAGCATATCCTTGTACTGTGCCAACTGTATTTTATCATCATATGCCTCAGGCTTATTAAGAAAGACCAATAATATTTTTTATGCAGAACAATCAGACTATCATTTATCAATGAACGAATATTGTCAAACATTAATTGTTCTTGCGAAGGCCATTGATGATAAAATTTTAAAATGCTGTCTTGAATAGGAGGAAATTGAAATTTCAGGATTCCCAGAAGATTCAGCTTGTCAGGAGTAAGTGAATCCCTCTCCACGAATACCCAGCTTTTTAATAACATTCTCGAGTCGGAAACCATATTTTGCATTTTCCCGAGATTATCTACTGATGGCTCAAAAATGCTTATTATCAGATTGTTCTTTTCTTTGCTGGATTCCAGTTTTTGATATATAAATAAAGCAATTAACAAGTATAGAACCGTTAACATGCCAAATCCTAAACCTAATTTTTTGGAAATTGTAAACCTAAATTTCATTCTAACAATATAAAACTTTGATTCAATTTATATCAAAGATAAAAATAAAAAATTATAGGAAAATCTATTTCCCGTACTAATCAATAATAACTTCAAAATCCTTATCAGGCATGAAGGTTTTATATATCTAAGTTAAATCAATTCGAGTTAAAATTCAACAAGTACGAGGATTTTAAAATCAATTTTTTTACCAAAATTAAATCACTTTTAAAACTATTTCTAATTTATCAAGTGCTTCCTTAACAAGCTGCAGCGGGCAGGCAATGTTCATTCTTTGAAACCCTTCACCGCCCGGACCAAATGTTGGGCCATCATTGAGTCCCAAGTGCGCTTTCTGAATAATAAATTCTTTTAATTGTTTGTCTGACAATTTCAATTTACGAAAGTCAATCCATATCATGTATGTAGCCTGCAAAGGAGATATTTTCAAAATTGGAATCTTTTTAGCTATATAATCTTTTATAAAACAGTAGTTGTCCCAAATATAAATAAGTAATTCCTTAAGCCATGAATCTCCTTGTTCAAAAGCAGCTAACATTGCTGTCAGACCAAATTTATTAAGCGCTTCAAGAAACAATGAGTTAATAAATTTCTTAAAAACCTTTTGCAAATCAGGATTATTTATCAAAACATAAGCTGTTGATAATCCTGCAAGATTAAAAGATTTGCTTGCTGAGTGACAAGTAATGGTAATATTGTCAACTTCGGGTGATAAGGAAGCAATCGGAATATGTTTCTCCGGACTAAAAACAAGATCATTATGAATTTCATCTGACACTATCATTATTTTGTTTCGCAAGCAAATTTCAGCTATCTTTTCAAGTTCATCTTTCTTCCATACCCTGCCAATAGGATTATGCGGATGACAAAATATAAACATTTTTGCTTCTTCAGCCTTTTTCTCAAAATCGTCAAAATCTATAGAATACTCGTTGTTGTTTTCAACCAGTTTATTATTTAAAACTTGCCTGTTATTCATTTTAACAACCCCAAAAAAAGGATAATAAACTGGAGTTTGTACAATAATCTTATCATCTTTTTGAGTAAAAGCCTGCACAAGGTAACTCAAAGCAGGTACTACTCCTGGAGTGAAAGAAATACCTTTTTTGTCAATAGTAAAATTGTGCCTGCGCTGGAACCAATCTATAATTACCTGATAATATTTATCCGATTTAATATGATATCCATATATACCATGATTGACAAGACCTGAAAGAGCATTGGTGATAAATTTAGGTACACGAAAATCCATATCGGCAACCCACATAGGTTGAACATCAAGGGTGCCAAACCTGTTCAGCTTATCATCGTATTTCAGGCTGTCGGTATTGTCGCGGGGAATAATTTCGTCAAAATTGTAAGGCATGATAATTGTCTTGCTAAAACAAAAATTAATTAAATAAATTGCACTTCTTTAAACATAAAACCAAGCTTTTCCCCGTTATCTGCTAAAATAATAAGTTTACCGCTTTCTTCAACATCAATTATTTTTCCAAAAAATGTCCTGCCTTTTACAGAGAATTGTTTTCTTTGTTCAAACCTGTAAAGGTTTTCAAGATAATCATTCTTAAGACATGAAAATTCATATTTTTTAATTCTCTCAATTTGTTTTTCCAAACGTATTAACAACTGATTCAACAAATCGTTAAGTTCGTAATCTTTGAAAGTCAAGTTTTTCATAGATTGAACATTTTGTAAATCGCTGCTGAAATGTTGCTGATTGACGTTCATTCCTATGCCGATTAATGAATTCACCAGGGTATCATTTAATATTGAATTCTCAATTAAAATGCCGGCAATTTTTTTTTCTTCGACATATATGTCATTTGGCCATTTTATTTGGGCATTTATATTTTGCGAG
The DNA here is from genome assembly GCA_963851385.1 of uncultured Bacteroidota bacterium. Lineage (GTDB taxonomy): Bacteria > Bacteroidota > Bacteroidia > Bacteroidales > DTGW01 > CAWEFA01. The sequence goes on along the minus strand of CAWKPE010000012.1, from coordinate 340,271 downwards.
CGTAAAAAATCCACTAAACCCAATGATACAGCCTGTGCCAGGTAAAATTGTTTTTCTGCTTTCAAATATTTTGTAAACAGCAACAGCGTAAATATTAGATTCTTGCCTGCCTCACTTTCCCAAGAGTTTTCCTGCTGACCTCTTCCCTTTTGCTGATAAGATGCATTTATAACAGTTTCATTTGTCAGTCCTTTGCTTTCAATGAGTGAATGGGCATAGTTATTTGTAGAATCTATTATTTTTAAATTAATAACGGGCCAACAGGACTGCATGATTTATTTAGTTATGAAAACAAAAGTAGGATTTTTTTAATATTGATTTTTTGGTAAGGTAAATTAAAGTTATGCTAAATTAAGCATTTTCGAAGGTAGTTTGTAATTAAATGGAAGTAAAAAATACCGGTTAGATACAATATTGTACATTCAAAAAAAATTGTATCCCAAAAGATTATTCTGCAATAACGAAAAATGGAGACTCAAGAAAAAATTAAAAATTTTCCTCTTTTTTGTTATCTTGCACTTCATAAATAGAAATATAATGATTTTCAGCAGTATTGTTTTCTTGCTATATTTCCTCCCGGTATTTTTGTTGGTCTATTATTTTGCTGATAAAAAGTACAAAAACATAGTCATACTTTTTTTCAGTATTTTCTTTTACAGCTGGGGAGCTCCAAAATTTATTTTTGTTATATTAGGCACAACGTTCCTTGATTTCCATTTGGTGAAATTGATGTCACTTACAAAAAATAAATTATCCAGGAGATTGATGCTTTCATTATCAATTTCGGTAAACCTTGGATTATTATTCTATTTTAAATATTCAAACTTTTTTATTGAAAATGTAAATATTTTTTTATCACTATTTGGTGAACATAATATTCAATGGACCAAATTAGTTCTTCCAATTGGTATTTCGTTTTACACTTTTGAAACCATAACGTATGTCGTTGATGTTTACAGGGGTGTACACGGACCCTTGAAAAATTTCTGGGACTATCAACTCTATATTATATTATTCCCTAAACTGATTGCCGGACCAATTATACGTTATCACCAACTCGCGGACCAAATAACTGATCGTTCGCAAAACGATACAATAGATAACAGGCTTATCGGGTTCTATCGATTTGCCATTGGCTTGGCAAAAAAAGCTCTTATTGCAAATCACATGGGACAGCAGGCCGATAAAATCTTTGTCCTGAATTATTCTAATTTGGATACTTTTTCGGCCTGGATTGGTATATTGTCCTATACTTTCCAGATTTATTTCGATTTTTCAGGATATTCAGATATGGCAATTGGACTAGGAAAAATGATTGATTTTAATTTTCCGGAAAACTTTAATAACCCATATATCTCGCGAAGCATTACTGAATTTTGGCGTCGGTGGCATATTTCTTTAGGAAACTGGATGCGAAATTACTTGTATATCCCATTAGGAGGAAACCGTGTAAAAACAAAAAAGCATTTATACTTTAATCTTTGGTTTGTTTTCCTGGCTTCCGGTTTGTGGCACGGAGCCTCCTGGAGTTTCGTTTTGTGGGGTGCTTATCATGGATTGTTTTTAGTTTTAGAAAGAGGTTTTTTGCTTAACGTTTATGAAAGAATTGGCAAATTGCCAAGTACCATTATTACTTTTTTCGTTGTTGTTATCGGGTGGGTGTTTTTCCGTATCGAAAAAATATCCAATGCCTTTTTGTTTTTGAAGCGCATGTTTGCTTTTGACTTAAAACGTGTACCTTCTTTTGATTCTGAATTTTATACTTTTTTTATCCTGGCTTTTATTTTTGCCTTTTTTACATATTCTCAAACCGGGCAAAGAATACAAGACGCCGTATATTTTAATGAATATCCTACTAAACGGCATTTAGCTCTTTTGCCTGTTATTATTATACTTTTAGTAGTGTCAATCAGTTCAATTACGGCCTTTGGTTTTAATCCTTTTATTTACTTTAGGTTTTAACTATGAAAGATATATCTGCTAAAATAAGAGGCCTTTTATTTTTTGTACTTATATTTCTATTAATAATCCCGTTAATTCAAAACAAGTTCAAGTTCGTTCATTTAGAACCTTTAAAAGGAGCTATAACCCAAACTGAAAAAGAGTTCTTCTCATTCAAAGGTTGGTTTTCCGGAGAATATCAGTTGCGAGAAGAAAAATTTCTGAATGAAACCTTTGGCTTCAGGAATTTTTTTGTCCGATTAAATAACCAGATTGCATATGACCTATTCAATAAAGCAAAAGCAAATGAAGTAATTATTGGTAAGAACAATTATTTGTATGAAGAAAATTATATCAAGGCTTATTATGGAACAGATTTTATTGGTGTTGACAGCATAACTCAACGGATGCAGAAGTTAAAGTTTATACAAGATACTTTAAGCAAGCTTCACAAAAATATTATTGTTGTATTTGCAGCTGGCAAAGGTTCATTTTATCCGGAGTATTTTCCCGATAAATACCGGATTCAAAAAAGTTTAACTAATTATGAGTCCTACCTGAAACTTGCAAAGGAATTAGGTTTAACCTATATCGACTTCAATAAATATTTTGTTGAAAATAAATATAAATCGAAATATCCATTGTACCCTCAATATGGAATTCATTGGAGTTATTATGGTATGTGCCTGGCTGCCGATTCCCTAATTAATTATATCCAAAAACTTAGACATATAAAAATGTCAAGTTTATATTGGGATAAAATAGAAATGTCTTTTCCTAAAGAATCAGATTACGATATTGCTGATGGAATGAATCTTCTTTTCAAATTTAAATGTGAGAAAATGGCTTATCCTCATGTATTCATTCAACCAGATTCAGCCAATACAAAACCTTCTTTACTGGTAGTTGCAGATAGCTATTATTGGGGCATTTTTAAAATATGGGATTTAAATATATTTTCTAATAGTGAGTTTTGGTTTTATAATAAACAGGTTTATCCAGAATCTTTTCACAACTCAATAATGACAAGTCAAATAGATATAAAAAATGAAATTGCTAAATATGATGTAATTATTATTATGGCAACAGAAGCTACGTTACCAGAATTCGGTTGGGGTTTTATTGAAAATACTTATAATATGTTTAAAGGAGTAAAAAATGATAATTCAGCTTTTCTGGAATTTCAAGAAAAAGTTGCTCATACTCGAAATTTAATTAAGGCTGATAAATACTGGATGGAATTAATTATTAATAAATCCAAAGTAAATAAAGTCAGTGTAGATTCTATGTTAACTTTAGATGCAATTTGGCAATTGCAGCACGAAAATAATAAGTAATTCAAGTTTATACTATTTCTTTTAAGCCTTCAGAATAAAAAATTATCGTAAGGATATCTTGTAATGTGAATCTCCTTTACCTTTTTATAAAGCGTTTCCCGCAGTAGTGTGATATTGGTTTTTTGAGTTGCTGAAATAAAAATACAAGGTGAATTTGTTTTGGCAATCCAGCTTTTCTGCATTTCCTCTAGTGTCCAGTTTTCGCGGGTTACAGGATTTAAATCATCTACATCTTTTGGTGTGAAGTTATAAATATCAATTTTATTAAAAATAATATAAATAGGTTTGTCTGCAGCTTTGATGTCCCGCAAAGTTTCATTAACGATGTTAATTTGATCTTCAAACGATGGATGCGATAAGTCCACTACATGTAAAAGAATATCTGCTTCTCTTACTTCATCAAGGGTCGATTTGAATGATTCAACCAGATGATGCGGAAGTTTGCGGATAAAACCTACTGTGTCTGAAAGCAGGAAAGGTAAATTACCAATAACGACTTTGCGAACCGTTATATCAAGTGTGGCAAAAAGTTTATTCTCTGCAAACACTTCACTTTTGCTTAACAAATTCATAATTGTAGATTTGCCTACATTAGTATAACCCACAAGGCTAACCCGTACCATTTGACCACGGTTTTTACGCTGCGTGATCATCTGCTTATCAATTTTTTTCAATTGTTCTTTCAACTTTGAAATTTTGCCACGAATAACGCGCCGGTCGGTTTCGATTTCAGTTTCACCTGGGCCGCGTAATCCAATTCCGCCTTGTTGACGTTCAAGATGCTTCCACATACCAACTAGCCGAGGAAGCAAATATTGATATTGGGCAAGTTCCACCTGCGTTTTGGCATAAGAAGTTTGAGCACGTTTGGCAAAAATATCTAAAATAAGATTTGTTCTGTCTAAAATTTTGCAGTTAAGCTCCTGCTCTACATTTCTAAGTTGACTTGGAGATAATTCATCATCAAAAACTACAAAATCAATTTCATTTTCTTTTACATAATAAGATATTTCAGCTAATTTACCTTCACCTATAAATGTGCGCGGATTAGGATAATCTAACTTTTGCGTAAATATTTTTTTTACTTCAGCACCTGCGGTATCGGCTAAAAATGCAAGTTCTTCAAGATATTCTGCTACCTGGTTTTCATTCTGATCTCTGTTTATTATACCAATTAATATAGCAGTTTCAGGCATTGGGGTTGTATCTGTCATTAATTTTGAAACCTGTTTTCAGTTTGTAAAAATAGCAACAATTATTAAACGGACTAAAAAAACAAAGACGGCAAATACCGTCCTTGTAAAAACTTTAGATTCAAAAACCAAACTAAATTCTTTTATCGTCTGATGCGCAAACGTTCTATAATAATTGGCTTAACTGAAAAACCATTCCCATAAGAATATCTTACAAAATATCTTCCTTCAGAATAATTTGCCAGCGATAAAGTTATGTTATAGTTACCTTGGTCATACTCAGCATCCAGAAAATTGCTGACTACTCTGCCTGTCATATCAATCAAATCTATTTTTATCCTGCCACTCTGAGAAACAGAAAAATCGACATTTAAAAAACTGGTTGCAGGGTTTGGATATGTATTTAAGTTTATTCCATTTTCAGTTTGAGTACCAGGAACATTTGTTGCTAACAAAACTATTATTTTACCTTTCATACCCAAATAAGCATGAGCCTGACAAACGTAATAGTATGTACCTGCAGTATTAAAGGTCACAGATCCTCCTCCATAAGGAACACTAAAACCTCCATTAGATGTAGTGCCATTTGCATCCCAGACATCTTTATTCACCTCAACGGCATTATGCATAGAAGAAATAGAAAATGTGACTTTATCTCCAGTACTAATGGTTATGGAATCCGGAGAAAAAGTATCGCCAACATTAACAATGGTGTATGTTGCACTATAAATAGTTCCTCCAAAAAGAATAAGAACCAGAACTAATAAAGCGTAAAGTTTTTTCATGATAATTTGGTTTTAATATTAATACATAAACAAATTAACTTTTATAAAGTTCAGATCAGTAACCAATAATGATTTCTTTTTTTACTATTTTAACATTTTGAATTGAACTGTATTTAATTAGAATTTAATTTTCGTTTTCGGGTATTCTTTCCGATTTTTGTCAAACTTGAATTTTAAAAAAATGACAGAATTATTTAAGACTGATTTTGAAGAAGCCCAGAAAGTTCTGGAAACATTCATCAATAATATTGAGAATTTTAAAAAGCTTGAAAAAGCAGGAAATATTTTGATCAGTGCTATTAAAGCAGGAAAAAAAATAATTTCTTGTGGTAACGGAGGAAGCATGTGCGATGCAATGCATTTTGCTGAAGAACTTTCCGGCCGCTTTCGTGATGACCGGCCGGCTTTGCCTGCTATTGCTATTTCCGATGCATCACATATAACCTGCACAACAAATGACTATGGGTTTGAGGTAATTTTTTCAAGGTTTGTGGAAGGGATAGGATGTGATGGCGATGTTCTATTTGCTATTAGTACAAGTGGTAATTCTGTAAATGTCGTAAATGCTGCATTAATGGCAAAAGAGAAGAAAATGATAGTTGTTGCTTTAACAGGAAAAGATGGTGGAAAGCTTGCTGGAATTGCAGATATTGAAATTCGTGTTCCTCATTCAAAATATTCTGATCGCATCCAGGAAATTCACATAAAAATCATACACAGTTTGATTAATTATATAGAAAAGAATCTTTAAGGGCTTTCAAAAAACAAATGAAATTTCTACAAATTAAATGCGTGATTAAACAAGATGATAAACCTTTAATAATTGCTTACGAAGTTATACGTTTAGAATAAAACAAACCCTGCCAGGTTTTGAAACCAGACAGGGTTATGAGCAAATAATTTAGATGAGACTTCTACTTCATTCCAAACTCTTTCTTTATAACATCCACATAATTGAGTTCTTCCCATGCAAAGAATTTCACCTTCTTATAAATCTTTTCATTTCCATTTGATTGTCTTGTAAACGTGTCTTTATCCTTATAGTAAACTTCAATTTCTTCTTCGAAACATTCGCGGCCAAAATGACCATAAGAAGCAGTTTCAAGGAAAACCGGATTTTTCAGGCCATATCTGTTAACAATTGCATAAGGACGCATATCAAATATTTTAGCAATTTTCTCAGCAATCTGGCTGTCGCTAAGTTTTACTTTGGATTTGCTATAAGTATTTACAAAGACACTAACAGGATGTGCAACACCAATTGCATAAGCAACCTGAACCAATATTTCGTCAGCAATTCCGGCAGCTACCATATTTTTGGCTATATGTCTTGCAGCATAAGCAGCAGAACGATCAACTTTTGAAGAATCTTTACCTGAAAAAGCACCACCGCCATGAGCGCCTCTTCCGCCATATGTATCAACTATTATTTTGCGACCTGTTAAGCCGGTATCACCATGAGGTCCGCCAATAACAAACTTACCCGTAGGATTAACATGTAAAATATAATCTGTATTGAAAAGTTTTTGAATTGAAGCAGGTAAATATGATAATAAACGTGGAATCAAAATTGCCTTTACATCAGCTTTAATCTTATCCTGCATCTTTTTTTCTGCTTCGCTTTTAGCTTCCGGATGATTATTTGTGGGAAGTACAAATTCGTCATGCTGAGTTGAAACAACTATTGTTTGAATTCTTTTTGGTTTGTTGTTATCGTCATATTCAATAGTAACCTGGGATTTTGAATCGGGACGCAAATAAGTCATAACTTTCCCTTCACGACGAATCTTGGCCAATTCTTTTAAAATTAAATGAGCCAAATCCAGAGAAAGAGGCATGTAATTTTCAGTTTCGTTGGAAGCATACCCAAACATCATTCCCTGATCACCTGCTCCCTGATCTTCTTCGCTCGTGCGGACAACTCCCATATTTATGTCTGGCGATTGCTCATGTATGCTTGATATTACACCACACGATGAACTTTCGAACATATATTCGCCTTTAGTATAGCCAATACGTTCAATAACTTTGCGGGCAACCTGCTGAACATCAACATAACCTTCGGTTTTAACTTCCCCGCTAAGAACTACCAATCCAGTGGTACATAAGGTTTCGCATGCAACTTTTGAATTCGGATCAGAACGTAAAAACTCATCTAAGAGGGCGTCTGAAATCTGATCGGCCACTTTGTCCGGATGACCTTCGGATACTGATTCGGATGTGAATAAATAAGCCATTTTTATTATTATTTAGTTAAACATTTTCCTGTTTTAGTATGTAGCTTTTAAAATAGAATTTACAATACTTTTATTATAAAGACTGTTTTAAAATATACCTGAAAAATTTGCGCTGATTATAAAAGGCAGACGATTTTGTCAAATGCGGCTGTCAGTTTAGCATTTTTTCCAGTGGTTGCAAGCAGACGCAAATCTTTCCACAATTTTGGATGTCAAAAGTAGTATATTTTTTTAAATTTTACAACGCGAATTGAAAATCATAGAAATTAATAAGGGATCCCCCCTTTGTCACTTCATACTTTCATCCTCTCCTTTTAAAATATTGGAACGAAAAATTATTAAAGCATTTTAAAATAAACTCTAAAACGTTTTATTTCATAGGCACCGTAACGGGTAAATTCAGCAATCATTTCCTTATTTTGTTCATTAACAAGATGTGTATCAATATCCGTCATTCCGGCCTTCTTAGCTGATTCAAAAATTTTTAATGCCAGAAAAACATCCAATCCTTTTTTTTGATAGTCAGGTTTTACAGCTCCCAACATTGGATTTAATATTTTTGCATGTTTCATTGCATGAAGTATGTGGAATAATCCAAATGGAAATAATCTTCCTTTAGATTTTTGCACACCTTTATAAAAATTCGGTAAACAAACAATAAAGGCAATTACTTCAAGTCCCTTTGCAACAAGCTTAATAAACCTGGGATCTAATATTCCCACATACCGGTCTGCAAATTCTTTCATTTCTTTTTCATCCATCGGCATAAAACCATAAATCTCGCTGTAAGAATTATTAACCAATTTAAGTACTGGAATGATATATTTTTTAAACTGTTTGCGTGAAGAAAATTCAATAAACTCTAAGTCCTTCCTGGAAGTAACCCGTTGATATAATCTCTGGTAAACTTCAGGTAATTCAAAATTCAAAGGCAACCGGCAAATCGAAGCGTCAATTTCTTTTTCGTATCCTTCCTTAACGACAAATTCTGGTAAATATTCCAGGTTACATGCGCTGTCAATGACCGGTTCATACTCGAAACCTTTAATAAGGAGGCCCTGAACATCCCTGTCAGTAAAACCAAATGGCCCTAAAATTTTATTCATACCATGTTGCCTGCCCCAGTTTTCAACTTCTGATAAAAGAGCGTGGGCCACTTCAGGATCGTTATAACAATCCATATATCCAAAACGTGCATTTTTTAGTTTATAAAACTCGTTATGATAATTGTTTATAAGCCCCATGATCCGTCCTACGGGTTTATTGCTTTTGTAAGCAAGAATACGAAGGTGATCGCATCCGCGGAAAGAAAGATTTTTATCAGGATCGAAGAATTTTTTTTCGTCAATGTAAATAGGGGGCATCCAATTTGTGTGTCCCTTGTGAATTTTCTCTGGTAAATAAATAAAATCTTTATACTCTTTCCTGGTCTTAACTACTTTTAGCGTAATTTCCATAGTCCAAGTATTAAGTTCAAAAATAAGTCTGAAATCTGTATTGCTATTTTTAGATCAGTCTTTCCTACTTAATAGTTAATTCCCTGAAAACCTCTTCAAGCCGCTTTTCTTTTTTTTGCATTGACAATACAGCAATGTTTTTTTTTACAGCAAATTCAAATACTTTTTCCCTGATATCAAGAGTCACCGGAGTTTCAATAAGCCAGCAATATTTTTCAAGTTTTGCTATATTTTTTATACCCTGTATCTCCCTTAACTGATTTTCTTCAACATCGTTATTAAACTCAACAATTATAGTCATTGCCTGTTGAACATGTGAATATATTTTTTTTGTTTTGTCATCTGCAACTATTTCGCCATTGTTGATAATAATGATTCGTTCGCAAATGGCTTCAACCTCCTGCATAATGTGTGTGGAAAGCATAACCGTTTTATTTTGCCCAGCTTCTTTAATCAAATCGCGTATTTCTGCAATCTGATTTGGATCAAGCCCTGAAGTAGGTTCATCCAGGATAAGAACAGATGGATCATGAATAAGAGCTTGTGCAAGACCTACACGTTGGCGGTAACCTTTTGAAAGAGCACCAATGCGCTTATGCTTTTCTGGTTCAAGTCCAGTCAGACGAATCATTTCATTTACACGTTCACCGGTTTTTTTGCCCAGTTTGTAAAGCCCAGCTACATAATTCAGGTATTCCTTCACATACATGTTGGTATAAAGAGGGTTGTTCTCGGGCAAATAGCCAATGCCACGTTTTATCTCAAGGGGATTTTCAATTACATTAATATCATTAACAGTGACTGACCCTTCTGTTTGAGGAATATAACCTGTAATAATTCTCATCATCGTGGATTTACCGGCCCCATTTGGACCAATAAACCCGACAATTTCACCTGAATTGATTTCAAAAGATACTTTTTTTAGCGCGGCTTGTTTGCCATAAAGCTTGGTCACATTTTCCGCTTTTACCGACATCGTTCCCTAATATTAATTATACACAAATATATCCGAAAGTTAAGTTTTAGCAATCTTTTTAGGATTTTTTATGAATTGAATTTTTCAGAAAAGGAGAAAGGTAAACAAATATCAATGACCGGAAATCAGTTCCCGAAGATAGCCAATTTCTCATACCAGTGCTTAAATCACAACACCTTAATTATTAGAACTAAAAGTAGCAGATACAAAAAAGAAAAATCTTCTTCAAGAAATGCAGTCTGATTCTTTTGAGGTTAACGGAAAAGAATTTAAATTTAGCAAACTGAGAAAATAAAAATTGATACCGACAATTGTTGTTTTAATCCTAATAATGGATTATAACGACAATTGAGGTTATATACTAGTTTGGACACAATGAAGGCCTTTAGATAAGATGACTAAGATAAAAGAAATAGCTATAGTTTCAGATATTCATGGTAACTTTTGGGCATTTAAAGAGGTATTAGCTGATATTAAAAGTAGAAGGATGATACCATTATTAATCTTGGCGATAGTTTGTATGGACCACTAGATCCAAAAGGAACATATGATTTGATTAAAAGTAATAATGTGATTAGTGTGTCTGGTAATCAAGATAGATTTATATTAGATAATATAGATTCTAAATCTGATAACATTACTTTGGAATACGTAAAGTCTCAGATTAATACAGATATAATAAATTGGTTAAAATCGCTCAATTTCTCATTAGACTTAAATAATGATATTTATTGTTGCCATGCAAGTCCTCAAAATGATTCAAATTATTTATTAGAGAGTCTTCAACAAGATTTTGTTGCAATAAAGGATAATAAGGAAATAGATAAATTACTAATTGATATAAAACAAAGGATTGTATTATGCGGACATAGCCATATTTCAAGGATTATTGATATTGGCAATAAAACAATAATAAATCCGGGCAGCGTTGGACTACAAGCGTATGATGATGAATTGCCGATTCCACACAAAATGGAGAGTTTTAGTACTCTTGCACATTATTCGATCTTAAGATATAATGATAATTTGCTAAAAATTGACCATATTGCTATTTCATATAATTATGAAAATGCAGCTTTAATGGCTGCAAAAAATAATCGACTTGATTGGGCTAAATGGATTAAAACTGGACGAGCATAATGAAAAAAGTATATTTATTTGATTGGGGTGATACAATAATGAAGGATTACCCTGATGAAGAAGGCGAAATGTGTAATTGGCAAAAAATACAGATTATGCCCAATGCAGATAAAATGCTAAAGGCTTTGTCTCAAAAATCAGATTGTTATTTGGTAACAAATGCAAAAGATTCAACTAAAGATGATATAATAAAAGCATTGAATAGAGTTGGATTAGATATTTTTTTCAAAGGTGTGTTTTGCTATAAGGAGCTTGGTGTTAGCAAGCCATCAATGGAGTATTTCGATTTAATTATAGACAAACTTTGTGTAAGTAAAGAAGATGTTGTAATGATTGGGGACAATATTGAATCAGATATTTATGGAGTTCAACAAATTGGTATTGATACAATATTATATGACCCTAATAATAAATATAATGATTATAGTGGTCGAAAAGTATCAGATTTAATGATGATTTTAGATAAATAAAAAGCACGAAACATAACTTCGCCTCATATAAAATGCGGGTTATGGCGGTTTGCAAGTTCAGTGCTTTCTGTTCATATTTGTGTAGCTGGATTTATCCTGCAAGTAAATCCCGCACTTTATATAAGACGATGCCTGTTTATGGGCAATTGCCAGGATTTTATTAGGATAAAGTATCTAAATAGGGAAACATGGCTACCTGGAACGATTTATTTCTAAATAAAGAATTCGTGAATATTACCCCACAAACGGAAGTATACAGATTAATACTTAATCTCCAGGATATGTATAATATGAAAGAAATAAAAATATGGGATCAATGCTGCGGAACTGGAAGGCACACAATACTTGCTTCCAAGCTCGGATGTAAATCTTATGCATCGGATATATCAGCAAACGGTGTTTTGTATTTGAATTCCTGGCTTAAGGATGAAGGGCTCACTGCTATAGTTAAAGAAGTTGACATGATTACCGATCCATGGAGTACAGAACATTTTCATGGATTATTTATTGGGATTCGCTTCATCATAATCGAATTGAAAATATTATCAAGGCGATGGATATAATTTATAATCGATTATATATTGGTGGTCAGTTCTTATGTACTTTGTTATCAACTAAATAAGGTTCACATTCACGAGGTAATGAAATTGAGCCTAATACATTTATTGAATCAAAAGGTGCTGAAGCTGGTGTACCACATCATTATTTTGATGAAACTGAGATAATGAGAATATTTAAAAAGTGGAAAAAAATCATACTTGCGGAAAGAATTATAAGATATGTTGAAACCTCGATTGATTTTTATAAAACAAATCCTTTTGGATATACAAAATGGGAAATACTTTTAGAAAAATAAATATGATAGTAGAGATGGCTGGCAACTGCCCATAACAATGCGTAGGCACTTCGCCGCTTTACAAGAGGCTCGGGCTCTACTACGCTCCGCCACATTTTGCTTTACAGGGTCGCAAAACATCGCCTATGCTTGGTCGTATGGCGGTCATGCAAATAAACCAACATCAATTAAATTGAATTGCAATGAATGAAAAAATTAATCAATCACGTAAGAATTTCGAAAAGTTAGGTGATAATTATCCTAAGGCTTCTGGAGTGATAATTAAAAAACAGGTTATTGAAAGCATAGATTGTTATTGGTTTAAAACTTCTAAAAAGTCAAACTACTCAAAAATTGCAATTTATTTACATGGAGGATGCTTTGTTTTGGGCTCTATTCGTTCCCATCAAGCACTTGTTAGTCATTTGGCCAAATACTTAGAGATACCAATTCTATTTATTGAATATAGTTTAGCTCCCGAAAATCCTTATCCAGATGCTGTAAATGAAATATATAATGTTTACCAGCAACTTCAAATTCAATATCATCAATGTAATTTTATTTTAATTGGAGATAGCGCTGGAGGTTGGTTATCAATGGCCCTGTTATCAAAAATAAATAATTCGGGACTTCAATCTCCTAAGCACAATATAATGATTTCTCCTTGGATTGATTTAACATGTAGCAATAACTCAATAACAGAGAATTCAAACTTAGATCCCATTCTAAACAAAAATCGTTTGAAAGAATTAGCTTCCTGGTATATGGAGAATCCGGATTTATTGATAGTCAATCCGGAAAAAACTTTAAATGGGAATTTTCCATCAACACTAATTTTAGTTGGTTCTCGAGAGATATTGTTGGATGACAGCAAGTTATTATTTAATAAAATCATTAAGGTACAACCAAGAACGAGACTAAGTATTTATGAGAATCAGACCCATGTTTGGCTTTTGGATAGTATCGATTCTGAATACTCACAAAATGCGATTAAAGAAATAAAGACGTTTTTAATTGATTAAATGTAAGCAAATAGCCTAGCCCATGTCATTGATTTTAGCCAAAGGGTTAATTTTGCTTAGGGCATATAGCCGACCATTTACTTCTGACTTTGTTAGATGGTTTTTTGGAAAAGTCCGAAATATTTGGAGTATGGTTGGAAATCATTGAAGTTCTTTAGATTTTTTCCAATTAGAGGTAGAATCAGGAGAATTTTGCTAAAGTGAAAAAGGCTTTTGAAAGAGGGCTGTCAGTATCTGAAACAGTGAGTTTGACAGGTATCAGTATTTCAAGCGTCAAAAGGTATCGTAAACAAATTGAATAATCCAAAGGGGCTATAGGTATAGATTAATGCTCTACAAATGAATATTCGTATGCTTAAGAACAACAATTTTCAAATTTCGCACAATGGTTTGCGGAATGAAACGTTGGGGAATTCGGAGCTGCGAACTTATCAACCGATAAGAACCTTGCCAGCGAGCGATGCGCTTGACATACCTCTTAATCCCCAATGTTTTATGACCGCTTGTTATGCCCAGGGTTTTATTTTCCTCGTTTGCAATATGGCAATTTTCCTCTCTTTACTTGGTAATTTTCGCAAATAATACAGTTTCCATGTCGTTCACATTTTTGTTTCGGACATGGACAATCAATTCTTAAGGTATCTATACGGTTTGTTATAAAAGTCTGTTAACATTTCTATAAAATATTTACTTTCTTCAATAAATGGTGAATGTCCACTATTATTAAATATTTTTAATTGAGAATTTTTTATGCCGTCATTAAGTGCTTTACTCATTATCAATGGAGTTTGAGGGTCAAATTTGCCAACACAAATCAAGACAGGGACAGCTATTGTCGAAATTCTGTTTTTATAATCGTATTTTCTAACATTGTCTAACCATTTGCCCCTTATTGGCAATGGTTTTTGATTATCATCTTTATCAATCGTTAATATATGGACATACTTCTTATCTACAAATGAAGCTTGCTTAACAATATTATCCAGCTTCTTTTGGATTTTTAAATTGTTAAAGACTAATATAATTTTTGTGCCCCAATATCTCGATTGCCAAAATTCTTTATCCCGCCACCATTTCCAAGTTTTATGAACGCCCCATTTCCTTATTGCTTTCCAACCTGATGTACTTCCTATTAAAATCAATCGCTTAACCCTATTTTGGTTCTCGATTGTGTAGGCCAATGCACGAAAATATCGCGACTTCCTGCCACTGCTATTGGTTATACACGCTGTTAGGTGCAGTAGCACAATATGTCCATTATAAATTCAATATCTTTTTTGCTTAAAATATTATTGTTATTTGATTTTTTTAGTATAACCTTTATTATTTCTTCATTGAAGAATCTTACATCCACTAAATACATATCAATAATAGCCTTATCCAATTCAATTTTGATTTTTTTTATTTCATTTATTTCATTTTGATAGTCTTTATATAAAAAATACTCTTTAACTAATTTAAGTTTAATAGTTTTGTAATTTTCAAAGTTCTTTGAAAAATCATATTCCTGAGACAAAAGCTTAAATTCTAGAAGTTCTTTTTCATTTTTATTAATAATATTAACTATCTTAGAATTATTAGAACAAGATAAACTAAAAGTAAACAATAGAACAATTAAAATTACTTTTAGCTTTACTGAATATTGACTATTTATAATCATATAATACTCCTTATTTTATAGTGCACCATTGCACCTAACAATTATATATATGCAATAGCGTATATATAATTGTTGTGCAAAATTTTGCAAAGATTTCGCGAGTTTATAAAAATATGATTTGACAATAAAATGAAAAGATTTAGTTTATTGATTTTAATATCTTTGTTTCTTTCAATTTCGACTAATTGTCAGGAATATAAACGGACTAAAAATATGGATTTAAAAGTTGTTCTGGATTTTATTGAATCAATAAATACTGCAAATATTGATAGGTTTTACAATTTAATGACTAATGATCATGTGTTTATAGATTCGCAAGGCAACAAAATGATGGGTAATGAAAATATGAAAAAAGCATGGATAGGCTATTTCGGTTTATTCCCTGATTATAAGATTGAAGTAATAGAGACTCTTCAAAATGATTCAATAATAGTAATGCTTGGATATGCCAGTGGGACTTATAAAACTAACAAAAAAAATTCTGATAATTATAACCATTGGCGAGTTCCTGCAGCATGGAAAGCGATAGTCTCTGATGACAAAATAAAATTTTGGCAGATATATGCTGATAATATTAAAGCATTAGAAATAATAAATAAAAATAAATAAAAAACTGTGCACAACACAGGCTATATACAATGCGGGTTTTAGAAGGTTGCGAAGGATAGTGCTTTCTATTAGTTAAATTGTATATTGAAACAAAAGTACGCTTAAATCCAGCACTGTATATAGCCTTGAACGTTTTAGCCACCATTCAAAAAAAGCAATGAAAACATTTTGGTTAGATAAGGAAAAAGCACAACTATGCTACATTGATACGAATATAGGAGATTCTGCTTTAGTTTTTATTTATGGACTAGGATCTTCTTCAATTGCAGATTTCACAGATATTCTCATAGATTCCAGATTTGATTTTAACCGAAGTATTTCAATTGATTTACTTGGTCATGGGTTTAGTGACAAACCACAAAATTTTAGTTATAATCTCTATGATCATGCAAGTGTTATTGAGAGATTATTAGATTTTTTAAAAATAAAAGGAGCTACGATTATTGGACATAGTATGGGAGGAACAATTGCTATAGCTCTTACACAAAAAAGAAAAGATTTGGTTTCTCACTTGATATTGTTAGAGCCAAATCTTGATCCAAATGTAGGTTCCGGAAGTAAGATTATTGCTTCGCAAACAGAACAAGAATTTTTAAAAAAGGGATATTTGGATTATTTATCAAATTTACAAGTCGGCATTCAAGATAATCTAAGTAGTTCTATTTATTATGGCACTTTTTCTGTTGCGGATTCCCTGGCGATTTATAGAAGTGCTGTAGGGCTGTTAAGAGGGACAACTCCTAAGCAGAGAGATATTTTAATTTCTATGGAGATTCCACGAACGTATATTGTTGGGGAACAAAATATAAATGAAATCCCAATAGATGAATTACAAGGATTAGGTTTTAAAGTTTTTATTGTACCCAAATCAGGTCATGCTATGATGAATGATAATCCATTTGACTTTAAAGATATACTATACAAAGCCATTAAGATGGATTTTTAGGTAGTGATAATAATAAATCAACTTTGCCTAACACGTGGTGTACAGTTAATTACCGTTACATTGCTAATTTCAAGGTTTTATCTCTTATTAAAGTTTGTTTTATCTTGATTGAAATTCGATTCGAAATCAGCAACTAACCATATATCTCCACCATTGACGGTAATATCCTATTAATTATTTGGTTTAACATAATGGGTATAACTATAAAAACTCTTATAAAAATTAATAATATAATGAATAATAAACCCCGTATATGCTTAAAAACATCACAAACGGGGTCATTAAAATTTAGCTAATATTTTAGCAAGCCAAAGTCTTATAATATTTTATTATTCGACAATAATTATTTCAATATAAAAGTACTGCTGCCGATAAGTTTGCCGTCACTGAATAAATCGGTTTTATAATTTCCAGGAATCAGTTGGCCACCATTATCCCAAAAAATACATGCATCAATATCTTTATTTTCATAGGCGATTGTTCTCTTAGCAGAATATACTATTTTCTTTCCATCGTAGCTGAACAAATCCTGTTCAGAAGTTGCTAAAACAAGATCATCAGGTCTGGTGAGTCTTAAAAATACATCTTTTTCGCCGGCAGGAATAATTGAATTCTCGCGAAGTGTAAAACAAACCTGAATTTTAAGCACCCTTGATGCTCTTTCAGTATCCTTTCCCCTTTTATTCAAAGGAGTAACCTTAATATCTTTTGCACTTAATACTGAAGCCATTTGAACTTTTGAATTCAGATCTTCTTTTTCCTTAGAAAGATCTTCATTAGATTTTCGAGCTACATCTAAAGCACTTTTAACTTCAGTATTTTCTGAAACTAATTTCTGATTTTTTGTATTTAATGAATCGATTTGTACTATATAACTTTTCATTATTTCGCGAAGTGTCGTAAGCTCTTTCTTATATAGCTTAATCTTTTCAATATTACCGTAGTTTACTGCAAGCAAATTTTTAATTCTGTCCTGTTGTTTATCTATCTTTCTATTAAGACTGTCGTTATCGCTTTTCAAACCTTCATATTCCGACATCATATCCCGAAGTTCATTGGTTAAAGAATTCTTTTCTTCTTTAAGAGCTTCCTGCACGATTGCATCATCACTTTTCTTTTTATTATATTGCAGATAGAGAAGTCCAAGACTGATTGCTAAAATTACAACCAAAACAGTCAATATAATGGTCGGTTTTCGATTGGGAGCAGGTGTTGTATTTTCCATAGTTTTAAATAGGTTTATAGTTAATGTTTTTTTCTAGATTAGTCAACATTTTAATTGTCATAAAATTAATAAGATTCTTATTTGAAGAAACCAAAAAGATAACTTTTTTATTGAAAATTATTAGTTTACTTTCAAATATTTATAAATTCAGCTTAAATGGTTTCTTATTTAATGCAGGTTTAAATGGTTTATATAATTTTAAAATGCTACGATATTTAATAAGATTGTCTTTATATAATTTATTGTTGATTAACTCACCTTTGCACAGCGTTTAAATTCTTCGTTTCGATCAAAAAGGTATCGGTAAGTTATATGAATTTTAGAAGGACGAGCACCTACTTCTTCTAAAAGATGCATCATAGCTGGATTAAAATCACCAATCCAGTTCATTTCTATTTCGCTATATGGGAAGTCAGGTTTTATAGCCATATTTGCATAAGCCATAATTAATGCTCCTTCCACTCCTTTGCGCTGTTGTTCAGGAACAATACCAAAAACAAAACCAAATGATTTATAACATATTTTTCTCCACTTGTAATATAGAAATTTAAGCTTTCCTATTAGATTGAAATTACCATTCAGATGTTTAATAATTTCATTTATTTCCGGTATCATGATAAAACAGGCAATGGGTTCATTTTTATAGTATCCAAACCAAATTAGTTTTTCATCCATAATTGGTTTCATCGATTTAAACATGGCTCTTACATGGCCTTCGGCAAGAGGCTTAACACCGGGAAATTTGGCCCATGCTTTATTATAAATTGTGCAGAAATCATTAACGTAGTTTCCTGATTTATTTTTTTCAATATGCTTGAAAAGGATAATCCGGATGAGATGATAATCGTTTGGCTTTTTCTTTAATTGCAGGATTCATATTCTCATCAGTTATTGGCGAGTGATATGTAATTTGTTTGAAATAATCCTGGAATCCATAAGATTCGAACAAATTTCGATAATACGGGAAATTATAATTATTACAGTAATTTGGCTGAGTAGAATCCTTCGACAAGACAACCCCACCAACGATCGCGTTCGCCAAAATTAACAGGGCCATCCATGGCTTCCATGCCTTTACTATTAAGCCATTCCCGGCATTTGTTAAAGAGTAAAAAAGCAGCTTCCTTATTGTCAACACAATCGAAAAACCCCATTCCGCCTGTAGGCTGTTCATTTTTCAAAGCACTTTTATGATCTATAAAAGCTGCTACTCTGCCAATAGTATTCCTATTATTATCAATTAAAATCCAGCGGATACATTCTCCCTGACGGAACAATTTATTTTTATCAGGATCAAATACTTTTTCAATATCCTGGTCCAGTGGTCTTATATAACTCTTATCATTTTTATATAGTTTTACCGGAAGAAGTAAAAATTCACAACGAGTATTTTTATCAGTTACTTCAATTATTTGGTAGTTCATGATAAAGCAGAGTTTTTTAAGTATTTCTCCAAATATAAATGATTCGGGATACAAGATTCAGGACAATTTTTACTTCATTTTGTCCTGTAAATTGTATTATGTAACTCTTGCAAGATATTAAAAAAGTAGCAAAATTTTTATTCTTTTCCGTATGCAACTCCTATTATTGTAATACTTGGCATCTCGCCATACATACGATTAAATTTTTTATCAGTTATTAATACTATAGTAGCTTTCATTGAATATGCTTTCTTTTTTAGAATAGCATATGCGTTTCGTTCAAGCACTTCATTCTCTGAAGTCATTTTTTTTGCTTCAAAATAAGCATCAATCTGACCTTTTTCAATTAAACCAGTAACATCAGTTGGTTCGTAAGTAATTGTGACGTTTTTCCAATCAATTTCTGACGCCGCAACCGTCCAATCCTTTTTTTTCTTTTCAGGAGTATTATCTATCAATTCATATTTGCCATTGGCATAGAATATTTCTTTAATATTTGCAGTACTTAGTTTAAGTTTAGTTTTGCTTTTAGGTTTTGTATATTCTACCTCATATAGATTTTTACTTGTTATGTTACAAAGAATGCTGTCTCCATTGCGTTTCATGATTTTATCAAAATCTGAAATCCGGGGCATTGGAGTTTCAATTTTAGAAGTATCTTTTTTTAAAGGCTGTGATACTTTTAAATGCGAGGTGTCTTTTGCAACTGATATTGTTGATGAATCTTTTCTTGATTTTAGTAAACTATCTTTGGTTTGAGCAACTTGTGTAGAATCATGAGAAAAAAAAATAATTTTATTCGTGAAAGAATAGTTACCTGCACCAAATATTAAAAATAAAAAACATATCTGTCTCATAATTTCAAGAAATTAAAAATTATTACTTGAACTCAGGTCAGATCAAATTTACTAAATAAAAGTGTAGTTGACCAGAAAAACTCAGACTCTTTTCACATAAATTAATTTATCGTCATCGTCAGCGTAAAACTGTTTCAGACGGGCTTCAAGAATATAATTGCAATTGTCGTAAAATTTCCGGGTAGGTTCGTACTGGGGTTTAGAAGCAGTTTCAACATAAATATTTTTACCTTTAGCCTGGGCTATACGTTTTTCGGTTTCCTGAATCAGAATTTTCCCAATTCCTTTTCCTCTTTGACTGTTATGGGTTGCAATCCAGTAAATATCAAAACTACTTTGTGTACCATGAATAGGTCCATAACAGGAATAAGCTACTGCTTGACCGTCTATTTCGGCAAAAAGAAAATAATATCCACTGGATTCACCACCAGAAAGGCGATCTTCAACGAGTTCCACTGCGATATGAATTTCTTCCTGGTTAAAAAATCCTGTAGACTTTACAATGTCTGCTACAATTGCGACATCAGCTGGTACAACGATGTCGCGGTAATTAATTTTCAATGACTGGTTCATTTTAGGTTTTATTTAAAAGCATCTGCAATAATTCGTTCCATAGCATCTTTAAAAGTATATCCAACTTTTTGAACGGCAGAGAAAAATCCTCCACCGGGCGTAATACATGGATTTCCATTTATCTCTAAAACATAAGGTACATTTTCTTTTGTAAGCCGGAAATCAATTCTTGCATAACCACGACCTCCAAAGTGATTCCAGCATTTAATGCAATATTCTTTTATAAGATTGCCTGTTCCATCACTTAAATTTTTTATGTCAAATGTACGAGGAGTATTATTGTACTCAAAAGAATCTTCAACCCATTTTGCCTTATATCCAACCATCTTATATTTGTTTTCAGGATAATCGACAAAAAGAATTTCAGCCAAAGGCAATACTTCTACGCCATCTTCAGATCCTAAAAGGCTGACATTGACTTCACGTCCATCGATATATTCTTCTATGAAATAAGATTTAGGATTTCTTTCCTGGCTAATTCTTTTAACAAAAGCTTTATCTTCTCCCTGGAAAATACAATGTTCATCAAGATCAAGCGAACCTTCTTCCCATATAGTTTTTACAATATATGTTTTGCCTTTTTCAAGCAAATGAAGTGAATCTTTGGTGAACCATTTTGGTGTAGGAATTCCTATGAGTTTCAATTGCTGTTTTGTAATTACTTTATTAGTTGTTAAGAATAAAGCTTCAAGTGGGAAACCGGTATAAGGAATATGAAGAGAATTAATTAAAGCAGGGACAAAATAGAGAAATTCACTTTTATTTTCGATTGATTCAAACAGATTGAATACAAAGTAAGGCTTAATTTCTCTTAAAACTTCAAGTGCGTGTCCTATATTAAATGCTATAGATAATTCATAAGGTTCATAGTTAAGTTCAATAAGAGTATTTCTGACGAGTTTTACCTGGTCAAGTACATCTTGTTCATCGGGAGTGGGATTTTCTGATAATTGATTGTAGATAATTACTACGCGTCTGTTCACCATATTACTACGTTTCCTTTTTTTCTTTATTCTTCTAGTATCAACTTCAATTTAATTTCAGCATTACTACAATAATCAGAAAAGACGAATTAAGTATTTGCTCAACAAGATAAAGATAGTAATTTACTAAAAAACTCCACACATGAAACTCATAATCTATTTTACTCTCTTTACTGCTGAATCCATTATCATTTTAATAAGATCTTTATATGCTATCCCATTTAATGTACTTAAAATAGGCAAGTCGGAATGTAGTGGATGTAACCCTGCCAGGGGATTTACTTCAAGAAAATTTGGAACACCTTTATCGTCAAGACGTACATCAACTCTGCCACCATCGCGGCAATTCAAAGCTCTCCAACTATCCAACGCAATTTTCTCACATTCTTCAGCAATTTTACCTTTTACCAGGATATACTGAACCAGCTCTTCACATTTTTCTTTGTTTACATATGAATAAGCATCAGGTTCAGCGTCGCCTTTCAGAACAACCTCAAGAACACCTGCACTTTTTGCTTCATCACCAGTACCAACAATGCCAATAGTAAATTCTCTTCCGGGAAGAAAAGTTTCAACCAAAACAGGTTGTTTATATTTAATAAGTAAATCACTGCAAAGAGCTTTGAGTTCTTTCATGGAATTAACTTTAGAGTTCCCGTCGACACCTTTTCCGGTTCCTTCTGCAATTGGCTTTGCAAAAAGTGGCATGGGCAATTTAATATTATCTATATCTGATATTTCATTAACAACTTTAAACTCGGGAGTGGGAATACCGCAATCCCTGATAACATGTTTGCACATTCCTTTGTGCAGTGATAAGGCCAGAATTAAAGCATCTGAAAATACGCAGGGGATATTATACGCATCCAGCAAAGCTGGAACTTGTGCTTCACGGGCAATACCAAACATTCCTTCAGCAATATTAAATACAATATCCCACCGGTCTCCTTTCGCAAGACGGCTGGCCAATTGGCGAACATGACCAATACGATCAGTTTTATAACCGAGCTCATTTAAAGTATTTTCAATTGAATCAATAGTATCATCTCGATCAAATTCAGCAGTTTCTTCTTCTGAATATCCTTCTTTCAGATATGCAGATCGTAAATCATAAGTTAAACCTACTCTCATTTTTGCTTAAATAATGGTTGATTCTCTCTTTATTTTAACTATTGCAAAACTTTAAACTTCAATAAATACAAGCTTTCTTAAACTGACGTTATTAAAAATATTTCACTGCAAAATATAAAACTTTTCAGAATAGGAAGAATTATGAGTGCAAAATTAGACCCTTTTAGTGTAAATATTTTTTGATCCTAAAAAGAATTTTTGAAATAGCTTATTATTTTTTTTGATGACATTAAAATGACAAACTAATAGTAAGAGTACAATTCTAATTCAATTGCAGCCTGGTTATATTTATTAAGAGTTTCAAGGTATTCGAGCCTTATATTATAGGCCTTATTTATGTTTTGAATATACTCATCATGTTTTAATGAATCAGCTTTAAGTTGTTTGATAGCTAAATCTTCTATAGTGTCAGCTTGTTTAAGTGCAAAGTCATAAAAATAATTCAACCGTTCGAACTGTTTATTTAATTCAATGCGCAGTTTTTCTGAATTATTTTTTACATAAAATTTCTGCCAGTCTCTTTCATTGTTAGCAATTTGCTTTTGTAAAACAGCTTCTTTTCTTTTTGCCGATTGTGGAAAAAACCAAAGCGGTGCTACTATTCCAACCTGGAATCCAGTAAATCCTTTTGTGCCATTTATGGACTGGTCAAAATATCCTGCTGTAAATTCAGGGTAGAATTTTGAATTTTCCAACTTAACTGATGCATCTGCAAGTGAATAGCATTGATTATAATAGTTACTTAAAAGATTTATCTGAACATGATTAGATGTGTCAATTGGAAAAGTAATTTCATATAATTCCAAATCTTCATCCATTGGCTCAAAATCTGAATTTAAATAAGCTTCTTTAATAAGATTATTTTTTGCAATTAAATAGTCATTGTAGGATTGATCAGATTGGCTTATTATTTCGGCAATCAGTGTTTCCGCGATAGTTTTTTCCAACAGGCCGGAAGCGTAATTTTTAAAGTGCAAATCAACCTGCTTTAAAAGATTAGAAAACAGTGCTTTTTGATTATCCAGGACTTTGAGTCTGTTCATTTCATATATGCAATCATAATATGCTGCCTTTACCCTGTTTGTTATTTGCGCTTTAATTAAACTGGCTTCCATTTCCTGTAAGTCAATAAGGGTTTTTTCATAAAATGCTTTTGAATTCCATGTAAACGGAGAACCAAAGTTTTGGCGAATTTCTATTTTATCATCTTTAAATGAAGTGAACATTTGACCTCTTTCATAATTAATTTCAGTGGGTTTAAAATCAGGAATACCCTTGACATGTGTTTTTGCAGAAATAATTTTAAGTTCTGCGTTTTTTATTTCAGGGTGATTGTTTAAAGCTGAATCAATGATTTGTTTTAAATTAAGTCTGATTACAACAGTATCATCTTGAGCTTTTGCAAATAAAGGGAAAAGGGAAAAGAGAAATAGAATTAATTTAAATTTTAAGAAAACAACGGATTTAACCATATAGTTGGTTCTAATTTATTAATTATGATTTTTAGTTTTCTATAATATTAGGTAAATTTTTAGTGACAATAATTAGGCAATTTTCACAACTAATACTATTTATCAATCTGCTGCCTGACTATCTTAGCAATATATTTTCCTATTATATCAAACTCAAGATTAACTATTGTCCCCTTCTTGATTTGATGAAAATTAGTATTATGATAAGTATAAGGAATAATTGCCACCTGGAATGAGTTGTCTCTTGAATTCACCACCGTCAGGCTTACTCCATTCAAGGCGATACTTCCTTTTTCAACTGTTATATTTCCTTTGGTCGGATCATATTCAAAAGTATAATACCAGCTTCCACCGGATTCTGTTACTTCAGAGCATGTAGCGGTTTGATCAACATGTCCTTGTACAATATGCCCGTCTAACCTGCCATTCATCAGCATGCTGCGCTCGAGGTTAACTTTATCTCCAACTTTTAAAACACCTAAATTTGATTTTAACAAAGTTTCTTTAATGGCAGTAACTGTATAATTTTTACCATTTTTTTTCACTACTGTCAAACAAACTCCATTGTGCGATATACTTTGATCTATTTTTAATTCATTTGTAAATGAACACTCCAGTGTAATATGCAGGTTTTCCTGTTCTTTTTCAATTTTAACAACAGTAGCAGCTTCTTCAACAATTCCCGAAAACATAAACTTTTAATTTTATTATTATAAATAATTTTTATTCCATAATGAGATGCATGCAAGTTAACTATTTTTCAGGGTATATCAATTCTCTTCAATATTCAAAAATATATATACATTTGAAAATTTAATAATATGAATGCGCCTGATAAACGGATAATTAATTTTTTAAAAAAGCATCATGTTTTTAATTTGGCTACAAGTTTGGAAAATAATCCCTGGTGTTGTAGTTGTTTTTATGCAATTATTGAAAACGAAATGACTATAGCTTTTACTTCAGATAAAGAAACCATGCATGTTAACGAGTTCATGCATAATTCAAATGTTTCAGGTTCAATTCACGTAGAGACTTGGATAATTGGAAGAATTAAGGGTATTCAGTTTTCAGGAACAGTTGAACTTGCTGAAAGCAACAAGTCAGATAAAGCAAAGAAAGCATATTTAAAAAGGTTTCCATTCGCAGCACTCATGGACACTACTCTTTGGATATTAAAAATTAATTATTTAAAAATGACCGATAACAAATTCGGATTTGGAAAGAAATTGATTTGGGAAAGAAGTTAAAATAGTTTTTAGCTGTTTGCCATTGGCTTTTAGTAAATAAAAATTCAATATTTTAAATCAGTATTGTCGAAATTTTAAATTAATAGCATTTAATAATGATAGTGGTAACAGGTGGAACTGGTCTTGTAGGCAGCCATTTGCTATATGAGCTTACATCTAAAGGAAATCAGGTAAAAGCTTTAAAGCGTATCTCGAGTGATACAACTTCAGTATTGAAAGTTTTTTCTTATTATTCTGATAAGGCAGAAGAACTCTTTAAATTGATAGATTGGGTTGAAGGAGATATTTTGGATTTTGTTTCCCTTGAAGAAGCATTTGAAGGAGCAAAAAAAGTTTACAATATTGCTTCATATGTATCATTTAATACTTGGGACAGAAAAAAAATAATAAATACTAACATATACGGTACATCAAATGTTGTAAATGCGTGTTTAAATAAAAACATTCAGAAGATATGTCATGTCAGTTCAATATCGGCTTTAGGAAGTTCTTATGATGGGCTCCCGGTTACAGAAGAAGCAATTTGGAGTCCTTCTAAGCGCCGTTCATACTATTCAATCAGTAAGTTCCGCTCTGAAATGGAGGTTTGGCGTGGAATCGAAGAAGGATTAAATGCTGTTATTGTTAATCCATCAGTTATTTTAGGTCCTGGTTTTTGGAATAGAGAAAGCTCTCAACTTTTGAAAGTTATTCATAGCGGACTTAAGTATTATCCGCCTGGAATTACAGGATATGTTGATGTCAGGGATGTGGCAAGAATAATGGTACTTTTAATGAATAGTGATATTTCAGCTGAACGTTTTATATTGAATTCTGAAAACTGTCAATACAAAACTATATTTAAGCAAATAGCAAAATCATTAAGCGTGAATGAACCTAAGATAGAATTAAAACGCAGTGTTGCTAATTGGGCTTGGAAACTAGAATGGATAAAAAGTTTAATTTTAAGGAAACAACCTCAAATTACGCGAGAAACAGTATCAATAGGATTTAAGCAATTACTATATTCAAGCAATAAAATTAAACAAAAACTAGGTATCGAATTCATGTCTATTGAAAAATCAATCGATGATACTGTAAAATTATTTCTTAAAGATAAATTGTAAAATATTTCTATTTAGAATTTAATTTAGAAGAATATTTTATGAATCCGTCGTTAAGAATTTATTAAATATCTAAATTATTTTCCTTCCAGGAATTCAGATAACAAAGCTGTTAATTTTTTTACGCTGTCCTGAACATCCATGGTCATTTTAGCATTAAATTCAACATTTTTA
This sequence comes from uncultured Bacteroidota bacterium, assembly GCA_963851385.1. Lineage (GTDB taxonomy): Bacteria > Bacteroidota > Bacteroidia > Bacteroidales > DTGW01 > CAWEFA01. Next base: position 313,471 of record CAWKPE010000012.1, on the reverse strand, counting down.
TATTGAATTGCCAGTACAATAAATTCACAATTAATTACTTTTTTAAGGTATTTAATCATCATTGCAAGGGAGAGCTTGTGAGTGCCTAAAGAAAAATCAGTTATCCTTTCAACTGGAACAATTGAAATGGTTCCGGGATGAAGTTTCAATTCAGCTGAATCTATAAGTATTATAAGTTCAGGATCAAAATCAATAATGCTTTTTGTAAAGTTTTCGGGAGTTGTATAACCTGTATAAATTTTAAAATTAGAATTTCCTTCTCCAAACTTTTCTTTAAGACTTTCCGTTACTAAAATGCCAGCAGCATCATCCTGCATCAACTCGGAACCAATTCCCAGGATTGCCAGTTTTTCCGTTTTCTTTAAATGCTGAAAGAGTATTTTTTTCAGATCTGTTTTCAAATTTCGACCTGTAAGTGTTTTCTGTCAAATTGAGCGAGTTCGAAATCTTTCGTCATTTCAAGTGCATCTTTGGGACACGAGTCTGTGCACTGTCCGCAATAAATACATTTATCAAGCGCCAAAATTGCTTTATATTTCTTTTCTGCTACTTTAATGATATCAATAGCATTTGATGGGCAATCGCGCATGCATATTTTACAGCCAATACATTTCTCCTGGTCAAGTTTTAGTTTTCCACGGAATTTATCAACAACATCAATTTTCACAAATGGATATAAAACAGTTGCAGGTTTATGGAAAACGGAACCCATAACTTGTGAAAACATTTTACCGGGACTTTTTAATTTATTTATCATTTTAACAATGTTCCTTTCACTATTATATCAATCAATATTTGCAAAATTGCAACAGGTGCTAAATATTTCCAACAAAAATTTACCATTTGCTCAATCCTTATCCTTGCCATGATTGAACGAAGAAGAGCAAGAACAAATACAATAAATACAGTTTTTAAAATATAAACCAAAATTCCCAAAAATAAGTTAGCATGTGTAAAAAATGGTATAAACACAGCTGCAATTAAAGAAACCAGTACTATCATTTCAATATCTATTGCCATTCTGAACATTGCCAGAAATCGTCCGCTATATTCAGTAAACGGTCCTGCAACAATTTCAGTTTCAGCTTCAGGAATATCAAAAGGAACTCTTTCTAATTTACCCTGCATAGCTATTATAGCAACAATAAAACCAGGAATATTGAACAGTGAGTAAATCGGATTGTTGCAATAAAATGCAACTATTTCACTTATAGACCAACTTCCGGCCAATAAAGCAGGACCTAATAAAGCCATAAACAAAGGAACTTCATAAGCAAACAATTGAGTAATTGTTCTTACAGCTCCAAGTGTTGCATATAAAGAAGTAGATGCCCAACCGGCAATGAAAAATGTTATTGTTGGAATAGTCAATAAATATAAAACTACCACAAGGTCCGTTTTAAAAGAATAAAGCGCATTGATACTCCAAAGAGGCAGGTATAAAATTACAACTGATACTGCTGCTACTGCAAAGGCAGGTAAAATTCTGAACATTCCTTTGTCAGCGTTTGCAGGAATAATGGCTTCTTTTCCCATTAATTTAATGAAATCTGCCAAAGGTTGATACCATGGTGGTCCAACACGATTTTGAAAACGTGCATATAGTTTACGATCTACGATATTCAACTAAAAGACCATATGAACTCAGGAATACAAAACCCGGAAAAATAAAAATGTAAAATAATGATTGCAGCATACCATAAATGTTTTAATTGAATCTATATTAATAACAGATACTGGATTCTTGATGCCAGATACTTGATATTTAATTCCACATCCAGTATCTGGCATTTATCAATTAGTATCAGAAATTTTTCAATTTCATATTATTTGCATCAAACCCTTGTTTTTTATACCAGTCAATACTGTATTGCCTCAAATTGTTCCAATCTATCGTATCTTCTTTCCCTTTATCTAGATGTTTAATTGAAATTGCCCTGTCGGTACATGAAAAACAAGGATCAATAGCAGCAATAACAATTGGAACATCGGCGAGATAACCACCATCAAGCATATGAGTAATTGAAGCTAAATTTGCTAATGTTGGAGCACGCAATTTAACTCTTTCAGGTTTTTCTGTTCCATTGCCCCTAACGTAATGAACATCTTCTCCTCTTGGAGCCTCGTATCGACAAATAGCTTCTCCAACGGGTATTTTCCTGGGAGCCTTAACAGCCAATTCACCCTGCGGCATATTTTTTAAATATGTGCCTGATCATTTTATATGATTCAATCAATTCTTTTGCTCTGACAATTGTTCTCCCATATACATCGCAATTATTATCAGTAATTACATTGAAAGGCACTTCATCGTAAGCTAAATAAGGATCATCTCTGCGAGTATCGCGATCAATTCCAGATGCTCTGGCTAATGGACCAGATGCCAATAGTCTGAGTCCATCTTCTTTCGAGAGTCTTCCTACATTTTTCAAACGTGCAATAAGTGTAGATTCTGTTGTAGCAACATCAATATAATATTTGGTGCGTTCTTCCAAAAGATCAACTGCTTTAAGAGTTTGTTCTTTTTGTGCGTCAGAAATATCGCGCCTTACACCTCCCAATTTGTTCATACCATAATTTACCCTGTTACCGGTTATCAAAGCCAGAAGATCCATAACAACTTCCCTGTCGCGCCAACTATACATAAACAATGTGTCGAAGCCAATCTCATGAGCTGCAACTCCGAGCCATAATAAATGGCTGTGAACGCGCTCAAGTTCGCCGATTAGCATCCGGATATACTTAGCTCTTTTGGGTATTTCAAGATGTGCCACTTCTTCAACTGCAGAAATAAAACATGTAGCATGTGAATGCGAACATATGCCGCATACTCTTTCTATTAGATATAAATCTTCAATGTAAGTTCTTTCTTCACAAGCTTTTTCAACACCTCTGTGATTATAACCCAATGTAACATTACTTGCTGCTATTCTTTCACCTTCCAGATACAATGTAAAACTGGCAGGTTCTTTTAATGCTGGGTGCTGCGGACCTAACGGAATTACCACTTTTGCCATATTATTCCTCCACCTTGTTTGTTTGACCTATACTTTCCTTTTTCCAATCTTTCCTGAGAGGATGTTGATCCTTAGGCCAGTTTTCAGGAAGCGGATAATGCCTGCCTTCCGGTAAACCGTCGACTTTAGCTCCAAGTAAATCTTCTAACTCCCTTTCATAGAAAGTTGCACCGTTGTAAACACTTAAAACAGTTTTAATCACAGGATCAGATTTTGGTGCATTGGTTTTTACGTTTATTAATATTCCATCATAGTTGGCAATATGATAAATGAACTGAAGGTCTTCACCGACATCAAGGCCGGTAATAGTGCATAAAAGGTCAAATTTTAAATTTGATTTAGCATAATCAACCAATTCGATCACATTAGCTCTATCTACATCAATAGTTATGCGTCTAGTCCTGATAATGCTACATTTCCCCTCGAGATAAGGAAATTTATTAACCAATTCACTAACTACTTGTTCTTCTTTTGTCATATTGCAATTTTTATTTTTTAAGACTTCCAAGAAGTTTAACAACTCCATCAATTATTGCTTCGGGCCTTACCGGGCAACCCGGGATATAGGCTGATACTGGTATAACTGAATCTACACCGCCACCTACGCAATAACATCCATTAAATACTCCCCCTGAACAGGCGCAGGTACCCACAGCTACAACAAATTTCGGTTCTGCCATCTGGTCGTAAATTCGTTTTAGTCTGTCTCTGGTTTGCAAAGTAACAGGTCCTGTACATAACAATACATCTGCATGTCTTGGAGTTCCTCTTAGTAAAACCCCAAACCGCTCTAAATCGTGTTTAGGAGTTAGTGATGCCAAAATTTCAATATCGCATGCATTGCATGCCCCGGAATTAAAATGTATTACCCATGGTGATTTGATTCGCGCCCAATTAACAACTTTGTCTAAAACCATTTTGACTGTATCTTTAATTTTTAACAAACTACTTTAAGCAATGTTTAAATATATAATGTTGAAATATTTTTTTATTATCATTTTTGATACAAGATACAGGATTCAAAATATAGAATAGTCTTTTTACAATCCTCTATCCTGCATCTTGTATCTTTTCATAAAATTTTTCATTTTCTAAAAAGTATCAGTAGTGCCAGCAATGCAATAAATATATAAACAAATGCCATTAATGAAATTTCTTTTGGCACAGTTGCTAATATTAGTGCTACCACGTGCATAATGGTAAAGAAAAATGCAAAAGGGAAAAACTGACTGTAATCTGGTTGAACCTTATGCATTTTAAAATCCTCACCACTTGCATAGGCTTCTTCTTTTCCTGCAGAAACAGTTCCTTTCGCAGCCATGAACTTTGACAAATATGTGATTAATAAAATAAATACAAGTAAAGCAATGAATGCAACAGGCGGAGAAAGTAATATATTATTCATAATTATAAGTTTCTTATTCTTTTTTCTTTAAAATTTCACGAATATCCAAAGTTCCAGTGTGGCGGAATATCCCAATAATAATTCCTGCAGCTACTGCAAGTACCACCACTTCAATTATTATTAATGTAATTACCATACTTTGAGCAATGGCCATCTGGCCAGTCAACTTACCCACATAGATCAATGTTAATGTTACGCCTTTGGTTAACACTTCGAGAGCAATCAGTATGCGGATTAAACTTCGTGTAGTTATCAGATAATAAAATCCGATAATGTAAAGTAAAACAACAGTTGAGAAAATTACAGTTAACATAATTTTTATTTTTTAATACCTCCTTTAAAAAGAATTACTACTCCAAAAACACCTGCAAGAATTATAATAATTTGCCCTGCTATATCCAACTGACGGGTATGCCAGATTACTTGCCGAACACTGGCTTCATGAATGCCTGTATTGCTAATTAATACATTTAATCCAGGTTTTAAAAAAAACAATATAACAATAACTAGTATTAAAATTATTGGTAAATAGATATACCTGATGATTCTCTTTTTTGCTTCACCACTTTCTTGATCAGAATCCTGACTTTGAGTAAGGCTGATAATACTGATGAAGATGGCAGTTATCAATCCGGCACATACAGACAGTTCAAAAACTGCTGCTAATGGAGCGCCCATCGAAAAAATAAAAATGGTCAAAAGAGCACTTGTAAAAGCAAGGGCAATAACAGCTTTTAGTGTATTTCTTATCATTACTGTCAGTAATGACGCCAAAACCAGTAAGCCTAACAGAATATAAATATATATATCATTCATATTTTGAAACTTTAAAACAATCCTCTTAACTTTAAAAAACTCAGAACAAATGGGAACCCAACTCCAACCAAAATGATTATAATCGCCAATAATAAGGCCGTACTTGTATATCCTTTGTTTGCTTCTTTTATATTTGCGAATTCTTCTGAAGGTTTTCCAAAAAACACCTTTCTCTGTAAGATGAGGAAATAGGCAAGTGTCAGGATACTTGCCAGTAAAGCAATTATTGCATAAGGGATATAACCTACCTGCCATAAAGCAATAATGATAATAACTTTACTCCAAAACCCTGAAAGTGGTGGTATTCCTGCGGTTGATAAAAAGCCGACAATTGATGTTCCTGCTGTTATTTTCATTTTTGAACCCAATCCTTGTAGTTTGTTTAAATTTTGAGTACCTGTTTGAGATTCAACAGCTGCTGAGTTTACGAATAAAAGTGATTTAAATGTAGCATGGTTAAAAAAATGGAGAAATGCTCCTAAAAATCCCAATGGAGTTGCACAACAAGCACCTATTATAATATAGCCAACCTGGCTGATACTTGAATAAGCAAGCATTTTTTTGAAATTGCTCTGCCCAATTGCCAATAATGCACCAATTACAATTGAAAGGATGGCAAGAAAAGCAAAAACATCCTGAACTATACTAATATTGATAAAAACAACTTTTATTAAACGTAGGATTGCATAAATTCCTCCGGCTTTTGTAACAATACCTGCAAGTAAGATTGAAACCGGCGGGCTGGATTCAGAGTATGCATCGGGTACCCACATGTGAAATGGTACCAACCCGGCTTTAATTGATAATCCTGCAATCAGAAATATAAAAGAAACAATAAGTTGCACTGGAAAAAAAGCAGCATTGCCTAAATTTGAGGCCAATGTTTCATAGCTAAGTGTTCCATAAGTCATAAATAATATACCAATTCCTGGAAAGAATTAAAATTGTAGCTATTCCTGACATTAAGAGATATTTGAAATGAGCCGTTAATGCGCCTTTAATTCCTGTGATTTGGCAATCAAAATAAATGAAGCTACTGCAGTAACTTCAAGGAAAACATACAATGAAAAAATATCGGTAACCATAGCTACACCATTCATTCCAATCATTATGATCAGAATAAGTTGGGAGAAATTAAAAATTTCACTATTTCCTGAATATTTTCTTATAATAAGGGAAATAAGACAAATCAAGCCAATTGTAAAAAGAACAATGGCACTATATAAATCTATGGAAAAGTTGACAAAGTAATTTATTTCTACATGAGACAAAAATTTTTGGAGAATCTGTAAAGATAATTACAACTGATAGACACATCTGTACGATAGCTACCAGAGCTGTTATACCGAATGCAAATTGTTTGAATCTTTCAGAATAAAACAAGTTTAAAATAACTATTCCAATAAAAGGTATGATTATAAATAATGTTGGCATTTTAAATTCTCCTTATTGAAATTACATTAAAATTACAATGGTTACTATTATTATTAATATTCCAATTAATGCCCAGCTTACGGATGCTGAGTAATTCCCGGAATATAATTTTTTTAAAATCGAAGATAAAGAAGTTGCTACCCATACACAGAATTTATCATAAAACCAATCAATCCCTCTGTCAATTGACCACAGTACTTTAGCGAATATTCTTACAAAGAACATCCCGATGTCGTAAGGATCGAAATAACGTTTTTCTGCCCAGTTATAAATTTGATGTAGCCCGGGTGCATAATGAATATGATCCACAGCGCCGATTCCTTTTCCTGGTTTTTGCTACACCATACATATGATTCAACAAAGCCAGAAGCAAAACGCCTATAGAAATATATACTAAGGTCCAATTATGAGGCAACCCTGAAAAATTATGTCCTTCAAGTCTTGTGCCGAGTATAGGTTGAATAAGGCTTTTCAGTGGCAGCGGGTTGTAAACTCCAAATAAAATACAACCGGAAGCAATTACAATCATGGGTGTTAACATGGCCCAGGAAGCTTCTTTAACGCTACTGATATCTTTTGATGGCTTTCCAAGAAATGCAGCGTGGCCCAGTTTTAAGAACGAAGCTGCTGTGAGAAATGCTCCAGCCAATGCAACTATGTAAAAGGTTTTTCCACTTAGCAAAGCACCATCAAAAACTAGTTCTTTTGAGAAAAAGCCATTAAAAGGAGGTACACCTGAGATTGCGGCAGCAGCGACAACAAAGCATATAAAAGTTATTGGCATTTTTCTTCCTATTCCGCCAAGCTCATACAAGTCAGTTGTCCCGGTTTGTTTTTCAACCGAACCACCGGTAAGAAACAGACAGCTTTTATACATGGCATGGTTAATCATGTGGAAAATACCTCCGACAATTCCAATAGGCAGAGCAGTACCAATTCCAAGGATCATATAGCCTACCTGACTAATGGCATGATAGGAGAGGAGTTTTTTGTAATTTGTTTGTATGAGTGCCATCATTACCGCAAGTAAAATAGTGATTGCCCCAATTGTCATCATCAATGTACTCATAGAAGAACCTGGATTAAATTGGAATAAATTCAGGCTTATCCTGGCAAGGAAATAAATGCCCAGTAATTTTTCCAATGCGGCCGGCAGGAAAGCCATAAATGGCAAAGGTGCATCTAATGCAGCATCCGGAATCCAGCTGTGGAAAGGCATGGAGCCGGCCTTTGCAATTGCACCAATCATTAAAAATATAAATGCAATACTACCCCAATGGTTTAATGCCAGGTTTATTTTATCCATTTCAAAAGTCCCAGCAAGATAGCCTGTCATGATAATTCCGAGGGTCATGAGCAAATCTGAAACACCCACAAGAACGAGGGCTTTTACAGCAGTAGGAAATGATTTTTTCCCACCTGCCATAATAAGGACGAAAGTAGTTATTAAAAGCCCTTCCCAAAAAAACAACATCAATAGCAGGTTATTTGCCAGCACTGCTCCATTTACCATAGATACTGTAATCAAAAGGAAAAGGTGAAATTGTTTAAGGTTTTGCCTTCCTTTCATGAACACCAGTGAATAAAGCACAATCAAAAAGGAAAATCCAGCACTTGCAAGCAAAATAAAACTGCTGAAATGGTACAGTCGCAATGAAAAATTTAATCCAAAACCAGTCCAGGGAATTGAAATTACAGCGATTTTTCCAAAAAGGAAAATAGAACAAATTAAGTTGATCGTAACTCCTGCAAAGCTTACCAGGCTTTTAATCCAAAAATCCTTTTTAGAAATAACCAGTACAAGCAAGGCAGCTATAACCGGAATAATAATTGGATAAAAAATAATATTGTTCATGAAAAGACTTTATTTAAAGAGTAATCAGTTATAATTATAAATTAATTTTCAAAATTATAAATCAAGGAATTAGTCAAAGCTTTGTTCATTTATAAACGTACATCAATTGTTTACTAATTGCATTCACAAAATCAGCCGGGAAATTAATCATAATACCTCCCAGGATTGACAGTACTGCAAGTACAACTACACTAAACAACATTGTAAATGAACCTTCTTTTATGTCAGGGAATTTATTTTCACCAAGAAATACCATGACAAAAACTCTGAGCATATATATCATTGTAAGCACTGCTCCAATCACAAATGTTAAGGCTATCCATGGCTCTTTTGCATCAATTGCACCCCAAATCACCATCACTTTACTAAAAAACAGACCTAGCGGTGGTAATCCCATAACTGCAAACGCACAAATTGCAAATGTTATTGCTGTTATAGGCATGGTACTTATCAGACCGCCAAGTTTTGTAATATCTTTTGTTTTCGTATTTTGTTCAACTATACCAGCACACAAAAACAAACCGCCTTTAGCAAGGCCGTGCATAAGGATATACAACAATGCACCGGCTGCTCCAATAACACTGCCTGTAGATAAGCCCAGGAAAATAAAAGCAATCTGGCTCACGGTAGAATAAGCAATAAGTCGTTTCAAGTCGGTTTCAATAATTGCGGCTCCTGCTGAAACTAATGCACTTGCTGCTGCAATTACAGGTATTATTGTGTGCCATATAAAACTAATATCGAATGTAACCAGGAACAACCTTGCAAAAACATACACACCTATTTTAACAAGAACTGCTGCATGAAGGAGGGATGTAACAGGTGATGGTGCAACCCCGGCATCGGGAAGCCAAGTATGCAAAGGCAATGTAGCTGACTTTGAAAATATTCCGAAAAGAATTAGAAGAACTGCAAGGTCCGGTATTTTTGTTCCTCTTAGTTTAATAAGGTCAAAAGTTCCGGTCTGAAAATATATAATAATAAATCCTATCAACATTACTAAAGCACCAAATACAGTAACGATGAATGCTTTATCTGCTTTTATGACATATTCTTTTTCCCTGTAAAAGCCAATGAGTCTCCAGCTACATATACTCGACACTTCCCAAAATACGAATAAAAATATGAGGTTAGTGGAATAAACTATACCCATCATGGAACCGATGAACAATACCACCATGAGGTAATATTCGTTCTGGTTTTTGTAATGACTGATGTATCCGAAGGAATAGAAAATGATAATTGCTCCTAGAAATGCTGAAACAATTGCCATGAAGACGGCAAGCCCATCGCCCAGGAGTCCAAAATTAAAATTCAATGGGAAGTCGATGTTATAATGAAATGGCACTCCGTTTATGGCATGAGGAAGAGCAATGAACGATAAAATTACTGAAATACTTACCAGAATAAATGCTGCAATATTTCTGACATTTTTTGAAATTGTACTTAGTAGCGGAAGAACAAATGCCCCGGCAATAGGGACAAATACTATTAAAAACAAGATAAGTTTTGTATTCATGAATATCAAATTAATAGAGCTTACTGATTATTCAGCATCAATAAAGTAAAACTTTTGAAAAATGAATTTATAAAATATGAATTACTATTGTGAAACACGTACTTAAATTTAAGAGAAACACGTAAATACAAAAAATAAAAAAAACGCAATAAAACTTTTCAATCCTATGGGTTTATTTTTTGAAGCGACAAAAGTAAACAAAAGAATAAAATTAAATAAATGAATTGAATCAAAAATGCAATATTTAAAAATGTTTTAGAACTTATTTTAAGTTATTAATTTAAAACACATGCAGTTTGAAATGTAAAGGATTTCAATATTTATGATTTGAGCATAGTTTAAATCTCTTTCCAATCAAATCTAAAATACCATTAATTATTGTTAGCGGGTGAGGAGGGTTTCCTGGAATATAGAGATCGACATGAAGTGAATCTAAAAATCTCCTTTGAATAGAATTACCTTTGGCAAAAATTCCTCCACTGATAGCATCCACTCCACATAAAATAACAATCCTGGGTTCAGGTACTGATTCATATACAATTTGAAGGGCTTCAGCCATATTTTCTGTAACAGGACCTGTAATTACAATTCCGTCAGCGTGGCGTGGGGAAGCTACAAATTCAATTCCATATCGGCCCATATCAAAGTTGGCATTTCCGCAGGCATTGAGTTCGAACTCACAGGAATTGTCCCCGCCGGCAGAAACCTGGCGTAGTTTTAATGATTTACCAAAAATGTTTTTTATACCTTTATTTATATGTGTAGGATCAACTTTAATATTTCCTGTGTCACCTTCTTTTATAACCAGGTTTTCTCTTTTGTTCGTAACTATTCTATGGTCATTTGTAAATGAAATTTTATCTTGAAAAGCAAATGTGCATTCTCCACAAAAAATACATTTTCCTAAATCGATGCTTACTGGTTGAATGGATATTGCATTAGTTGGACAAATTTCGACCAATACCTGTTCATCTGCTTTCGCAGATGTAATTATAGGTTTTCCGCGAAAAGGGGCAGGTACAATAGCTTTTCGAATATCAGGTATACACTGCTTCCCGTTATGTTTTATTATTTTAATTTCCTGTAGCATATTTGATAAATTGTATTAAAAATATTAATTAAGAACCACCAACTCTCCTTTTTAAGAGTAATTGCCTATTTTGTGGCACATTTAAAATCTATTTTCGACTTTAAATGTCATCTTTGCAATTACTTCCTTCTACTTTTTTCTTGATAAAAAAGTAGCAAAATCCCGATATTAATTTTGTAAGGTTTTGTAATACAAAACCAACAAAAATTTAATCGGGACAAGAAAATTTGAAGCTTCAACCCAGTTGCTATCGCACCCTCGCCAAATTTTCCTGCCACCGCTCCTCCAGCCTCTCGGCTGGCCTTGGGAAATGGCAACTTTTAGTATTAAGCATTTTAAAACTCTGTGTAACTCTAGATTTGACTCTGTGCTACTCTGTGTTTATTTTTTTTGTGCCATATTCTAGGTAATTACCCTTTTTAAGAGGTTAAGAATGACTAATTTTCAAATCTTCAAATTGTATCATTTTCAAATTAAAGATCATGTCCGCAATAGCTTAAATTATAACTTTTATTGTTAATCGGGAAATCTGAAATCTCAAGGTTTCGTAATGAAAGTTCCAAAGATTTCCAGTTATGCAGCGAAGGATCTTTTATTTTATAGACTACCAATTCACCTTTAGAATCAGTCATGGCACAATGACAAATTTCACCTCTCCAGCCTTCCGTTAATGAAACAACAAATTTTTCTGGTTTTAAGTTTTGTTGTAAAACAGGTTCTGATATGCTTTGATCAAAGCTTTCTTTTTTCAGAACATCCCGTATCCATTGAATGGATTGTTTTACTTCTTTCCTTCTTAAAAGAAATCTGGAAAATACATCACCATTGGGCAACACAATAGTTTTGTAAGGGTACTTTTCAAAACCGGCAAACGGATGAGACTCTCTGATATCACGTTTAAGATTTGTCATTCGTGCTGCCATTCCAACTGAACCAATCAGCCTGGCTTGTTTTTCCGTCACAATTCCAATTTCATCAAACCTGTTCTCAAGACTCGGCAGTTTATAAGTCCTGTGAGATATTTCAATAAATCGTTTTTCATAATCATTCAACAATACAAGTAGTTTTTCTTTCAATTCCATTGTGAGAGGGAAATGTGAGCCACCTATTCTGATCATACTTTTCCCCAAACGATTGCCGCACCATGACTGGGTAAAATTAATAATGCCTGTCCTAAGTACGCCAAATACGTTAGCTCCCAGGCTGTAAGCAACATCTGTACATAATGCACTTATATCGGCAGTATGAACTGCAATGCGCTCAAGCTCGAGGGCAATTGAACGCTCTGTTTTTAACTGCTCTGCTATTTCAATTCCGGCCAATGACTCCATTGCTTGAGTGAATGCCATTGAGTGTCCTATGACTGTATCTCCACAAATATTTTCAGCAAGTATAGTTTTTTGAAGCAGTTTTTTCTTTTGCAATATTAATTCTTCAATTCCTCTGTGCTGCCATCCCAGTTGTATTTCAAGATGCAAAACATTTTCCCCATTGCAAATAAACCGGAAGTGCCCCGGTTCAATTATCCCCGCATGAATTGGTCCTACACCCACCTCATGTAATTCTTCGCTTTCTAATTTAAAAAAAGGATAATCATTTATTCTCGCAGATTTATTTGCCCTGTTGCTTGGATACCTGACAGGTTTTAGCCAAGGATGACCGGTAAAGTTTATCCCAAAGTTCTCGGAAATTTCACGTTCAAAAATATGCAATGGGTAATGAAACGCGGCAAGTGAATTTAATTCATTAGACTCAATTTTATTGAGCTTATGAGACAGGATTATAATATTACCGGCAGCATCATTTGCAATGCAGGCAATTAACTGCAAACCATTATTGACCGGAAAAGCAAAATAATTAACACAATGATTGTCGTTATTACCTAACAACAATATCATTTCCTTGCTAAAGATCTTGTAGGAGGAAACGGGTATGTCCATTATGCTAACTGGTTGTCCGTTTTTTAAAGTAAGCGAATAATTATTACTTGATTCCATACTTTCCTTTATAATGCTATAATAACTGCATTAATCAAATTAATAAAAAATACAGGTGGATTAAAACCCAAATAAACTACCAATCCAAATAAAATAATTTGTGAAATCGCTCCATATTTGTTAGTTTTTATCTTATCCAAAACCATATTTTCAGGCGTTTTCGAATAAAGCAGAAAAAACAAATGTTTTCCGAAAACATAAATGATAATGGTGAATAAAAATAAAATGACACAAGCAAGAGCAAAATGTTTTGTAAGAAAAAGAGCTTTGAATACCAGGAATTCACTGATAAAAAGTCCTGATGGAGGCATTGCTGTGATTGATATAAAACCTAATATAATAACCAGTCCGCCAATAGGATTTATTTTAAAATAATTTCCGCTGTCGCTTATCCAGTAGGATTTATAGTAATTGTAAACCTGCCCGATTTGATAAAATAATCCTGCTTTGACAAATGAGTGGAAGACGATATGCAGCAAAGCGGCATAGTAACCAGGCTTCCCAAGCGACATAGCAAGGGCGATAATTCCCATATGCTCCAGGCTGGAAAAAGCAAACATTCGTTTAAAATGTTTTATCCTCAGTAATTGTACAGCAGACAACGCAATTGAAATTGTTCCTACAATAATTAATACTGCATTTGTCCAATCTTTTATATTTGTATGTTCAACAATTGAAAACATCCTGAAAATCCCCAGAAAACCAACATTCATCAAAGTAGTTGATATGAAAGCGCTGATAGGGAAAGGAGCTGCAGTATGAGCATCAACAGTTACTGTATGCAATGGAATAATGCCCATTTTCGCACTGAATCCCACTAAAATCAATAAGAATGCAATTTTTAAAAATACCGGATTCATATCTTTTGCCAAGAGAGCAAGTTGTTTAATGTCTAAACTTTTTACCCCATGTGCGTTTGAAATTGCACTAAGAAACAATAATCCCATGAAAGCTATGGTCACACCTATTGATGATACATACAGGTATTTCCAAGCAGCTTCAAGCGACACTTTAGATCTTTCGTGATAAATCAGCATGGCTACAAACAGTGTAGTCGCTTCAATGCAAACCCACATTACAGCCAGATGATTTGCATAATAAGCGCCAGTCATGGATGAAATTAACATAACCAGGGAAGCAAAATAAATACTGTCTTTTTTTATACCTGAATTGTGACGCTTCAGGTAAAGAACACTATGGTACAAAGTAGTAATGCTGAGAATTGATAAAACTATGGACAGGATTATTCCAAGTGCATCAAACGTGAAATAAGCAGAATCGGTTTCTCCTTTATGATTAAATGAATAAATACTTAAGGCTATTTGAACTGCAACAAATGAAGAAGTCAAAACAAGATTAAGTAGTTTCTTCTTCAGCAGAAAAATAAGAGAACTGATAATTATAGAAATAGCAAAAAATACAAATAATGCCATAATGCTAATTTTTTAACTGGGAAAGTTCATCAATGTTGATGCTTTGAAAGGCATCACCAACTTTATTCAGGAAAATCCCAATTACCAGGATGCCCACAAACACATCTACTAATATAGCTAGGCTCACCAGTACCGGCATCACATTTCCTACAGCAAGTGACAGTAAAAACATTCCGTTTTCAATAATAAGATATCCTACCAAATGGCTGAATACATTTTTATGTATGATTACAAAGAATAACCCACTCAACAGTGAAGCAATAGATATAGAAAAGAATTTCGACTGAATAGATTTTACTTCTAGTTGATTTCCCAGTACAAAGCCTGTGATCAGCAACAAGACAATTACCAAAACAGCATAAAATACCGGGATAGAATGTTCATGAACCCTTTTTAAATTATTATGTTTTCTCACACGATTAAGAAAATAGGGAATTAGTATTGCCTTTACGACAACGGTCTCCAGTAAAATAAAAATTAGACCGATAGTATTGATATCAATTAGATTATAAAAAGCAATAATAAAAAGCAAAACGCCTTGTATACCTAATAAAATGACGTAATTTTTTATCCTTTCCGAAAGGGCAAAATAGATAAGCGTTAAACCATATAAGACAATCAATAAACTAACCATTTTTATTTAAATAGAAATTAAATTTTCTTATAATGTTATTCAGCTATGCGGTCACCCTTCGACAGGCTCAGGGTGACAACTTGTTCAACTATATATAATACTTTTACATTTTTTGTACTAATATCAACACAGCAATAAAAACCAAAACAGCAATAGCCGAAAGGGATATTATCCATTGTGGATTTTTATTCATTTTGTTTCTTGCCCTGAACGATTCCAATAAACCTACAATTATTACAAATGCTATTTCAACAGCAAGAAATCCTGAAACCTGAAGGTAAAAAGGAATGGATGACGGGAGTACAAAATTCGCTATTAAAGCCCCGTATATTGCAAATTTCAATAGATTGGCAAGCTGGATTAACGCCAAATCAAACCCGCTGTAATCAAGCACCATCACTTCATGGATCATTGTAAGCTCAAGGTGAGTTTTTGGATCATCAATCGGCACCCTGCTGTTTTCAACCATTGCAATTTGTATTAGAAGGTATGTTCCGATAAGTGCAATTAGAAAAGATAAATTCGATCCAAAATGAACATTAGCGTAAAGAGCATAAAATGAAATTTGATCAGTAATTAGTGCAATCGATCCCAAAAGGATAAAAAATGCCGGTTCAACAAGCATCGAAAATAATGCTTCACGGTTTGCACCCATGCCTTCGAACCCGCTACCTGTATCCATTGCGGCAATTATCATCATAAATCTTCCCAAAGCTAGGAGATAAGCAAATACAACAAAGTCGCCTTCGAAGGAAAACAATCCTTTGTGATTTAAAAACGGGATAAATAAGAGAGCTGTGAAAATTGTTGCAAAATAAATCAGTGGTGATAACCTGAAAATATAGCTGGTTGTGGTGCTGTATACACTTCCTTTCCTAAATAGGCGGATAATGTCATAAACAGGTTGAAATAAACCGGGTCCTTTACGGCCGACAATTATAGCTTTTACCTTTCCGATAATTCCCGGAAAAATCAAGCCTGAAACCAAAATCAAAATTGCACCTGTAAGAACCATATATCTATATAAAATTAAATATTGTCAACAAAAGAATAAATAGTATAAAAATCAATGCATACAGCAAATAATGTTGCAGATTTCCGGTTTGGAAAACGGCTGATTTTTTCATAAGAGCCAGGATTTTCCGTGCAGGTATTTTCACCAAGTTGAGTTCAAAAGTATCTGAGGAATGTGTTTTAAATGTTTGTTGTTTCGGAAATATTTCTTCTTCCGTCAGTTTATTAAAATTCTTTTTTATATGAGCGATTGGTCCAGCAAGTTCTCCCAAATTATTTGCATACGAAGTAGCTGTATATTGATGAACTGCCGGGTCAGCACCGGTATAGCCGCAACCCCAGGTTGGCCCATAAGAAATTACAGAGTTCTTTTGAACAAGGTTTCTGATGAACCATAAAACAGAAACCATAATCAATACTACCAATGAACTTATACTTATATTCGATAGCGCAAATGATGCAGACTGTAATAAGGAAATATCTTTAACAAAGATGGAAACTACATTACCCAGTGGTTTGATAACAATTAGAGGGAACAAACCAATGATAACAATCATTAAGGCAACAAGAAATTTTGGCAAAAGCATATTGTTGCCGACTTCTGATGCATAGCCGGTTTTGCTGTTGCGAGCATTGCCTAAAAAAACAATGCTGAAAACTTTAGTAAAACAGAATATAGCCAAACCTCCTATAAATACTAATCCCACTATACTTCCCATTACAATTAAGTTTGTTTGCAAATCGCCGTTGTGTAAAGATTTAAACATTCCGGAGTAAATTAAAAACTCTGAAATAAAGCCATTAAAAGGAGGAAGACCACAGATTGCTAATGCTCCCAATAGGAAGAAAAATGCTGTTTTTGGCATTTTTTTAATCAAGCCTCCAAGCTGATCAATAATCCTGGTGTGGGTTCGATTATAAACACTACCGGAAGCAAAAAATAACAAAGACTTAAATAATGAATGATTTAGGATGTGCAATATCCCGCCTGCAAATCCAAATACAGCTAAAACGGGAATATTTAAAGCAATGCCTATAATTCCCAATCCAATGCCAATGCCAATTATCCCAATATTCTCGATGCTGTGGTAAGCCAATAGTTTTTTTAAATCGTGCTGAATAATTGCAAGTGTTACTCCAAGAATCCCGGATATTAATGACACAGATAAAATAAATAAACCAATTGGTAATAAGTCTGTATGAACATAAGTAAGCACTCGTAATATACCGTAGATTCCCATTTTGATCATTACGCCGCTCATCACGCCCGATACATGCGAAGGTGCAGCAGGGTGTGCATGTGGCAACCAGGTATGCAGTGGAATAAACCCTGCCTTTATGCCAAATCCAATGAAAAATATCAGGAATAAAAAGAAAGGGCGATGAGTTTGAAAATATAATGATAATCCGTCAAAGCTAAATGTACCGCCCGATTGCTGGAACAAAAAAAGAAAGCCTACCAGGATAAATGCAAAACCAATGTGCATTTGTATCAGGTATTTTAATCCTGTTCTTATGGTTTCTTCTTTCTCCGATTCAAAGATCACAAGAAAGAAAGACGAAAGAGACATAACCTCCCAGGCGATTAAAAAAGCGAGTGCGTCCCTGAACATGCACACCATAAGCATGGATATGTGCAACCAAATAAAATTAAAAAAATGAAATGCAATTTCGGTACGGCTTTTCTTTTCGAAATAGGGTTTTAGATATCCTCCTGCATAAAGCAACCCCGTGAACATGGTAAAATTAATTACTAATATAAAAAAAGCAGAAAGCTTGTCAATGGTATTTAAAACTGGTTGCCGGGAAATGTATGAGAAGAGAATATTTAAAATTTCATTATAGAACAATGACTTGATTGCCCAGGCAGAAGAAATAGCAATTATTGAAATCTGCATAAACAAAGCAAAAACATAGAGTTGCTTTTTGGGCAAAAAGAAAAAACCAATGCTTACCAATACAATAAGCCTAAAGAGAAAAATATCCATATTTTATTTTAACTAAATAAAACTTAGAATTAATAGCCTACTGAAAAATTACTACGAGGAATTGGCTGTATTTATTTCAGGATTACATAAAATAAATATGTTCGAAAATCCAGAAGAAAAAATAGTAAAAGCAGTCAGTATTTTATTCCACAATTCAGTAACCGATAGTTCATCAATATTATGAGAGTATATCCCACTTTAAATTTGAAGATACAAAGGTAATTTTTTTGGAAAAATTGACAGGAAAATTATGCTAAATTTTACCAAAAGAGAATGATTAATGACTAATTACTGATTACGAATTACTAATTGTAAACATTGGTTGACAGTTGACATTTCATCGTCCACAGTCGTTAGAAGAAGAATTTATTTCCACTTGTAAAAGAGATTGGCCGCCTAGTATCCCTATGATGAACTGGCTGAGGAATTACTAAGACGAATACTTTTGGAAAGAAGAAAGTTACTTAGTATTAAAATGCCAAAAAGAAACAGAAAATTTAGTATAGGGTAATGTTTATAAATATCTTCATTAGTGTCCACTAAAAATTAAATATCGTTCTTTGAAATTCTTTGTAAATCGAGTTTGCAGAGCTTTTTTGTCACGTGTCGATTTGAATTGAAAAGTTGGTTTTTAGCTTTGTGAAAAGCTAGAAACCATGAATCAAGGCAAATATGTTTACTCTCAACTTACAGATTTTCTTCCTAAACGTGTTTTCGATTGTCTTGTTGATAAATACAACGGGAATAAGCACGTTAGGTTTTTTACTTGTTGGAATCAGCTTTTATGTATGCTATTTGGTCAACTAACAGGAAGAGAGAGTATGCGTGATTTGATGATTGGGCTAGATGCTCATAAATCCAAATATTATCATTTGGGTTTTGGCAAGAATGTCACCCGATCAAACCTGGCCAAAGCAAATGAAAAGCGTAACTATAAAATATTTGAAGAGTTTGCTTATCATCTGATTAATGAAGCCAGAAAATCATCAGCAATTAAAGACTTTGATCTTAACATCAAATCGAATGTCTATGCCTTTGATTCTTCTACCATTGATTTATGCCTGAGTGTCTTCTGGTGGGCGGAGTTCCGCAAAGCCAAAGGCGGAGTGAAGTTGCATACCCTGTATGATGTTAAAACTTCTATACCTACTTGTATCTATATAACCAAAGCTTCGGTACATGATGTAAATCTCCTGGATTTACTCACATTACGAACCAGGGGGATATTACATTCTTGATCGTGGTTATATTGATTTTAAGAGGTTATTCAAGATACACTTGCATTCAGCATATTTTGTAACCCGAACGAAATCAAACTTCAGATTTAAGCGGATGTACTCCAACGAAATAAAAAAGAAAGCGGTGTGCTTTCCGATCAGATTGGAAAACTTGAAGGCTTTTATTCATTAAAGATTACCCAGAAAAACTTCGGAAGATCAAGTATTATGATGAAGAAACCGGCAAAACCCTTGTGTTTTTAACAAATAACTTTGATCTACGTGCTCATGAAATTGCACTACTTTACAAATATCGCTGGAAAGTTGAATTGTTTTTCAAATGGATAAAACAGCATCTGAAGATAAAATCGTTTTGGGGAACAACCCCTAACGCGGTCAAAATACAAATTTACTCAGCAATCATTGTTTATTGTCTGGTTACAATAATTGGTTACAAATTGAAAGTAGACCGTTCAATCTACGAAATATTACAGATTTTAAGCATATCCCTTTTTGATAAAACACCTCTAAAAGAACTACTTACAAATCAAGATTACCAAGATGTCAAAGAACTAAATTGTATACAGTTGAAAATCAATTACATTTAAGTGGACACTAATGAAATATCTTATAAAGGAGGAATTGAAAATTTGCCCTTGAAAATCTTTACCCTCAATGTGTGCAAAGCTTTCAAAGTTTTCTATATTTACTTTGTATCCTTTGTGTTTCTTCTTTTATAATATAATTGCCAGCAATAAATTACCAAATGTTTTTATGAACATATAACTTATATTCAATTCTAAACAGTAAATTAGATAATAAATTTAAAAGATAATCTTATGAGGTTAATGAAAGCAATCCAGGTAAAAACTGCAGGAGCGGATTTTGAGTTAGTAAAACAAGAAATTCCTGAACCGGGAGATAATGAAGTTTTGATAAAAGTTGAAGCATGCGGGATATGTCATGGTGATGCAATAGCTAAAGAAGGTCATTTTCCAGGGATAAAATATCCAATAATTCCGGGCCATGAAGTTGTAGGAAAAATTGAAAAAGTTGGCTCTTTAATTACAAACTGGAAAGCTGGACAAAGAGTCGGAGTAGGCTGGCATGGAGGCCACTGTCTTCAGTGCAATGCATGCCGAAGGGGAGATTTCATGGCTTGCGAAAAGTCCTTAACCACAGGACTTCATATTGACGGGGGTTATGCTGAATATATGGTAGCCCATCCTGAAGTAATGGTGAACATTCCTGATAGTTTGGATTCTTTGGAGGCAGCGCCGTTGCTTTGTGCCGGGCGCACTACCTTTGGAGCATTACAGTATAGTGGAGCTAAAGGAGGAGACTTGGTTGCAATTCATGGTCTCGGTGGATTGGGACATTTGGCAGTACAATACGCAGTTAAGTTAGGATTTAAAACTGTAGTCTTATCTCGTGGTAAAGAAAAGGAAGAATTAGCTTACAAACTGGGTGCTCATTTTTTTATCGATACCAATTCTGCCGAAACGGCGAAAGAAT
This sequence comes from uncultured Bacteroidota bacterium, assembly GCA_963851385.1. Taxonomy (GTDB): domain Bacteria; phylum Bacteroidota; class Bacteroidia; order Bacteroidales; family DTGW01; genus CAWEFA01. The sequence continues at coordinate 292,537 of CAWKPE010000012.1, read as the reverse complement.
TAATGAAGTTAGGCGGTGCGAGGGTTATCCTTTGTACTGCACCCAATGGTAAAGCCATATCTGATCTGATTCCAGGATTGGGACGCAACGGTCAAGCGATCATAGTTACCGGAACCAGGGACATAATGCAGATTCCAACTATGCTTTTTTTGGGAGGTGGCCGTTCCATCAGTGGTTTTGTCGGAGGGAAAATGGAAGATGCTATCCATTTTAGCGTACTAACCAAAGTTACTCCAATGATAGAAGTATTTCCTTTGGAACAGGCTGCACTGGCTTATGAAAAAATGATGACAGCGAAAGTACATTTCAGAGCTGTCCTGAAAATGTAGAACTGATAATGATTAAATGAAGTTTAATAATCATTGGTGCCCGGATAACATTTATCATTATTTATTAAAACTCTTTGCTTACAGAAGATTAACAGAAATATGTTATAAATAAAGGCAAAAAAAAAATCGAATATTATCAAGAGGATAAAATAAAAATTAAATTTACCTGTAAATTTATTCCAAATAAATATTTTGGATGAAGGAAAAATCCACATCGAGTGAGTTATCCGGGAAATTAAAAGAATTGGAACAAAAACTCCGGGTATTAGAAGCAGAAAGAAACTCAATAATAGATAATATCCCTTTCCTGGCTTGGATCAAAGATAAGGAAGGGAAATACCTTTATGCCAATCAGCCATATCTTGAAGCATTTAAACTGGACTTTAATAAAGTTATTGGAAAAACTGTATTTGAAATATTTCCTTATGATTATGCACAACAATGTCACCAGGAAGACTTGAAGGTTATAGAACAAAAGCGAACAATAAATTTTCAAACAAAGCGAGATAACGAATGGTTCTCTACGGTAAAATCGCCTTTATTTGGCCCTAATGGAGAAATACTAGGTACTACGGGTTTTGAAAGAAATATTACGGATAATATTGAAACGCTTAATTCTCTTCGTAAAGAACGCGATTTATTGCAAGCACTTATGGAGAATATTCCAGATACAATTTATTTCAAAGATGTAAAAAGCCGGTTTATTAGAATCAATAAAGCAAAGGCATTAGAAGTAGGACTAAATAATCCGTATGATGCAATTGGGAAATCTGATGTAGATTATTATGATAAAGAAAAAGCCGATTCACAACTAAAAGACGAAGAACTTATTCTAAGTACCGGAGTTCCATTAATTAGTAAAGAAGAAAAAATATTAAGGCCGGATAAGACCGAAATATGGGTTTCAACTTCAAAAAGCCCGATAAAAGATGACAAAGGAAATGTAATTGGGCTGGTGGGAATTTCAAGAGACATATCCAGACAAAAAGAAATAATCCAAAAACTTAATGAAGAACGTGATTTTTTACAGGTTCTTATGGATTATATTCCTTATACCATATATTTTAAAGATTTGAATTGCCGTTTCACTAAAATAAATAAAGCCCAGGCAAAGTTAATTGGTGTTGCAAAACCCGAAGATGCAATAGGTAAATCCGATTTTGATTTCTTCACCGAACAACATGCGAATTCAGCATATGAAGATGAAAAAAGAATTATGTCAACCGGAATTCCATTGATAGAAAAAGTAGAATTACTGAAAGATGCTGAAGGAAATAATCGTTGGGTTACAGCTACTAAAATACCAGTTAAAGATATATATGGAAATATAACAGGTTTGGTTGGTATTTCAATTGACATTACTGAAAAACGTATAGCTGAGGATAAACTGCGCGAGTCAAAGGAAAAGGCAGAAGAATCTGACCGTCTTAAAACTGCTTTCCTTGCTAATATGTCCCATGAAATTCGTACTCCAATGAACGGTATAATAGGATTCTCAAATTTAATGCGTAATCCTGAATTGACAGACGAAGAAAGAAATGATTTTCTCAATCACATAATTAGTTGTGGCAATACTTTATTAAACCTTATTGATGATATTATAGATATTTCAAAAATTGAAGCCGGACAGATAAAAATCCGCATTGCCGAAAGTAATATCAATGCAATATTGGAAGAGCTTTATGATTCTTTTAAGGCCTCAAGAACCAGAGAAGGGAAAGAACATATTAAGCTTATCAAAAAGGTAGGATTGGCAAGTGCTGAATCAATCATTTTAACTGATCCTTTCAGGTTGCGACAAATTATTTCTAATCTCATTGGAAATGCTTTTAAATTCACACTTGAAGGATTTATTGAATTTGGTTATACCCTTGAAGCATCTGACAATCTCTTATTTTTCGTAAAAGATACTGGTGTTGGCATCCCTAATGATAAGCAGCAATTGATATTTGAACGTTTTGGGCAAGTACTTGATAGTAATTTTTATATAAATCAAAAAGGAACCGGACTGGGATTGGCTATATCAAGTAACCTAGTAAAATTATTAGGTGGAAAAATGTGGGTTGTTTCAGAACTGGGAAAAGGTTCAACTTTTTATTTTACCCTTCCCTATAACCATATCGAAGGCCAATTAACTTCCGAAGATAACTTAAATTCGACCGAAGATATCGTTACTTTATATAATGGTAAAACCATTTTGATTGCAGAAGATGAAGAGATAAATTATTTATATTTTAAACAGATTTTTAAACATACACATGCTTCTCTTAATTTGGGCTAAAAATGGGATTGAAGCTATAGAAGCAGTAAAAAATAATCCCGATGTTTCAATTGTTCTTATGGATTGCAAAATGCCACAAATGGATGGTTATACTGCAACTGTTGAAATAAAAAAACTAAATCCTGATTTACCTGTAATTGCACAAACTGCATTTGCTATGGCAGATGAAGAAGAAAAATCGATTCAGGCCGGATGCGATGGTTATTTAAGTAAACCTATTCGGATAAAAGAATTATTCAACATTCTTAACAAATATCTTTCTCCTAAACAGAAATAATAAAGAATTTGAAAAATTGTAATGAAACTTTCCATTATTACTGCAGTATTTAACAATTTCAAATATATTGGCAATTGCATTGAATCAGTACTCTCACAAACTTATAATCCTATTGAATATATTGTTATTGATGGCGGTTCGACTGATGGCACATTAAAACTAATAGAAAAATATAAACCTCAGTTGTCTTATTTTATTAGCGAACCTGATGGCGGAATTTATGATGCTTTAAATAAAGGTATAAAGATTGCAAGTGGAGATATTATAGGCATATTGCATTCAGATGATTTATTTGCCAATTGTGATGTATTAAAAACTGTTGCAGATACATTTTCAGAAACTTATGCTGACGTTCTTTATGGCGACCTGCTTTATGTTGATAAAAATGCCCCTTTGAAAATTATCCGATATTGGAAAAGCAAACCTTATAATGACCGGCTTCTGAAAAAAGGCTGGATGCCACCTCATCCTACTTTATTCTTGAAAAAAGAAGTCGTTAAATCTGTCGGGTATTTTAACATCAATTATAAAATATCCGCAGATTATGATTATATTCTTAGAGTTTTTCGGACTCCTGGTCTAAAATTGAAATATTTGCCTGTTACTATATCTCATATGAGAACAGGCGGATTAAGTAATAGAAGCATAAAAAATATTTTACTTAAAAGCAAAGAAGATTACCGGATTATAAAAGAACACAAGATTGGAGGTATAATAACTCTGATTATGAAAAATTTCTCAAAAATTATTCAGTTCTTTAACAGGAAATGTTAGTTTCCTGAATATCCATCAATGCACAAACTAATATAGCTACACCATTCATTCATATATCCCTAGTTGCATTTTGCTTTTATTTATAAATAATTTTTATTTCAATTCTTCTATTTTTTTGACGACCTTCTTCCGAATCATTTGAATCAATAGGGAATCTTGATCCAAACCCTGTTGATTGAAGTCTGTCTTTAGTTATTCCTTTTTTTATCAAATAATCTACAACTGACTTTGCTCGTTTATTCGATAACTCATCATTGTATTCTTTGGTGCCAACATTATCAGTATGTCCAAATATCTGAATTCTAATATTTCTGTTTTTAGCCAAATAATTAGCAATGCTATCTAAATTAGGAAATGATTTATTCAATAATATGTATTTGTCAAAATCAAAATAAATGTTTTGTAAAATAATACTTTCACCTATTCTTAATGAATCTATTCTATCAACAAATAAGCTTTCATTTTTATTAGTAATAGCAGTGAGACTAATGTTATCTATTAAATATTTCAATCTGAATGGGCCTTCATAGCTTCTAATCATAAATTTATTTAGATTAGAATTAATTATTTTTAAATAATCTTTTGGTGAACCTGAACTTATCACTAAAACTTTTTCATTTCCATTAGCGGTGAAATCATCATTAAGGGTAACCCAGTTATGAAAAAGAGAATTGTTACATAATGAATCAGGAATTTTAAGTTGCAATTGATATAAGCTTGAGTCTATATTACAGTATAAACAATTTTTAAAACCAATTAATAAATCAGATAAACAGTTTGATTGTTCAAAAGCTTTAATATCGATCTTGAGATGATACTTTTGTCCTCCTTTTAGTCGTTCTTTTAATTCCGTATATACTTTTTGGGTATTAGGTAATATTAAAACGCTTACATAATTAACTTTCTTCCCCTGTCGTATAAGTGCTGAATCAGGATGAAAATTATATTTAATAGATTTGTTTAGAAATCTATCTGAAGAATAATAAATTGGATGATTCTGCCCTTTTTTATCATAGTACCAATAATCAGGTTTATATACGAGATTATTATTACTGTCAGTAAAAGTACTATAATTGTCAAAATTTGGATTATTTATTAGATTTTGAGCTTTTGTGGAAATCTCAATAAAATGAATAGAACAAATTAAAATACAGAGAACTTTCATTTAAGGGAAAATCTATCGGAATATTACTATAATAATTAGTGTATCATATTCATTTCTCATCACTTTGAAAAGATATTAGAGAGAGGGGAAAAGACCCTTCTCTCCTATTTTGCTTTTCCTTGATTGGCCACTGATTCCATTGCTTTCTTTATAGCTTCCTGATCTCCCAGATAATAACTCTTAATAGGTTTCATGTTGGCATCAAGTTCGTAAACCAGTGGAATACCGGTAGGAATATTGAGTTCAACAATATCTTTTTCTGAAACATTGTCGAGATATTTTACTAAAGCACGCAAACTATTACCATGTGCAGCAACAATTATCTTTTTACCATCTTTTATTTCAGGTATTATTGTACTTTCCCAAAAAGGAACTGCCCGGGCTACTGTATTTTTCAATGATTCAGTCAAAGGAAGATTTTTAGGATCTATACCTTTATATATAGGAGACAAAGCAGGATTACGCGGATCATTAATTTCGAGCGCAGGAGGCGGCACATCATAACTACGACGCCATATTTTCACCTGTTCTTCACCATGCTTGGCAGCAGTTTCTGCTTTATTTAATCCCTGAAGTGCTCCATAGTGTCTTTCATTCAAAGTGTAACTTTTAATTACAGGTACCCATAATAAATCCATTTCCTCTATTGCAAGCCAGAGCGTACGGATTGCTCTTTTTAATGTTGACGTGAAAGTCAAATCGAAAGTATAACCTTCGGCTTTTAGTACTTTACCGGAATTCTTAGCTTCTTCTATTCCTTTTTCCGATAAATCAACGTCTGTCCATCCTGTAAACCGATTCTCTTTATTCCAAACGCTCTCGCCATGACGTAAAAAAACAATTTTGTACATAATTCTATAGTATTAAAATTTGATTTTGTAAAACTAATTTTTAGCAAATTTAATGAAATTATCTGCCAGCTACAAAAACACAAATTAGGTCTATTTGCAAATTAGTTAATTTAAATAAATCAATCCATGCCCATGTTGCTATACTTGTTAAGGTGAACAAAATCTTTTATATCACGGCGCACTCTAATGTATTTGGAAGGTGTTGAATCGGGATAACCCAAACGACAGGTAAAAGCAACTTTTAATTTTTCAGGTATATTGAGGATTTTTTTTATTTCATTTTCTGCCACGTCAGAACTGAGGGAACTTAAAATTTGAAAACCAATCCCGAGAGAATGTGCCATGAGCCACATATTTTCCATAACACAACCAAGACTTAAAATACCTAAAAAGTCACCTTCCGAAGCAGGCGCTCTTTTTTCGGGATCAAATACGACAATCAGCATGACAGGACAAGTTGGAAAAGGTCTTTGCATTGATGAATTTGCTTTCTCATCGGCACTGTCCAATTTAAAATCCGGGTTTCTCCAGGATGGTGGAAACATGGTTCCTAAAAGACCAGTTTTCTTTCTGAGTAGTTCCTCTTCTGAAAAAGATAATTGTTGATAATTCTCTCGAATAAATGTTTCTGATATTGGACGTTTAATATTTCCAATAGCTTCCAAAAGCTTTTTATCATCAATTACAACTATTTCAAAATTCTGCATATTGTGAGCTGTTGGTGTCCAACGCCCTGCCTCTAAAATTTGCAATAAATCCTTTTTTGCAACCTGATGGTTGACATCGAACGATGTTTCTGAGGATCTTCTATCCTGTATAAGATTTAAGATTTTATCCATAATGAGACCTCCCGATTTTTTATTTTAATAAACACTTTTGTAAAATAAAATCTGTCTGCCAGTCTAATGAATGATCCAAAGGCCAAATTAGATGAGAATAAGGCAAAAACCCTGTCATTGTCAGAGTTTGGAATAAATAATTTGTCAGGAAATTATTTTTCCAATTCTTTCCAGGCAAGTGCACCTGCACCCATTATCGCGGCATTAAGTTCTTCCATTCCTGAAATAAGTACTTTAACCTTGCCTTTATAAATATTAAGTATATTATTTTCCAGGTATCTACGGGTTGGCTCTAATATCAAATCTCCTGCTTTTGCCAATCCGCCAAATAAGAAAATTACTTTTGGACTTGTATATGCAATTGAATCTGCAAGAGTTTGCCCTAAAATGCTGCCGGTGTATTCAAAGGCTTCCAGGGCTATCTTATCACCGTTCTTAGCGGCTTCAGTAATCATTTCAGCTGACAATTCATTAAAACTAACTGAACGTAATGCACTATCTTCAAGTGAATCGGCGAGCAATTTATAGACAGTTCGTTTAATTCCGCTGGCTGATGCGTAAGTTTCTAAACAACCCCGACGGCCACAACCACACTGGCGTCCATTATGCCTGACAATGGTATGACCAATTTCACCTGCAAATCCATCATGACCATAAACCAGTTCTCCATTCGATACTATGCCACTTCCCAGTCCGGTGCCTAACGTAATAACTATGAAATCACGAAGTTCTTTTGCATTACCATAAATCATTTCGCCAATTGCAGCAGCATTTGCATCGTTAGTGAGAAAAATAGGAACATCAAAATTTTCTTTAAAAAGTTTGACCAATGGAATTATTCCTTTCCACTTTAGATTAGGAGCAAATTCTATGGTACCGTTATAATAATTCCCATTGGGAGCTCCAATACCAATCCCTTTAAGTTTAACATCATTGAATTTGGCTAAATCATTCTTAAATGCTTTAGTGGCATCTTTTAAAAATTCTTTGATTCCATTACCAGAGTTTGTGTTAATACTGTTTTCTTTTAAGCAATTACCATTTCTGTCAATAATGCCGTACTTTGTGAAAGTACCACCAATATCAACTCCAATAACAACTTCCTTCATTAAAATAAAAAATTATGATATACAAAATATTTATTTGATTTTATTTAAGGCGTAAAAGTAGAAATTTTTCGGTCTTTTCAACAAAAAAACATATTTAAAGATGCCGAAAAGAAAGCATAAGTAACATAAGTTGAAGATAAACAGTAAATTTGCAAGCCGTCATTATTTTTTGAAATAGAATAAAAAATGATATGTCATATTTTATATTAGATTTTATGTGATGGGAACTTCTAAAAACTCATTTTTTATTATAAGATACAGGATGCAGGATTCAAGAAAAAGCCCGACATCACTACATCCTGTATCATGAAACCTGCATCTATTATTTTTGAAATTTGGTTATCAGAGATGCCTTAATATAAATTAAGAATGAAAAACAGACCCTAAATTGTACTATTACCTAAAGTCATTATGGAATATTTTTTTATATCAATTATTAAATTTTTATTCTGTATTCATATATGGAATTTAACATCATAGTTGCTAAGTTTGCAAAATTTTCTGGATCAATCATCGTTAAGTATTTTAATTAATGGAAGAAAATAATAGTAAAATAGAGAAACAGGAACTCTTAGACAGGCGTTATCTTGAGATGGCAAGTATTTGGGCACAGAATTCATATTGCAAGCGTAAACAGGTAGGAGCACTAATTGTAAAAGACAGAATGATTATTTCGGATGGTTACAATGGCACTCCTTCAGGTTTTGAAAATAATTGTGAAGATGAAGAAAATAAAACCAAACCCTACGTTCTGCATGCTGAAGCCAATGCAATAACCAAAGTTGCAAAATCTAATAATAGTAGTGAAAACTCTACCCTGTATATAACAACTTCTCCCTGTTTAGAATGTTCTAAACTAATTATTCAATCAGGAATTCGCCGAGTTGTATTTAATGATAAATACCGCAACGAAGATGGACTTAAACTGCTTGAAAGGGCAGGCATTGAAATAATTCAAATAACATAGCTATAATACATGTAAAATGGAAAATAAAGATAAAAAATTTAAGGTCTATCTACCACTGATAATTTCAATAGCTTTAGTGTTTGGGATATTAATTGGACTTAATATTTGCAAACATCAGCAATTAAGTGGTAGCGGAATTTTGCTTTATCCTAAAAGTGATAAACTTAACAATGTCTTAAAATATATTGAAGAAGAATATGTAGATACAATTTCTCCGGCCAAACTCACCGATGATGCAATAGTTACTCTTCTGAAAGGTTTAGATCCTCATTCGGTTTATATTCCTGCAGATGAAATTCAATCAGTAAATGAACCTCTTGAAGGCAATTTTAGTGGCATTGGAGTGCAATTTAACATTTTAAATGATACTGTAATCGTGATAAATACAATACCTAACGGTCCTTCAGCACTTATTGGCATATTACCTGGTGACCGGATTGTGAAAGTGGACAGCATTATAGTTGCAGGTGTAAAAATGAACAGTGAAAATATAGTTAAAAAGTTAAAAGGACCTGAAGGCACTTTTGTGAAAGTTACTATAAAAAGGCCAACCAGCAAAAGAGAATTGGTATTTGATATCAGACGCAATAAAATTCCTTTATACAGTATTGATGTTGCCTATATGCTAAATGATTTAACTGGTTATATTAAAATTTCTCAGTTTGCAAGGACAACAAGCGAAGAATTTTATACAGCTATAGAAAAATTAAAAAGCAAAGGATTAAAAAAATTAGTCCTTGATTTGAGAGGAAATGGTGGAGGATATCTTGATGCCGCAATAAATCTGGCTGATCAGTTTTTGAATGAAGGAGAATTGATAGTCTATACAAAGGGTAGGGCTAAACCACGTGAAGATTTCAAAGCTACAGCTGCAGGTACTTGCAAGGATGTGGATCTCGCTGTAATTATTGATGAATATTCGGCTTCTGCTTCTGAAATATTTGCTGGTGCCATACAGGACAATGATCGTGGTTTAATTATTGGACGCCGTTCTTTTGGAAAGGGTTTGGTTCAGGAGCAGGCAATGTTGTCTGATGGCTCAGCAATAAGGCTTACTGTTGCGAGGTATTATACACCTACCGGACGTTGTATTCAAAAACCATATAATCACGGTGAAGAAGACTATTTTAAAGATTTAAATTATCGTTATATGCACGGTGAACTTGAAAATAGAGACAGTATTCACTTTAACGACTCTTTGAAATATAAAACACCTAAAGGCAAAACAGTTTATGGGGGTGGAGGTATTATGCCTGATATTTTTGTTCCCTTCGATACAAGTGGTTTTTCAAAATTCTATTTTGAAGTACGTGACATGAACCTTATTTATAAGTTTGCTTTTAATTATAGTGATGCTAATCGTTCTAAATTAAAAACTCTTACTAACCTGGGAACATTTATAGAGTATCTTGATAAAGATAAGTTTTTTGAAAAATTTATCAATTATTGTAATAAACAGGGAATTTATCCTAAAAATAATGAATTAAAAGTTTCAGGTAAACTTATTAAAACTCAGGTTAAAGCTTATATAGCCCGTAATTTCTTTGACAATGACGGGTTTTATCCGGTAATCAGCGAAATTGATGGTACACTTGACAAAGCGGTAGAAGTTCTTTCAGCACGAAGTGAAAATTAATAAAAAGTGTAGTTTTACGAACTTTTTAAAATTCAAATTATAATGTAATTAATATTTACAGTATATCTCCTTGCCCTCTTCAAAGGCAATGGAACTAACATAAGGGCTACCAATATTCCGGCCCTACGTGCCTTTAGAATAACTTATATAAAGAACTTATGTTTCTTAGCTTGGCGCGTATTTGATGCTTCGGGATGAAGTAAATCAACTACTTCACATTTTATAATTCCTTATTCGATATTTTCTTAAATGTTTTTTAGTCAGCGTAATTACCTTCAAAGGGGAAATGTGGCTATTGCTTTTTGACATTGATTTTTGGCAGAGATATATTTAAATTGTTTGTTAAACATTGTTAAAATGAGTTAAGCCATTTTAAAGCTGTTGCACGCCCTATAATGATTTTTATATTTTTGCAACATCACATTTTAAATTTTCAGATTCAATATTCTATATTTTAATATAATGAATAGGGATATGAAAACAAAAACAAAATTCAGGTATTTAGCTTTAGGAAACTTGATAATTATTTTCGGAGTTTTAGTTATTTCAATAAACTTTGAAACAATGGCACAAATAAATGATTGTAAAAACAATAAACCTAATGTGCAAATTAGTGTGAAAAAGCAAACTGATAAAAACGGCAACATAACCAGTTACGATTCAACTTATATTTCTACCTGGTCTGGCAACAATATTAATCCTGATGAAAGAGATTCAATTTTTCAAAACATTGAAAAACAATTTCAAGATAAACAGTATGGCAATAATTCGTTTGGAATTGATTCAGCATTTTCACTCAATAATGATTTTTTAGATAATGATAGCTTATTCTTTGGAGATATTTTTGATTCACACTTTTATGAATATCATAATAATGTCATGAAAGAAATGGAGGAAATGATGCGTAAAAATGAAGCTTTATTTGAACATTTTTTTAATACTATTCCTAACAATAACAAACCTTTATTTAAGACACCCGAAGATTCCATTTCATCACAACCCCAACCTCAGCCAAAAGTATTGCCACAGCAGGAAAATTATAATAAAGGAATTGAATTATAGAATCAGGATATGAAACATTTGCAATTTTTGAAGAAAAAGTTTAAAAATCCTGATTCAACTTAAATATTCACCCCCCTGCGCAGGGTCTCAAAAGACACTTCGCGGGGGTTATTATTTATTAGTGTTTGGAGATTGGGTAAAAAGAATTAATTATATTGCGAAAAATTTGATTGAAACTAAATTTATGAATAAAATTTTATTAATAACATTAACTTCATTTTATGGATATTAAAGTTGATAAATTAACAAAAAAGTACGGTTATACCAAAGCGGTTGATAATATTTCATTTGAAGTAAAAACCGGAGAAATTCTCGGCTTCCTGGGGCCTAACGGAGCAGGTAAAACTACTACAATGAAAATTATTACTAACTACCTGAATTGTGATGAAGGAGATGTCATCATTGGAGGTCAATCTGTCCGTGATAATGCTGACATTATTAAAAAGCACATTGGATACCTTCCGGAAAGCAATCCTTTATATCTGGATATGCCAGTAATTGATTATCTTGAATTTGCAGCTGCATTGCAGGGTGTAGAGAAAAAACATGTGCCTGACAGGATTAGAGAAATGGTTAAAGTTTGCGGATTAAATTCCGAAAAACATAAAAAAATTGGAGAACTCAGCCGGGGATTTCGTCAGCGTGTTGGGCTTGCACAAGCCATGATTCATAATCCGGATATTTTAATTCTCGATGAACCTACAACTGGTTTGGATCCAAATCAAATTGTTGAAATTAGAAGATTAATTCGTGAATTGGGTCGTGAAAAAACTGTAATTCTAAGTACACATATTCTTCCTGAAGTTGAGGCAACCTGCGACAGGATTATGATAATTAATAATGGTAAAATAGTTGCTGATGGCACTGCTGATACTTTGCGAAACCAGGCACAAGGCCAGGAAACCCTGGTGATTAAAATTGAAGATGGCGAACCTAACATGATATTTAAAGCTCTGCAAGGATTGTCAACTGTTGCAATGGTAGATTTTATTGATCGTAATAAAAACCGTTTCGAAGTTCAAAGCCGTCCCGGTTGCACCTCGCGACGTGAGGTTTTTAACCTTTGCGTTCAAAATAAATGGATTCTGACAGAAATGGCTGTTTCAGAAGCCAAACTTGAAGATATTTTTAGAGAATTGACAATAAATTAAATGCCCCACTTAACCTCCCCGAAGGGGAGGAATTTGAAAAATATAATATGATATTATTAATTAAATTAATGCTCTGACTTATTCCATCACCTTTGGGGAGGGTTAGGAAGGAGCTACTAAAATCTTTAAACACATGAAACCTATTTGGATAATTACAAAACGAGAATTAAATTCATTTTTCGATTCACTGATAGCTTATGTCCTTTTAGCATTATTCCTGGGATTCTGCGGGTTTTTTACCTGGCTTTACGGGAATAATATTTTTTTTGAAGGACAAGCAACATTAAGTGATTTCTTTTCTTTTTCTGCATACTGGAGCCTGCTGATTTTCATACCTGCTTTAACTATGCGAATGATTGCTGAAGAACGAAAAACCGGCACTATTGAATTATTACTTACTAAATCTGTGACAGACAGGCAAGTTCTTATAGGTAAATTTCTTGGTGCTCTTTTGCTTATTTGTATTGCTTTAGCGTTTACCTTACCTTATGTGATTACTGTTGCTAATATTGGTAATCTGGATATGGGACAAGTTGTTTGCGGTTATTTAGGACTTATTCTTATGAGTGCTGCTTATATTAGCATTGGATTATTTTTAAGTTCAATTACAAGTAACCAAATTGTTGCTTTCCTTGCAACCATATTTATTTGTCTCTTTTTTCATATTATATTTGAATTATTAGCAAGAAGTATGACTGGCTTTTTTGGAGAATTACTAAACACATTAAGCCTGTTTAATCATTATGAAAGTATTCAAAGGGGAGTTATCGATTCGAAAGATATTATTTATTTTTTGTCTGTGATATTTTTTGGATTAGTACTTGCAGAAACGAGTTTATCTAAACGAAAAGTTACAGGATAAGATAATAAGATTGAATACTTGCACATTATAATCTCAGATAAAAATATTAAGAAAATAAATATATGAAAAATAAGCTTTATATCTCAATTTTATTGGTTGCTGCAATTATAGTTATTGCCAACCTGATTTCCCAAAGTTTTTTCTTAAGACTGGACTTTAGTGAAAATCATCAATACACTTTAAGTAAGGCCACAAAAGAACTCTTAAAAAACCTTCCTGAACCTGTTACAGTTAAGGCATATTTCTCGGAAGATCTTCCTCCCTACGTTGAACAGGTAAAAAAAGATTTTAAAGAAATGCTGATAGAATATAACAATCGTTCAAAGGGCATGTTGGTATATGAATTTATTAATCCGGGAGAGAAAGAAAGTCTTGAACAAGATGCAGTTCAAAATGGAGTCCAACCCGTTATGATTAATGTTCGACAAAAAGACCAGGAAAAACAAGTTAAAGCTTATCTTGGTGCTGTAATTTCAATGGGTGAAAGAAAAGAAGTTTTGCCTTTAATTCAATCCGGGAATGCATTGGAGTATTCTATTTCTGAGGCAATAAAAAAATTATCGGTAAAAGATAAGCCTTCAATTGGACTTTTACAAGGTAATGGAGAACCTACTATTCAGGAAATATTACAAGTATATAATGAACTGTCAGTTTTATATAATATTGAACCATTAACCATAACGGATACTACTAAAATACCTGAAAGAATTAAAACAATTATTATTATCCGGCCAAAAGATACAATACCTGTAAGATATTTTACCCAGCTCGATAATTTTTTATCCAAAGGCGGACGTCTGTTTGTCGCATATGGAAGGGTCAGTGCCAATTTACAAAATGCATACGGATCTTCAGTAAGTACTGGTTTGGAAACTTGGCTTAAACAAAAAGGAATTTCAATATCCGATAATGTTGTTATTGATGAATCATGCTCAAACGTACAGGTTGTTCAGCAGCAAGGTGGATTTAAAATGGTTAGCAATATGCAGTTTCCATATATTCCAATTATTAAATCATTTGCAAAACATCCTATTAGTGGAAGTCTCGAAGCGGTATTATTACCATTCCCAAGTTCAATAGAATTTTCAGGTGATAATTCCAAAAAATTTACTCCACTCGCATTCTCTTCAGATAAATCCGGGGTTGAAATGTTACCTGTATATTTTAATATCCAAAGACAGTGGACAGATGCAGATTTTTTAAAAAAGAATGTAATACTTGCTGCTGCAATTGAAGGTAAATTTGCCGGAGATGTTGAGTCAAAAATGGTTGTCATTGGAGATGGAGATTTTATAATTAATGGAAATCAAAATCAAGCACAGCAACTAAATCCAGATAATATTAATTTAATGGCAAACAGTATTGACTGGCTTTCTGATGATACCGGATTAATTGGTTTACGGACAAAATCAATAACTGCCCGTCCAATAAAGGAATTATCAGACGGTACTAAAGCAACATTAAAATGGCTTAATTTTCTACTGCCTATTTTTCTGGTTATAGCTTATGGCTTTATCAGGTCCCAAATTAACCGTAATAAAAGAATTAAAAGAATGGAGGAGAGTTATGTCTAAGAAATTCAATAACAATATTCTGCTTTATGTTCTTGCTGCATTACTAGTGACATTTGCAGTTGTAAAGCTTTATCAGCATAAATTTACTGATAATACACTTAAAGTAAGTCTCGTAGATATAGATAGTTTAAAAGTCACAAAAGTTCTTTTGTATCCTGCTTCCGAAGGCAGAAATGAAATTAAATTCTTTAAGGATGGGAAAGATTGGAAAATAAGTAAAGGCAAAATTACTACTGATCCGGAAGCAAATTCCGTTCAAGGTCTTCTTACTATGTTGCTAGAAATTAAAACCCAACGCTTAGCTTCACGCGAAAAAAGCAAGTGGTCTGAGTATAATTTAACTGATACAACAGCAACACGGGTAAAAGTTTATGAAGGAGACAAGCTTTCGTTAGACTTATTGATTGGAAAATTCAGTTATCAACCTAGTAATAATCCTTATAGTAAGATGTATGGTGGTGGTGGTACCGGCACCACATATGTAAGATTAACAGGTGAAGATGAAGTATATGCAATAGATGGGTTTCTTTCATTCTCTTTTAACAGGCAGTTTAATACATTTCGCAACCAGGTTTTAGCCCGCTTTGACAAACCGGCAGTAAATAAAATTTCATTCAAGTATCCAGGAGACAGCAGTTTTATTGTTTCGCTGGCAGATAAACAATGGATGATTGGAACCCAGAAAGCGGATTCGGCTAAAGTTGCTGAATACTTAAATTCATTAGCTTATAAAAATGCATCTTCTTTTGATGATAATTATGTGCCTTCTTTAAACCCTCAATGTCAGGTAATTGTTGAGGGAAAAGAAATGAAAACAGTTACAATTGATGCTTATATTCAAGGGAATAATAATTTTATCTTGAATTCAAACCAAAATTCAAAGTCTTGGTTTACCTCAGGCTATAAAGGATTGTATTCAGAAATTTTCAAGAATAAAAAAGATTTTATAGCAGGGAAAAAGAAAAAATAAATTTCTACATATAATTGATTTGAGCATAAATATTTGTATATAAAAATATGTTAGGTGATTAAGTTTCTTCTAACTTTTTTATAATTTCAGCGTATACATCATCAGGTCTTAGACCTAAAAGCCCTAAGTTCCCTCATATGTCTTTAGTTTGAAAGGCACTGGTTTAATCCGGTGCCTTTTTTGTTTTTCAATATTTTTCGAGCATATGTTTATTAGTAAAACAATTCTTTTTCGGGTAAATTTGTGAAAATAAATAATAAGTAGAAGTCTTCATATTGATGAAACATTTGGTTGTATTAACTGGTGCAGGAATGAGCGCCGAGAGTGGTTTAAAAACCTTTCGGGAGCAGGGAGGACTATGGGAAAGCTATGATGTAATGGAGGTTGCCAGTTACGATGGATGGTTAAAAAACAAAGAACTCGTTCTTCGTTTTTATAATGAGCGCCGGCGACAGCTTGAATCAGCAAAACCAAATGCCGGTCATTTAGGACTGGCGGAACTTGAAAAATATTTTAATATTCATATTATTACACAGAATGTTGACGATCTTCACGAAAGAGCTGGGAATAAAAATATTCTTCACTTGCACGGAGAACTCACAAAGGCAAGAAGTACAAAGGATCCAAGTTATATAGTTGAAGTTGGCTATAAGGATATTAATTTAGGTGATGTATGTCCTAATGGTGGACAACTCAGACCACATATTGTATGGTTTGGGGAGCCTGTACCTGCCATTGAAGAAGCAATAGAATTAACATCACGGGCTGATATTTTTGTGGTTGTAGGAACATCACTTAATGTTTATCCTGCTGCAGGTCTTATAGATTATGCGCCACAAGAAGCACAAGTTTTTCTTATTGATCCTAATCCTGTGAATACGTACGTTAAAAGAAAATATGATTTTATAATGGAAAAAGCTGGAAAAGGAGTTGAAATACTTAGAAATAAATTGATAAAACATTAATAAAAAACAAAATGTTAAAGTACTTATCTATCAAAGTCACTATTTTTCTAGTTTCTATTTTTTTAATAATATCAACTGCATCTGCTCAGTATTTTAAAGGTGGTTTGATGGCGGGTTTTACAGGTTCACAAATGGATGGTGATAATCTTGACGGTTACAATAAATTTGGATTTACTGCAGGTGTGTTTGCCAACAGAAGTTTTAATGATTTTTGGGGAATACAAATGGAGTTGAAGTTTATAATGAAAGGTGCTGCTAAACCTGTTACTAACAGTGATCCATCAATTTATAGACTTTCTTTATATTATTATGAACTGCCAATATTGGCAACTCTTAAAACATCAAATAAAATAAAAGTAGAAAGTGGTTTTGCAATAGGATATCTTTCTAAAGCCAATGCTGTTTATGATTCCGGCGATGAGGATCGTACTTATGAATTCAGCAAAACTGAAATTTCGTGGCTCGCGGGTATTTATTATTTATTGAATGAAAAATTCTCAGTAAATCTGAAATTTTCTTATTCACTCAGGGCAGTGAGTCATTCTCCCGGAAATTTGACAATATGGGGAACATACGGGCAATATAACAATTTGCTTAACTTATCGCTTTACTACACAATTCGATAATTAATTAATGAACAAAAAAAGAAAATTAGTTATAGCCATTACGGGTGCCAGTGGCTCTATATATGGGAAGAATATTTTAGAAAAACTCCAATCATTCAAAAATGATATAGAAGAAGCTGGGTTAATTTTTTCTGAGACCGGAAAAGAAGTTTGGAATTATGAAATTGGAGAAGAACTTAAAATTAAAAAACCATTTAAAATTTATAAACAGGATGATTTCTATGCTCCATTTGCCAGCGGTTCTGCCGGGTATGATACCATGATTATTTGCCCTTGTAGTATGGGGACAATCGGTCGAATAGCAAATGGCATTTCAGATAATTTGATTACCAGGACTGCAGACGTTATGCTAAAAGAACGAAAGAAATTAATTCTGGTTCTTCGCGAAGCTCCGTATAGTTTAATCCATATTAATAATATGAAACTGGCTACAGAAGCAGGAGCCATTATTTATCCAGCCAGTCCTTCATTCTATAACAAACCTGAAAATATTGATGAATTGATAAGTACAGTAACTAATAGAGTTCTTTCATTGGCAGGGTTTGATATTGATACTTTTAAATGGGGAGAGAAATGAATAAATATTTAAAATGAAAAAAGAACTTATTGCAGAATTGTTCGACAAGTTTGAGCATGCGTGTTACCTTTATGAAGGCGTCGAATGCTGGAGCGCAAGAGATATTCTCGTATTCCGATTGGCGAAATTTTACGAAAGTGTTAGAAAAAGCCAAGAGTGCTTGTGAAAAGGCCGGCGAACAAGTAAAATACAATTTTGTTGATACTAACAAAATGGTTGAATTAGGCAGCAATGCACTACGTCAGGTAGATGACATCGCTTTAACCCGGTATGCCAGTTATCTGGTAGCTCAAAATGGCGATCCATCAAAAAGTGAAGTTGCTTTTGCACAGACTTATTTTGCTGTTCAAACCCGCAAACAGGAAATCATAGAATCAAGATTGCTTGATGTTGCGCGTGTATCCGCACGTGAGAAATTGACAAAATCAGAAAAGAAACTTTCAGGAATCATTTATGAACGTGGGGTTGACGACAAAAGCTTTGCAATAATCCGGTCAAAAGGAGATCAGGCATTGTTTGGAGGATTTTCTACTAATGATATGAAACTAAAATTGAGGATACCTGAGAATCGGCCACTTGCTGATTTTCTTCCGACACTTACAATAAAAGCAAAAGATTTTGCAACAGAACTAACAAGCCATAATGTGGTTGAAAAAGAACTTAAAGGAAACCAGCAAATATCGACGGAGCATGTTGAAAATAACCGGGCAGTCAGAAAAATGCTTCTGGAGCGCGGGGTAAAACCTGAATCGCTTCCTCCTGCTGAAGATGTTAAAAAAATTCAACGGCGTCTTGAAAGTGACGAAAAAAAAATGTTGAAGAACTCAAAAAGAAATAAAAAAGATTAAATTAACGTGAGTTCGATGTAAGATGTCAATGTCAATACTTAAATATCCATTTGAAAAACAAAAATTTTAATTAGCCCCGGCTTTTAAGCCGGGGAAAACCAATAATGACTATATTGCGTGCCAACTGCAAAATAAATTAGTGAAGAACTCTAAAATGGCACGCAATCGTACAAAACTAATTAATGATTATATTTATATTAATTGCGCGCCAAGTATTATTCTTCCAACAAATTAAAATATCGTGGCGCGCTAATCTACTCTCAAACATCAATCCCCGGCTTAAAAGCCGGGGTTATTGAGTTCTTAATAATTGCAAATGAAAGAATTTTTACATCGAACTCACATTAAATTAATTTCTATACTATTTCATTCACAATTAAACCTATTTTATTTTCGGATCAAATTTTACACAATCTTCGGTAATTAATTTTGAAATATCAGTATAGTTTTTTGGAATTCCAGGCGCCTGAATTTCTTCACTGTTCTGTTCTTTTGCAGATAATTCAAGGTTTAAATCAAGTAACTGTTGCAACAGGTCGGCCTTAGTGTCGAAGCCGTAGGCTTCAATTACAGCGCTATCGAGTTCATGATGCAAATCTCTGATTGCATTTTTACCTGGTTTTTCAAGGGTTCGGTATAAATCGCGAAGCGAAAGCCGGTTCTTCTGCATATACTCGTTACGTGCATCTCTCAAAACTTTTGCTGCTTTGGCAATTTTCTCTATTTGTTTTTTTGTTGGGTTTTGTGGCCAGGGAAAAGTGTCCCAAACAGTAGAAGTTATATAAACATATCTTGTTTCGAATGAAGATCCTTTATATTTCAACCATTCACCATGTAATACAGATTGCAACATGCCAAAAGAATAATCATCATCTAAAGCAACAACAACTAATGTTGAACTTGGATTTATCTCTGTTGAAATGAATTCAAAAATAGGTCTTAATGAAATTTGTGAACAACAAATATATCTTTTTAATTTACTCATTTTACAAAGCAACTCTTCTCTTCTTCGCCACATTAACCACCATGTATTTAGCCAAGCTTCACGGCCATTAGCCTTTGTTATCCCTTGCTTTTCAAGCTCAGCTTTTTCTCTAATTTCAGGGAGTACTTCTTTTTCAATCTGTTTAAACAAGTGTTTAAATTTTGAAGCTTCAATTAAATCTTTTCCGGTAAAATCGATTACAAACCTTTCAGGTTGTGATTTTAATTTAGAAATTAGATTATTGCCTATCAAGAAAGGTTTTAGCACTTTTTTATATTCTGAGTTTTCTCTAATTAATTCTAAAGCTTTTTCTTTCTGCATTAAAAAACCATCATGACCTTGTGTCTGACCTAAAAAAACCAGTTTTGTAAACTTATTAATTTCTAAACTTTTCGCAAACGATAAATCAATTATAGGTTTTAAATCCGGATTAATTTTCTTTAACTCAAAAAGCTTGAAATGCTTATTGTCTGAAGTGTAAAATAAATGTTTAGGTTTATTGTATATTCCTTTGATCCAATTGACAATTGAGACTGAAACTGCTGCTTCACCGCTCCATGATTGCATTGAAATAGCATTAAAAATTTCACCACCATTCATGGCAATATAATCCAAACTCCCTTCTCTACTATTTTTTTGTCGTATTGAACTAGTCCCAACCAAACCGGCATAACAATCCTGTTTTAAATGCTGGTGCGCTTTATAAAACCAATACACGCAAAAATCTGCACGTCCCGGAATTTCAGAATATGCTGCACGCAGCTTATTCAGATACTCAACCCCGAATTCCTGTTGCATTTTATTTTTACTTTGGTATGGCGGGTTGCCGATTATGGCATCTGCTTCGGGCCATTCTTTCTGCGTGCCGTTTTCGTTTAACAAAGCATCGGTGCAAATGATATTTTTGTCAAGATTATCCAATGGCAAGGGTTTGTATTTCCTATCATGTTCCTCTTTTGCCTGCAGCCAGGTAAGCTCTTTAGCTATCATAAGGGTAACTTTTGCCAGCTCAACTGCAAAGGGTTTTATATCAAGGCCAAAAAACTGGCTGGTGGTAACAAATTTGTAATTCAATAAAAATTTCATCAAACGCTTTGCATCGGCATTTTTGGTGGAATGTTCCCTTACCAGTTGAAGCAAACGTTTTTCGAGCATTTTCATTTCCTTAAAAGCAATGAAAAGGAAATTGCCGCTTCCGCAAGCCGGGTCAAGGACTTTGAAATTGGCCAATTCTTCAAGAAGATCATAATATTCATCGAGTGTATCTGCCTTTTCAATTTTTTCAAGCCAGGGTTGAACGATAACGGGTACAACTATTTTCTTAATGTCAATTTCGTGAGTATAATGTGCCCCGAGCTTATGACGTTCCAAATCGTCTAACGCTCCTTCGAAAATAGAGCCAAATATCGCAGGGTTTACATGTCGCCAGTTAAAAGAAGCCGCCTGGTCAACCAAAGTGATTTCATGTTTTGTGAGTTCTACCGGGTAAATTTTATCGAATAATCCACCGTCAAAATAATCAACATCCTTATACATTCCCCCAGGAGTAATCCCTTCACTATTCATTGCATTAAAAAGCCCGCTGATAAGGTCATATGATTTAGAAATTTTATCAGGACTATCACCGGGTTCCTTAACAAGTTCTTTAATGATTCGGGTAAAGATTTGGCTTGGCAACAATTCAACATCTTCGGCAAATAGGGTAAGTACCATTTGTAAGCAATACTTCAATGCTATTTCAGGTGCTACAACATCTTTGCGCATTGAAGCTGATGTCATGGATTTGTAAATATTTGAAATATATTTTGCTGCCTTTTCGGTAACATCTTCTTTGTTATAATCAAAAATTGGTTCCCTGGGTTTTGGAAGCAGAAAGCTAAATGCTTCCTCCTTTTCATGAAGCTTGTTTAAAGATATTTTTTCCAGTGGATCGTAAACTCTCGTGTTAAGGTCGTAAATCCAGAATTCATCGAAATTGCAAAGGATAACGTATTTCGGCCTGTCGGGAACTAATTTAGTCCAGTAATCGAACGCCTGTTGATAATGCAAAGACAAATCTGTGTCACGCTTTTTCATCTCTATTAACACGATGGGCTTCCATACCAAATCGGCAAATTGGGTTGAACCTTTCTTATCATCCCTTATTCGGAATTCACAGTTAGCTCCTGCACCTTTCAAACCTTCATCATATCCTAAAGCTTTGAAGAAATGATCAAGGAAAATTTGTGCTTCTCCCTTTTCATCGCCTTTAATGTGTTTTTTGCAATACCCGATGAAAGATTTAAAATCTGTGACCTGCATTTGATAGTGATTAGAAATCAATTATTTCTAAATATATAAATATTTGATGAAATGAAAAAACATAGTTATTGGGGAAAAGACTTCATGTGATTCAAAACCGCTTGAAGGTTAGAAATTGCAAATGATTTAAGAAGTTAAATTCCGGTCTAACTGCAAAAAACTCTGCATTGAGCACTATCTTCAATCCTCCAGTTCAATATGCGTCACATTCATTTCCTTTCCCTGTATTATTTTCAAAGAAAAGCTGCTGCATTTAGGACAAGGATTTGCATATTCACTTAATTCAAAATTATTGCCACAATCGTTACAAACTGCCTTCCCATTTATAGTTTCAACGACCATTTCTGCATCTTTTAAAATGGTATCTTTTTTAATAATTGAAAATGCAAATTTAAGTGCATCAATTTCTATCCCGCTAAGTCTGCCAATACTAAGATAAACTGAAGTTACTTTCTTAGTATTATTTTCAGGAACTGACTTTTCAACAATTGAAATTATTGATTGTGCAATTGAAACTTCATGCATATATTCTAATTTACTGGATTTATTATCCCACTAAGAAAAGTTGCATGATATTAAACTAATATAGTCATGCCGTTTAAACCCCTAACCCCTTAATCCCGAAACTTCGGGAGGGGCTATAATCCCGCCTGAGGCGGGACAGCAATTTCTCCTCCTTTTTTAAGGAGGGGTAGGGGTGGTTGTACTGCCACAAAATTATTTCAAACAAACCTCAAACTACAACTTTTTCCGACTTCAAGAATTACTTCCCGTCCCAAAATCAGCGGCCAGTTCTTTTTACCGTGCCCTGCCGGAAAACCAAAACAAACCGGGATATCCATTTCTGAAAGAACATCGGCAATTATTTCGTAAGCATTCTTTCCAAAAGGGATAGTATTGTCTTTCATTTCAGACATTTCACCCACTATAACACCTTTCAATTCCATAAGTTTATTTCCGTATTTAAGGTTCATCATCATCCGGTCGATATGGTACAAATACTCATCCAGATCCTCCACAAAAAGAATTCTATCTTTTGTATCAATATCAGCAGGTGTACCTCTCAAACTATAAAGGACAGATAAATTTCCACCTGTCAGTCGGCCTTTGGCAAGACCTTTGACATTTAGATTATGAGATTCAAAATTGTACCCTGAAATATTTCCAAACAGGAAGTCAAATGTTTTATTAATGGAATCAATATCTGTATCTGATTTTCCAAAATTAAATATCATTGGGGAATGCAAAGTTTCTATGCCCAGATTTGTATTTATGAAGGAATGAAAGACAGTAATGTCACTATATCCGGCTATCCATTTAGGATTTCTACAAAATTTTTCAAAATTCAAATATTGAAGAGTCCTGATAGAACCATATCCTCCGCGTACACATATAATTGCTTTAATAGCAGGGTCATCAAGAAACTTCTGTAAATCTGCAGCACGTTCATGATCTGATCCCGCAAACTGGTTTTGTTTTTTATACAGGTTTGCACCATTAATTACCTGTAATTTGTGCAATTTAAAAATAGAAACTGCTTTCTCCAATTCTTCTGAAGAAATACTGCGCGAAGGAGCTACCAGTCCTATTTTATCGCCAGGTTTAAGAAATTTCGGCGTTATCATTTTATAATTTTAATTCCTATTTCGATCAACCTTATATAACTCTTTTAATACTCTGTGAGTCTCTGTGGTATAAATTATTAAAAACAGAATTTCATAGAGCAAATTATGAGGAACACAGAGAAATATTTTGTATTAGTATTTTTTTATTCTATCAAATCCAAAAATACACTCATCATTATATTCACTAAAACCGATTTACGATATTTGTTTTTATCTTTGTTGCCTTTCTAAATCATTATTCTGCATAACAAAGATATGAAAGAAATTAAACGATATACTGTAACTGCTGCATTGCCTTATGCAAACGGACCGGTTCATATTGGTCATTTGGCAGGTGTATATATTCCAGCTGACATATATGTAAGGTATTTGAGATTAAAAGGTAAAGATGTTATTTATGTTTGCGGAACTGACGAACACGGAGTTCCTATTACCATTAAAGCACGGCAGGAAGGAGTTAATCCGCAAGTGATTGTTGACAAATACTACAAAATCATTAAAAATTCATTTGAAAAATTTGGTATTTCTTTTGATATTTTTTCACGTACCACAAACAAAACTCATTATGAAGTTGCTTCAGGATTTTTTAAGAAATTGAATGAAAATGGTTCATTTATTGAAAATGTTTCTCAGCAATATTACGATGAAGAAGCCGGTCAATTTCTGGCAGACAGGTACATTGTCGGAACATGCCCTCATTGCGGCAATGACAGCGCATATGGGGATCAATGCGAAAAGTGCGGTACTTCTTTAAATCCTACGGACCTTATAAATCCAAAATCAACAATAAGTGGAAGTAAACCAGTTTTGCGTGATACTAAACACTGGTATTTACCCCTGAATGAATATGATTCTTTTTTAAGGGATTGGATACTGGAAAATCACAAAGAATGGAAGTCGAATGTGTACGGACAATGTAAATCATGGCTCGATCAAGGGCTTCAACCTCGCGCAGTAAGCCGCGATCTGGATTGGGGAATTCCGGTTCCCGTGAAAGGAGCTGAAGGGAAAGTGCTTTATGTCTGGTTTGATGCACCCATTGGTTATATTTCTGCTACAAAAGAATTGAAAACCGATTGGGAGAAATACTGGAAGGACGCTGAAACCAAGTTGGTTCATTTTATTGGAAAAGATAATATAGTTTTTCATTGTATTATATTCCCCGTTATGCTCAAAGCTCATGGTGAATATATTCTACCTGATAATGTACCTGCAAATGAATTTTTGAACCTCGAAGGAGATAAAATTTCCACTTCGCGAAACTGGGCGGTTTGGCTTCATGAATACCTTAACGAATTCCCGGGGAAAGAAGATGTTTTGCGATATGTTCTTTGTGCAAATGCACCTGAAACAAAGGACAACGATTTTACATGGAAAGATTTTCAAACCCGGAATAATAGTGAACTGGTGGGAATTTTAGGCAATTTTGTTAATCGGGCTTTAATGTTAACAATTCAAAATTTCGATAGCAAAGTTCCAGCAATATCAAATTTGACTGAGGCTGATTATGATCTTATTCAGATAATTCAAGAATCTAACAAAGAAATTAGCGAAAATATTGAGACTTTTAAATTCCGAGATGCACTAAAAGCTGTAATGAATTTAGCCAGAGCAGGAAATAAATATTTAACTGATACTGAACCATGGAAGATTGTAAAACAAGATAAAGAAAGGGTAGGAACTATATTAAATCTGGCTCTTCAAATATGTGCTAATTTGGCAATTGCCATGAGACCTTTTATGCCTACTTCTGCTGAAAAAATTAATAGATTTTTAAATATTAATATTCATTTAGGAGACCCCTTTAATTGGGATAAATTAGGCAGAACAGATATTCTTAAAGCAGGAAAAGAAATACAACAAGGAGACTACTTATTTGAAAAAATTGAGGACGTTGAAATCGAGAAGCAGCTTGATAAACTTGCTGCATCAAAAAAAGCCAATGAAGCAAAAACAAAAAATATCATGTCTGCAAAACCGGATATAAGCTACGAAGATTTTTCAAAACTCGATATCCGATCTGGGAAGATAATGACTGCCGAAAAAGTTGCCAAAACAGATAAACTGCTGAAACTTTCAATTGATACCGGAATTGACATACGAACTGTTGTTTCGGGAATTGCAGAATATTATCGACCGGAGCAAATAATTGGAAAACTGGTCAGCATTATAGTAAATCTCGAACCAAGAAAGATAAGAGGAATCGAATTGCACGGGATGATTTTAATGGCTTCTGATTCAGATGGAAAACTGGTATTTGTTTCTCCTGTTGATGAAGTGAACAATGGTTCTGAAATAAAATAATACAAATATCTTTAATTATACCTAAAAGTAAGGTCGAATGACGCTTTAGTCATGCTGAGCGCAGTCGAAGCATGATATGCTGAAAAACATCCCTCGACTACGCTCGGGATGACATTTTGAGAAATTGTATTAGGTGTGCATTCTAATATTCATTTAAACTAGTATCCATGCAAGCTGTTTGGACAGAAGATATTAAAATTAAAGTTCACGAGACCGATCTCAACGCGAAATTAAAGATTTCTTCGGTTTTTAATTATTTCCAGGAAGCAGCCCATAATCATGCTACCGATCTCAATGTGGGATTTCACTTACTAAAAGAAAAAGATCTCTTCTGGGTTTTATCTAGAATAAAAGTTGTTGTTGAACGTTTGCCTCAATGGGAAGAACAATTGCGCATTGAAACCTGGCCAAAAGGAATTGATAAATTATTTGCGCTGAGAGATTTTAAATTCATAGATAAAAATAATACTCCTGTAATTGCTGGAACATCATGCTGGCTTCTTATTGATAGAACAAAACAAAAACTTCATAAAATAGAAGAGCTTGGAATTTATGTTCCTCAAGAAAATAAATCAAAACATGCTGTTGCAGAGGTGCCAGATAAAATTAAGATTCAAGAGAATAAGAAAGAAGTATTTCTGCACAAAGTTACAATCAATGACCTTGATTTATTAGGACATGTAAATAACAGCCGATATGTAGAATGGATAATGGATTGCTTCGACCCGGAAAATATAAAATCCGAAACAATTAAAAGTTTACAAGTAAACTATATTGGCGAGAGTAAATTTGGTGATGAAGTTGAAATTTCGATAATGACCAAAGAAAATATTCAATATTTTGAAGGCATAAAAATAAACAAAAATTCAATGGTATTCCAGGCTGTAATGACCTGGGATAAATAATTCTAAGAGTTAAAATAAAATTAAGAAAAAATATTAGCTTTGCTGTTCCGAAAAAACGGTATCATGGCCGAGTGGCTAGGCAACGGTCTGCAAAACCGTGTACAGCGGTTCGACTCCGCTTGATACCTCAAGGCCTCCAACCTGTCATTCCCGCGCAAGCGGGAATCTTTGTTTAAAAGCTGAAAATCTCTACCGAGTATCATATGGTCTTAATGACAGATTTGAATTATAGTACCTTTCATCTCCTGTCACTTCTTTTGAAATCCATCCAGGAATTTCAAATTTCTCATCTTCACTTTTGAGCTCAATTTCAGCAAGTACCAGACCCTCATTCTCACCCTTGAATACATCTACTTCCCAGGTTTTTCCTTTAAATCCAATTTTATATCTGGTTTTTTCTATAATAGTTCCAACAAACTGTTTTAACAATTCTTCTGCATCCTTGACTGGAATTTCATATTCAAATTCTGAACGTGAAAAGTTTTTTGTTTCACCTTTTAAGGTTAAAAAAGCTTTACCCTCTGCAATTCGCACTCTTATTGTTTTAGATGGATCCGTGGTAATATATCCCTGTTTATAATTTTCTCCCAAGGGTTTATCAAGTCTATCCCACAGTTCCTTATGAACAAGAAATTTTCTTTCAATTTCAACTGACATTTTTATTTGTATTGAGCAATTTGTTTTAATTTGCATGCAAATTAATAAACATTAATCATTATAAATAGATGAAATCCCTTATAAAAAAGATTATTAAATATATCCTTTTCGTACTTCATATTGACATAACTAAAAATCAGCAATACGACAGGCAGACTCTTAATATCATGAAACGGATATTGAAGAAGGATTCTAATTGTATTGACGTAGGATGCCATAAAGGCGAAATGCTTGAAATAATGCTAAAGAGAGCACCACAAGGAGAACATTATGCTTTTGAGCCTATTCCATATTTTTACAAAAAGCTTCTTGATAAATTTAAAAATAATAAGGTTCATATTTCTTCAGTTGCTCTATGTGACAATAAAGGAACTACAACTTTTAATTTTGTAAAAAATGCTCCGGCATACAGTGGTTTAAAGCCAAGAAAATATGATGTAAAAAAACCTGAAATTGAAATTATTTCAGTTGAAACAGACAAATTAGATAATATTATTCCTGTTGATCAAAAAATAGATTTTATTAAAATTGATGTTGAAGGAGCCGAATTTTCAGTTATGCAGGGGGCTATTCAAACTATCAAACGCTGTAAACCAATAATTGTATTTGAATTTGGAACAGGAGGATCGGATTATTATAAGACAACACCAGAAATGATGTTTAATTTTTTATGTAATAATTGTCAATTGCAAATATCCACTTTAAAAGGATGGCTTAATCATGCTAAATCATTGGATTTAGATAATCTAACCGAATATTTCTCCAATGGAAAAGAATACTATTTTGTAGCCCATCCATAGACATTATGCAAAAGTTTTATCTTTGCGACAAATATTAGCAATATGGCACTAAACAAAGTAAGAGTACGTTTTGCACCAAGCCCCACTGGCCCTTTACATATAGGTGGAGTTCGAACAGCTTTATATAACTACCTGTTTGCAAAAAAGAATAATGGGACATTTATTTTGAGAATTGAAGATACCGATCAAACACGTTATGTGCCGGGTGCTGAGGAATATATTATTGAATCATTAAAATGGTGCGGGATAGAAATAGATGAAGGTGTCGCAGTTGGAGGACCTTGCACACCTTATCGACAAAGCGAACGAAAAGTAATTTATCGTCAATATGCAAATAAACTTGTAAACGACAGTAATGCTTATTATGCTTTTGACACTTCAGAAGAACTTGAAAAATTACGCAAAAATTCTGAGTCACAGGGGAAGTCATTTTCATACGACAGCAATATAAGGGATTCATTAATTAATTCACTCAGGTTATCAAAAGAAGAAACAAATAAATTGATTTTATCCGGGACTCAATATGTGGTGCGCCTTAAAGTGCCAAAGGATGAAATAATAGAAATGAATGATCTGATACGAGGAAATATAAAAGTGAATTCATCTTCAATAGATGATAAAGTACTTTTTAAATCAGATGGCATGCCAACTTATCATCTTGCAAATGTTGTTGACGATAAATTAATGAAAATTACACATGTAATACGTGGCGAAGAATGGTTACCTTCTTTGCCATTCATTTATTGCTGTACAGATTTTTGGGTTGGGAAAAAGAAATGCCGGCATTTGTGCATTTGCCTTTGCTTTTAAAACCAGACGGTAAAGGGAAGCTAAGCAAACGTGACGGTGATAAAATGGGATTCCCTGTTTTCCCTTTACACTGGGAAGATCCTTCTACAAATGAAATTTCATTGGGCTTTGACGACTACGGATTTTTATCTGAAGCAGTAATTAACTTCGTTGCTTTGCTAGGTTGGAATCCCGGGACTGAACAGGAGATTTTTAGTATGGATCAACTCATTGAAGCATTTTCACTAGAACATGTTCATAAAGCCGGTGCAAAATTCGATTTTGAAAAAGCAAAATGGTTTAACCATCAATATTTGATATCAAAATCAAATGAAGATTTAGCTTCGATCTTTTTATTCCCATTCTTAAGGAATAAAGGTATTAATGCCGAACCTTCATTTGTAGCTGATGCAATTGAGTTTAGTGAAAGATCGTGTAAACTTTGTAAATGAATTCTGGCAGCAGAGTTCTTTCTTTTTTGCTCCACCAGAAACTTATGATCAGGAAGTAGTTAAAAAACGTTGGAAAGATAATATTCCCCAGTTGATGGAGGAATTAAAAATTTATCTTGCTTCTGTCAATCCTTTTTCTGCTGAAAATATTAAAACCGGTATTCACCAATTTGTTGAATCAAAACAGGCAAATATGGGAGCTGTCATGAATTCACTAAGGTTAACACTTGTAGGAGGTTCATTTGGTCCGGATTTACCTTTAATAATAGAGTTACTGGGCAAGGATGAAGTAATTGCTAGAATTGACAAGGCAATTATAAAGTTCAAAATTTAACAATGCAAAAATTGTCATTAATTTGGACTGACAAATACTTTGTTTGATTCAATTAAATTCTCATGTTCTTTTGACAAAGTTTTTATAATTACGTCGTTTTTAATATGGGAAATATTTTTCCCGTTAATCTTTAAACGGGAAATATCTTCATTACTTCTACTTAAAAGAATATTTTTATTTTTTTCACTTCTGACACTAAATATGTATGGTAAGAATCTTTTTTGGATAAAGATAAATTGATATGTTTCAAAAACAATTGTTGCCAAAACAAGTATTCCAAGAAAGATTCCAAGAATCAATAATAATTGAGGAAATATTGCCAGTGAAAGAATTATTATCTGTGTAAAATATAAAGTCAGAGAAGCTGATTTATGAGTCATTCCGACATTGAGCATTAAATGATGAATATGTGTTCTATCGGGCTTGAAAGGGGATAAACCTTTAATGATGCGTGCCATAAAAACTCTTGCAGCATCCAGTGAAGGCAGGAAGACCAGTGCAAATACAATATAAAAAGTGTTTATATTAAAAGTATTGTAGAAAATATTTTCCGGTAATTGCAATGCCCGGATAGAAAAAACAGCCAGGAAAAACCCAATTGTCAAACTGCCTGTATCTCCCATGAAAATTCGTGCAGGACTAAAATTGAAAAATAGAAAACCTAAACAGCTACCAGCAAGGGCTGCTGATAGAAAAGCAAAACCATAAACATGCGCAAAATAAAATAATGCCGAAAATGTCGATAATGCAATAATTGATAGGCCTCCAGCCAGACCATCTATCCCATCAATTAAATTAAAAGCATTGATAAAAAATACGATGCATAAAACGCTAATGAAAGTCGACAAAGGCCATCCAAATTTTTCAATACCAAGAACCTCTAATCCATCTATTTTTATCCCATAAAAAACAATAATTGAAGCAGTAACTATTTGAATGTAAAGTTTTATTCTTGGACGGAGATCATTCAAATCGTCATATATACCGGTTATAAATAAAGCTAATGCAACAATTAGTACTATTGCAATATCAGAGGTTATAAGGCTGGGACGGGCGACTGCTACAATCAGCATTGAAAGAAAGATAACAATACCCCCCATTGTCGGAATAGGTGCTTTATGAATTTTACGTCTATTAGGGTTGTCAAACCATCTGTTTTTTTTTGTAAACTGAATTATTATTGGCATGAAAACTAAGCAAAGAAATAGAGCAAAGAAAAAGCCTTTAAAAGGCAACGGTGTACTGTGAATTAAGGAAATCATAATTACTTTTTTAATTTAACCACACTTTTCAAAACCCATGTTCGATAATTTTTATCAAACTTAACCACTGTAATAATTAAAACAGATAACCCGGAATTTATTTTAGAATTAATTGTTTTAACTAATTAAATATTCCTTTTAAAATAAGAATAATTGTCATGAATATCAATGTAAAAGAATTTATACGTAATATTTTAAATCTTGTATATTAAATTTAATGAATTATTATGAATACTTTTTGACTTATTAAAAAAATATTTTTTAAACATATCAGTATTATTTTTGTTATTTATGACAATAAAAAAATGAAAAAATATGGCATTTACATTAGCAATAGGCAGTAAACCACCTTATTTTAAGTTGCCTGCCACAGATGGGAAAACTTATAGCCTGGATGATTTTAGCAAATCCAAGTATTTAGTAATTTTTTTTACTTGCAATCACTGTCCTTATGTTCTTGGTTCAGATGAATCGACCAGAGAAGCAGCAAATAAATTTTTACCCGGAGGAGTTCAATTTATTGGTATTAATTCTAATAGTGCCAATACTCATCCTGAAGATAGTTTTGACAATATGATAAGAAGAATGGTGCAGAATAAATTTCCATGGATTTATTTGTATGATCAAACTCAGGAAACGGCTTTAGATTATGGTGCATTAAAAACTCCGCACTTTTTTGTTTTTAATGAAAAAAGAGAACTTGTTTATACAGGAAGAGGAGTAGATAACCCAAGAGATATTTCTAAGATGACGGTTAATGATCTTGACAGAGTTCTGTCAGAGCTCACTGATGGTAAAGATATTTCTGTAAAACTTACAAATCCGATTGGATGCACTATTAAGTGGGAAGGTAAAGATTCTCACTGGATGCCTGCAGAAGCTTGTGATTTGATGTAAAATTAGTTATTTGCTTTTAGCTGTTATTCTTTCAAAAAATATGACTTTTTAATTTGCGAACGAAATATTACATTGCAAGCTATAATAGTTAATATTGATTTGGTGGCAAAATATAATCCACAATAATCAGGTTCAAAATTTAAGCATTATTTTATACTCCATTCAAATCCGTCTTTTGTGTCTTTTATTTCAATGCCAAGTTTATTAAGTTCATTTCGGATTTGATCAGATGTGTCAAAATCCTTCGCTGATTTTGCCTTTAGCCTGATGTCATTAAGAAGTTTCACCAATCCTGAAATGAGTTCCTGATTATTTCCTAAACCTGAATCATCTTTTAATCCAAGAATGTCTTCAACAAATATTTTATATAATGATATTAGCTTTTCTAAATCAAATTTTGTAATTGAATCATTGCCATCTTTTATAGAATTAATTATTCTAACTCCATCCATTAAATGCGAAATGAGAATAGCGCTATTTAAATCGTCATTAATTGCTTCATAGCACTTTTTTCCCAACTCGTTTACATTTATAGTTGATTTATTTGAATGTTTTAAAGTTTGCAGAGTTTTATAACCAGAAATGAGTCTTTGCAAGCCCTTTCCGGCAGCCTGAAGTGCTTCATTTGAAAAATCTAACGTGCTTCGATAATGCGCCTGGAGAATGAAGAATCGTATAGTCATAGGACTATAAGCCTGTTCAAGTAATTTGTGTTTACCTGATAAACAATTCTTCAAGAGTAATAAAATTATTCAGTGAACGTGCCATTTTCTGGCCATTGATAGTTATCATGTTATTGTGCATCCAGTATTTTACAGGTTCATATCCGCTGGCAGCAACTTGATTGTGCAATCTCACATTCATGATGCGGAAACTCAAGTCCATGCCACCGCCATGAATATCAAATTTCTCTCCAAGGTATTTTACTGCTCATTGCCGAACATTCAAGATGCCAACCGGGAAATCCTTCACTCCATTTCGATGGCCAGCGCATAATATGATCAGGAGTAGCTTTTTTCCAAAGAGCAAAATCAAAACTATTTTTCTTTTCCTTCTGACCTTCAAGCTCACGTGTATTTTCCATCAATTCTTCAATCACCCTTCCAGATAATTTGCCATATTTATACTTTTTGTTATATTTCTCTATATCGAAATATACATTTCCATTACTTTCATATGCAAAACCTTTTTGAAGAATCTTTTCGATTAAAAGCTTTTGTTCAATAATATGCCCCGATGCCTGCGGTTCAATACTGGGAGACAAAACATTTAATTGATCCATATTAAACCTGAAACTGTTGATGTATTTTTGAACCACTTCCATAGGTTCAAGTTTTTCCAGGCGAGCTTTTTTTTCTATTTTATCTTCTCCTTCATCAGCATCATTTTCCAAATGCCCTACATCAGTAATATTTCGAACATATCGGACTTTATATCCCAAATGTTTCAAATAACGGAAAAGTAAATCAAAAGTAATTGCCGGGCGCGCATGTCCAAGATGTGTTTCACTATACACCGTAGGCCCGCAAACGTACATTCCAACATGAGGCGGATTAAGCGGTTCAAACTTTTCTTTTTTGCGGGATAGCGTATTATATATGTACAAATTCGTATCCATGAAAATCAGATATTATACTGGGTTCAAAAGTAATAATAATCTGTTAAAAAGATTTCGAGACTACTATTAGAATGTTAATTAAAACATAGATGTTCCTTATTAATTAGAAATAATATCAAATGAAAACTAAAATCTTATAATTTTGTCTCCCTTATAAATGGTTAAGTTTTTTAATGTTCACTTCCTGTATTTATGATAAAATCTGACTTTAAGTACATTCTATCCCTGATATTTCTTTTTTCTTTTAGCATTCTTTTCAGCCAAAAGAAAGATCTTCCACTGATAGTTGAAAAATTTGACAGCTCAAAATACCTGGTATTTCATATTACCGGCGATGGAGGATGGCGCGGTTATGATATTAAACTGGCTGATGAATTTAAGGCGAACAAAATGTCTTATATATTTCTTAATGCTTTTAAGTATTTCTGGTCAACCAAAACGCCTGATCAGCTTGCAAAAGATATTGTACCTGTACTCAGTGATTCTTTAAAAACCTGGAATAAAAAGGAATTAATAATTGTCGGATTTTCTTTCGGAGCCGAGATCATTCCTTTTTTGTTTACCCGGTTACCTGAGGAACTGAAACAAAAAGTCAGGCTTCTGGTATTAATTACTCCTGCAAAAACATCAGATTTAACAATACATATAACAGACATGTTGGGTGTGGATCATGATTATGCTTATAACGTGGTTAATGAAGTTGAAAAAATTAAGACGGCAAAGGTATTAGCTATTTTTGGTGAAAAAGAAACATCAATTTTTTCAGAAAAATATAAACAAGAGAATTTAAAAGTAATATTTATCAAAGGCGGCCATCACTTTACTGATGCAAAAGCTGTAATGGAAATAATATTGCAGGAATTGAAATAATTATATTTCTTCAAATATTCAAAACAGCATATTGTTTTAAGTTTGCTATCCCTAATGTAGATTAGCATGATTAGAGAAAATCATTGACTTTGTATTAGAACAATGAAAAGAAACCATTTACCGAACAATTAGGAGATTATCTTATTGATATTTCTAAACTAACTTTCGGTGGAGTTGTTTTAAGTGTAATTCTTGATATTAGTGAAAACAAACCACTGATTTTGGCAGCAGGATTCTTAGCTACAATATTATTTGCTTTTTGGGGTTTTCTTTTAGTAATAATTAAAAATAAAGGAAAATGATAGCAGTTTATTTTTTTGGAGCATTAGTCATAATTGGTATATTAGGCATTATCATTACACTTATTTATAAGCATAAGATTGAGCATCCATGATTCATGCCTTTTTTTCCAGACGCTTATGCTTCTTATGATTAAAATATAAGGGATGACTTTTTATAATTGTTATTCATCCCTCATCCTTTCATAATCGAACTTATCTATAATTTCCTCCAATTTTCAAATCAGCACATTTTCAAATCCTCAAATTATTATCTTTGCGGTTTATAAGAGTTTATGCAAGAAAAAGTAAAGACTGCCCGGTTGTCAATAATCTCAAACAGCCTTTTAATACTGATGAAGTTTGCTATCGGAATTCTTGGGAATTCTGTCAGTATTATTTCTGAAGCTATTCACTCCGGGATGGATCTTATTGCTGCTATTATTGCCTATTTATCAGTTAAAATATCTGACAATCCACCCGATGAAAGACATCCATACGGTCATGGCAAGTATGAAAATGTTTCTGGCGTTATTGAAGCTGTTTTAATATTTTTTGCTGCCGGATGGATAATATTCGAAGCAATAAAGAAATTAATAACCACTGGTCATGAGGTTGATAAATTAGGATTAGGTACGCTTGTAATGTTAATCTCAGCAACAATAAACACAATAGTTTCAAGAAAACTTTATAAAGTGGCCAAAAAAACAGATTCCATTGCTCTTGAAGCAGATGCACTTCATTTGAAAACTGATGTTTATGCATCACTGGGAGTTGCTCTTGGATTGCTGATAATGTGGCTTGCCGACTTAAACCTTTTTGGGAAGAATATTCATTTGCATATTATTGACCCCTTAATTGCTTTGGCAGTAGCAATGCTGATTTTAAAAGAATCATATGTGTTGTTGACAAATGCGTATGCTCCACTTTTGGATGAATCCCTTTCTGAAGAAGAGATAAAAACAATTAAGAATGTTATTTCTTCTCATTCGCTGAATTTCCATAATCTTAAAACAAGAAAATCAGGACAATTCAGGTTTGCTGATTTGCATCTTGAATTACCACCGAATATTAAATTGCAGAAGGCACATGATTTGTGCGATGAAATAGAAACTGAAATAAAATCAAAAATAAAAAACATGGACATTAATATCCATGTTGAACCCCTGAATTCAAAGTAATCTGATTTAAATAAGTTTTCCTTTACGATAGGCAGAAATAAAAAGCTCTAAAAAGAATTTCCTTTAAGGTTTTTTTATTTCTGAAAGAAACATTCTGTCTTTGCTAAAATAATCAAAAGCTCATTACAGAATATTTTTATTAACTTTAACAATTGTCAAGTAAATCAAATTTAAATAATTTAAAATTATAGAATTATGATAGCGATAATAGTTATTGGAATAATAGTCGTGATAGTTGGATTTGCTCTTGCAAAGTCTGACCCACCTGCCAACAGGTACAGTCCAACTGTAATAATAATTGGATTTGCGCTTCTTATTGTCGGAGCTTTAGCGAGTTCTGTTGTTCAGATAGGGCCTGGAGAAGTTGGTGTACAAAAACTTTTTGGAAAAGTTAACAATCAAATATTGGAAAGTGGACTAAACATAGTAAATCCATTGGTTGAAGTTGTCACTTTTGATGTAAGGACACAGAATTATACAATGTCAGCTGTACACGATGAAGGCGAAAAAATGGGAGATGATGCTATACGGGTATTGTCTGCTGATGGACTAGAAGTCATAATTGACATTACTGTTTTATTCAGAGTAATTCCCAAAGAAGCGCCTAGAATTCTAAAAGAAATTGGAACGAATTACAAAGATGTCATTGTTCGTCCTATATGCAGGACAAAGATCAGGGACAATGCCGTATATTATGATGCCGTAGATCTTTACTCTGTCAAACGTGACGAATTTCAAAAACGGATATATTCAAGTATTGAAACAGATTTTAAAGAAAGAGGCTTAATTCTGGAACAACTTTTGGTAAGAAATATAAATCTTCCTGAATCTGTAAAAACTACGATTGAATCAAAAATTAATGCTGAACAGGAAGCTCAGAAAATGACTTTTGTGCTTCAAAAAGAAAAACAGGAAGCAGAAAGAAAAAGAGTAGAAGCCCAGGGTATTGCCGATTATCAGAAAATACTAAGTACTGGCTTAAGTGATAAACAGCTGCAATATGAAATGATCAAAGCAATTGCTACTTCGCCTAATGCCAAACTGATTATTATGGGTGGAGGAAAAGGAACTCCGGTTATACTTGATGCTAAATAATATTTCAAAAAAATAATGAATTTCGAATAACGAATTTTGATTTAAGAAGTAAAACTTCGAAATTCATCATTCGTTATTCTTTGTTCGATATTCTGCTTTTGATTATTTGGTTCTTTATTTTTACTCAATCCCGTTGAAATACCTCATGAATTGTATGCGCTCGTATGCAGCATGGTTTGGAATATGACTGTTATCAAGCTTTCCACAGAACTGGTCAATATAGCCATATCCTTTCTTTTGCATCCATTTTTCGAGAAAGGAAAGCATGACATTAATTTGTTCAAATCCATTTTTATAAAGAACGGAAACCACCTGGACTGCTTTAGCTCCTGCCAGTAAAAGCTTTATCATGGTTTCACCGTCATGTATTCCTGTAGAAGCTGCCATATCAGCTTTGATTTTTCCGGATAACATAGCTATCCATCTCAATGATGTAAGGTATTCTTCAGAATTGCTGAATTTGTTCCCATCAATTACTTCTTCTTTTTTAATATCAATATCTGATTGGTAAAATCGATTGAACAAAACAATTCCTATTACACCTTCTGAGGCGAGAGTATTGGCAATAACTCCCGGTCTGCTAAGGTACTGGCTGATTTTAACTGTAACAGGTATGGTAACTTTTGAACGTACTTCTTTAACAATATGTGCATAGGTTTCTTCAGTGTTGGTTTTTGAGGTGTCAAAAGGATTAATGAAAATATTCAACTCTATTGCATCTGCACCGGCATCCTGAATTTTTGAGGCAAAATCTGTCCATATGTAAGGGGTGATGCAATTGATACTTGCTATCACTGGAATATAAACCTGCTTTTTGGTATCGAGTATCAATTTTAAATATTTATCCAGGCTATCTTTTTGTATCTGCTGATCAATATAATCGAATGTTTCAGAATGTGAAGAGTATAATAATTTGTCTTTTTGCGCCTGATAGTAACTGTCTCTGGCTTCCATTTGCATTTCTTCCTCAAATATTGATTTAAGCACAACGGCAGATGCACCACTTGATTCTAGCTTTTTAATATCTTCAGTTGATTGTGTCAAACTGCAGCTTCCGACTATTATCGGGTTTCGTAAAAGCAGTCCAGCGTATTTTGTTGTAATATCAGCCATAATATTATTTTATTAGAAACCTTATTTTGAATTCATCAAATACTTATGTATTCCGGCAGCGGCTTTCCTTCCATCTCCCATTGCAAGTATTACTGTAGCTCCACCTCTTACAATATCACCACCGGCAAACAAGCCCGGGATTGCAGATTGCATAGTTTCAGAATCCACTTTAATTGTTCCCCATTTGCTCATTTCAAGACAAGATAAACTTTTTGGTATTAAAGGATTTGGCGAAACGCCTATTGCTACTATTACCAAATCCACATCTATAAAATATTCAGACCCTTCCATTGGAATAGGTCTTCTTCTTCCCGAACTATCTGGTTCGCCAAGTTCCATCTTCTGAACTTTCATTTTGTTCACGCGTCCCTTATCATCACAATAACATTCAAGAGGATTTGTAAGATTAATAAATTCAATTCCTTCTTCCATTGCATGATGTCTTTCTTCAATTCTGGCCGGCATCTCATCAAATGATCTGCGATAGATGATCATTGAACGTTGGGCTCCAAGACGTTTAGATGTACGTACAGAATCCATTGCTGTATTGCCGCCTCCAATGACTGCAACATTTTTTCCAAAAAATACTGGCGTATCATAATTAGGTTTTGCAGCTCCCATAAGGTTTACACGGGTAAGATATTCATTAGAGGACATGACTCCTACATAGTTTTCGCCTTTTATACCCATGAAATTGGGAAGTCCGGCTCCGCTTCCAACAAAAAAAGCCTTAAAACCCTGATCTTTTAAATCATCGAAAGATGCAGTATTTCCAATAACAAAGTTCTTTTCAAAAACAACGCCCATTTGCCGGAGAATGTTTATTTCAAAATCAACAATTTCATTGGGCAACCTAAATTCCGGGATTCCGTATTTAAGCACTCCTCCAATTTCATGTAAAGCTTCAAAAACAGTGACGTCGTAACCATATTTTATCAAATCTCCGGAAGCGGCTAATCCTGAAGGACCGGAGCCAACAACAGCAACTTTAATATTGTTTCTTTTTTCAATTACCGGGATAGACGCTTTTCCGCTGTTTCTTTCAAAATCGGCTGCAAACCTTTCCAAATGACCAATTGCAACAGCAGGTTTTTTGAGTTTCTGTACGAAGAAGCAATTGATTTCACATTGTATTTCCTGTGGGCAAACCCTCCCGCAAACGGCAGGTAGCGTGTTGGTTTCTTTAAGCACTTTTGCAGCACTCATGAAATCACCATTTTCAATATGCTTAATAAATCCAGGAATATTAATTTCTACGGGGCAACCGGTAATACAGGTTGGATTAACACAATCGAGACAACGGCTGGCCTCATGGATAGCCTGCTCCTTTGTAAGTCCCAAATTAACTTCACTGTGATTCCTGCTCCTGACTAAAGGATCCTGTTCTGGCATTCTAACTCTTTCCTTTCCGGTTCGATCTTTGGCGGGCATCTTCTTACGAAGTATTGCTCTCCATTCTTGTTCACGTTGTGCTTTTAAATATTCTTCCGATATCATTCTTATTTCTCCACTAATTCTTTATATGCTTTTGCTTCTTCTGTTTTATACGCGCCAAGTCTTGTCAATAATTCATCAAAATCAACTTCATGAGCATCAAATTCCGGACCATCAACACAAACGAATTTGGTTTGTCCACCGACGGTTACCCGGCAAGCACCGCACATACCTGTGCCGTCAACCATTATACTGTTCAGACTGGCAACTGTAGGAATATTAAATTTTTTGGTAACAAGTGATGAAAACTTCATCATAATAGCCGGTCCGATTGTAATTGCCAAATCAATTTTTTCACGCTTGATTACTTCTTCCATTCCGTTAGTTACCAATCCTTTTTGTCCATATGAACCATCATCTGTCATTATAATAACTTCATCTGAGCAGGACTTCATCTCATTTTCAAGAATAATAAGGTCTTTAGATCGTGCAGCTAATATTGTAATAACTTTATTGCCGATTTGGTGCATTGATTCAACAATGGGAAGTAAAGGTGCAATTCCAACACCGCCACCTGCACATAATATTGTTCCAACTTTTTCAATATGTGTAGCACGGCCAAGCGGACCAACAATGTCAGTAATTATATCACCAACATTCAATTTTGTTAGTTTGTGACTGGTAACGCCTACTTTTTGCACTATCAGAGTTATAGTTCCTTTGGCAGAATCTGCCTGTGAAATAGTAAGAGGAATTCTTTCTCCTTCGACCCCGATTTTTATAATTACAAAATGCCCTGCTTTTCTCTTCTTAGCTATTAGAGGAGAATTAATGACAAGCTTAGCAACATTTTCTGATAAATTTTCTTTCGCTACAATTTCGTTCATTTAAAGAATTCTTTTTTTGCTGAAAATAATCTATAAATTTCAACTGCCAAAATAGGAATGTAAAATTACGAGTTACAACTAAAAGAAATACTTAAAAATTGGAATTGTTTTTTCATTCAATTTCTAGGCTCAACCTAAATGATAATAAGTTATCGAATTTTGTAATTTAAGTCACCCTGAGACTTTGGCGTGAGCTCTGTCGAACGCTTGTCGAAGGGTGATTTGTTGCTTAATATGACAATGAAGTATAACCTCCAAGCGGTTTGAAACCTCTAGGAGGTTATATTTCAAGAAACACGAGTATCTATTTGTAATCCTCATTCCTTTCTTTCAAAACCAGAAACCCTTTTGGCAATGGTGATTCTATTTTTATTATTTTTCCATTTATAGGATGAGGCAACGAAAGGTGATATGCGTGCAATCTTATTCTCCTGATGAATTCTTTGGAAGCTCCATATTTTCTGTCACCTACAATTGGACAACCTATATCGGAAAGATGTACTCTGATTTGATTTTTTCTGCCGGTTTCAATTTGGATATCAAGTAAAGTCAAGTTTAGAAGTTGCTCTTTAATTCGATAATGTGTTATAGAAAATTTAGCATTTTCTGTTTGAGATGTTGAATGCATTTTCTGAAATTTGTCTTCAACAAGCCAGCTTCTGATAGTCCCTTCAGGTTTTTCAGGAATACCTTCAACCAGTGCATAGTAGTTTTTTTCAACATGTTTCCAGTTTTCTTTTAAAATGTTCATTATATCTTCTGATTTTGCAAATAACAATATCCCAGAGACTTCTTTGTCGAGCCGGTGAACAACAAACGACCTGACTTTCCCTTTACTCTTTTTTTTCAGGAACTGCGTTAAAATTGAATGTATGTTGGGACTATTGTCTGTGCTTGAAGTAGAGATACCTGCAGGTTTTTCAATTGCAATTAAATATTTGTCTTCATATAAAACAAGAAATGGAGTCTCAGCTTTATTTAATACTTTTTTGTCTTCGTGAGATAAGATTTCTATTGAATTACCAGGTGAAAGTTTAAATGAATTTAAAGTAACAATTTTATTATTGCACTTAACATTACCACTCTGTAATAATTTTTTAATTCTTGTTTTAGGTGAATCTGGAAATGTTTCACTTAAAAATTCCAGTAATGTAGAGGTTTTATTAATGATAACTTTCATAGCGAATTAATTTCAGA
This sequence comes from uncultured Bacteroidota bacterium, assembly GCA_963851385.1. Taxonomy (GTDB): domain Bacteria; phylum Bacteroidota; class Bacteroidia; order Bacteroidales; family DTGW01; genus CAWEFA01. The sequence continues at coordinate 250,690 of CAWKPE010000012.1, read as the reverse complement.
GATATTTCAATTAATCCGACACGGATGTACTAATGCCCAGTTTTTCAACTTTGGCTGCTATTTCTTCTAACATTTTTTGAGGGATTTTTTTAATCCCTTCAATTGGAGTTTCGCGTGCTATCGTATAAAGCATAACCTGTACAGGTTTTAATTGTTTGATAATCTCGAACCATGCATTAACCTCTTTTTCGGTAGTATTATCAAACGGGATACCTTCATAGCTTCCTTTCACAAACATAGTTTGAATAATAAGTTTTCCTTTAAATAGCAGAAGCTTATTAATCAATTCCGGAATGCTAAAATGACCGAACGGTTTATTTAAGAGCCTGCAAGTATCTTCAAAAGCCGAATCAATTTTAAGAATATTCAAATCAATTTTGTTCAAAGCATCAAAAACTTCTTTTTTATGAATCAATGACGAATTTGAAAGCACAGCTATTTTAATATCTGGAAAATACTTGTCACGTATCCGAATAGTATTGTCAATTATCAGGGAAAATTCAGGATGCATTGTAGGTTCACCGTTCCCTGCAAAAGTCAGAACATCTAAAGGTTGGTTCGACTGCTTCAATTCCTGAAGCTTTTTTTCAAGCAAATTTTCAACTTCCACGGAAGTTGGCAACTTATCACCTGATACGGAATTATATGTCCATCCACATTCACAGTAAATACAATTAAAATTGCAGATTTTCCTGGTATTGGGCAAAAGATTTATCCCCAGGGAAATTCCGAGTCGCCGGCTAATTACCGGACCAAATATGGTTTTGTCGAAGAGAAATGTCGGCATTTTTAATCGTTCGTAATACTTTTTTAGATGTAAAAGATTTTAGGCATTAAGCTTTGGGTATTAGATTAAAATATTTATTAATATTATTTATGTATTTATTACAAGTTTTTAGAATTGAAATAGTAAGCATAATTTTTGAAATAACTGAAAACTAGAAACTGAAAACTTCATACCAATACTTTAACCTTACTATCTTTTGTCAATTTCATATTTTCAAAATCAATTCCAGTAATGAGATTTATGCCAGGATTTTTCTCTTTTTCAAAACTGCCAAATTTATTTTCAATTTCCAATGCTTTTGCTCCATTTAAAGTTGCCCACTTAAATAACGATTCTAAAGGTAAAAGAGGAAAATAATTTGTCAGGGTTTTTAATTCTTCCAATATAGAAAGTCTAGTATTTGATGAATAACTATCAGTACCAATAGCTAGGTTCAAATCGTTTCGAACGAACATTTCTATATTTGGTAACCGGTTTTCAATTATAAGATTTGAGTTAGGACAAAGCACCCAAAATAGTTTTTCTATTTTGCTTTTGGCAAATTCAATGTCATTTTGTTCTGTATAAATATTGTGAATTAATAATATATTCTGAAGCTTTGGAAAATAAGATATGACAGATTGTATTGATGACTTACCTGTTACTTTAATTGAAGACATATCAGCTCCGATTTTTTCAAATAAATCACAAACTGCACCAGAATGAGTTTTGAATAGTTCATTTTCAGAACTTGTTTCCTGGTTATGAATTGAAAATATATATTTAAATTCATTTGCGTGATGAAATACCAATTCAAACAATTCAGGTGATACGGAATAAGGCGTATGAGGTACAATGGAAGCAGGCAAATTCAATTCTTTTAATTTTCTAAAAAGCTTTTCGCCTTTTGAAAATACTTCTACTGCTCTATTTGGCGATGGCCAGTAAACTTCCATAAATGTATGATAGTAAAGCTGACTGCTTTCTTTTGTTATAAATGAAAAATCATCATTGGAAATATCACCAACAGCTACAATTCCTTCATTCTTCATCTCGTTATCGGCAGATTTGATAATTTCTTCGATATTTTCAGGTAAAGCTCTTCGTTTTTGGCTCAATTGCCATAAAAAATCAGGAAGGCCATTTGCTTTATCAATCAACCCTTTCATATAACTAAGCTCAATATGACAATGCGCATTAATAAACCCGGGAACAATTATGCCATTATAATATTCCAGCGAAGAGGTTTCTTTTAACTTCCCTCCTGTATCAATAATATCGAGGATTTTACCACTATCCGATACCTCTAATATACCATGTTTTATTGGTCTGCTTGAAATTGGGAAAATGTACGATGCAGATATTTTCCGCATATTCTATTTAAATTTTGTGAATTTAATTTGCTTTTTTTTAGTTCTTTTAAGTTCCTCTATCTTCCTTTTTACATATTCTTGTTGCTCTTTAGCTTTATCAATATAAATTCTAAACTGTTTTTGTTTTAATTCTTCAGCATGTTTTATTTCAAAATTCTTTTGCTCTATAGCCTGTTTTTTTACCATTCTTTGTTGCACTTGAGCTTGCATTCGGCTTAAAATGGCAATTACTTTATCATAAATGGCATCAAATTTTTCCGGATCATCCGAATAATATAAAACGCTGTTGTCGAATATGGCTCTTGTATAACCGTAGTTTTTTAAAATGGTATCATTAACATTCATTTGTTTTCGATTCTTAGTTTTTTGTCTGTAATATTCTGAATAACTAACTCCTTCGGCCAAATGATAATCAACAAGAAGCTTAACAAATTTGTCTTCAGGGATAACAGGATAATGGACTCCCGCCTTTTTGGAATGGCAAGAGGTCAGAAAAACTAAACAAAATATTAAAACTATTCTCATTTCTGGAAATATAGATATTGCAAATTTAATTGAATTATTACACGAAGTAATAAGCATTAAAAAAAATACTAAAAATGAAATTTCTTTTTATAGAAAGAAAAAGCAAATAATTTAATCAATATGATGTTGTAAGTATAGAATTTAAATGTAATAGTCGAAACTATTGCAATGAAAAATTAAGGGTAATTTGAGAATTGATTGTCATTAATAGTGTTCTGGCAATATTAGGCAATAAGTTTTAGGTTTTTCATAGGTTAATTTTAATGGTTGGAAACAACCTGCTATTTTTTCAAGCAGGTTGTTTTTATGAGGTAAGCAGCTAAATAACTTAAAGAAATTATAATGCGGCAAACGCCAGAGTGACAACACTAACTTTTGTTTCTGGCATTTCCAGAATTGCCATTGCACAGGCTTCAAGTGTAGCACCAGTAGTTAATACATCATCTACTAAAAGCACATGTTTTCCTTTGAAGGATTGTGGCTCTTAAACCCTGAAAATATTTTTAACATTTTCCCATCTTTCAAAACGTGATTTTCTTGTCTGACTATCTGAAGCATACAATTCTCTCAATTGACATTTGTGTTAATCGGAATTTTTAAAATCTCTGAAATTCCCCTGGCAATCCATTCACTTTGATTATATCCCCGTTTTCTAAACTTCGATTTATGTAAAGGAACAGGAACAATTATATCAACATCTGAATAAGGTGTGTTTTGCAATTCGCACCAAATATTCTTCCAAAGAGACAACCAATTTCTTTTAAATTTTTATATTTCAAATGATGAATTATATTCTGCAGCCTACCTCCTTTTTGGAAATTAAGAAATGATGAAGCATTTTGAAGATATACTCTGCCCCAAAATATTCGTGGCTACAGGATTATCTTTTCTTTCCAGTAGCCAGTTCTTGGCAACTGGTATAAACATTCAGTGCACACTAGATTTTCACCAGTTGCTAATGAATTATTGCAACCGGCACAAGTTCTTGGGAAAAGAATATCTAAAAAATCGGTAAACAGAGACATTCTAGTATAACATAAATTAATTATTGACTATTATTTCATAGGTGTAAAGCTTAAGGTTTCAGAACCGTTCTGAACAAAATATTAGTTTTCACCAAAACCTAAGTCAAAAGCCTAATACCGTTATAGTAAAATTAACAATAACCAAATCTTCTGAACGCTTGAAAATACTTTAAAAATATTAATTTTGCAAGGTTATAACGAATTGTAATTATTATAAAATGGACACAAAAAGAAGTTTGGTCAATGAGTTGCTTAGTTCAAAAGAATTTGGAAAAGAAGTACTGGTTAAAGGGTGGGTTCGCACACGCCGGGGCAATAAAAATATTCAGTTTATTGCTCTTAAATGATGGTTCAGTTGTTCATCAGCATTCAGGTGGTGGTGGATTTGAATTCTATTTCAGAAGAATCGCTTAAACTTGTAACAACCGGATCTTGTATTGCTGTTATGGGAACTCTTGTTGAATCAAAAGGACAAGGACAAAAAGTTGAAATACTTGCCAATAAAATATGAATGTTTATGGAACTGCCGATGCAGATACTTATCCCTTGCAGAAAAAAGGACATACACTTGAATTCTTAAGAGAAATAGCACATTTAAGACCACGAACAAACACTTTCGGATGTATTCTTCGCCTCAGGCATGCCGTGTCATTTGCAATACATAAATATTTCAATGATCATGGCTTTTATTATATGCATACTCCTATTATTACTACATCCGATGCTGAAGGTGCCGGTGCTATGTTCAGAGTAACAACATTGGACTTGAACAATTTGCCTAGAAATAATGAAGGAAAAATTGATTATGCTGAAGATTTTTTTGGCAAAGAAACAAGTCTTACTGTCTCAGGTCAGCTCGAAGGCGAATTAGGAGCAATGGCATTGGGCGCTATTTATACTTTTGGTCCAACATTTAGGGCAGAAAATTCTAATACACCACGCCATCTTGCCGAATTCTGGATGATTGAACCTGAAATGGCTTTTTATGAAATAAAAGATAATATGGATTTGGCAGAGGATTTCCTGAAATATTTAATAAAATATGTCCTTGAACATTGCAAAGACGACTTGGATTTCCTTAACAATATGTACGACAAAGATCTTATTGACAGACTTAAATTTGTAATAGATAATAAATTTGAAGACTGAAATATACAGAAGGCATTGATATTTTACTAGCTTCGGGCCAGAAATTTGAATTTCCTGTAAAATGGGGAGTTGATTTACAAGCAGAACACGAACGATATCTTGTAGAAAAACATTTTAAAAAACCGGTAATACTTACTGACTATCCAAAGGAAATTAAAGCCTTTTATATGAAGCAAAACGATGACGGGAAAACAGTTCGTGCAATGGATGTTTTATTTCCCAAAATAGGTGAAATAATTGGTGGTTCCCAACGTGAAGAAGATTTTGAAAAATTGAGTAATCGAATTAATGAATTGAACCTTCCGATGAAAGATCTTTGGTGGTATTTAGATACACGCAAATTTGGTTCAGCTCCGCATAGCGGATTTGGATTGGGTTTTGAACGCTTTATGTTATTCATTTCCGGTATGTCAAATATCAGGGATGTAATACCATTTCCAAGAACTCCTAAAAATGCAGAGTTTTAAAAGTAGCACTTACATATGCTTAAGCAAAGATTACAACAAAAACTACAGCAAAAACTGTCACCTCAGCAGATACAAATGATTAAACTGCTGGAAATACCAGCTATGCAGCTTGAGCAACGTATTAAGGAAGAACTTGAAGTCAACCCTTTGCTTGAAGAAGGAGAGCTTGAAGATGCACCTACAATCGAGCTTGAATCTGAAGAAAATGAGAACAAAGAAGAAAATAGTGATGAATTTTCACTTGAAGATTATTACAGCGAAGACGAGTATATACCTTCTTACAAACTTAGCACCAGTAATTATTCCTCTGATGATAAACGACAAGATATTCCTTTTTCAGTAGGTTCATCTTTCCATGAATATCTCGAAAGCCAGTTAGGTGAGTTGCAGCTTGATGACCGGCAAATTACTTTGGCTTCATTCTTAATAGGAAATATAGATGATGATGGGTATCTTCGCCGTAAATTAAGTGCAGTTGTTGATGATATAGCATTCTTACAAAATATTCAAACCAATGAGGTTGAATTGATTGAGTTGTTGCACATGATCCAGGAATTTGAACCGACCGGTGTTGGAGCAAGGGATTTGCAAGAATGTCTGTTGCTGCAAATTGAAGAAAAAGACATTCGCATTCCAACCGTAAAATTAGCCTGGAAAATTATTAAAAGTCATTTTGAAGAATTTACCCATAAACATTATGACAAAATAATCAACAGGCTGAATATTACTGAAGAAGAATTAAAGTCCGCGATTGATGAAATTTTAAAACTAAATCCTAAACCGGGAAGCGCTTTTAACGACCCAATGAATAGAGCTTCTGAACAAGTTACACCTGATTTTCTTCTTGAATATAAAGACGATCAACCCATATTAACATTAAACTCAAAAAATATCCCTGAATTAAGAATAAGTCGCGCTTATTCTAAGATTATAGATGTCAGCCAAAAGAAAGAAGGGGGTTCAAAACGGCAAAAAGAACTAATAAGTTTTGTAAAACAAAAACTGGATTCCGCTAAATGGTTTATAGATGCAATCAAACAACGACAAAACACTCTTATGATTACAATGCAAACTATTTTAGATTATCAGAAGGAATATTTTAAAGAAGGGGATGATAAAAAGCTTAGGCCAATGATCTTAAAAGATATTGCAGATAAAACGGGGCTTGATATTTCAACAATTTCAAGAGTAGCAAACAGCAAATATATTCAAACTAATTTTGGAATAATACCATTAAAATATTTCTTTTCAGAAGGAATGCAAAATGAAGCTGGGGAAGAAGTTTCAACTCGTGAAATTAAGAAAATTTTAAAAGAATGTATTGAAATTGAGGAAAAGAGAAAGCCGGTAACTGATGATCAGTTAGCAGATATTTTAAAAGAAAAAGGATACCCTATTGCACGAAGGACAGTAGCAAAATACCGTGAACAATTAGGAATTCCTGTTGCCAGATTAAGAAAAGAATTAAACTAATATTGAGTATGAACAAGATTTCAGAAATATCCGCCAAATTTATTTCAATAATATTTCATCCCTTATTAATGTCAACAATTGGGCTTCTGATCATATTAAATTCCGGAACCTATATTTCATATATTCCTTTTGAAGCTAAACGTGTAATTTTCTATTTATTTTTGTCTGGTACTATAATAGTTCCATTGTGTTTTATACCCATATTTCTTTATTTCGATGTAATTGAAAATACAAAAATTGATTCACCCTCTCACCGGTTTTTACCTTTACTGGTTACAGGAATGCTTTATTTTTCTACTTATTATATATTACGTAAATATCCCATTCCCTTTATAAACTTATTTCTTCTGTCATCTTGTGTTTGTGTTTTTATTAATGCATGCATTACACCTTGGTGGAAAATTAGCTCTCACCTGATTGGCGCAGGAGGCCTTACAGGCCTTGTATTAAGCATGTTTATTAGGCTCAATGCAGACATCTCAATGTTACTCATTTTTTCAATTCTAATTTTTGGTTTAGTCGGATTTGCTCGTCTTCGCCTTAACACGCATACTCAATTTCAGGTTTATGGAGGATTCATTTTAGGACTGGCTGTGGTTTGTGGAATGATTTTAATTTTTTAAGATATTAAGAAAAATATACATTTTCTAAACCTTTAGCTTTGTGCAAAGCATATTTTTTTAATCTCCAAATTGTTTTTAACTTTAATATTTAATTTTCTTTATATAATCCTTTTATAAAAGAAATGGAAAAAGATAGCAAAAAAATAATAGTTCCCTGGGATTTTTCAGATAAAGCTGAATTTGCCCTGGAACATGCTGAGCGTATAGCCCGAACTTTGGACAAGAACATAGAGCTTCTTCATATTGTGGATAAAGAGCATAAAATGCAGAGCAGAGAATCCGAATTAGAAAAGGTGACACAAGAGGCATTAAAAAAATACGGTGTCAAACCTTCAATAAAAGTTTTAGAAGGCAACATATTTTCAACTATCTCAAATTATGCTTCTGACACCAAAGCCAATATGGTTATAATGGGAACTCATGGTATAAAAGGGATTCAAAAATTTACTGGAAGTTATGCTTTAAGAGTATTAGTAGGCTCAAAAGTACCTTTTATTATTGTACAGGATAAACCCCGTAGTGAAGAAAAACTTTCAAACATAGTTTTCCCGATTGACTTCAGGGGTGAAAATAAAGAAAAACTTTACTGGGCTATTTATTTGGGTAAATATTTTAATTCAAAAGTTCATTTGTACAAATACCCGGTTACAGATGCTTCATTGCAAAAAAAAATAAACATCAATCTGAATTTTTCAATCAGGTTTCTCATTCAAAATAGCCTGGATTACGAAATACATACTGCTCCAAAAGGAGAGTTTGGCAAAGAAACAATTAAATTCGCACAAGAATTAAATGCTGATTTAATTCTAATTGTTACTACAAAAAATATCAATTTTTTTGATTTTATTTTTGGTACTCGCGAACAATATATTATTGCTAATAGCGCAAAAATTCCTGTTATGGTGGTAAATCCACGTTCAAATTTCGCTGCTATGGGACAGTTTATGTACGGTCAAACATAAGATAGTTTTTATCTTCTGATTATTAATGAAGCTTTGAAGATATTTGAAAAATTAATTCTTAATGAACTTTTTTTCTATAACCTTAGTTCCATTAAATGCCCTGATTATATATAAACCATTTGCCAATTCAGCAATATTAATGGAAACTGATTTTCCATTTAGTCTTTTATCCAGTTTTAACTGACCAGTAATATCAAAAATAGCAAAATCTATCATGGATTCCTGGTTCTGAGTTATGTTTAATACATCTCCTGTTACGGGATTTGGGAAGATTGAAATATTATTTCCTGAATTTAATTCCTGAATATCACTCAAGACTGGCGCTGCTTTTGGCAATCCTTCTACATCAATTACAATAACCGAATTAATTGAATTCGGAGCACTCACCGGCACTGATATCCTTATGTATCCTAAACTATCAATATAGTTTAACAACGTGGTCGTATCGTTCATTAAATATATTTTGTTGATAGTATTTGTTAGTGATGGTACTTTCACAATCCCGTTCACAGGCCATGTAAAAACATGTGCATATAACTTGCCCGTTTTCTTAGTATAATAACCCCATGCAGGTTCAGTCGAATATGGACTTCTGGTTGTTCCATAGATGCTTTCACTATACGTATTCATCCAGTCCCCGAAAGCATTTAATATGGATACAGATTGAGGTGTGACTGTGCCATCTCCTTCAGGACCAATATTCAAGAGATAATTACCATCTCTTGATACAACTTGAACCAACTGTTGTATCAGGGTTACTGGTGTTTTATAATTAGTATCCCACGAGGTATAACCCCAGGAGTTGTTCATGGTTTGGCATGTTTCCCAAGGTCTGGCCAATGGAACAGCAGGAACTGTTTGTTCCGGGCATTCATAATCACCGAGACCGGCACCTCTAAAAACGCGTTCATTAACAAGAATGTTTGAATCAAGTTTTATTACTGTATCGTATAAAGCAATCCCATCATTTTTAGTCCACCATGATGTCAGGGTTGGTGCACCAGTATTATAAGTCCAGTCACCATCGAACCACATTATATAAGGATGATATCTTGTAATCAGTTCTCCCAATTGAGCTTTCATATCGTTAATATATGCTGTCCGGGCGCTATCTGATGCCATTTTTGAGTATGTATACCATGTGTTCACCGGATCATGATAAATAGTTTGTGAGGGATGATCCCAATCCAAAATTGAATAATATAAGCAAAACTTGACACCTGCAGAGTCACATGAATCTTTTAGTTCCTTAATGATATCCCTAGTGCCGAACTTAGTGAAATCCTGCAAGTCGAAAAGTTTAGTTCCTGTAGTATCTTTAAAGCTTTGTACGGACGTAGGCCACATGCAGAAACCTTCATGATGTTTTGCGGTAATAACAAGGTATTTCATACCTGCTTTCTTAGCTAATCTTGCTATGGTACCGCCATTGAAATTTATGGGATTGAAATTTGCTGAAACCTCGGTTTGGTAATTGCCCTTTGTCCAATTCTCATTACTAAATGCCCACTCTCCATGTCCTAAGTATGAGTATGATCCAAAATGAATAAGCATACCGAAACGGGCTTGGTACCACCATTCCATTTTTTTTGGGATAGCATATTGTGCTAATATTGTGCCTGCTGATAAAAATAATAAAGCCATTGAAGTCAGGAAGCAATATCTAAATTTTTTCATTGTATTTTTATTACAAATTTAGTAAAAAACGTCTTTTAAATGTAATTATTACACTTTAATTTCGGATTCTATAAAATTCTTATAGAAAATATATTCTGAATGGGTAATAATGATTATTTGAATCTATGGATCAAACTACAATATACTTTGATCGTTATAAGAGTAAAACTATTTGAAACAAAATTGTCAATATGGTTTCCTTAATTTTTATTTATCAATTCTTCAATTTCGCTTAAATGCAGTTTAAAATGTCTCAAGTAATCCATAATCATCGCTTTTAGCGATACCTTTTCATTTAAAGCAGTAATCCATTCGTTATCCAATTTCTCTGTATTTACATTATTAATAACATGAACAATATGAATGTTCGAATATTTCCAAAGTTGAACCAGGTTGTTCCAATTTTCCGATTGGTAATTTTGTATTGAAATCCACCTGTCATTATTTCCAAAGTTCGCATAATCCGGAAAAATCAAGGGACTTGGCTGGTACTGTAAATGAACTATCCGGTGAGTATTATTCGAGGCAGAATCAACCATGTGTCCGACAATTTGCTTGATTGTCCTATTTTGGCTATTTCGACGCATTGATATCACATCCTCTGAAAGAACTATTAATTTAAATTCCCACTCATTAATCAAACTTAATAGTTCCTGATTGTTTTCATTAAATTCATTCATAGAAAATTTATTTTATATTTTGAAATAATTAATGTCAGTTTTTAATCATATAGATTTTGATCTAATGTATGAAGCGTATGGGATTCGGAGCTCTTTACCTATCACGTTACACGAAATGCTGATGAAAGAACTTAATTTCGCTCCCGAAACTTCAGTCCCTTTGCTATGCTTAGTGGATTATACAGTAGTATGAACAATTTAATCACAATCCCAGTTCCCTCTTAATTTCCCACAATGTGGACATTCAAAAACATAATATGTCGTGTACCACTCATCCAAATCAACTTCTCCTTCTTTTAATGAATCATCCCATAAATGATTTAAATTATTATCTCGACTATGCTAAATATAACTTCTAACGTCAGGTTGAGCAGAGTTGAAGCCTGATTTTTATTTATATAATTAATATTATTCGGTTAAATATAATCAAAATAAGGTTATATTAAAGAACATGTTTTTTACATGGCTGTTTTTAGTATTACTAATATTTGAAATAAAAAATTATGAAATTATTTCCGGCTTTATTTATTGGACATGGTTCTCCAATGAATATTATAGAAGATAATGATTATACCAAACATTTGAAAAAGCTTGGAATCGAAATACCAAAACCAAAATCTATTATTGTAATTTCCGCACATTGGTTGACAAATGGAACTTATGTTACTGGTAATAACAATCCTTTACAGATATACGATTTTTACGGATTCCCGCAAAAACTATATGAAGTTCAATATAGACCATCGGGTTCATCCGAACTTGCTGAACAAATAATTGAAATAACTAAAGAAAAAGAATTGCAAATTTCGCTGAGATGGGGAATTGATCATGCCGCATGGTCTATTCTCTACCATGCATTTCCAAAGGCCGATGTTCCCGTAATTGAAATAAGCATTGACCTTAACAAACCACCCGAATATCATTTTGAAACAGGGAAGTTACTCAGAAAATTAAGGGAAAAGGAAATATTTATTATTGGTAGTGGTAATCTTGTTCACAATCTTTATGAAATTGATTTTAATACCAATGCTATTGCCTATGATTGGGCTATTGAAGCTGATAATATTCTTAAACAGCTAATAATTAAAGAAGATTTAGAAAGTTTATTTTATTTCCCACAAAAAAATGAATTGGGAATAAAAGCAGTCCCTTCAGCGGATCATTACTATCCTTTACTATATGTGATGGGAACTAAATTTCCTGAAGAAAAAATTAATTTTACTTATGAAGAAATCCAGAATGGTTCAATTTCAATGAGAAGTTTTATAGTTAATTAAATAATCCTTCTATGTACATTTTTGTTTTTTCCTGTTTTGGGTTTTCAAGAATTTCCTTTGTTATACCGTGTTCAATTATTTCTCCTAGGTACATAAATATAATATAATCCGCAATTCTTCGTGCTTGTCTAAGAATATGAGTTACCACAATTATGGTATAATTTGATTTTAACTCTATGAATTTTTTTTCTATTGCCTGGCTGGAAATAGGATCAAGAGCAGAAGTAGGTTCATCTGCAAGAATAATTTCTGGTTCGACACTTAGTCCCCGCGCAAGACAAAGTCGCTGCTGCTGACCTATTGACAAAGCAGAAGCAGGTTCTTTCAGGCGATTTTTTACCTCATCCCATAAATTTACCTGTTTTAAATAATGCTCAACGCGTTCGTGTAACAAATCTTTTTTAGTATTGCCATTTAATTTTAATCCAAAAGCAACATTATTAAAGATACTCATGGGTAAAGGGTATGGTCTTTGAGCCAACAAACCCATTTTTTTTCTTACATCAGTAATGTCTCTATGAGTATGAAGAATATCTTCATCATCAATAATTATATTCCCATTAACTCTGACATCAGGATATAAATCCGTCAAACGATTTAATGTTTTTAATAAAGTTGTTTTTCCACAACCCGATGGTCCAATTATTACGGTGATTTTATTTTTTGGAATATCAACATTAATATCATTTAATATTTTCAATTCTCCAATCGAAAGATTAAGGTTTCGAATACTAATTTGAGTTTCTGCGCACATAATTATCTAATACTATTTTTTTTATATTTCCCTGAAATATATCTTGAAAAAATACTTATCAAAAGAATAATAATTGTAAGTACTACAGCGGCTGCATAAGCCCTGTTCTTAACTTCAGGAACAGGTGAACTGAGTTGAAAAAATATTGACAATGGCAAAGTTGCTGAAGGCTGCGAGAGAGAAGTTGGTATCCTGTCTGTAAAACCTGCAGTAAAAAGAACGGCTGCCGCATCACCAATTGCTCTCCCGAATGAAAGCAAAATAGCTGTTACTATGCCCGGAATACATTGTTTAATAAAAACATGAAAAGCTGTTTCGCTTCTAGTAGCACCAAGTGAAAATGACGATTCAATGAGCCCTCCTGGAACAGTTTTTAATACTTCATCCATACCTCTTATTAATATCGGAATAATAAATAAAGCTACTATTATGATTCCGGCCAATAGTGAAGTTTTCCATCCAAAAACAATCATTATTGAAAAACCAAAAGCGCCGTAAACAATAGATGGAATCCCCCAAAGAATATCAAGTAAAAACCGAATGATATTAACAAATTTTTTAAATTTTACTAAGTAAACATTCATAAATAAAGCTACAGGTAGTCCAATGAGTAAGGCTAAAAAAACTGCACCAAATGAAAGATAAATAGATCCGATTATAGCATTGGCGATTCCTCCTTCCTTCCCAAAATAAAATCCCCCTTTAGGCGTTGATGTTAACATTTCCCATGAAAGAGAAAATATGCCCCTGTGAAATATTCCATATAAAATGATTAGCAATACTGAAACTATTAAGCATGTAGCGAGGAACATTAATCCTCTAAACACATATTCTTCCGCTTTCTTTCTTCTAAAACTCATATCTATTTAATTAAACTATAAAATTTTCTTCCCCCTCTCTTTCTCATTTGTCTTTAGTCTTTCATCGTTTGTCATTCTAAAGCCTTTTTTCAAATCTCATTATTGCTATTCTCGATAACAAATTAAATCCTATTACTATACAAAAAAGAATAAATGCTGAAAACATAAGTGCTGAATCATACATTGGTATTGACAACATTTCTCCATAGTTGTTTGCAATAAGAGCTGGCAAAGGATAGCCAGGTTGAAAAATGCCTTTAGGTATTTTCACAACATTACCAACAACCATCAATACAGCAATAGTTTCACCAAATGCTCTTGAAACACCTAAACCTATTGCTGAAATTATGCCCGGAAATGCTTTTCTTAATAATACCTTTTTAATTGTTTCCCATTGACTGGCCCCTAAAGAAAGTGACGCTTCTGTTAGTTCTTCAGGAATGGTTTTAAAAATCTCAATAAGAATATTAAGAATAAAAGGTACAATCATTATAGAAAGTACAATTGCACCGGCAAGTATGCTATAGCCCGAAATGGACTTACCAAATAAAGTTCCAAGATTTTGCACAAATGGAATAACTGCAATTACACCCCAAATTCCGTAAATTACAGAAGGTATCCCAGCTAAAATATCTATAACCGGATGCATTATTTTTAAAACCCATTTTTTTGCATATTGAGTAAGATGAATGGCTGAAAAAAGACAAATGGGAACTGCAATTGCAATAGCTATTATTGTTACCCATAACGAACTAATGATAAAAGGTAATAAACCAAATTTACCACTTTGCGGTTTCCATTCTGTGGAAAATATTATACTTGTGAATGAAGTATTTTCAAGAAGTAAATGAGATTTTAAATAAATCCCTAAGCCGATAGCAATTGGTAATATGATAACAATTGCCATTCCAATTTTCATCCACCATCCAATGAACCATTCTTTAATTTTTCTTTTAAAAAAATTGCTGTTGAGAAGGAAAAAGATTTTCATTTCTCTTCAGTTTTTGTTTTTTTTAAATGAAAACTTCTTCGCAAACTAAATTTAATTTTTGATAGCTCGTCTAGCCTATGTATATCTGAAAGTTCTACATAACCTGCTTTACTGACAAATTTTTGTCCGTCAGTCAATATCCATTTCAGAAATTCTTTTACAACTTCATTTTTAGGTTTGCCTTTACTAACAAAGTACAAATCCCTGGATGGCGGTGAAGGGTAAATTCTATCACGAATTGCTTTATTTAAACTATCCAGATTATCATAAAAATTTTCCTTTGGATCAATTTTACCATTATTATTTAAGTCGATTGGTAAAACCTGAATTCCTTTATAAAACTTACGAGTTGCCAAATCGTATACATAAATCACATTGTTATATCCAATTGATGCCGGCTCATTACGAATTGCATCTGCCATTCCCGGATCTCCATAAACACCAACACCATTTAATGATTCCTGGTTACCCCCTAAGTACTTACCCCACATTTCACCTGCACCACAAGCATCAGAACGCGTAAAAACGTGAATTGTCATATGCTTTTCTATTAAACCTGTGATAGCGCTCCAATTTGTAATTTTATTTTCAATAAAAATTGATTTTAATTGTTCTTTAGTTATCCCTTTTTTCTTTAATGTATCAATAAATGGATTGCCGGAACTTATAGTTGGCAATACAGCATCTTTAACTACTGCAATACTCCAAGCACCTTTTTTATTTTCTGCCTGATTTATACTTCGTGATACCATGCCTAAATCGACCATACCGTTGAGAACATCTGCCATCCCTTTTCCAGCTCCACCTGCAGATATATCGATCTGGACGTCCGGATAAATTTTCATAAATTCTTCAGCCCATAATACTGCCATAGGATATAATGCAAATGCTCCTGAAATGCTAATATTACCCTTAAGTTTACTCTTTTTATGGTACTTTGGTTCTCTGTTACAACTTGAAATAAGTACAATAACTATTAAAATAAAAGCTATATTTCTTTTCATCCAATATCGGCTTTTCGAGATAATTATGCTAATTCACAAATATAAAAAATAGTTTCAACTCTTATTTTCTTTTTATCATAGTGCAACTTAGTTATTAAAAGCAGAATCTTTATTCCTTGCAATTCAAACATTCTTTATTCTAGAACAACCTTTTTTATAAATGGTTGGTTTTGTTAACCGATAACACTTTTGTTCAAAGCCTTTGGCATTATAAATCCTTATTTAATAGTGCTTTTTAAGAAATAATTTTTTGGAGTTTAAAAAATTTGAATTTTGAGGGTTACTTTTTATACAAATTTTATATTAATACTAAAACTTAATATAACTCATGAGAAACTGTTATGAAATTGAAACATGGAAAAAACTAAATATTCCTAATCTTGATGAAAGTGAAAAATATGAAATTTCCAATTTTGGCAGATTAAAAAGCTTTAAAAAGGATCCATGTGGATATATAATTAAAAATACCAAATTAAAAGGCTATCAAGCTTTAGTTGTTAAATTAAAATTTCAAAAAAATACTACTAAATATATTCATAAACTAGTTGCCGAACATTTTATTCCCAAAGACAGTCCTTGGCAAAAACATGTTATTCACCTGGATTTTAATAAAGATAATAATCATATTTCAAATTTATTATGGGTTACAAGGCAAACCATGTTTGCACATCAAAAACTTAATCCTAACTATAAAAGAGGATTACTCAGTAATGCCAAGCTAACAGTAGATGATGTAAGACAGCTTAAATTAAAACTAATAAGTGGAGAAATCAGACCCAATTCCATTGCAAGAGAATTTGGCATTACACATACTCAATTGAATCGCATTAGAAAAGGCGAGAATTGGGCAAATGTCACAATTGAGATAGAATAAATGATTTAAGATTTTATATTTACCTATTACTTTTTATCCTCTATATCTTCCAGTTCAATTTTGACTCCTCCAAGCCAGGAAGCAAGAATATTATAAAAAAAAGAAGCAAGTCCACCAAAAATTAATCCTAACAAGCCAAACAGAATTGGCATTGCCAGAAGCCCAATTATACCTAAACTTACACCAAAATATGATGAATAATTATTATCCGGTCCTACAAAAGTTCCGAAAAAAAACATTGCGAATCCAACAAATATTCCTATTATTAAACCAACAAAAGCCATGCTTAAACCATAAATCTTGGCAACCGACAAGATGTTTATTCTCTTAATTTCTTTCATCATTTCAATTAATGTAAATATTGTAATAAACCAGACCTATTAACTTGTGAAAAATAAATTAATACATTTTTATTGATTACAAGTTACTAATTTACTAATTACTTACAAAAAAAAGTATTTAATTGAACCAGGAAATTGTCCTTTTTAATCCTTCTTCAATATTTGTTATTACATAACCAAGCTCAGTTTCAGCCTTATGAATATTTGTTTCACAGTTATAATTAAATTTTCTTACGTGTGCAGGAGTAATAAGTGGCTTGATTCCAAAGACTTTATTCATTATAATTAAAAACTTAGATATTCCTATCATAAAAACTAAAGGTACATTAATAAGGAAATGTTTTTCCCCGGTAATTTCATTTATTGTATCAAATAACTTCCTATAGCTTATATTTTCACCACCCAAAATGTAACGTTCCCCTGACCTGCCCTTTTGCATAGCAAGTATGTGGCCATTTACAACATCATCTATGAATGCATAATTGCCAGCACTTTTACCATTTCCAGGAAGAATATGCCATTTGCCTTCGATATATTTTTTTATAATTTTGGTTACACTGTTGCTCTCATTCAAAACTCCTGGTCCATATACACGAGTCGGATTTACTATGATTATCCTTAAACCTTTTTTAATATAATCTATTGCTGTTTTTTCACTTTCAGCTTTAGTAAACTCGTAACCCTTAAAATAAGGAATAGATGGAACTGTAGTTTCGTCAATTTCACCATTTTGTGACGGTCCAAATACTCCAGCAGTAGAAGTTATTACAATATTATTAATTCCGCATTTTAAAGCAGTTTCAATGACATTTATTGTTCCCTGAACATTAAATTTTTTAAAATCACCAGGATTTTTTTCCCACGCAACTGCATAAGCTGCTAGATGAAATGCCTGATCACAACCTTTCATTCCGGTCTCTAAACTTTCACAATTTAAAATATCGCCTTCAAACCACTTGATGTTTTCATGATTGAGACTTTTCGTTTTCCCTATCGAACGATATATTGCATGAACTATATGGCCTTCATTTATTAACCGCTTTGCTAAATGTTGCCCAATAAATCCGGTAGCTCCGGTAATAAAAATTTTCATAATTTTCGTATTGTACTTTTTATCTTTATTCACTTTATATAAAGATAACTCCAAAATCTTATCTTCAAAATACAAATAAAATCGAAAATCAAATGTATTGGCGAATTTTGAATTTCAAAAATTGAAATTTATATGTGATATGTTTTTTGGAATTTTTTAATACCATTACCCATTACTTTATATGAATATTCATGCCCGGATGATATTTTAACGAAAACCATTCATTTGAAAGTGCCAGACAGCAATGAATCCAAAACGCAGTCCAAATAGTTCCAAAATGTATCGTCAGTAAACATAATATTACACCTAACGGAATTGCTCCAATGATTTCCTTTATTCCTTTGGGAATATGTACCAAAGAATATAAAATTACATTTATTGCAACGGCATTAATAATGCTTAATTCACCTAAACAGGTAATTAATAAAATTCCTCTGAATAAAAATTCATATGCAAACAAATATACCATCCAACTCAAACTACTTAATAGCAATAGTGATATTGTCCATGTTTTAGCTCTTATCTGTGGGTAAATGGATAGGTTTTCCGGAGAACGGGCAGTAAAATAATTAATTATAACAGCAATTATTCCAAATGAAACAATATATATCAGGGAAGAAAGATTAAAATGAATCCTTAGACAATGTTCAACTACAATAGATTTCTTAAAAAGCATATAAACAATAGCAGGTATAATCCCGAAAAATAAAAACCCCGTTAATCGTTGAAACAGTACAATCCTTATTTGACCTTTTTCCTCCTCTCCCATCCTATTGTTTAAATACTTTGCAATTGTTTTAATCCGGCCAATAATAAAATAAGAAATAAAGGCCAGTATAACTATTGAGACCGATAAAACTGTATTATAATAGGATATTCTTACCATATACTAATATTCATAATCAATACAAGCCCTTAGTTCTCTTATTTTTCCAATAAATTCTGAAACTTTCTTATGTTTAGGATGTACTTGGTAGGTGCTCAAATCTTCCATAGTTTTGAAAGAACTTATTAATACTATATCCCAATTTGAAGTATCTGCCTCAGGAAAATTAATCCCAACTTCCAGTTCCTTGATCATGGAAAGTTTATCTTTTAACGAAAGCAGCATTTGTTGCATCATTATAATATTTTCTGCTTTTGATTTTCCATCGGCAAAATTTTTAAGTTTCCAGGTTACTATGTGTTTAATCATAATTATAGCAATATTATATCGAATTTAGAATATAAATAGCCAAGATAAAGAATTTTTATATTCAAAGTCATTTTTCAACACTTGCTTAAATTTGAATGACTAGTTCCTATAAAATTCTGATATTATTATTTTTGCACCAAATATTTTTTATTAGAAATCCATTAATCAATTTTTTAATAAAGCTTAAAAGAACATAAGTATTAAGTAAAGAAATTTCTAATTATCTTCGCACGATAAAAATTTGAAATATTTTTAGCTCAAATAGTAATGAATTATAAATTATAAAATGGTTTTGCTTCAAATATCTTCTTTTTTTGCTTTTCTAATCTACGCAATTGCTGCAATAGGCATAGTTGCATTTATGATAGGCTTCTCTCATATTTTGGGAGAACACCATAAAGCAAGATTTCGCAATGAGCCGTTTGAATCCGGAATGCCATTGATAGGAGAAGCCCATATTAGGTATTCAGCTCATTTTTATATGGTAGCCATGTTTTTTGTAATCTTTGATCTTGATGCTGCTTTCATAATCACATATGCTATTGCTTACAAAGAACTTGGATGGCCAGGATATTTTGGAATATTGGTATTTGTTGGTTTGCTAATAGTTGTATTAATTTATGAGTGGAAAATTGGCGCATTGAATTTCGGACCTGATGGCAAAAAGATATTAAAAGCAATGCCTGAGAACAAAGTAACTGAAGATAGTATGAAATAGAAAAATACTGGATAATTGAGAATTGAAATTTTATTTATTTTCAAGTACCCGGAATCCAGAAGTTGTTTAAAATAATTAATATTAAAAATTAAATATATTATTATCTATATTTCAAGACATGAAATTCTCTTTTAACCCGCCACAACGAATTGGTTCAGGTAACTTCACAAAGTTATCTATGGAACAGGCGATCACGCAAAATGTATTGCTTAGTTCGCTTGATGATTTAATCGGATGGGGAAGAAAGAATTCAATTTTTCCGTTTGGTTTTGGGTTGTCTTGTTGTTTTGTAGAATTTGCAACTGCATGGACAAGCCGTTTTGATATTGCAAGATTTGGTGCTGAAGTACTTCGTAATTCACCTCGTGAAGCAGATTTAATGATAGTAGCAGGCACTCCTTTTATCAAAATGGCACCAACCTTGAAAAGATTGTATGATCAACTTATGGAACCTAAATGGGTGATCTCTATGGGTTCATGTGCCAATTCGGGTGGTATGTATGACATATACAGCGTAATTCAGGGTATTGATAAAATAATGCCTGTTGACTTATACATTCCCGGTTGTCCACCTAGACCTGAATCTTTTCTTCATGGGCTTTTATTACTGAAAGAATCAATAGGAAAAGAAAACAGACCGCTAAGTTGGACATTAGGTGATCAGGGAGTTCATAAGCCTGAAAAACCAACTATTCGTGATTTAATGAATGAAAGGCGTATGGCAGCTACAAAGCTAAAATCACCTGATGAGATATAAAATAAAATTTTAAATATTATCACTCTTCCCCTCTATATAGGAGAAAGAACCAGGGGAAGAAGCTTCTATATATGACTGATTACGATATAATAAAAGATTTAATCGTCAAATTTGGAGACGGGAGAATAAAGCAACAGCTTACTGCCGATGAAATGCCTACTATTTGGACTTCATCAGATAACATTAAGCATGTCCTTACTTTCTTAAAAAATGAAGTTAGGAAACCTTATAAGATGTTGTACGATCTTTCTGCGGTTGATGAACGCACCCGAAAGAATATTGCAATTAGTATAAAGTGTGATTTTTCAGTTGTCTATCATCTAACTTCATTTGGCCGTAATCAGGACATTCGTGTTAAAGTTCCATTAACAGATGAGTATCCTTCAATTCCTAGTATTAATGAACTATGGGCAAATGCCAATTGGTATGAAAGAGAAGTTTACGATATGTTCGGTATTACATTTAACGGACATCCAAATCTCAGACGTATTTTAATGCCTTCAACCTGGCAAGGATTTCCCCTTCGTAAAGAATATCCTGCAAGAGCTACAGAAATGGGCCCATTCCAATTTCCGGAAGAAAAACAAACTATAGAAGAAGACGCATTGACATTCAAACCAGAAGAATGGGGAATGAAAAGTGAAAGCGATGATGCCGAATTTTTGTTTCTCAATTTAGGTCCGCATCATCCTGGCACACATGGTTTACTGCGCCTTATACTTCAGCTTGATGGCGAAGAAATTCGCGACATAGTCCCGGATATTGGATATCATCACCGGGGTGCTGAAAAAATGGGTGAACGCCAAACCTGGCATAAATATATACCTTATACCGATCGGGTTGATTATACCAGCGGTGTAATGAACAATTTTGCTTATTTGCTTACTCTGGAAAAAATTGCAGGAATTTCAATCCCTGACCGCGCCAAAGTAATCCGAATTATGACTTCCGAATTGTTCCGTATTATAAGCCATTTAGTTTGGTATGGAACATTCGCGCAAGATCTGGGACAGATATCTCCTGTGTTTTATACTTTCAATGATCGTGAACGGGCGTTTGATATAATTTCTTCGATTACAGGCGGACGTATGCATCCCAATTGGTTTCGTATAGGTGGCGTAGCACAGGATTTGCCTGAAGGATGGAAGCCAATGATGCAGGATTTTCTGAAACATTTTCTGAAAAGCCTCAACGAATGGGATAAGGTGATTATGAAAAACCGGATTATTAAAGCACGAACCATTGGAATTGGTGTTTTTAATACCGATGAAGCAATCGAATGGGGAGTTACCGGTCCGGGGCTCAGAGCAACTGGTTTTGAATGGGACTTACGCAAAAAACGTCCTTACAGTGGTTTTGAACAATTCGAATTTGATATTCCTATAGGAAAGAATGGAGATTGTTATGATCGTGCATTGGTAAGAGTCGAAGAAATGCGCCAAAGTGTTAGGATAATTCAGCAATGCATTGATGTGATGCCTGCAGGTCCTTATAAATCTGATCATCCTCTTGCTACGCCACCTTTAATAGAAAAAACACTTAAGGATATTGAAACACTTATTACACATTTTCTTGGCGTTTCCTGGGGCCCTGTTATTCCTGCTGGAGAGGCAATGCTTCAAATTGAAGCAGCCAAAGGAAGTAATGCATACTATTTAATAAGTGATAATGATACTTCAGCTTACAGATCACGTATCCGCACTCCAAGTTTCCCACATATTCAGATGGTTCCGTATATTAGTAAGGGATATACCATTGCTGATTTGCTGGCAATATTGGGTGCGGTCGATTTTGTACTGGCTGATTTAGACAGATAAAATATGAAAAACTATTAATATTAATCCCACACACTCTTTTTCCTCTCCCTCAGGGAGTGTTAGGTTGAGGGCTAAAACTATGCTTACCGAAAACGAAATACACGAAATAGAACAGGAAATAAAACTTTATCCTGTAAAAAGCGGTGCTTGTATTGATGCATTAAAAATAGTACAAGAGCATCGTGGCTGGGTTTCCGATGAATGTGTCAAAGATATTGCAACATTTCTCGAAATCCCTGTTGAAGAAGTCGACGGAGTAGCTACTTTTTATAACATGATCTTTCGTAAACTCGTTGGCCGTAATATTGTTTTAGTTTGCAATTCAATTTCTTGCTATATAATGGGATATGAATCCGTTTATCAGCATATTTCAAAAAAGCTGAATATTAAATTTGGAGAAACTACTCCTGATAATAGGTTTACTTTACTTCCAAACTCTTGTCTGGGGGATTGTGATCATGCCCCTGCTATGATGATAAACAAGGATCATTATAATAAAGTAAGTCCTGAAAAAATAGATGAAATTTTAGAAAAATATAAATAAGTGAAGCTATCATTTAATGGAAAGACCGCTTACTCATAATATAAAAAACGATGGCACTCCTTGCGGCCTGAAAGATTATGAAAAATCCGGAGGTTATCAGGGAGCTCGTAAAGCTTTAAAAGAGATTGCACCTCAACAGATAACTCAAACTGTCAGGGATGCAAATCTTTTAGGAAGGGGCGGTGCAGGATTCAATACCGGAATGAAGTGGTCTTTCTTGAACCTTGATAACCCTAAAGAGCAACACTACGTAATTTGTAATGCTGATGAAATGGAACCAGGGACATTCAAAGACAGATATATCCTAGAAGGTGATCCTCATCAGCTAATTGAAGGAATGCTTATTACTGCAAGAGCTATCAATGCAACTAAAGGCTTTATTTTTGTCCGATGGGCATATAAAAAAGCCCAACAAATTTTAGCTAAGGCATTAATAGATGCTTATGAAGCAGGATATCTTGGGAAAAATATATTAGACACAGGTTTTAATTTCGACTTATATCTTCATTCTTCAGTTGGACGCTATATTTGTGGAGAAGAAACTGCTTTAATAAATTCCCTTGAAGGTAAACGTGGAAATCCGAGAACCAAACCTCCATTTCCACAAATCAGCGGTTTATTTGGAAAACCTACCATTGTAAATAATGTTGAAACATTTTGTAATATCCCTCACATTATCAAGAATGGTCCAGTTTGGTACAAAGCACTAAGCAAGACAGGTGAAGGAGGAACTAAATTATATGGAGTTAGCGGCCATGTTAAAAAGCCGGGACTATGGGAACTACCATTAGGTACTACTGTTCGTGAAATTCTTGAAGTTCATGCAGGCGGAATGGCAGATGGCTATTTATTCAGAGGATTGTTGCCAGGTGGAGGATCTACTGATTTTCTAATCGAGGAACATTTAGATGTTCCTATGGATTTTACTTCTGTAGTAAAAGCAGGCAGTCGCATGGGAACCGGAACCATGATTATTCTGGACGATAAAATATGTCCGGTTGCTTTTATACATAATCTTATCCGTTTTTTTTCCAATGAATCATGTGGTTGGTGCACTCCTTGCCGAGACGGACTTCCATGGGTGGAAAAAATTCTTATAAAAATTGAATCTGGAAAGGGAACAGAGAAAGATATTGAAATTCTAAAATTTCATACAAAATATTTGGGTCCGGGAAATACATTTTGTGCACACGCTCCCGGAGCAATGGAGCCATTACAAAGTGGACTTAAATATTTTATTGATGATTTTAATAAGCACTTGACTGATAAGAAATGTCCCTGGAAATGACCTACATCTCTTGGGAGGGGAAAAAGGAAGAAACATGATTAAAATTACTATAAACGGCAAACAATATGAAGTTGAACCTCAGGGCAACTTGCTGGAGACATGTTTATCTCTTGGATTCGATATACCACATTTTTGTTTCCATCCTGCAATGGGTTCAGTCGGTGCCTGCCGTTTATGCGCAGTGAAAAAGTTCCGTGATGCCAAAGATACTAAGGGACGTATAATAATGAGTTGCATGGAACCATTGACGGAAGGCTTATTAATCTCAACTTTTGACGAAGAGGTGAAACAATTCCGTGAGGCCGTAATTGAAAGTCTTATGACCAATCATCCTCACGATTGTCCTATATGTGACGAGGGAGGAGAGTGTCATCTTCAGGATATGGTTGTAATGACTGGTCACAATTACCGAAGCTTTGAATTTAAAAAGAATACTTTCAAGAATCAAAATCTTGGACCTTATATTAATCATGAAATGAACCGATGCATACAATGTTACCGTTGTTTGCGTTACTACAAAGATTATGCAGGAGGTAAAGATTTTGGAGTATTTGGCATTCATAATCGTTTGTATTTCGGTCGTTTTGAAGATGGAAAATTAGAAAGTCCTTTCAGTGGGAACCTTGTTGAAGTCTGTCCAACCGGTGTTTTTACAGATAAAAAATTAAAACAACATTATACTCGCAAATGGGATTTGACAAATGCTCCAAGTATATGTACTCAATGTGCTGTGGGTTGCAATAGCATAGTAGGAGAGAGGTATGGCGAAATCAGAAGAATATTAAATCGCTATAATCATGATGTTAACGGATATTTTCTTTGCGATCGAGGAAGATTTGGGTTTGATTTTGTCAATGCGGATACAAGAATAAAACAATCTTTGTTCAAAAGTGACAGGAATTCGGATGCTATTGTTTTGAATTGTGAAAAAGCCATTCAAAAAGCGGTTTCTATAATTTCTTCTGGAAAAACAATAGGTATTGGTTCTCCCAATGCTTCTATCGAAGCTAACTACGCAATGCAAAAATTGGTTGGAAAAGAAAACTTCTATGCGGGAATTGATCAAAACGATTCTTCATTGATAAAAGGAATTCTTCATATTTATCAATCAAATGAAATTCATATTTCCAGTTTAAAAGAAATCGAAAATGCTGAAGCTGTAATAATTTTAGGTGAAGATATTTTGGAAACAGCGCCAAGGTTGGCATTGGCTGTTCGTCAGTCGGTGAAAAACAAGCCAATGGCTAATTCCGCTAAACTTAATATCCCTGAATGGCATAATTTAGGAGTGCAGAATGTAATTGGAAATGCTAAAGGTCCATTAATAATATTAACTCCTGAACCGACAAAAATTGATGACATTGCAACAATTACTTACCGGAATAATGTTGAAAGCATTTCCCGTATTGGCATTGCTTTGTCTTCAATAATAACCGGTTCATCTGTGAACATTGAAATATTACCGGAAGAAAAACAAATTGCAAATAATATCGCTGAAATAATTAATGACTGCAAATCCATTGTAGTAATAATTGGTACTCAATTAAAAAATCGAAATCTGATTGATGCTTCATATAATCTGGCAAAATCATTACAGACTGATAAAAATGTTGGACTTTATTGTGTGGTACCTGAATGCAATAGCTTGGGATTAGGAATATTATCTGATAAAAATCTGGAACAAGCTTTTGATGCAATTGAAAAAGGTAATGCTGATACATTATTGGTATTAGAAAATAATCTATTTCAAAGAACTGATAAATCAAAAGTAGAATCTGTTCTTAAAAAGTGTAAAAACATAATCGTGCTTGATCATACTTTTTCAGAAACAACTATTAAAGCCGATTTGGTTTTAGCTTCCGGAACATTTGCAGAATCTGAAGGTACTCTTGTTAATTCTGAAGGTCGCATGCAAAGATATTTCAGAGTTCTTCCTGATAAAGACGAAATTTTAGCTAGCTGGAAATGGCTATGCAATATTTATAAAATAAAAAACAATTCAGCAAAAATCAATTTCGATAACTTGCTTAATGAAATTGCTTCTGAATTTAGTATTTTAGAAAAAATAAAAGAGGTTACCCCTGATGCTGATTTCCAAATTGATAATATGAAAATTCCACGTCAGACTAAAAGATTTAGTGGTCGCACTTCTATGATGTCCCATATAAATATTAGCGAGCCTAAACCACCAGAGGATGAAAACTCACCTCTTGCATTTTCAATGGAAGGCAGTAAAGATATTCCTCCTTCAGAGTTAACTCCATTTTATTGGTCACCAGGATGGAATTCTGTTCAGGCTTCTTATAAATATTTGAATGAATATAAAAGTAATGATGATAAAAAAAATTATGGAATAAGAATTTTTAAATGAAGTTTACAATTCTCCTTTTTTGGAAGAGTAGAGTTTGGTAAAACTATAAGATTTGAAACCTGCAACTACTCTTCAATGAAAGGACAAGATTATACAATATGGCAATAGGATTTATAATCGGAGGCGTTTTGTTAATGGTTATCACCATAGCAGCAGCTAATATATTTGTCGAACGAAGATTGCTTGGTTTGTGGCAGGACAGACATGGTCCTAATCGTACCGGATTTCATGGTATTATGCAGGTTCCGGCAGATATGATAAAAATTTTCTTAAAAGAAGATTGGATTCCACCATTTGCTGACAAACCTGTATTTCTTCTTGCACCTGCGGTTGTAATGATTACAATTTTGTTCAGTTTTGCATTAGTTCCGTTTGCACCGGGTTTTCAGGTAGCAGATTCTAATATTGCTGTTTTGTTTTTTTTGGCAAATTCATCTTTGGGAGCATACAGTGTTGTTTTAGCGGGTTGGGCTTCTAATAATAAATATACACTCATTGGTGGCCTTCGTGGTGCTGCTCAAATGATCTCTTATGAAGTTTTTATGGGATTATCAATCATGGGTGTTGTTATGATGTCAGGTACATTCAGTTTGAAGGGTATTGTAGAAGCCCAGCATCATCTTTGGTTTGTTATTCCTCAATTTTTGGGATTTTGTATTTTTCTAATTGCGGCAGTTGCTGAATCACACCGAGCACCATTTGATTTGCCCGAAGCAGAAGGAGAACTAATTGCCGGGTTTCATACCGAATATTCAGGTATTAAATTTGGAATGTTTTTCGTGGGCGAGTATCTAGGGATAACATTAATTTCTGCAATTATTGTTACATTATTTTTTGGTGGATGGCTAGCACCTTCTTTCATTCCATACGCTAAAATAGTTCCACCTGTATTTTGGTTCTTATTTAAAACATTTTGTTTTATTTCGTTTATAATTTTATTAAGAGCATCACTTCCTCGTCCGCGTTATGATCAGTTTATGGAAGTAGGTTGGAAAATACTTCTTCCATTGACGCTTTTAAATGTATTAGTGACAGCAGCATTGTTGTTGATGAAGTGATATTTTCTCCTTCTTGGAAGGATAGTGGTAGGTTATTTTTTAATACTCCGTAATGGAGAAACAATTAATGAAAAGAAATGTACAGTATACTTAGAAGCATATTAATTACATTCACACATGCCTTTAGAAAAAGGGAAACAAAGGGTTATCCTGAAAAAGTACCTTTTCTTCCAGCACGCTATAGAGCACGAATTATTCTTTCAAGGGATCCAGATGGAAATGAACGTTGTGTAGCATGTAATCTCTGTGCGGTTGCTTGTCCCACTGATTGTATTTCATTACAAGCTGCTGAAGATGAATCTGGCAGAAGATATCCTATTTTCTTTAGAATCAATTTTTCCCGTTGCATTTTTTGTGGATATTGCGAAGAAGCTTGCCCAACCAATGCCATTCAGCTTACGCCGGATTTTGAAATGGCTGAATACAACCGACAAAACTTGGTATATGAGAAGGAAAACCTTTTGATTAAAGGTACTGGCAAATATCATAATTACAACTTTTACAAAGAAGCAGGTGTAGAAATGGGAGTCAAAAATAAGGGTGAAGGAACAAATGAAAATCCGCCAACAGATGTTAGAGATTTGATAATATAAAGTCAGCCCTTTCTTATTTAAAATGGAGGGTTTAAATGTTTAATAGGATTGAGAAGTAAATTACGATATTCAATTTCCCCTTCTTTTACAGGAGAATGAAAATGGAGGTTTTTTTATGAATGCAATATTTTTAATTTCAGCAGCAGTGGCTATTTTTGCTTCGATAATGGTTGTTACCGGACGAAATGCAATACATGCATTGTTATATCTGGCGTTATCTCTTTTATCTGTTGCAATAATATTTTATACATTAGGTGCTCCTTATGCCGCAGCATTGGAAGTTATTATCTATGCCGGCGCTATTGTGATTCTTTTTGTTTTTGTTGTGATGATGTTAAATATAAATAAAAGCATAAAAGAGGAGAAAACCGGTACAAGTTTAAAATATTGGATTATTCCTTTGATATTAAGCTTAATATTAACAGGTGAATTCATTTATGCGTTTTTTAATACCAAAGCTCCACTGACAACTGTGAAAGTTATTGATGCAAAAAAAGTGGGATTGAGCTTGTTTTCAACCTATCTTTTTGTTACTGAATTAGCCGGAATTCTTTTATTGGCAGGTATAGTTGGCGCTTACCATTTGGGAAGAACTAAGAAAAGAAATTTGCATAGATATAGTATGCTGCAAAATTCTGACGAAGACATTACAAATTAAATATTAGATAGTGCATTCTCTGATTTGTATAGTATATATTATTGTTTATAATCATGAATATACCTTTTGAGCAACAATTATTACTTGCAGGAATCCTCTTTATCATAGGAATAATAGGATTATTAGTACGCCGTAATCTGTTGTTTATGCTTATGAGCTTGGAAATAATGATGAACAGTGCCGGATTAGCATTTATTATTGTTGGAGCTCATTTGAATCAACCTGACGGCCAGGTTATGTTTATTTTCATACTTTCAGTAGCTGCTGCTGAGGTTTCTGTTGCATTAGCCCTGGTAATTTTAATGTATAAACATTTTAAAACATTGGATACAAAAAGTTTGAATACACTTAAATAAACCATTTCCCTTTATTGGAGTAATTGCACTAACATAAGTAAAAAAATGAATATTGAATAAAAATATCTAATGTTGAATTTTGAAATAAATCAAATACTTCGAAATTCATAATTCCTTGCTTGATATTCTCTTAAATTTTATTATAAGTTAGCGCTAGGAGAAACAAGGGAAGTTGAATTAATAAAATAAAAATAAGTTTGCTATGTTGAATTTAATTTGGTTAATACCTGCTTTACCTTTTCTTGGTTTTATTATATTAATTCTATTTGGCAATTTTTTTTCTAAAAAAATTCAAGCTTTTATTGGATCTGCATTTGTTGGATTATCTGCATTCTTAGTCATTCTTTTAGGTATAGGATTGCTAAAGCTTCCATCTCACGAACAAAATATTACGCAAAACCTTTGGACCTGGTTTAATGTCGAAGGATTTTCACCATCTTTTTATTTGCATCTTGATTCTCTCTCACTAATATTCATTTTTGTAATCACATTTGTAGGATTCTTAATTCATATTTATTCTATAGAATATATGAATAACGAAGAAGGTTATTCGCGCTTCTTTGCATACATGAATTTGTTTGTTGGTTCAATGCTGATACTTGTACTAGCCAATGATTTGTTGCTAATGTACCTTGGATGGGAAGGCGTTGGATTATGTTCTTATTTGTTAATTGGCTTTTTTTATAAAGATTCTGCCAATAATTATGCTGCTCGTAAAGCATTTATTGTTACCCGCATTGGGGACACTGCCTTACTCTTTGGACTTATTTTGATCTTCGTAAAATTCGGTACTCTGAATATTCAATCAATAATGTCTATCGCTCCGATGAATATTGCTTTAGGATCATCATTAGCGCTTACAATTTGCCTGCTATTACTGGGAGGTGCTGTCGGAAAATCAGCTCAGTTGCCTTTACAAGTTTGGTTACCTGATGCTATGGCAGGTCCAACTCCAGTAAGTGCATTAATTCATGCGGCCACAATGGTAACAGCAGGAGTTTATTTGATAGCTCGTACTCATTTCTTGTTTATATTGTCTCCATTGGCGATGACTATTGTAGCTTCAATTGGTGCGATTACCCTATTACTGGCAGGAATCAGTGCTCTTTATCAATATGATATTAAAAGGGTTTTAGCTTATTCGACCATTAGCCAAATTGGTTATATGTTTCTTGCATTAGGTGTTGGCGCATGGTCTGCAGGTATTTTTCATTTTGTAATTCATGCTTTCTTTAAAGCATTGCTTTTTCTAGCTGCCGGAGCTATTATTTTGGCTTTACACCACGAACAGGATATGTTTAAAATGGGAGGATTAAGAAAAAAGCTACCTGTGGTATTTTGGACCTTTCTGATTGGTTCTGCATCGTTGTCCGCTTTACCTCTGGTGACAGCTGGTTTTTACAGTAAAGATTCAATATTGTGGTATGCTTATTCGTCAGAATTTGGAAGTATTTGGTTTTGGCTTGCAGGAATTACAGGAGCTTTTATTACAGCTTTATATTCTTTCAGAATGATTTTTATAACATTCTTTGGACAGGAAAAAACTCAAATTCATTATAATCCAGGTAAATTCATAACTGTACCATTAATTGTACTTGCAATTTTATCTATTATAGGTGGATTTGCTCAACTTCCTGAAAACATTGGACACATAAATATATTTTCATCACTGGCTGAAAAAACTTTACCTCAAACTTTAATAAATAAATTAGGTATACATGAATGGACATTTCAGATAATGTCCTCTCTTACATCTATTCTTGGAGTTTATGTTGCATATTTATTATTTGTCAAACGAACAGTAACTTCATTCACTTTAAATTCTGTTCAAAGATATTTTTACTCTGGTTGGAACTTTGACAAAATATATGATAAAATATTTGTAAAGCCCTTTGTTTGGATATCTGAAATTAACAAATCTGATATTATTGATAGATTTTTCGATTCAGTTGGTGGATTGATAAGTTATTTGGGAAAAGCATTTGACTTTATTCAAAATGGCCGGCTTAAATGGTATCTTACCGGAATTGTTGCTGGTTTAATTATTATTTTAACCCTAATGCTCTGCTTATGATGTTGGAGATCCTCATACTTGTTTTATTATCTGGTGCTATTTTATCTGTTCTTTTTTCCAGATGGAATAGTCATTTGCCTCGCTTCATTGCGTTATTGGCAATAGGTGTTGATTTAATTATTTTATTGGGTTTCTGGAATCTCAGTGCATTCCCGGTTTTGTTCAAATCTAAATATGGATGGATGATTGAATCGAGCAGAGAATGGATTAATTTGTTTCAGGCAAATATTCACCTTGCTATGGATGGTTTAAGCTACCTGATGCTACTACTTACTCTCATTTTGGGATTTATTTCTGTTTTGGCAACTCCAAAAACAAATAACGAGGGTTATTTTTATTTTAATGTACTATTGATGATTTCTGGAGTAGCCGGAATTTTCCTTGCAATGGATCTTTTTCTTTTCTTCTTATTCTGGGAAATGATGCTTGTTCCTATTTATTTACTAATAATCAAATTTGGGAATGATACAAATTCGAAAAGTTCATTTAAGTTACTTTTTTATACTCAGGTAAGCGGTCTGGTATTATTGGTTTCTATTATTTGTTTAAATGTCATTCATTTCAAAGCCACCGGATGGAATTCTTTTGACTATTTTAATTTAAACGGTATTTTGATGGATCCAAAAATTGCATCTGTTTTGATGTTTGGTTTTTTATTCGCTTTCCTTGTAAAATTGCCATCACTTCCATTTCACGGTTGGTTTCCTGCTTCATTTAGGGAAGCTCCGGTTATAGCGTTATCTTCGGGATTATTAATTAAAACCGGTGCATATGGAATAATTCGTTTTGCACTTCCTATGTTTCAGGAGTCATCTATGCTTTATTCAAATATATTTCTTATTCTGGGTGTAATTACGATTCTCTATGGAGCATTTATGGCTTATTCTCAGGATGATCTTCGCATGATTGCAGCTTATATTGCAATCAGTCATATGGGATTTATTCTCGTTGGAATATTCTCATTTAATGAAACTGCCTGGCAGGGTGTAATATTACAAATGATTATGAGTGCAGTCAGCACAAGCGCACTTCTATTGTTTGCTTATTCATTACTTAAAAGAACAGGTACTTGTAACATTAGTCAATTAGGCGGCTTATTTGAAAAAATTCCTTTATTGTCCGGATTAGGAATGTTTTTTGCTCTTGCAACATTAGGTTTACCTGGAACAGGTAATTTTGTCGCTGAATTTTTAATCCTTACAGGTGCATTTAAAGCTCACATCATAATTGCCATTCTTTCTTCTATCGGTCTGGTTTTTTCTGTTGCATACTCTCTTCGAATTATCCAGAAAGTTATTGTTGGTAAAAAGAATTATGAATTTCAAATTCCAGATATCAAAATTTTAGAAAAAATAGTTTTTGGAAGTCTTGTAATTGCGATTCTTTGGATTGGTTTTTATCCGAAACCTATTATGGATAGATCTAAACCTGTAGTTTTAAAGCTTCTGAATAAAATAACCTTAAACAATAATAATACGGCAATAAGATATATTGACAATTCATCATTAAAAACAAAAGAAAAATAAATCTATTAAATTGAATACTATCTTAATATAAGCAACTAATATGTTCGAATTTCCTGTATTGAGCCCATTTATAATTATAGCAATAACAATCGTAGTTTTAATGCTGGTTACAGCATTTTATAGAAATCATAAACTAATTGCTTATTTATCCATAATCGGTTTCATTTTGGCAATTATTTCAATTTTCAATCATTCAGAAAAATTACCTGGTTGGGTTAATGAAATGATTAATATATCAGACTTTTCATCTTTTTACATAGTACTGACATTATTTGCAGCATTATTAATCAATATTGTGAGTTTGGGATATTTTAGAAAAGTTGATGAGCAAAAGGAAGAATATTATTTGTTACTTCAAGTTGCAGTTTTAGGAACAATGACGATGATTTCTTCGGTTCATTTTGCCGCTTTCTTTATTGGTCTTGAATTACTAAGTATTCCCTTATATGTAATGATTGGGTACTTAAGAAATAATAATTCAAATGTTGAAGCATCTATCAAATACTTAATTCTGGCTGCAGCATCTTCTTCAATTCTTCTTTTTGGAATTGCTCTTATTTATTCTGAAACAGGAACTTTGAATATTTTTAAAGTAGTGTATTATTTAAATTCAGTCATGCAACCTACGCCTTTATGCATTGTAGGTTTATCAATGATAATTACATCATTAGGATTTAAACTGGCTCTCTCACCTTTTCATATGTGGACTCCTGATGTTTACCAGGGAGCTCCATTACCTGTAACTGCATTTCTGGCTTCTGTTTCTAAAGGTGGAGCTTTTGCCTTATTAATATACTTATTTGCAAATATAAATCTTCAATCAGGAAAAGCATTAGTAATAGTATTGACTATTATTTCAGCTTTTTCAATGTTTACCGGGAATTTACTAGCATTACGACAAAATAGTTTAAAACGATTATTGGCATGTTCATCTATTGCTCATTTAGGTTATCTTTTATTTCCTATTGTAATAGGTGGAACTATTGGTATTCGTTCGGCTATCTTTTACCTTGCTGCTTATTTTATTACAACTATTGGAGCTTTTTCAGTAATGACAATACTTTCTAAAGAAGGAAAAGAAATTGACAATATTGATGATTTTAAAGGACTATATTTTAAGAATAAATGGCTGGCAATAGTTCTTGTAACTATGTTTTTTTCGTTAGCAGGCATGCCCTTGACTGCTGGATTTATGTCAAAATTTTACATATTGCTTATCGGTGTTGCCAACTCTCAATGGCTGCTTTTGTGGATATTAATTATAAATAGTGGAATCGGCTTGTATTATTATTTGAAAGTGGTTTTTATAATATTTAAACCTATACCAGAAATTCAAAACAAAGAAACCGTTTTAGTACCAGTCGGAAGCAGTATTGTATTGTCAATTTCATTAATGATAATAATTTGGATTGGTATTGCTCCTAACGGATTACTTAAAATAATATATTTTATTTATAAATAATTTTGATCCTATTCAAAATATCTTTTCGAAATTACCCTAACAGGAATCCAGGAAGTAATAAATCCTATAAATGATACTGTAATCAGAACCAATAATAATATCACTTATTAATATTTTTACCGGATATACATCAATTACAAAAGTTCCACTGCCTTGAAGTTTTACAATACCATATCGGGTTTGTATCCAGCAGATTATTATTCCCAATATTATTCCCGTGAATGCACCAATTAGCGAGTTTATCCATCCATTTAATAAAAATATTTTACGTATTGATTTCCAATCTGCCCCCAGATGATTTAAAGTACTAATGTCTTTTTTCTTATCTAAAATTAACATAGTCAGAGAGCCTATAATATTCAATGAAGCTACTATTAATATAAATGTCAAAATGAAAAATATTGCCCATTTCTCGCTAGTCATTATTTTATAAAATATTTCCTGCTGCTGATATCGATTTTTTACTGAAAATTGTGAACCTAAGATTTTATGAATTTTCTTTTGAATTTTTTCTATATCCTCACCTGATTTTACTTTAATTTCAAGAGCTGTAACTTCATTGTTGTATTCAAGAATATCCCTTGCAAAACCAATAGGAACAAGTACATATTTTGCATCAAAATCCTGTTCAATGGAAAAAATCCCCGAAGGCATAATAGACTTTTTATTGAATGCTTCTTCAGGAATATAGGACACTTCGGCAGTTTTACGAGGAACATAAATTAAAAGTGGATCTCCTAGATTGAGTCCAACGGAAAGATAATATGCTACACCTTGTCCGATTACAGCATAAGGAACTTTGCCATTGTTAAGCAAAAATTTACCCTCAGAAATTTTTTTATCTATGCCTGATACAATATTAAAATTATTAGTAACGCCTTTAATTGTTGCTATATATTGCTTCTCTCCATATTGAATCAATGCATTTTCCTCAACAACTTCAGCAATCTCAGCAATTGAAGGTATTGCTTTAATTTGAACATATTTTACAGAATCAGGAACAAATGATTTCCCTTCAATTATTGATATTTTGATATCCGGATCAAAAGAATTGAAAAGTGATTTAATAAGATTGTCAAATCCATTAAAAACAGACAAAACTACAACAAGAGCCATTGTTCCTACCGCTACACCGAATAAAGATATTAATGAAATAATATTAATAGCAGAATGAGATTTTTTGGCTTTCAGATATCTTCGTGTTACAAAAAACGGAAATTTATAAGAGTTTAGAAACATTTTGCCTCCATTATATTTTTAATTTGTAATAGATTTAATTCCTTACGAATTCTTTCAAATTCATTTCATAGCTTTTACAATTAATCCAGTGCCACTTTTATGTACTTTATAAAATCAAAGTAGTTTAGTAACAGACAAAATGGAAAAGTAATCAGATAATAGAAAGGAAGGAATAATGAAAAATAATTTGCTAATATTCAATATTGTTATTGGAAATTTCATTGATATTTTCCAGGATATTTGACCAGGAATTCCATAACTATATTTTGTTTCAATATTTAAAAATCCTGCAGTTTCAAGTTTCTTTTGAATATCAGCTAATACTGTAACCATCGCGTACATGTTCAGCTATAAATGATTTCTCTTCATCATCGTGTACATCAGATCCTCCTTGGTCTGAAGGTGTAGAAATTAGTAAAATACCTCCGGATTTCAATGATTGATAAAAATTTTTAAATACCTGAATATCGTCAGTTATATGTTCCATTACATCAATTGAAATAATGAGATTATATTCATCAGGTTTTACAAATTGAGTCATATCCGCTTTATTGAATTTTATTCTGTCAGCATAATCCAATTTTATTGAAAAATTTATTGCAATCCTCAATTTGTTCTTCTTCAATATCAATACCTGTAATTTTACATTCTTTTGAAAAAATAGATATAAAATAAGAATATTGGCCAAATCCAGATCCTGCATCTAGTATCGAAACATTATTTCCAATTTGTCTTTTAATTATTTTAAGTTCTTTTTTAATATACCATGCCCTTAATAACAGAATGTCGAGAAATTTATAAAAAAATATCCTGAAAAATGGTTTGTCATTAAATACATGTCCAAGGCTTCTTTTAATTGGTTCGTATTGCATAATTTAATTTTTGTTTTGGAAAGTTTGGTTAATTATAATTTATTATCAATTTAAGAATTTTTACGAGGTTTTATTAATTTCTCAATCTTCTCAATATAGTCAAGACTGTCATCAATAAAAAATTCTAATTCAGGCAATATTCGCAATTGGTTTCGCATTTTCAAACCAATATTATGACGTATTGTCTTAGTATGATTTTTATATGAATTAATGTTTCTTTTGATTCTCTGATGGAAATATACTTAATGTACACCTTAGCAATTCCCAAATCGGGACTTACACGGACTGCAGTTACAGTAACCATTTTGCCATTACAAATAGTATGACTTTCGCGTTGAAATATAATTCCTAATTCCTTTTGTATGAGCCTTGAAACTTTTTGTAACCTGTATGATTCCATATTAATTGGAATTCATGTTTAAATTTAATTACCGAATATTTATAATCTTCATTCCTAAATTTTTTACGAAAAATCAATTCTTGCAAATAATTACCCGAAATAAATCCATCCATGAAAAAATCTAAATTGTAGACCTTTAGCAGGTGATTTTTTATTTTTTAGATTTGTACATTCAAAAAAATAAATCTATGGAAATTGTTTTAAGTGGTATTCGTTCAACAGGTAACCTCATTTGGGTAATTATTATGGCGCTGTTCGCAATTTTGTTAAAATGCAACACGATTATAAGTGTTTCTTTTTTATTGCTGATCTGCATTCATTGACAACCCATCCTAAACCTGATGATTGGATGGCCAGTGTTAAACAGGTTCTTTGTGAATATCTCGCTGCAGGTATTGATCCTGAAATTGCTACTGTTTATATTCAAAGCGATATACCTGAAGTTTCTGAATTGTATCTAATACTTAATATGCTTGCATATAAAGGTGAATTGGAAAGAACCACAACTTTTAAAGAAAAAGCTCGTCAGCAAACTGACAATATTAATGCCGGCTTACTGACTTATCCTGTTCTGATGGCTGCAGATATCATTATTCATAAAGCAAATAAAGTTCCTGTTGGTAAAGGACCAGGAACAACATCTGGAAATGGCACGAAATTTTGCAGGACGGTTTAATAAACTTTATGGAGTAAATTTTTTCCCTCTTCCTGATGCATTTAATTTTGGAAAAAATCTTTTAAAAATTCCTGGTCTAGATGGCTCAGGAAAAATGGGTAAATCGGAAGGTAATGGCATTTATTTGTCGGACGATGCTAAAACTGTTGAAAAAAAAGTCATGCGGGCTGTTACCGATAGTGGACCTACTCATACAAACCAAAAAATGCCTGAACCAATCAAAAACTTATTTACAATTATGGAGGTAGTTTCATCGGAAGATACGTTGAACTTTTTTCGGGAAAAATATAATAAATGTGAAATTCGTTATGGCGATTTGAAAAAACAACTTGCCCAGGATATTAATAAAGCCATTGAACCGATTAGGCAAAAATACAGGATTATCTTCAAATCATGAATATTTAAAAAAAGTAGTTAAAATGGGCAGTGATAAAGCCCGCGAAAGTGCTTCAAAGACTTTGAATGAAGTCAGAGAAATTATTGGATTCCGGAATTTTATATTTTCTTATAACTGATTTGTCATTACAACTATTGTATTCAAATTGAATAGTAGTGTGAATAATATTAAAATTGTCTTTTAGCAGTTGTTTATCTTAATAAATATTTGTTCTGTTTTACTTATTTTATAATCATTTTTAAGATCAACATGACATTCAAAGTGAGTTTGCGTATCGTTTAGTTTCCATGCATGAATATGATGTACATTTTCAATTTCAGCAAAGCTTCAATAGCTAATTTAACTTTATTTATGTCAAGATCATTAGGTGTTGCCTGAATTAATATCAAGTATGCCTGTTTCAATATGTACCATGCTTCTTTTAATATGTAAATACTAATTATAAACGTAACAACTGGATCGAGCCAATATATATTTATACAAAACTATTAATATTCCACCTAATATTACTGCTGCAGAAGAAAAGGTATCAGCGAATAAATGAAGATAAGCTGCTTTAATATTGAGGTTTTTATCTTTGTCTCTTTTTAGTAATGCCATAGCAATAAAATTTGCCAATAGCGCAATAATAGCAACAACAATCATCATTAAACCATTAATAGGAGCAGGGTGTTTTAATCTTACTATAGCTCCATAAAAAAGAAAAGAGCAAATAATAATAAGTGCAACTCCATTAATTAAAGCAACGATAATTTCAATTCGCTTAAAGCCAAAAGTTTTACTTAAAGTAGGGGTTCGCTTACTAATTTTATTTGAAAGATATGCGAGGAAAATAGCAACAGTATCTCCGAAATTGTGCATTGCATCAGATAATAATGCATAACTATTTGAAAGAATACCTCCTCCAATTTCAACAATTGTAATTGCAAAATTTAATATTATAGCTATTAGAAGATTTTCTGTCTTAACATCTACTTTTTTATGGTGATGTATATTATTATTACGAAATCCGAATTCATAAAAATATTTTATTTCCCAGGTAATATCAACATCCCAATTTGAACGAATGTTAATTTCCTCTTTGTAAAATAGTACTTTTTCGGTTGTTTTTTCTTTAATAAATCACCGGTAGTCCAAATTCTGTCTCCATTTTCATCAAATATCAGTTTGATAACATAAGATTTTGGCTGTAAATAATCGAATATTATTGGCCCATCTAAGGAAGTACATTTCTCTATAACTAACTTATCTTTATCGAGAAGTTGAACAATTATAGGCATTTTAATTCCAAAGATTCAAAGTTAATTTTCCATAGTATTCAAGTTTTTGAGTTGTAAATGAACTCATTATTGTATCGTACTGAATGCCATAAATATTTTCGAAAGCCCCAGGAAATATTTTTAGTTTATAATTTGTTTGTTCAATCCATCTGCTCTTTATATTTACCCTTTTTGGTGATAAACTATCTGCAATAATTGAAAATTTCGAAGGAAACTCAACAGTATCAACCTTTTGAAACAGTTGAAATTTATTTGTATTAATTTTTGATATTGGAAAATCTGATTCAATATAAGGTTCTGAGTTTAAATCAACTGTTCCTGCTGCATTTGTTGCAATTTTCGCAGTTTGAGGTTTTTGTTTTTTAGATTTTTTTTCAGTCTTTTCTAAGCCCGTGTATTTGAAGTTCAAAGTATCGGACTTCCATATTAAATCACCTTTTTTGCTATTACCCCAATATTGAACGACTGTTTTAAGTGTATCTATTTTAACCAAATTTGTATCTGTTAACCATATTGTCAATGAATCATGATTTTGATATTTTTCCAATAAATACCAATTGGTAACTTTAAAATATAATGGTTTAATAATTATACTATCATTTCTTAGAGGTTTATTGAAACGAATATCAAATCGTCGTTTATATTTTCTGCTAAAATCTTTTAAATATTGCCGTTTATCTTTTTCATAAAATAATAGTAACTCAGAATAAATGCTATTTCGTGATCTTTTTGTAGCAATACTGTCTAAAATATGCTTTTTGCGAATCGTATCTTTTATACTATAAAAGTGCAAAGTGTCTGATGGAAAAAATAAATTTTTCTCTTTCAAATTTGATATTTTAGAACTTGTCAAGTATAACATTTGAATCTTTAAAAGCAATTGCTTCTGTAACCGGATCATATTTATAATTGAAATTTTTATCTTTAAGCGCATATAACCTGTAAGTTCCGGCTTGACATTATTAATATAAAAATATCCATCCTTATCAGTACGACTTGTAAATTCAGGTACTTCTTTATAAGGTGCAGAATCAGACAAATTACTATATAACATTGCTAAAAGAGATTCCTTTTCTGGTTTTAAATCGAAAGCATCCACAATTTGGCCTCTTACTCCCAACGAATCTACATAGTTTCCAGTTGAAATAACAAATTCGAAATTGTTGTAAATATTACCTTCATTTAAATCAGAGATACTATTACCGAAATTAAATGTATAAGTCGTATTTTCTTTTAAAGTGTCCTTATACTGAATTATTAGTGACTTATTTTTAATCCAAACTAAAGGTTTTTTCTTTAATGGTGGAGAAACATTTAATTGTTGATTTACATCCTTAAGTTGAATATATTTATTAAAATCTATTCGTATTTCCTTATTTTTAAAATTAGTAGCATACATTTTTGGGGAACTGCTGACCATTTTTGGAGGATTCTAACATCTTTTGGACCTCCCGATATTGTACCAACGCTAGCACATTGATAAGTTAATAATCCAATAGCCAAAACAAACAAAATACAATAGAAATAATTCTTAATTATATTTTTAATCTTCACTTTTTTATATTATTAAATTTTGCTTTAAAAACTTACAAACTTAATTATTTGAATTTGCATAACTTTTTGAAATCAATTTGGGTCTTTCTATTTAAAAATTAATTAAGTTCATTGATTGAAAAGGAAATATCTAGCAATTATAAATAAATATTAACGTATTTTATAGAATTAAAAATGGACGAATTCATATGAAAAAATTTGCAAAAAGCTTACTTTTAAATATGGGTTAAATCAAATTCCGCAATGGAAATAAAAGGCGCTGCATTAAAGTCGATCCCGGAATTTGTAAAAAAACATTTTCCGCTTCGACAAAATGAATGGTTGGATGCCCTTCCTGAAAGTTCGAAAAATATTATGAAAGGTATTATTTTTACGAATAACTGGTATCCTATGCAGGATGGTTTGGTTTTACCAATGAAAACAATTAGTAAAGTATATTATAACGGAGATGATGAAAAAACTGCCAAGCTTATGGGTCGTTTCCATGCTGAATCAGCTTTAAATGGCATTTACAAGTTTTTTATTCAGTTTGGCTCGCCCAAATATATTATAGAAAAGGCTGGCCGAATATTTACTACCTATTTTCAACCTTCCGAAATTGTAGTTATGAATGCTACAAAAAACGGATTAGTTCTGCATATAACTAAATTCCCTGATCCTGATGAGATTCTAGAATATGACATTGTTGGATGGATGGAGCGGGCACTAGAAATGTCGGGTTGTAAAAATGTAAAAATTGATTTGACAAAATCCCTTGCCAAAAATAATAGTGTAACAGAATTTATTATTTCCTGGTCAAATAGTTAAATTCGAAAATTTTCTTATTCCTTTGCATCGCTTGTGGTTTATTGACATATTTATCATTATTTACTTTGTCATTAAAGTAAATAAATATTAATCGGCATATAGTTTTTTGCTAATATGTATTTGTTTTGAAATATTTTAGATATTCAAAATAATAGTCAGATTGCAAAGATTATAGGCAAATAAAGAATAAAATAATTAAAATTTGGCTTACGATGATATTACAATTTATTACATGGAATGTAAAACCTGAAATATTCTCTTTAGGACCTTTGTCTTTGCGGTGGTATGGACTTCTATTTGTTACTGCATTTATTTTTGGAATTCTGATCTTAAAGAAAGTTTTTAAAAAAGAAGGATACTCCATGGAATTGTTAGATGAACTCACAATTTACATGGCTTTTGGAACAATTATAGGTGCAAGATTAGGGCATGTTTTGTTTTATAATCCTGCGTACTATTTTGAAGAACCTTTGCGAATTTTAAAAATATGGGAAGGTGGACTTGCCAGCCATGGTGGTGCTGTCGGAATTTTAATTGCTCTTTATTTGTTCGTAAGAAAAAATAAGTTAAACTTACTCTGGTTGTTAGACAGGATAGGAATTGTTGTTGCATTAGGTAGTATGTTTATTCGTTTAGGGAACCTTATGAACTCAGAAATATTTGGAGTTGCAACTAATTTGCCTTGGGGTTTCTATTTCGTAAATAGTTCTGAATATCTGAATGAAAAAGGCATCCATGCCCCGCATCACCCAACACAAATATATGAAGCGCTTTCATATTTGTTAATTTTTATTTTCTTGTATTGGTGCTATAATAAAAACTACTTTATCAGACAAAGAGGAAAACTTTTTGGTATTTTTTTGATTTTACTTTTCGGGGCTAGGTTTTTAATTGAGTTCATTAAAAATCCTCAGGAAAATTTTGAAAAATTTTTGCCAATTGATATGGGTCAAATTTTAAGTTTACCATTTATTCTAACGGGAATAATATTCATTATTTATGCATCAAAAAAGTCTGCCGAAAAAAATGGAACCAAATTGACTTCTTAATAAAATTATTAAATCATTAGTTCTCCTATAATTTTATCTGAAATAAACCATCCTTTTAACGTTAGAAAACCAAAGTTTCCTTTTATTTCTGCATGTTTAGAAACTACAAATTTTTCAAGTCCTTTTAGAAGGTTTCTGAAATATATTTCTCCATAATTATTTCGAAAAAATTCTATATTAATTCCAATATTTGTTCTTAATCCTGTAAGAATGTATTCATTTGCATTATCCTTTTTTGTAAGATTCTCGCTTTCTTTAGCCAATTTTTCAGAAATTAATAATTTGTTATACTTAATTAAGTTCGAACAATTCCATTGTCTTGAATTCCCATTATATGAATGAGCTGAAGGCCCTAAACCTAAGTAATAAGAACCATTCCAGTAGTTTGAATTATGTTTTGAAGAAAAACCTGCTTTAGCAAAATTGGATATTTCATAATGTTCAAATTTGTTAGTTATTGCGTGATTATGCAACATTTCAAACTGCAGCCAACTTTCTTCATCATTTAATTTAAATAATTTGCCATTCATTAACCATTTATTAAAAATTGTTCCCTTCTCGTATGTAAGGTGATAGGCTGATAAATGTTGTATTGGCAATTTAAAAGCTTTTCCAAGTGTAGTTTCCCAAGCATTTAAATTCATTTCTGGCAAATCATAAATTAAATCAATACTTATATTTTGAATCTCAGCGTTTAAGGCATAATCAATGCATTTATAAACTTGCTTAACTGTATGCCTGCGGCCCATTAGTTCTAAAATTTTATCATCAAATGACTGAACGCCTATGCTAATTCTATTGACACCGTTTGACTTGATGTTTTTTAGGTATACATTATTGCAATCGTCAGGATTTAATTCTAATGTCACTTCTGGATTTTTGGAAATATTGAAAATTTTTTTTAATGAATTTATCAACTTTTCGATTTCAATAGTTTTCAAAATTGAAGGTGTACCTCCTCCAAAATATATTGTTTCTACTTCTTCATTCCTGAAGTAATTAGCTTGTATTTCAATTTCTTTACTTAATGCTTCTAAATATTCATTCAAATATCCAATTTTTATTGTTGAATAAAAATCACAATAATTGCAGCGTTTTTTGCAAAACGGAATATGTACATAAATACCTGCCATCAGGTGAATAAATTTTATTTAAAAGATTCAGCTATTATTTCAGATTTTTCAATAATAGCCTGGTTGGAATAATTTAGTTTCTAAATAGTAACTTTATTTTGATTGTGTTTAATATTTTCCACTAATTCGGCAAAGTTTTCAAAAGTAAAAAGTTGCTTAGCCTGTTCTCTTATTTGAGCATACTTATAATGTATTGGGCAGTTTTTTTCTTCTGTTGTACAGCTATGAAGCCCAATTATGCATGCATTAAAATTGTCATTTCCGTCAATAATATCAACAATGTTCATTAATGAAATATCTTTGGGAGGTTTTCCTAAACTAAAACCTCCATTAGGTCCCTTGGTAGAAAATAAAACTTTATTTTTTGCCAGCGTTTGTAATATTTTACCTAAAAATGGTGTAGGAATATTTAAATCTTTTGAAATTTTTTTTATTCCTATTTTTTTATTCCCATCGACATTTAAAGCTAAATATAAAACCGCTCTTATGGCATATTTACAAGTATTCGATAACATATTTAAATATTATTAACAGGAATTTTTTCAATTCGTATTTGATGACGTCCACCTTCAAATTCAGTATTTAAAAAAGTCTCAACAATTTCTTTTGCATCATCAACGGATACAAATCTGGCCGGCAATGAACATATATTAGCATTGTTGTGCGCTCGGGCAAGTCTGGCTATTTCTTTGTTCCAACATAATCCTGCTCTAATATCTTGATGCTTATTTACAGTCATATTCATTCCATTTCCACTACCACAAATTGATATTCCAATATTTACATCTCCTTTTTCAATCGCATTTGCAAGAGGATGAGCAAAATCAGGGTAATCAGAACTCTCAATCGAAAAAGCACCAAAATC
The DNA here is from genome assembly GCA_963851385.1 of uncultured Bacteroidota bacterium. Classification (GTDB taxonomy): domain Bacteria; phylum Bacteroidota; class Bacteroidia; order Bacteroidales; family DTGW01; genus CAWEFA01. The sequence continues at coordinate 206,087 of CAWKPE010000012.1, read as the reverse complement.
TTTTAAATCATATCCTTTCACTTTTAACCATGATTTTAATATTTCCTTAAGTTCATATCCTGCATGATCACTTGCAATTCCAATAATTTTCATATTATTCAATAATTCAACAAACTAATTGATAAAAATGTAAATAACTAATAAATGATATTTTCAAAAGTAAATATTTTAGAAATATCTTAAAATATTTATATCTTATTTACTTTAGTAATTAAGAAATTACTCTTTTGTTCTCTTATAACAATGTTTAAAACTTTAGATAAAAAATTAAAAAGTAATTGCAATTTTTTCAATCAAACTTCATATAGAAAAAAATTAATTCTATGCAAAACAAAATATTATTATTAGTTCATATTTTTTAAGGATTGTATTAACTATTTTTAAGATTTAAAGTATTCTTAATTATTAAAGCAATTAGTTTTAAACAACTGTTAATTAAAAAATATACTACCTGATTTACTTAAACATATAAAATTCGTGTTTGTTTATAAACTGTTTTTAATAAATGACAATTTTGTTTAGCAATATTTAATGTTAATTTTTATAAACAGAATTAACATCATATTATTATTATCATAAATAGTTTTTAAATATCTATAAAAATATATATGAATAAAGAGTTGTTAATAAGTGAAATTAATAGGTTAAAAAATGAAAAGAATGCTGTAATATTGGCTCACTATTATCAGGATGGAGATATTCAGGATATTGCTGATTTTGTTGGTGACAGTTTAGAACTTTCTAAAAATGCGAAGAAAACAAATGCTGATATTATTGTATTTGCTGGAGTTAATTTTATGGCTGAAACTGCAAAAATCATTAATCCTTATGCTAAAGTATTAATTCCTGATTTTATGGCTGGATGTTCTTTAGCAGATTCTTGTCCTGCTGAAGAATTTAAAAAGTTTTTATTAAATTATCCTGATGCAGTAGTTGTTTCTTATATAAATACTTCTGCTGAAGTAAAAGCTTTATCTGATATAATTTGTACTTCATCTAATGCAGTTAAAATTGTTAATAGTGTTGAAAAAGGAAGAAGGATTATATTTGCTCCTGATAAAAATTTGGGAAATTATGTAAATAGTATTACAAACCGAGAACTTATTATTTGGAATGGAGCATGCCATGTACATGAAGAATTCTCGCTTGAAAGAATACTTGAATTAAAAAAGGAAAATTCTGGTGCAAAAATAATTGCTCATCCTGAATGCAAAAAGCAAATTTTAATAATTGCTGATTTTATCGGATCAACCTCAGCATTGTTAAAATATGTAAAAAGTGATAAAAGTGATAAATATATTGTTGTAACAGAATCTGGAATATTACATCAAATGAAGAAAGAAAATCCTAATAAAATTTTTATTCCTGCTCCTCCTATAGATTCTTCTTGTGGTTGCAATGATTGTAAATTTATGAAATTAATAACTTTGAAAAAAATTTATGATTGCTTAAAAGAAGGTAAATTTGAAATTAAGATTGATGAAAATATTAGAGTGAAAGCAGAAAAGGCTGTTTTAAAAATGTTAGAGATTTCAAATTAATAAAGTATAATTTAATGGAAGAAACTTTTGATATTAGAAGTGAAAGATTAAAAGTTGATAACGATTATGAAAATCGTATTAGACCTGTTGAATTTAATGAGTTTAAAGGACAAGAAAAAATCATTGAAAACTTAAAAATATTTGTAAAAGCTGCTATTATAAGAAATGAAACTTTAGATCATGTTTTACTGCATGGACCACCTGGTTTAGGAAAAACTACTTTGGCTCATATTATTGCAAAAGAAATGGGAGTAAATCTGAAAATTTCTTCTGGACCTGTGCTTGATAAACCTGGCGATTTAGCGGGTATATTGACTAGTCTTGAGAAAGGAGACGTTTTTTTTATAGATGAAATTCACAGACTTTCACCAATAGTTGAAGAGTATTTATATTCAGCTATGGAAGATTATTGTATTGATATTATGATTGACAAAGGTGCAAGTGCTAGGTCAGTTGAAATATCTTTAAATCCATTTACATTAATTGGCGCAACTACTAGAGCCGGATTATTGACTAGTCCGTTGAGGTCAAGATTTGGTATAAATTCTCACCTTGACTATTATGATTATGAAATTTTAAAAGGAATTGTGCTGCGTTCAGCAAGAATATTAAATATAGAAATTGACAATATTTCTGCTAATGAAATTGCTTTCAGAAGCAGAGGAACTCCTAGAGTTGCAAATGCTATATTACGAAGAGTAAGAGATTTTGCACAAGTAAAGGGAACAGGTAAAATTGATATTGAAATTACAAAATTTGCTTTAAATGCTCTTAATATAGACAAAAATGGATTAGATGATATTGATACAAAAATTTTAAGAAATATAATTGAAAAGTTTAATGGAGGTCCTGTTGGTTTAAATACTATTTCAACTTCAATTGGTGAAGACACAGGTACAGTTGAAGAAGTTTATGAGCCATTTTTATTAAAAGAAGGTTATATTAAACGAACACTTAGGGGAAGAGAAGCTACTGAGAGAGCTTACCAAGCTATTGGTATAATCAAGAAAAATAACTCGCAAAATAGATTATTTTAATATGCTAAATGAAATAAATGTTAAATGGAATGGAAAAATGTCATTTTCTACCGAAATAGATGGACATAATTTAATAGTTGATTCTTCAAGTGATGTTGGGGGGGAAAATAAAGGACCTAGACCTAAAAAATTGTTGTTACTTGCTTTGGCAGGTTGTACAGGAATGGATGTAATTTCAATTTTGAAAAAGATGAAAGTTGAAATATTTAATTTTAGTATTAAAGTAATTGGAAATACGCAAGAAGAGCATCCAAAAAAGTATACTGATATAAGTATAAAATATCAATTTAAGGGAAATAATCTGGAATATGTGAAAATAAAAAAAGCAGTAGATTTATCTAAAGATAAATATTGTAGTGTAATAGCAATTTTAAAAGAAGCTGTAAAACTTAATTTTGAAATTGAAATTTTGTAATTTGAAAAATTAAAATTGGTTTAAAAACCTGATATCATTTTCAAAATACATTCTTAAATCTTTTATTTGATATTTGAGCATTGCAATTCTTTCAATTCCCATTCCAAATGCATATCCTGTGTAGATTTTATTATCTATATTACAATTTGAAAAAACATTTGGATGTACCATACCACAACCTAAAACTTCAAGCCATCCTGTATACTTACAAACATTACATCCATTACCATTACAAATTTTACATGAAATATCCATTTCTGCAGATGGCTCTGTAAAAGGGAAAAATGATGGACGCAAACGAATTCTAGTATCTTCTCCGAACATTTCTTTTGAAAAGAAAAGTAAAGTTTGTTTAAGATCTGCAAATGAAACATTTGTATCTATATACAATCCTTCAATTTGGTGAAATATGCAATGTGCACGAGCTGAAATAACTTCATTTCGAAATACTCTTCCTGGCATAATAATGCGAAAGGGTGGTTGTGTTTTCTCCATTTTACGAACCTGAACAGAAGATGTGTGAGTTCGTAATAGAATATCTGGATTAATTTCAAAAAAAAATGTATCCTGCATATCTCTCGCTGGATGTTCAAAAGGAAAATTGAGAGCTGAAAAATTATGCCAGTCGTCTTCTATTTCTGGACCTTCAGTGATGGAAAAGCCTAATTTATAAAAAATTTTACTAAGTTCAATTTTAACCAATGTAATTGGATGCCTGCTTCCAACTCTATATGTAAAGCCGGGCAAGGTAAAATCAAAATTATGATTAGGAGATAAAGATAGATTCAAATTTTGATTGAAATGTAGTTACTTTATTTTCTAGTAAATTTTTTAAATCGTTTAAAATTTTACCAATTTCTCGTTTTTGATTTATTGGAACCTTTTTAAACTCTTCAAATAAGACTGATAAAATACCTTTTTTGCTAAGAAATTTAATACGAAAAGAATTTAAATCTTCTAAAGTAGCTGGTGAAAAGTTTTGAATTTCAGATATATATTTCAGTAATTTTTCTTTCATTTGAATTATAAATGAATAGGTAATTTAGAAATGCTAAAAATAAAGTAAAAATGTAAATCAAAAGGATAATTTTGATAAAATAGAAATGATAAAATTAAAAAATTAAAATTGGATTATAAAATTGAGAAAATTATATTTATTCAATAATTGAAAATTAAATATAGTTTAGATATGATTCTTTTTTATTGAAATAAAAAAATGTTAATTATGAAGCAAAAAGAAAAAATAAGCGATAATAGTTTAAAAGTTAAAATTGTAAATAATTCTAAAAATAATTTACCAGAGTATCAAACTTTTTTTAGTGCTGGTTTAGACTTAATGGCAAATATTGATATGCCAATTAAATTAAAACCTTTAGAAAGAGCTTTAATACCTACTGGTATGTTTATTGAGTTACCTATAGGATATGAAGCACAAATTCGTCCTAGAAGCGGATTGGCTTTTAAACACGGCATAACTGTTCTTAATAGTCCTGGTACAATTGATTCTGATTATAGAGGAGAAATTAAAGTAATTTTGGTTAATATATCAAACGTATGATTTTATAATAAATAATGGAGAAAGAATTTGTCAGATGATTATATCCAAACATGAAAGAATTGAATGGATAGAAACTAAAAAAATTAGTCTAACTAAACGTGGAATTAAAGGATTTGGTCATACCGGAATATAAAATTGATGAAAAATATTGTAATAATATATAGGGATAATAATTTTTTCTGAAAAATTATTTTGTAAAAATTCAGCACCAAATCAAAATGAATTGTCATACACTTTTATTGATGCTTTAAAAAATGAAGAATTTGGAAATTTTGATCAGGCTGTTTATTTATTGAAAAAATGTATTGAATATGATTCAACTTGTGGCGCTTGTTATTATGAATTTTCTAGAATACTTACATGCAGTCGAAGACTATAAGAATGCTTTAATTTATGCTAAAAAAGCAAAAAATCTGGATAATGAAAATTACTGGTATTATAAAAATATGATAGAAATTCAAATATTAATTAAGGATTTTGTTGAAGCAAAAAAAAATGAAGAAAAAATGATAAATGCAAATATTGCAAAAATTGATGATTTATTAAATTATGCAAATATTTTATTTTGGCTAAATAAAATTAATAAGGCAATAAATGTATTAAATAATATTGAAGAAAAATATGGAGTTTCTGAGAATATTTCAATGAATAAATATAAATATTATTTAAGTGAGAATAAATTCTCTGATGCTGAGAATGAAATTAAAAAATTAATGTCGATTGATGAAAATAAAATAGAATTATATGGAATACTTGCTGAACTTTATACTATTCAGAATAAAGATTCTGAAGCTTTAAAATGGTATAATAAATTGCTAAAAATTAGATCCTTACAATATTGATGCATTAACTTCATTAGGTAGATTTTATAGCTCGAGAAATGATACGAGTAACGCTAGATTGACATATGACAAAATTTTTTTTAATAATAAAATTCAAATGAAAAAAAAATAAGTGCTGTAAATAATTTTATATTAAATGTTAATGACAGTTTTACTCAAAATAACTATTTAAATAGTACTTTGAAAAATTTATTTATTTGTTATCCCGAAAATATTGAATTACTTGAAGCTTATGTAAATTATTTCGAGAAAAATAAGAATTATAATTCTGCTATTGAAATCTGTAAAAAACTAACTAATTTGAGTATTAAATAATCCTGTTTATTGGGAAAAAATATTTTATTATTTATAGTATATTAGGTAATTTCAATGAAATAATTAAATATATTGATACAGTTTCTAAAAGATTTACTAATAGTCCATTAATTTATTTGTTGGTGGAATTGCATATTATCAAAATAAAAATTATTTTAAAGCAATTGATTTATTGAAAATTGGTTATAATATTAATTAAAAGTAGTGACTATTTGAAAGATCAATATATTTTATATTTATCGGAATCATATTATAAAATTGGGAAAAAAGATTCTGCATATTATTATTTTGAAATTGGAATGTTTCTGAAGGAAATAAAAATATTGGTTTAATAAATAATTATGCTTATTATTTAGCTGAAAATAATGATAGTTTAGAAAAAGCCTTAAATCTTTCTCTTTATACAATTGAAAAAGAACCTAAAAATGCAACATTTCTTGATACTTATGCTTGGGTTTTATATAAACAGAAAATATTATAAAAGTGCTTTAAAATATATTAAATTAGCATATAAGAATGATAAGAATACAAATTATGAAATATTAATACATTATGGGGATATTTGTATTTGTAATAAAAAAATTGCTTTAGCTAAAGAAAAATGGAAAGAATCAATTAAGCAAGGAGCTGATTTAAATTTAATAAATAAGAAAATTTTAGAATTTAAATGCGAATAAAGGGAATTGAAATTCTGACTAGTATTATTTTTTTTTGTAATAATATGCAATTGTAGAAGTTATATATCTTTTGAATCATTAGAAAATTATTATAAAGGTGAAATTAAAATATTAAATAGAGAAAAAATAAGTTTAAAATTTAGATTAAGTTTTGATTCTTTAAATAATATTAATATTAAATTATATAATTCTACTGGTTTTAAAATTGGAAATTTTTTAATAAATAATGATTCTCTATCAATAATATATGTATACGATTTATCGTACAATGTAAGCATAATTAATTTTTATAAAAAAGTAAATTCAGAAATATTTTTAAATCGATTAATTATTAGTTTGTTAAAAAATGAAATTATTGAAAAAAATGAAAGTATATTAAAAAATAAAAATTGTAAAATTGAAAATTTATATATAAATAATGAAGAAAAAGAAATTAATATTTTTTCAAGAGATTGTAAAAAAATGATTACTATAATAGAAAAGAAAGGCATAGGTTTTAAAGTAATGAAAAAATTTGAAATAATAGTTTCGAAAAATTCGAAAATAGAATTAACATTTATAAAAATTTGAATTTTTATTTAAAATATTTCATTTTAATTATATTGATAAATCTATTTATTGATTTTTTAGGTTATGGACAAAAAAAAGTTGAGCTTGAAAGAATAAGAAAAGAAAAAATTTTGGAAATTGAAAAAATTGAGAATATTATAAATGAAACAAAACAGGACAAAGATTTAAGCTTAAATAAAATAAATTTAATTTCAAAAAAAATAGATATTAGAAATGAAATAATTGAAAACTTGACATTATCCGTTGAAGATATTGAGAAAAGAATAAATATTTTAAATGAAGAAATTAATAATAGAAGTTATGAAATTAAGGACTTAAAAAGACAATATGCTAAAATTATATGCACAAGTTATTATAGATTAAAAAATTACAATTTAGTAATGTTTATTTTATCTTCAAATAATTTTAATCAAGCTTATAGACGATTATATTTTTTAAGACAATATTCAAATGGACGTAAAAATTTAATTTCAAAAATTTCTTTTGAAATTGATATTTATGGAGAAAAAATATTATGTCTAAAAGATGATAAGGTAAAAAAAGAAATACTATTAAATTCTAAAGAAAATGAAAAAGAAAATTTAAGAAAAGATAAGAATAATTTAAATAAACTTATTGAAACATATACTATAAAAGAAAATAATCTAAAAAATGAATTAAAGGAACTTCAGGAATGTACTAAAAAGATTGAATATGAAATTGAAAAAGTTATAAAAGAAGAAGCTTTAAAAAAAATAAAGAGAAACAAAAATACTACATCTGAAGATTTGTTATTAACAAAAAATTTTGCTGATAATAAAGGAAATATTCCTTGGCCTGTAAATGATGGAACAGTAATTTCTTTATTTGGAGAACATCAACATCCGGTATTTAAAGGAATAATAATTAAAAATAATGGAATTGATATTTCAACTAGATGTAATTCTATTGTATATTGCGTTTTTAATGGTATTGTTTCAAAAATATTTGCAATAAAAGGTGCAAATTTTGCAATTATAATTAGACATGGCGATTTTTTAACAGTATACCAAAATTTACAAAAAGTGTCTGTAAAAATTGGGGAAGAAGTTACAACAAAAAAAGTAATTGGTTATTCATTTTGTGATAACATTAATAATATTTCTAATGTACATTTTGAGTTATGGCAAGAACTTAATAAAATGGACCCAATTGAATTGGCTAAGTGATCAGAAATAGTTAAAATATAGAAATTTAAAAAATTTGAGTATATTTAGTTTTAAAAATGGTAATTTTGGAAACAAAACTTGAGTTAATTAGTATAATGCCATATTTATTTGTAAAAAGATAATAAATGGAAAAGCAAATATACGTTCCGTCAAAAATTGAAAACCTAAGAAAAATAGAAAAATTCATAGATGAAATTTCTACTGAATGTAGATTAAATTCTGAAATTTATGGAAATGTATTAATAGCGACTTTAGAAGCTGTCAATAATGCTATTGTGCATGGAAATAAATTAAATGAAAATTTAGAAGTAAAAATTATCGCATCTTTTAAAAATAGTATTTTATTTATTTCAATTGAAGATAAAGGAAAAGGGTTTGATTACAAACATATACCAGATCCTACTGCTCCTGAAAATATTGAAAATATTAGTGGAAGAGGTATATTTTTAATGGAAAAACTAAGTGATAAATTAATTTTTAAGAAGAATGGAAGTTTGGTTGAAATATATTTTAATATAAAATAATTATTTGATAATTAAATTTTATAACTCTGATATAGTAGAGTTAAATTTGAATAAAAAATATTTAAAAAGGCGATTTGAAAAAATCGCCTTTTTTGAAAAATACAAAGTTGGGATAATAAATTTTATTTTTGTTCTAGATAAAAATATTTATTTATTAAATAAAAAGTATCTAAATCATTATTACTTGACAGATATTATTTCATTTGATTATAGTAAATCTGTATTATTAGAAGGTGATTTATTTATAGGAGTGAAAACTGTATTAAAAAATTCAGCTAAATTTAATAATTCATTTAAACTTGAATTGTATAGAGTTATGATTCATGGAATGCTTCATTTAATGAAGTATAATGATAAAAAATATTCTGAATTTAAGTTAATGAAGAAAAAGGAAAATTATTATCTTAAATTATTCATAATATAAGAAAAATAAAGATGAAATTTTAAAATATTTTATTTGTAGAATAATAATGAAAGAAGTTTATGATATAATTGTAGTTGGAGCAGGACATGCTGGTTGTGAAGCTGCTTCTGCTGCTGCAACAATGGGTTCAAAGGTATTGCTTATTACAATGGATATGACCAAAATTGCTCAAATGTCATGTAATCCTGCAATAGGAGGAATTGCAAAAGGACAAATAGTTAGAGAAATTGATGCATTAGGTGGATTTACTGGGATTGTTACAGATAAATCAATGATTCAATTTAGAATGCTTAACAAATCAAAAGGTCCTGCAATGTGGAGTCCAAGAGCTCAATGTGACAGAATGAAATTTTCTATAGAATGGAGAAAAATATTAGAAGAAAATATAAATATTTCTTTTTGGCAAGATACTGTTATAGAATTAATTATTGAAAAGATAAAAGTATATTAGGAGTAAAAACTAATTTTAGGAATGTAAGTTTTTTTCAAAAGCTGTTATTATTACAAGTGGAACATTTCAAAATGGATTAATTCATATTGGAAGAGTTAGTTTTGAAGGAGGAAGAATTTCTGAACTTTCAAGTATAGGCATTTCAGATCAATTAAAAAATTATGGGTTTTAAGTAGGAAGAATGAAAACAGGAACTCCTGCTAGAATTGATGGGAGAACAATTGATTTTTCAATATTTAGAAGAACAAAAAAGCGAAGAAAATGGAAAATTTAGTTTTTTAATATGATGATTATATTAAAAATAAAAAGTTAAGCTGTTATATTACATATACAAATGAAGAAGTACATAAAATTTTAGAAAAAGGTTTTAAAGATTCTCCTTTATATTTAGGAATTATAAAAGGAATTGGTCCTAGATATTGTCCAAGTATTGAAGATAAAATTGTTACATTTTATGAAAAAGATAATCATCAATTATTTATTGAACCTGAAGGAGAAAATACAATTGAATATTATTTAAATGGATTTTCATCTTCATTACCATGGGATATTCAATATAAAGCTATTAAATAAAATTAAAGGATTAGAAAATGCTAAAATATTTAGACCTGGATATGCTATTGAATATGATTATTTTCCTCCTACTCAATTAAAACATACTTTAGAAACAAAAATAATAAATGGATTTATTTTTTGCTGGACAAATTAATGGAACAACTGGATATGAAGAAGCTGCTGCTCAAGGTTTAATTGCTGGAATAAATGCGCATAGAAAAATTAATGAATGATGATGAATTTATAATTAAAAAGAGATGAAGCATATATTGGTGTATTAATTGATGATTTGGTGACAAAAGGAGTAGATGAACCTTATAGAATGTTTACTTCAAGAGCTGAATATAGAATTTTATTAAGACAAGATAATGCTGATGAAAGATTAACTGAAAAAGGGATATAATATTGGATTAGCATCAAAAGAACGATATGAAAAATTTAGAAAAAAGGAAAAAAGATAAGTAAAAATATTAAAATATTTATCTTCTAAAAGTATTAGCCCAAATGATATAGCTAATTACTTAAAAATTAATAACACTAATGAAATAAAGCAAAAAGTAAAAATAATTGAAATAATTTCAAGACCTCAAATTAATTTAATTGATTTAGCTAAAATTTTAAAAATAAAAGATAAAATTACAGATGTTGAAATAACAGATGAATTATTAGATTCAATTGATATTTCTATAAAATATAATGGATATATTAAAAGAGAAAAACAAATTGCAGAAAAAGCAAAAAGACTAGAAAATATTAGTATTCCTGAAAAAATTGATTTTCTAAATATACATCATTGTCTACAGAAGCAAGAATTAAGTTAAGCAAAATACATCCTAAAAGTATTGGACAAGCATCAAAAATTTCTGGTGTAAAGCCTTCTGATATTAATGTATTATTAATATATATTGGAAGATAATGTTCCTATAGAAGCTATAATCTAATTTAAAATTTATGTTCCACGTGGAACATAAATTTCATAGAATATTAATAATATTTAAATATGGCTATTCAATTTAAGGAACGGCATAAAATTCTAAAGTTCTTAACAGAGCTAGATTTCCATAGTTCGAAGCACAATAAAATGTTATCTATGCTAAATAATACAGATAACAGAATATCTGTATTAATAGATTAATAATATTTAAAAATGTTATTAACATATTGAATTGAAGATAAATTATAGCAAAAATATATATCAAAAATGAATAGAAAAACAATGATGAAAATAATGTTTGAATTCAAAGAGATGCATAAAATTGATGTTTATACAATAGGTTTTGATAAGTATTATATTCATCTTTTGCACAGATTATTACCCAATATTTAGGAGATTTAAAAATAGAATTGTTAAAGAATATGACTAAAGGAATAATATTTAAATAAATTTAAGAAATAAAATGAAAATTATATGAAAAAGGTTTTAGTTTGATGGATGCTATATTAAAATCGAAAGTGGAAAAGAAGATAATAGGAAAATAAATAATAGACTATAAATTTAGAAAGTAAGAAAAGTAAATGATGAGTAATTAGGACTTTTTGAAGTGGAACTAGACATCTTATACTATTTGGTAAAGATAATTTAAAATAATAAATAATTTAAATGGTTATTTTTAATATAAAAAAAATATGTTATTATGAACAAACTAAAAAGTAAAATTAGATCTATTCCTAATTTCCCAATCGAAAGTGTGACATTTCGGGATATTACTACATTAATGCAAGATGGAGAAGCTTTTCAAGAAGTATGTAATAACTTTTATGAACATTATAAAAACAAAAGAATTGAAAAAGTAATTGGAATTGATGCAAGAGGTTTTGTTTTTGGTGCTGTTCTGGCCTATAAACTAAATGTTGGTTTTGTCCCAGCAAGAAAAAAGGGTAAGTTACCATTTAAAACAATTGGTGAAAAATATAAATTAGAATATGGAATGGAAGAAATTGAAATGCATGAGGATGCTATATCAAAAGGTGAAAGAATTGTTATTATTGACGATTTAATTGCAACAGGTGGTACCGTTTCTGCCGTTATTAAATTAGTTGAAAGACTGAAGGGTGAGGTTATTGAATGTGGATTTTTAGTAGAATTAAAGGATTTAAATGGAAGAAATTTATTAAAAGGGAAAAAAATATATACAATGATAAAATTTGATGGTAAATAAGCATAATATTTGTGATTTAAATAAATTGAAATAATGAATAATTTATTATAAAAATTTTGATAGTTTAATAAAGTTTTTAAAAATTAGAATAGAGTTTATATTATAAGGTTTAGTAATAGAATGTTTTAGGAATTAAGAATTTTAGTTATTGTCTGAATGTTAATATGGATATAGTCAAAAATAAAAAAATAGTTGAACTAATTTCTAATTTACCTGAAAATCCTGGGGTTTATCAGTTTTTTGATAAAAAAAATATTATTTTATATATAGGCAAAGCTAAGAATTTAAAAAAGAGAATTTCTTCATATTTTGGAAAGGAAAGTTATGAAAACAATAAGCTTAGAATTTTAGTAAGTAAAATAGATAATGTAAAATATATTATATTAGATTCTGAATCTGATGCTTTATTATTAGAAAATAATTTAATAAAGAAATATCAACCTAGATATAATATTCTCTTAAAAGACGATAAAACATTTCCTTGGATTTGTATTAAAAAAGAAAGATTCCCAAGAATTTATTATACAAGAAATTTTAATACTGATGGCTCTGAATATTTTGGACCATATACATCAGTAAATATGGTAATAACTATTTTAAATTTAATTAAAAAACTTTATCCTTTAAGAACTTGTAAATTTGATTTAAGTGAAGAAAAAATTAAGGCTAATAAATATAAAGCGTGTTTTGAATTTCATATTGGTAATTGCATGGCACCTTGTATTGGAGCTCAGACTAATGAGGATTATATATCTAATATTGAGAATATAAAAAAAATTTTAAAAGGTCATATTTCAGATTTATTAAACTATCTTCAAGGCCTTATGAAAATCTCGTCTAATCTTTTAAACTTTGAAAAAGCTCAATTAATAAAAGAAAAAATTGATTTAATTAAAAAGATATAAAAGTAAATCTGCAGTTGTTAATGATAATATTGATGATATTGACGTTTTTAGTATTATTCAGAGAGAAGAAAATGTATGTGTAAATTATTTAAAAATTGTTAATGGTGCAATCGTACAGGTTCATTCGAATTTTATAAAAAATAGGCTTAATGAAAATCTAAATGAATTATTGTCATTAGTGATAATAGATATTAGGCAAAAACTAAATAGCAGTTCTAAAGAAATTATTACATCAATTTTACCTGATACTCTAATTTCTGGAATAAAATATGTAATTCCAAAAAAGGGAGATAAGTTAAAGCTACTTGAACTTTCAAAAAAAAATGCTCAAATGTTTTTAATGAAAAATTAAGACAATCACTAATGAAGTCTGAAAAATTTAGATTAAATAAAAATGTTGTATTGAAAAAATTACAAAAGGACCTCAAAATGAAAAAGTTACCTTATGTAATTGAATGTTTTGATATCTCTAATTTCCAAGGAACTTTTCCTGTTGGGGCATGTGTTGTTTTTAAAAATGGAATCCCGTCAAAAAAAGATTATAGGCATTTTAATATTAAATCTGTTAAAGGACCAAATGATTTTGCGTCAATTCATGAAGTAGTTTACAGGAGATATAAAAAAATGGTAAATGAAAAAGCCAATTTACCTGATTTAATTATTATTGATGGTGGATTAGGACAATTAAATGCAGCTATTAAGAGTCTTAACGAATTGGAAATTACAAAAGATATTTGTATTATTGGTTTGGCAAAAAGGCTAGAAGAGATATATTATCCAAATGACTCAATACCACTTTTCATAGACAAGAATTCTTCATCTTTGAAATTAATACAATACATAAGAAATGAGGCTCATAGGTTTGGAATTAATTTTCATAGATTAAAACGCTCTGCAGAAATGAAGGATTCAATTTTTGATCAGATTAAAGGAATTGGATCTAAAACAAAAGATGAATTATTTAGGGTTTTTAAAACAATTGATAATATTAAAAATATTCGGGAATCAGATATAGCAGAAATAATTGGAAAATCTAAAGCAAGGAAAATTAGAACTTATTTAGCAGATAAATATAATTAAATATTCAATTATTTCTATTAATTACATATTCTGCAAAAAGACTTAATGAATTTTTTATTTCGTTATTTGGAAAATAACTTAATATATCTAATGCTTTATTTTTATATTCTTCAAGAAATTTTTCCGATTCAAAAAGTCCATTATGTTTGATTACAAATTGAACTACTTCATTATATTTCAATTTTGATATGGTATTCATATTTATTATCCTGGTTATAGCTGCACTTTCCTTTTTCGAAGCATTCTTTAATGCTAGAATTAATGGTAAAGTAAATTTTTTCTCTTTTAAATCATTACCTATTGGTTTACCAATTATTCCTTTTTGTTGATAATCAAATAGATCGTCTTTTATTTGAAATGCAATGCCTACATAAGTCCCAAATTGCTTAAGCTTATGATGCAAATCTTGATTATCAGTAGATGATTGTGCTCCGCATAATGTACAGGATGCTATTAAAGATGCAGTCTTTTTCTTTATGATATTGAAATAATTATCAATATCAATTAGCGCTTTTTTTGATGATTGAATTTGTAGCAATTCTCCTTCTATCATCTCTTTAACAGCTTCTGAAACTGATTCAAGAAGATTAAACTCCTTTTCAGCTATAGACAATAACATTCCTCTTGACAAGAAATAATCTCCCACAAGAACAGCTATTTTAGATTTCCATATTGCATTAATTGAAAAATGATTTCTTCGCTCATAAGAGTCATCGACAACATCATCATGTAAAAGTGTAGAACTATGCAACAATTCAATTAAAGTAGCAGCTGAATATGTTGATTTGTTTATATCTCCAACTAATTTTGCAGATAAAAAAACCAAAAGAGGTCTTATTTGTTTGCCTTTACGGCGTATAATATAATTAGTAATAATATTTAAAAGCGGAACGTCGCTAACAATCTTACATTTAAAATGATTTTCAAATTCAGAAATTTCTGCTTTAACAGGTTTTTTGATTAGGTCAAGATAGTTCATTTTAATAAATTGTCCCGCAAATATAGTTAAATGCTTTACTAATCACAATTATACTTAGTTAAGCAGTTTCTTATTTTAATAAGTTAATTTTGAAGTTTTAATTGATTAATACATATTGATATATTTGTATAAAAAATATGTTGTATGCTTATTAAGCAGTGATAATAGAAATTGCATCAATATTTATCATGTATACTTAATTAGCGTAAAAAGAATTTAAATATGGAAAATAATCGACTATTTCTACTTGATAGTTATGCATTAATATATCGCTCATATTATGCATTTTTAAATTCACCAATGTTTAATTCTAAAGGAATTAATACTTCTACAATTTTCGGGTTTCTTCTTTCACTTGAAGATATTATTAAAAATCAAAAACCGACTCATATAGCTGCTGCTTTTGATACTGGAAAACCAACATTTCGACACGTTTTATATCCTGAATATAAAGCAAATAGATTAATTACGCCAGAAGAAATAAGAAATTCAGTCCCAATAATAAAAAAAATTTTAAGATTAATGAATATTGAAATTCTTGAGTATCCGGGCTATGAAGCTGATGATATTATTGGTACAATTGCAAAAAAAGCAGCAAAGAACAATTTTGTAGTTTACATGGTTACTTCTGACAAAGATTATTGCCAGTTAGTTGAAGAAAATATATTAATATATAAACCTAAAAAGTCTGCTAGTGAGGTAGAAATATTAGGAATAAATGAGGTTAAAAAAAAATTTGGTATAAAATATCCTGAACAAGTAATCGATATATTAGCACTATGGGGCGATTCTTCAGATAATGTTCCAGGAATTCCAGGAATTGGTGAAAAAACAGCTTCAAAATTAATAGCAGAATATGAATCAGTGGAAAACCTGATTAAAAATTTGGGAAAGCTTAGCTCTAAACAAAATTCTTCAATAACAATAAATTTGAATGAATTATTAATTTCTAAGAAACTGGTCACAATAGATACTTCTGTTCCTATTGAATTTAAAGAAGAAGAGCTAAAATTATCCAATTTCAATGATTATGAACTGAAAGAAATACTTTTAGAATTAAACTTTAAATCTTTAATATCGAAATTTATTAAAAATGAACAAGTTGAAATAGCAAATACTGAAAATGAATTTGTTCAAGGAGATCTATTTCGACAATTTACTAATAAAGAAGAAACAATGGTCTTTTCAAATTTCAATACGATTAAAACTGTAAACCATGTATACAAAATTTTAGATAAAGAAGATCAGATTTTAGAATTGAATAATACTCTTGAAAAGTCTAGTATGTTTTGTTTTGATACTGAAACTACAGGCTTAGATACACACAATGACTATCTGGTAGGGATATCTATATGCATTGATAAATTCAATGCATTTTATATACCATTACCTGAAGATTTTGAAAAAGCAAAATATAAAATTAAACTATTAAAAAAAATTTTTGAAAAAAAATCAATTTTAAAAATTGGGCATAATTTAAAGTTCGATATTTTGTTTTTAAGTAGATATGGTATTAATGTTGATGGTGATTTATTTGACACTATGATAGCACATTACATTCTTCAACCTGAACAAAGCCATAAAATGGATTATTTAGCTGAAAAATATTTAAATTATTCCCCGGTATCCATTGAAGAATTAATTGGGAAAAAAGGATCTTCGCAGCTAAATATGAAAAATATCGAACTTGAAAAAATCAGTGAATACGCTGCTGAAGATGCTGATATTACTTTTCAGTTAAAAGAAGTTTTATTAAAGGAACTGGAAAGCAATAATCTTAAAGATTTGTTTTTTAAAATAGAATCAAAATTATTAAAAGTATTAATTGAAATAGAATTAAATGGATTTAACATTGATGTTGATTATTTAAAATCATATAGTAAAGAACTAAATGAAGAAATATTAAAAACAGAAAATGAGATATATTTTTTAGCTAATGAGCAATTTAATATTAATTCACCGAAACAATTAGGAGAAATCCTTTTTGAAAAGCTAAACATTTCTAAAGATGCTAAAAAAACTAAAACAAAGCAATATTCAACTAGTGAAGATGTACTGCAGAGACTTATTAATAATCATCCAATTGTGAATAAAATACTTGATTATAGGTCATTAAGTAAATTACTATCAACTTATGTCAACGCTCTTCCTAGATTGATAAATAATGAAACTGGAAAGGTACATACAACATTTAATCAAACTTTAGCTGTCACGGGCAGATTAAGTTCTGTCAATCCCAATTTGCAAAATATTCCTATTAGAGAGGCCAGAGGTCGGGAAATAAGAAATGCATTTATTCCTTCTTCCTCAAATCATTTACTTTTATCAGCTGACTTTTCTCAGATTGAACTACGGATCATGGCTCATATGTCTGAAGATGAGAATATGATTGAGGCTTTTAAGGAAGATGCAGATATACATAGCTCGACAGCTTCTAAAATATTTAAAATTTCTATTGATTCTGTAAATAAAGAGCAAAGAAGTAAAGCTAAAACTGCAAATTTTGGTATTATTTACGGAATTTCTGCATTTGGTCTAGCTCAAAGAATGGGAATATCAAAGAAAGAAGCAAATGAATTAATAGATGAATATTTTAAGACTTTTCCGAGTATAAGATTATATATGACTTACATAATAAATTTTGCAAGAGAACATGGATTTGTAGAAACAATTTTTAAGAGACGTCGTTATTTACCAGATATTAAATCGCAAAATTCGTTTATAAGAAGTATGGCTGAAAGAAATGCAATAAACAGTCCAATACAAGGTTCTGCTGCTGATATAATTAAGATTGCAATGATAAATATTTCTGAAAGTTTTAAAGAATTTGAATTAAAGTCAAAAATGATTTTACAGGTTCATGATGAATTAGTTTTTGATGTCAATAAATCAGAATTAGATCAGGTAAAAAAGTTAGTTAAATTGAAAATGGAAAATGCTGTTAGTTTAAAAGTTCCATTAACTGTTGAGATCGGTGTTGGTAATACTTGGCTAGAAGCACATTAAAAAAACTTTTAATATTAATTACTTTAATCACTACTATAGTCTTGGTAATGAATGATATAAAATAAAATCTGTTAGTCCTAATTAAATTAAGTATCATTTTAATTTTCAGCTGTTTTTATACTATTATTTAATTCTCCTCCTTTCCCAGATAGTATATCTTTATATTCGTTTTTTTTCTGAAACATTTCAACTGCTTTAGTTACTTCCGGATCACCAACTAATGAGGCTTCAATCCTTCCTTTTTGATAATAATAGCGTGTAACTATTTCTTCTTTTAGAAGTTCTGAGATTTCTTTTTTGAAAGTATTTAAATCTTTAAATTTATCATGGGACAACTTGACTTTTAATTGTTCGATTTCATTTTCAACATTTGAATAATATTTTTCTCGCTTTGCGGTAGTAACTAATTTATCAAAATAGTCTTCAGTTTTTGTGGTATAATCAAAATCTTTATTTTTTAAAAATTCTTTAAAATCAGAATAAATAGAATCAGTTATTACAAATATTTCAGGTTTTGGAATGTATCTATTTTTTTGAACAAAATAAGTTGCATAATTAAAAATGAAATTTTTTGCATAGAGATTAAGTGTCAGATTACTTAAATTTTCTACATCAACCTTTAAATCTGGCTTTATACCACCACCATTGTAAACTTTACGACCACCTTTTGTCTTAAATTCTGATATCAGTGAATCTGGAATATAACCTACACTTCCGTCTTCGTTACGATGTGAATAATCAAGTGCTTGAATACATCTTCCGCTGGGAATATAATATTTCGCAATAGTGACTTTTAATTGTGTGTTATAACTTAAAGGCCTTGTTTGTTGAACAAGTCCCTTACCAAAAGTTCTTTGTCCTATTATTACGGCTCTGTCTAAATCCTGGAGACAACCAGCTACAATCTCTGAAGCAGAAGCAGAGCCACTACTAACTAATATTGCTAAAGGAATTGTTGTATCGACAGGCTCGCTATCTGTGTAGTAATCTTTAGAAGATTCTTTGACCTTACCTTTAGTCGAAACAACTAATTGATTTTTGGGGATAAAAATATTTGAAACATAAACCGATTCATTTAATAAGCCACCTGGATTATTTCTAATGTCTAAAATAAGAAATTTAGCTTTTAACCTTTTTAAAGCTATGAATGCTTCTTTTACGTCTTTTCCTGCATCATTAGTAAATCCAGTAAGCCTAATATATCCAATTGAGTCAGAAATTAATCCGAAATAAGGTACATTAGGTATCGTAATTCTTTCTCGTTTGATTTTCTTTTTTAGAGTTATTTCGATTCCTGGTCTGTTTATTTCTACTTCAACTTCTGTACCAGGCATTCCTTTGAGCAAATCGCTGATTTCTGAGATATTTTTATTTTTTACACTTTTTCCATCAATATTTATGATAATGTCTCCTGCTTTTATTCCAGCTTTATCTGCAGGAAAATTTTCATATGGTTCAGAAATAATAGGATCTTCACCGTTTTTTCTAATTAATGCGCCAATTCCTCCATATTGACCGGTTGTTTGGAATTTAAAATTATCTAATTCAGATTCCGGAATAAAACTTGTATATGGATCCAACGATTCCAGCATCCCATCAATACTAGTTTTAATTAATTTATCTGGATTAATTTCGTCAACATAGTAATAATTAAGTTCTTTAAATAGATTAAAATAAATATCAAGATTTTTAGCAATTTTAAAATTGTTCTCGACAAAAGCCCAAAGAAAGAGTACTGAAATAATAAAACAAATTATAACAATTTTATTTTTAATCTTTTTCATTATTGATGCAGTTTTTGTAAATAACAAATATAGCGTTTTAGTTTGAATGAATTTTAAAGATTTCCAGTGAGTCATTAATAAGAATATTTTATTTTAAAAACGTAAAATAATTTTGATTTATTAATAACTAGTAAATTAATAATTTATTATTATACTATTTTACATCACTTTTCTTTGCATAGAGTATAATTTCTAGTTATAATTGAGCAGTTTTTGAGAAGTTGAATAGTCATTACATATTGACAACCAAAATATAAATTTTGATTAAAGAAGGTTTAGTAATTAAAGTTTTAGGAGATCTTTATACTGTAATGGATTCAGCAGGTAATTCTTTTAATTGCAGAATTAAGGGGAAATTAAGAACTAAAGATCTGAAAAGCACAAATCCAATTGCAGTTGGTGATAATATTATATTTGAGTTAAATAGCAATTATAGCTTAGGAATAATTTATGAAATAAAGGAAAGAAAAAACTATATAATTAGAAAATCTACAAAATTATCAAAACAATATCATGTTATTGCAGCGAATGTGGATCAGGCATTTTTGGTAGTTACGCTTAAAGAACCAGTCACAAATACTGAATTTATTGATAGATTCTTAGTATCAGCTGAAGCTTATAATATTCCTGTAATAATTGTTTTTAATAAAATAGATTTATATGATAATAAAAATTTAGAAGAATTATTTAAACTAAAAAAAATTTATAGCAAAATTGGATACAAATGTATAGAAACTTCAGCCCTAAAAGGGTTAAATATTAATGAATTCCAAAAACTTGTGAGTAGAAAAGTAAGTGTTATTAACGGAAATTCAGGTGTTGGAAAATCAATGTTGATTAAAAGCATTGATCCTGATATAAGTATTAAAATTGGAAAAATATCTTCGCATCATAAATCTGGTATTCATACTACCTCATATAATGAAATGTATAAAATAAAACCAAATGGATTTTTAATAGATACTCCGGGAATCAAGGGTTTTGGGCTAATTGATTTTTACAAAGAAGAAATTTATCACTATTTCCCAGAATTTTTTGCATTATCTAAACATTGTAAATTTTATAATTGTACGCATATACATGAGCCTGGATGTGCAATATTGAATGCAATTGAGCAAGATAAAATTGCATTTTCAAGATATACTAGCTATTGTAATTTATTTTATGACACAAACGAAAAATATCGTAAATAAATAAATTTGTGAACTTATTAAACTAATTGAATAATAATAATATAAAATGAAAAACCTTAAAATATTATTACCAATTGTTTTTTTATTTGTGCTAATCAGTAATCTATGTTTTTTTACTTTGACATATATAAAGCAAAATAATTTTCAAAAAGAAATTTTAATAAAACAAGCCGAAAATTTTTCAAATTCTGTAGAAAACATTGGATTGGAATTTGAAAACAATATTAATTATATTCTTTATTCTGATAATATTGTAAACATTTTTAAACCTGAAGATTATAATGAAGTTTTAATAAAATTGGAAATACTATATTCAAAATATCCTTCTTTAATTACAAGTATATTAATTCAAGACAATAATCAAAATGTATTCAGTCTATATAAAGATAAGAGAGACAATTTTTTGAATGATATATATGTTTCAAGAAAGCAAATACGACTATATCAGAAAGAGAGAATAATTTTACTAAATACTGAGCAGTCTTATATTATACCAATATTTAGAAATAATGATGTTATTGGAAATATTATTATCAATTTAGATTTATATAATTTTTTTAAAAAACAATTAGAATACAGTATTGTAGATGAAAACTTGTGGCAGTTAATTTTAGATAATAAAGGCAGCATAATCTACAATCCATATTCAAATTTAAAAATAAGCCGTTATACGTTTGATAATATTATTAAACAAATTAATGATGCAAAAAACGGGAGCTTGTTTAATGATATCGAAAACGGCTCATTGAAAATTAGATATATAAGTTCTTACGACAGTTTCTATTTTCTTAAAGTAAAATTCGTTATTGTATTTAATTTTAAAAATCAATATATATTACACCAATATTTTAAAGTTGGAATTTGGGCTGTTTTATTAAATATTTTTTTACTTCTAGTAATAATTTTATACTATGTAAAAATGGTTAGAAGTAAAGGTGACGAAGAACAAAAACTTAGAGAATCAGAAGAAGCATTTAAACAGATTATTGAAATGATGCCAATAGGCATTATTATTATTGATCAGGAGAAAAGAATTAAAAGTCTTAACAAAGCAGCTGCTAAGATTCTGATGATAGATGATAATGAAAACTTGATTGGGGAAGACATAAGTCATAGATTCTTCCTTGGAAAGACTCTTTTACTAGACACAGAATTCTCATCTGCTTTCGAATCAACGCATTTTCTTCATTACGAAAAAGATGGAAATGATATTGTAATTTTTAAGAAAGATATACCTCTAAAATTAAGAGGCGAAGAAATAATAGTTCAATCATTTATAGATGTTACACCAATTGAAAAGTCTAGAAAACGTGAAATATCTGCAAATATGGCTAAATCAGAATTTCTTGCAAAAATGAGTCATGAAATCAGAACTCCTATGAATGGTATTATTGGTATGGCAGATTCTTTAGCACAGCAAAATTTTACATCTGAACAGGCAGAACAAGTACAGATTATAAGAAAGTCGG
Source organism: uncultured Bacteroidota bacterium (assembly GCA_963851385.1). Classification (GTDB taxonomy): domain Bacteria; phylum Bacteroidota; class Bacteroidia; order Bacteroidales; family DTGW01; genus CAWEFA01. The sequence continues at coordinate 183,416 of CAWKPE010000012.1, read as the reverse complement.
CTGATTTGTTGCTTAATATTTTGAATGATATTTTAGATATTTCTAAAATAGAAGCAGGTAAAATGATTCTTGAAGAAATACCTTTCAAAATTCGTGAAGAAATTAATCTTGCTCTTGAATTATTTAAAGTATCGGCAGAAGAAAAGAAATTAAAAATTAAGTGTATTATTGCTCCTGATGTTCCAAATAACATTTTAGGAGATCCATTTCGTTTAAGGCAGATAATAATAAATTTAGTTGGAAATGCAATAAAATTTACTCAAGAAGGTGAAATCGTCACACGAGTTGAAAAAATTGAAGAATATAATAGAAATATCACTTTAAAATTTATAATTGAGGATACTGGAGTTGGAATTTCTAAAGAAAAATTACCCAATATTTTTCAATCATTTACCCAAGCTGATAATAGCACCACTAGAAAATATGGTGGAACTGGTTTAGGTACTGCTATTTCAAAGCAATTAGTTGAGTTAATGAATGGCGAAATATTTGTTGAAAGTCCTTCTTCAATTTCTACTAATTCAAAGTTTCCTGGAACTAAATTCGTTTTTACTATTGAAGTATATTCAAATGAGAAATTGCAAAAAGAATTAGATATTATTAATATTAGCAGTTTTAATCAAATAAAGACTTTGATAATTGGTGAAAACAAATCAGAAGAAAAAACTATTGAAGAAAGTCTATCTTTTTTTAATGTCCCCGTTGAACAGCATCTATACAATAAAAATACAATTGATTTTTTAAAAAATAATATAACAAAAAGTTATAATGAAAAATACAAATTACTTATTATTAAAGATTCTACATCATTTGATGGATTCAAATTTATCGCAAGAATGAATGATGCAAAAATTGTAAACAATTTTATAATTATTTTAATCAGCACAAATGATAAGCAAGGAAATTATGTAAAGGGGAAGAGGAATGGAATAGACTATTACATGATATTTCCATATGAAATTTCTGAATTATATAATTTTCTTTGCGAGAATTTTACTTCTTTAAAATTAGAAGAAGAAAAAACAAAATTCAAAATTCATAAAATAAGAAATGATTTAAAGGTACTAATTGCCGAGGATAACTTCATTAATCAAAAAGTCGCAAAAACGCTTTTTAAAAATATTGGATATGAGGTAGAATTTGCAAAAAATGGACTTGAAGTTCTTGATAAAGTCAAGGCATCAAAGTTTGATATTATTTTTATGGATATTATGATGCCTGAAATGGACGGGATTCAAGCAACAATTGAACTTAGGCAAAATAATTATAATGTACCAATTATTGCCATGACTGCTAACATTGCAAAAGATGAAAAAACTAATGCTATTGCAAGTGGCATGAATGATTATATTACTAAACCTGTCAAAATTGATGTAGTCAAGAAAATCTTGATTAAGCTGTTTTCAGAAGAAGCTTAAGAAGTTTACTAAAAATATTACAACATATTTTCATCTCAATAATAATTTACTCTTTAATATATCTAAACCTTCTTTTTTTCAGGGATAGCTATTGATGCAATAATGCATAAAAATAAAGTAATGAGAATAAAAAGTAAAGAATAAATATTTGTAAACCCCATTTTTTCCAAGTAACTATGAAATGTCAATTTAATTCCTACAAATACAAGTAGGAATGAAACTCCCGACTTTATGAAACGGAAATAATCTACTATTTTAATTAATATGAAAAACAATGATCTTAATCCAAGAATAGCAAATATGTTTGAAAAAAATACTATATACGGATCTCTTGTAATTGAAAATATTGCTGGAATTGAATCAAATGCAAAAACAATATCTGAAAATTCAATTAGAATTAATACTATTAAAAGTGGAGTAATGAATAATTTACCTTTAATAAATATCCAAAAGTCATGATTGCTGAATTCAGTATAAACATTAAAATATTTTGATAAGAATTTAAGTAAAAAATGATCTTTAACATTAAAAATTTCTTTTTTATTTTTATTAAAAAATATTTTTACTCCCGAAAATATTAGAAAAATTCCAAAGAAATACAATAACCATTCAAATCTTATAATAAGAGCGGAACCCAAAAAAATAAAAATAAATCTTAACACAATTGCACCTAAGATACCCCAGAAAAGTATAGTTTTATAACTTTCCGGAATGACAGAAAATGCAGTTAAAATCATTAGAATTACAAAGATATTATCTATAGAAAGTGTATATTCAAGTATGAAACCAGTAATATAATCTGTAGCAATACTTTTCCTATAGATAGCTAGTGCATCAGAAAAATTTAAATGATTAACTTTTAAACCAGGAGAATATAACAAAATATATGATTTCAAATCTCTGAAATTAACAATGTTATGTATTTTGTTTCCATATAAATAAATAAAAATAAAAAATAGAAATGCAAGAAATATCCAAACGGATGTCCATAATAAAGATTCTTTAAAAGAAATTACATGTTTGTTTTTTCCAATATAAAGAAAATCAAAAAGCAATACACCTATGATTATAAATAGGAAAATAATAAAAATTAGATTTTCAAAAATATAGTTCATAAATAATAAATGTATGTACTATGCTGGTATTAAGTCAAAAAAACAATAATAAAAAATTTAACATAATTAAAAAATTTCTAATTAGCCATTAACGATGCATTAATTTATATTAAATTGAAAGAATATTATTAAAAAAATAAAAAGTGGTTAAGAAAAGAAGACATATTTGCCATTTAAAAATATTAAGCAATATTTTTTACAAAATTGTTCCTTTTATATAAATTAAAATCAAATTATTTGAAGTTAAAATATTAAAAATTTGTCAAATTATTAATTAAGTGAAAATTTAGACGTTCTTTTGATTTAATAAAACTACTCAATTTAATTAAATTAATTGATTACTATGCACATATAGATAAAATATGGGAAAGTAAAAAAAAATTATTTTTACATTTATTTATTCAATTCAATAAGAGCATCTTCAATAGATTCAATAAGTGAATCGATAAAATATAAATCTTTAATAATGAATTTTTTTGCACCATTTTTGGCATATTCATCTATAATTGTTTTACTTTTTTCACCGGATAACATAATCACAGGGATATTAGTATCTATTTCACGAATTTTTTTGAGAATTTCAATACCCTTTGAAAGTCTTTTATTATCTACAATAAAGAAGTGATCAAGAACTATTAGTGAAGGTTTTTCAGACATAGCGTCTAAGCAATCTTCACCATTTCGAAAGGTTTTAACATCGTAATTATCACGATTTTTAAAAGTGTATTCCAATAGATTTAAAATCATTTTGTCATCATCGACAAAATAAATAAGTTTTCCCATAAATTCTCCTAGGATTTAAATCAAAGACCCATCAATTCTAATTATACTATTTATTAATTGAACTGTTTTATAATATTGACAAACCATAGAATATGAATAACAAATTAATCTTATTATTAATATGTTATACCATTTAGATAAACATAGTTTATTTTTGACGAAAGAGCAATATATTTACACCAATGATACACTAAAATATTTGTCGTCAACAATTAAATGGAATATATTATTTGAATAAGTATAAACTTTAAAGCATTAATTACAAATAGGATTAGAATTAAAAGGATAACTAAATATCATTTGGAACTAACTTATAAAGCTTATCAGAACGACGAATGACATTCTCAATGTAAATTGAAAATCTTTCTCCTTTATTCGCTGAATTCACGGGCACTAGATTCACTCTTATTTCTTTTATAATAGTTTCTATAACTCCAGTTGTGGGACCTATAATTAAAATTTCATCGTCATTAATAATAATGCCAGATTCCACAATAAATTCAGCTACTTTGATATTTGAAAAATAATTCAAACTTTTACCAATATAGACTTTCTTTTTAGTAGATTTTGAACCATGAATATTATTCCATTCCCCAATTCTTTTACCTAAATAATAACCTCCCCAGAACCCACGATTATAAACTGAAGATAATCTGATAATCCATTCTTTAATAATGTTTTCAGTATAATTCCCCGAAATATATGATTTAATGGCTTCATCATAACATTGAGTAACAGTTTTTACATATTCTGCTGAACGTGTTCTTCCTTCAATTTTTAATATTCTAACACCAGATTCAATTATTTTGTCAAGAAAATTAATAGTACATAGATCTTTTGGAGACATTATGAATTCATTATCAATTTCAAGTTTTGATCCAGTATCTTTATCAGTAACAACATATGCTCTACGACACACTTGATAACATTCACCACTATTAGCTGAATGATTATATTCATGTAAACTCAAATAGCACTTTCCTGAAATAGCCATGCATAGTGCTCCATGAGCAAATATTTCAACTTTGACAGTATTTCCAGAAGGACCTGTAATATTTTGATCAATAATTTCCTTACAAAGATCTTGAATTTGCGTCAAACTTAATTCTCTAGCTAATACAATAGCATCAGTATATTTGGAAAAGAACTTAATTGCTTCAATATTACTAATATTTTGTTGAGTTGAAATATGTACTGAAATGCCCTTAAATGAGGCATAGGTTAAGACAGCAATATCTGAGGCAATAATAGCATTAATACCTAAATTTTTACAGGCCTCAATAATTTCCTGCATTTCATTTATATTTTCGTCAAATAATATTGTATTAAGAGTAACATAAGTACGTATATTTTTTTCTTTACAAATATTAACTATATTTTCTAGATCTTTAAGAGTAAAATTAATTGTTGATTTTGAACGCATGTTTAATTTTCCAATACCAAAATAAACTGCATCAGCATTTCCCTGAATTGCAGCAGTCAGTGTCTCAAATGAACCTACTGGCGCTAATAATTCAATATCTTTCCGCTTTATATTCAATTTCTCTGATATTAATTTGAGTTTAAAACTATTCTGAATGTTGAGCCATTTCCAGGCTCAGAATTTAGTACAAAAATTTTGCCTTTGTGATAATTTTCTATGATTCTTTTGGCTAATGAAAGTCCAAGTCCCCAGCCTCTCGATTTTGTTGTATAACCAGGTTTAAAAATTGTTTTAAATTTTGATTTTGGAATTCCTTTCCCTGTATCAGCGATATCAATAAAAACTTTTTGTTTTACGGTTTTTAAAGTAATATTAATTTTACCTTGATTAATAATTGAATCAACTGCATTTTTACAAAGATTTTCAATTACCCATTCAAAAAGCGAACGGCTTAGAGGAACAACGATTTCATTTTCAGGAGAAATAAAAAGAAATTTTACTTTATCAGAAGTGCGACTTTTTAAATAATTAAGCACGGACTGAATAGTATCTACTAAATTAGTTGGTTTTAGAGTAGGTTTAGACCCAATTTTAGAAAAACGGTCAGTAATTATTTCAAGACGTTTGACATCCTTTTCCAACTCACTAACCAACTCAAAATCGTAAAATTTATCTTTAATTAATTCAATCCAAGCCATTAAAGATGAAGTAGGTGTTCCTAATTGATGCGCTGTTTCTTTAGTTAAACCTACCCATACTTGATTTTGTTCTGCTTTTCTTGAAGCACTGAAGGCTAAATATGCTACGAAAATAAAAAGAAGAATCACGCAAATTTGAATATACGGATAATATGTTAATTGTTGTAATAAGTAAGATTCCTGATAATAAATATAATTCTTATTATTATTCCCTATATGTATTAAAATTGGCTGTTTTTCTTTCTTCATTTTTTTTAACTGCTCTTTCACGTAAAGTGAATTTCTTGCTTTAAGTGAATCAAGATTTCTATATGAAAGAATATTTTCAGCAGAATCAGTTAAAATAACAGGTACGGTTCGGTTATTTTGAATTACTTGAAGTAAAAAACCAAAATCTTTTTCAGAAATATCTGCTTCACCTAATTGTCGAGTAGCTTCAGCCAATAACTCAACTTTTTCCCGTTCTTCAATGGAAAGTTTTTTTACAAGTATACCTGTATAGTAAAGAGATGATGCTCCAATAATTATGGCTACTAGCAATAAAATAAATTTCCACCATTGTTTTCTATTATAAATAGTCAAGATATTATATTTTAATGATTAATTATCTTTCCATTCAATTTTATTTTGAGATTTTTTCTTTTTGTTTTTTTTATCAATTTCAATTTGATTTTGATTTTGATTTTCCTTTGGTTTAATATCTTCTGATTCAATAATTGTTTTGTTTTCGGAATTATCTGGCTTTATTTCAAACGATGTATCATTTTTGAATAAACCATATTCTTCATTGAATATTTTTTTAAATTGATATTTTTCAATTTCAATTTTATTCGAAAAAGTCTTTAGAGCTAGTTTACTATCATAAGTAAATTTATAAGTACCACAGTCACCTTGTAGCTTAATATAAATTCTGTGTAATGTATCATCTTCTGTTTGGAAAAAATCAAAATCTTCCTTTTTTTCTGAAGACTGTTTTCCATATAATAAATCTGAAAGTATTACTTTGAAGTGATACTCATATTTATTTTCAAATGAGTGATATCCAGATAAAGATAAATTTAAGACTGATGAGTTAATATTCATATAGGGAATAATAACTAGTTTATTAGTAATAAGAATTTTGTTAGCAATTTTTTTAAACTTAATATTATTCAATTCAGATAATGCAACAAATTTTGATAATTTATATATTGGTGTAAATCCATTCAACTCTCCATTAAGAACTTCAAAATCAATAGAACCTTGTAAATCATCTTTAGAAAAATTATTATTTTTCCAAAGAATTTTACAATTAGTAGTACCATTCAGTTGTCCTTTTATATTTCTTGAAGTTATTTCTTTTTGTCCAAAATCATTAAATGTTGTAAAAAGCTTCTCAATATTAATTTTTTTATAGCTGAATGATGAAGTTAAATCTATTAAATTCGGTTCAATATTCAAAATTACTGTTCCATTCAATACTTTACCTTCACAAAATGTTGAATAAATGTTTTTAATTAAAATATTATTATTTGAATAGAGTAATAATGAATAATAATTGGTCAAACTAATTTTTTTAAAAACAATTGTATCAATATTAACATTGATAGTAACATTATGAGGTGAAATTTTAAATAAAAATAAATTATCATTACTATTAGTTCTATTGTTAGTTATAAGATTTTCAAGATTTAAATATTTGCTACTTAATTTTCCGTTTATTTCTATGTTGTTTAAAGAATCTTTAAAAAATGACAAATAATTATTGATATTCCCTTTGAACAGGAATTTATTATTATTTATAATAGCATCTAAATAAGTGATTTTAATAGATTTTGTTGAAGTGATAATTTTACTATTCAAATTTGAAACTTGATATTTATTTTTTAGAAAAGAAAAACTCAAATTTTTTAATGAAATGGAAGAATTTTCAAACAAATTATTAAAACGAAGATATTTAGTATTACTCATTTTAGATTTTAGGGAAAACGACCATTTGATTTCTCCACTATTAAAGTCTATTGATGTGTCTTTGATAAAATTTTTTAGATCATAGTATTTAACAATTAATGAGCCGTTTCCTATAATAGAATCGTTTATATTTTCGTACTTTAAGTTAAAAATATCGAAATTAGAATTAAATAATTTGCCATTAATTGTTTCTACAGTAATTGATCCTTTATATGTACTATTCAATTTTCCCTTGAAAAAAAGTTTGCAATTGATGTTGTTCAATTTATAATTATTATAATTAAAAGAAAGGTTTTTCAACAATAAAAATAAATAAATATTAACTGAAGATTTAACATCATCCTTTCCATAAATGTTCATATATAAAGAAAAATCGCCTTTTAGACTTGTAATTTCTTTCGGAATTTGAATATTATACTTTTTGAAATTAGCAATGTTCATAAGTTGAGATGCGATAATAAAATCATATTTAGCAGGTTTTGAACAAAAAACATTTCCTTTAAATTTAATTTTCTCATTTAAAGAATGATATTCACCTTCAGTTATAGAAATCAATTCATTTTTTAGGCTAAAATTGAAAGAAATATCAGAAACATAGTTCCATAACAAATGAGTCTTAGTTGATGAAACAATTAATTGATTTAAAGAGGTATAGACCTTAAACTTTGAATTATCTTTTTGTAATTTTCCACTAATAATAAGGTTTTTAATATTAGAATTTATATATAAATCAGTTTTCTCCAAGAAATATTTAAAATCGACATTTTTTAAAGTAATTTTTTGAATTTGGAAAATTAATGCATTAGAATTTTTTGATAAATTACTATCAAATAAGTAGTTTTTAATTCCATGTAAATTTTCGATAGCCGTCACAGACCCGTTTTTGATATCTATTCTTTTAATAACCATTTGATTTTTCAAGATTTGAAAAATATTGATGATAATTGTTAATTCTCTAGCTGATATACATTTATTTGCATTTATAGTATCAGCCTTTAAAAGCGAGAAACTTTTATTAAAGTTCACTTTTACATCATAAAAAGTTAAAGCTGCATTTGGGAAATATTTAAATAATGATAGTTTTGTTTGCCTGGAGGATATTTCTGTATTAATATTATTATTAATATGATCCAGAATAATTGTATAAATTTTATTTTCAAAGCACACTAAAATCACAAAAATTGATAGAAAAAAAACAAAAACAAATTTTAAAATTGTAAAAATAATTTTTTTTAATATTCGCATATGATTTTTTATAATTTACAAGTTAAATAGTTTATTCAAAGGTAATTTAAGTTTATATATTAAATTCAATCAAAATAAACAGTAATGAGAGCAGTTTTACAAAGAGTATCCAGAGTTAGGCTTACTATTAATAATACAATTGAACGCAAAATTGGTAAAGGATTATTAGTTTTACTAGCCATAGAAAATAGCGATAATAACGAAGATTTATTGTGGCTGAGCAAGAAAATAATAATGTTAAGGATTTTCAATGACAGCAATGAAGTTATGAATAAAAATATTCTGGATGTTCAAGGTGAAATTATTTTGGTAAGTCAGTTTACATTATTTGCAAGTACAATAAAAGGGAACAGACCATCTTATTCGCGGGCATCTAAACCAGAAAATGCGATTAAACTTTATAATAAATTTGTAAATCAATTAGAAAATGACTTTGGAAAACATATACAAACTGGCGAATTTGGCGCAAATATGCAAATTGAGCTAGTTAATGATGGGCCTGTTACGATAATAATTGATACAAAAAATAAAGAATAAATTTTTTTTGCATAAATCAAATTAAAATTTCGTAAGCATAATTTAATTATTGAGAATAAATTAAATATAAATAGTGATTAATTATTAATTAGCTTTTATGCATAATTCTGTATAATTTGTATGAGAATAATAAAAATTTCAACAATCTAAAGTAAATTTCAAAAATGTCAATAAGAATTAATTCTTTGAATATTTTTACTCAAGTAGGACAAGACAGTTCAATATCAAATTTGAGTAAAGTAAAGGATAGTTTTCAAATTCAGAAGAATATTTCAAATGAATTAAAGTTTAATATTAATTCAAAAATGCCAAGTAGGCAAAATGAGATAAGAGACTTTACTACTGATCTTTTATTTATTAAAAACAAAAAAGACTCTGATAATTTAAATTCATTATTAAATACTTATTCTTTTGAACCTTGGGACAAAATAATTTCCGCAAATAATGCAGTTTACAAATCAAAAAATAAAGAACGAGCAATATTTTATAATAATAAAAAAACTGAAACATATCTTAAATCTCAAACAAGCCAGAAAATTCCCTATTTCTATAAAGAAAACTTTGCTATTAATAATGCAATATTGATTTTACTTCTAATTTCTTTTGTTCTATTAGCTTGGATTAAAATTGCGTTTGAAAAATATTTAAAACAATTATTAAGAGCAATAATAAATTATTCTGATGAAGCAAAACTATTTAGGGATCAAAATGCTATGATCGATAGATTATATTTAGTCTTAAATATAATTTTTGCTATAACAGGTGGATTATTTATATATTATTTTGCTGGATACTACGGGAAAGGAATATTTTTAAATAATTCATTCCTTAATTTGTTAGGTTGCTTTGGTGTTATTATTGTGATATATATATACAGGTATATTATTATTAAATTCTTTGGATTTATTCTTTATCAAAACCAGGCATTTAATGAATATTTACATAGCACATTTATATATTATAAGGCAATGGGTTTGTTTTTAACACCATTAATTTTTATTATTTTCATTCTATCTGAAAATTACAAAATTGCAATATTAATGTTAAGCATTATAACAATTTTTGTACTTTACTTTATCAGTATTTTCAGGGCTACCAGAATTATGTTGCAAAAAGGTATTTTATTATTCTATTGGATTTTATACCTTTGCACTGTGGAATTTTTACCGATAATAATGCTTTACAAATTTCTCAAATCTGAGGTATAATTTTGTAATTTAAATTATTAACAATAAAAATTAAGCACCTTGAGAATCAAGAAAATTCTTGTATCACAGCCAGAGCCTGACAACGAAAAATCACCTTACCGTGAACTTGCGCTTAAGAACAATGTAAAAATTGATTTTAGACCATTCAGTCATGTAGAAGGTTTATCAGCGAAAGATTTCAGGCAGTCGAGAATCGACATTTTAGAGCATACAGCAATAATCTTTTCAAGTAAAACGGCAATAGATCATTTTTTTAGAATTTGTGAAGAATTGCGAATTACTGTGTCTGATACAATGAAGTACTTTTGTACTTCGGAGTCTGTTGCTTTTTATCTTCAAAAATACATTGTATATCGAAAACGGAAAATTTTTTACGGGAAAAATTCACTTATTGATATTGAGGATGTTCTTTTAAAAAATAAAGATGAACGGTATCTTATTCCTCTTTCTGACAATCATAAACCTGAAATTCCGTTGCTTTTAGAAAGACTTAAATTGAAGTTTTCTAAAGCAGTTTTATATAGAACTGTTTGCAGTGATTTATCAGATTTAGCCAATATAGACTATGACATACTTGTTTTTTACAGTCCAACTGGGATTAAATCTCTTTTTCAAAATTTTCCGAATTTTCAGCAAAATGAGATAAAAATTGCATCATTTGGTGATGCGACAGCTAAAGCAGTTAGAGAAGCTGGTTTAAGATTAGATATTCAAGCACCTATACCTCAGGCACCATCCATGACAATGGCTTTAGATATTTTTATCAAAGAATTTAATAAAAATAGTAAAAAATAGCAAATGTACCTATGACAAAAAAGGGGGACATTTATCCCCCTTTTTTATTATTCTTTTAATAAAGTTTAGATTATGCAAAGTTTTAAGAAAGAAGAAAAAATCTGCAGTAAAAATTATATCAACAAACTTTTTTCTTCTGGTATATATTTTAAATGTTTTCCTTTAAAGATAATTATATGTGAAGAAAATCTACATTCCAAATATCCTGCAAAAATACTTATAGTAGTTTCAAAAAAAATACTAAAAAGTGCAACAGAAAGGAATTTAATCAAAAGGAGAATCAGAGAAGGTTATAGATTGAATAAAAATGAACTCTATGAAATATTAATAAGAAATAACTTAAAAATTATACTATCAATTTCTTACATTGATAGTGAAATAAGAAGCTACAGAGAAATCGAAGACAGTATTAAAACAGGTCTTAATAAGATTAAGAATGTTATAAGAAAAGAATCAATTTTTAAAAATGAAAATATTGGATCTAAGGGATTAAGGGGCTCTACCTTAGACAATACTTAGTTTTTAAAAGCTAATATAATCAGCAAGAGAATAAAATATTTATAGCTCATTTGTTATGATAGCGACACATATTGGTGAATTAGCTGCATTCGGAGTAGCTATAGTATGGACAATCACTGCCCTTGCATTTGAATATGCAGCAAATCGCGTTGGCTCTTTAAATGTTAATTTGATTAGACTACCATTAGCACTCATTTATCTCACTCTTTTCAATCTATTTACTCGTAATTATGCATTGCCTACGGATGCAGGAAGTCATCAATGGATATGGCTCACTTTATCCGGTATCGTCGGTTTTGTGATTGGCGATTTGTTTTTACTCAAGTCATTTATGTACATAGGTTCACGATTTTCAATGTTAATTATGACACTGGTTCCTCCTCTAACAGCTTCAATTGGTTGGTTTGTATTGAATGAAAAGCTCGCATTATTTAGTTTCTTTGGCATGTGTCTTACAATTGCAGGTATAATATTTGCTATCAATGTACATAAAGAAAAAGATTCAAAGAAATTTTCAGCTAAATCTGTAAAAGGAATTTTATTTGCATTTGGAGGGGCAATTGGGCAATCATCTGGTTTAGTGCTTAGCAAGATAGGCATGCGCAATTATAATGCATTTGCGGCCTCGCAAATAAGAATAATTGCTGGAATTTTTGGATTCATTGTAATATTTCTAATAATGAAAAGAATAAACAGTATTCTTCCAGCATTTCGAAATAGAGAAGGCTTGAAAGGTATCATTATCGGGTCATTTTTTGGACCATTCATTGGAGTGTCATTATCTCTTTTTTCAATTCAACATGCAAGTAATACTGGAGTAGCTTCTACAATTATGGCAATTGTGCCTATACTTATTTATTCCACCATCTGTTTTTCTTTTCAAACAAAAAATTACTTCAAAGGAAATTATTGGAGCTATTTTGAGTGTTTTAGGCATTGCATTGTTTTTTATTTAAGGGACCTTAAATTACGTATGTATTAAAAAATATTCAATTCGATATAATCATAAAATAAAAATCCACCAACTTTCAAAGCAAGTGGATAATTTACTTTTTTGATATAAGATATTCTTTATCCTCTTAATGATTCAGCTCCACCAACAATTTCCAATATCTCACTTGTAATTGCTGCCTGACGTGCTTTATTATAATTAAGTGCTAATTGACGTATTAGATCAGTAGCATTATCAGTTGCTTTATGCATTGCTGTCATTCTTGCTCCATGCTCTGATGCTAGTGAATCAAGAATGGCTTTAAAAAACTCTACTTTCAATGACCTGGGTATAAGCTCCTTAAGTATAAATTCTTTTGAAGGTTCAAAAATATAATCAGCATTTAATTCTTTATCATCCTCTTTTTCACGTTTTGGGACAGGCAGAAATTGTTCCTCAGTTATTTGTTGTACAGCAGCATTTTTAAACTTATTATAAAACAATAAAATCCTATTATATTGCCCTGTTATAAATAATTGCATAATTTCTTCTGCAATTGGAATTACTTTATCAAATGAAGGTTTATCAAGAATTTCATTATAAGTTTTAATTATTTGAAAATTTTTATTTTTTAAATAGTCTCTTCCTTTCTTCCCAATGCATATGAACTTTACATGATCTTGTTTCAATAATTTTTCATAACTTAAAAAAGCTGTACCAATAGCATACTTGATTACATTAGAATTAAAAGCGCCGCACATTCCTCTATTAGAAGTAACAAGCACTATTAAAACATTTTCTACTGGTACTTCCTTACCATAAATATTTTCGTCACCAACATCTAAACTACTACTTATATTTATTAATATTTCACTTAATTTTTGAGCATATGGTCGTAATTGTATAATAGAATCCTGTGCCTTTTTCAATTTGGCTGCAGAAACCATTTTCATGGCACTAGTAATTTGCCTTGTATTAGTGACTGAAGATATTCGTACTCGTATCTCTTTTAAATTTGCCATTATTTCAAGTATTTACTTCAGATCTAATTAGGTATGTCAGGTATATTTTCATTAAATATTTTTTATTCAAGCGCTATTTTGTTTTATATTTTTCTAATAGTTCATTTGAATTTTTCTCTAGAGCAGATGTAATTTCATCATTAAGAATTCCTTCTTTCAATTGTTGTAATATTTCTGGATGTTTAACCTCCAAATATTGCAAATATTCAATTTCAAATTCTCTAACTTTTGAAATTGGAATGGACTTTAACAATCCTTTAGTTCCACAATATATTATGGCTATTTGTTTTTCAACGGACATTGGATTATGCAATCCTTGTTTTAATATCTCAACATTTTTAGAACCTTTATCAAGCACTGCTAGAGTAGCAGAATCAAGATCTGAACCGAATTTAGAAAATGCCTCCAGTTCGCGATATTGAGCTTGATCGAGTTTAAGAGTACCAGCAACTTTCTTCATAGATTTAACTTGTGCATTACTTCCAACACGCGAAACCGAAATACCAACATTAATAGCTGGGCGAACACCTGAATTAAAAAGATTACTTTCCAAAAATATCTGACCATCAGTAATTGAAATTACGTTAGTTGGTATATATGCAGATACATCTCCTGCTTGCGTTTCAATAATAGGTAAAGCAGTTAATGATCCACCACCTTTTACAAGTGGTTTAATACTTGCTAGGAAGATCATTCATTTGAGCAGCTACTTCATCCGATTCAATAATTTTGGCTGCTCTTTCAAGTAATCTTGAATGGAGATAAAATACATCTCCTGGATAAGCTTCCCTTCCAGGAGGACGACGAAGAAGTAATGATACTTCGCGATAGGAAACAGCTTGTTTTGAAAGATCATCATAAATTATTAATGCCGGACGTCCAGTATCCCGAAAATATTCACCAATTGCACAACCAGCAAACGGGGCATAAAATTGCATTGCAGCTGGATAAGCTGCAGTTGCTGCAACAATAACCGTATATTTCATTGCTCCATACTTTTCAAGTGTTTTAGCTATATTAGCAACTGTTGAACCTTTCTGTCCAATTGCAACATAAATACAATAAACGGGTTGTCCTTTATCGTAAAATTCTTTTTGATTTATAATTGTATCAATGCAAATAGAAGTTTTACCAGTTTGACGATCTCCTATAATTAATTCTCTCTGTCCTCTGCCAATTGGAATCATCGCATCAATAGCTTTTATTCCAGTCTGCAATGGTTCTTTTACAGGTTGCCTGAATATTACTCCTGGAGCTTTTCGTTCTAAAGGCATTTCAAATGTTTTACCTGTAATTGGACCTTTTCCATCAATGGGTTCTCCAATAGTGTTGATAATACGACCTAACATACCTTCACCAACATTAATAGATGCAATTAATTTGGTGCGTTTTACAGTATCACCTTCTTTAATTTCATCTGACGAACCTAAAAGAACTGCTCCTACATTATCTTCTTCCAGATTAAGTACTATTCCTTTTATACCATTTTCAAATTCGATTAATTCATTTGATTGAACATTTGAAAGTCCATAAATTCGAGCAATTCCGTCACCAACTTGTAAAACTGTTCCAACTTCTTCGACTTCCGAAGCAGAAGTTATTCCTTCAATCGCTTTTTGCAGTATGCCTGATATTTCCGATGGTTTAATATATGCCATAGTTTTATCGAATTATCATTAATTAAGATATATAACAATATTTAGTATTGAAAACTTCAATTTTTAAATTTGAATATGAACAATATTATCAATTTAAGTCAATCGAAGTATTTAATAACTTTTTCTTTATTTTGTTTAAATTTGATTTAACGCTGGAATCATATTGCCTGTCTCCCACTCTTATTACAAATCCAGCAATAATATTTTGATCGATTTTATTTGTAAGTTCAATATCGGTTTTGAGATGAAGTTTTAATAAAATCCTTTACTTTTTCAATCATTTTTAAATCCATGTTTGTAGCTGTAGTAAATAATGCAGTCTCAATCCCTTTATTTTGCTTATATCTATCAAGAAAATTCCGCGAAATATCAAAAAGATGATTCTCTCTTCTATTTTTAATAAGTAAATTAATAAACGACAATGTTAATCCATTGAATGAAGTAAAAACTTGTTTAATGATTTCCTGTTTTTTAGTTGGTTTTAAAACTGGATTCTGAAATATATTCTGCAGTTCATCGCTATCATTCATCACGTTAAAAACCGTCTCCATATCGTTCTTGACAATATCAAGCAACTCCTTTTCTTTAGCTAATAAAAAAAGAGCTTTCGTGTAACGCACAGAAATAATACTCTCGTTCATAATTTGATTAATTTGCTAACTCAACTTTGAATTTTTTAATAAATCATCAATAAGTTCCCTATGTTTACTTTCATTGAGTTTTTCGCGAATTATTTTTTCTGCTATAGAAATGGATAAAAGTGCAATTTGTGTCTTAATTTCATTAATTGCACTTTTTTTCTCGTTTTCGATACTAAGTCTGGCGCCTTCAATAATTTTTTTACCTTCTTGCTGAGCTTGTTCCTGAGCATCCTGAATAATTTTATCTTTCATTATTCTAGCTTCTTTCATCAAATTATCGCGCTCCTTTCGAGCTTCGGCTAATATTTTTTCATTGTCAGTTTTTAACTTGATAATTTCTTCTTTTGCATGCTCAGCACTTTGCAAGGCATCTTCAATAGTCTTTTCCCTACTTCTAAGCGTATTTAGAATAGGCCGCCACGCATATTTTTTTAATATCAATAAAACAATACTAAAGAAAATAAGCATCCAAAATATTGTTCCCACATTTGGGCTCACCAGTTCCATAAAAATATTATTAATTTTAAAATTTCCTTATGTAAATCCCCAGCTAATTGGCAAAGAATCTATATGATTTCTTATAAAATGGCCAATCGCCATTTGTAAATTGAAATCCTTAAAGGAATAAAATAAGCAAGCAAACAATAATAGCGAAAAAGGCCACTCCTTCGATTAATGCAGCAGCGATAATCATGTTAGAACGAAAATCTCCTACTGCTTCAGGTTGACGGGCTATTGCTTCCATAAAATTACCGCCAATAAGGCCAATACCCAAACCAGCTCCAATTGCTGCCAAACCTGCTCCAAGGCCGGCACCTAATTTAGCTACACCTGCTGTCGCTTGTAATAAAACTAATAAGATTGTCAACATAACTATTTATTTTAATTAAAAAATCAATGGTGTCTTTTCAGTATTATGAGGTTCTGCAGTGGCTAAACCAAAATAAATTGCTGAAAGAAGTGTAAATACATAAGCCTGAATTAATGCTACTAACAATTCAAGTAACATCATAAAAACACTAAAAATTCCTGAAAAAAAAGATACTCCAACTCCAATATATGGATTAATTGCAGCAAATATAAAAATCAAACTCACAAAAGCCAAAGCTACTAAATGCCCAGCCATCATATTTGCAAAAAGACGAACTGTAAGAACTATAGGTTTTAAAAATATGCCCATCAACTCAATCAAAGGTAACAAAGGAATTGGAAATTTTAACCACCATGGCACACCCGGTGCATTATATATTTCCTGCCAATAATGCTTATTTGCACTAAAAGTAGTGATAATAAAAGTAAAAACAGCCATTACCATTGTAACTGCAATATTACCTGTTACATTGGCTCCACCAGGGAATATAGGTATCAAACCTAACATATTGTTAAACCAAATAAAGAAAAACAATGTCAATAGATAAGGAGTAAAACGCTCGTAATTTTTCTCTCCTATTGAAGGTTTTGCAATATCATCTCTTACAAAAAGGATCATTGGTTCTAATGCAGATTGCAATCCTTTAGGTGGTTTATTAGGATTAGTTTGGTATTTTTTTGCAATAGATATAAAAATAATTAAAATTAAAATTGAACTTATTAATAATGAAAATACAACTTTAGTAATAGACAAATCTAAAGGGATTAGTTCTGTATCGCCAAATTTTTCAACTATTTTACCTTTATTAGGGCCATTTTCTGCTATTTCGAAATTATTATAAACCTTTTTTCCATTGTGAAATTTTGATGAAAAAAATAAGTTCCATCCAGATACTTTACTATAGAGAATTACTGGTAGTGGAATTGAAATTTGCATTTTCCCTATCGTAATAATATGCCATTCATGCTTATCAGTAATATGTTCAAGCATAAACTCACCAGGTGCAAATTTATTTTCTTTAACATTAATTGACTTTTGTCCAATAGAGTCATTTTTTTGTGCCTTAATAACTTGACAAGATGTCATAAGGCATGAAATAATAAAGACGTAAATTAATTTCAAATATATATGTGTTCGCATATATTCAGCCTTTATCGCATATCGAATTTAGTAATTAAAATTAACTTAAAGTTATGAATAATTTATCTAAATAATTATTTCACTTTTTTATTTTTTAAAAACCCACTTAACATGATAACTTCATATATTGTAAATCCTAGATATATTACAAGAAATGATAATAAGTAGCACTTTACTCCATCCTTTACATTAAGTAAAAATATTATCAAAAAAGACATATATACTAGGATTTTTATAATAGTAAATAATAAAAATATTTGTAAAAAATTATTTGGATTTTTTTTGAAAAGTATAATTAGAAAAAAATGAAAAATAGAATTAGTAATTAAGAAAAATATTAGGATAGAAAAAAAATACTTTAAGCAAATGTTTAATTCAAAGTATTTAAAGATTAATAATCCGGGGATAGCTAAGGAAATAGCTAACAAAAAAATGCCCAGAAAATAACCCGGGGTATGCTTATTAATGCATAATAAATATATTATTGCAAAATAATTATTTAGATTTCAATAAATCACGAAAAGCAAAATACAAAGCTAAAAAATCCAGAAACAAAGCTAAAAATAATTAAAAAAATAATGTTTATTCATTAAATACCCACTTGTCAATTTTATAGCCAAGAAAAACACCGCCTAATACTATTACTATCATTTGAAAAGCAATAGAAGAATAGCGTCCATAGTTTCTTATCCAATTATCATTGCTATTTGACATCTGTTTTTTTATCTATCTTATTATCGTTAATGAATGAATTTGAATCATTCATTTTACAAGTACCATCAAATTTGCATCCAGGTTCAATTGCTATTCTTCCAATAGTAATATCACCAATTACAGACGCAGTGGACTTAAGTGACAATGATTCAGAAGCGATTAATTTACCTTCAACATGCCCTAAAATATCGGCATTTTTGC
Source organism: uncultured Bacteroidota bacterium (assembly GCA_963851385.1). Lineage (GTDB taxonomy): Bacteria > Bacteroidota > Bacteroidia > Bacteroidales > DTGW01 > CAWEFA01. The sequence goes on along the minus strand of CAWKPE010000012.1, from coordinate 164,547 downwards.
AGTTAATTTCACCTTTAATTTTTCCTGTATCACCAATAATTACTCTTCCTTTAGTAGAAATATTACCTGTCAAAGTTCCATTTATCCGGATATCTCCATTTGAATTGATATCACCATTAATAGTAGTGCCAGCGCCCAGTAAATTTATAGCAGTTGAATCAAAGTCTTCATTTCCTTTTGCCATGATTTTAATTTTTTAAATTATGCTAAAACCTTTATCAAGTTTAAATAATATTACAGTAAAAAGTTGCATATAAAGCATATTTATAAACTCATTATTCTACAAAATATTTCCCAGCAATATCAACAAATATAGAAAATGTTTGAAAAAGAAAATTCTTAATTAAAAAAAATGTAAATATAATTTTGAAAATTTAATAGAAAATTTATTTAAACCCAATTTCATTATTCTGACAAAAATAAATTATGATGTGCACATCGTAAAGATATATGAAATTTGATAAATCTCAATCGTACTTATGTTTGTCTTTAACAAATTTGTACTTTGATTTACTGGTTAAATAAATGCAAATACGTTAGATATTGATTATTTTATTTTGAATTGTACGCCCATTTCAAAAAAATAGCACCCCAGGTAAATCCACCACCGAAAGCAGCAAGAATTATATTGTCACCTTTTTTTAGCAGCTTTTCCCATTCACAAAGACAAAGTGGAATAGTAGCTGCTGTTGTGTTTCCGTATCTTTGGATATTAATCATTACTTTCTTGTTATCAAGTCCCATCCGACGAGCTGTTGCCTCAATAATTCTCATATTTGCCTGATGTGGAACTAACCATGAGATATCATCAGAAGTCAAATTATTACGCTTCATAATTTCAACTGAAACATCAGCCATTTTGGATACTGCATATTTAAATACAGTTTGTCCTTCTTGATATACAAAATGTTCTTTATTGGCAATAGTATCATGGGATGGTGGTCTTACTGAACCACCTGCTTTCATATGAAGATATTGGCGACCTGATCCATCTGTTTTAAGAATATAATCTATTAAACCTACTTTCTCATTTGTTGGCTCTAAAAGAACTGCTGCCGCTGCATCACCAAAAAGAGGACAAGTTGTTCTGTCGCTATAGTCTGTTATTGAAGACATTTTTTCAGGAGCGACAACTATTACTTTTTTATATTCCCCGGATTCAACAAATTTAGCTGCTATCTCCAATGCATAAATAAAGCCGGAACAAGCTGCTGAAATATCAAAGCTCCATGCTTTCGTAATCCCTACTTTGTCACTAATAATATTTGCTGTTGCAGGAAATGGATGGTCTCCAGTAATAGTAGCACATATAACAAGGTCAACTTCTTCAGGTTTAAGACCAGTTTTTTTAAAAAGTTGTCTGACGGCCTCAGCACCCATATCAGATGCACCTTTACCTTCACCTTTTAAAATTCTCCTTTCCTTAATTCCAATTCGCTGCATTATCCATTCATCAGAAGTATCTACCATCCGGCTCAATTCTTCATTATTCAAAATATAATCAGGAACATAAGCTCCAATACCGGTAATAGCTGCTCTAATTTTTGTCATTGTTTAAATGCTTCTTTTATTTTGTCTATTATTCCTTCTTGTTTAAATGCTTCTTTTATTTTGTCCATTAAGCCAGCCTTTACAAAATGGCATGTATGCAAAATCATGTTTTTAATTGCTTTATCATTTGAAATTCCATGACCAATAATAGCAGCTGAATTTATACCAAGAATTGGAGTACCTCCATATATTTCGAAGTTAAACTGATCAAAAAATGGAATCATCTATTTTTCTTTTTTTAATCAAATGATAAAATGCTTCAGCTTCTTTAAGAACAATATTTCCTACAAAACCATCGCAAACTATAACATCGACTTTATCTTTTGAAAAAATATCATGTCCTTCAATATTTCCAACAAAATTGAAAGCATTTGATTCTTTAAATAAAGGATATGCAGCTTTAGTTAAAAGATTGCCTTTTTCTTCTTCAGACCCAATATTCAGTAATGCAACTCTAGGATTTTCAATGTTAAAAACATGTTTAGCATATAGCGATCCTAATATTCCATATTGAACCAGGCAATCCGGACGTGCATCAGGATTAATTCCAGCATCAAGTATCACAGATGGGCTGAAGTATCAGAAGCCATTATTGTTGCAATAGCTGGTCTGATTATTCCCGGAATTAATTTGATTACCATCATCGCTCCTACCATCATTGCACCTGTGCTTCCTGCACTTGCAAAACCATTTATTGCACCTGATTTTAATAACTTAAATCCTATAGGTATAGAAGCATTCGACTTCTGAGAATAGGCTTTAGCAGGATGTTCCCCCATACCAATAAAATCGGTAGTATGGACAATTTCCCACAATGACATATCAAATTTTTCTCGATCGGCAATTAATCTTATCTTAGCTTCATCACCAATTAATACCAATTTTGTATCAACTGGTAATTCTTTTTGTGCCAGAATAGCTCCTAATACAGTAGCTTCAGGGGCAAAATCTCCTCCTAAAATATCTACACCTATTTTCATCATGGTTACAAAAATAGTGAAGTTGACCTTTATGCTGCTACTTCCTTTTCAATTGCCAATTTTCCGCGATAATGCCCGCATTCAGGACATACTCGATGATATTGAACAGATGCACCACAATTTGAGCATGATGCTGTAGTAGGAGCAATTGCTTTGTAATGGGTCCTCCTTTTGTCTCTTCTTTGCTTTGAATGTTTATGTTTTGGATTTGGCATTGTGAATATCTTTTAATTATAAATTCTTTTTAGTTTTTCCCACCTTGAATCTATTTCTTTGTTTCTATTTTTTTGTTTATTAATTATTTCTAATTTCTTAATCATTTCACTATTACAAGTACTTTTACCTTTGTTAGTTAAAGGATGAACTAACTTGCTAGGTAGATTTAAAATTAATGACTCATATATGTAATGTGTAATATCAACTATATCTTCATTTGGGGCAATTGTTATGCTACCTTCATCGTTATCTTCTTTTTTATCAGCAAATTTGATATAAAATTCACCATTACTCTCAACTTTCATATCAAAATAATCAAGACAGCGATCACACATAACGTAAACTGTGCCTGAAATAAGATATTTCAATAATAAATTTTGAGAATTTTTATACAAATAAACATCTAATGATAAATTCCCTTTTTTTAATTCAGAATATTCAAGTGCTTCAAAAAATTTATCATTAATTTTATAAATAAAATTATGCCAACCTTCTCTTAAACCTTTAATAGGAATTATCAATCGTTTGTTAGCATTCACTTATTCTAAATTTTACAAACGGCAAAGGTAAAAATTATATCCAAAATAAAAAACAAATTTATTTTGCTCGATCTTAACTAAATTTCAATTTGAAATTTTCAAAATTACTTCAAAAATTTTTTAAAATAGTAAAGATTTTTTGACTTGGGAAATTAAAACTATTAGTATTAGAAAGTACTTTTGATCATTGTTTTAATTATTCAATATGCATTTCAGGGTACCGGATCATACCCACTGCCGCCCCAAGGATTACACGAAAGTATTCTTTTTGCAGCTAAATATATTCCTTTTATAGGGCCATGCTTTATTATTGCTTCAATAGCATATTCTGAACAAGTAGGAGTATATCTACATGCCATAGGTAAAATGGGTGATATGAAATATTTATAAATTTTAATTGGAATTATTAAAATATTAATTACCAATTTTTTTATGAATTTATTAAGTGAAGTCATCATCATTATTACAATTCAAATAAATCTAAATTCTAGTAAATTTTAAAAGCTATATTTTATCATTTTAAGTTTCTTTTTTTAAATTGATTTTTTAATTTCACTAAAGGAAGGAACTCTTCCAGTAGATTCAATTGTATCATTATTCAATAATAATGCCCTTTGATTCATACTAAATAAGGCTGTATCTGCAGGATTTCAATTATTTTAATTGAACATTAATATCCATTTCTATAAGAGCAGTTTTATTGACTGTTGCTAAATATTGTGATTTATAACTATTTTCTGAAATTATTTTTATTTACATAATCAAATTATAATTTTTTATATTGGTTAGATAATAAACATTATAAATGTCAAATTAAAAAGATAAATAAATATTACAAATAATAAAATTGAAAATTCAAATTTCTATATTTTGAGAATAATTAAGAGAATTAAGTTAAATAATAAAAATTTTTAAAATAACTTTTGCATGAAATATGTATTTTTTTGTCTAAAATAGAATATATTGAATAAATGGTATTAATATCCGATAATGATTTAATTAAAGGAATTCGGGAAAATAATGAAGATGCATTCCGGTTACTTGTTGAAAGATATCAGGATATGGTATTTCGAACATGTTATGGATTTCTGAAATTTAAAGAAGACGCAGAAGATGTCACCCAAGAAGTATTTATCAAAGTTTATAGGAAAATAAAAGAATTTAGGGGTGATTCAGAACTTTCAACATGGTTATATAGGATTGCAATTAATATGAGTATAAATGCATTACGGAAAAATAAAAGAAGAATGATATTTCAAAGTTTTGAGGGCCTATTTAATTATTCTAATTCAAAAATTACAAATGGAATTTCTTATGAACCTTCAACTGAGGAAATATTTGAAAGAAAACAAAAAGAAATGTTAATTAATAAAGCTATACATAGTTTACCATTAAAACAGAAAACTGCTTTTATATTGCATAAATATGACGAATTACCTCAACAAGAAATAGCAATAATTATGCAAACTTCTATATCAGCAGTGGAATCACTAATTCATAGAGCAAAACAATCTTTACAAAAGAAGTTAATATCTATTAAAAAAGAACAAGAATAAAAATTGGAAATACTCATTTCAAAATTTGAATTGAATGATAATCATAAAACTTAACATTTTTTCACGTAAGATTTTATTATGAACATTGTCTAACTAATAAATAAAAGAATATGAGATGTAAGGACATAGAAAACAGGTTTATTTTTCACATAGAAAATGATTTATCAAATGAGGAAAAGACTGAAATTACAGGTCATTTAAAAGATTGTTTAATGTGTTCGGAAATATATAAATCAATTCAAAGAAGTTTATTAATTATTGAAGAACAAAAGAAACTTCAACCTTCGCCTTTTCTATATACTAGAATTATTTCAAAACTCAAAGCAAATGAAAAATTTGAAACTAATATCTTTTTCCGATTTCCAATAATTAATACTGTTGTCATATTTTTAATACTTATTGTAACAGCATACGCTGGTTATTTTATAGGGAATAAATATTATCCTGAAACAAAACAGGAATTTGCGAATTCAGAAATGACCTTATGGAATGATTTAACCCAAGAACCTATTGAAAATGCAATATTAAGTGAAAAATGATCAATTCAAACAAATAGAACTATGGAAACACAAATTACAAAAGTTAAGATATTAATTTGGCTAGTGATTGCACTGGCAATATTAAATATTGCAACTATACTCACAATATTCTATCACGGAAAACAAATTAAACATAGATATTTTTTGTCTAGGGGAATGTCTATGCATGTACAACCTCATGAATTTCAAGGATATTTTCTGATAAACAAACTTAACTTTAATAAAGAGCAACTAGAACAATTTCATAAAATTAATTACTATTTCAAAAATTCTTCTGTTGAGATAGCAGGGCAAATGAATGATAATAGATTAGGCATAATTAATGAACTTAAAAAGGGAAAGACTGATACAATTGAATTGTTTAATTATGCTCGTAAAATCGGAGATCTGCATTATAAACTAAAGAAGAATTTAGCAATTTATTTACTTGAATTAAAAAATATTTGTACTCCTTCACAAAAAGATACTCTTTTACAGGTTTTAAGTAATTTAAATACTAAAGAGCAAGAAATATTTGTAAATAATAGCTTTTTGCATAGAAATATAGAAGGAAGCAGAAGAACAAGATTCAAAAACCGTTAATAGATTTTGAATCTCCTAAAATAGGTCATTTTGGCCTATTTTTTTTTACTTTATCAAAAAGAACTAACGTAGAATTATAGATGCATTAACGGGACTAAATGTTGCACAACATATAAAATTCAAATAACTTGCAACATATTTACGTTAATAATATAAGAACATTTTTCAATTGTCATGTCAAGTAAGATTTTAATAGCAGATGATTCAAAACTAGTCGTTTCATTGGTAAAAAGCATATTTGAAAATGAACAGGACGGATTTACTGTAATTTCAGCAGTTGATGGCAAAGATGCAATTGAAAAATCTGAAAAGGAACTTCCTGATATAATATTGATGGATTGGCAAATGCCTGAATTGTCAGGTATAGAGGCACTCAAGTTGCTGAAACAAAATGAAAAAACAAAATCAATACCAGTTCTAATGTTAACTGCTACTGAATCCACTAATGAAGCATTTGAATTTGGTGCTAACGATTTTATTCAGAAACCTTTTAATAAAATTGAACTTATTACCAGAGTAAAAACTTCGTTGGAATTGGTTAATGCTCGTAAGGAGATTAAGCTTAAAAGTATTGATCTTGAGATACAGCATAATAAATTGAAAATTCAAAAAGATATTCTGGTCAAGCAAAAGAAAGAACTTGCTGAAAGCTACGAGTTGGCATTAAAAATTTCCCAAATGATTTCTACTGAACAAAATTATTTAGGGAAGATTTTTTCAGAATATTTTTTGATATCATTACCATTAAATGAAATTCCGTCTAATTTTATTTGGGCAATAAAAAGGGGGAAAACGTTACTTTTTTGTATAGGTTTTACTCCAAGCATTAATATTTCTAATGTTCTGTTAACAACCGGAATAATAAATGCTTTAAACAATATTATTAATAATATAGAAAATGAAAAAGAGATACAACCAGCTCAAATTCTTACTTATCTAAATGATAAATTTAATATACAAACTGAAAATATTGCGCAACGAGGAAGTGACATTGTTTTTTGTTCTATAGATTTGGAAAAAAGATCGATGCAATATTCAGGGATCAATATTCCGATATTTGTAATAAAAAATAATAAATTAGTTGAACTAAAAACAGATAAAAATAAAATTGGCATTAATGAAAAAAGTTTAAACTTTACTAATCACAAAGTGCAATTAGCAAAAGGAGATTTAGTATATATTTTAAATGATGGGTTTAATGAAAATAAAATGGGTTCAATGGACACTGGTTATATCTCTAAAGAAATACTAAATATTCTTAATAAGATTTACAAAAAAGAAATGATGAAACAAAAAGAACTGTTTGAAAAAACTTTTAATTTATGGAAAAAAGATCTTAAACAGATTAATGATATAATCACTTTGGGAATTAAAGTTTAAAAATATAAGATGTAAACTAATCACAATATAATGGTTTATCAGGATTATAAAACCTGTCAATTACTATTTCTAATTGGCCTGGTGTTAATCTTTCTTCAGAAAGCTTTGGGATTTCTTTTATGGCAAAAAATCTTACATCTGAAGTTTCAATTCCTGTCTTTAAAAAACCATTTGTGATTTGGCATAAAATGAATATTTTGTATGAATAAAATGGTGATGGTGGATGAGAGTGGCACTTTTTATCCATAATCGCCAGAACACGAACAGGTGTTACTATCAATCCGGATTCTTCAAAAGTTTCTTTGACGGCTATTTCATATGGAGTAAAACCTATATCAGCCCAACCACCAGGCACCGTCCATTTGCCGTCTGATTTTTCTTTTACCATCAAAATCTTATCTTCTTTGAAAATAACTGATCTGATATCTACTTTTGGCGTAATGTATCCATCGTCAGAATTATAGAATTTTTCAATTTTATCCGGATCATAATTTGAATAATGGGCAATTAATTCATTGCTTAAAGAGGCAATTTGCTCATATCTTTCCTTATCAAAAAGATTTGTACTATAAAATTTGCCAATTTGAGCAATTGCTCTTAGTTTTTTAGCAGTTTCAAGCCAGAATAAAGGCATTTTTAAGTTTATAAATTAATATTCATCCCAGCTTTTGATAGGGATATCATCAGGATTCCTCTTGCATATGCCGGTTATAAATGCACTTGCAAGCCTGGCGTTAGTAATAAGAGGAATATTGAAATCAATTGCTCCTCGCCGAATTTCATAGTCATTATTTAGTTCAATTTTTGAAAGATTTTTGGGAACATTGATGACCAAGTCAAACACTTTATTTCTTATGAAATCCATTACATTTGGTTTAGCTTCTTCATCTGGCCAGTAAACAACTTGAGTTTCAATTCCATTAAGTTTTAGAAATTCCGCAGTTCCACGTGTTGCATATAGTTCAAATCCTCGTTCAATAAGCATGCGGCAACTGTTTAATAATTCAACTTTAGAACGCATCTCTCCAGTAGACAACATGATTTTCTTTTTAGGGAAACGATAGCCTACAGAAAGCATCGATTTTAAGAGAGCTTCGTAATAATCTTCTCCAATACAACCGACTTCACCTGTCGAAGCCATATCAACTCCTAAAATTGGATCTGCCTTCGCAAGTCGTGAAAAGGAGAATTGACTTGCTTTAATACCTATATAATCAAGTTCAAAATGTGACTTATCTGGTTTTAATACTTTTTCCCCCAGCATAATTTTAGTTGCAAGTTCAATAAAATTTGATTTTAATACTTTCGAAACAAAAGGAAAACTTCTTGATGCACGTAGGTTACATTCAATTACTTTTATATCGTTATCTTTTGCTAGGAATTGCATATTAAATGGACCTGAAATATCAAGTTCTTTAGCAATATCACGGCTTATTTTTTTTATTCTTCTTGCTGTTTCAAAATAAATTTTCTGTGCTGGAAAAACTAAAGTGGCATCACCAGAGTGAACTCCAGCAAATTCTATATGCTCAGATATTGCATAAGCAAATATTTCGCCTTCCTTCGCAACGGCATCTATTTCTATTTCTTTTGCATTTTCGATAAATTCTGAAACTACTACTGGATATTGTTTCGATACATTAGCTGCCAATTTCAGAAAAAGTTCCAGTTCATCGAAATTTGAAACAACATTCATAGCTGCACCTGAAAGAACGTATGAAGGTCTAATTAGCACAGGAAACTTGACTTTTTCTACAAATTCATATATATCTTTCATACTAGTCAGTTCTTGCCAGCGGGGTTGATCTATATTCAATTTATCTAACATGGATGAGAATTTATGGCGGTTTTCTGCCCGATCAATAGAAACTGGTGATGTGCCTAAAATTGGGATATTTTGCTGATAAAGCCGCATTGCTAAATTATTTGGAATTTGTCCTCCCATAGATAATATTAAACCTTTTGGTTTTTCAAGATCTGCAATATCCATAACCCGTTCATTTGAAAGTTCATCAAAATAAAGTCTGTCACACATATCATAATCCGTACTTACAGTTTCAGGATTATAATTAATCATAATTGAACGATAATTATGTTTATGGGTCGTCAAAGCTGCATTAACAGAGCACCAATCAAATTCCACTGAACTTCCAATACGATAAGCACCCGAGCCTAAAACAATGACTGCCTTTTGATCATCAAAAAAGTTTATGTCATGTTCATTTCCATTATAAGTTAAATATAGATAATTAGTTTGGGCAGGATATTCAGCTGCAAGTGTGTCAATTTGCTTAACGTACGGAACAATTCCTCTGCTTAATCTATGTTTGCGGACATCCAGCATACTTAATTCCATTAAGTCATTGCTTTTTTTAAGTACACTTCGTGCGACTTGGAAATCAGAAAATCCCATCTTCTTTGCTTCTAATAATAGTTCATCTGGAAGTTTTTTTAAACTTGAAAATTTTTCAAGGTCATTTTTTAATTCAAAAATATTTTTAAGCTTATACAAAAACCATTTATCTATTTTAGTTAAATCATTAATACGATCTACTGTATAGCCTTTATCAAAAGCTTTTTCAATAACAAAAATTCGCATATCAGTAGGTTCCGAAAGTTCTTTATCAACATTTTCAAATTCTAAGTCGCGGTTACCAACAAATCCATGCATGCCCTGGCCAATCATTCTAAGACCTTTTTGAATCGCTTCTTCAAATGTTCTTCCAATTGACATAACTTCTCCCACGCTTTTCATAGATGATCCGATTTGTTTGGAGACGCCTATAAATTTATTCAGATCCCAGCGAGGTATTTTACAAACTATATAATCAAGTGCAGGTTCAAAAAATGCAGAAGTTGTCTTGGTAACAGAGTTTTTCAATTCGTGCAGTCCGTAACCTAATGAAAGTTTAGCTGCCACGAAAGCTAGCGGATAACCTGTTGCTTTCGATGCTAATGCAGATGACCTGGAAAGACGTGCATTGACTTCAATTACGCGATAGTCTTCTGAATAAGGGTCAAGTGCATATTGTATATTACATTCTCCGATAACACCAATGTGCCGAATGACTTTTATAGATAATTCACGGAGCTTATGATATTCACTATTTGTAAGAGTTTGAGATGGGGCTACAACAATGCTTTCACCGGTATGTATCCCAAGTGGATCAAAGTTTTCCATATTACATACAGTAATGCAATTATCGTATTTGTCACGCACAACTTCATATTCTACTTCTTTCCAACCTTTCAGTGATTCTTCAACTAATATTTGATTGGAATAAGAAAAGGCTTTTTCAGCCATTTTTTTCAACTCTTCTATGTTATTACAAAATCCACTTCCTTGTCCTCCTAGCGTATATGCAGCCCTAATAATTATTGGAAAACCGAGCTTTCCGGAAGCTTCTAATGCGTTTTCAACATTAGTCACAGCAATACTATTAGGAGTTATAATATTGATTTCATTAAGTTTATTGACAAATAATTCACGATCTTCTGTATCTATAATTGCTTGTATTGGAGTACCTAAAATCCTTACATTATTATTTTGCATTACATTTGTTTTGTACAATTCAATACCGCAATTCAATGCAGTTTGTCCTCCAAATGACAGCAGTATTCCATCTGGTTTTTCTTTTTTTATAACTTTTTCAATAAAAAATGGTGTTACCGGTAAAAAATAGATTTTATCAGCAATACCTTCTGATGTCTGCACAGTTGCTATATTAGGATTAATAAGAATTGTAAATACGCCTTCTTCTTTCAATGCTTTTAGTGCTTGAGAACCAGAATAATCAAATTCACCTGCTTCTCCAATTTTTAATGCTCCAGAACCGAGCATAATAACTTTTCTAATTGTTTTATCCATTTTTTATTTAGAAATTAAAAATCAAAAAAAATCCCCTCCCTGGAAGGGTAGGGGACAATATTTTCAGTCCATCCTTTAATATCCTTAAATTTCATTAGAATTTTAGGAGCAAATTCAATCCACCTTATTATTTTTAGTAATGAATAAGATTTAAACACCTAATTTATATTTACATGTAATTCAGTAAGCTATAAACTTAATCCTCTTTATTTAAGATTTATCAAAAGTATAAATTAATTTCTAAAATAAATATTTAAAAATAAAAATGAATAAATTTGCAGACAAATTGTATATATATTCAATATGATTGAAAAGACAAAAAGACTTTTGGTAATTAAAAAGTTAATAAGTTCGATGAAGATTGGTACACAGGAAGAATTATTATCAATTTTGGTCGAAAAGGGATATAAACTTACACAAGCCACATTATCCCGTGATTTAAAGTATCTAAAAATTGGAAAAATTTCAGATATTAATAAAGGCTACATTTATTTTTTACCCAAAACAGGTGAAGTTCCCAATAATAAAAGTACGGACTATTCCGATGATAATTTCCCAATAAATGGATTTATTTCTCTTAAGTTTTCAAATAACCTGGGAGTGATCAGGACAAAAGCAGGATATGCCAGCAGTATTGCTTCATTTATAGATATTAAAGCACCTTACGAAATTATAGGGACTATTGCGGGTGACGATACTATTTTGATAATTCCTAAGGAGGATATTAAACCAAAAGATGTTAAAAATGCATTACTTATGATTATTCCCGAATTAGAAGGAAAAATTTGAAGTCTTTTATCAATACTTCATGGATAAAGAGTAGGCAAAAATTTATTTATCTTCGCACATTCAAATAAATAGAAGTTTAATAAAAAGTTCTCATGATGACAGTAAGAGAACAAGGAGGTTTGCATGAAAAACAAAAAAATAGCTATTCTTGGAGGAGGAAATATTGGAATGTCCATCGTCCAAGGATTCTTGAAATCGGGTACCTTTTCAAAAAGTGACATAATTATTACTCGAATTGCATCCCAGCCTCTGGATGACATTTTAGCTATGAATATTAAAGCTACCCATGATAATGAGGAAGCTTTAAAGGATGCGGATTTTGTTTTGATAGCAGTTCAGCCGCGGCAGGCAAATAATCTAATTAAAAGTATAAAAAATGCTTTTGATGAAAAAAAGCAAATACTTATTTCAGTAGTTACTGCATTAAATATTGAAGATATAGAAAGATTAATAGAAAAGAAAACGAAAACGGTACGTATCATGCCAAATACGGCCATTTCAATTTGTGAATCAATGACATGTCTTACATCAAATGATAATAGCAGCGATTATTTTACAGAAGTCAAAACTATTTTTGATAAATTAGGCTCAACCTTGATAATTGATGAAAAACTTATGGCTGCTGCTACTGTTTTAGATGCATGTGGAACTGCATTCATGCTAAGATTTATAAGGGCAGCATCACAAGGTGGAATTCAAGTGGGATTTCATGCTGAGGAAGCTCAGCTAATTGCAGCGCAGGTTGCAAAAGGTGCTGCTAGTTTATTACTGGAAAATAAACTTCATCCTGAGCAGGAAATTGATAAAGTTACAACCCCGATGGGACTCACAATTAAGGGGCTAAATGAAATGGAACATAATGGTTTAAGTTCAGCAGTAATTAAAGGGATAGTTCATTCCTTTAATGAAATGGATAAAATAAAATAATTTATCGAATTGAAATATTAAAAAAAAGAGGTTTCAAATATTTAGTTATTATTTAACAATTGTCATTAGACAACAATGAATTATTTATGAAACTTTGGGATAAGGGATATGAATTAAACAAGCTTGTTGAACAGTTTACAGTTGGTAAAGATAGAGCGCTTGATGTTTTTTTGGCTGAAGCAGATATAATAGGAACTTTGGCTCATATCCAAATGCTTGAATCTATTGGGCTATTAGAGAAAAAAGAACTTAAGTTACTTGTAAAAGAGCTTATAGACATTCATAATTCTTTAAACGAGACAAATTTTGTCATTGAGGATGGAATTGAAGATATTCATTCTCAAATAGAATTTCTTTTGATCAAGAAGTTGGGAGACATAGGTAAAAAAGTCCATAGCGGACGTTCTAGAAATGATCAGGTTTTAGTCGATATTAAAATATATTTTCGTTTTCAGATTTCTGAAATTTCAGCTCTAGCAAAAATATTATTCAATACACTTCAAAACCTTAGTGAAGAGCATAAAAAAAAGTTGCTTCCCGGTTATACACATCTTCAAATTGCAATGCCATCATCTTTTGGCCTTTGGTTTGGAGCTTATGCTGAAAGTCTGGTTGATGATATGATTCTATTGCAAGCTTCTTATAAAATTACTAATCAGAATCCGCTTGGAGCAGCCGCTGTTTCCGGTTCATCGTTTCCTTTGAATCGCATAATGACCACTGAATTATTAGGGTTTGAAGATCTTAATTATAATGTTGTTTATGCACACATGGGTCGCGGTAAAACAGAAAAGGCTTTGGCATTTGCGCTGTCTTCATTTGCTTCTACATTAGCCAAAATGTCAACAGATATTTGTTTATTTATGAACCAGAATTTTGGGTTTGTAAGTTTTCCAGATGAAGTTACGACAGGTTCTAGTATCATGCCGCATAAAAAGAATCCTGATGTCTTCGAACTAATTCGTGGAAAATGTAATAGAATACTGGCAATTCCAAATGAAATATCAATGGTTATTGCGAATCTTCCTTCAGGATATCATAGAGATTTTCAATTGCTAAAAGAAATAATTTTTCCCGCAATTGAAGATATAAAAGTCTGTCTTGCAATTGCTGATAAAATGCTTAAAAATATCAGTATAAAAGAAAATATTCTCGATGATGACAAATACAAATATTTATTTAGTGTAGAGGAAGTAAATCGTGAAGTACTTAAAGGCACTCCTTTTCGTGATGCATATAAAAAAATCGCTGATAAAATTTCAAACGGGACATTCAATCCAGGAAAAGATATTCATCACACTCATGAAGGCAGTATTGGAAATCTTTGCAACGATAAAATTGCTGAAAAAATGGAAGCTGTTTATAATTCATTTCATTTCGAAAAAGCTGAAGATGCAATAAAAAAATTATTGGCTGAAAAGTAACTTATGCATTCTGGTATATAATGTATTAATATTATGCAATTGTAGAGCGGTAAATTTTGAATATGACTGATAGAATTAAGCTTTGTGAAAAGAAAAAAATCGTAGTAAAAATAGGAACTACATCACTTACACATTCTGACGGAGGGATAAATTTTGAGCGGATTGAAAAACTTGCAAAGGTTTTGTCCCAACTCAGAAATGGAGGTAAACAAATATTACTTGTAACCTCTGGTGCAATTGCTGCAGGGGCTGGCAAATTGGGATTAACACGAAAACCTGAAAAGCTAGCAGAAAAGCAAGCTCTTGCAGCTATTGGGCAAGCCGAGCTAATAAAAATTTATGAAAAATCATTTACAAATTACAATCAAATAGTAGCACAGGTTTTAATTACAAAAGATGGGATATTTCATCCAATTAGGAGACTTAATGCAAAAAACACTCTTAATACTTTGATGAGCATGAATATCATTCCAATAATCAATGAGAATGATACGGTTTCAACAGATGAAATTGAATTTGGAGATAATGATACACTTTCTGCTCATGTTTCTGTACTTACTGAAGCAGAATTATTGGTCATCCTTTCCGACATAGATGGATTGTATAACAACGATCCACGGAAAGATCAAAATGCTACAATTATTTCAAAAGTTGTTGAAATATCTAACGAAATTGAGGAAATTGCTGGAAATGCGGGTTCTCATTTTGCCAAAGGAGGCATGGCTACAAAAATATCAGCAGCTAAACTATGTGAAAAAGCTGGTATTGATACGGTAATTGCTTCAGGAGAAGATCCAGCTGTGATTTTCGAAATTCTTGAAGGTAAGGAAGTCGGGACATTATTTGTTGCAAAAAAGGAATTTGATATTAAGGATTTGACAGATACTCCTTCTATATTTAAAGAGAAGTTAGGATAGAGACAGGCCTTTCCAATCCTTTGAAGGGAAAAGGTACTAGTATAAAAGAGAAAAATTTTATTATTAATGAGTTATTAATAATCTTTTATAAAAGTTTCTAATAGAGAAATTAAGGGGGCAAATATGGCACTAATAATTGATCAGGTGAAACAAGCTAAAAAAGCTTCAATAAAATTGGCAGCATTAAGCACAGAAATTAAGGATAATGCTCTTGCCCAAATTGCATCATTGCTTAAAGCTAGATCAGATGAAATTTTAGCAGCTAACGAAATTGATTTTTTGACTAGTGAAAAAAACAAGCTTGCTGCACCTTTATTAAAGCGACTAAAGTTTGATGAGAAGAAAATAAATGATGTTATAGATGGAATTAAAAGCTTGATTAAGCTCTCTGATCCAATTGGGGAAACTCTTGCTGCAACAGAACTGGATAAAAGCTTTGAACTTTATAAAGTAAGTTGTCCAATTGGTGTTATTGGCGTTATTTTCGAATCAAGGCCTGATGCACTTGTCCAAATTTCTACGCTTTGTTTAAAAAGTGGCAATGCAGTTATATTAAAAGGCGGCAGTGAAGCTGTAAATACAAATAGAGTTTTGACAGAATTAATTTCTGAAGCCTCTGAAAAAACAGGTATTCCGAAGGGTTGGATACAATTGCTTGAAACCCGATCTGAAGTCAACGAAATGCTTAAAATGGATGAATATATTGACCTGATCATTCCACGTGGTTCAAATGATTTTGTGAGATATATTATGGACAACTCCAATATTGCAGTCTTGGGACATGCAGAAGGTATTTGTCATTTATATATTGATAAAGATGCTGACATTGATATGGCCGTAAAAGTAGCTGTTGATTCTAAAGTACAGTATGTTTCTGTATGTAATGCGGCTGAGACTTTTATTGTTCATGAAGAAATTGCTTCTGCCTTATTGCCTATTTTAAAAGAAAACTTAGAAAAATATAATGTCGAAATTCGTGGATGTGAAAAAACAAGGAAAATCATAAAAGTAAATCCTGCTGCTGATAAAGATTGGAGTACTGAATATCTGGATTATATAGTTTCAATTAAGCTTGTAAACAATGTTGAGGAAGCAATCAATCATATTAATACTTATGGGTCAGGGCATACAGACAGCATTGTGACATCTAATAAAGAATCAGCTGGAAAATTCATGGATCTTGTTGATAGCGCCAATGTTTTCTGGAATTGCAGTACTAGATTTAGCGATGGGTTTAGATATGGTTTAGGTGCTGAGGTTGGAGTTAGTACTAATAAAATTCATGCCCGTGGTCCGGTGGGTCTGGAAGGACTAATAATCTATAAATGGAAATTAATTGGCAATGGTAATATTGTTGCTGATTATTCATCAGGTAAAAAGAACTTTACACATCATAGATTGGATAAAAAATTTCCTAGATAAAGGAATCTTATGGGTATTGAGTACAACTTTCGAAATAATTGTAGCATTTTTAGTACATTCCTATATCCTACCAGAAGTTACATTTTTATTCTTTTCATATTTATGATCTTGTTTTCTAAAAATTCCTGCTTATTTTGGCTCAATATATAGAAGTTTATTTCTTTCCAAACTACAAATATTTTTATCCGGGGGTCTAATTAATTTTCATTAGTAATATTTACTATTTTCATTAAGAAAGAACGGGATAACCAAATATTTTGAAATAATTATATTTTGATTAGAAAAAGGTCAAAAAAAGAGTAAAAAGAAATTAAAAATGAAAAAAAAGTAAAATAAATTTACATTTATTGATAAAAAAGTTATAAAATGTAAATAATTTATATATGTTTGTCTCAAAAAAATCAATTTTGTTTTTAAATTATATGTAAATAATTATTAAGCTATTACATGTTGAAATTGAATATATTTTTAAGTCAATAATGAATAAATATACTGATGAAGAACCAGACAAAAAGAATCACTTTGTTCTATTGTTCAAATTCTGTTTCTGATGAAGAAATTTCATACTGTTCCTCAAAACTGGAAGACATAGAACTCTATACTATAAGCTTGCCTTGTTCTGGTAAAATGAACTTGTTGTATTTGTTAAAAACGATTGAAACTGGTTCAGATGCTTCTTTATTGCTGACATGCAAACTTGGGGAATGCAAATTTGTACAGGGAAATTTCCGGGCAATTAAACGAGTAGAAGCTGTTGATGATTTAATTTTTGAAACAGGTCATGGAAGAGGACACGTCAAATGTATCCAACTTGAAGGGAATAATAAGTCGGAATTCATAATTAACGAAATAAACAATTATATTAAGCAATTAAAGGATGAACTTAAAAAGACAAAAGAAACAGTTTAAGAAATAACAAAGTATATATGGACAGTTTATTAGCAAAGAAAATAGAAGCAGGGGATTTTATAGTTACAGCAGAATATTTACCCGATACTGACATTGAGCATTTACTAAACGGGAAGTTAAAGAATAATGGGGCAGTTGCAATTAATATAGCCGATAATCCTTATGGTCCTTCGGTATCAAGTTTGGTTACTGCTATTAAATTGCATCAGGCTGATATAGAACCAATTTATCAGTTAGTGACTCGTGACCGTAACAGGATAGCACTTCAATCTGATATACTTGGAGCAGCTTCAATAGGCATAAAGAATATTCTATGTCTTTCAGGATATCATCAAACTTTGACAACTATGCCTGAATCGGCAAATGTTTATGACATCGATTCTATTCAACTTATCGATGCGATAAATAAAATGAATATAGAAGGAACTCTTTTAAATGGAACAAAAATAAAAGGTAAATTTTCAATGTTGATAGGTGCAGTTGCTAATCCTTATTTAAGGCCTATGGAACTCAACATAATGAGGCTCTTTAAGAAGGTAAAAGCTGGAGCAAAATTTATCCAAACCCAAGCAGTTTTTAATACTACCGATTTTCAGGAATGGTTGGATGCTGCATATAAAGAGGGGATAACCGAAAAAGCAGCAATTATTGCAGGGATATATCCTCTTAAGAGTTATGAAGAGGCTATGGAATTGCTTAAAAAACATACCGATTTCTATATACCTGAATCACACATTAAAAGAATAAAAGATGCGGGAGATATTGAAGAACAAAGAAAAATGGGCATATCTATTTGTGTTGATACAATAGGAAAAATTAAAGAAATGAAAGGATTAAGCGGAATTCATATTATATCAGGGGGAAAAGAAGAAATTATAAGCGAAATTATTTCTGAAGCGGGGTTATAAAAATAATCATATGCCTGAAAAGTATCATATTAAAACTACACATATTCAACCTAAGCTTCCACGAATTGGAAAATATGGGGTTGTAGACTGGCGGGAAGATTGTGCCAGGTGTCACAATTGCGTAAAAAAAGCTTGTGTTTATGACAGGTATAGAGAAGAGAATTCTTTTATAAGGGATCTGGATGAAATTCATACACTTTACTATGAATGTATGGGATGTTTCTCTTGTGTTCAGAATTGCACAAAAAATTTACTTACTATGTCTATCAATTCTGAATATAAAAAACTTGGGAATGAATACTGGTCCCCGCAGATATTAAGTACAACCTGGCTTGAGGCTGAGACTGGAAAAGTTCCCGTATCAGGTGCAGGATACAGGGGAAAGTTTTCAGGCTCTGGATATGATTCTATGTGGACCGATATGTCTGAAATCGTAAGACCCACCCGCGACGGAATTCATGGCAGAGAATATATCAGCACTTCTGTTGATATTGGAAGTAAACCTTCTCATTTAAGTTTTGACGGGGACAAAATGTCGACAATCCTTTCACCTATCATATCTCTTCCTTTCCCGGTTATTTTTGACATGACTTCAGAAAAACATTCATTACCTGTATTGGAACCTTGTATTTTAGAGACAGCCAAGCAAACTGGACTCTTGGCAATAGTCGATTCGAAAAAATGGAAAAGTATTAATCTTGAGAATAAGGAAAATTATCTTAATCACGTAGCCTTTTACTTAAATAATGAAGGACCTGAAATATCAAAGGAAATTTTAAAAAAGACTAGGCTTGTTGAAATATTGGATAGCAGTGACGTTGGGAAAAAAGTTTCAGCATTAAAAAAAGAATATCCTGAAATTATAGTTTCAGTAAGAGTTAAACTGGATGAAAATGCAACTAAACGTACAGAAGAGTTGTCAAAAATTGATATTGAAACTATTCATTTGGTTGGAGATATCAATGGAAACGAAATTAACAGTAAAAACCCAAGGTTTATTAAGGATGTTATTCGTGAAATCCATGGAATGCTAATAAAAAATGAAAAGCGAGACGAAATAACTTTAATCTCAGGAGGTGGTATTGCTTTATCAGAACATGTTGCGAAAGCACTTATCTGTGGTGCTGACCTGGTTTCAATAGATATCCCTTTAATGCTTGCTTTGGAATGCAGGTTATGTGATAGCTGCAAGCCAGGGGATTTTTGTCCAGCAAAATTGGATAAAGAAATTGATTTAAAATATGGTGCTGGCCGAATGATTAATCTTATGGGTGCATGGCACTGGCAAATGGTAGAATTAATGGGAGCTATGGGTATGCGCGAAGCCCGTAGATTACGTGGTGATGTTGGGCGCGCAATGTTTAAAGATGAAATGGAAGAAGAAATTTATGGACCAATCTTTAGAAAATAAAATTAACCTTGAAGAATTCCTGCCTGCAAATACGCTAAAAACGCGTGTCCCGCAAGTAGAAGTTGAAAGAAAAATTAATGCTGCACCTGCAAGGTACCGCAATGAAATTGCAAAATATATTATTTTTCGTGATGAAGAAAAATGCACGCTTTGTGGAACATGTGTTAAAAACTTGTACTAAAGGAGTTCATGTTTTGAAACAGGGATATAAACTTTTTGCAACAGCCAGGAACTATAAATGCAATGGAGCTGTTTGTGAAAAGACAGAAAATTTTTGCGTTGCAAAATGTCCTCAGGGTGCTTTAAAATTGGTTAAAAATCCAATGATGGAAGCTCTTGGCGATTACAGGTGGACTGCAGACATGATGCTTGGCGACATGGCAAATGGCTGAGACAGGACAAGTAGTTCCTGATGATTATGATTTTGAATATGAAACTGGCGAATCCGGCGGAGGATTTGATCGTATCCGTTTTTCTTTTCCTGAAAAACCGGTTGCAGTATCTGAAGATGAAATTGATATTAGCCTTGAACTAAATAAACGAAATGACGACAGGCCCAAAATAAAAATTGATGTACCATGGTATGGTGGAGGTATGTCATTTGGCTCTATCAGCAATGTTACTCAATTATCTAAAGTTCGTGCTGCATCTGCATTTAATACGTTCTCATGTTCCGGTGAAGGTGGTTATATGGAACGATTAAGACCTTATGATGATCACATGATTACCCAGGTAGCTACTGGTTTATTTGGTGTAAGGGAAGAAACCATTCAACGTGTACGGATTGTTGAATTTAAATATGCTCAGGGAGCAAAACCAGGATTAGGAGGTCATTTATTAGGGACAAAGAATACGCCTGCTGTAGCCAAAATGCGTGAAGCTGTTCAGGGAATTCCATTATTTTCTCCATTTCCTTTTCATAGTGTTTATTCCATCGAAGATCATATGAAACATATCGATTGGATTAAGCATGTTAATCCACGTGCACTTATTTCAACAAAAGTATCTACTCCAACTGATGTTGATATGGTTGCTGTAGGTAGTTATTATGCTGGTACACATATTGTTCATATTGATGGTGGTTATGGCGGTACTGGAGCTGCTCCGGATATTGCAAAAAAGAATATTGCAATGCCTATTGATTATGCCATTCCAAAAGTTCATAATTTTCTTGTTGCCGAAGGTGCGCGTGATGTTGTTGTTTTAATGGCAAGTGGCGGCATTCGTAACTATTATGATGTAGCTAAAGCAATTGCGCTTGGTGCAGACGGAGTAGTTATTGGAACTGCCGAATTGATTGCGCTTTGTTGTTTAAGGTGCAGCAGGTGTTCCAGCGGGCGTGGTTGTCCCAAGGGTATTGCAACAACTGATCCTGGGCTTATAACACAAATAGAACTTGATTGGGGCACGCAACGATTGATTAATCTGTATAGTGCTTGGGCATCAGGATTAAAAGGTATTTTAAAGCGCCTTGGTATGAAAAGCATTAAGGAATTGCGTGGAAGAACAAATTTATTAAGGCATCTGGATATATCGAAAAGCAAATAAAAATTTTTATTAGAAAAATAAGTCGTAAAGATAATAGCTTGTAGACTTTACGGTGATAATATAAAGTAAACTATGAGTCTTGACAGAGTTGAAAATATTCTTAAATCAAAGAGGAAATTAATCGAAGGGTTGAATCTTTCTGATAAGCCGAAGGTAATGGAGGCTGAAGGTGGATGCGGCGTTATCGGGTTTTGTTGCACTGAACCTGTTCCCGGAAAACATATTCATGAACCTTCACGATTGATGCACAATCGTGGAAACGGCAAAGGAGGAGGTATTGCTGCAGTCGGGTTTATTCCGGAACAATTAGGTGTTACGAAAGAAGTACTTGATGATTGCTACATGCTTCATATTGCGTATCTCGACCCTGATTCACGAACTGATGTCGAAAAAAAATATGTTAATCCAGTATTTGACATTACTAAATCTATAAAACTAGATACCGTTGACGACTGGAAATCCGTGCCAGGTTTGGAAGTAAAACCACCCGATGTATATCGTTATTTTATTAGAGTGAAAAAAAATATTCTGGATAAATATATTTCTGAAAAAAAATTTGAAAAGCTTGATCGTCGTGACGCTGAAGATGAATTTGTAAATCAAAATAGCTTTAAACTAAATCATGAGTTTTATGTGGCACCTAAGAACCAGATGGCATTTGTTATGTCTCAAGGTAGAAATATTATGATTTTAAAAGTGGTTGGTTATGCTGAAGCAGTCACGCAATATTATAAGATTGACGATTTGTGTGCACACATCTGGATTGCACATCAACGCTATCCAACCCGTGGCCGAGTTTGGCATCCTGGTGGAGCCCATCCTTTTACAGCAATGAACATGGCTTTAGTTCATAATGGCGACTTTGCAAATTATCATTCAGTAACCGAATATTTAAAGCAACGAAATATATTTCCACAGTTTATTACTGATACAGAAGTCTCTGCTTTGATGTTCGACCTTCTTTCAAGAACTTATAAGTATCCACTAGAATATATTATCGAAGCGCTTGGTCCAACCACCGAACTCGATTTTGATCGACTGCCTCAAGAAAAACAAACAGTTTATCGTGCAATTCAAGCAACACACATACACGGTTCTCCTGATGGTCCTTGGTTTTTTATCATTGCCCGCAACCTGGTTGAAAATGGAAAGCTCCAATTAATGGGAATTACCGATACTGCAATGCTTCGGCCCCAGGTATTTGCTTTTGTTAAAGGAGATATTGAGGTTGCATTAATTGGATCGGAAAAGCAAGCCATTGATGCAACCCTCGAAAGTATGGCAAAATATGATAAAAGAATTTGCCCGGTTTCTGATAAATATTGGAATGCACGTGGTGGAAGCCATTCAGACGGTGGCACCTTTATGTTTAATCTTATTCCTGATAAGAACGGTAAAATGCATCTGGAATGCAGGGATAAATTCGGGACCCCCATTCAGATTACAGAAAAAAATGAAAGCTGCGATTTCACAAAGGAACCGGCTGCATCAAAAATTCGCAAGGAGATTGAAAAAAATATTTCAGATTGCATCAATTCAGGAGTTGAAATTTTCGAATACGTAAAAAACAATATTCCAGCCTGGTCGTTTGATGATATTTGGGCTGCCAGTAAATTCATAACTGAGTTATCCAAAAATCACCAAATTACAAAGCAATCCATTGAAACCTTGACCTTACTGAATGACATGCGATATCCAACAGGTGAAAAAAGGCGTAGTCATATCCTTAATATCGTCAGGACAGAATTAAATAACCTGCTTAAAAATATTCCAAAATTAAGTTCAAACGAAGATCAGGGCAATTATCGCTATATAGATTTTGAAACAAGGAAAGACCTTCGCAAACCGATAAATGAGGAAAAAGTACTCGTTTTCCAGTCAAAAAAATTTCCTGCTGAAGGGATTGAATGTGATGCGACTTACTTAGTAAATGCATTTAAACTAGGCTGGCGCAATTTTATTGTGTTCAATTGCGCAGGGCAGCGCTATGTTGGATGCGGCTTAGGACCTGAAACACATGACGTAAAAATTGATGTTTATGGTAGTTGTGGCGATTATCTGGCTTCAGGTATAGATGGTCTTACAATAACAGTCCATGGCAATGCACAAGACCAATTAGGGCAAATTATTAAAGAAGGCAAATTCGTTATCCATGGAGACGTGGGCCAGACTTTCCTATACGGTGCTAAAGGTGGCGCAATTTATGTAAAAGGCAATGCTGCTGGGCGACCAATGATTAATTCGGTAGGCAGACCAAAAGTTATTATTAATGGCACTAGTCTTGATTTTCTTGGTGAATCGTTTATGGCCGGCGACCCACATAATAAGGGTGGTTTTGTGATTGTCAATGGAATGAGGTTCGATGAAGAAGGGCAAATTGTTCCATTGCCTGAACCATATCCCGGAAGCAACTTATTCTCGCTGGCCTCTGGTGGCGCTGCTTTCATAAGGGATCCATTTAGAAAATTAGTTCCTCAGCAATTGAATGGATGTATTTTCTCACCATTTACTGAAAAAGACTGGGAATTAATATTGCCTTATTTGCAGGAAAATGAAAAACTTTTCGGAATAAAGATAGATGATTTATTGACGGTGGATGGAAAAAAACTCAAACCTATCAGGGTTTACAGGAAAGTCTCACCAAGTATTGAAGGGACACCATCTACTCCAGAAAAAGATATATATGGTGAAGGAGAAGATGTTGAAGATTTGATGGAAGAAAAAGTAGAATTATAAAAATAACAGGATGCCCATTTTAGTTAGCAAAAACAAACAGGGAGCACGTCTCATAGAAGCAGTGAAGGAAATATCCGGCATTGATATCAATACTTGCCTCCAATGTAAGAAATGTTCCAATGGTTGTGCTGTCAATGGCATGACAAAAGTTTCACCATCGGAAATAATCAGGAAACTCCAATTAAATGCTACAGACGAATTATTCAATAGTGATTTGATTTGGATGTGTGCATCATGTGAAACATGTTATGCTCGTTGTCCCATGAAAATCAATATGGCTGCAGTAATGGATGCGCTGCGAATTTTATCAGTGCAAAAAAAGGCATCAAAACAAAAGGGCAATGTTCCGCTCTTTAATAAATCTTTTCTGAAGACCGTTAAGATGTTTGGGAGGACTTACGATTTAGGAATGATAGCGGCTTATAAAATGGGAACAGTTACTTATTTTCAGGACACTGATAAATTTCCGATGATGCTTAAAAAAGGAAAAATTGCTTTGTTTCCATCTTTAAAAGGAGACAAAAAATATATAAAAAAGATATTTAAAGAAAACAGATACTAGATGCTAGTTACTGAAATTTAAAAGTGAATTTCTTAAAAAAAGTAATAATGAAATATGCTTATTATCCAGGATGTTCAGCAGAATCAACAGCACAGGATCAATACATGTCGATTAAAGAAGTTGCAAAAGCACTAGACATTGAGTTGGTTGAACCGAAGGGTTGGACATGTTGTGGCTCTACTCCTGCACATCATACAGATAAAAACCTTTCAATAGCCCTTCCTGCTGCAAACCTACTGATGGCGCAAAAAATGGGACTTGATATGGTTGTCTTTTGTGCTGCCTGTTATAACCGGATGAAAGTAGCTAATCATGAAATAAAGTCTGATCTTGCTGTCAGGAAAAAAGTAGCAGATATGCTAGGCGAGGATTATGATGGAAATGTAAAAGTTCTTCATTTTGTCGAAATCCTGATAAAAGATATTGGTATTAGAAAATTGCAGGAAGCTTTTACCTATTCGCTGAATGGACTAAAAGTTGCGAATTATTATGGATGCCTGCTGGTCAGACCGATAGAAGTTACAAATTTTGACGATCCTGAAAATCCTACTCTGATGGATAACCTGGTAACCATTATGGGTGGCGAAAGCATTGATTGGCCACATAAAGTTGAATGTTGCGGTGGCGGCTTTGCACTTTCCAGAACAGATATTGTTGTTGAACTCTCTCATTCAATCCTGGAAATGGCAAAATCGTCAGGCGCACAATGCATGTCAGTTGCTTGCCCTATGTGCCAAGTCAACCTTGATTTGAGACAAAGCGACATCAATAAAGCTAAGAATACAAATCATAATTTACCAATAATATACATCTCACAATTAATAGGATTGTGCTTAGGTATTTCTGCCGAAAAGCTGGGTATGAAAAAATGTGTTGTTTCACCAAAAGCAATATTAGAGCAAGTAAAAGTAAATTGAAAATATCCCTGGCTTTTCCAAATGAAAATGTAGGGAAATAAGGCATAATTGAATATGACTGCAAATACGAAGAAAAAAATTGTAGGGGCTGTGCTGGTTGAAGGCGGTGGCATTGCCGGTGTTCAGGCATCGCTCGACCTGGCCAATTCAGGATATAAAGTGTATCTGGTAAACAAATCGGCTACAATTGGTGGGATGATGTCACACCTTGATAAGACATTTCCAACAGGTGATTGTGCAATTTGTGTTATTTCTCCTAAACTGGTAGAATGTGCCAGAAATCTAAACATAGAAATACTTACTCTTTCTGAGCTTGAAAAATTAGAAGGTGAACCTGGAAATTTTAAAGCTTACGTAAAACAACTTCCAAGATATATTGATGAAAAAATTTGTAATGATTGTGGCGACTGTACCAAAGCCTGTCCGGTAGAAATAAACGATGTTTTTAATCGTAATCTTGGAAAAAGAAAAGTTATCCAAAAATACTATGCACAGTCAATTCCTAATATGCCGAACATGCTTAAGCTTGGACATGCACCATGTAAAGTCAAGTGTCCGGCAAATATCAATGTACAGGGATATATCCAATTAATCAAAAAGAAAGAATACGTCAAAGCTGTAAACCTTATACGGCAAAGAAATCCACTGGCTGCTATCTGCGGCCGTGTTTGTCCAGCTCCTTGCGAAACTGCTTGTACTCGTGCAAATGTTGATAGTGCTTTAGCCATTCGGCAACTTAAAAGATTTGCAGCTGACCAGGAAATCAAGATGGTAAAATCTGGAGAATTAACTTTACCTGAACAAAAAATACCGGATACCAATACGAAAAAAATTGCCATAGTTGGGGCTGGGCCATCTGGCCTGACCGCTGCCGGAGATTTAGCAGATAAAGGATTTGCTGTTACCATTTTTGAAGCCAGAAGCAGTGCTGGTGGTATGCTTTACTGGGGAATTCCGCAATACAGGCTTCCAAAAGATATACTAGATTATGAAATTGAACTCATCAAGCGAAAAGGTGTAAACATAATTTTAAACTGCAGCATTGGAAAAGACAAAACCATTTCGGAATTACAAAAAGAATTTGATGCAGTTTATATCAGTGCCGGAGCTCATGTAAGCAGAAAACTAGGAGTAGAAGGCGAAGCTAAGCAAGGCGTTCTTTATGGTGTTGAATTTCTAAGACAAGTCGGAAATTCCGAAAATAAACCGGTTTTAAAAGAAAAAGTTGTTGTAATAGGCGGTGGTAATGTTGCAGTGGATGTTGCAAGAACTGCATTGCGTTTGGGTGCAAAAAAAGTTGAATTGATTTCACTGGAAAAGCGAAATGAAATGCCAGCCTACAAAGACGAGATTAATTCTACACTTGCTGAAGGAATTGAAATCAGGAATAGCTGGGGTCCAAAACAGATAATTGGCAATGGAGTTGTAACAGGTATTGAACTCAAAAAATGTATCAGCGTTTTTGATGCTAATGGTAAGTTTAATCCTTCTTACGACGAAGACAGTACCATTAACCTGGATACCGATC
The DNA here is from genome assembly GCA_963851385.1 of uncultured Bacteroidota bacterium. Taxonomy (GTDB): domain Bacteria; phylum Bacteroidota; class Bacteroidia; order Bacteroidales; family DTGW01; genus CAWEFA01. The sequence goes on along the minus strand of CAWKPE010000012.1, from coordinate 137,338 downwards.
AGGTTATTATTGCAATTGGCCAGATGGTAGATACAGAGCTTACAAAGCACATGGGTCTTGAAATAGTACGGGGATGTTTCAAAGCAGATTCCGTAACCCAGGAAACTTCAATAAAAGGTGTATTTGCAGGAGGCGACAATGCTGCCGGACCAGGCAGCGTGATTGAAGCTGTGGCAGCTGGAAAACGTGCTGCTGAATCTATTCAGCGTTACCTAAACGGTGAAGAAATATTGGCTAACCGTTTTGAAAGTACCATTAAACCTGTTCCTCAAGAACTTCTTCCTTCAACAAAAAATATTGAAAAGAAAAAGCGTGCAGAGGCAATTGAACTCATCGTTGAAAAACGAAAAAATACTTTTGAAGAAATTGAAGCTGCATTTTCAGTTGAAGAAGCAATCGCAGAAGCAGATCGCTGCTTAAATTGTGCCCAATGTTCTGAATGTATGGAATGTGTTTCAGCATGCGAGAAAAAGGCCGTAGATCATAATCAGGCAGCACAAACAATTGAACTGGAAGTAGGTGCTGTAGTTTTAACTCCAGGAATTGAAGAATTTAACCCCGAGGTCAAAGGAGAATATGGGTTTAATCGTTATACAAATGTTCTTACAAGTCTGCAGTTTGAACGAATGCTTTCGGCAGCCGGTCCTTATGCCGGTCATGTGGTCCGCAGAGATGACGGTAAAGAGGCTAAGCGAATTGCATGGATTCAATGTGTTGGTTCACGAGATTTAAAATGCGGAAATGATTATTGTTCATCAATATGTTGCATGGCTACTACAAAACAAGCAATGATTGCTTCAGAGCACCTCGAAGGTTTGGAGGGAACAATATTTAACATGGATATCAGAGCTCATGGAAAAGATTTTGACCAATATTATGAACGGGCCAGAAAAATGAATAATATCAGGTATATTAAAAGTATACCTTCCAGAATAGTTCAAATGCCTCAAACTAAAAATTTGAGATTATGTTATATAGATCCATTAAACGGATTTACCGAACAGGAATTTGATCTTGTAGTATTAGCCGTTGGTTTGGATCCGAAGGCAACAGTTACGGAATCTATCCAAAGGCTGGGAATTAATATTAATGATTACGGTTTTTGCAAAACCGATAGATTAATGCCACTTTCTACATCTAAACCTGGTGTTTTTGTTGGAGGGGCTTTCCAGGAGCCCAAAGATATTCCTGAAACTGTAATGCAGGCAAGTGCGGCCGCTTCAATGGCAATGGAATTGCTTTCTTCAGCTAAAAATACTTTAATTGTTTCAAAAGAATATCCTGCTGAACATGACGTGACAGATGAAAGTTCCAGAATAGGAGTATTTGTATGCCATTGCGGAATCAATATAGCTAGTACAGTTGATGTTGAAAAGGTAACTGAAGCAATTCAAAATGAACCTGGGGTTGTTTTTGCTTCCCATACTATGTATACTTGTTCCAATGCAAGTTTGTCAAATATCAAAGAACAGATTTCGAAAAACAGGTTAAACCGGGTTGTTGTAGCTTCATGCACACCCAGGACACACGAACCGATATTTCGTGAAACATTGCGCGAAGCAAGTTTAAATCCATACCTTTTTGAATTAGCCAATATTAGGGATCAATGTTCGTGGGTTCATAGCCACGAACCTGAAAAGGCAACGGAAAAGGCTATTGACTTGGTTAAAATGTCTATTTCCAGAGCCTATAATTTATTACCACTGGAAGGGGAAAGAATACCTATTCATCAGAATGCTCTTGTAGTGGGTGGTGGCATAAGTGGGATGACATCTGCTTTATCTTTGGCAGAGCAAGGCTTTGATGTTGATATTGTTGAAAAATCCCCAGTATTAGGAGGGAATTTGTCTCTTGTCAATAGTACTTTAGAAAAAGAAAGCCTTGATAAATTTAAGGCTGATTTAATTGAAAGTACAAATACCCACAGAAATATTGACGTTTATTTGAACTCTGAAGTTTTAAATGTATCTGGGCATATAGGAGAATTCAAAATTAAAATTTCAAAAGATAACAAGCCCAAGGAAATAACATACGGTACCATTATAATTGCTACTGGAGCAAAACCAGCTAACACTAAAGAATATGGGTATGGAACTATAAAGAATGTATTAACCCAATTGGAATTGGAATCCTTTTTAAGTAAAAAGAAACTGGAAAATATAGGTCAAACATTTGTAATGATACAGTGTGTCGGTTCACGAAATGCCGAAAAACCTTATTGCAGCAGGGTTTGCTGTTCAATGGCAGTTAAAAATGCACTGAGAATTAAAAAGAATGACCCTAATGCGAACATTTATATTATTTACAGAGATATAAGAACTTATGGCTTCAGGGAAATATATTATAAAAAAGCCCGTGAAGCAGGAATTATTTTTATCAGGTACGATGAAACAAATTTGCCTGAAGTATCTGATATTAATGGAACATTAAATACTGTCAAAATAGTAAGTCCTGATTATCCTGAACCAATACTTTTGGAAGCAGATAAACTTATTCTTAGCACAGGTATTGATGCAAATGAAGATAATAAGATAATCTCAGATATGCTTAAGGTACCTCTTAATGCGAATGGATTTTATGTGGAGGCACATATGAAATTAAGACCGGTTGATTTTGCTACTGAAGGTTTGTTCCTTTGTGGATTGTCTCATTCGCCTAAAATGATAGATGAAAACATTTCACAGGCTAAAGCCGCTGCGGCAAGAGCTGCAACGATCCTATCAAAAACACATTTGGAAACCAGCGCGCAGGTATCGAATGTTGATCAGAGTATGTGTATTTCATGCATGACATGCGTTAAAGCTTGTCCATACGGTGCACCATTCTGCAATTATGATCATAAAGCTGAAATTGAAAAAGCTAAATGTATGGGTTGTGGTATTTGTGCATCTGAATGTCCTGCCAGGGCTATTCAGCTCAACCACTTTAAATCGAGCCAATTTAAGGTGATGATTGACAAACTATTTAATGTGGAAGAAACAGTCTAGTAAATTTTTAATAATGGATGATAAAGCTTTTGAACCGAAAATCGTAGCATTTTGCTGTCATTACTGCGCTTATGCTTCAGCTGATTTAGCTGGATCAATGCGTCTTCAATACCCTGCAAGCGTAAGAATAATAAGAACACCTTGCACTGGCAGGCTTGAGGTTGAATATTATATGAAAGCATTTGAAAATGGTGCTGATGGAGTTTTGGTTGCGGGATGTCTTGAAGGAGGTTGCCATTTTATTGAAGGTAACCTTATAGCAAAAAGACGAGTGAAGTCAATTCAAAAAATATTAGAGGAATGCGGAATTGAAAAAGAGCGATTGCTAATGGTCAATAATTCTGCTGCTGAAGCAACAAAACTCGTCGATTCAATTCATGTAATAATAAATGTTGTAAAACAATTGGGACCAAGCCCGGTAAATAAAAAGATGAGCATTGAATCTTGACCAATGGTTTTTGATAAAATTATAATCTAAACAAATGATCAATACCTTATAATTAGTCATTAGTAATATTATAAAAAGGAGACAATCAAATGATAGTTGCACAACGAAAAACAATTCCGGAAATCCATAATGTAATTGAAAAGTATAAAAATATTCTTGTACTTGGATGTGGTACTTGTGTCACAGTTTGTTTAGCAGGTGGCGAACGTGAAGTATCAATAATTTCTTCAGCTTTAAGAATTGCATCAAAAAAGAAAGGAAATCAGGTAAAAATCAATGAACTTACTATTGAACGCCAATGCGATAATGTATTTATTGAAACTGCAGCCGAAGAGATTAAAAAAAATGATGCAGTACTTTCACTTGGTTGTGGAGCTGGTGTTCAAGCTATTGCTGAGAGATATCCAAATAAACCAGTTTATGCGGGACTTGATACAGCTTTTCTCGGCATCCTTGAGTCAAGGGCAGTTTGGACTGAGAAATGTACGCAGTGTGGCGCTTGTCTTCTTTCTGATTTCGGAGGTATTTGTCCTGTAACGCGCTGTGCAAAGCATATGCTAAACGGACCTTGTGGTGGTTCACGTGAAGACAGGTGTGAAATCAGATCTGACCAACCTTGTGCATGGCAACTAATTTATAATAGGCTTAAAGAAATTGGTGAACTGGATAAAATAAGGAAGATACATCTTTTAAAAGATTGGAGCAAAAGCTTGGCAGGCGGCAGCAGAACAATTATCAGAGAGGATCACAGAATTTAATTAGATTTTGTATTTTAAAATATAACTTCGTTTTATTCAATTTATTTATAAATGAATTATCTTTGCAATGAAATTGAAAAAGTGATCATGATAAAAGTAAACCATATAGTGATGAGGAATAATAAAATTGACTTGCGACCACTGTGAGAATGGTAAAATTATATATTAAATAAAACAATAACTCAGCCGTTCTCACACAAAAGAACGGCTGAGTTGTTTTATATAAATCATAATTTATTTGAAAATATATTAACTGGAAAAATTATTTATTTATTAAATATTGAAGAATTTAAATATGCGAAAAGGATTTCCTAAAGCTCAGGGGATGTATAATCCCGAAAATGAACATGATGGTTGCGGGATTGGATTTGTTGCCCATATAAAAGGACAAAAGTCACATGAAATTGTTCGTCGTGGGTTAGACGTATTAATTAATATGACTCATAGAGGAGCAGAAAGTGCTGATAATATTTCAGGAGATGGGGCTGGTATTTTAATGCAAATGCCTCATGAATTCTTTATTAATAAAGGATTAAAACTACCGTCAGAAGGTTCTTATGGAGCAGGTATTGTTTTTCTACCAAAACAAAAAAAAGAAGCCGATAAGTGTTTGAAGTTATTTGAAGAAATTGTAAATCAGGAAGGATTATCAATTATCTGCTATCGCGAATTGCCAGTCAACAGCAAATGTCTCGGAGAAATTGCTTTGAGCAATGAACCTGCAATGAAACAGGTATTTCTGGGTGGTAATTTTGAACAGGATGAATTTGAAAGAAAACTTTATATTATCCGTAAAGTAGCTGAGAATACCATTCGTAATTCTGATATTAATAATAAGGAAGCATTTTATTTCCCTAGTCTCTCAACAAAGGTGATGATCTATAAAGGAATGCTTACACCAATACAATTGCTTGAATATTTTCCGGATTTAAGTGATTCTTCAATAATAAGTGCAATTTCGATGGTACATTCAAGGTTTAGTACTAATACTTTTCCTACATGGGATTTGGCTCAACCCTTCCGCTATTTGTCACACAATGGTGAAATAAATACTATAAAAGGAAACCGGAATTGGATGAAAGCCAGAGAAGGGTTACTAAAAACTGACTTGTTTGGTGACGATTTACAGAAGCTATTTCCAATAATTGAACCTGGAAAAAGTGATTCTGCTTCACTAGATAATGCTTTGGAATTTTTGCATCTGACTGGCCGTAGTTTGCCTCATGCTTTGGCTATGCTAATACCGGAATCATGGAATGATAAAAATCCGATACCGGATAGCTTAAAAGCATTTTATGAGTTTTATTCTCCAGTTATGGAACCTTGGGACGGACCAGCTTCAATTGTTTTTTGCGACGGCAGATTTGTAGGCGGAACGCTGGATAGAAATGGCCTACGTCCATCACGATATGTAGTTACTAAAGATGATATAATTGTTATGGGATCTGAAGTTGGATGCCAGGTTTTCCCTCCAGAACGAATAAAAGAAAAGGGACGCCAGCAACCCGGAAAAATTTTGTTGGTAGATACAAAACTGGGCATCATTGTTCCTGATAATGAATTAAAGGCTCAATTGGCAAAAATGAATCCTTATCAACAATGGTTAAAAGAAAGCCGTAAGGAATTATCTGCTATTGAAGTGAAGGAAAGAGTGCCATCAGAATTAGGTGACGAACTTCCAAAATATGTCAAAGTGTTTGGTTATAATAAAGAAGATATTGAAAACATAATTATACCGATGGCAAGAGATGGATATGAGCCAACCAGTTCGATGGGCAATGATACTCCATTGGCAGTTCTTTCACAAAAACCATACAGGTTATTTAATTATTTTCGCCAGTTATTTGCTCAGGTTACAAACCCACCAATTGATCCCATCCGGGAAGGATTGGTTATGTCATTATCAAATTATATTGGTTCAGTATCCAAGAATGTACTGGTTGATTCCCCAACACATTGCAAGTCGATAAAATTCAGTTCTCCAATAGTTACCAATACGGATTTAGCTAAATTAAAGAATTTAAAGGAAGATGGATTCCGTCATCGAACTTTACCTATTTTATTTCCTGTAAATGGAGGTAAAAATGCTTTGGAAAAAGCTCTTGAAATTTTGTGTATTGATGCTGAAAAAGCAGTCGATGATGGTATTAATTATGTAATACTTAGCGATCGTGGAATAAATAAGGAATTAGCTCCAATTCCATCATTGCTTGCAACTGCAGCGGTACATCATCATTTAATAAATGCAAAGAAAAGGATGCAGGTTGGTCTTGTTTTGGAAACAGCTGAACCACGTGAAGTACATCATTTTGCTTGTCTTTTAGGGTACGGTGCCAGTGTCATAAATCCATATGCTGCATTTGCCATAATAAGTGATTTATGTCAGAATGCGAAAATTCAACTAGATTATGTTAAAGCCCGTGAGCATTATATTAAATCAATTGATGCAGGTCTTTTAAAAATACTGTCAAAAATGGGGATATCTACCCTTCGAAGTTATCATGGGGCCCAGATTTTTGAAGCTATAGGAATCGGTTCTGAGGTAATTCAAAAGTATTTTGTTGGGACATCTTCCCGTATTGAAGGAATAGGTTTTGAAGAAATTCAAATTGAAGCTTCTATACTTCACCAGCAGTTTTTTGTGGAAGGATTCAACGGACAATTAAAAACATTTGGATTTTACCAGTACCGACAGAATGGAGAAGAACATGCCTGGGATCCAGAATCAATTGGGTTATTGCAATGGGCTACCCGAACTAATAATTATGCTAAATTCAAAGAATTTACACAATATGTAAATAATCATAACCAAATGCCAATTTATTTGAGGGGATTCTTTGACTATAAAAAGAATCCTATACCTATTGAAAGTATTGAACCTGCTTCTGAAATTATGAAACGATTCATTACAGGAGCAATGAGTTTTGGTTCAATAAGTAAGGAAGCACATGAAGCTTTAGCAATAGCAATGAATACTATTGGAGGTAAATCAAATACTGGAGAAGGAGGTGAAGATAGTGAAAGATTTAAAACCCAACCTGACGGTACAAGCCTTCGCAGTGCAATTAAGCAGGTTGCTTCGGCACGTTTTGGCGTTACAGCAAATTATCTGATTAATGCAGATGAACTTCAAATAAAAATTGCACAAGGTGCTAAACCGGGCGAAGGTGGACAATTACCGGGATTAAAAGTAAATAAAATAATTGCTAAATTACGCCATTCTACTCCAGGAATAACTCTTATTTCTCCTCCTCCTCATCATGATATTTATTCTATAGAAGATTTAAACAACTTATATATGATCTGAAAAGTATAAACCCTAATGCTAAAATAAGCGTAAAACTTGTTTCAGAAGAAGGTGTTGGAACTGTTGCAGCCGGTGTTGCAAAAGCTAAAGCAGATATTATTACTATAAGCGGATGTGAAGGTGGCACCGGAGCTTCACCGGTAAGTTCGATCAAACATGCTGGATTACCTATGGAAATGGGTATTTCAGAAGCACATCAAACTTTGGTAATGAATAATCTTCGTGGCCGGGTACGTTTACAAACGGATGGTCAGTTGAAAACTGGGCGTGATGTTGTATTGGCAGCCATGCTTAGGTGCTGAAGAATTTGGTATTGCCACAGCGGCTCTTATTGTTCTTGGCTGTATAATGATGCGTAAATGTCATCTAAATACATGCCCGGTAGGGGTTGCAACGCAGGATGAACAACTCAGGAAAACGATTTATTGGGAAATCAGAATATGTAATTAATTATTTTAATTTCCTTGCTAAGGAAATCACGAGAAATTATGGCTGAAATCGGAATAACAAAATTTGAAGATCTTGTTGGGCGCGCCGATTTGCTTTCTTCAAGAAATTATCCTGATCATTGGAAAGCAAAAAAAGTAGATGTTTCAAAACTTATATTTTGTACCTGAAGAAGCAAAAAGCTATCCATTACATTGGGTACGCAAATCAACATCATGATATTGAAAATCATTTGGATCATGAATTGATTAAGATGTCTAATTCTGCAATTAAAAACAATGAAAAAGTCTGGATAGCCAAACCGATTACAAATGTTGACAGAGCTGTAGGAGCAATGCTTTCAGGCGAAATAGCCAAAAGATATGGTGATGAAGGGTTACCGGAAGATACTATAAATGCTCGGTTTTTTGGATCAGCAGGACAAAGTTTTGGTGCTTTTCTGACAAACGGTATAACATTTCCGTCTTGAAGGTGAATCAAATGATTATCTTGGGGAAAGGTCTTAGCGGAGGTAAAATAATTGTTGTTCCGCCTGCTAGATATAACTTACAAACCGGAAGAAAACATTATTGTTGGAAATACTTTATTATATGGTGCTACAAGTGGGGAAGTATATATTCGTGGAATTGCAGGTGGAAGGTTTTGTGTAAGAAATTCAGGTGCTGTAGCAGTTATTGAAGGTATTGGAGATCATGGTTGTGAATATATGACAGGTGGAAGGGTAGTGATTATCGGGAAAACTGGACGAAATTTTGCAGCAGGTATGAGTGGGGGAATTGCATATGTTCTCGATTTAGATGGCAATTTCGATTATTTCTGCAATAAAGGACTTGTTGAACTTACGTCACTTGAAAGTATTGAGGATATTAAGGAAGTTCAGCATCTTAATTAGCAATCATCTATATTATACCAATAGTTCTGTTGCAGAAAAAATATTGACAAACTGGGAAGAATTCTTACCTAAGTTTGTTAAGGTAATTCCATTTGAATATAAAAAAGTATTACAGGAAATGAAATTACAAGCTTTACAAGACAAAATTGCGGCTACTGAAGATGAACCACAAAGACATTATTAGAATTATTAATTTTAAAATGTATTCAATTTAATATTCCATTTTTCTGGGTAATTGGAAAAATGAGATGATAAATAAAAAATATTAAGTAGAAAATAAAATAATTATATATGGGAAATCCAAAAGGATTTATGAATATTTCGCGAGTGGAAGCGGGAAATAGAGCGATACTTGATCGTCTTGAAGATTTCAGTGAAGTTGAACAAACACTTAATGATGCTGACAGGCAACTTCAGGCATCAAGATGCATGGATTGTGGGATTCCATTTTGCCAGTGGGCATGCCCTATAAGTAATACTATGCCTGAATTTCAGGATGCTCTTTATAAGGGTAATTGGAAAGAAGCCATTGAAGTTCTTCACATGACAAATAATTTTCCGGAATTTACCGGCAGAATTTGTCCGGCTCCTTGTGAAAAAGGATGTGTATTAAATATTCATGAAGAACCGGTAACAATTCGTGAAAATGAATGTGCAACTATTGAGAAAGCTTTTAATCTGGGATTTATAAAACCCAATCCTCCTAAAATACGAACTGGGAAAAAGGTTGCTGTAATTGGTTCTGGCCCTTCAGGATTGGCATGTGCCGATTTACTTAATAAATGGGGACATACAGTCACTCTTTTTGAAAAAGATGAAGCAATTGGAGGGCTTTTAAGATTTGGGATTCCAGATTTTAAACTTAGTAAAACTGTCATTGATCGGCGATTGGAAATATTAGTAGCAGAAGGCCTTATTATTAAAACCAAAACTTATATTGGTTTTGATATAAAAAGTAAAGAATTGATGAAAAATTTCGATGCCATATGCATTGCTATCGGGGCAATGAAACCTCGTGATCTTGAAGTACCCGGGCGTGAATTAAAAGGAATTCATTTTGCAATGGATTTTCTTGCTCAGCAAAATAGGGTGTTACGTGGTGCCAAAATAAATGATGATCTTAAAATTCATGCATTTAATAAAAATGTTTTGGTAATTGGAGGGGGAGACACTGGTTCGGATTGTGTTGGGACTTCAAATCGACAGAGAGCAAAAAGTGTAACTCAAATAGAAATTCTTCCTAAACCACCAATAAAACGTTTAATTGATAATCCCTGGCCTTACTGGCCAAATACTCTTAAAACTTCTTCATCACATGAAGAAGGATGTGAACGCAAATGGAGTCTTTCTGCCAAGCGATTTATAGGTGAAAATGGTAGTGTTAGACAAGTTGAAGTAGTTGAAGTCAGGTGGGACAAAGACTCAAATGGCCGTCAGGTTATGATAGAAATTCCAGGTAGTGAAAAAACAATAAATGCTGAATTGGTATTACTTGCCATGGGATTTGTTCATCCCTTTCATGAAGGTTTATTGAATGAACTAGGGGTAGAATTCGACCAACGAGGAAATATTAAAGCTGCCGATAACAAAGCAACATCAATTGCCAAAGTATTTGCGGCCGGTGATGCTGTTCGTGGGCCTTCATTAGTAGTACATGCCATTGCTGAAGGGCGAAAAATGGCTAAAAATGTTCATAATTTTTTGAAAAGATAAGAAAAGTTTAAACCCTGTAATTATGATACTTGCAAAAGATACTCCTATATAATCTTAAATGGAATTTTTTATTTTATGAATTAGAGGTGCTGAATTTTTTTATCCATAGTACCCACATAAAAAATATTATCAAGTAAACTATGTAAGAATAAATGTCATGCACATCTACAAAGAAAGAATCATGACTATTATTCTTGACCAAGTAGATATAAAGAAAAGTAATTCTAAAAATATTCATTAGATAGATTGTTAAAATTCCAAACACGATATACCAAATTTTTTTATAAAGTTTTCCTTTCATAAAAGCAATAAAAGCAGCAAATACGAACATAAGATTTATTCCTATGCATGGATATCCCATGTGAATAGAGATATGATTTTCTCCTAGCAAACGATAATTATTGATTTCAGTAGAATATCCTATAAAACTTAAAAGCATGCTTGCGACTTTCATTATACCATATGTTAAAATATAGTCAATGTTGTAAAGTCCCGTTTTGATAAAGATATTTATAAAGCCTAAAACTAAAATACAATAAAAAGCATTCAAGAATATATATCTCAGCAATTGTTTTTCTATTTTAATCTTTTCAATTAAAATTTTTTTTAATGCAAAATCAACTTTAAACCAATGGAAAATAATAATGAATAAACCCAGATTCATCAGCAAAATACAAATTTCACTTACAATCTTAATCCCTACAGAATTTGATGAATATATAAAGATTGATAATGCTACAATTCTTAACAAAATAAATATCTGAAACAACAAAAATATAAAAATGATTAATTTAACCTTTCGCCTAAATTTAAGTGGGATAAGTGCAGCAATTGTAAGAAAAATGAATATCTGCCGTATTGCCAATAATTTAACCCGGATTTTACCAGGATTACCAATAGGGGATGAAAGAAGAGAACCTGTCCTAATATTTTCAATATTAAAACCAAACCATTTGTAAACTTGAAAAGAAATTCTAATCAGAAAATTATAATAGAGTTGAATTAAGTGATAATGACTTGCGTTAATGTAAAATACTTTCTTAAAAATAAATATTAATATAAATAATAGAATTAGTGTAATGACATAATGGGAAAGAGGTTTGTATTCATTGATTTTTATTTTTATCCAATTATAAATTTTCATTTTATCGAATGAATATTACCTATACGAAATTCGCCAAATTGTAAAAATAAATAATAGTAAAATCAACCAGAATAACATTTTTTTAGAAATATTCACTTTCTTATTTTCTTCCTTTATTTCAAAAAACAAATAGTTAAATGGAATAATGCCGATTAATTGAATAAATATTGTAATAAGTAGTAATTCCTCATATAAAGAATTATCGGGGAATTTAAACAAATAGAATAGTAGATTTGCCAAAATACATGGTAAAAATACAACTGCAATTTTGAATACAATAAGCGAAGAAGGATTTTTTAAATAATAGTCCGAAAAAGACAAAGCAATAAACACCCTTCTTAAATAATAAGCATTGATAAATAATATAAATGTTGAGATTATTATTATTATTACTAAAACAAAATTTGGCAAATACAACCATATAGGGACATATCCAAAACCTTTGATCAATGGAATTCCTATTATTAATCCGCCAAAGAATATATTCATACAGTGAACATAACCCCAAATTAAAAAAAGGTTTATGGAATGTTTATATGTTGATAAATAGGTTTTCAGATATATGAAAATAAAACCAGCAATAACAACAAAAAAAGGTATCGAAATATAAATACCAATCACTGAACTTTGAGTCCATAAATTTGAATATTCAGTGGCAAAAAAATTAATTTTAAAATGATTGAAATACGCTGGGATGTTAAATGATTTTGCTACAAGAAGGGTTATTAACTGAGAAGGTATTAAAATTAATATGAATGATAAAATGTAAGCAATGAAAGAATTAATAAAAAGTGAAATCAGGTTTCTTAAATTATCATTCATTAACAAAATCAAATTAGTTTTGAAGATGGTAAAGTAATGACAATTTAAGGAAATATCAATTGATCTTGCCAGAATTGGTCAAAACCTTTTTCCTGTTCGCATATAAAAGGAATAATAATCCTCCTGTTAATAATACATAAATTGCATTAGAATCAAGAGGAGCACCACTACCACCAGGAGGTTCTCCCGGGCCTCCTCCTCCATCATTTGGAGAAACATGTCCATTATTCCCTTGTTGCGGAGGAGATCCCTGAGCAAATGATACATGAATAGAATTAAATAATATTAAAGAAATTGCTATTGCTTTACAAAAGATCGATATTTTCTTTCCCATTTTCAAAATTTATTTTACATAAACTTTTTTATTATAAGTTTGCCCATTGTTATTTACATTAACAAAGTAAATGCCACTTTTGCTCATTTCCAAATTATATATTCCTTTACTATTAAAATCTCTTATTAATATATTCCTTCCTATTGCATCATAAACTAATACTGTTGATGCACCTTCAAACGGAATATTAAAATATATTTTGCCAGAGCTGGACCAAACTTTAAATGATTCATTCTGATCATTTTTAACCAATGTTATATTGTTTTGGTTACTTTTTATTTGCAAATTAAATCTAAATTCATTTTCACCATGGATATAATTGAATTTGTAAACAGTACCAGGGCTTAATCGTATTGAATTATTTGTGACATTATCAACCAAATAAAAAGACAGGTTTGTTGTATCGAAGGTAATTTGATCAGCACTAATTGAATATTCACCACTTTTTATGCACCTGAAACCAATTTGAAAGGTTGTATCTGATATGTCAGGAGAAACTTTGAAAATTGAGTACAAGGAGTTTTCGTTTACATAATAAATTTGAGGAACAGGTACCGAATCACTAAAAAGTTTATAAGCTGTATTTGGCCCATTAGATTTGTAAAAAACTAATTCATCGCTAAAATTATTACCCGAAGTTTTAAGTCTTATTAATTCAGGCTCAACTTTACCACTTTTAAGAAATGTTTGTGTACTATGAACTCTAATAGCATCTGTCATACCGATTAAACCGGAAGAATTTCCAGCAGATACTTGTATAAAGAAACCCTGCATGGCAGGAATATATTGGCTACCTCCATTGATGCCTACTGTTCCATCCCATGTTGCATAAACCAATGTAACTGGGTTCCAAATCCATATTGTACCGGTAATATTTGTTTTTGTCCATCCTGTTGAAGCATTCCAGTCAATAGCTGAAGGATAAGGATTTCCAATTGAATTATAACCATGTAATGCGTCAGATTTTGAATTAATGACTGATATCTGTTGAGTCCCGGTATTGAATGTTCCACTATAATTTATTACTTGCCCGCCAGAATTGATAGTTTTAACTATGTATCCTATCATACTATATATAGAGTCACCGGTTTTCAATTTTACCCATGTATTACTAGCCTCTAAGTATTTGCAAACATAATCTCCTGAATATGTCATTCCTTCAGAATAGTTTGAAATAGGAGCACTTAATGTATGCCATGTTCTATCGGTAGATTGTAAAGTGCTCTGAGCAATATATCGTTCAGCGTTCATAGTTCCGAAATTTGTCGTTTGTCCATAAGCAATGAAAGAACCAGATGCAGCACTGTCTAAAGGCGATTTCAAATTCAATATTCCATAATTTGTAAAATCACTATTTACAGTCAGGGCTTTTCCAGGCATTACATTCATTATTATACTTTTATTAATGTACAATGACTTGCATGTTATGTCAATTGTTTGATTATAATTTCCTGAAATAACAGCAGCTGTTCCTGAAGTCGGTGCGCCATTATTCCAAGAAGTACCGTTCCAGGTTGTGATTGGCAATGTAATGTTCAAATTAGGATTAGAAATAGAAGTGCTTGTATTATATTTTTCTTTTCCGGCAGTACCATTATATTCGCATACCATTACAGTATAAGTTGTGGCACTGGACAAGCCAGTAATTAAAACAGTAGTTCCCGTACCTTTATATACACAATACCAGCCAGTAGTTCCAATTTGAGAACCATTTCCAAAAATACTATTTGCGCTATAGGTAGTGTTAATAACTGGAGCGGCAGTTCCAGTTGTAGTTTGTTTAACGAAGACCACACAACTACTGCCATTTCCCCTGGTCCAGGTGGATCTGAAATAAGTACTAGTATTCACAGAAAAAGTAATATTTGAAGCTTGTACAGTTGGCATAATAAAATCAGTAGATTGATTCATGGGATTATTGGTCGAAGCGCTTTTTAAATATTTTTCAAGACCAGTTGTTCCATTAAACTCACATATCATAACCCTGTATGCAATGCCGGGATTCATTCCAGTTATGTTAACGGAAGTTCCAGTATCTTTATACACACAATACCATCCCGTTGTTCCTATTTGCGATCCACTGCTATAATTAGAATTAGCTATATAAGTTGTATCATTAACAGGTGATGCATTACCGGCAGTGGTCTGTTTAATAAAAGCAATACAACGACTACCATTACCTCTTGTCCAGTTAGCAGTGAAAGAACTTCCGGTTATAGATGAAAATGTGATATTCAGGGCTTGAGTTGTAGGAGCAATAAAGTCTGTTGTTTGATTATTTGGATTGTTTATTGAAGTGCTTGTATTATATTTTTCTTTTCCGGCAGTACCATTATATTCGCATACCATTACAGTATAAGTTGTGGCACTGGACAAGCCAGTAATTAAAACAGTAGTTCCCGTACCTTTATATACACAATACCAGCCAGTAGTTCCAATTTGAGAACCATTTCCAAAAATACTATTTGCGCTATAGGTAGTGTTAATAACTGGAGCGGCAGTTCCAGTTGTAGTTTGTTTAACGAAGACCACACAACTACTGCCATTTCCCCTGGTCCAGGTGGATCTGAAATAAGTACTAGTATTCACAGAAAAAGTAATATTTGAAGCTTGTACAGTTGGCATAATAAAATCAGTAGATTGATTCATGGGATTATTGGTCGAAGCGCTTTTTAAATATTTTTCAAGACCAGTTGTTCCATTAAACTCACATATCATAACCCTGTATGCAATGCCGGGATTCATTCCAGTTATGTTAACGGAAGTTCCAGTATCTTTATACACACAATACCATCCCGTTGTTCCTATTTGCGATCCACTGCTATAATTAGAATTAGCTATATAAGTTGTATCATTAACAGGTGATGCATTACCGGCAGTGGTCTGTTTAATAAAAGCAATACAACGACTACCATTACCTCTAGTCCAGTTAGCAGTGAAAGAACTACCGGTTATAGATGAAAATGTGATATTTAGGGCTTGAGTTGTAGGAGCAATAAAGTCTGTAGTTTGATTATTTGGATTATTAGTAGACGAACTTGAAAGATAATTTTCTGATCCAGTAGAACCATTATATTCACATACCATAACCCTGTAAGTTGTATTTGAGTTCATGCCAGTAATAGTAACGGATGTTCCAGTACCTTTATAAACGCAATACCAACTTGTTGCTCCTATTTGAGTACCGTGTCCAAAAACACTACTTGCCGCATATGTAGTGTTAATAATTGGAGAGGCAGTTCCAGTTGCAGTTTGATTGACAAACACAATACAATTGCTTCCATTACCTCGTGTCCAATTTGCTTTAAAACTGGTCGCAATTATTGAGGAAAAAGTGATATTCGATGATTGCACTGTTGGTGCAGATAAATCGGTTGTTTTATTTGCCGGGTTACCGGTAACATTTGTGATGCAATACCTGGTGACTAATCCAATTACAGATTGATATTCAATAATTTTTGCGCGATAACTAATACTGGGCAAAAGATTGGTCACTGTTACACTTGTACTATTTCCATCGTAAATGCAATACCATCCACTTGTATCTATTTGTGTTCCTAACCCAAAAGTGGAATTGGCTATATAATTAGCCCCATCGATTGGTAGTGGATAACCTGTTGTAGTCTGTTTCATAAATACTTTTACACTATTTCCTCCTTTATTTGAACCTGGGCGAATCCACGATAAAGTCATTTGATTTGGAAGAACATTACTAAAAGTAACATTTGTAGATTGATCAAACGGTTTCAATGGATATCCATCTGTCCAGTTTGACAATGAACCATTAAGTGCAAAATTAATTAGTGTACCATTTATTGCATTCGATGTTAAATCGTTAAGTATTATTTGTCCCGAATTACTACCATTTGCTATTCCCTGGTTAAATCGAAAGTAAGCGATTAAATTAGCTGTAGACGTACTAATTTCAGTGTTCATATTTCCGGATAGTTGTGCTGCTGAACGCGCAACGGACCAGAAGCGAACTTCATCAATTTCTCCATTAAAAAATTCAGTTGTTCCCAAAGAATTCGAACCAATGGTTGTTACGCTGGAAGAGTCATATTGAATTGGATATGTTGCTCCTGCATTGTTAGTATTTTTTAATACACCATCTAGGTATAACCGTATATATCTCCCGTCAAAAGTAAAGGCAACATGATGCCATCCAGTCAAGGCGCTTACATTCGTACTTGCACTTGCTGAAGTTCCATTTCTATAAACAACTCCCTGAAGGGTACCTGATTGATATTTTAATAAATATCCATAAGTTGAAAAAGTAGAAACTATGTCTTCAGTATTCGATGCATTCCAATTATTTAAATTTACCCATGATTCAACCGTAATAGAAGTCGTTGGTTTTAAATTATTATTGTTACCAAGAGATATATAATTATTATTACCATCAAATGCTAAGGAATTAGGATTTTGCTGACTAAAAAGAATTAAAGGTAAGACTAATGCCCCCAATAATGTCAGTTGTTTATTTATACTATTCATATACCCAAAGATTCGATTAAAAATTCAATCGCGAGAAATAAGATAAAGTTTGAAAGCTAAGAATAATAAATAATAATACACCTACTAATAAAATATAAATTGCATTTGAATTGAGAAGGGTACTACTACTACCAAGAGGTTCTCCTGGACCACCGTCATTCGGAGAAATATGTCCATTATTCCCTTGTTGTGGAGGAGATCCCTGAGCAAATGAGATATAAAAGGAATTAAGTAATAATAAGGAAACTGCTATCGCTTTGCAAAAGAGTGAAACTTTCTTTATCATTTTTAAAATTTATTTTACAAAAACTTTTTTATTATAAGTTTGCCCATTGTTATTTACATTAACAAAGTAAATACCACTTTTGCTTAATTCTAAGTTATATGTTCCTTTATTATAAAAATCTTTTGTTAATATATTCCTTCCTATTGCATCATAAATAAATATTTTTGATAAACCTTCAAACGGGATAATAAAATAAATATTATTAGAATAGGACCATACTTTAATAGATTCATTCTGATCATTTTTAACCAATGTTATATTGTTTTGGTTACTTTTTATTTGCAAATTAAATCTAAATTCGTTTTCACCTTGAATGTAATCGAATTTATAAGTAGTACCAGGGCTTAATCGTATTGAATTATTTGTGGCATTATCAATCAAATAAATAGATAATTTTGTTGTATCGAAGGTAATTTGATCAGCACTAATTGAATATTCACCACTTTTTATGCACCTGAAACCAATTTGAAAGGTTGTATCTGATATGTCAGGAGAAACTTTGAAAATTGAGTACAAGGAGTTTTCGTCTATATTATAAATTTGAGGAACAGGTACCGAATCACTAAAAAGTTTATAAGCTGTATTTGGCCCATTAGATTTGTAAAAAACTAATTCATCGCTAAAATTATTACCCGAAGTTTTAAGTCTTATTAATTCAGGCTCAACTTTACCACTTTTAAGAAATGTTTGTGTACTATGAACTCTAATAGCATCTGTCATACCGATTAAACCGGAAGAATTCCCTTCAGACACTTGTACCAAGAAACCCTGCATGGCAGGAATGTATTGACTCCCTCCATTAGTGCCTACCGTTCCATCCCAGGTAGCATAAACTTGCGTAACTGGATTCCAAATCCATATTGTACCGGTAATATTTGTTTTTGTCCATCCTGTTGAAGCATTCCAGTCAATAGCTGAAGGATAAGGATTTCCAATTGAATTATAACCATGTAATGCGTCAGATTTTGAATTAATGACTGGTATCTGTTGAGTCCCGGTATTGAATGTTCCATTAAAATTTAATACTTGCCCACCAGAATTGGTAGTTTTGACTAAGTAACCTTTCATACGATATATAGAATCTCCGGTTTTTAAATTAACCCATGTATTACTGGCTTCTAAATATCTGCAAACATAATCTACGGAATATGTCATTCCTTCAGAATAATTTGAAATAGGAGCGCTTAAAGTATGCCATGTTCTGTCATTAGATTGCAATGTACTGGGAGCTATATATCTCTCCGCATTCATTGTTCCGAAATTTGCTATTTGTCCGTAGGCAATGAATGAACCGGATTCAGTATTGTTTAAAGGCGATTTTAAATTCAGCGTACCATAATTTGTAAAATCACTATTTACTGTCAAAGCTATCCCGGGCATTACATTCAATACTGCATTATTATTAATATATAGCGAGTTGCATATTATATTAATCGTTTGATTATAATTTGCTGCAATTACAACAGCCGTTCCTGAAGTCGGTGCGCCATTATTCCATGAAGTACCATTCCAGGTTGTGATTGGCAATGTAATGTTCAAATTTGGATTAGCAACGGAAGTGTTTGTATTATATTTTTCATTTCCAGCTGTGCCATTGAATTCAAACACCATCATTTTATAAGTTGTAGCTGTATTCAAACCTTTTACAGTTACTGTATTACTAGAGCCTTTATATACACAATACCATCCCGAAGTTCCAAGTTGGCTGCCACTCTTAAATGTAGCATTAGCTGTATAAGTCGTTTTATCACTTAATAGAGGGACATCATTATTGGTTTGTTTTACGAAAGCTATACAATTGCTTCCATTTCCCCTGGTCCAGGTTGCTTTAAAAGTTGTATTTGCTGTAGAAGAAAAAACTATATTAGATGCTTGGATTGAAGGAGTGAGGAAGTCAGTAATCTGGTTATTTGGATTATTTGTCGATGTACTGGTCAGGTATTTTTCAAATCCAGAAGTACCATTATATTCACATACCATAACTCTATAAGTAGTACCAGGATTCATACCTGTAATATTAACTGAAGATACGGCACCTTTATAAACACAGTACCATCCAGTTGAGCTAATTTGTGATCCATTGCCATAAATTGAGTTAGCTGTATAAGTAGTATTGTTTACAGGTGCTGCATTGCCAGTGCTTGTACTTTTGACAAAAACAATACAATTGCTTCCATTTCCTCTAGTCCAGTTTGCTATAAAAGTATTGCCAGTGATAGTTACAAAATTAATACTTGAGGCTTGTGTTGTTGGAACAGTAAAATCTGTTGTTTGATTTTTTGGATTATTAGTTGAAGATATGGTAAGATAATTTTCTGATGCTGCTGAGCCATTATATTCACATACCATAGTCCTGTATGTTGTATTTGAGTTCACACCAGTAATAGTAACTGATGCTCCGTCCCCTTTATAAACACAATACCATCCAGTTGTTCCTATTTGGGAGCCATTTCCAAAAGCACTATTTGCGGTATATGTTGTATTAATAACTGGAGATGCTGTGCCATTTGTAGTTTGGTTAACAAAAACAATACAGTTGCTTCCGTTTCCTCTTGTCCAAGTGACAGTATATTTGGTGGCAGTAATAGAAGAAAATGTCAAATTTGTTGCCTGAACAGTTGGAGCCGACATATCTGTAGTTTTATTAGCAGGGTTACCTGTTCCGGTTGCAACACTATATCTGGTAGTTAATCCAGTTACTGACTGATATTCAATAACATTTGTGCGATAAGCTGTATTTGATAAAAGGTTTGTTACTGTTACACTTGTGTCACTTCCATCGTAAATGCAATACCATCCTGTTGCACCTATTTGTGTTCCAGATCCAAAACTGGTATTTGCTGTATAATTTGTTCCATCAACAGGAGAGGCAGAACCTGTAGTAGTTTGCTTCATAAATACTTTTACACTGTTACCACCTTTATTTAATCCTGGGCGAGTCCAGGATATTGTTACTTGATTGGCTTGAACATTACTATAAGTGACATTTGAAGATTGATCAATAGGCTTTAATGGATAACCGTTTGTCCAATTCGATGATGAACCTGTAAGTGCAAAATTTATTAATGTGCCATTTATTACGTTCGATGTCAAATCGTTAAGTGTTGTTTGACCTGAATTACTACCATTTGCTGTTCCCTGATTAAAACGATAATAAGCGACTAAATTGGCAGTAGAAGTAGTTAGTTCAGTGTTCATATTGTTTAATAGCTGTGAAGCTGTTCGCACTGCTGACCAAATGCGAACTTCGTCAATTTTTCCTTTTAAATACTCTGATGTTCCATTAGAATTTGCACCTATTACTGTACCATAAGATGAATTATATCTTATTGGATAAGTTGCTCCGGCATCATTTGTCTTTTTTAATACACCATCTAAATATAATCTGATATATCGACCATCATAAGTAAAAGCAACATGATGCCATCCTGATAAAGAACTTACATTAAAGGAAGCATTTGCAGCACTTCCATTTCTATATACTACTGCCTGAAGGGTATCAGTTTTAAACTTTAATTGGTACCCATATGTGAAAAAAGTTGAAACTATTTCTTCTGTATTCGAAGCATTCCAATTATTCAAATTTACCCAAGCTTCAACAGTAAGAGATAAGACGGGTTGTAATTTGCTGTTGTTTCCTAGAGAAATATAATCGTTAATTCCATCAAATGAAAGACAATTTGGATTCTGTTGAGCAGAAATGAATAAAGGGAATATTAAGGCAATTAGTATTAACCAATATTTTGTTTTGTTTTTCATAGCTAAACTTTACTAGTATTTATGCATGTATACGCAAAAGACAGGAAAAAAGTTGATAAATGTCAGGTAAAAATTTATTGTATAACAATATTATTTTACAGCTATATCATTTCATGAAATGATTTTAACGCATATATTAATATAAAGAACAATATATGAGTTATATATACATGAATAGGAAATGTCATTTATGAATAATGAAAAATCAATTTTTTCAACTTAGATCGGAAGAAAAATTTGTGTAATTATTTTTTAAAAAATAGCTCTTTTCGAGTCGAAGTAAAATATAACTAAAAAGATAAAATAACATCTAAATTAAAGTTGCTTTATTTGTAAGCAATTCGTTGCATAATTCTACAATACTTCTAATATCCTGTTTATTCATGCAATCAAAATGCTTTCTTGGGCACTTTCTATAACCCAATTTCGAACATGGTCGACATTTAAGTCCTTTGACTTCGAAAGTATAATAATCTTTATCTGGAATGTAAGGATACATTCCAAATTCAGGAATCGTATTTCCCCAAATTGAAATTATTTTTTGTTTAAATGCTGCAGCAATGTGCATCAAACCTGTGTCATGCGTAATTACTAATTTTGCTTGTCTGACCAATGAAGCTGATTGCTGTATATTATAACCTCCGCAAGCCACATAAACATTTGTTTTTCCTGACTGATGAACGATACTTTCAGCTTTTGCTCTATCTTCTGAATCTCCCAATAAAATAAAAGGCATATTTATTTCAATACATAATTGTGCAAGTTTATCATCTGGCATTTGTTTGGTAGAATGTTTGGCACCTATGACTAATGCAACATATCCTTGATGGAAATTTAATGGCAGGGAAAATACATCAATTTCATTTTTAGATTCGATAAAGAAGTCTAATCCTTTATTGTCATTTTTAACATCAAATAGGTTGACAGTTTTGAAGTAACGATCCACAATGTGCTTATTAGGCAAGATGTTTTTTTTAAAGACCACCATTAACCATTTCTGAAAATTTATCTTGTTAAATGAAAAACTGAGTGTTCTAAGTCTGGCTTTTAGAATTAAACTACGCAAGTTATGGTGAAGGTCAATTATGTAGTCATATTTCTCTTCCTTAAGCTCATTTATCAAATTATTGAGATTGTTATCTAATAAATGTATTTTATCAATATACGGATTTGACGTTACAATAGAAGCATATTGCTTTTTTGTTACAAAATGTACTTCGGCTTTTTCAACTTGTTGCTTTAAGCATCGAACAATAGGAGTTGTAAGAACTATATCTCCAATTGAGCTAAATCGGATTATTAAGAATTTTATTTTCATTGACGGCTCTTCAAATTCCCCAAGTAGGAATAATTTAATTTGAAACTTGATTTAGTAGAGGCACTATTTATGATTGTGAAATCAAATTGCTTTTTCCCTTATTCTTTTAATTGGCTAAAAAATAGCATTAATGCCAACCAGTATTCATTACTACTGCTGTTATTTTCCCAAAGTGCTTTTGATCCGTGAATTCCTTTATCATTTTTAGGTTTAAAAAGAGTAAGGACATTTTGATTTACTTTTGAGAATAATTCCTTCATATACGGATACTCATTCTCCGATGATGCAGCAAATATTGGTATTGACAATCCCTGAATGGAATCTCTTATCATATTCTTATTATCGAAATATTCACCGGGACTAAATGCAATAACAGCTTTAATATTAGAATTCTCTTTTGCCAAAAGAAGACTCAATGAAGCGGAATATGAACTGCCCAAAATAATTATAGGTTTTTTACTTTGTCTTTCTGCATATTCAATTGCTGCTTGCATATCTTGTTTAGCATCAAAATAATTTGTTTGTAAGTTTTTTTCTATTGCTGCTTCAGCGGTTTTATTTTTTACAAAATTTACTTCATCACCTGATCTCAAATCCACGGCAAGGCAATTATAGCCTAGTTTAACAAATTTTTCTGCTGTTTCTTTGTATTCACCTCGACTGTATCCGGCCTGATGAAAAAGTAAAAGATAAGGGTCTAAACTTTTGCTTTCGTAAAAATCTGCAGTTACTGGCAAACTGTCTAGCGAAGGGAATGTAATAGTTTTTTGAGCTTTTGTTTGCATATTTAAAAGAATTAAAACTATAAATAAAGATACATTTCTCATAAATATAACTTCTAAAAGTATTTCAATTTAAAAAATAATTAATCTATTTTTTTATGCTAGATGTAAAGCTATTATATTTCACCAAATTTATAAGATATAAAAGTACGAAAACAATTTTGCGATAAAAGCAATCGAACCTGCAATTAAAGCTTTAATTTAACTTTTCAATACTATCCCTGAATAAATATTTTGTATATCCGATTTGCTTTTTTCATTTAGATTTTGGCTTATTATTTAACCACTTTTGTGCTTTAAAAGTAATATAAGAGGTACCCATACCAACAATAATACCGGCTAAAACATCAGAAGGGTAATGTACTCCTAGATCCATTCTGGAATATGCAACTACACTGGCCCAAGCATAAGAAGGTGCAATTACGTACCATTTCGGATAGATAATGCTTAATGAAGTTGCAGTTGCAAAAGCAGCCGAAGTATGACTTGATGGAAATGAGGGATCTCCTCCATAAGATTTTTTTGTAATTAAGTTTGGATAAGTTTCAAATGGTCTTTTACGGTTTACTGTATATTTAATAGCATAAGTCAACCCACTGCAAATTATGCTGGCTGCTGCTGTCGTGCTAGCATTTATGATAGTTTCTTTATCATGCTTTACCAAAGCAAATACTGCTAATCCTAAAGGAGCACCTATATTTATAAAAACTGCTGAATTTGAAATCAATTGAAAATATTTGTCCGAGGGCAATGAATTTGGCGAATTAATAGATTTCAAAATGCGAATATCTAAGTTTTGCGAAAAAGTAGTAATTGGGACAAATAAAAATAGAATAAAAGGCAAAAATATTTTTAAATATTTAATATAGAAGGTATAGCGATAATAATTAAACATAAATGCTTTTCAATAAAAAAATTACACGATCATTAAACGAATTTGAATCAATAAATTATTGTTAATTCTTAAGAAATACTAAATAAAAAGCCGGGATTTCCCGGCCTATCCGTTAATTCGATTTTTTTTATATTTCTGCTAAAACTATAATTTCATTATTTTTCACTTCAATTACTCCACCCATTATATCAAAAAATGTCTTTTCCCCTTCAGGTGAAATGATTTTAATTTGTCCTTCAGATAAAGTAGAAATTATAGGTGCATGATTTCGTAATACTTCAAATTGACCTTTACTTCCAGGAATCTGAATCAACTTGATATCTCCTGAAAATATTTTTTTGTCCGGAGTAACTATCTCTAAATGCATTTTTTATTATTACAATTAAAAAGCTTCCTAGCTAAATTATTCTGAATGATTGAAAATTATTTGGCTGCTTCAAGCAACTTTTCTCCTTTTTCTATCGCTTCTTCAATTGTACCAACAAGATTAAAAGCAGCTTCTGGGTACTTATCTACATCTCCATTCATAATCATATTGAAACCTTTAATAGTGTCTTCAATAGAAACAAGTACTCCTTTTAAACCTGTAAATGCTTCAGCTACAAAGAAAGGTTGAGATAGAAATCTTTGAACGCGTCTTGCACGATTTACAATAAGCTTATCCTCTTCTGTAAGTTCATCCATGCCTAGAATAGCAATAATATCTTGAAGTTCTTTATAGCGCTGCAATATTTGTTTAATATTTTGGGCAGTCTGATAGTGTTCTTTTCCAACAATATCAGGAGTAAGTATTCTTGATGTAGAATCTAATGGGTCGACTGCCGGATAAATACCAAGTTCTGAAATTTTACGACTTAAAACTGTCGTAGCATCGAGATGCGCGAAAGTAGTAGCAGGTGCAGGATCTGTCAAATCATCGGCAGGAACATATATTGCCTGAACAGATGTTATAGAGCCACGTTTGGTAGAGGTAATTCTCTCCTGCATAATACCCATTTCGGTAGATAAGGTAGGCTGATAACCAACAGCAGATGGCATGCGACCTAATAAAGCAGATACTTCAGAACCAGCTTGTGTAAAACGGAAAATATTATCAATAAAGAATAAAATATCCCGACCACCACTTTTTTCATCACCATCGCGAAATGATTCAGCAACTGTAAGTCCTGATAATGCAACAGTAGCGCGTGCGCCAGGTGGTTCATTCATTTGTCCAAACACAAGAGTTGCCTGTGATTTGAGAATTTCTTCCATATCAACTTTTGACAAATCCCAACTTCCTTTCTCCATGCTGTGTTTGAAAGCTTCTCCATAACGGATAACACCTGATTCAATCATTTCCCTCAACAAATCATTCCCCTCACGTGTTCGCTCACCAACTCCTGCAAATACTGAAAGTCCGGAATATTTTTTAGCTATATTGTTAATAAGCTCCATAATAATTACGGTTTTGCCAACACCTGCGCCACCGAACAATCCTATTTTCCCTCCTTTAGCATAGGGTTCCAAAAGATCAATAACCTTAATACCAGTAAAAAGTACTTCACTTTCTGTTTTTAATTGATCGAAATGTGGTGGTTCACCATGAATTTGGTAACCTCCTTTTTTGTCAACATCACCAAGACCATCAATAGCATTACCAACCACATTGAGTAAACGTCCCCTGATTTGATCACCAATCGGCATGGTGATGGCTGTTCCTGTGGATTTAACTTTCATACCACGTTGTAAGCCGTCAGTTGAATCCATAGCTATTGTACGAACAGTATTTTCACCAATATGTTGCTGGCACTCAATAATTAATGACTGGCCATTACCCCTGTCAATCTCAAGTGCATCATGAATATTAGGCAATTCCGTGTCTTTTGCTTCAAATATTACATCAACAACAGGACCAATAACCTGTATAATTTCTCCATTAACTTCAGCCATATTATGAAATATTGAATTTTTCTAAAATGAGTTATTTAATACAAAGTTAAAATTATTTAAAGAACGAATAGTAAATACCTGAAAGGATTTTTTATTATTTACCGAGATCAATTTGATGATTAATAAATCAGTAATTTAAATGCACTATAATGTATTTAGTGCAGGATTTAACTTACTTTTTGAACTTTAAGTTGAGAAAACTTTGTGAATTTTTAAAAGCAAAATAGTATTTAAAAAACTTGGTAACTTTTCAGGACACATTTAAGATTTTTTGCATAATATTTTATTTTTCACTTCTATCTTGAATGAATTTGGTTGATTATATAAATAATTGAAAACATATTTTTTATCTTTAGTAGTTTTTTAATGATGTTTATAATTATGTTTGCAATTAGCAGTCAAGATTATTATTAGGAACATTTCTAATAAGAAAAATAAAAATTTTTTACTATGGTAAATTTTAAATTTCTGCTTGGGCTTATTCCAAATACTTCTAAAATTGAAACTAAAGAAGCTGCTTTAATAAAGGAATATAATGAGCTTGAAAGTTATAAAATATCAGATGAACTAAAGTACTTTTTGGAAGTTGAAAAATTAGTTATATCTGTAGAATTCAAGAATAAAAAAGAAGAAATTAAATCCCTTAATTACAAAAAAACTCCTGAATATCAAAAGGAATTGAAGTATTTGTTATTAAGGAAATCAACACGGATAAAAAATTATTATAAGGTTCTAAAGACAGAACTCTATAAAAATTATTCAGATATAAAAGATTCCAAAGATTTAAAAGAGTACAATAAATTAAAAGCATTAGTCACATCGGAAGAATTTAAGCAAAAGGAAAAAGAAATTAAAGCACTTAATTACAAGAATACTGAAGAATATGTTAAAGAACAAGAATATTTAAAACTTAATAAATCGGATGAAATAAAAAGGTATTATAAAATAATTTCTTCTGAAATATACAATTTGTTTACGTCTCTTAACAAATCTAAAGAACTTAATAACTACATAAAACTCCAAAAATATTCAGAATCAGATGACATTAAAAATCTTGAGAAAGAAATAAAATCTGCTAAATTTTCTTCAACTCCTGAGTTTGTTAAATTGCAGAAATATAAAAGGTTAAAAAAGAACAAAGCAATCAAAAAATACTTTGATTTATTAAATTCCTCAAAATACAAGATATATAAGCAAATTCATAATTCAGATGAATTGGAACAATATTTTGCGCTTGAAAAATTTGCCAATTCTCCAAAAATAGCCGAATTGAAGAAAGATAAGAAAGCTTTTAAAGGAAGTGAAGAACAAAGCAAAGTATTGTATTTTCAAAAATTGCTAAAAGACAGGCATTTTAAAACTTATTTTTCTTTTATCAAATCAAAAGAGTATAATGATTTTCAAGCTATCGAAAAATCAGGAGATATTGAAAAATTGAAAGAGCTTGAAGAATTTGTTCAAAGTAAAGAATTTACAGAAACTGAATCTTATTATAGACTTAGGCCTGACGTTAGGTGGCAACAGCGTAAAGAATGTGTTAAAATATTGGAGTTCCTTAATCTTAAAAAAGATAAACGTTTTATTGATTATTTTAAATTTGAACAATCCAAAAATTTCAAGTTATTTAACGATACTGTCAATTCGGGCATAATTGAAAAATTTGAAGAACTAAAGAAGTTTATAAATAGCGATGATTTCAAAAAGGCAAAAGAATATATGCTTTTATCTCCTTCAAAGAAATGGGAGCAAACTAAAGAATACCAAAATGCCGAATCTTACACCAAGATTAAAAAAGATCAGCGAATTATTGAATATTTGCGGTTTATTGTTTCCAAGCAATTTAAGTTATTTGAAGAAGCAATTAATTTGGGAGAAGTTAAGCAGTATGAGGACCTGGAAGAATTTATAAAATCTGATAAATTCAAAGAATTTAAAGCATATATGATTCTTCCATATAAAGAAAAATGGATTAAAACAGAAGAGTATGCTAAACATCAAGATTATATTTCTTTAAAGAATTCTGAAAAAATAAAATGGTATTTTAAAATAGTTGATTCTGATAAATTCGACGAATTAAAACAATGGGAAAAAACCTTTTCTGAAGAATTTGAATCTGCAAAACTTGATCGAAAAGTATGGTTAACTCGGTATTATTGGGGTGATACGATTTTAAAAGATGCTTATTCGTTGACAAATGATAAGCATTTTGTTACTGATGGAGAAAATCTTGAAATTGAAAACAGTATTCTAAAAATCATTACTAGACGTGAAAAAGCGGTTGGGAAAGCCTGGGATCCAATGTTAGGTTTTAAACCAAAGGAATTTGAATTTACTTCAGGACTTATTAATACCGGCAAAAGTTTTAGACAACAATACGGTCGTTTTAAAGCTAAAATAAAAATTCATGATAATAGAGCGGTCACTCATGCTTTTTGGTTAGTAGGAAATCAAATAATGCCTCAAATTGATATTATTAAATTCTTTAACCGAAAATTTAAGCTTAATAATTTTTGGGGAAATGTTATGGATAAGAATGGTATTCATTTGAGTAGCAGCAAATATTCTGGTTCAAAATTAAAATCCGACTTTTTTATTTATGAATTAGAATGGTCTCCTGATGAACTAATATGGAAAATTAACGGGTTGATTTTGAAACGTGAAAAAAATGGTATCCCAAATGAACCAATGTATTTACTTTTGAGCAGTGGTATTTTTAATAATGTCAACGGGCAAGAATTTCCATCTATAATGGAAGTTGATTGGATTAGATGTTATCAAAAAGTTTAGAAGTTAAGTTTTCAATAATAAATGTTCAAATAGTTCATTTTAGAAACATATAAATATATAATATTATTTATTTTAAGTTTTTCTTAAAATGTATAATGTAAAATAAGATATTAAATTGAAATTATTTTTAGGAAGGGACAATTGAATATAAAATTCTTTATGTAGATCATTGAGAATAAAAATTTATATAAATATTAGCTAAATAATATTAATGTATTAGTTATTAATTAGTTAAATAGACCATGTTAAATTTATGTTTCTAATAAAAAACAATACTACTTTAAACAATTTTTATATATTTGCCAAAGTATCCCCAATAATTTAAAACATAAAATTATGCAACGTCGTCTCCGAAAGTTGGAAGATGAAGTTTGGAAGGAAATTTCATTTACCGATTATAAATACGAAGTAAGCAATTACGGAAGAGTAAGAAGCTATTGTCAAGATGAGAGCAATGGAAAAATTCTAAACCCTTCTCAAATAGGTGGGTTTAGGGTAGTAAGTTTGAAGTATAAGAATAAATCAAAACACTACTTAGTTCACAAGCTTGTTGCTCAGGAATTTGTTCCAAAAGATTCAAATGGTCAAACTGTGGTTATACATCTAGATTGGAATAAAGCCAACAATCATTATACCAATTTGCAATGGTATACAAAGGCTGATAGTTATAAGAGAATGCATAAGCGGCTTCAGGAAGAACGCAAGAAGAAAGGCAAAGTTGTCACATATTCTAAATTAAAACTTGAAGAAGTTGCCTTAATTAAGTCTATGTTAAATAGAGGTGTTAAACAAAAACTAATAGCTAAAATGTTTTGCATAAGTGAAATGCAAATAACAAGAATAAAAAGAGGAGAAAATTGGAATGAAGTTGCTCCATCCGAAAAAGCTGCTACAGAAATATAAAAAATTTAACAAGATATACTTTGTACGTGACCGTTCAAGAGATGCTATAAAATCAAAACAAGGAGTGAATTTCACTCCTTGTTTTTTTCTGACCTGCCAGAATTATTTCTTAGCTTTTTTACCACCTTTAGCGCCTTTAACTTCGGCAGCCTTAGCGATACTGTCAGCTATAGCTTGAGCTTTAGCTGTAGAATCTGCTATACGCTGATTTTCTGCTTGAACTTTAGCAAGAGAATCAGCCATTTTGGTAGAGTCAGCAATTCTTTGTGCTTCAAGTTCTTCAGCACTTGGTCCACATGCAGTGATTACTAAACCTGCAATAACTGATAACAATAATAACTTTTTCATTTGTTTTTTAGAATTAATAACGTTGCAAAAATAAATTATAAAATATTTCGTTATACAAAAATCCTAATTTTTTTTTATCTGACAAAAATATTTTCACTAATTCTCGATAAATATAATTAAATAATCCCATAATTATCTAATAAAGTAGCATTTTTATATTATTTGTTCATGCTTATATTTCTTTAAAAGCTTGGCTTTTCCTCTTACATCTTCCGATACCTTTTCGAATGATTTCCAGAAATTAGGGCCATGATTTTTATGAATTGTATGAATTAATTCATGTAAAATTACATAATCTGAGAGGAAATCAGGTAATCTTATTAAATGCTGACTTAAATTTAAATTGTTATTATAAGAACAACTTCCCCAACGAGTTTTTGAATTTCTAATTTTAACCAAATTATATTGAAAATTGTAAATTTTAGCCAATTTCTCCACTCTGGATGGAATATAATCATTTGCTTCAATTTTCATTGCTTCTAGTAATAGCTTTTTTATTTCAAATTGTGATTGTTCACACTTTAAATCAATGTCACAAGGATAAAAAATTCGTATTTCATTGATAATAAGGTTCATAGTGAAATGAGGAATACCTAGAGGTACAAGTTTTAAAGTTCGGGTTCTGGTTTTAATTACTGAATTTTGATCTATTATATTTATTTTTTGATTAACTAATTCTATTTTCTTAATTGTTTGTTTCACCCATTCTAATTTTTCGAAAAGGAATTGTTCACCTTCATAAAAACTAGCTCTAAGAGGAATGCTGACTCTTACTTCTTTACTTTTATTAATCGAAATACAAAGCTTTTTATTGCGTCTATTTCGAAATATCCGAACTTCACCAATTCCGGATATATTAATTTGCTTTATTTTGGAAGAAATCAATGACATAATATTTTTGTAAAAATATATTTTATACCACTTTTATTATTTTATGGGCATCAAATAATATCAACATTTTTTTTAATGTATAAACATTTATAAATTCGCTACTTTAAAATATTTAATACTAATGATTTCTTCAAAATTCATAAAGTACCTAGTAATAATTGCTGCATTGTTGTTTATAATATTTATTATAGGCAAGATAGCAGGATGGTTTGGTGGAAGCTATGCAATTAATGTAGTTGTTGAAAAAGCGAAAAAAAGAACTATTTACGAAGTAGTTACTGCAAATGGCAAGATTCAGCCTGAAAAAGAAGTTATAATTAGTGCTGATGTATCTGGCGAAATTGTTGAATTATATATCAAGGAAGGGGACTCTGTTAAAAAAGGACAAATACTTTTAAAAATTAAACCTGATATTTACATTTCTGAAAGTGATAGAGCAACTGCTGCCGTAAATACCGCTAAAGCAAATTATGGAAACGCGCTAGCTCGTCTTGATCAGTTTGAAGCACAGTATAAACAGTCAAGTTTATCTTATGAAAGGAATAAACTGCTTTGGGAGCAAAGTACTATTTCTAAGGCAGATTGGGATGCTTCAGTTGCAGAATACGAAATAGCTAAAGCAAATGTGGAAGCTTCAAAACAAGATATTAAATCTGCAGAATATAATGTTAAAAGTGCTGAAGCTTCTTTGAAGCAGGCTAATGAACAATTACTTAAGACAAGCGTATTTTCCCCAATTGATGGAATTATAACAAGATTAATTATTGAAAAAGGTGAACGAGTTGCAGGAACCGATATGATGGCAGGTACTGAAATGCTTAGGGTAGCGGATTTAAATAAAATGGAAGTAAAAGCAGATGTTAATGAAAATGATATCGTCAGGGTGCATATTGGAGATACTGCTCTTATTGAAGTAGATGCATATCTTGATCAAAAATTTAAAGGCATTGTGAAAGAAATTGCTAATTCAGCAAATACATCTGGGCAAACTTCAGCTGATCAGGTGACTAGTTTTGAAGTAAAAATTGTTTTGTTAGTAAATTCATATAAACATTTGGTAAATTCAGAAAGACCATATCCTTTTCGACCAGGTATGACAGCTAGTGTGGATATTCAAACTCAGAAAAAAAATAGTGCTCTTTCTGTTCCTATTGAAGCAGTAACAACTCGATCAGATTCCGAATTAAATAGAAAAATATTTGCCAAGGTGTCATTTAAAAATGCAAAAATTGTAGAAAGAAAAGTACCGAAACTAGTAGAAATTGTTTTTGTGAAAGAAAAATTTTTAGCAAGAACAAGAAGAGTAAAAATTGGAATTCAGGATAATAACTACATTGAAATAGATAGCGGTCTTAACAAAAATGAAGAAGTAATAGTTGCTCCTTATAGTGCTATTTCAAAAAAACTTAAAGATAGCACACTAATTAAGGTCGTTGATAAAAAGAATTTGTTCACTGATAAGTAATTATTTCTAACCATAAAAACATGACATGTCATTAATACTTTCAATAGAAACATCAGAAAAAATATGTAGTATTGCGTTAAGCGATAACTATGAACTTTTGGGAACTCTTGAAATAAATGGTGAGAAATCTCATGCTTCAATGCTTACAATTCTTATAAAAAAACTTTTGAATGAAAAAGATATAGATATTAATAAACTTGATGCAGTTGCTATAAGTAAAGGTCCAGGATCTTATACCGGTTTACGAATTGGTACATCAGTTGCCAAGGGAATTTGTTATGCTTTAGATATACCTTTAATTTCAATAAGCACTCTTCAATTGCTTTGTTGGGGATTATTATATAAAGGTATATTAAGAAAAGTTAAAATTAACGATCAAAACATACTCCTTTGTCCAATGATAGATGCTAGGCGTATGGAAGTTTATATGGCTTTTTTTAACAAGACTTGTGAAAGAATCAATGAAATTAAAGCTGAAATAATTCAAGAAAGTACTTTTTACGATGAATTGATCTCAAATAAAATTATTTTCTTTGGTAGTGGAGCTGAAAAATGTAAGAATATAGTACAAAATCAGAATGCCTATTTCTTTGATAATATTGCACCTGATGCAAGTTATATGATTAGTCTAGCGTATGATTCATTTATTCAAAGGAAATTTGAGAATTGTGCTTATTTTGAACCTTTTTATTTAAAAGATTTTGTTGCAACTTTTTCAAAAAAGAAAATTGTAGTTGTTTAAAGTTTATTCTTATTTCATGGTAAGAAAATTAATATGTTTTTGTTTCTTAATCGCATTACAATTTTGGACATATTCCCAGACGACAAATATTTTAATCAATACATTATTACAATAGTGAACTTTTAGTTTACGCATTAAAATATGGTTTTATTACCGGTGGTCATGCAACACTTGAAATAAAGGATTCTTGTATTGAAGGGAGCAATCTATATCATATTATAGGTATTGCTAGGACAACGGGTATTGCAGAAAAAATATGGCATGTTTTAGATATTTATGAGAGTTACATTGATAAAGTGACCGGAATGCCAGTTATTGCAATTCAAAATGTCAAAGAAGGGCGAAAATATAAATATTATAATGAAGTTCATTTCAATAGGCAAAACAACACTGTAATATCTTCAAAAAGTGGCGAGCATAAAGTAAAAGATAACATTTTAGATATGTTATCAGCCTTTTATTTTATTCGTAGAATTGACTTTTCAAAAATGAAAGAAGGCGATGTAATAAAGTTGAATACTTTTTTTTCAGATGAAGAATTTCCTTTGGAACTTCGTTACAGGGGAAAAGAAATGATTAGAACTACTTGGGGAGAGATAAGGTGTTTGAAATTTGCACCAATAGTGGAACCTGGTCGAGTTTTCAAATCAAAAGATGATATGTTAATCTGGTATTCAGATGATGCGAACAGAATTCCAATAAAAATAATCTTTGAATTGAAAGTAGGGCATCTTACAGTTGAATTACAAAGTTTCTCGAAACTTAGGTCCACTCCTGAATTTATAAAATGATATTTCATTGATTTACTTTTGAATTCAACCAGAAAAATTTGTAATGAATATATTTAAAAATTAATCAGTATTTAGAGTTGCATTAAAAATTTATCTAACTGTTAGACAATTTGCAGTTTTAAATTATTTTTGCAAAAATTTTTTTTAATCAATTTAAAAGATATCATGGCGACAACTGCAGATTTTAAAAATGGGCTCTGTATTGAATTTAATAATGATTTGTACACGATAGTTCAATTTCAGCATGTAAAACCTGGCAAAGGAGGTGCTTTTGTCAGAACTAAACTAAAAAGTCTAACTTCTGGAAAGGTAATAGATAATACTTTTAATGCCGGTGAAAAAATTAATTTAGCAAGAGTTGAACGCAGACCACATCAATTTTTATATAGCGATGAATCCGGATTTCATTTTATGCATAATGAAACTTACGAACAGATAAGCTTACAGAAAGATATAATTAATGCGCCAGATTTGATGAAGGAAGGACAATATGTAGAAATTGTTATTCATGCTGACACAGAGAATCCATTAAGTTGTGAATTGCCTCCTTTTGTGATATTAGAAGTAACATATACTGAGCCTGGCTTAAAGGGTGATACTGCATCTTCAACAGCTTTAAAGCCGGCTACTGTCGAAACTGGTGCTAAAATATATGTTCCTTTATTCGTTAATCAGGGTGATAAAATAAAAATAGATACTCGCGATAAAAGTTATTCTGAAAGAGTAAAATGATAATTTAAGTTTTTTCTTTTACATAGAAAAATAAGAATAATAGTATTATTATTTTCGTTTTTATAAAAAACCCATCTTGTTTAAGGATGGGTTTTTATATAATTATCTAATGCATTTTACTGTTGAATATTAATTTTGTCGTAATTTTAAAAATCTTTTAAGAATAAAATCTTTCATTTTGATAATATGCCAGGCAATATTCCCGAAAGATTAAAAATATCAACATTCAAACTGAATGCGCTTTTAGCAATTACTCAAGCGATAAATGAAAATCTTCCTCAAGAAGAACTACTTAAAAGATATGAAAAACTTTTAAAAGAAGATTTGAATATTGGCAAAATTCTAATCTTCATGTATAATACATCTGCTTGGGTGTGCTTATTAAGTTCAGGTGTCAAAGAAAAAAGTTCTTTAAATATTAATGTTGAAAACGACCTGATGAAGTATCTGGAAATTACATTTGTTACTTCAAAATCTATTGCTACTTCTGAACCATTTGATATAGTTATCCCAGTTTTCAATAATAATAAACCATTGGCATACGTATTAATTGGAGATATTGAGGAAGAAGGTGAAGGAGTTAGTCCAACAATAAAACATTTGCATTTTATTCAAACTCTCTCAAATATAATTATTGTAGCTATTGAAAACATGAGACTTTTCCAGGAAAGTCTCAGACAAATTGCTATGAAAAAAGAGCTTGAACTAGCTTCACGTATGCAATCGATGCTTATTCCTAAAATTCAAGATCTTCCTAAAACCGACAAAATCTGGATTACAGCTTTTTATCATCCTCATTTAGATGTAGGAGGTGATTATTATGACGTAATTAATCTCAGCAATAAGGAAGTAGGTTTTTGTATAGCTGATGTTTCTGGAAAAGGAATATCTGCAGCATTACTTATGTCAAATTTCCAAGCTAACCTGAGAGCTATGTTTACCAGTGAAATAGGCCTTCCAACATTAGTAGAGAAGTTAAACGATTGTGTAATGAAAAGCGCAAATGGCGAAAAATTTATTACACTTTTTATTGCAAAATACAATCAGGTAAAGAAAGAACTTGAATATATAAATGCAGGGCATAATCATCCGATTTTATATGAATCAGTGTCAAAAAACCTGTTTTTTTTAAAGGAAGGGTGTGTTGGTATGGGCATGCTTGAGGAGATACCGAAAATTAAAAAAGGTTCAATTAAAATTAAAGAAACTACAAAACTCCTTTGCTATACCGATGGTTTGGTTGAATTAATGGATGATAAAGAAGTAGAGTTTGGCACAAGTGTTATTGAACAACATATTTCAAATACACTTAATATAAAAGAAAGTATTGATAGCATCATAGCTGATCAGCATATTCTATCCGGGAACAAGGCAATTTTTGATGATATTACTATTTTAGGTGTTGAGTTTTTTTAATTTTCTTCAACCAGGATTGATTCCTTTTTTTTCATATCCTTGAGATGATAGACTTCAAGGGCGACAATCATAGCAGTAAATCCCCAAAATAGAGCAGATAATTTGTCGGTATCCAGGAAATTATTTAAAAAACCATGAACATAATAAGTGAGTAATGCAATTATTAATGATAAGGCCATTATTTTAATCTTACGACGTTTGGTACGAAAGTACACACGGGATGCTGTAAATAGAGTGGTAAGTATAATAGAAATAAAAGTTAGGGAACCCAGCAGGCCAGATTCAGCAAGCGGACCAATATATTCACTATGAGCATTACCCAAATTACCGGTATTGGTACTTATCAATGTCTTGTCCTTGTATACCTGGTAAGGAGCATATTTAAATGCATATGTTCCCGGACCAAACCCAAACACCGGGCGTTCATTAAACATACGTAATGCAGAATTCCATCTATTTACTCGTTCAAGGTTTGAATCATCAGATTTAATATTTGTGATAGACTTTAAATGTTTTTCCATGCTATTAGAGGTGCCCTGCTTATTTTTCTTAAGGGTTATTAATATTTCAGATTTATAAACAGTGAAAAAACTTATCAAAATAGCGACAACAAGAAATATTGTTTTTAATCTAATTTTTAACAATAAAGCAACAAAAAATCCAAAAGCTATGAACATGCTTAACCACGTTGCCCTGGTATATGAAAAGACAATGGCTCCCAAATATATAAGTATAGTTAACACATAAAAAAACTTTAAACTATAATTAGCTCTTCTTCTAATAAAATATAAACCTGTAAGAGCAATTATAATCATTGCTAATGCAGCTCCATAAGCAGTATGATCATTATAAAAAGGCTTTATAATCCAAACAGCTGCCTTTTGATTAGACATACCTTCGATATTAAGCCTTACAATAAAATATCCAATAACGAAAATCATGCTAATGGCGTAACACCAAATGTATTTAAAGATATTTTTATATTTATAAAATAATTGAGTAGCTAAAAAATAAAAAACAATCACGAACCAACATCTTGCAATTAGGAATTTAAATGATACGATTGGCATTTCACTAGTTATACAAGTAATGAATATCCATGTAATGTTAAGTAAAATGGCAATCGTAACAGGATGAGTTAAGTATCTTCTTATCAAAATTCCAATCAGATAAAAATTTCAATAAGACTATGAACATAGCTGCAATAATCAATGGCTCTGCAGGCAATGACAAGTCAAAGCCTAAATTTGGGGCCATGTCACGCAAAGGAATTGATAAAGGGACTAGAGCTATTATAGATAAAAGAAAGATATCAAGATAAAAGAAAGCCAGATAAGTAAAAAATAAAATAACTGGTAATAAATTAAACCAATAAATATTATTGGCCATTAATATTACATCTATCATGATGTAAAACAATCCAATAAAAAGAGCAAGAAGAATTGGTTTATATTTGGAGATATCCACTTAATTTAAAAATTACAAATATTTTTTAATACTGTCTATACTAATTAAGACAATTAATGTCAGAACAAATGTTGAAATTGTAGAAACAATTACTATTAAAGACCGAAGCGGGTAAGATTTTTTCTCTGCAACTTTTGCAGAGTCAACAATAAATTTATGAGAAAGATTTTGCTCAGTTTCCAATTTTGCTTCAGCATATTTTGAATTTAGATATGCCAATTGTTCTTTTTCGAATTTCAAAAATTCATTAATTGATAAATATTTACCACCATATTTGGCAAGATTTTTAAGTCTACGATCAAGTTCCTCTGCAGCAGACTGATTACGGTTGATTAAAGCATCGGCATAACCTTTTGAAAATACTTCAGCTTGCTTTTCATATTCAATGACTCCTTTCGACCTTAAATAATCTAATGTATCTTCAAGGGCACTAATATAATTGACTCTATTCTGATACTCATTTTTGACTAGTAAAAAAGCTTTCATTGCTCGTTCTTTCTGCATCCTGTTCATAACTGTATCGACAAGAGCTGCAGCTTCATTAGCCATAAGCGCTGCTGTATCCGGACTAGGATCTAGTACTTCTACAATTACAGACATATATTCTGTTTGACGAAAAGAGAAATTAGATTTAAATTCATTGTATAATTTTGTGTAAGGGTACCGTGATGTGCTATCTATTTTATAATGCTTCATCAAATTATACTTTTTGATAATTCTACTCCGAATTTCTTCTGAATTCAGAACTTGCATTAACTGTTCAGCTTCTTCTTCTTCACCAAAACTCATAAGGCTTCCCTTTGATGAGGCATAGTTAATTGACAACAAAGATTTTGAAACTGAAGTCGATGATACTGGAAACATTACAACCGAAGATTTAAATTTTGGCGTAATCATTAATGAAACAATAGCTGAGACAATAAAAGCAATAGCAGATATTGTCAACAGAATTTTAAATTTTCTGAATATGTAATACAATAAATTTCCGGAATAGAAATTGTAATTTGATTTATTTTTGCCCATGATGAAAGAATTTAAATTATTTAATTATTATTAAGTAATAGTTTTTTTTCCCTTTTTGAATTATCAAATATTTATTATTTAACAGTTTTTCTGGTCCGATATTTTCTTCGGAGCATGAAATTTTTTGTTTATTCAAATTTAATCCTCCATTATCCATTAATCTGCGTAATTCACTTTTACTTGGAAAAACTTTAGCAATTGTAGTAAGTAATTCAACAATGGTTGGTTTTGCTTTAATATACTTTCGTTCTACTATAAACTGGGGAACTCCTTCAAAGACAGAAAGGAAATCAGATTCACTAAGACGATTCAAAGTTTCTATTGTTCCTTTCCCAAAAAGTACGTCCGAAGCATCCATTGCATTATTATAATCTTCTTTAGAATGCACCATACATGTTACTTCACGTGCAAGTACATTCTGTAAAATTCTACGATGAGGTTCAGCTTTATGTTGTTGTTCCAATTCATTAATAGTTTCTAATGGAAGCATTGTGAAAATCTTTATATATTTCTCAGCTTCTTCATCCGAAACATTTAACCAAAATTGATAAAATTGATAAGGCGAAGTATATTCAGGAGAAAGCCAAACATTTCCCTTTTCTGTTTTTCCGAATTTTCCACCATCGGCTTTGGTAATAAGAGGACAAGTCAATGCAAATGCTTCTCCACCAGTTTTTCTTCGTATTAATTCAATTCCTGTAGTAATATTACCCCACTGATCGGCTCCACCCATTTGCAATTTGCAGTTTTTATTTTCGAACAAATAAAGAAAATCATAGCCTTGCACAAGCTGGTATGAAAATTCGGTAAAAGACATACCTTCATAAGAATCACCGCTAATCCTTTTTTTTACAGAATCTTTAGACATCATGTAATTTACTGTAATATGCTTTCCTACATCTCGTATAAAATCCAAGAAAAGACATTTGAGACATCCAGTCATAATTATTTACCAAAATCGCACCATTATTACTATCACTAAAATCAAGAAATTTTGAAAGTTGTTTTTTTATTTTTTCCTGGTTTTGGCGCAAAGTTTCTAGTGAAAGCAAATTTCTTTCTTCAGATTTTCCGGAAGGATCTCCAATCATTCCCGTAGCTCCACCAATAAATGCTATAGGTCTATGTCCTGCTTTTTGGAAATGTTTAAGCAACATAATTGAAACCAAATGCCCAATATGAAGAGAATCGGCAGTTGGATCAATTCCAACATAAGCTGTAGTCATTTCTTTTAACAATTGTTCTTCAAGCCCGGGAGTAAAATCATGAATCATCCCTCGCCATTTAAGCTCTTCAAAAAAATTCATTCAAAATAAATGAAAAATTATCCTGCCAAAGATAATAAAAGTTTAAAGTCCTGTTGAGAAGTGTTGTATTGTGATATAAAAAAGGTTTATTTTTTTTGAGATGGATCATGAAACTTCGTTATTCTCTTTATCAATTTTCAAATATGGAAAAATTGCCGGTGCAACAGATTCAATAGGTTTGTAACAGTATGATTTGTCAATATCGTCTGGTTTAGGCCAGTTAAGATTAATTATTGAAAATTTAAGCAAAACCATAAAAATGCTAATCATAAAAATCATCTTTAATACCGAAAACA
The DNA here is from genome assembly GCA_963851385.1 of uncultured Bacteroidota bacterium. Classification (GTDB taxonomy): domain Bacteria; phylum Bacteroidota; class Bacteroidia; order Bacteroidales; family DTGW01; genus CAWEFA01. The sequence continues at coordinate 96,849 of CAWKPE010000012.1, read as the reverse complement.
ACAAATCCAACTATTTTATTTAAATGGCCTAATTCAACTTCCTCAAAAGTTTTTTCTAAATATTTACCAAGCCAGTGAATACCAATAATTACTAAAATAAATAGTACGATGAAAGAAGCTACTTTTGAACCATTAGGTGAATTCAATAAAGTGAGATTGAACAAAAGGAGCCACCAACTTTGTAAATTTAACAGCGATAAAAATACCAAAATCAAGTGCAGCAAGGAATACAAATTGGTGAATAAAACCTTTACGATATCCGTTTATTGCACTAATTAAGAGTATAATAATAATTATTACGTCAAGATAATTCATTGCACTATTATATTATTTATAGTAAAATCAAAAACCCTGACAAGTATATAAAATTCTTATTAGCATTAAAATTTTAGCTTCATTTTTTTATTGCAAAATAAGACAAAAATCAATTTATGTTATATTTGCAGCACCGAAAATATTGATTAATGGATTAATGATAATGATTAATAATTCAACCTAAACCTGCCATCGGTAGGCAGGGTTCAATTGATAATGCTACTCTTGGTAGATACTAAACTATAATTTTAAATTCTTTTAATATAAATAGATAATATTCAATAATCAATTAAAACTGGCCCTATAGTTCAATGGATAGAACGGAAGTTTCCTAAACTTTAAATCCAGGTTCGATTCCTGGTGGGGCTACTTTTTAGGCTTTGTAAACGGCTGTTTATAAAGCTTTTTTGATTTATTGAGGGACGGATACAAAAGACAGAAGCCTTGATCACATCAGTCAGGAGGAAGTTGATCATTTCCGATCACTCTTAGGTTCTTATTGTTAAGCTATTTATGTTAAATGTAATCTAACCGGTTAAATGTGATTAAGGCCTCCGTTTTTTCCAAATGTGACCATTCTTCATGGTGAGAATATATGTGCAGTTTTTGTTACATTCATGTCTTCGTCAAACTTGACAATAAATCCAAAGTTAAATATTTGATGATAAAAATTTTTGGTCATTTACTTTACTTATAATAGTGAAATAATGGAATTAAAAGAAAATCAAATCAAATAAAGTCAGGGTTTATCCAAAGGCATATTAATCATATATTTTGCTGCAACTGCTTCAATTGATATGATTCGAAGCCATTCCTTTTTTGTGAAAATTTATTGCTTCAAGATCAGATTTCCAAACTAGATCTCCTGGAGCAAAGAGGCAAATACTGCCATTGCAATATTTATCATATAATTTACCATTAAAGTAATAAACATGTATTTTGCTTATTTCAGTAGGAAAAATATGCATGCCCGGAGGTATGTCGGAGGGTTTAAACCACAATTTTACTTCTCTCTCAGCATCTTCAATATTTGCTGAAGCATGTATCAGATTGTCTATTCGCTGGCCAATTACTTTACCTGATTCATCCTTTAATTGTACTACCGTACCTAAGGCACGTATACATCCCGGATGATTTTCCCTGGCGTCATGAGGATCTGTAGGACCGCAAATATTTCGTACTATCTTAACTGCATCTGGTCCCTGGTAAACAAATGCCTTAACTCTTCGCTTCCAGTCTTCATTCGGATAATGCGCGATACCCATTATATAGTCTATAATAAAAGGGAAAAATATCTTTCCTTTATGTTCAGCATAATGTTCTTCAGCCAGCATTTTACTCGCTTGAACAATTTTTGCACCTGCAAATCTCAAGCCTGTATGAAATTCTGAAAGTTGCGATAATACATAACCTGTTAATGAATTTTTTAAAGCATCAGGTTTAATAAGCACTAATGTCTGTTCAATATTTTTATGATTCATTTTGATAATTAAAATATTATTGCCGCAAAGATATAATTTATGAGTGACTTCGCAAGATTATTGAATTATTAAGGACAAATGACATATTCAATTTTTTAAATTCAGATTAATTAAATTAATGAATTATTGAGAATGATAAATTTTAATTAAGTATTATTTTTATTCAAAATTATAAAGTTGAATAAATTAAAAAATTATTTATGAGACAATTTCGTTCCCAAACAAAGATAGTGGCTACACTTGGACCTGCATCGTCTTCAAAAGAAGTTCTTGCAAGAATGATAGAAGAAGGTGTGGATGTGTTCAGACTTAATTTTTCACACTCAAAACAGGATGAACATTTAAAACTGATCAACCTGATAAAAGAATTAAATAAAGAATTAGGCACAAATGTTTCACTATTGGCCGATTTACAAGGTCCTAAATTAAGGGTGGGCGAAATAGAAAATAATAGTATTGATTTGATTGAAGGTGAAATTATAACGTTTGTTACTGAAAAATGCTTAGGTACAAAAGAACGAATTTGCATGAGTTACCAAGAATTTCCCCGGGATGTAAAAAATGGAGAATCTATACTCATAGATGATGGGAAGATTAAACTTGAAGTTGTTGAAACTAATAAAAAAGATATAGTAAAAGCTAAGGTTATTTATGGTGGACCACTTTCATCAAAAAAAGGAGTTAACCTGCCTAGTACAAAAGTGTCACTGCCATGCTTAACAACCGAAGATATATCGAATGCCAATTTTGCGTTAGATCATGATATTGACTGGATTGCCCTTTCATTTGTCCGAACTGCATCTGATATTCTTGAATTAAAAGAACTAATAAAAAAGAAAAAAGGACATGCAGGGGTTATTGCCAAAATTGAAAAACCAGAAGCATTGAATGAAATTGATCAGATAATAGATATTACCGATGGCATAATGGTCGCTCGTGGCGACTTGGGCGTTGAAGTACCCTTTGATCAGGTTCCGCTTATTCAAAAACAGATAGTTCAGAAATGTATTGCTCATTCCAAACCAGTGATTATTGCAACACAAATGATGGAAAGCATGATAACTAATTTCAGACCAACACGTGCAGAGGCTAATGATGTGGCAAATGCTGTGCTCGATAGTGCCGATGCACTTATGTTGAGCGGAGAAACCTCTGTTGGAAAATATCCCGTTGAGACCATTTACAGCATGCAAAAAATTATAGATTATACTGAAACACAAGGAAAGCCTTTTAATAGGCAACATGAACCTATGGAAGGCACACCTACTTTTCATGCCGATTCCATTTGCTATAATGCAACCAGAATGGCTCAACAAATAAAAGCCAAAGCCATTATTGCTTTTACACACTCTGGATACACGGCATATCGCTTATCGAGCCACAGGCCCGAAGCAGATATTTTTGCATTTACCAATAACGAGAAGCTGTTAAGAAAATTATCTCTTGTATGGGGTGTAAGGGTATTTTATGTAAAAACTTACGATAAAATTGACGAGGCAATTAATGAATCTATTAAAATTTTGATGGAGAAAAAACTTCTTAAAGAAGGCGATACCCTTGTGCATGTAGGCAGCACACCATTAAATCTACGCGGTAGAACAAATATGATGAAGATTAGTTATGTTTAAAAATGAAGTCTAAATCGTATGAAGATTACAAAACCTGGATAAAAAATATTCAAAGAGTATTATGAATAAATTCTACTTTAATTTCTATAACAATTATTCTGTAGAATAGAATTAGCTTACGCATTCTAATTTGGTAACCTGCAATTCATTTAATTCGTAAAATATTAATCGTGCTAAAAAACCTAGTAAATAGCATATCTTTATTGCTCAAATATCTGGTAATTTAATCCAGTCATAAGAAATATGAGGCTTGTAAATATTGATATTATCCTGTTAAAGCGAAATTTAATAATATTAAGCATATTTCTTTTTATTATAAGTCCGTTATCATATTCATGCAAAAATGTTCAAAAGAAAAGTAAGCCGGTTGCCGAAAAGGGAGTTTTAGACTTAACCGGATGGAATTTTGAACATGATGGCATTATTACTTTAAATGGCCCCTGGAAATTCATTTGGATGCACGATTCGCCCGATTATTCAAAATCACATTATGATGTATCTTATTGGAATAGCGTTTTAGTTCCTGCTACATGGAAAAGTATCGTGAATGAACCATACGGATATGGATGGTTAAGATTAGAAGTAATTACGAAAAATGATAGACAATTACGATTATATTTAAAAAATGCAATCAGTGCATCAGTTTTATATTGTAATGGTAAAAAATTATTATCGTTTGGTATTACAGGTAATTCGCGAAACAACTATCATCCTGAAAGAAGTTCAAAAAGCATTCTTCTTCCCGCAAGCGACACGCTTAGTTTAGCATGGAAAGTTACAAACTTCGATGATAAATTAGGTGGCCCAAGGAATTCAATTATTATCGGAAATGACAATGATGTTTTAAGATTTGTTTCAAAATTAAATTTTCAGAACACATTAATCTTTGGTATAATATTTATCATGTTTTTATATCATGTGCTTATTTGGTACAGAAGAAGACTAGATTTGTCCAGTCTGTATTTTGGATTATTTTGTTTAGTTTTACTCGTAAGGCTGTTTGTTAATGAAATAGTAAATTCATTTGATATTGATTTTCGTCTTTCATTTACCATTCTTCACAAAACTGAACTTTTAACATTGCCTCTGGGAGGTTCACTATTTATTCTATTTATTTCAAAACTTTTTCCGGATGAATCATTTGAAAAGATAGAACGTTTTTTGCATGGAATATTTGCAACACTTGCATTAATTACAATTTTTACTTCTTCAAGGTTTTATACCAGTATAATAGTTTTATATCAAATACCGGTGTTGCTGGTACTCGTGTGGAGTTTAATTATATTGTTCAAAGCAATTTCAAATAAAAGACCTCATGCTAAAATAGTATTATCAGGTGTTATAGTCATGGGCTTTTGTGTTGTATATGATATATTGATTACCCATATGCCCAACGATACGCACTTTATAGTATCCTTAGGACTCGTGTTTTTTATTATTATTCAGTCATCTGTTTTATCATTTAAATTCGCTGATGCATATAACACAGCCAAACATCTTTCAAAAAACCTGAAAGACGAGGTAAATTTAAAGACAAATGATATTAAATTAAAATCAGAAGAACTTAAAAAAATAAATTCCGAACTTAAAAAAGCCGATGAATATAAAACACGATTTTTTCAAAATTTTACACATGAGTTTAAAACTCCGTTAACACTTATTACCGGACCTATTCATTCTATATTAGATGGACTATATGGCGAAATAAGCGATGCAGTTAAAAAGCAATTGGAAATTGTGAAACAAAACGGCTTAAAAACTGTAAATCTTGTAAACCAGATATTAGAATTGGCTAAATCAGATGATAAACGGCTTGAATTGAAATTGGCAAAATACAATGTAGATGATACTTTAAAATTCATTCTGGCCAATTTCGAATCGCTGGCTCATAAAAACAAGATAAAAATTGCTTTTGTATCAGAAAACGTTTCGCCGGTTTATTCGTTAATTGATATTGAAAAATTTGAACGTATTTTTTACAACCTGCTTTCCAATTCCTTTAAGTTCACAAAAGCCAATGATTCAATAAAATTAATTTTAAGCTGCCCCAATAATTCCGATAAATACATCATAACCGTAAAAGATACCGGTATTGGAATATCTGAAGAAAATATTCCTTATATCTTCAACAGGTTTTATAAAGCTTATATTTCAGATGTCAATGCTTCTCAGGGTACAGGAATTGGCCTTGCTTTAGTAAAAGAGTACACTAGTCTTCACGGAGGAAAAATAAAAGTTTCCAGTACACTGGATGTAGGTACTGAATTTACCCTTGAGTTTCCTGTAATTGAAAATAAAGCGGACATTGAAAAACATCTATCTTCTGATTTTTCGAAACCCGAAATCATTGATAATCAAAATTCGCCCGTTCATCTTGTTCAGAATGAAATAGAACATTATATTAAATTAGCCGGAACAGATTTCAACCCTCAAAATGAAAGTGTTGATTTTGAACCTAAAGATTCGAAAGAAAGAAATAATTCAATTGTAATAGTGGAAGATAACACTGATATGAGGTCTTACATTAAAGATATTTTAAAGCAGGATTATGAAGTTACGGAAGCAAAAAACGGGGAAGAAGGATTTAATGCAGTTATAGAAACTATGCCCGATTTAATAATAAGTGATTTGATGATGCCTAAAATGGATGGTATAGAATTGTGCAGGAAATTAAAGACAGATATTAGAACTGAGCATATTCCGGTAATTATTTTAACTGCTCGTTCTTCGTTTTCAGACAGTTTAGAAGGGTTTGTTTCAGGGGCTGACGATTATATATCCAAACCATTTAGCAGAGATTTGCTTTTGGTTCGAATTACCAATTTAATTGAATCGAGAAATAAGTTAAGGGAACATTTCAAATCCCGATTTTTAATGGATTCTGAACATACTTTTGTCGAATCGAATATTGAAAAATTTATTTCTAAAGCAATAACCACTGTTGAGAATAATATCTCGAACCCAAACTATAATGTTGAACAATTTTCCAATGATATTGGCATAAGCCAGATACAACTTTACAGGAAACTCACAAGCGTGGTTGGACAATCACCTGCCGAGTTTATGAGAGTGATACGGCTTAAACATGCCGCCAAAATACTTGAAGAATCTATTGAAAAAGATATCAATATTTCCGAAATTGCTTATGCCCTTGGATTTTCAAACAATTCTCATTTCTCTCAACTTTTTAAGAAGCAGTATGGCGTTTCTCCAACCGATTACGCCAAAAAATTCCAGTAATCTTAAATATATATTGAAAAGAAGAATAAAAATGAAGTTATTATTAAGTATTGTTTTTATTTTATTTTTTTCAAGTCATGTATTCACTCAAACTTTGCAAATGGATTCTGAGCATTTTGATAGCTCAATTCTTTTCAGCAATTTACCTTGTTCTAAAATCACCGAAACATTTAATCCTGTCGATAAACAATATTATTATTTTTATATAACAGCGGAATACAGGTTAATGTACAGAATAGGAAAAAGTCAATGGAATTATTTTAATACAAATGGATTTGATTACAAAAAGAAAAGAAATGGAGACTCCATTGTTATCGGTGATGTTGATATGGTATCTGCAGATGGTAATAGAATTTTAGTAAAAAGGAAAAACAGTAATGAATTGTATTTTGCTTTATTAAGTTTAAAACAAGATAGCGGGCAGATTTATTATCTAATCAACGATCCGCAACCAAAATTAGGTCTTAAAAAATCTGATGTAAAGGCTTTGGTTTCGAAATATAATTTGTTTAAAAGTTATTCCAAGAAAATGGGCCTGAATCTTTTTACATTTCTTTTAAAAATTCAATATAAAAAAAAACCGTTCTGGTTGGTTGAAGTTAAAAAGGCTCAAACCTGGTATAGCATTGAGTATAATTTTAATAAGAAAAATGAAGTCATTTACGGTCTTGCCGAAACGAATGTAACCCGGTATGAAAATGATTTGTTGTACCCGAATACCTATGGATATTGCCAGGAAATCGGGGGCGACTATCATTGGCCATTATTTAATAAATGGTACAACAAGTGGTTAAGAAAAGATGTGAAAGGGAACAGGCATTATACAACATTTATCGATGGTATTGCTAGCTATTATTTGTTAACAAAAGACACTTCTGACTACAAAACTGAAATAGAAAATTCTGAGACGATTAAGAAGTTCCGCTTCAGAGTTTATTATACTGATGAACAAACTTTTTTCTCTCAAGGTTTCAGATTAATTGGTCCTGAAACAAAACCTCCTAAATTTTCCGCGCAAAGAGAAGCTTCAAGAACCAGGAAAAACCTTGATAATGAAAAATACCTACCGTGGAAACCTGAAAAGCAATGGTGGGATCCATATTCAATGTATTTTAAAGATTGTTCTATTGACGGAGCAGTTGAAAATATTATTTTGTCAACCAGGGATAAAATATTTTCGATAAACTGGACTTACTGGAGTATGGATTTTTCATGGCGCACAAGGAACAAACCTGCCGGTGCTTTCAATATCCATATAATAATTGACAGAGATATGAATATTATAATTCCCCAAAAAGATAGTCTTAAATTTGGATATTACTTACAAAAATTACTTCCCCCCGATAACATATTACCACGGCCAAACGGCACGGAAATTCATTTTAATCATGAAAACAACTGGAAGTTCATTCCCCTTATTAAAAATTAATTAGTCTAATTTATTATGGGTTAAATCCCGATCTTCGGTACTGCAAATTTTTCCTGTAACTGCCTAAAACAGTCAGTTGTGTGATTATATTGTCTGAACTTTGAAAGAATTACAACAGTTTTTGAAAGAATTACAACATCATTTTTGAGCGAAGAATTTTTTAGTCTACTCAGAATCTTGAATTTTTGCACCGTTTTAAATTAATCTTTATAAAAATGAAAAAACTTACTATTCTATCAGTCATTTCGGTTCTTATGTTTTTTGCACAGAACCTTTTTTCTCAAACAATCATACTTTCTAATGAAGTCAAGGGGATGTGGACAAAAGTTCATTCGCCTTATATCGTATTAAGGGATATAACTGTTCCTGCCGATACTTCACTTTCCATTGAACCTGGCGTTGAAGTCCAGTTTGCAACTGGTTTTGGTTTGACCGTTAAAGGCAATTTGCTGGCCATTGGCAATAGCAATGATAAGATCACCTTTACGTCAGCAGATACCGTTTCAGTAAAAAACGACAGCACTCTTGGATGGAAAGGCATTTCAATAATTGGCGGGAATAATGATACAAGTGTTCTTGAAAACTGTATTCTCGAGTATGTCTATAAATTCAGTTCAGTTGATTACCAGGCTCCAGTTAGTGTAATTGGCAGACATGCTGCTATCAATAAATGTAACATTAAAAATAATATTGGAAACTATTCAGGAGGTATATGTTGTGTGAATGAAGCCGACGTATCAATCCTGAATTCTGTTATTTCTGATAATTCCGGTAATTATTACGGAGGCATTTACATTTCGAAATCCAATGCCTTAGTTGCCAATAACCTGATTTTAAATGGCAAACTTGGGATTTGTATATATGGTAAAAATGCTGCATCAGATACTGTAAGGTGCATTAACAATACAATCGTTCAAAACAATCCATTTAATAATTACCAGGACTACAAAATGGTTATTAATCAAAATGGACTTTTAAAGATGCAAAACTGTATTATCTGGGACAATACGAATACATATAAAACATTAATTGCAGTATATTCAAGTTATAACTTGTTCGAAAATTGTATTATTAAATATGGAAAATCAAATATATACTCAGATAACAGTAATAATATCTTTAATAATGTTTATGAGGTAAACCCTCTTTTTGTTGATTTTCAAAATAAGAATTTTCATTTGTCAAATAATTCCTGTGGGATTAATTCAGGAATGAATCTTTCATCAGAAATTCTCTCATTAATACCTAACGATTTATCAGGTAATCCGCGTATTTTCAATGACACTGTTGATATAATTGATATTGGCGCCTACGAATACCAGGGAGACATTATTGCCAACAGACCGCCATCAATTAATAATCCGGGCACAACACATGTTTTTTTCTCATCTTCTAAGGAAATGACTTTCAGTTTTACTGATGTTGATGAGAGCGATAGCCATACTTTGTCAGTAAATACCGATAATCCTAATATTAGTTTAAGTACACTGTCTGCGCAGACCAATAACGCAAAGTATACCATTACTCCAGTACCAGGCTGGATTGGCAAGGCAAATGTAATTCTTTCAGTCTCCGATAATCATGGTGCGAAAGATATTGATACGTTTGCAGTGATCGTGAATGATACTGTGAATTATGATATAACTGAAAACACAGTTTGGAATATCGATACTGTTTTTATCGGAAGCAGTTTTAAAGTGTCAACCGGTGCAAATCTTGAAATTCATCCAGGAACGTGCATCCGGTTTATGGGCAATTATAATATTGAAGCAGATGGTAATATAAAAGCAATAGGAACCACGGGCAATAAAATAAGGTTCACTTCAGCTGATACCAGCGGATTTTCAAGGAATGTTCACAAAGGATGGGGAGGTATAATATTTAAGAATGTAAATGATAGCTCCATTTTTGAAAATTGTGTTTTTGAATATGTTAAAAATAACAAGGTTTTTCTTTTACAGGACAATACGAACGTGGAAATTCTCAATAGTGTCTTTTGCAATAATAATAATCCGAATAATGCTTATTTTGAAATAGAAGCTGATAATTCAAAAATATTTATTGGCAATAGTCTTTTTTATGATAACAAACCAGGTTCATCTACTATTTATGCCAGTAATTCTGATGTTGAATTATACAACAATGATTTTTTTAATAACACTGGCTCATTTTCTACTGCCCATCTGACAAGTGGTAATGCGTTAATAAAAAACTGTATATTTTGGAATGACCCGGCAAATAACGGATATGAAATATATTCATCCAGTCTCACAAATTTCGATATTACAAACTGTCTGATAAAAGGTGGGGAAAGTAAATTCAAGGATTATGGATCAATAATAAATAAGAAATTTATTTATGATACATATCCAAAGTTTATTGATTCATTAAACAGGGATTTTCGCCTGCTGTCAAATTCACCTTGTATAAATACTGGTGTAAACGATACCTGGTTAGCAAGGCTGAACAATATTGATTTTGCCGGAAACGACAGGATATATAATGGCACTGTACTTTTGCCCGATATTGGCGCTTATGAGTATCAAGGAAATCCATCGAACAGGCCTCCGGTTATAGAAAAAGTTGAAGATAAAACAGCCATGCTTGGGATACCTGTTACAGATACTATTAATTTCTTTGATGCCGATGCCGGCGACACCCATACAATAACTGTCAAAAGCAATAATGCGAATGTAACAGTTCAAAACCTGTCAGGTGATACTTCAGGCTCGGTCTATAAATTAGTACCAGCTCCCGGATTTACCGGAGATGCATTGATTTCTGTAATTGTAAAAGATAATGGAGGATTACAGGATAGTGTCTCTTATAATTTACAAGTAAGTCGTTCAGCGTGTGGAAATATTTATGAGGATATGTTGTGGGATAAGGATACTATTCAGGTTGTTTGCGATGTGACCGTTGAAAAAGGCGCCACGTTAACGATAAAACCTGGTGTAAAAGTTATTTTCAACGGCCCTTATGTGCTCAATGTTCAAGGAACATTAAAGGCAAATGGGGCTGTGAACGATACCATCCGTTTTGTTCTAAGCGATACCATTACTTTTAATCAGACAGTATATGCCAATGCATGGAGAGGAATAAAACTTGATCCGGAGGAAGGACAAGACACTTCTGAATTAAGATTTTGCGAAATAAGGAATTCAAAAGACCGGGGAATAGAACTGGATTATTATTCAAGAGCGGTTATAACCAATTGTAATATCCACCATAATTTATCGGATAATTATGAGCAAGGTGCAGGTATTTATAATTATAGTGATTTTTCTGTAATAGAAAATAATTATATTCACCATAACAAGAGCGCTTACGATGGTGGTGGAATATATATTGGCAATATAGGAAGCAAAATAAAGAACAATATTATAAGTTACAACACTGCCAATTCCGGAGGTGGCATTTGTACTTCATATTCCGGGAAGTGTTCAATTATTGAAGGCAATACTATTGAAAACAACCAGGCAACTACTTCAACCGGAGGCGGAATATATTCAGGTGCAGGGGATACAATTAAAAATAATATAATCAGGAATAATTATTCACAAAGCGCTGGCGGAGGAATTGAAGGATATAAGGTATGTTATATCATTAATAATTTAATTGAAGGGAATAAGTGTGGCAGTTCATGTTATGGGGGCGGAATATATTTGGCTGCCGGCAGTTTTAATGTTATTAATAATGTGATCATAAATAATTATGCAAGTGCTGGTGGATCGGGATTATTTTTATCATCTGCAGGTGGATTACTGGCCAATAACACCATTTGCAAGAATATCCCCGGCACCAAAGGAAATGCTGTTTATTTAACCGGAAACCAAGCTCCCGTTATGGTAAATAATATTCTCTGGGGCAACGAGTCGCCTGTTTCAAAAAGCGAGATATATATAGACAATGAATTATCGCAACCAATAATTAGCTATTCAGTCATCGAAGGAGGAAAAGAAAATATAAGCTGTTCGGCTAATATTTATTTTACAAATGAATACGAAAACAATATCAACAAGTATCCGGATTTTTCCGATACAGCAGTCAATAATTTCAATCTTACTGACAGTTCCTTATGTATTAATTCGGGCACTTTAGACACGGTAGGAATGAATATTCCCAAAACCGATATAGCCGGCCATGCAAGAATTTATAGTGGCAGCGTTAAAAGAATAGATATCGGCGCTTATGAGTATGAAGGAGAACCTGTAAACAGGCATCCTGTATTAAACGATGTGGCAAATATTCAACTTTTTTCATCACAAACAAAACAGATGAAAGTTGATTACTTTGATGCCGATGAAGCTGATACACATACATTGAAAGTAGAATCAAATGAATCGCATCTTGCAATTAAAAATCTTTCAGGCGATACTACAGGCTCAACCTATGATATTGTTGCTGCACCAGGCTGGTTGGGATCAGCAGAAGTGAAAGTTAGTGTTGAAGACAGCCACGGATTAAAAGATTCGGTTTATTATTCAGTAAATGTCAGCGATAGCGTTTGTGGCAATATAACTGACAATTTAATATGGGATAAAGATACGGTGTTTGTTACCTGTAATATAACTATTCCCGAAGGTAATACACTTACCATTTTACCAGGCACTGTTGTTTTATTTAAAGGCAATTCACACGTGGATATTTACGGAACCCTTATTGTTGAAGGAACACAACAACACAGGATTGTTCTTATATCAAACGATACAAGTGCAACAAATAATCATTGGGGCGGTATTTATTTTTATAAAAATACTGTGAACTCGGATACATCAAAACTTTCTTATTGTATCATAAAGTATGGAAGAAATCTTAATATTCAGGATAACAAAGTTATTGTTTCAAATTGCTTTTTCAATAATTGTTATGCAGATAATGGGGGAGGAATATACATTTTAAATTCCAGCCCATTGATTGAAAATTGCAAATTTACCAATAATGCTGCTTATCTTACAGGAGGAGCAATATCTTGTATTGATAAAGATTATTTTGATACCTATCAGACCAATCCTGTCATTATAGGAAATGAAATATATTCAAATCATGCAAACAATGGAGGCGCAATTTATAGTTATGGAACGGGTGCCATAATCAACAATAACGTTATCCATAATAATACTGCAAATTATGGAGGTGGTTTTGAATTAGACGGAGAGGGTAATAATCCAGTACTCCAAAACAATTTAATATACAAGAACACTGCTATTTATGAAGGCGGTGCTATTTATTATAATAATAGCTGGAGTTCATTTCAGATTAACAATACTATTGTCAAAAATAAATCAGGAAAAGGCGGCGCACTTAATATTCAATCTTATTCTTTTCCTCAAATATATAATGATATTATTTATTATAATGTGGCTAGTCAAAACGGCCAACAGGTATATTTATATGATAATGAATCACGGCCAGGTTTTTTTAATTGTTTTATTCAATATGGGTTTGACAGCATAACAGGAGGCGGGGCTGGCCAGGGATATACCGGCCTGTTTAAGAACATTCTTAGTGTTGATCCGCTATTTGTTGATTCTACCGACGATAATTATCAATTATCTGATAGTTCATTCTGTATAAATGCTGGTACAATGAATATAAAAGGCATGCTTTTACCTGAACATGATATTACAGGCAATGCAAGAGTATTCGCCGGGACATTAGCAAATATTGATGTGGGTGCCTATGAATTTCAGGGCAACCCTAAAAACAGGAAACCATGCATTGAACATATTAAGGATCAATACACCTTTATTTCAGCCAGGAAAAAGCTTAGTGTAACTTATACAGATGTTGATAAAACGGATACCCATATAATTACCATTTCTACTGGGAGTCCTAATGTAACCGTTGAAAATAAAAGCGGGGATATTTCAGGATCAACCTATGACCTTGTGCCAGCAATTGGATGGAAAGGTGTATCGGAAATTTATGTGAAAGTAGAAGACGATAAGGGTAATTTTGCCATTGACACCTTCAACCTGATAGTCTCAGAATACTATTGCGGCAGTATTGCTGAAAACACTACCTGGGGTGCAGATACAATTAAAATTGCTTGTGACGTAACAGTTGAGAATGGCGCTACACTTAACATTTTACCAGGCACAGTGATTTCATTTGATGATAATGCCCAGCTTAAAGTATTGGGAAGATTATTGGCTGTTGGTACAAAAGAACAAAAGATTACATTTACTTCATCCGATATGACCGGATATCCTGGGGCTAATTATAAAGGCTGGAGAGGAATTCGTTTTTACGGGCCCAATAATTCTGATACTTCTAAATTAGTCTATTGTAAAATTCAATATGCAAAAGGAATAGATAAAAGCCTTGCTTATGATAGTTATGGCGGAGGGTTATTTATTAATAACTGGTATAGAATTTTAGTTTCTAATTGTCAGATTTCTAACAACACGGCAGTTGAAAGAGGAGGTGGTATATATTGTAACGCAAGTAACGGAATAATTGTAAATAATATAACATCGAACAACCATGCACAATATGGAGGTGGGTTATATTACTCAGATTATTATCTGGGTACTTATCTTATAAATAATATAATCTGTAACAATCTGGCTGATTATTACGGAGGGGGGATTTATTCTTCTGGTTTGTATAGCTTCAACAACCTGATTGTAAATAACAGTTCTAATTATTCAGGTGGTTTATATATTGACGGCGGGCAGTTATATAATACAATTATTTGGGGCAATACAGCCAGTTATTATCCCAATTTGTACGTCAGTTACAATTATATTTCCATGTATAATGGCGTTTTGCAAAACGGTTTAACAAATATCGGGTACAGTTCTGAGGTAAAAGTATATGAGAAAATGATTGAGCAAAATCCGCAATTTGTATCGACCAGTCAGGGAACCGGTACTGCTTATAACGGATTGACTGCAAACTGGTCGCTACGTGCATCATCGCCTTGCATTAATAAAGGCAAAACGAATATGAGTAGTTTATATGAATTCGAATTTCCCGGTACCGATATAGCAGGCGAAAACAGAATTTTGATGGACTCCATTGATATTGGCGCTTATGAGTTCCGGAATATTGCACCTGAGAGAACAGGCACTATCCCTGACCTCGACATAAACGCTGGCGTGCCTGCAAATGTTAATATCCCTGTTGCCGGAGTTTTCACTGATAAAAATATTGGTGATGTATTGACATATAAAGTCGCAGGTATCAACGCCCCTAATTGGATGAACTTAAGTATTGCCGGAGAGAATATAAATATAACAGGAACCCCTGGTAAAAATGATATGAGTTCAACAAAAATAGCAGTTACGGCAACCGATTTGTTTGGCGCCACAGCATCTGATACATTTCAGATAACGGTAACAACAGGCGTACCAGTTAATAATATTGCTGAAGACTCATACGATGTTTATCCTATACCGGCAAAAGAAGCCATTTATATCGAAGGATTGAATAATAACAGGAACAAAATTATAAGAGTCGAATTGTTTGACCTGACAGGTAAAGCTTTAAGTATGCCGGAAATAAAAAATGAAGGGGACAAACTTCGGATTGACGTCAGCTCATTACCTGCCGGAATTTATTGTTTGACTATTAGAAATGGCTCTGAAATAAAAACGTACAAAATTCCTAAATTATAGTTTTCAATGTCATTAAGTTAAGGTTTTATTACCTCCCTTACCACTTTTATAAAGACTGAGGTTAATGGATGATGAATTAAATAATGAATTATAAATATTATCAAAAAAAGAGATTAAAAATGAAAAACAAAAGAACAAGTAACATCAGAGAGATTAGCGGCAAAAGTATAGTTAGCCGTTTGGCGAATGGATTGCTTATCCTGTTTTCCTTGCTCGCCTTAAACATTTCATCAATCCGGGCACAGGAAGCAATAGCGGCTTCGGGTGGCAATGCATCAGGTTCGAGCGGTTCGGTGAGCTACACCGTTGGACAGATAGTTTACACCACCAGCACGGGAACTAATGGTTCTGCTTTGCAAGGCGTACAGCAGCCATTTGAGATTTATGTTGTAACCGCTGTTGAAAAAGCAAAGGGAATTAGTCTTAATATCATGGCTTATCCCAATCCTGTAATCGATTTTTTGCAATTAAAAGTTGAAACCAACGATAACATTTCCCTTTCAACTTTGACCTTTTCCCTTTACGACATCAGCGGAAAACTTATAGAAATCAAAAAAGTAGAAAGTAACGAGACAAATATTTTAATGGGCAATCTTGCTCCTTCAACTTATTTTCTCAAAGTCTTACAAACTAAGAACGGTTCGTCTCAACAGGAAATTAAAACATTTAGAATCATTAAAAAATAATCAGTAAAATAATGCTTTTGAGTATTATTTCAAAAATGAAAACAACAAATAATTAATAATTAAAATATTAAAATTATGAAAACAAGAATTATCAAATTGCTGGCAATGCTAATCATTATATTGGCATATCAAGACATCAGCACATCATCATTTGCACAAGCACCCGAAAAAATGAGCTATCAGGCTATTGTCCGCAACAATAACGACCAATTGGTAACGAACCAAGCAGTAGGTATGAAAATCAGTATCCTGCAGGGTTCCGCAAGTGGTAATACAGTTTATTCTGAAACACAAACGACAACTACCAATGAAGACGGTTTAGTAAATATTGAAATTGGGAATGGCACAGTTGTATTCGGTATTTTTAGCAAAATTAACTGGTCCAATAGTACATATTTCATTAAGATTGAAACCGATCCAACGGGAGGTACCAATTATTCCATTACCGGTACAAGCCAGATGTTGAGCGTACCTTATGCATTATATGCCAAAAACGCTTCCATACTGGAAGACATGTTAATAGATAACGGTGAATTCTTTGTTACAGATGTAGATGGTAATCATTATAAAACAATAAAAATAGGTTCACAGGTTTGGATGGCTGAAAACCTGAGAACTACCAAGTATAATAATGGAACTGCTATTATATATCCAGGTACAGACAATTCTGTATGGTTGCATAACACATCGGGAGCGTATGCATGGTACAATAATAATGTGTCTTACAAAACCCCCTATGGAGCTTTATATAACTGGTATACTGTAAATTCAGGCAACTTGTGTCCAACAGGCTGGCATGTGCCCACAGATGTTGAGTGGACAACCCTAAAAAATTATTTGGGAGGAATAGGTGGTAAACTTAAAGAAGCCGGCACAACGCACTGGAACAGTCCTAATACCGGCGCAACAGACGAGTTCGGATTTACAGCTCTTCCTGGTGGCCAACGTCTTGACAATGGAACTTTTAGCATCATTAATACAAACGGTAGTTGGTGGAGTTCCGTAGGATTAGATGCTATATCTGCTAGTAGCTGGAAGTTGTTTTACAATAGCGATAGTATATTTTTTACTCCCGCTGATTATAAGAGTTATGGTTTTTCGGTTCGTTGCATTAAGGATTAATTTGTTTAAATAAACAGAAATATAGACACACTAGCAATGAAGCGCAAGTTAAAGTAATAGCCGTAACTTGCGCTTCTTATTTCTTACAGTTTGCAAATGCATTTTATATTGTCATATCTCGACTACGCGATATGACATTTAATGTCATACTGAGACATCAAATGTAAAGTTACAATTTAAAAATAAAGTGACATCTTAGAACCATTTTCCTTGAAGAAAAATGAAGTATCAGAAGATTACCTGATAAAATATTAACCGCAAAGTGCGCAATGAAGTGCAAAGGACGCTGAGTTATATGTGCATGTATTAAAATCTTTGCGTTCTTAGCGGTTCGTCACGACGAACTTAGCGGCCTTTGCAGTTAGTTTTTTAATTTTTATGTTATTTTATTCTAATTAGTTATAAGATGATTATTTAATGTCATTAGCGGTATAGTTGAAGTCTGGTTTTGATTACGTAATGAATATTATTCAATTTAATATTAAAGATGTGATGTACATTTGGACAATAAGTTAAGAGTTGAATTTTATGTGTCGAATCATTTTATTTTTTGGATGATAAATGAAAAGTATTTAATTTTCAATTTTATCAATGTAAATTGATATTTTTAATATTTCAAATCTTTACTCATGCAAACACTATTGGTATTTCCAATATATTGTACGTAATTATCCATTTTGACATATCCTGATTTATAATATAAACCAATAGCTTCATGCTGTTTTATTCCAGTTTCCAAAATTGATCTTTGAAATTCATTTTCTATCGCCCATTTCTCGAGTTCTGCAAGTATCATTTTAGAGATACCTTTCCCTCTGTTTTCTTGTTTCACAAACATTCGTTTTATCTCAATGGTTTTATCATCAAATTTTTTATAACATCCGCATCCAACCGGATCGTCAGCTTGATAAGCTATTACAATTTTATCAATAGATACAATTTTGTTAAATTTATTGTATTGAGATTGTAAAATTCCGTATCTGCTGTTTAAATCTGTATCTAATAATTCTATCAATTTCTGAAAATCTTTATTTATCTTGTTACACCTTTCTATTTTTATCATACTGTTTCTGGGAATTTGAATTCGAACATAAAAATATTAAAAGCACAAAATTTCACCAAACTTTTGTCATGTAGACTTTATTCTACATTAAAGCTTCTTTAATCAGTGTCCAACTCTCTTTTTATTTATTTAATGCAAGCCTGATTACATCAGGCTTTTTTAATAAAAACGTACCTTTCTTAAAAAAATATTATATTTGATTAATTACTTATAAAACTCAAAAAATGGTAAGTATGAATATAATAATTCTGTTAATTCTTATAATCCTGTTAATAGTTGCTGCCATAAATTTTTCTTCGATTAGCAACAGGATTGATCGTATTGAATTTGATTTGATGGAAATCAGAAGATTGCTGTCAAAAACTGCTCCTGAGAAAAAAGCTGAAACTGTAAAGCAGCCAGAAGAACCTGTAAAAACCAGTTTCCTCGGACTTAAAATTGAACCGGTTGATGAAGCCTGAAGAATTCAAAATAGAAGAAGAAATTGCTGAAAAAGGACCAATTACTCATGTTGAAGAACCGAAAAAAACAGATCAACCCGTTGTTTCAACTGAAATGAAAAAAGGAACCTTTTAAAGAAAAAGTAAAAGAACATTCAGCTATTGAACAGGATTTTGAAAAATTCATTGGTGAAAATCTGATTAGTAAAATCGGGATTGTTACACTTGTTTTGGGACTTGGCTATTTTGTGAAATATGCCATTGATAAAGATTGGATAAACGAATATGGAAGGGTTGCAATTGGAATACTTGCAGGTGGAGCTTTAATATTTGTTGCTCATAATCTTCGCAAATCATATAAAACGTTTGCCTCGATACTAACAGGCGGCGGTTTGGCAGTCTTATATTTTACCATTGCAATTGCTTTTCATCAATATCACCTGTTTAGCCAGTCATCGGCATTTGCCATCATGATTTTAATAACGATTTTTTCAGTCGCACTTTCCCTGGTATATGATAAAAAAGAACTTGCCATATTCTCACTCTTAGGCGGATATGCTGCACCTTTTATGGTAAGCACGGGCGAAGGCAATTATGTTGTACTTTTCACTTATATTCTAATTCTTAATGCAGGTTTAATTGTTTTGGCTTATTATAAGCGTTGGTATTTATTGAATATCCTGGCCTATATAATCACTTTAATTTTGTTCGGCAGTTGGGTATTCTCCGGTTTTAAACAAAATGGTCAACCTGCTTATTCAAGCGCGTTAATTTTTAGTACTTTATTTTATATTGCATTTTTCCTTGTTAATGTAATCAATAACCTGAAAGAACGAAAACCTTTTACTGCCCTTGAAATTGGAATGATACTTAGCAATAATCTTTTTTATCTTTTGGCAGGTTTATTTATTTTAAGTAATCTTCAAAATGGGATGTACAGGGGCTTGTTCACGGCTCTTATCGGGGTATATAATTTCTGCTGGATACTGTACCTTTATAAAAAATCGCAAATTGATAAGGTTTTTATTTACCTGCTGGTTGGATTGGTGATGAGCTTAATCAGTCTTGCAGTGCCTATACAATTGAAGGGACATCCTATTACACTATTCTGGTCCGCTGAAATCGTAGTACTTCTATGGATATCACAAAAATCCGGATTTAAGGTATTAAAAACAGGGCATCTTTTAATAATGGTGCTTACGGGTATCAGCCTGGTTATGGACTGGGACAGGTTTTACTCTCAGTCTTCAGAATTATTACCTGTATTAATTAATAAATGTTTCATAACCGGTATTGTAGTTTTTTGTGCTTTATTTCTTGCATCACTACTTCTCAGGAATGAAAAGGAAAAAGATTTTATTGCTGAAATTCCTGTCAGTTATTACAGGAGTTTACTTTATTTCATTATGAGTATTCAGCTTTACCTGGTATTATTCCTTGAACTTCAATACCAGTTGAATCAATATTATCATGTAGATGCTTTCAGGGAAACAGTGTATGCTGTATTTAACAGTGCATTTGTTGGCACATTAATGTTAATTGCTTATTTCAAAAAGAGGGAAAAAGCATTAAGACGCCTTTCATTTCTGGCAATGTTTTTCATTATTATTTATATAGCATTTTATTATTCGCAAATATTAAGTGTGCGGTATTTATATCTGGCTAAATACAATGTAAGTTATTTGAATTATCTGTTTCATTTTTTAGCTTATCCTTTCCTGGCAATAATAATTATATTAATTGGAGTTAATAGGAAAAATCTTTTAACAGATGTAAATAATTTTCACCGGTTTGTTTTATGGTTGCTTTCATTCTTTGTTATTTTTATTGTTAGCGCAGAAACAGACAATATTATTTTAATTGCAAACCATGCTTCATTGGACAATATCTCCGGTATACTGCACCTGATTCATAAAGTAGGATACCCGATATTATGGGGTTTCCTTGCTTTTGTAATGATGGTATGGGGAATGAAAGTTAAAAACAAAGATTTTAGAATTATATCTCTGACTGTTTTCACACTGATCATTTTAAAAATTTATATAATTGATATTTGGGACATGAGTAAAGGTGGCAGAATTGCAGCACTCATTTTTCTTGGTTTGGTATTATTGTTAGTTTCATTTTTATACCAGCGATTTAAAAAATTTCTTGTGGATAGTAACGAGGAAGAAAAAAATGAAAATTAAACTATATGAAGAAAATTCTTTTTCTGGTTGGTTTTGTATTTATTAATTCCCTTGCGAACGCGGTGAATTTCAAGTATCAGTCTATAATTGACAGCATCGAACATGATGGATTTTATAAGATATTGCTCATACCTGAAGTTATAGCGGCTTTAAAACCTGATTATTCAAATATCAGGATTTATGATTCCGGGAACAATGAAATACCTTATATGCTGACAAAGGAGTCAGCATATAGGAGTAAATTCCTATTTCAAAGAATATAAAATTTTAAGAAATCAAAATCTTACGAAACCCGCGGTTAATCAGGTAATATTTGAAATCCCTTCCACCAATCCTGTTTCTGAGCTATACCTTGTAATCAGAAATTCTGCCATTGAAAAAGAACTCACTCTCAAAGGCAGCGATGATCTAAAGAACTGGTTTATAATAACGCAAAAATATCCTTCAGCAATTGGCTTATTTCAAAATGAAACATGTGAAATAAAAGTTATTGATTTTCCCAAGAGCAACTATAAATATTTTATGCTTCAAATGAATATAAAACAAGAAGTTCCTTTACAGATAATAAAAGTTGGTAATTACGATATTACTCAGGAATCAGGTCTTTATTCTGAAGTCCCTGTTTTATCCATTGTACAACATGACAGTTCCAAATACAAAAAAAGCTTTGTAAACGTCAGTTTTAAGGCATCATTTGAAATATCAAAAATTGAGTTTCAAATTAATGGTCCAGAAATTTACCAGAGAGATTTTCAAATATTCAATAAAAGAATTTTGAATAATAAAATAATTGAAGAGTTCATCGGGCAATATGTTTTGTCTTCGAAAAAGCTTCCTGCATGGGAACTTAATACTTTCAGGACAAACGAATTATTAATTACGGTAGACAATGAAGATAATACTCCTTTGAAAATTGAAAAAGTTAAAGTTTATCAGCTTAATGTTTATCTTACTGCCAAACTACAAAAAAATACCAAATATTATTTGCGATTTGGAAATGATGAATTGTCAAAGCCGGAATATGACTTAAAATATTTTACAGACAATATTCCCAAAATTTTAATCCAATTAAAATCTTCAATTCCTGAAAAGTTAAAAATTGAACAACAAGTAAGTAAAGTTCATTCGTTTTTTACCAGTACAATTATGTGGTTTGTGCTGATATTTATTATTGCTTTACTTGCTTACCTGACCTTGAAACTTACCAAAGAAGTAAAATAATTCAACTAGTATTTCCTGTTTCTCAAACTGAAAAGAAAGTTTTTTAATTCAAGTTTTTTGTCATCAGGAGTATTTACTATTTTCAAATCATCATAAGCTTTTACAAAGTAATTTTCGATAGCTTTAAGTGTAAATTCCCGAATGCCAAGACTCATATAAATTAACTGAACAGCTTTTATTTTTTCTTCCGGGTCAAATTTTTTTGCTAATATCCACTTTTTCAAATTTTCCTGTCGACTTCCTTTTGCCATTTCTAGCGCTTTGATTAACAAGAAAGTTTTTTTGTTTGAAACAATATCTTTTCCAATTTCTTTACCAATAGCCGATTCATCGCCGAAAACATCAAGAAAATCATCCTGGAGCTGAAAAGCAAAACCCAAATTAAGGCCAAAATCATATAACAAATCGGCATCCTTTGAAGAAGCTCCTCCGACTATTGCTCCTGTTTTAAGGCTGGAAGCAAATAATGATGCAGTTTTTAGTCCAATCATTTTTAAGTATTCTTCTTCCGAGACTGATTGGCGCGTTTCGAAATTCATATCATATTGCTGGCCTTCGCAAACTTTAATAGCAGCGTCATTGAATGCTTCAATTGCTTCTTTAAGATATCTCTCATCGCATTTATTTATGTATTCATAGGCTTTAATGCACATTGCATCTCCTGACAATAAAGCCACATTATTGCTCCATTTTACATGAACAGTTGGTTTTCCCCGTCGCAAATGTGCATTATCCATTATATCATCATGAACAAGTGTAAAATTGTGAAGTAATTCAAATGCAATTGCAGGATTAATTGCAGGAGAGATATCTTCAGAAAACAAATCGCATCCCAGCAATATCAATGCCGGACGAATTCGTTTTCCACCAAATTTGATTATATAAGAAATTGGTTCATAAAGTTCCTTGGGTTTTGAATCAAATTTTATCTTATTGATTGCCTCGTTTATTATATCCTGGGCCTTTTTTAAGGTTATCATAACTTACATTTCCGATATCAGTTTCTTAAAAAGAATATATAAATCTAACAGTTTACTTTAAGTTTTATCAGTATTGTTTACTATTTATATTTTTCCAATAAGGATAAAATTAAATTATTTCCGGAAGATATTAAAAAATGCTAATTTATATGTCTTAAATATATTACAATTATGCTTTTAAAATAAACTATCCAGAATGATTGTTTTATTAATACTTTTGCTACTCATATAGAATTACATTTATATTTTTTAAAATTAATATCTAATAATTAGTTTTGTAAATATGAATTATGTTTTTATGCGTATTTAAATTACTTGCTTTT
This sequence comes from uncultured Bacteroidota bacterium, assembly GCA_963851385.1. GTDB lineage: Bacteria > Bacteroidota > Bacteroidia > Bacteroidales > DTGW01 > CAWEFA01. The sequence goes on along the minus strand of CAWKPE010000012.1, from coordinate 73,107 downwards.
GGGCATTAAATATTTATATGAATGCATTTAAATTTTTGATCAAAAAAAAATTGACATTATTTTTATATATATAATCTAACAGGGACATTATTATGAACATTGTTAAAAAACTATTTTTCGGAATGTTGATGCTGTGTGCCTTTCAGCCTGTTTTTTCGACTGACAGTTTCGAAATAAAAGTAAAAATAATTGGCATCAAAGATACCAATATTATTTTGGGACATCATTTTGCAGGATCCATGTATCCCGATGATACTATAAAAGTAGATAAAAATGGATATGGTATTTTTAAAGGAAAGAAATCATTACCTCAAGGTATGTATATTATTTTTCTTCCTTCAAAAAACTATTTCGATATTATTCTTGGAGAAAATCAAAAATTCTCTGTTGAAAATGATACAAGCAATTTATTCAAAAAAATAAAATTTTCCGGGTCAAAAGAGAACCAAATATTTTATGATTATCAATATTTGCTTAGCGATAAACGTGATGAGGTGAAAAAGCTTCAGGAAGATAAGAAGAATGCTAAAACCGATGCTGAAAGAAACAAAATTGCTGATCAAATGAAAGCTATTGATAAAGAAGTAAAAAGTTATAAAGAAAAATTATTAGCTGAAAACGGAAATTTGTTTGTAACAAAGTTTATAAAAGCAACACAAGAAATTGAAGTTCCTGAACCTCCAAAAGATGCTAAAGGAAATATTATCGATTCTCTTTTTCAATACCGGTATTATCGGAACCATTATTTTGATAATATAGATATTTCTGACCCCAGGATGTTGCGGACACCAATATACGAAGATAAAATCTTGACATACATTGACAAGATAATACCACAAACACCTGATTCAATTTGTCCAGCCATAGACATGCTTATTGCCAAATCACGTAAAAGCCCTGAATTGTTCAGGTATATGCTTGTGACATTATTCAATCATTATGGACAAAGCCAGATAATGGGATTCGATGCAATTGCCCTTTATATTGCCGATAAATATTATATTAAAGAAGCTACCTGGGCTGATACAGCTTCTATAAGAAAGCTCAAAGATCAAGTCATTAAAAGAATGCCTTTGAATTTAGGGAAAATAGCCCCAGACATTCGGCTTGTTTTTATTCCGTCTGAACATTTCAAAGCTGCTGCTGATAGTCTTCCTTTAAAAAAGAATCCATATATAGGAGATTTTTTCAACCTGTCAGATATAAAAAATGATTATGTAATTCTTTATTTCTGGGAAGCAGATTGTGGTCACTGCAAAAAAGCTACGCCACTTTTATATGACATTTATAAAACTAAATTAAAAGACAAAAATGTGGCAGTTATTGCCATAAGTCTTTTGTTTGGTGAAGAGGGTAAAGTTAAGTGGGTTGATTTTGTAAATGAACATAAACTATATGATTGGATCAATGCGTGGAATCCTTATGATTATAAGTTCAAAGAAATTTATGATGTATCTACTACTCCTTTTATTTACATACTAGATAAAAATCATAAAATTATAGCTAAAAGAATAGGCCCGGAACAATGCGAAGATATTATTGATCACTTTATTGATCTTGATAAAAAAAAGAAGTAGAAAATTAAAAAATACTTGAAGTATGAAGGAATCTAAGACTGTTAAACTGTTATTGGAAGATGGGACTGAGCTTCAGGGGAAGTCTTTTGGCAGTGAAAAATCAGTATCAGGTGAAGTAGTTTTTAATACAGCTATGACAGGTTATCCCGAAAGCCTTACAGATCCTTCTTACAAAGGTCAAATTTTAGTATTGACATATCCTTTAATTGGAAATTATGGCGTTCCAGGGAATGAAATTGAGAACGGCCTTCCTAAATTTTTTGAATCAGATAAACTTCATATTTCTGGTTTGATAATATCTGATTACTCGTTTGAATATAGCCACTGGAATGCAAAAATGAGTTTAGCCGATTGGCTCAAAAAAGAAAAAATTCCAGGAATTTTCGGAATTGATACTAGAGCACTTACCAAGCGTCTGCGTGAAAAGGGCACTATGCTTGGCAAGATTATTTTTAAAAAAGACAGGATTGATTTTTACGATCCTAATAAAGACAATTTGGTTGAAAAAGTAAGTACCAGGGAAAAAGTAATTTATGGTAAAGGGAAATATCGAATTGTTCTTATTGATTGCGGGGTAAAATATAATATAATTCGAAATTTGTTAAAGCGAGACACAACAGTTATTCGAGTGCCATGGAATTACAATATTTTTGAAGAAAAATATGATGGACTATTCATTTCCAATGGTCCGGGAGATCCGAAAATATGTAAAGAAACTATTAAGAATTTGAACAAAGCATTTGAAGATAATAAACCTGTTATGGGAATTTGTCTTGGAAATCAGTTAATGGCACTGGCTTCAGGAGCCGATACTTATAAATTAAAATATGGGCACAGAAGCCATAACCAGCCTGTAATTCAAGTTGGCACTAACAATGCATATATCACTTCTCAGAACCATGGGTTTGCTATTGACAATAATACATTGACAAAAGATTGGGTACCCCTGTTTATCAACCTAAACGATAATACAAATGAAGGGATGAAACATAAAACCAAGCCTTTTTTCTCCTCCCAATTTCATCCTGAAGCTACTGGTGGACCGGTTGATACTGAATATTTGTTTGATGAATTTATTGATAATATAAAGAAACGTACTAAGTAATTTTCATTTCCGTTCCAAAGTAAAATAGATTTTATTCGAAAACTAAAAATCTATTTCAACTGTTACCGGGCAATGATCAGAGTGATAAACATTATTTAATATTCTGGCATTTTTTAAAAGAGGTTTCAATGGTTCTGTAACCATATGATAATCTATTCGCCATCCAAGATTTTTAGCTCTTGAATTTGCCCTGTAACTCCACCACGAATATTGATCTAGGTTGCTGGTTAAATACTCTGAAACTATCAACAAAACCGGAATCTACAAAACGATCTAACCATTCACGTTCTTCAGGAAGAAAACCTGAATATGTTTCATGTTTTTCAGGATGATTGATATCAATTGGTTTATGGCAAATATTAAAATCGCCTGAAACAATTAATTTAGGTCTTTTTTTCTGCAAATGAGTAGTGAACTTGAGCAGTTCTTCAAGCCATTCCATTTTTATTGCCTGTCGCACATCGCCAGTTGTACCTGAAGGGAAATATGTTGCGAGCAGAGTAATATCACCAAAATCGGCCCTGATAAGCCTGCCCTTCTGAATCAAATTTTTGAATGCCAATGCCGGTTGATATTTCGTCTGGTTTTTGTTTTGTAAATAATGCAACACCACTATACCCTTTTTTATCTGCATAGTGCCAGTAATGATGATATCCAAGTTTTTCAAAATCTGAAGTATCAATTTGTCCTTGTTGGAGCTTTGTTTCCTGTATACATAAAATATCAGGATTTTCTGATTTTAGCCAATCAATAAATCCTTTTGTAATTGCTGCTCGCAATCCATTTACATTATAAGAGATAATTTTTTTGTTCATTTATGATGAATTTAACCTTTATTATAAATAACACTTGGATTTAAAATTAGTTAAAATGCATTGATTCTCAAAAATATTGCTATTTATAAGCATCAACAGGCGAAAAAAGCAAATAAAGAAACTTTTTTTATTTTTGCTTTAAATTGATAATAAAAAATAATCAACCATCAATTATCAATTTTTGGGTGTTTAGCTCAGTTGGTTTAGAGCACTACCTTGACAGGGTAGGGGTCACTGGTTCGAATCCAGTAACACCCACAAATAATTTTATCGAAAAACTATTTAGAAGTGTTGGATTTACAAATTCAATGTTTTTAGAAATTTAGTAATTTCAATTGGATGTTTTTTTGTCAGAAATGTTTCAAATCCTCCTGAAGCTTTTTCACTTTCCCAGACTTTTATAGAACTCGTTTTAGCAGTTTCTCTCTTGATATTTGGATCGGCTCCATTTTTAAGCAATAATTGAATCATTTCAATACTATGTGCTTCAAATAGTGCAGTAGTAAATGGAAGATTTCCATAATTCAACCATTTGTGATTTACATCTGCTCCCATTGCAAGTAATTTTTCTGCTTTTTGTATATCATCATTTATTGAAGCAGCAATCAATTGTTGATTAATTGTACCTGTGTCAGTTTCCAGTTCAATAACTTTTAAGTTGGGGAGATTCTTTTATAAAATCAGGAACTTCAGTTATTTTATTTTTCCATAATTTTAATTCAGCCAGGCTATATAACCTGTGCATGGAAGAAGGCAATTCAGATATATTATTTGCTGCAAGGTTTAAACGGACTAAATGTTTAAGATGTCCTATTTCTTCCGGAATTCAGTAATCTGGTTAAAAGAAAAATTTAGTTCAATTAATCTTTCCAAATTGGCAATTACGGGAGATATTTTTTTAATAGAATTTGATTCCATGTTTAAAATCTCAATCTGAGGCAATTGGCATATAACACCTGGTACATCCACAAATTTATTATGACCAATATATATCGCCTTAAGTTTTTTCAATTGAGCAAATTCCCATGGTAGCTCACTCAGTTCATTAAATTCTGCATTAATCTCAACCAATCCGCTTAAACAATTTATTTCTTTTGGGAATTTTGTTAATCCCTTTAATTTGAGGTCTAATTTTTGAACTTGCTCCAGTTCTTCTAGGTTTAAGGGCAGATCAATTTTGTTATTTTTTGCCCATTTTAAAAGCTGTTTTTTATGGAAATCTGGCGAATTGAAAAACATATCTTAGGGTTTTAAATTAAAATCAATTTAGGAAGTTAAATATACAAATTTCCTTCATTTTCAAGCAAATAAAATTTGATGAAAATTTATATATAAATATATTAAGATTATTAAGTTAGTTATGAATTATAGAAATGAATATTATTAAAATGATGGTCGATTTTTTTAAGATGTTGGTACTATTAAAGCTTCTTTCAAAGTTCACAATTATAAAAATATGAATAGGAACAATAAATTATAAATGGAACATATTTGTGAAGTCAAATGGACTATTGATAATTTTCAGTCGAATAAATTAGTGAATAAATAAAAGCTTTGTCACTTTAGTCTTTGAACCATCGCTGTTCGAGCAAAATACTAAATATACTCCGGTATTTACGCGTTTGCCAAGCAAATTCTTACCATCCCAGATTGCTTGACCACCTAATGATTTTATTTCATAAACAATATTTCCTGAAATATCTGTAATTTTCACGTTAGTGTTTTCTATTAAACCAGTAACAATAATATTTCCTGTATAATTTTCACGAACAGGGTTTGGATAAACATAAACTTTTCCGAAAGTCCTGGCCACCTTCTGTAGCAAATCCTTTATATGAAATCAATCCTTTATCTGTTGCAAAATATACCACTCCTGATTTTTGATCGATAGTAATATTTAAAATGTTATTTGACAAGAGAGGGCTATTGTCACTTGTAAAATGAGCGACTTGATTGTAATTTTCCGAAATTAAATAAGCACCTGTGGCCTGAGTACCAAACCATTTTCTGTTCGCTCCATCAACAGCTATTGTGTTTATTCTTTCAGTTTCCAATAGATATGCAGCTTCAGTTTTACCTTTAACAATAGGTACTAATATTTTTTCCGGAGAAGTCCCTACATCATTATTAAATGCTTCCTGTGGTGTGGTATAACAAATTGGACCTGCATCTGATCCAACCCAAATATTGCCCTGCTTGTCTTCAGTAATGCAATAAAATTTGTTGGATGTTATAGTTGATTTAATATTTGCTATGTTCACATATGTATATCTATCATATGAAGCATCCTTAGGTGTATTATTATCATCATAAACTACAATATTTGTAGATTTTGGAATAATTATCCATTTATGTCCCCAACTGGTAGCAACTAAATCACCTACAAGATTGTTGTTTTCAATGGTTTTTCCCAAATAAAAACTATTCCATTTGCCATCAGAAGTAAACACTAATAATTGATTTTTAGCAAATGAATTTGTTATCCACAAATTATCCGAATTATCAAAGGAGAGTCCATAGACTCTATACATAGTATCATTAGCTGATTTTAGTGATTTTTTAGTTGGATAAAAATATGGTTGTAACGCACTATTATTAGCTTTGTAGAAGCTAATTTTACCATGATTATATTCAATTAGGCCTCCAATTGACCATGCAGCCATATATGCTTTCTCATTATCTAAAGGATCAATTTTGACGTTTACAATGTCAAGTACATTTTGAAATTCAGGATGCTCAATAATGCTGTAATTTTGCCATGTATTGTTTGCATAGGTTTGAGCTCCATGATAATTATACATTGGCGCCCAAGCATCATCTTTACTTCCGGCTACTGTCCATAATATACCATTTTTTGCATCCATACTGTAAACATCTGGATAATATGGACTATTTGGTTCGATTATTCCTATATTGCCGTTTTTAGAAATCTCTATTAAGGAATAAATTATGTCGGAAATCCAGACATTACCATTTTCATCACTTGTTGCATAAGTAGTAGTATAATCTTTCCGGATTTGATTCAAATTCAAATTTTCATCTACACTAAAAATACCTTTTGTGGTAGAAATGAACAGTTTGTTAAATGATACATCAATAGAATTAATGACTGATGAATTGTTTACGTTTAATCCTGACCAAATATTATCTGATAAATAAATTAAACTGTCATCTTTGCCGCTTTGGTAATAATTATTAACATAAAGAGCAAAAAGTTTACCTGCAAAATACTCAATACTTTTACATTCATTAGAATAGGTTGGAAAATTTTTAAACTGACTCCATCGACTGTAGTCCGTTAAAAAGGGATCATCAATTAATGCTCTGAATATTCCGGTCTGCGTAGCTGCATAAATATATTGTCCATCAGTACATGTATGATTTACTACATTAACTGAACCATCAATGCTTGGATAATAGGTGTCCTTAATTTGTAATTTATCTAAATCTAATACTGCTATTCCAAATCCACAAGATAAATATGCTGTATTATCAACAACCATTATATTTAATATTCTTCTGTCAGCTATAGAAGTATTGTTTTTAATGTAAGGTAGATTTGATATTCTGTTATTATTATCAAGGATATCAATATTCGAATTGGCATAAGCAATAATCAACATGTTTTTTTTAGAAGAGTATTCTATAGTTGAAATTTCTACATCAGATAACCCTTGCACTTTTGAAATACGATTGATGCTTTTATCTGAAAGGTCATAATAAAAAAGACTGTTTGGAGAACAGCAGTATATTCTGTTTGATCCAACGGCAACTTTATTTGTCATATGATACGGCAAAAAATCTTTCCATTCTCCTGGTACTAATTGAGCTGTAGTCTTAATAACGGATACAATCAGACATATTATAATAAGTAGCTTATGAATCATTTTTTTATAATAGTTTGTAAAGCATTGAACGAAAGGAGCAATTATTTATTGCATTATTAATAATTTCTTTCTTTTTTCATACGTGTAATGAATAATTTTCCAAATACAATTAAAAAATATTGCAATTTTTATTTAAATATTCAGTCAGTTTTTCAATTGCTTTTGCACGATGGCTTATCTTGTTTTTCTCTTCCAAACTCATTTCAGCATAAGTTTTATTATAACCGTCCGGGATAAAAACAGGATCATAGCCAAATCCACTAAATCCTTTTTTTTTATTTATAATCATGCCATTTACTTTTCCTTCGAAAAAAATTTTTTCTCCATCAATAACAAGACAGATTATAGTTCGAAAAGCTGCTTTTCTATTTTTTATATCTTTCATTTCGCGAATCAGCTTACCTATATTTGCTTCAGATCTGTATTCTTTTGAAATTTCAGGAGCTTCGTCTTCGCTATATCGAGCCGAATATACACCGGGCCTACCATTTAAAGCTTCTACTTCGAGTCCTGTATCATCTGCAAAACAATTTTTATGGTATTTTTCATAAATAAACCATGCTTTTTGAAATGCATTTCCTTCTATAGTATCCTGATCTTCGGGAATTTCATCAAAACATCCAATGTTTGATAATGAAAGCAATTTAATGTTGCTTCCGATTAAATTGGAAATTTCTAATAGCTTATTCGTATTATTAGTAGCAAAGACCAATTCACACTGCATATTCTAATCTATTTAAATATAATTCAATATTAATTTTAACTCGTAAAATTAAAAATCCCTGGAAAAACCAGGGATTGTAATTAAAGTCTCAATAAAAAATCAATCACTAATTAATTTTAACCTCCAGTAGGACTGAACCCGCCAGTAAATGCTCTTGGTTTGGGATTTAATACCATGACGGGTATTTTGGCTTCATTAGCGATAATCATTTGTTCAGAAGGACCCATTATATAATCAGCCAGAGTTAAAGTTTTAGGTGCCATAATCAAAATCAGGTTTGCTTGCACTTTTTCAGCATATTCAATAGTTTCTTTTGCAAAGTCTATTTTTTTACCAATTGATTTAATTTCAAAATGAGTATCCATACTTTCGAAATATTTTTGAGCAAAAACAATATTTGAATGTATTCTCTTTTTAAATATTCGATCTGTGACTATTGGATGTACAATATAAATACGCGAACGATATAACCTGCAAAAATAATTGGCCCATTTAAGTATTTCTTTGTTCTCATTTTTAAAATCAATGGGAAAAACAATATTTTCTATTTTCTCAGATTTAGGCATATCCTGAACGACAAGAAACGGCACTTTGCTTCCACGGATGACCTTTAATGCCCAGCTTCCCGTGAATTTTTGCAATCCCCTAATACCATGAGTTCCCATAATAACCATTTCTACTCCTCCACCCGAAGCATAAGTGCTAATAGTTTTAAAAATGCTACCTTTTAACGCAACAATATTGGGCCTAATTTGGTAAGTTTCATTCAGCTTATCGGTAGCTTCATTTAATTTTCTCTGAGATTCTGGGATCTCATTTTCAGATTTTACAATGTGCAGAAGAGCAACTTCATTACCTGTAATTTTAGAAAGATTAGCTGCATGGGCAAAAGCATATTCAGCTTTCATGGAAAAATCCCAAAGAACTAAGAATTGTCCGAACTTTACTTTCCATAGATTTGTTTTTGTTTGTTCAAATTTATGAACTGATTTAGAAATATAGTATTTTTGATCAATAAATCTTTCATATAACGATATAGGCCCTAATTTATGAATTTTATTAAGATTAATGTAATAAGTGCACTCATTTTTTTAGGGGTCATATTTTTTTTTCTTATTCCAGTTTATTCTAATAGTCCTGCAAGGCTTATAGAGTCTGGAGTTCCTCTAATTCAAAAATTTCCATTTCCAAATTTTTATTTATCATCAGGGAAGTATTCAGTTTATGAAGATTCTTCAGGAATATTTTTAATTGGAGCAAAAGATAAAATTATAGTATTTTATGGAAACGAGTTTATGTCGATGAATATGAAAGGACAAATAAATGTTTCTTCTAATCAAAGGTCAATATATTATTCAGGATATAACTCATTGGGTCTGATTAAACTATTTAAAAACAGCCAGCCACAGATAATTTTGCAACTAATAGATGAAAAATCAAAAAGCAAAAATAATTTTGGTCAAATCAACAATGCTTACATGAGTAATGAATTAACAATTTTTAACAATGACCAAAAGCTTTATCAATTAATTCCTCCAAATTTTGTTGTAATCGATAGTAGTAAATTCAGGCTTCAATTATTTAGGGTCGCAGATAGTATTTATATTAATAAATTTGAATCAGGGCTATTTATATTTTCAGAGGGCAAATTGGTTAGAGTTCCTAATGGAGATAAACTAGCCAATAAAAACATTGAAAAAATTTTGCCATTTGAAAATTCGCTATTAATTAAATTAAAAGATAATCCCGTATTCTTAAAAATCAACAAAAATGGAGTTGTACCAGTGAAATTTGGATTTGAATCATTTCTAGAAAAAGCTGGTTTTTCTGATGCTATTATTATTCCTGGCAATAACATGGTTATAGGAACAAAAAGTGCAGGGGTTTTAATCTATAATTACATTTTAAAAACTGTCAGAAATATTGGTACAGATAGAGGATTACTGGATAATACTGTTAAAAATCTGCATCTCGATAAAGCTGGTGATCTTTGGGTTTTACATGACAATGGTATTAGCCGGATTGAACTAAATATACCGGTAACTGAATATGGCCATTTTGCTGGTATTTCAGCAAATGTAAATGATATTATCAAGTTTAAAGGTGCACTATATTTAGCAACTTCAAATGGACTTTTAAAATCTGGCCTTGTCAATAATTCAATTGCAAGTACTTCCAGGCAATTATATTTTTCTCATGTTGAAGGAGTTGTTAATAAATGCATTAAACTTTTTGTTGTAAACAATTTTCTTTTAATAGTTACTCCGACGAGTATTTATAAATTGATAAATAATGAGGCAAAATTGATATTTAAAGATGAAATAAATTGTATTGAAAAAATATCTGACAACGAAGGATTATTTTATATGGGGAATGCAAGAGGTTTAAGTTTATTAAAGTTTTCAAATGACAATTTTCAAAATATAGAACAAAATTCTTTAAACGGAGAAGATATTTTAGAAATTTCAATTGAAAACGATAGTTTGATTTGGATGAAAACGGATGCTGACAAACTTTTATTAATTGTATCGCTGAAAAATTCAGGTATTACTAATAAAAAATATTTAATCTTTGGTAAAGAAAGTGGACTACCGTTAGGAATGACAAATCTCCACATAATTAAAACATACAAAGGAGTAAGGTTTATTTATCCGGATTCTGTATTCAAATTCAATTTCACTCTTCATGAATTTGAGAATAAAGAGGTTTCAGATTTAAAGTATTTAAAAGGAATTCCTTGGCTCGTTGAAACTTTAATAGACCCTTTTGGCAACAAATGGTACTATCTTTCCACTTCAGTTGAAAACTTACAAGGAGTTTTAATGTACAAGTCATCTGTAGGTAAAGCATTTGAAAAACCGGTTTTTTTTAACACGGGAAGTATAATAAGCCCAATTTACATTGATTCTTCAACTGTTTGGATTGGAGGTGAGAACAAACTATTACAATTCAACAACAATAGACCATTTAATTTGCCTCGTAATTATTCTGCAATTATAAAGCGTATGATTATTGGCAAAGATTCTATTTTACAAATTGGACTTGAAGATCCAGAAATTAATTACAGTTATAACAATCTTAAGTTTGAAGTTTCATCAACCTGTTTTGAAAGTGAGCCTTATATCCAGTATCAATATAAACTAGAGGGGTATAATAAAAAATGGACAAATTGGACTCGTGAAAATATTTTTCATTTTAATAATCTCTCACCCGGAAATTATGCCTTTTCAGTCAGAGCATTAAATATTGACGGAACTGTTTCTGACATTACAAGTTTGAAGTTTTATATTTTGCATCCTTTTTATTCTACTTTTTCAGCATACGTTTTATACTTTTTCCTATTTGTTTTTATAACATTTGTTATACTTCGTTGGCGCACATGGCTGTTTTTTAAAAGCAAAGAAAAACTTGAAAAAATTATTTCTGAACGAACGGAAGAGATTCTTAAAGAGAAAGAAAAAAGCGAAATACTTATTGCAAATTTATTACCAAAAGGTACTGCGGATGAACTGAAATCAACAGGCAAAGCTACTTCACAAAAATTTTCAATGGTTACAGTATTGTTTTCCGACATTCAGGGATTTACGAAAATAGCTGAACAAATGAACCCTGAATTGCTCATTGACCAGCTCGATGCTTTCTTTTTTCAATTCGATATGGTAGTTGAAAAATATAATATTGAAAAAATTAAAACTATTGGAGATGCTTACATGTGTGCAGGTGGAATTCCCAATAAAAATATTACTAATCCTGTTGAAGTTGTTCTTGCTGCTTTAGAAATGCAAGAATATATGAGAGAATTACAATCAAAAAATATTGATATTTGGGATTTACGAATAGGTATACACACCGGATCGGTTATTGCTGGAGTTGTAGGTCATAAAAAAATGTCTTATGATATTTGGGGCGATACAGTAAATACGGCAAGCAGAATGGAATCATCAGGAGAGGCAGGAAAAATCAATATTTCCGGGCACACTTATGAACTGGTTAAGGATTTTTTCATTTGCGAATATCGTGGAAAAATGCCTGTTAAGTATAAGGGTGAAATAGATATGTATTTTGTTAAAGGCATTCGCCCTGAACTTGCAACAGATATGCGTCATGTACCTAATAAGAAATTTTTTGTAATGCTTCAAATTTTACGGCTTCAGGATTTAGAAGAAGATGTATTCTATAAAATGGATAATGAATTACCTGAGAATTTATATTTCCATAATTCTGCAAGAATCCGCGATGTATACAATCTTGTAGATTTATTTGGCAGGGCTGAGGAACTAAGCGATGAAGAAAATTTTCTTCTCAGAACGGCCGTATTATTAAGTGACGTTGGATATATTTGGGCATACGATAACCATGAAGACTATAGTATAAATTATGCCCGCGAGATATTACCAAAGTTTAAATATTTATCGGAGCAAATAGAAAAAATTGTTGAATTAATAGAAGTAACTAAGCACATGCGAAAACCTCAAAATAAGATCTGAAGAAATATTATTAGATGCAGAAATGAATTATTTGTCAAGAGCTGACTTTGTAACTTTAAATGAATTAAATTTTAGAGAATTGAGTGATAAAGGAAAAGTTGTCTCCAGAGAAGAGTGGCTCAGAGAACAAATTGTTCTTCTTTCAAATCACAAATATTATACTCGTGTAGCTAATGTATTGCGAGATGTAAGCTCTGAACAACAAATAGAAAATATCCTGGAAGCTTCAAAAAAAACTGCACAATTATAATTGCAAAACAAACATAAAAAAAACTAAATTTGGCATTTCAATTTAAAAACCTTTTATAACTAATTAATTAGAGAAGAAAATAGCACACTCACATTACACAATTTTTTTATCTGAATAAATATAGAAAAGTCCAATAGAGTGATTTTTTAAAGAACTAATATTTGATTTAAAAGTTTCATAAAATAGTATTAATTAAGTATAGATACATGGAAAGTATTGATTGGAAAAGCTTACCTTTTGCTTATCATAAAACGGATTATAATATTCGCTGTTATTGGAGAGATGGCAAATGGGGTGAATTGGAAATTTCATCTTCAGAATATATAAATATGCATATCGCTTCCACTTGTCTGCATTATGGACAAGAAGCATTTGAAGGATTAAAAGCATATCGTGGGAAAGACGATAAAATCAGATTATTTAGGATTGATGAGAATGCAAAAAGAATGATTGATACGGCAAGGTATATTCTTATGGCTGAAATAACTGAAGAAATCTTTAAAAATGCAATTTTTAAAGCAGTTAAACTAAATGAGAAATATATACCTCCTTATGGAACTGGAGCAACACTTTATATTAGACCTTTGTTAATAGGTACTAGTGCTGAAGTTGGTGTTAGGCCTTCAAAAGAATATCTTTTCTTAGTATTTGCTAATCCCGTTGGACCTTATTTTAAAGAGGGTTTTAAACCTGTAGATATGATGATATGTCGCGATTATGATCGCGCTGCTCCTTTAGGTACTGGACATGTTAAAGTAGGTGGCAATTATGCAGCCAGCTTAATTTCTATTCGTCAGGCTCAAGACAGAGGTTTCTCAACAGCTATTTATTTAGATGCTAAAGAAAAAAAATATATTGATGAAAGTGGTCCTGCAAATTTCTTCGGTATTAAGAATAATTGTTACATTACGCCCGATTCTAAATCTATCTTGCCTTCTGTAACAAATAAAAGCCTGATTGAATTAGCAAAGAATATGGGAATGAAAATTGAGCGAAGACCTGTTCCTGTTGCAGAACTGGAATCATTTGAAGAGGTAGGTGCTTGTGGAACAGCTGCTGTGATAACTCCTATCAAAACTATTGTTGATCCGGATTTGGATATAACATATACTTATTGTAAAGATGACAAACCGGGGCCCATATGTCAAAAACTTTATGATAAAATTACAGCTATTCAGTTTGGAGAAGAACCGGATAAACTAGGTTGGACTACAATTGTTGATTAGGGAAAGCCTTAACTATATGTCGGTAAAAGAGAATAAAGTAAATAAACGAAGGCTGCAAAGTTCGTATATTACGACTACAATTAGTCTTTCACTTGTATTATTTATGCTGGGATTGGTAGGCCTTTTACTTCTCAATGCAAAGAAATTATCGGACTTTGTAAAAGAAAATATAAATTTTACCGTTGTATTGAAACCTGATACCCGGGAGGTCGACATAATGAAATTACAAAAAGATATGGATGCATTACCTTATGTTAAATCTACTGAATATATTACTCGTGAAAAAGCTGCTCAAGAATTTAGCAAATCATTAGGAGAAGATTTTGTAAGCATTATAGGAGAAAATCCACTTCAATCCAGTATTGAAGTTAAATTATTGGCTGCATATGCTAATTCGGACAGTATTAACAAAATAGAAAAACAATTTAAGGATAATTCCCTCATACAAGAAATAATTTATGAGAAATCATTAATTCATTTAGTCAATGAAAACATCAAGAAGATCAGCCTGGTTATTTTAGGATTTAGTGGTTTATTATTTTTGATTGCAATAGCTTTGATCAATAATACAGTCAGATTATTAGTATTTTCTAAGAGATTTGTAATTCGCACTATGCAACTTGTAGGAGCTACAAAAGGTTTTATCAGAAGACCATTTTTGTTTAAGAGTCTTATTCATGGATTTATTGCTTCAATTATTTCAATAAGTTTGGTTGCAGCACTTATCTATTTATCTCAAAACGAATTACAAGGTGTTGACCTGATGGTAGATTATCAATTGGCCGGGATTCTATTTGCAGGATTAATTATTATTGGTATTACAATAAATTTAACCAGTACTTTTTTTGCACTTAATAAATACCTAAACATTGATTCAGAATATTTATATTAATTCATTATGGCAAACAATACGAAAAAACAAGAAATTAAACCTAAAGCTGATTTTGCTTTAGGAAAAGAGAATTATTATCTCTTGATTATTGGATTTGTTATTATTGTAATTGGCTTTTTCCTTATGGCTGGTGGCAAATCTGACAATCCAAATGTTTTTAATAAAAATGAAATTTTTAGTTTCAGGAGAATAACGTTAGCGCCAATGGTAGTACTATTTGGATTTGTTTTTGAGATTTATGCTATCATGAAAAAGCCAAAAGAAAAAGAACAGGAGTAATTAATTATTTTACTTGTTATTCGAAAGGGACCAAAATTATAAACTTGCAATTTGGCCCTTTTTGATGTTATCTTTGGTAAAGAAATAAAATATTAATTGTCTGAAATTATCTGCATGAGCATGCACTTCAAATTTAGACCAAAAAAAAATCGTAAATGAATTTATTACACGCTATTATTCTTGCCATTGTTGAAGGAATAACCGAATTTTTACCTATCTCAAGCACTGCCCACATGAAGTTTACCAATCCTCTATTAGGGGTGTCTAATACTCCTTATGTCGATATGTTTGAAGTGGTAATCCAATTGGCTGCTATCTTATCCGTGGTTGTACTATATTGGAAGAAATTCTTCGACTTCAGTGGAGTTACATTCTATATTAAATTGGTTGTGGCAGTGATTCCAGCTTTAATTGTAGGCACTTTACTTAAAAATTATATTGATGTTGCTTTATCAAATCTTTATTTTATTGCTTCGATAATGATCGGTGGAGGTTTTTTCCTTCTCTTTATTGATAATTTATTTAAAACACCTACAATTGAAGAAGAAGAACAGATAACTTACAAAAAGTCTTTTATAATAGGGTGTTTCCAAACCTTATCTATAATTTTGCCCGGACTGAGCAGAAGTGCTGCTACAATTATAGGCGGTATGGGGCAAAAGCTTACTAGAAGCCTGGCTGCTGAATTTTCTTTTCTGCTTGCTGTACCTACTATGTTTGCCGCGTCGGTCAAAAGTTTTTATGATGTTTATAAGGACCATCCCGAAGTTTTGAATAAAAGCAATATGAGTACCTTAGGAATCAGTAGTCTGGTGTCCTTTATTGTTGCCCTGATTGCAATCAAATTTTTTATAGGATATCTTACAAAAGCACGGATTTAAATTGTTCGGATATTATCGGATTTTTGCTGGAGCTATTATATTTATAATGTTAATTTTTAGCTATCATTTAAAAGCTTAAAATGGAAAACAAATACGTTGAAGGTGAAGTTATCTTAATCGACAAACCTTTAACATGGACTTCCTTCAATGTCGTGAAAAAAGTAAGTAATCTTAATTAAAAAGCGATATCATCTTGATAATTTAAAAGTCGGACATGCCGGAACACTTGATCCTCTTGCTACAGGATTATTGGTAATTTGCACAGGAAAAAAGACAAAAGAAATTAATACATTACAGGATTCATATAAAGAATATATTGCGACTATTGAATTTGGTAAAACAACACCGTCATATGATCTTGGAGAAAGAATTTGATGGTGAATTTGCAGATAAATCATATTACTTTGGATTTACTAAAGAAAAACTAAAACTTTTTATTGGAGAAATTGATCAGATTCCGCCTTTATATTCAGCAAAATTTGTTAATGGCAGAAGAGCTTATAAAATTGCGCGAAAAGGTATTGATATGGAATTAAAACCTAATAAAGTAACAATTAAAGAACTTGAAATACTTGAATTTAATTTGCCAATATTAGTAATACGAATAGTGTGTAGCAAAGGTACTTATATCCGTTCATTTGCCCATGATATTGGAAAAGCGTTGAACAGTGGGGCATACCTTAAAGCATTAAAAAGAACTATTTCAGGCTCTTATCAAATAAAAGATGCACTAAAGTATTGAAGAATTTCAAGAAAAATTGTTTTCTTTGCAACCCTGAATTTTTAATATTAATTTTAATAAAGAATTTCCTTTTCAATAACAATAATTATAAGAAATTGTTATTAGTAACTTAGATAAACTCTAATTAAATGAAATTATCCCAGTATAAATTTAATTTGCCTGCAGACCTGATTGCAAAATATCCGGCCCCAAATCGTGATGAATCAAGATTAATGGTTTTGCACCGTGATACTGGTGAAATTGAACATTGTATATTTAAGGATATTATAAATTATTTTGATGAGAATGATGTAATGGTGTTTAATAACACTAAAGTTTTTCCTGCCCGTCTTTATGGGAATAAAGAAAAAACAGGTGCTGAGATTGAAGTATTTCTTTTAAGGGAATTAAACCGAGAACAACGATTATGGGATGTGTTAGTTGATCCTGCCCGTAAAATCAGGATAGGAAATAAATTATATTTTGGCGAAGACGATGTATTGGTTGCTGAAGTTATAGATAATACAACTTCAAGAGGCAGAACATTACGTTTTCTTTACGATGGCGATTATGATTCTTTTAAAGAAACTCTTTACAGATTAGGAGAAACCCCTTTACCAAAGTTTATTAAAAGAAATGTTGAACCTGAAGATCGTGAAAGATATCAAACAGTATTTGCACAACATGAAGGAGCTGTTGCTGCTCCAACTGCCGGATTGCATTTTAGCCGTGAATTGTTAAAACGACTGGAAATAAAAGGAATTGAATTTGGCTTTATTACACTTCATGTTGGGCTTGGGTAATTTCCGAACGGTTGATGTTGAAGACCTTACAAAGCATAAAATGGATTCTGAAAGAATTGTTATTACTGAAGAATCTTCTAATATTGTAAATTTAGCAAAAGATCGTAAAAGCAAAGTGTGTGCTGTTGGTACTACAACTTTACGTACACTTGAAAGTTCCGTTACGACTTCAGGATTGCTTAAACCTTTTGATGGTTGGACAAATAAGTTCATTTTTCCACCTTATGAATTTAGTGTTCCTAGTGCAATGGTTTCCAATTTTCATTTACCACTTTCTACACTTTTAATGATGGTATCTGCTTTTGCAGGTTATGATTTTCTGTTTAAAGCATATAAAGTTGCAATTAAGGAAGACTACCATTTTGGAACTTATGGTGATGCAATGTTGATTTTATAGATATTTAATTAAATATTATTAGATTATTAAAGCTGTTGCAGAAGACAGCTTTTTTTTATTCAAAATGAATAGCACTAATATTTTTTAAAAGAAAAATATTAATCCTTTTATTATTATTTTTGACGCCTTAAAAAAAACTAATAATTTTATAATCAATTTAAATGATATTAAAGCAATATAAATCAGTCTCACCGGCAGAAGCAGTCAAAGTTATTAAATCTGGAGATTATGTTCATTTAAGTAGTGTAGCAAGTGCTCCTCAATGTTTAATTAAAGCCATGTGTGATAGAGGTAAGCTGGTGAGCTTAGAGATGTCAGAATTCATCATCTTCATACCGAAGGACCTGCTCCTTATGCAAATGCTGAGTTTGAAGGCATTTTTCATCTAAATTCATTTTTGTAGGAGCTAATGTACGTAGTCAAACGCAGTCTGGTTATGCAGATTATATTCCTGTTTTCCTGGGAGAAACTTCACGATTATATAGAGATAAGTATCTTCGTTGCGATGTTGCTATGATTCAAGTTTGTCCGCCTGATGAACATGGTTTTGTTTCTATGGGTACATCGGTAGATGCAACATTGGCTGCTGTCGAGAATGCCAAAATAGTAATAGCAGTTATAAACCCAAGTGTTCCACGTTCATTTGGAGATGCTTTAATTTCTTTGGAGATGATTGATATTTTTGTTGAAGATTGCACATCGCTCGAACCTGCTCATTTTTCTGCACCTGATGAAATTGAAACTGCAATCGGCAAAAACTGTGCGGAGCTTATTGAAGACGGGGCAACTCTTCAAATGGGTATAGGAGCCATTCCAAATGCCGTATTGGCTCAATTAGGAAATCATAGAAACCTTGGGATACATACTGAAATGTTTGCTGATGGAGTATTACCTTTAGTTGAAAGCGGTGTTATTAATAATGCTAATAAAGTTGTTGACCATGGTAAGATGACGGCTACTTTTTTAATGGGGTCTCAAAAAGTTTATGACTTTATTCATAATAATCCACAAGTATTGATGATGGATGTTTGCTACACAAATGATCCATTTATAATATCTCAAAATCCAAAGGTTACAGCAATTAATTCAGCAATACAGGTTGATTTAACAGGCCAGGTATGTGCCGATTCTATAGGAACTAAATTTTATTCTGGCGTCGGCGGACAAATTGATTTTGTCTATGGAGCTTCCCGTTCTAAAGGTGGAAAAGCAATCATTGCAATGCCTTCAGTTACTGATAAAGGAATAAGTAAAATTAGCCCCTACATTAATTCCCGGGGCAGAGTTGCAACTACACGAGCTCATATGCATTGGCTTGTTACTGAATATGGGGCTGTTAATCTTATACGGAAAATCAATGCAGGAAAGAGCAAGATTGATTATCAGTATTGCACATCCAAATCACCAGGAAAGTTTGGAAAAAGCGGCTTTTGAAAGGTTTGGGCCACATTTTCATTATATTTCAAAACAAGTTGCAGTTCAATAATAAAATCTAATTTGGCATTTCCAAAACAACTTTCATTTCAGATAATTTTGGACTAATATATGCTAGTCGAAAATATTTTCTCTAAGGTAGAAGAATAATGATGATGAGAGATTTCATTTTGTTTTGGATATAATACTGGATTTCTCAAATATATAAAAACATTGTCCTAAATTTCTTGGAGAAGAAGATAGGAGGAATGAATAATATTGTATAAATTATTAGTAACTCAATGTCGCTTTCTTAAGGGAAATTATAAAAGTGTTCCAATTTTAATGGCTTTAAAAGGATACTAATTACTAATTATGTAACTTTATTTTCGAAAACCTCAGAAAAACAAGTTTCAATTCAATTTGTTGATTAAATATTTTAAGAATATTATTTAAATTAATGAAGATAAATTTTAAAAACTTTGCAAAGAGCAAAAAGGAATAATTAAAATATTAAGTATTATTTTAATAGAAAAGAAAAATAATTGATTTGATTGCATTTGACATTAATAATTGTGAGAATTGTCATTGACGATAAAGTCCCATTTATTAAAGGCGTCCTGGAGCCCTTTGCGGAAGTAGTTTATTTGCCTGGTTCTTATATTAAACGACGGGTTGTAAAGGATTGCGATGCCCTAATTGTCAGAACACGAACTGAATGTAATAAAGAATTATTGGAAGGTTCAAAAGTTAAGTTTATTGCAACTGCTACTATAGGATACGATCATATTGATACTAAATGGTGCGAAACAAATAGAATTGTCTGGGCAAATGCAGCAGGTTGTAATTCATTATCAGTGCAGCAATACTTAGCATCTGCATTAGTATATCTTGCCAAAAAGTACAAATTTAAGTTTGAAGATCGAACACTTGGAATAGTTGGTGTAGGTAATGTCGGAAAGAAAGTATTACGTCTGGCAGAAACATTAGGAATGAGGATAGTTTCAAATGATCCTCCTATAATGCGCAGGCGTGGTCCTTGCGGTTATCTGTCACTTGAAGGATTAATTCACGAAGCTGATATTATCACTTTGCATGTACCTCTTTATTTAGAAGGACAAGACAAAACATTTCATCTGATTGATGAAAAAAAGCTGAAACAGATAAATCCAGGTACAATCTTGATCAATACTTCGCGAGGTGAAATAGTGGACAGTTTTTCATTAATAAATGCAATTAAAGCAGGCATTTTGAAAAGTTCAGTAATGGATGTCTGGGAAAATGAACCTGATATTGATTTAGAATTATTACTAATGCAGGATATTGCAACTCCTCATATTGCAGGTTATTCTATAGATGGAAAAGCTAATGGGACTGCATTGTCAGTAAGAGCTTTGAGTAGATTTTTCAAATTTGGATTAGATTATTGGTTCCCAACAAATTTACCTTCTCTTGAATCTTCAGTTTTATCAATAGATGCAACAAAAAAAACTTTACAAGATGTACTTTGCGAAGCTATTGAGAGTACTTTCAAAGTTCAGGAAGATGATGAGAGATTAAGAATATCTCCTCATGATTTTGAAAATCAAAGAAGTGAATATCCTGTCAGGCGGGAGTTTCAAGAATATTCTGTTGAATTGAAAAATGGAAATATGGAAATGGCAGAAAAGTTAAGAGAATTAGGGTTTAAAGTTTTGACTTTATAATTTTTGATATGAAAACATTCTGCCATAATTATATTCAAATTATTAATATTCTAACTTTATAACTTTCCAATATTTTAATAAAAAACATCATGAAATCTAAAGCTGATATTGGTATTATAGGATTGGCAGTTATGGGTGAAAACCTTGCATTAAATATTGAAAGCAAAGGGTACACTGTATCAGTATATAATAGAACGGTTCCGGGCAAAGAAGAGGGAATTGTAGAAAAGTTCATTAATACTAAAGGCAATGGGAAAAATTTTATTGGCTCCAAACAAATTAATGATTTTGTTGCTTCAATTGAAAAGCCACGAAAAATTTTAATAATGGTAAGAGCTGGAAATCCCGTTGATGAATTAATTGAGCAACTTATCCCACATCTTGATAAGTGTGATATATTGATTGATGGCGGCAATTCCCATTATCTTGATACTACCCGTCGTACTCAATATTTGGAAAGTAAAGATATGTTATTTATTGGTACAGGCGTTTCTGGAGGTGAGGAAGGTGCATTAAATGGTCCATCTATTATGCCAGGCGGTTCAAAAGCTGCCTGGGAACATGTAAAGCCAATATTTCAAAGTATCGCGGCTAAAGTTGAGGATGGCACTCCTTGTTGCGATTGGGTAGGTGAAAATGGTGCTGGTCACTTTGTGAAAATGGTACATAATGGCATCGAATATGGTGATATGCAGCTTATTTGCGAAGTATACCAAATCATGCGCGATATACTTGTTATGAGCACAAATGAAATGCACGAAGTTTTTAATGAATGGAACTCTGGTGATTTAGATAGCTACCTAATAGAAATAACTGGAGATATTCTCGCTTATAATGATACTGATGGAAAACCATTGGTAGATAAAATATTGGATACAGCTGGACAAAAAGGTACCGGCAAATGGGCTGGAATTGCTGCTCTTGATTTTGGCGTTCCATTGACATTGATTGGAGAAGCAGTATTTTCCCGTTGCCTTTCCTCGCAAAAAGATGAACGTGTAGTTGCTTCGAAAGTGTTAACCGGACCTAAAGTATCCTTCAAAGGTGATAAAAAACAATTTATAAATGATTTACGCGATGCATTATACGCTTCAAAAGTAGTTTCGTATGCACAGGGTTATTTACTTATGAAATCTGCTGCAAAAGAATTTGGCTGGCACCTGAATTATGGTGGTATTGCTTTAATGTGGCGCGGTGGTTGTATTATACGCTCAGCTTTTCTTGGAAAAATAAAAGAAGCTTTTGATAAAAGTCCTGAACTGGAAAATCTGTTGCTTGATAATTTTTTCAAGTCAAAAATACTTTCTAACCAAGAAGGATGGAGAAGGGTAATTGCTACTTCAGTGACTAATGGTATCCCGATTCCCGCATTAGCAACAGCATTAAATTACTTTGACGGTTACAGGTGCGAAAAATTGCCTGCAAACATGCTTCAGGCACAGCGTGATTATTTTGGCGCTCATACTTATGAACGTATCGACCAGCCACGTGGCAAAGTTTTTCATACTAATTGGACTGGAAAAGGAGGTTTTACTGCATCTACAAATTATGTAGTTTAAAAAAAGGTTTATGAGAAATTTTAGCAAACCATTATCTTCCTATTATAACTTAACAGGATTTATGAATCTTTTCATAGTAGTTATTTTTTATATATAACCAGCAAATTTGTAAGCAATATATCCCACCCATTCTTTAATTAAATAGGACCATTTTAAAAGAGGTTCAGCTTTTGGTATAAAATAATCGTCAGGTCCCATATTAATTTGTTCCAAAGGATTAGTTGATAAAATATCAAACTTAAAACCTTCATGTTTAAAGCAAGCCTCTGCCCTGCGCATGTGAAATGCCGAAGTAATTAATAGTGAAACAGAATCTAGTACTTATCAATTCTTTAGTAAATAAGGCATTCTCATGTGTATTTCTTGAATTAGGTTCAATAATTATATCATTCTTTGGAATTCCTAATGAAATGCAAAAAGGTAATAAAATATCAGCCTCTTTTACCCTTTGGTTTAATAATATGCTAGAACCACTTGTAATTACTATCTTTTTTATTTTATCATGCTTATAAAGTATAATAGCCTGCATTAGTCTATCAATACTTTCACTGAATTGTACCTTACCAGTAAATATATTTTCTGAAACCATTCCTCCAAGTACTATTCCATATTCATAGTTACTGTGCAATTGTGCTTGCACTTTTTGAATTAACTTCCCATTGCTCTGGCAACTATATTGAAAATAAAATTATTTGTAAAAAAAATAAAAGAAATAATTCCTATAAGCAATAATCTTTTTTTAATCAGAGACTTCTTTATGAATAAAGATAAAATAAGTAACACCAGTATCCAAAATACTGGTGTTATTAGGAAATAGAGTATTTTAGAAAGAATGAAGAACATAATGCAAAGTTCAAATTTTAAAGTTATTGTGCTTATCTATTTTTTCTTGACACTAACCAATGCCTTATGAATGTTACAAATGGTGGTATAAAGGATACCATAATAATACCTAATACTACCAATGAGAAATTTTTTTGTACAAAAGCATTATTTGCAAAAAAATAACCTGAGAGACTAAATGTAAATACCCATAGAAAATTACCAATTAAACAATAGCTTAATAAACATAATATATCGCATTGTACCTACACCTGCAACAAACGGGGCAAAAGTGCGGAAAATTGGCATAAAACGGGCAATAACAAGAGTTATGCCTCCATACTTTTCATAAAAATTGTGAGTTTTTTCAAGATAATCCCGGCGAATGTATTTGTAGTTTTTTTCATAGACTTTATTTCCCAGGAATCTTCCGATAAAGTAATTCGTATTGTCACCTAAAATAGCAGCACTAAGAAATATTATAATCAGTATACCAATGTTAATGCCTATTTCCGGACAATTTAATGAACCTTTTGCTGCAAGAATACCTGCTGCAAAAAGTAATGAGTCACCAGGTAAAAAAGGTGTAACTACCAATCCTGTTTCACAGAAAATTACGATAAAAAGAATCAGATAAATCCAGGTATTGTAATTGCAAATCAAAACAGCCAGGTTTTTATCAATGTGAAGAATGTAATCAATCAGGAATTTAATAAAATCAAGCATAAGATACTTTTTTCAATTTGAGGCATCTAAATTAAAAAAAATAATAATATAATGATTCCTGAAAAGAATAACAGATAGAGGATATATTAATAATTTCAAAAAAAATTAGCTTCAAGAATTTACCATATTTTAACTCTGATGCTGTCTGGCCTCCATAAAGCATCCCCTTTTTTAATTCCGAAATGCCGAATAAAATTCAGGCATATTTGATAAAGGTCCATTAACCCTGAATTTGCATGGTGAATGCACATCACTACGGACCTTGTTAGCAATTTCTTCTGGTCTTTCATTCACCATCCATCCAAGTGCATAGCCAAGAAAGAATCGTTTGATCAGGATTTAAACCTGCAATTATTTCATGGTTTTTATATTGTTTAGTATTCTTATAAGCCTCATAACTCATTGCGATACCGGCAAGATCAGCAATATTTTCACCCTGGGTTTGTTCACCATTAATATGAAGGCTGTCTATGGCAATGTATTTGTTAAATTGGTCCACTATTACTTTAGTTTTTGCATAAAATTTTATACTGTCGCTGGTTGTCCACCAATTATTCAAATTACCATATTCGTCATATTTGCATCCCTGATCATCAAATCCATGAGTAATTTCATGTCCAAAAGTTGAGCCTATAATTGAATAAAGAATAGCATCATCAGCCAATTTATGTTCGTAACCAGGAACAAGAATATTACATCCTGGAATAACAATTTCATTATTTGATGTATTATAATATGCATTATATGTTTGAGGTTCCATGTTCCATTCGGTTCGATCCACAGGTTTCCCGTATTTTGAGATCATATAATTAAAAGCCCATTTATTTGCTTCAATAACATTATGCAAATAAGTTGATCGGTCAATTTTCATACTGCTTAAATCCTTCCATTTATCAGGATATCCTAATTTCATAACAACTGCATTCAATTTTTTCAGAGCTCGTTTTTTAGTAGCTGAACTCATCCAGTCAATTTCATTAATTCTTCTTGCATATACCGCTTTGATGGCAGTTCCGATTTCCGTTAATTTTTCTTTGGTTCCTTTTGGAAGAAAATCCTTTACGTAAACTTGGCCTATTAATTCGCCAAGGGAATAGTCTGTTTGTTCAACAACTCTTTTCCATCTGGGTTTAGGTTCTTTTAATCCATATAAAGTTTTTGAATAAAAATTGAATGATTCAATAAATACTTTATCATCCAGGTAATCTGAAAGATTATTAACGAGATTAAATTTCAAATAATCCTTCCAGTCATTAATCGAATATTTTTTTAAATAACCATTTAACGATTTGATGAATTCTGGTTGAGCAATGATAACAGAATCAGGTTCATTTATACCAATGCCTTTTATGAAAACAGACCAATTAATATTGGGATAATCAGAAATTAAATTTTTAAAAGAAATTTTATTGTAATTTTTTAATGGGTTACGAGTATCTTTTAATTTACGGGATGACCTGGCAATAGCAGTTTCCATGTTTACCAATTTTTCAGCTGCATTTTTCGCTTTAATATTGTTATTACCTAATATTTTAAATATGTCATAAGCGTAAATAAAAAAATTATTTCGGATTTTAATAGCTCGGGAATCAGTATCAAAATAGAAACTTCTATCAGGTAAACTTAATCCGCCCTGGCATATAAAAATGGCATTTTTATTACTGATTTTATCATCTTGTGCGACATAAAAACCAAATAAAGGTGAACCAGCAATTATATGTATGTAGGCCGCAGCTTTGAATATTCCGTCTAAGTCATTAATTTCATCAATTCCATTTAAATAAGGAATAATTTCAGAAATACCTCTTTTATTAAGGGTAACACTATCCATACCTGATGAATAAAAGTCCCCAATCTTTTGCTCAATACTTCCTGGTAGAGTAACTTTCAATTCCGAAGAGGATTTACAAATATCATAAATTTGTGCATTAATGGTATCTTGAACTAATCGCCATAATCCATTATTAGCTTCACTTGCAGGTATAGGATTTTCTTTAAACCATTTACCGTTTGCATAAAGAAAAAAATCGTTCCCAGGTTTTATAGTGTAATCAATATGTGAAACAAGTGGATCGTTTGTTTTTATTTTCACGCAGGATTCAATAAGAATCAAGATCAAAAGAAATTGGATATAAATGGATTTTTTTATCATTTATTGGGATATTGGGCATTTAATGATCTTAAGTAAAGATAAACACTTGTTATTTAAGAAATAAAAAATTTTGTGAAAAATTTCAAATTATTAGAAATAATTAATTTGCATTTTTTGTGTTAATATTAAAAAATAAAAGGAAAACAAGTTTATTTTTTAATCATCTGAATTAGGTTTCAAATTAAATTCTGCATAAAGTAAATTTTATGGATTGCTAGATTTGATCAAATACTTTTCTTTGATAGTGTCCTGTTCAAGCATCGTTTTCTTTTTAAGCAACCATCTCTTTTCATTTATTTTGTATACAGGTTTAAATTTTGGTTCAAGTATCTTGTAATCTTGTGAAAAAATATAATAATATTCTGCATCAGTATTAAGTTCAATATTCTTATCGTAACCTTTTAATTCAGACCATGGTATTTTCCCAGCATATGAATAAAAATAGAATGACGGGAAAAAATGCCAGTCTGTTTTTAGAATAATATGACTATTATTATGACTTTTTGTTTCCAAATATTTTAATACATCAAATGTATTCTCATCAAAATCCCATTGAATAGTGTATTTAAGACTAAAAGTATATGCAAGATTAAAAACACAGGAAAATGAAATCATAAATGCAATTATATAAATGATCATTTTTCTTTTAATGAATGAAATCAAATCAAGCAGGCAAACAATGGAAGTGATTATTAATGGAAAGAAAAATAAGGCTGTTCTTCCATATAAACTTGGTGTTTTTAATATTATACATTGCATAATACTGACGAAGGCAGAAAGTAATAAAATTGAAAAGGCAATGAATACTGGTTTTTTAAGATGTGTAGATTGATAATTGTCTTTTTTTAGAACGTAACGGATGTAGATAAAGTAAGCCAGTATAATAGATAGAAAAACAAATGATATTATTGTTCCTGAAAAATATCCCGATGAATGCCAGTAAACAAATTGGTTTGCATCTCTCAATTTAATAATTGGGTGTGCAAATAGAGCTGAATAAAGCAGGGATGTTACTATAATAATAATAGAAGGTTTGATTAGTTGTTTAATCTGATTAAAAGATCTTAAATAAAAATAGAACCAATTTAAAATAACACTTGCTGCCCAGAAAATAAGTAATGTAAAGTTTGCATAAGAAGCAAGTATTGAAAGGAATAAAGATATCCAAACAGCACGATTTTTATTATAAAGAAAACCGGAAAGCAAATAACTGACAGATAAAGTTTCTAATGAAAAGGAAATGCCGTAACCTCTACATAATCCAAAAAAATCAAGAAAATATGGATATTCAATGAAAAGAAGAGAAGCAGGTATAAACCAAATTGAATTTAATTTTAAGGTTAATTTATTTATTCTAAATACTGCAATAGCATAAACAACAAACGAAAGTAAATTAGGTAGCCTCACTACCACCTGGTTAATTCCAAAAAGGTATACGAATAACTTCACAATCAGTGTATTTAAAATATGGTTATTTGCCCATGCATCAGGATACATCATTATCTGCCAGCAACTGAAATTAATATAGTACGCTGGCGTAGCCATTTCATCGTGAGTTATCGGAATGGAAATTAATTTATATAAAATAAGAATAAAGACAATGCAGAATATTGTATAAAAAGAATAGTAATTGAACTTTTTCATAAATTCTTTAAAATGAAAATGGTATAAAGAATATTCAAAAGTAATAAATCTGCTGAAATCATTTTCCCCAGGCAAAAGAATATCACTTAATTGTGTTTCTTAATATAAATTTTATTTTTTATCGAAAAAGGGCGGAGTTTAAAGACTATATTAAAAATCTTAATAATAAGAGGGTAGAATAAAAATCTGAAAAGCAAAATAAAATGTTATTAAATATTTGTAACTCTAGCTGAATTTATAAACCTTCCGGCAGGATATCTAAATGGCTTAAGTTATTTTTGAGTATAACATTTTGCTGACCTACCAGGATTCGAACCTAGACTAACAGAACCAAAATCTGCTGTGCTGCCGTTACACCATAGGTCAATTCTTGCTTAATAAAGCAGTGCAAATTTATAAAATTTTATTTCTTATGAGCAATTGAATATTATCATTAATAGAAATATAATGCCAAATACTTCACTCTTGCTTTGTTGACATGACACCAATAAAGTAGTAAGAATGCCAGAATGTTTGAGCAAGATGCACACTAGACTATTAATATTATCTATATTCAAAATCGCATTAAAACAGGCTTAATAAAAGTTGAAGTTGTGAAACACTTTATGAGCAACGCTCATACTAACTGTAATTTAAAAATATTATTAAGAAAAACTCATGAAAATTTAATTGCAAAATAATTAAATTAAGTAAGTATAAAAGATATTAGGCTTATTGAAATGTCAATGCCGGCAACAAAAAATGATGCCGGCATTAAACCAACCCTAAGTAATAAATCAATTTATAAGCTCAAAACGAAAAGGAACGTCAATTAGAGATTTAAAAATATTACCTTGTTCAAACATTACTGTATCATTGTTTTTATAGTACCATTTTATGACAACTTGTTTTCCATGGCGATGCATTTTTTCAGCAAGAATAAGCAAATTCATAAGAGAACGGTTTGAGTCACTATTAAGGTATTCTAATTGAATATTGATTTCAGTAACATCTTCAGGATCTTGCGAGTATAAATAAAGAACATGAAAGAGAGGATCATATAACCTCTTTGAATCAGCAGGAATTGAACGACCGATAATTTTTAATTTACCGCTTCTAAATGTAATTGCCGGCATAGTCTTTGATCCTTCTATTATTAATTCAGGAGATGTCATATTAATTCTCTTTATCATTCAAACGTAAATTTATCTCCAAAGTTAGATGACTAATAAACTATACCCGGTGATTTATATTACCTATATAAGATGACATTCGTCATATAAAAAAGATTGTTAATGGATAGTTTTTTAGCGTTCGTCAAAAGAGAATATCGTCTTAATAATTTGACTCAATAATTAAAATGAAAACTTGATTCTTAAAAATGCTAAATTAATTCTTTGATGATTTCCTTGAATTTCACCACCAAATGCCTGATAATAAAACGAAACATCAAAATTTTGATAAATTGAATAATTAAAAGATGGACTTAAATAATAACCTTTAATACCGGGTAAATACATACCTGCAATATTTCCGGTTAACAAAGGAGTAATAGGATAACTGGCCTGAATTAAAATATTATGTTTTACAATAGACAAGTTTTTGACTGTCTGAGGAGCATTATAATAACCAATAAAGGATAAACTATCATTAATATTATTTCCGCAGTAAAGATAATCAGCACCTAGCATAAAAGAATTTCCAAAAGTATAATCAAAACCAATTGATGCAAGAATAACGTCTCTACTTCCTGGATAATTCATTTTAGGATGAAAATAACTAAACTCTCCCCTGAACGAAATGCTTCTTATTGCACCTGACCAGCCAGTTCCGATGACATAGTCTTCACTATTTAAAACACCTCCCAAAATCTGGAAATCATATTCAAATACATTGAATTTATAAAAAGCAGCCGCTGTTACTTGTTTTTCGCTATTCATTTTAATTGCCAGTTCTGATGATGAAACTTCTGTATTGTAATATTGGATTCTAAGAGCATCACTTCCGGGACGTTCAATATAGTCGAAATCAAAAAATGAATATGTATTGAAAATATCGTTAGGGTTCCAAACCAAAGTTTGACTCCAATTAATTCTTTGTCTTCCGAGGGTAACACGAAATTTATCTTTTTCATATGTTAGATTTAACCTGTCAATATTTAAATTTAGAAGATAGGAGTTGCCTGTTACTATATTTTTAGTTAAATCAATAAAGCCATAATCCTTTTCATAGCTTGCTGGATTATTTAAACCTGCCTCTAAACTTTCCCCATAAACAAATCTGTTTCGCATTTCAAAAACTAAAGTTAAATTGCTGGGGGCATACCATTTTAAATTAATCCGGTTATGTATTAAATTATCTATAGTCCAGTTTTTCTGTATGCTATCAAACATAGCGCTCTGTAAGTTTGAAATGTATCCATTAACTATCAATTTTTTTTGTTCGTCTTGACTATATGAAGTTTTTGTTGTAATTATAATAGTCGCAAAAAGCATAAAAGAATAATGGAAAAAGTATTTTAGAAACAAAGAGAATGGCTTGCCATTGAAATTTTTGACAGCAAAAAATGAATTATTACAAATTGAATTTCTGTCTCTTTTTTTTATTTTAGTCATTTGCTTCTAATTTGAAAAAAATTCTGAAAAGTAAAAATTAAGGGTAAAATAATAATTAAAAAAATAAAACAAATTAAACCAACATTAAAAAATGGTAAATGAAATTCGGTTAAAACAGGTTTGCTAAAATTATCAATTAAAAGAGTATTGAAAATAATTACCAATATAAATGACAAACCATCAGGTAATCGAGCAACTTGTTTTAATCAACCTGTAATAACAAAATTTAAACTTTATTTATGTTTGTATTGATATCACTATCAACTTTTCCGTCAACCAGGGTTATAATGCGTCGTGCCTTTTTTACAACGCGTTGGTCATGTGTGGAAAAAATAAATGTAATATTCTCATCGTGATTTAGCCTTTCCATAATCTCTAAGAGAGTCTGGGCCGATTTAGAATCGAGGTTGGCGGTAGGTTCATCTGCCAAAATAAATTTTGGGCGTGATGCAAGAGCACGGGCGACTGCCACGCGCTGCTGTTGCCCACCCGAGAGCTTGGCCGGCCGGCTGTCCATTCTATCCCCTAAACCAACAGCCGATAATAATTCGGCGCTTCTTTTTGAACGTTCTGCCTGCGAACGGTTTTGCAAAAACATAATAAATTCTACATTTTCACGTGCCGTGAGTACCGGTATTAGGTTATAAGATTGGAACACGAACCCAATGTTCCGCATTCTAAAGTCAATTAGTTTGGAACTTTTCAAATGGCCAATATTTACGTTGTCAATTTGAATTTCACCTGATGTAGGATTATCAATACCTCCGATCATATTCAGGAATGTTGTTTTCCCCGAACCTGATGGGCCAACTACAGCAGTGAATTCACCTTGTTCAAACGAAATATTCAGGTTTTCCAAGGCAACAACTTCATTGCCATTTTCGCGGTAAACCTTTGTCAATGCTTTTGTTTCAATTATTTTCATAATGCTAATTATCTAATTATTCAATATGCTAATGTGCCAATTCTTTTATTTTATTTTACATACCTTTTGGAAATGATTTTTTGAATCGTTTAAATTTATTCTAAATACAAATCGGTTATCAGGATAGTTTTTAGAAAATTTACAGAGTTGAAGCCAATATTCAGTTTCTTCAACTTCCTTAGTTGCAATTTTAATTTTGTGAATAAAATCGGCTTTGCTTTCTGCGCTTTGCGCTTCACGAACATTTACCCCAATTGAAGTGCCTGACTTTAACAATTGTCTGGTTATAACAAATTTGAGCTGGTTTTCTAATTCTTTGCTAAACTCAATAATATCTAAGGCAAATTGAAAAGTCAAATCGAGAATCTTATTTTCTTTTTGGTTTTCCATTGAGTATATGATAACTTTAATTTTTCATTGGCATATTAGCACATTGGATAATTGGTAATTTATAATTTTCTAATCGCTTCCGATGGGTTCAGCTTTAATGCCTTTCGTGCAGGGACAATTGAAGAAATAATCCCGGCAATTACCACCATAATAATTATATTTATATATGACCTGGTTTCAAGAAATGGGTGTATCACTGAACTAAAGCCAAATCCCGATAAACCTGAAGTAAACTTCGAAAGATTGATACCGTATTTCTGAAAGAAATTTACTATTCCGAATGAAAGCACAAGCCCGACAAAGGAACCGGTAAGCATAAGCAAAATAGTTTCCAGCATGATCATCAAGAATATTTTGGTTTTGTTCATCCCAATTGCCATAAGCATGCCAATTTCGCGGACCCTTTCCATCACGGCCATAAGCATGGTGTTGATTATTCCAAAACTGAGCGCCAGGAAAATAATAGACATAAATATATAAAGCATATAATTCAATGCACCTGTCATAAGTCCAAGTTCAGGCATAATTTCAATCCACGTTTCAATACTTAACTTGTTGTTATTGCATTTTTTCTTTAATAAATCAGCCAAAGGTTGGCTTTCTTTGTCGTTACTAACCGAAATAGCAATTTCGTGGGAAGTTTGTGGACCAAATCCAATAATTGAAGCTAAATTTGATTTTTGAACATAGGCATAATGCCCGTCAAATGTAGAGTTGCTTGTTCTGTAAA
The DNA here is from genome assembly GCA_963851385.1 of uncultured Bacteroidota bacterium. Classification (GTDB taxonomy): domain Bacteria; phylum Bacteroidota; class Bacteroidia; order Bacteroidales; family DTGW01; genus CAWEFA01. Next base: position 40,402 of record CAWKPE010000012.1, on the reverse strand, counting down.
TTCCTATAACTTTAAAAGCTGCATTGGTAATATTACCAGATGACGATTGCATGGTCACCACCACTTTTGAACGCATTTTAATTTTCAGTTTGCGGGCCAATTTTTCTCCAACCAGGATGCCATTTTTTCTGTTATCATTAAAATAAGTTCCTTCTTTAATATATTTATAAATATCGGTAACAGTCTTTTCCTTTTCCGGATCAATACCATTGAGAATAATGCCTTCGCCGCTATTGGCTGAATTAATCATAGTTACCGATTTTAACCTTGTGCTATATGCCTTTATTATTCGACAAGTATCTAAAACCGATGTTACTTTCGAAATGTTAAAAATGGTATCATTTATTTCCTTGTTGCTCTGAAAATGCGAGTTGTGGATTTGAATGTTTGAAACTTCATTTCCAATTGCCATTTCAATACGTTGATTGAACAACCCATTCATAAAAGAAATAATACCAACCCCACCAATATTACCAAATACAATAGCAAAAATGATAATAAGGCTGCGGGTTTTGTTCCGCCAAATATTTTTCCACGATAATGATAGTAACATATTTGTTGGTTATTAAATCTTAGTTCCTAGTTTTATACCATTATTTATTTGTCATCAGTAATTTATAATTATTTATCTTCTCATAGCTTTTGTCAAATCCAGTCTATACACTGAATATAGAGGATATATAAGAACTACAAGCATTATTGCAAAAACTATATAAACCTGCTGGAGCATATAATCGAGCTGCCATGCTGTAGGCAAAATCGGTTCCATGCCAAAAGCAGCATATGATTTTGCCATTTCAGCACCCATATGAATTGGGTAAAAATGAAAATAAGCAACAATTGGAACACTTCCAAGAAACCCGCAAAATAATCCCATCATGCAAATGAAAACCAGTTCTGTTCCAACCAACTGCATCAACCTCTTTCGTTGCATTCCAACGGTTATCATAATTCCAAATTCATGACGGCGTTCGGCAATCATCATCAAAACTGTGCCAAAAACACCAAATCCCACAATCAGGTAAAGCAAAGAAATTATAATCATTCCGCTTCCCTCATTGGTTATATATTGCTGATACAGTTCAATTAGCATTTCTTTCCACGACATTACCTCGTATGTATCAGAATTAACTATTCTTTTAATTTTTCTTATTGCTTTATCCATATCCTGTTGATTGTTCAAATCAACAACCACTGAAGTAATCCGGCCTTGTGCAGAATAATATTCCTGTGCCAAAGGCAAAGGCATAAATACCATTTGATTATCGAACTCCGGAGCTGGAAGTCTTACAATACCAATAACTCTATAAATTCCATTTGCTCCCATTCCCTGATATCCCTGGCTTAACAATACTATTGAATCGTTAACCTTTAATTCAAATATTTTGAAAGTCGTTCTGCTAAAATTACTCCCATATCTTTGGTAGTGAAATATCTTCCCGAAACAATTTTTTTATCAAGCTCGGTAAATTCATTTTCTAATTTTGGGTCAATACCCACTGTAATTACTCCTTTTGTTTTATCACCCGATGAAGCCAATGAAAATGATTCAAGTCGTGGAATAATACCTTTAACCTGTTTTATCTTCTTAACTTTTTCAAATATTGAATCATCAGCAGCCATGCTATAATCGAATGTTTTGTTATTCCAGTATCCTTTTTCATGAATCTGAACATAACCTGTATATGAATGCAGAACGCTATTGATAAGATATAACCATGCACCATGTTTGAACCCACGCATGATAATTGCAAGAAATACAGCAAAAAAAACTGATGCAACTGTTATCAATGTTCGGCGCCTGTTGCGCCATAAATTCCGCCAGGCTAGTTTAATCATAGTAGTTTAATTTATCAATTAGCCAATGCGACAATGTGCCAATTATTCAATTGCCTTATTGGCATATTTACAAACTGAATAATTAGCATGATTATCTAATCGTTTTCATATTTTGTTGCGAAAAAAAACCGTCGTCCATCGGTTTATTGAATATTGACTTATCAAAATCCACAATGGTTTTGTTACCGGGTTTATCGGCAGGGATAATTTCGAAATGGGTTGGGATTTCACTGTCTCCCATATTTTTAATTATTGAAGCCGATTCGGTTTTTACCAACAGGTTATCTTCATCATAAAATTCAGTTTTCATTTGGAAATATCCTTTTTTGCTGATCCATTTGATAAGCGAACCCCAGACAACAGCAGCATTGGCTTTTGGTACTAACTTAATTTTGTAACATTCTTCGCCATTACAAACTTCATGTCCCAATAGAGTGTGATCGTAATCTTCAACAATTGAAGCGGCTTTTAATAAATCGTCATTGGTAAAGTCAGAGCCCATCCAACCCTGCGACATCATTGAAGGCGGAAGCTTAATCATCCGCTGAATGGTTGGAACCCAATTCCAGATTTCATTTTTGCGTTTCAAAAATGTTTGTCCCTTTTCTTTAGCAGGATCGGTGATTATTACTAAACTGAATTCGTTGCCTTTTGACCATGAATGAAAAGCAATGGTACGCTTCCATGTTGGCCTGACAATAGCTCATTTGCATATAACTTTCATTCGTTTGGCCTTGCATCAGGTCGTTTGCTTTTTTTATAATTTCTTTGGCTGTTGGTTGTTGCGGATACGCTGAATTACCAACGATTGATAAAATAAATAATACTTTTAGAAATTTCATGTTTAAATGTATTTGAAATATAATTATTGCGAAGGTTTCTCTTTTACTATCATTTAAAATGTACATTTTCGATAATCATAAAAATTAGAAACATCAATAAAAAGATTATACTAATTACTATTACAATAAAATTTTTAAATCGGTATTGAATTGAAATGATTAATTCTTTATTTGCTTTGTTGATATAAAAATGTGTAATTGCCAACAAATTAATAAATATAGCTATTACTGGAAGCCCAATAAAAACTAATGGAAGAATCCATTTAAAAATACCTGCCTTATCTATCATTGAAATTAGGCTTGCAAAAGTTGTAGAAAAATCAATATGAATAAAAAGCAGATATTTTAAATAAATAATTAGAATAACCAAAACTGGTATTAAAATAAAAATTATTCCAATCCGTGATGATTTCTTTGCATTCATCAAACCAATTTTAAACATCTCCTGGTGTTTTACAAAATCGGTTTTTGGAGTTTCAAGATTCTCTAATTTGTTTTCAAAATTATTTTCCATTTCATTAGTTTTAATATTATAATGCAGAAATAATATTAGGTTGCATTATTAAACTCAATTTTTAATTTTTCAATTCCCCTCGATAAAAGGGATTTTATAGTTCCTTCTTTTTTATCAAGGATTTCAGCAATTTCAATAATCGATTTTTTTTCAAAAAATCTTAATGAAAGAACTTCCTGGTATTTAATGTCGAGCTTTTTCAAAGAACGCTGTACTTTGGCAAAATCATCATTCAACTTTAACTCGTTTTCCAGATGCTGCTTTTCAGTTTTGTAATCTTCGAACTCGAATAATCTTTCGGCCTGGTAAGAAAATGTTTCCAAGGACAAATTTGTCGGACTTGTTTTTTCGGTAATAATAATTTACCTCGTTGGTAGCTATCCTGTAAAGCCAGGTTAGAATAGAAATATCTTTCCAAACGAACGAATGAATTTTCAAATATGCTTTTAAAAAAGTATCTGCTGCAATATCCCTTGAGATATCATAATCGGCGATGCGTCGAAATATATAATTAAAAATGGTTTTATAGTATTCATCAAAAATTCTCCCAAATAACTCAGGCTTTTTCTTAACTTTTTCTAAAAACAATTTTTCCTCTACCAAATTCATTCTGAAATTATTTTTCACATCTAATGCAAAATATCCAAAAAGGTTGCAATAATATTTATATTTTCACATTGGCACATTGAATTATTGACACATCAATATATAGGTTTTTCAAGCCTTTTCATCAAAACTTTTTCCATCTCATTTATCGAAAATTCATTGTGTGGTTGAATATAATTCATTGTTATCCCATCCATTAAAATATAGGTATGTAAAGCATCTGCACGTGGTTTTTTTGAACCTTGTCTTTTATAGTATTTTTCTAGCAATTCAAGATGTGTAAACATTAACCCTTCGTAATCTTTCATAATGATCTCCAAAACACCCGGTTGCAAAGCCAATGCAAAGTAGAGTCTCCAAAAATGCATATTTTCTTTCATTACTTTAAAGGCATTTTTAAATAGCTTGCGGAACAACTCTGGCGTGAGCATTTCTTCAGTAAAATCTTTGTCTAGTAATGGAGAATATATATCTAAAAAGTCTTTGAATCTATCGCTTACAACAGCTTTCAAAAGTTCTTCCTTGCTTTCAAAATAGTTATAGAGCAAACCTTTTGCAATACCAGCATGTTGGGAAATCATGCTAATGGATGCACCATGATAGCCATAGGTTGCAAATATCTCCAGAGCTGTTTCAAGGATCAAAGCACGCTTTTCCTGTCTGATTTTGTTAATTTGTTGTTTTGTCTTTGGCGACATAATTTTATGACTGAACGGTCGGTCAAAAATAAATAAAAATGGATTAAAAATAAAACTTAATAAGATTATTTAATAAGTTCTCCAAATTCAGGTAAAGCTCTGAGTTTATCTAGCTGAGGATCATTAACGAGCTTAAAGCGATCATTAAAACCCAATGACAATGATTTTTTTAATGTCGTAAAAGCTTCCTGAGCATATCCGTTATTTGCCAGGTAGCAGGAAAGGAAATAATAATAGTCAGGATTATCCGGATCGGCTGCACCATATATTTGAAGATATTGTGCAGAAGCCTTCCAATTTTCCTGCGAAATTGCAGCATTTACGTAGCTATATGACATAAGGCTTATAAAGGCAAGCAAACGTTTTGCCGATAATTTTTCAACATAATATTTAGCAGTTGCTTCTGTTTTATGCAGATATTTTATTTCATTTTTCCACCAGTTTAATGGCTTAAATGAAATTGCTTTTGAATATTCTGATTGCTTTTGACCCTCAATAGAATCAAAATAAGCCTCTTTTGTGAGGTATTCATTCAGTTCCTTATTTTGTAAGATAGCTCTTCTTCTGGATACAAGAAATGAAGTATCAGTTAAACCTGCCAAAGTATAGATTGTGTTATTTATTAATTTTAAAGCCTGGGCAATACTGTCAATATTTTTTGAATTTTCAAACCGGTTTATTTTAATTGTATCTTCAAGAAGAAAATCATTAATAACTGTTCGATTTGTATCTTTCATTTTATCTTTAATTGCGAACAATTCCATGCTTAATAAAGCTTGTTTAAGTGTTTCTTTTGGAGGCCACTGATGTTTTCCACTATAAATCAGTAATTCGTGTCTGCCTGCCCAGTTAGACATTGATTCTTCTAATTGTTTCATTTCAAGATAATTCATGTCCTCATTGCCTGCTATACCAATGAAATTAAAATTACTCTGGTACAATGAATGATCAAACCCGGCAGAGCATGCTATTACTCCAAGTATTGAAGAGTTGATTAATGCTATTGAACACGCTATACGCGCACCACCCGAAAACCCGGCCAAATAAATTCGATTGGGATTTATAGAAATCTTCTCATTAGCATCTGCAAACAGAACATCAGTAATATGATTAATTTCTTCGCTCTGTAGTCCATTTCTACAATTGTTTGAACCAACAACAATATATCCGTATTTTTCAGCAGTTTCTTTAAAAAGAGTTACCGGCAATTTGCCGTCTCCTTTAGGGTCAAAACAAAATAATATCGGCCATGTACGATTAATTGCATAATTAGATGGGAGGTAAAGGCAATAATCTATACTTTGATCGTTTTTACAAATTACCTTATTAGTAATTATTCCTTTATGCGCCCATTGAAGAAAATCTTTTTTAGGGTTGGGAGCAGGCTTACAAGAAACCATTATAACTAGAAATACCAGTAATAAGCAACGATTCATATTTACTATTTTAATAACATAATTATGGCAAATATATTTATAATTGAATATCGAATAATAAAGGCATTTAATAATTTTGTAATTCAACCTTAAAAATTTATCCACCAGCTCTTTTAGCCTTGTACCCTTCATTTAAAAGAAAATTCAAAATTTTATCACAGAAATCACCCTGAATTAATATTTGCCCGTCTTTTACGCTACCACCTGAACCACATTTGGTTTTTAAAGTTTTACTAAGTTTTTCAATATCCTCTTTTGAACCTATAAATCCAGTTATAACAGTAACAGTTTTCCCGGCACGTTGTTTGCGATCTCGGGAAATTTTAAGATTTTGCTGATTATTAGGTAACGTTACAAATACGTCTTTCTCCTTATATTCATATTGAAAATCAGGATTGGTTGAGTAAATAATATTAACGCGGTTATTATCTTTTTTTTGAATCATAATACTTCAATAATTGAAAATATTTTCAAGCTAAACAGGCAATATTATATCTTCACGCCAATAACTAGTATATCGTCCACTTGTTCATAAGAGCCTTTCCATTCGACAAATTTTGTGCTTACTTTTTCTTTTTGGGTATCTATATCTAAATTATGAATATTAATAAGAACTTCCCTGAACCGTTTGATAAGAAATTTTTTACCAGCGGGACCACCAAATTGATCAATTATTCCATCAGAGAAAGTATAAATCATATCATTTTTTTGGATTGGAATCATTTGAGATGAAAAGGGGAGTGAACCTTTCTCATAAATACCTATAGGCATTTTGTCCGGTTTTAATTCTGTCAATTCACCGTTTCGTGCAATAATTAATGGGTTATTTGCACCTGCAAATTGTAATTGCATATTGGAATAATCCAAAATGTATAATGCTAAATCCATACCATCACGATGTTCACCAAACCTGCCGGATTGATGCAATGATTTTATAACCTGTGTGCGCATTTCATTAAGAATGTTATCAGGAGAAATATCTGCCAATTTATTTAGTACTTCGTTTAGGATTGCCGTACCTAAGCATACTCATCAAAGCACCAGGTACGCCATGGCCGGTGCAATCGGCAGTAACAACAATAGCATTTCCATTTTTTTCAGCAATGTAATAATAATCGCCACTAACAATATCGCGTGGTTTAAAAAATATAAAGTGATTAGGTATTAACTGATTTAATAGATCATCAGGCGGCAAAATTGCTTGCTGCAAGCGGCTTGCATATTGAATGCTGTCTGTAATCTCTTTCTTTTGGCCGGTTATAAGTGAATTTTTTTGTTCCAGTTCAATATTGGTAATTTCCTTTGTTTGCTTTGCCTGTAAAACAAAACAACCAGAGCACTGACAAGAATTAGTACCAGGATAAAAAAGAAAATAAAATAATATTGTTGTCTTATTTTGTGTGTCCTTAAGTGCCTGGTCCTTACTTAGAATTTGTATTTTATGCTGTTGTTTTTCTGTTTCATATTGGGTTTGAAGTTCAGCCAATTGTTTATAGTTTTGTGCATTTAAGAGAGTGTCTTTTATAGTCGGTATAAAGTTTATAATATGCAAGAGCTTTGCCAGTATTTCCTTGTATTTCATATAAGTCTGATAGATTGATATATGTGTTTTGAAATAATCGTTTATTTTATGCGTTTCAAAATTTCTTTTGCTTCTTCAAGGTATTTTAAAGAAAGGATTATAATCTCCAGTCCTAAGGTAGACATATCCTAATAGCTTCTTATTTTTCGCAACTTCTGCAATATTGTTTTGGGATTCATTAATATCAATGGCCTTTTTGTAATATTCCTTTGCTAAATTATAGCTACCAGCATAAGTATATAATAGTACCAATGTTATTATACAGTTGTGCTATAAGTCCAATATCATTTAATAGAATCACTAATCCTGAGAGATTCTTTTGAATTCTGATAAGACATTCTTTGAATAAATCTGAAATATTTTGTCGGAACCAAGTTTTTAAATAATTTATCCTCCCAGTCGGAGCCCATATTTTTGATCAATTCCTTATTAATAGTTTTGGCTTGAATTATTGCAATATTATTAAGTGATTCAGCAATTTTTTGACGGGATTATTAATTTGTCTGCGAACCAAGAGAGCTTGTTTGTGAAATTCAAGTGATTTTTTTTCTTCTCCTATATTATCATATATAAGGGCAATATTATTCAGACAACTGGCAATACCTTCAGAATAACCAATTTTTTCACAAATCCTGATTGCATCCTGGTAAGCTGCAATTGCATTTTCGTATTTTCCCCAACGCCAATAATACATTTCCAATATTATTTAAAGTTTTAGCCCTTCCCTCGATATCACCGATTTTATTTTTTAAACTATCTGCAATTTGATAGTTTTCGATTGATTGCTGATACAGGCTTTTTTCATAATAAATTAGTCCCAGATAATAATATGCTTTAGAAAGATTCCGGATATCATCAGATTTTTTAAATAAATCCAATGATTTTTTTATTTTCTCTAATGCTTCATCACGTTTCTCCAGATTGCGTAAAGCAAGTCCATAGAAATAATTACTTCTTCCTTCCTCATCAGAATATTTGCCTAAAGATATTTTTAGAGATTGGTTATAAAAATTTATTGCCTCTTTATAATCTGATAAAAAAGAATAATTATACCCTATGTTGTTCAGGCACATTGCCATTTTTTCTTTGTTATTTTCAATTTTATAAAGCTTAAATGCCTGTTGGTACCAGTCAATGGATTGTTTAAAATTGTCTTTATTATATAATATTTCTGCAATAGCCGATCGCGCTTCAGCTTCCAGAAACTTATTTCCTGATTTTACATAATAAGCAAGTGCTTTTTGCGCGTACTCGAATGCTGCCTTGTCATTTTTTCCGGATAATTCTCCGGCATATTTCAGGTACAAAAAGGGTCTTTCGGTTGCTCTGGTTTTGTGGATTATGTTTTCAATGCTGTCGATATTAACCTGGGCTTTGACTGTACTAGGCAAAGGCATCAACATAAGTAAAAGGCTGATAAAGAGAAAATAATTCCAGGAAGTTTTGAAAAGAAATTTTAAAAGCCTGAACATTTTTATTTTACTTTATAAAAACAGCTTTAAAAATAATATAAATTAATGTTCTTTGCTAGGAATATTTATGTCCTCTTAATTTTAAGCTATTATGAACCAGACGTGATGACTTTTCATTTCATTTTATTATCTTGCGTGAAACTAATTCATACTAACCCAAATAACTTTAACTATGAAAAATTCCTTTTTTATCAATTCCATAAGAACGGTTATTCTACTTTTCATTTGTTCTGTTAACTCTTTTTCGCAAACTTATAGTTGCAACGGGACCCCTGACCATGTTGATGTTTGTGGGGGAACTTACATTTCACTGACTTTCAGTTGTCAATTAAATCCTATGACTTTACCGGCAGGATTAACATATACCTATGATGGGACAAATGGCAATTCAATAATTCAGGGTATAGCAATAAATTCTGAGCAATCGATAGGTCTTAAAATATTTGGAGGAACTACACCTTTTTTTACAATTTATATTCACACTGTTCCTACAATTACAAGTACTGCACCTGCCTCTCGCTGTGATGCCGGTACCTTAACACTGGGGACATCAGCCAGCGATGGAACCATAAATTGGTACAATGTATCAACAGGAGGTTCATCACTAGCGACAGGAACAGGTTATAGCCCCACTGTCACAGGAACTACAACCTATTATGTTGACGCGACCAACAGCGGGACCGGATATTCCTGTACAACAGTTACAAGAACGCCGGTTATAGCTACAGTAAATTCTAAACCCGTTATTGTTAACAAAGAAATTATTCATTCAACAGGTTGTATAAACGGCAATATTTCAGGAATCCAAATCAAAGCAATTGAAGGTTCAGGCTATTATACATATAAATGGAACACAGGTGATACGTTATCGGCAATCAATTGTTTGGCTGATAGTAATTACTACAAAGTCACGGTTACCGACACAATTACTCATTGTATTGGAACTGACAGCATCTGGCTGGCACCGGCTAAATCAGACAGCATTACAATTTTAGAGGAAAAACTTATCTTGTTAAGAATAGACACTGCCGTAAAATCATGGGAAATACAGTATCTTAAAAGCCAGTTGGCGCAAGGCAAATACACTTCCTATGATACGCTGAACATATCCCTTGTAATACATGATACAACACAGGCTTATATCATTAACATGCAAAACCTGGATACCATTGTTAACATGAACGGGTACACAGCCGAAATAAAAATCTATCCAAATCCTGTCGGTGAAATACTGAATGTTGAATGTTCCGAAAACATGACTTCATGTACCATATACAACACGAAAGGGATTGCCGTTATCAGCAATAATGTTACTGGTAGTAAAACGCAACTTGATGTAAGCGGTTTGGTTACCGGTGAATACCTGTTAAAAATCAATTTAGCTAAAGGCGGTGCATTAGCGGGGAAAATGTTAATTAAGAAATGAGTGCGAAAAATAGAGTATTGTCACCCTTCGACAGGCTCAGGGTGACAACGGTAATCTTTCATGCTGAGCCTGTCGAAGCATTGATATCTCATTTCATTTTATTATCTTGCGTGAAACTAATTCATACTAACCCAAATAACTTTAACTATGAAAAATTCCTTTTTTATCAATTCCATAAGAACGGTTATTCTGCTTTTTATTTGTTCTGTTAACTCTTTTTCGCAAGTATATAATTGCAGTGGTACCCCTGATCACGTTGATCTTTGTGGAGGAACTTACATCTCTCTAACATTTAGTTGCAGATTAAGTACTCCTTCTTTACCGGGAGGTTTAACATACACTTATGATGGTACAAATGGCAATTCAATAATTCAAGGATTAGTAGTTAATTCTGAACAATCTGTTCCATTAATAGTGTCTGGGGGTAGTTTACCTTTTATTATTATATATATTCACGCTGTTCCGACAGTTACAAGTACAGCACCTGCCTCGCGCTGCGATGCCGGTACCATAACACTGGGGGCTTCAGCCAGTGCAGGGACTATAAATTGGTATAATATATTAACCGGAGGTACATCATTAGCGACAGGGACAAGTTATAGCCCCATTGTCACAGGCACTACAACCTATTATGTTGATGCAACCAACAGCGGGACCGGATATTCATGCACAACAGTTACAAGAACGCCGGTTATAGCGACAGTAAATAGCACTCCATCTATAGTTAGTACAATACCCGGTGCACGATGTGATGCCGGTACTGTAACTTTAGGTGCCACAGCCAGTGCAGGGACAATAAACTGGTATAGTGCTTTAACCGGAGGCACGTCATTGGGAATGGGGACAAGTTATACCACGCCAACCATATCAAACACTACTACCTATTATGTAGATGCAACCAGCAACGGGTGCACATCATCTCCAAGAACACCTGTAATTGCAACAATAAATACCACACCAACAATAACCGGAACAACTCCCGATTCCCGTTGTGATGCAGGCAATGTGTATCTGGGAGCAACTGCCAGTGCAGGAACGGTAAACTGGTATGCTGTCGCAAGCGGAGGATCTGTTCAGGGAACAGGAACAACTTTTGTCACTTCTGCCCTTTCAACTACTACAACTTTTTATGTCGAGGCAACCGATAGCGGATGCGTATCTTCAAGAGTAGGCGTTGTGGCTTTAATACAAGATACTTGTATAGATAGTTTAGAAATTATGCGTGAGCAAAACACCCTGTTAAGAATAGACACTGCCGTTAAAGCCTGGCAAATTCAATACCTTAAAAGCCAGTTGGCGCAAGGCAAATACACTTCCTATGATACGCTGAACATATCCCTTGTAATACATGATACAACACAGGCTTATATCATTAACATGCAAAACCTGGATACCATTGTTAACATGAACGGGTACACAGCCGAAATAAAAATCTATCCAAATCCTGTCGGTGAAATACTGAATATTGAATGTTCGGAAAACATGACTTCATGTACCATATATAACACGGAAGGTATTGCCGTTATCGGCAATAATGTAACTGGCAGTAAAACACAACTTGATGTAAGCAGTTTAATAAGCGGAGAATACCTGTTAAAAATTAATTTAGCTAAAGGTGGTGCGCTAGCAGGCAGGCTGGTAATTAAGAAATAAGAATTGATTATATAACATCATTCTTATAAGAAAATGCTTTTATCTCTTGAATTTGATTTTCCTATTTTTTAACTTGCCTGAAATTAATTATAAATATATATTAAATAAACTCTAAAAGAATAATAATGAAAACAATTAACCATTCACTAAAAATTGTACATATAAAAAGTACACACTTACTTTGCCTTTGGGCAATACTCTTAATGTATTTCCTTTTTACACTGGTTTCCCTTAATGCCCAACCAATTGATTGTAGTAGTCCCAGCCCCGACCATGTTGATGTTTGTGGGGGAACATATATTTCCTTGACATTTAATTGTCGTTTACAACCAATGGTCTTACCTGCGGGTTTATCATATACCTATGATGCAACAAATTTGAATTCTGTTATTCAGGGTATGTCAGCAAATATTGAGCAATCATTGGTTCTTAAAGTATATAATTCGACTACCCCATTTTATTCCATTAACATACATTACACACCACAACCTCAGATTCAACTAGCTAGTCCGGCATCATTATGCGATGGGGCCACTAATACAATCTCAACCAACGAATCATCGTCCTACCTGTACACCTGGACAGCGCCAATTACGCTAACCCCTGATGCGAACCAAAGCAGTTATACCACAATATTGAAAAGTGGGGACTATTCCGTTACCGTAGAAAACAATATTTATCCTGCATGTTCAGGCTCTGCTATTAAATCAATTACCATAATCCCTTTACCATCCATTACGTATGATTTTGCAGTTTCAACAATACCTTGTTCTCCGGCTGCCAATATAACTGAAATAAACGTTACACCTGTCGATCCGGGTAGTTATTCCTATACATGGACGGCTCCTGGTTATACCGGTTCGACCATGCAAAATGCCACCTGCCTGGCTGATAATAAAACCTATACGGTTACCATAACCAATACCGGAACAGGTTGTTCTGCTTATGTTCCAATACTGGTAAGGCCAAAATTTAATATTGCTCTGGTATTAGATCATTCCGGGAGCATGAGTATGACGCCTTCAGGTTATACGTTTACTAAATGGCAATTGCTCGAATCGGATATTGATTTGTTATTAGGGCTAATCAATTATGGGAACATAACCACGATGCCGGCCGACAGCATAAGCGCTCTTTGCTATAACCAGGACGTTGTGTCCTATACCGAAGCCGGTAAAACTTATTTTTCCGCATTTAAATCTACAGAAACCGAAACCAAATTTGATGCGTTCATGGCATCAGTTTCGCCTTCGGGATCAACTTCCATTGGCGGCGCATTACAGGAAGCATTAATACCTGTGCTGGGCAGGACAAACCCGGTTAAGGTTTTGCTTGTTACCGACGGGTTACAAAACACCAACCCGATGATAGACTTGACAAACCTGCAAATTGTTAACCAGCCGTCTGCCATTACCGGTGGCATTGCACCGTTGTCCCCTCCGTTAGGACTGGGCGCTCTGCCTGCCAACGATTCAGTGTATTGCCTGGGTTTAGGATCCGACTGTGATTTTGATTTATTAAAGCAAATAGCTATTGACCCGGATCATTATTTTTCGGCTTTCGACATTGCTTATTCTACAAAAACCATCACACAGTTTTATACAACTATGTTTTCGCAATATAGCCCGCAGATAATCAATTTTTATATGGATACACTTAAAGCAAGGATTCCTCAGGCAACCAAAGAATTTAAAGTAAACGGGCCTACCGATAAGATGATTTTTTTCCTTGCTTATAACGCGGACAATGCACCGTCATTTGACCTGATAAAGGATAATATCTCCATCCCGTTAAAAGCTTTTATGCATAACGGCAAGAGCTATAAAATGGTATGTCTGGATTTCCCCTTAAAAGTAAATAACAAAACCATACAGCCTGACGGCAATTGGTATATGAAAATAAACGGAAGCAGGGGCCTGGTGTACAAAGCTGCAGCCATTATGAATGAGCATAGGGTGGAATGTAAATATTATGTATCTGCAAGGGAATCGGCAATTTCGCTCGAAGTCATAATCGCGGGCGAAAAAGGTTATTTGCGTAATGTCCGTGTTAACGCGCAGGTATTTAAACCAGGCATGGATGCAGGCGACTTACTGTCGAATTTTTCAGTGAGTAACGGAAAGAACGACAGGCTTAATGTTTTAACAAAAGATATTTTATGCATAAAACAATTCAGGGAAAAAAGCCCCGATTTTTTTGGTGTAAGCGATGCGCAGGTTAAATGGACAATGCTGGCCAATAATAGTAAAACAGCCGGATTTCTGAAGTACCAACCTGACGCTTCGATAAACCTTGCTCCTGTTAATGAAGGGACTTTCAAAGCAGTTTATAAAGCTGCGCTTTGCGGATCGTACAGGATTAACTTTACCATAGAGGCTACAACCGCGACCGGAGAACCTTTTTATCGCGTATATACCCGCGAAATTCTTGTAAAACCAGGCAGGATGGATTTTGATAATTCAGGTTTTGTTGTAGTTAAGACGGATCCAAAATCTGATATCATTATTATAAGGCCAAAAGATAAAAACGGGCACTTACTGGGGCCTGGGTTGAGCAGTGAACTGGATATTACGATAGGCGGGATGAAGCCGGAAAGTGTTGTTGATAATTTAGACGGGAGCTATACCTTATTTTTCAAAAAAATGCAAAACGGAATTTTAAATAATTTAATAAAGATTGAGCAAAACAAACAGGTTGTTACTGAGAAAAAAATAAGCGATATAAAAGAAACTGCAGAGCCTGCCAATATTATAAATATCATTTCGAAACCTGTTTTGTTGAAGAAGCCGTAAAATAATATTTAGGAGAATGTTCACCCTTCGACAGGCTCAGGGTGACAAAAAGTACCTGTCATGGTGAGCTTGTCGAACCATGACATCTCTTAACATTAAGTAAATTCTGTCACCCTTCGATAAACTACGGGGGATGATACAATAAAAGGCATGTCACCCTTCGACAGGCTCAGGGTGACATGAGTAAAGAAGGTCGCCTTTCGACATCCCGAAGCTTCGGGATCAGGGTGACTTGGAGCACCTGTCATGGTGAGCTTGTCGAACCATGACATCTCTTAACATTAAGTAAACTCTGTTATCCTTCGATAAACTCCGGGTGATGATACAAAAAAAGGCAGGTCACCCTTCGACAGGCTCAGGGTGACATGAGTAAAGAAGGTCGCCTTTCGACATCCCGAAGCTTCGGGATCAGGGTGACTTGGAGCACTTGTCATGGTGAGCTTGTCGAACCATGACTTAATTTAAATTATCATGAAACATTATTATGTTTATTTACTTAAATGTTCAGATGAAAGCTATTATACAGGAATTACCGATAATTTAGAACAACGGCTGGCAGAACATAATAATGGCCTGAATAGAAAATGTTATACTTATTCAAGAAAACCTTTAAAATTATTATTTTACGAGACTTTTCAAAATCCTAATGATGCAATTAAATTTGAAAAACAAATAAAAGGTTGGAGCAGAAAGAAAAAAGAAGCCTTGATTAACAAAGACTGGCAAAAGCTAGTTGAATTTTCAAGGAGTAAAAGTCACCCTTCGACAGGCTCAGGGTGACATGAGTAAAGAAGGTCGCCTTTCGACAGGCTCAGGGTGACATGAGTAAAAAAGGTCGCCCTTCGACAGGCTACGGGTGGCAAGGAGCACCTGTCATGGTGAGCTTGTCGAACCATGACATCTCTTAACATTAAGTTAACATTTCCGAACTTTAAGTAAACTCTGTTACCCTTCGATAAACTCCGGGTGATAATACAAAAAAAGGCAGGTCACCCTTCGACAGGCTCAGGGTGACATGAGTAAAGAAGGTCCCCTTTCGACAGGCTCAGGGTGGCATGAGTAAAGAAGGTCGCCTTTCGACAGGCTCAGGGTGACAAGGAGCACCTGTCATGGTGAGCTTGCCGAACCATGACATCTCTGAACATAAAGCAAACTTTGTTACCCTTCGATAAACTACGGGTGATGATACAATAAAAGGCATGTCACCCTTAGATAAACTCTGGGTGATAATACAATAAAAGGCAGGTCACCCTTCGACAAGCTCAGGGTGACATGAGTAAAGAAGGTCGCCTTTCGACAGGCTCAGGGTGACATGAGTAAAAAAGGTCACCCTTCGACAGGCTACGGGTGGCAAGGAGCACCTGTCATGGTGAGCTTGTCGAACCATGACCAATAAGACAAGATAAAAGGCATCTTATCCCTCTTAGTTATTTATATATCAGCTTTTTAAAAATTTATACCACATTTACAATATTTTAAAAAAGTTAATTACCTTTACTTTACAAATCTAATATTTAATTAATATTTAGTAATCAATGATTTGCTTATTTACAGATAAACAGGAATTCGCTCTCACGTAATCTTACCCCAGTGGGAAATAAGCTGTAATAATGATATTACCTTATTATAATTCAGACTCTAAAATATATATAATCTTGTTCAGTTGATGTAATAAAGCAATCAAATGAATATAAATAATTAATATTAAGTTTAACATCCATAAATACAATAATAATATGAAACCTTTACATGAAAAATATAAAAACTTATTTAAAAAGTTTAAAGTATTAATTTGTCTTATGATTATCTCATTCAATCTTTATTCCCAGAACAGTGAATGGGCATTCAATACCAATGGTACAGGAACTAATGAAGGCAAAATTGTTAGAACTGACAATAACGGCAATGTTTATATTGCTGGTAATTTTCAAGGTACTATTTATTTAGGTTCCGATACATTAGGGCTCACTTCTGCAGGCGGCACAGATGTTTTTTTTGCAAAGTACGATGCTACAGGAAAAGAGATATGGGCCAGAAGTATTGGCGGAAGCAGTGATGAAAATGTATATTCCCTTTGTGTCGATGCTTCGGGCAATATATATATTACCGGCAATTATAACAGTTCGCCTGTATATTTTGATCCCGGAAAAACAAGTTCCCTTTCCGGCAATGGAACCTTTGTCGCTAAGTACAATACCAATGGTTCAATAATATGGAAGTGCCAGTTGGGTACCATTACCAACAATGTATGTTACTCAATTTATAATTCGGGCACTAATTTGTACATTACTGGTATTGTAAATGGGACAAATATAGACTTTAACCCCAAAGGAAGTGCAATGAAAATTAGCAGTAAAGGCAATGATGATATATTCTATGCAAAATATGACACTGCTTTAAACTGCATTTTTGTTAATGATATTGGGAGCGCTTCATACTACGAGGATGGTAGGTCAATTTGCACAGATAATTTGGGGAATATTTACGTTGGAGGTTATTTCAACGGCAATACTGTCAATTTTGACCCGATTGGCACGCATACACTCAGTACTGCTGGCGGTTTTGATATTTTTATAGCAAAATATACCTCATCGGGAAATTATATCTGGGCAAAAAGCATTGGTGGAACTTCCAGCGATTTTATACAAGGCATGGTTGTTAAAGACAGCAATATTTATATTACCGGGTATTTTAGCAGCAGCACTGTAGATTTTGATCCCGGTGCCGGAACTCATAACCTAACCCTTAAGGGCAGTAACGATATGTTTTTTGCAAAATATGATACCGCCTGTCATTACAGGTGGGCTTATAATGTTGGCCGCAGCGGCAGTTCCACTCTTGGGTATGATATAGCAGTTGATAACGTTAGCAACGTTTATATTACAGGCTCAGTAGGAAGTGACAGCGTGAATTTTAATCCCGAAGGCAGCACTTATTTGGTTAGATCTGCTGGCGGGGGAAGCACTAGCATATTTATGGCCAAGTATGATAATTCGGGCATTATTAAATGGGCAAAAAGTTTTGGAAACACCGGCAATGACATAGGCAATTCCATAGTAACTGATGCGAATCAGAATACTTACATAACCGGTAAATTTAATAATACAGTAAGCTTCAGCCTGGGTTCCGATGCTATTAGCCTGAAGAGTTTAGGAAGTAATGATTTCTTCATCGCCAAATACACCGAGCAGGCCACGCATATTACTTTTTCAGGTGCTGTGGGTAATTCCGTTACAGCTAATTGGTATAGCGGAACCGGCACAGGTGGCAGGGCCGTATTTATTTCCGAAGATACCGCAAGCATTGCTTCACCTGTAAATAATACCGATTATACTGCTAATTCCATTTATAAATCGGGTACACAGATTGGAAGCACCGGCTGGTACTGTGTATATAATAATACAGGCAATTCGGTAACTGTAACTGGCTTAACAGAAGGCAAAACATACCGTGTAATGGTTTGCGAATATGACGGAGGGTCAGGAACTGAAAAATACAGAACATATAGCGCGAAAAGTAACCCGGCTAATGTATTAATAGCCTATGCTGCTCCAACCGTCCAGGCATCGAATATTCAAATTACCAATTTAAAGGATGTATCTGCCACAATTAATTTTACTAAAGGGAATGGGACCAAACGGGCAGTTTTTATGAGTTTAAAAACTTTGACCGGTTTACCTCCTGTTGTTAACAAGGTAACTTACCCAGACACTTCCCGATTTGCCAGTAATGCTTATATTGGAGGAATAGGTCAGCAATGGTATTGTGTTTATAACGATACGGGAAGCTATGTTAATGTTACAAATCTTAACCCGCATACAATTTTCAACGTTGCAGTAATTGAGTACAAGGGAACGCCAGGGGCCGAGGCCTATAATACTTCAATTGCTGTTAATAATCCGTTAAACTTTGAAACAAAATACAGTCAGATTATTTATTTTGGCCTGCTTGCAAGCGAAATTTATGGCGTCGCTGATTTTGATCCGGGCGCAATTTCAACGCAAAGTTTGCAAATTTCTTATTCAAGTTCCGATACAACCATAGCTACTATAGTTGGAGGCAAGTTACATACAGTAGGTGCTGGCAATTGTACAATTTATGCCAATCAAAATGGCAATGATACTATTGCAGCTGCTACACAAGTTAGCAAAACTTATACTGTTATTCCTGCGGCTCTGGTAATTATGGCCGACACTATTACCAGGACTTATGGTGAATTGAATCCGGTATTGACCTGGCACGCGGTTGGCTTACAGAACAACGATTCTATTGGCAGCGTTACCATTTCGTGTTCAACAATAGATCCGAGAGCGGCTTTGGGAAATTATGATATCAATATTTCAGGTGCTGTATTTGTAAGGGGTTTAGCTTCCAATTATAGCATTGTTTATAAGAAGGGAGTTATGAAAATCCTGGAATCGCCCATTAAAATTTGTCTTGTAACGGTTGATATTGCGACCGGTAACAACCTGGTAGTATGGGAACGTGATAATAAATCCAATTTAAAAGGCTATAAAGTATACAAGCAAAGTAATGAAATTGGTGTATATGATTCCATGGGAACCGTTGATATTACACAACCGGGTATTTTTGTCGATCCTACTTCAAAAAACGAAAACCACGCAGAATTTTACAAAATTACAACTATCAATGCTTCTTCGATTGAATCATTTCTCGACCAGTGTAATTATCATAAAACAATTTTCCTGCAATACAATAATTCGGTTGGTGGTGTAAATTTAAGCTGGTCACCTTATGAAGTTGAGAACGATACTATGATTTTCATAAGTTACGTCATCTACAAAAGTACGGACTCAAGTAACTTGGTAGTAGTGGATACTGTAGCAGCAAATATTTTCAATTATACCGATAAAGATCCTCAGGCGCAATTGGTAAGGACATTTTACCGTGTAGCCGGCGTTAAGAGTGTACCATGCTATCCCGAGGGGCAAACAAAAGCTGGAGCAGGTCCATTTTCTCAATCGGTATCAAATCTTGAAGACAATCGTCTGAAAGAAAGTGGAATTAACACGATTTATGATAATTCACGGTTCGATCTTATTATTTGTCCTAACCCGGTGAAAAATTATTCAGCAGTAAGATATGTTTTACCTCAATCATCTGATGTAAAAGCCAGCCTTGTTAATATAATTGGTGAAACTGTTGCGATAATAGATGTTGGAAAACAGATAGCAGGAAATAACCAATTTATATTAAATACTGCAAAATTGAACCTTTCAAATGGTATATATTACTTACAGATGACTGCTGGAAAAGCAAGGGCATTTTCTAAAATTTCGGTTGTAAGATAGAAAATTCCTCTAGATATCTATAAATAGATTCTTTCACAAGAAGGTCCGTTAAATATTTTGCAAAGCAATGCGAAATTCTTGGCGGGCCTTTGTTTTTTGCTTCGCGATACTTTAAGTGAAACTATATTTTCTTTAACTTCCTATTGCTTAATCTATGATTTAAGATGTTCCATAAAATATATTAAATTCGTATGAAGTTTATTTTGCAGGTTTAATTAAAAAAGTTTACAGTGAAACAATTCAAATCGTACAACAGCATCTTCGGTTGGATAGTATTTATAATAGCTGCTATTACATATATTTCAACTGCTGAAGCTACAGCTAGTCTTTGGGATTGCAGCGAGTTTATTGCCACTTCGTTTAAATTAGAAGTCGGTCATCCTCCCGGAGATCCAATGTTTGCTATTCTGGCTCGTTTCTTTACTTTATTTGCTGGGTCAAATCTTGCTATGGTCGCAAGGACAGTAAATTATATGTCTGCTTTGGCTAGTGCATTTACAATTCTTTTATTATTCTGGACCATTACTCACCTGGCCAGGAAAATTATTATTAAAGGGGAAAATTTTACTAAATCAAATATTGCTATCATTATCGGCTGCGGAATTGTTGGATCACTTGCATATACTTTTTCAGACACATTCTGGTTTTCTGCAGTTGAAGGCGAAGTTTATGCTACTTCTTCTCTATTTACTGCATTGGTATTTTGGGCTATTTTGAAATGGGAAGATGTTGCAGATGAAAAATATTCTAATCGATGGATAATACTTATTGCTTACCTGATGGGTTTGTCTATAGGAGTCCATTTGCTCAATTTATTGGCTATTCCTGCTATTGTCATGGTATATTATTTTAAAAAATTCAAACCTAATTTAAAAGGAACTTCAATTGCACTATTTCTATCAATCGTCATACTTGGAATTATAATGTACGGAATTATCCAGGGAATAGTAAAAGTTGCTTCGTGGGTTGAATTATTTTTTGTTAATTCACTTAAACTGCCATTTAATACAGGAATTTTGTTATTCATTCTGCTAATTCTTGGTTTACTTATTTTTGGAATATATTATTCGTTTTGTAGACGTAAAACAGTACTAAATACAATATGTTTGAGTGTACTCATGTTGATATTGGGTTATTCTTCATTTGCCCTTGTTGTAATAAGGGCTAGTGCCGGTACTCCTATTAATGAAAATAAGCCTGATAATGTTTTTTCACTATTGTCATATATAAATCGTGAACAATATGGTGACAGGCCTTTGTTTTGGGGACAATATTATAACACTCCGGTAAAGGATTATGTTGACGACAAGAATGTATATCTGCCAATTGGTAAAAAATATGAAGTTGTTGCCCACGAAACTAAAGTTAAATTTGATTCTTCGATGTGTACCATATTTCCTCGCATGTACAGCAGGGATCCAAATCATATCGAAACATATAAAAATTGGGGAAATATAATTGGAAAGACCTGTCGATTTTGAAGATAACGGGAAGATGAAAACAATCTACATACCAACATTTGGTGAAAATTTAAGGTTTTTTATTAAATATCAAATTGGACACATGTACATGCGATATTTTTTATGGAATTTTGTAGGACGCCAAAATGACATTCAAAGTACTGGAGGAATTGCAAAAGGTAATTGGATTACCGGGATCAATTTTATTGACTCAATATTGATTGGCGATCAGGCAAATTTACCTTCAAGCCTGAAAAATGTACCATCAAGAAATGTGTATTTTGGGTTCCCGTTTTTACTTGGAATTCTTGGTTTACTTTTCTTAGTTGACAGAAGCAAACGATATTTCTTAATTACTGTTCTGTTTTTTGTAATGACAGGTTTGGCAATAGTTGTGTACCTTAATCAAACACCCATGCAACCGCGTGAACGTGATTACGCATATGCCGGTTCATTTTATGTATTTGCAATTTGGATTGGTTTTGGCGTTTTGTTTCTTCAAAGTCTTTTTAAGAAGAAGGAGGTTTCCTATTTACGAGATATTTTAATTACTGCAGCTTGTATATTACTGGTTCCTGTAATTATGGCTAAAGAAAACTGGAGAGATCACGATCGTTCAGGGAGGTACACTACTAAAGCTTATGCTTATGATTACCTTAATTCTTGTGCACCAAATGCCATTTTGTTCACATTTGGAGATAACGATACATTTCCACTATGGTACCTTCAGGAAGTTGAGGGTATAAGAACTGATGTTCGTGTTGTCAATGTTATGCTTTTTAGTATGGACTGGTATTTCGACCAAATGAAAAAGAAAGCTTATGAATCGGACCCTCTGCCAATATCATTAGAAAAAAAACAATATGTTGGAGACAAACGTAGCAGAGTTTATGTTGTTGATCAAATTAAAGAATATATAGATTTAAAGCAGGCTATAGATTTTGTTGCAAGTGATAATCCAAATACCAAAACTATAGGAGAGTATAATAATATTGATTTTTTACCCGGGCGCAATTTTATTATTCCGGTTGATAAATCGGTCGTATTGAATAATGGTACTGTTGACCGGAAAGATGAAAATAAAGTTGTAAATGAAATCAGGTTTACAATTAAAGGCAACAGCATAGAAAAAGAACAATTAGGTATATTGGATATCATTGCATATAATAATTGGAAACGACCGATATACTTTGTCTCCTGTCATAATGAAGGTACTGTAGGTCTTGATCAATATTTGCAACTTGAAGGATTCGCTTTTCGCCTTGTGCCTATTAAAACTAATTTTTCAAGTATGCTCGATTGCGGAAGGATAAGAACTGATATGATGTACAATAACTTAATGAATAAGTTTATTTATGGACGGATGAATGAACATGATGTGTATTTAGACTATTTTCACAAATGGACTCTTTCTGTCTTGAGATTTCGTCACAGTTTTACCAGGTTAGCTCAAGCTTTAATCAATGAAAATAAAAAAGATTCAGCAATTGCTGTATTAGACAGATGCCAATTTTTAATGCCTCCCAGAGCATTGCCAGATGATATGTTTACCGTTGGAATTGCTGATGCTTATTTGGCCGCAGGTGATTCAATAAAAGGGATAAAAGTTTTGAATAACTATTTTAAAACCTGTACTGAAGAATTAAATTATTATCTCACATTAAACCCCCATTTTCAAAGTCTGGCAGACTATGAAATCAATTATAATATGGGAGCCTTAAACCAAATACAGGAAGTTGCTGCAAAATACAAATTACCATTGCAAAAAGAAATAGCTTATAATATTAGTGAATTTAATGTGCTTTATGGAACTGATAGTTTAAGTAAGTAAATAAAGCTTTTAAGAAATTACAAATCTCAAATTTCAAAAACGTTTCGATTTAGGTAATTTTAATCTTAATAAAATAATGAACATAAATGTATTAAAATACTTCACGCTAAGACCGCTAAGATTTTCACAAAAACCGCAAAATTCTTGCATTAGGGACTTTGCAGTCTTTGCATTTTTTCTTTGCGAAACTTTGCGTGAAAAATTATTTTATGCGGTTTGAAGCTTAGTCTCTAAATTTTGCTGAGTATTTACAGAAAGATTAAGAGATTTTGAGAATTGAAAATTATTTGGAATTTGTCAATTTGAGTTTTGGTGCTTAATTATTGAAAGATATTTTTTTTGCAATGTCAACAGTTAAATTATGAGTTTAAAAATGATAATAAGGATGGCTTTTTCAACAATCCTTATTTGTTTTGCATCTTCTCTTTATTCTCAATATTTCGAAACCGGACAAGACCCGTCGTCCATTAAATGGCGTCAAATAAATACTAAATATTTCAAACTGGTTTATGATAGTGTTTATGAAAATCAGGCACAACATTTAGCTGCAATATTTGAATATTGCGATACTTTATCAGGCAAATCATTATCGCAAAAACCCGAAAAAATTTCCATACTTGTACACAATCATTCTGCACTGTCAAATGGACTGGTGGTATGGGCACCTAAAAGGATGGAAATATATCCGGTTTCTCCCCAGGATATTTATGCCCAGAATTGGTTTGATCAACTTGGATTACACGAATGGAGACATGTTGCCCAGATAAGCAGAACGCGTAGAGGATTTACATCATTTGCAAATATTTTATTTGGACAACAGGCTCAGGGGTTGGCAATACTTTTTATGCATGATTGGTTTTTGGAAGGTGATGCCGTAACTACTGAAACTGCACTCTGCAATACGGGCAGAGGCAGGGAACCGTCTTTTGAAATGGAAACAAGAACTTTTTTAATGGAAACACACAAACCGTTTCTGTTCAAAAAAGAGGTGATGGGTTCATTTCGCGATCATATTCCCGATATTTATCAACTGGGTTATTTAATGGTTGCATATAACAGAGCTAAATATGGTACTAAATTGTGGGAAAATGTCCTGGATTATGATGGCAAATACTCGTTTTCACTTTTCCCATTTTATTTTTCATTAAAGAAATCAACAGGATTATCCAGAACAAAGTTATATGAAAAAACTTTTTATGAATTGGATAGTGCATGGATTTGCAAAAGCAAAGAAATTCAATATTCAGATGTTGTTATTATAAATAAAAGAACTAATGACGTATATACTTCATACCGAAATCCATGTTATTACAATGATACTACAATAATTGCTGAAAAATCGGGAATTGATGATGTGACAAAATTTGTCAAAATAAATATTAGAAACGGAAAAGAAAATGTAATATTTATATCTGGCCTTATATCATCCGATAATTTGAGTATTGGCGGTAAATATATGGTTTGGGCTGAGATTATTAATGATGTCCGGTGGGAAAACAGATCATTTTCAGTTATCAGGCGACTTGATATTGAAACGGGTAAATCAAAGTATCTTACTAAAAAATCAAAATATTATGCTCCTGTAATTTCTCCAAATGCCCGGACAATTGCAACGGTTGAAACTAATGTCAGAGGTGAAAATTCAATTGTTCTTTTATCAGCGGATAACGGGAAAAAATTTAATAAATTTAGATCACCCGGCAATTGTTCTATTCAATTACCTTCATGGGACGATTCATCCAGGTATCTTGCAATGACGGCTGTTAATGACAGTGGAAAAGGCATTTTAATTCTTGATACTAAGTCCGGATCATGGCAAACTATTTTGTCGCCATCATCCATCAATAAATCACAACCCCGGTTTTTTGGAAACTATATTTTGTACCGGAGCGGATTATCTGGTATTGAAAATTTATATGCTGTAAGTAGAAATGGGCATAAAATTTTCCAGGTTTCTTCAGTACGATATGGTGCTTTTGATCCTGTTTTTAGTACGAATAGACAGAGCATAATTTTTTCTAATTATACTTCGCATGGATTTGATCTTGCTTCTTTAAAAATTGATACATTAACATGGATACCATTGGAGAATGTAAAGAATATTTCACTGAAACTTGCTGATAAGATATCAGCACAGGAACCAGAAAAATATGATCCTGACAAAATTCAAAATAAAAAATATATTTCAAAACCCTATTCAAAATTCGCGAACTTAATTTATATTCATAGCTGGATGCCACTTTACACAGATACGAAAATTCTCAGCAATACTTATGGAACGGTAATGCCAGGTTATATGTTGCTTTCTCAAAACCTTCAAGGTTCTTTAATAGCTTATGGTGGACAAGGATTTTACAATAACAAAATTTATTCAAATTTTGTTATTTCTTATGAAGCAGTATTCCCGGTTTTTGAAGTTACTGCTTCTGATATTAATAAGGTCACTTATATAGGATATAACGGAAATGCAACTACTATTAATGGTTTAAATTTTTCAGCCGGTGGATATTTGCCTATTGACTTAAGCAGGGGAAATTATGCACAAACTATAATACCCGAAGCTGAATTTCAATATGAAAAATATTTATATGTTGATACTGTAACAGGACAAATGAAATCAAATTTGTATCGTTTTGCGTATTCGCTGAATGTTAACCGATTTTACCAAACTTCGCAAAAAGACTTATTTTCAAAATTTGGTGAATCAATTTTAATTTATTTTTCGTATCCTCCGAAAAGCCAGTCTGATGTGACGGGGAAATATTGGTATGTGAATTCAGATTTTTATTTTCCTGGAATATTCAGGCATAATGGACTGAAATTATCATTTGCATATGAGAAACAGGAAGTCAGGCAATTAAGAATTTCAAGTTCATTACCTCCGCCTAGAGGTTTTTATAATGTCTGGAATCTTGATACCAACAAATATTCCAGATTAACATCGGTTGCTATTGACTATGCATTTCCACTTATATATCCTGACATACAAATATTAAAAATTATATTTTTAAAAAGAATAAGCGGAGATTTGTATGTCGAGAATGCAAATGGCAAACTATTTAATTTTAATAATAATTCTTCCGGAATAAATGACTTTACATCAACAGGTCTTGAATTGACTGGTGATTATAATCTTTTTTATATTCCTGTTTTGATCAACATGGGAGTCAGGCTTGCATACAGGCCAAAATTTAATCAATGGGTAAGTGAATTTATTTGGAGAATCAACCTGAATTCATTTTAAGACCTTCTGTTATTTTTTGTACTTTTGACAAAAATCAATTTAATGGATTACAAATTTCTTAATGGATTTCTTGGAACAATTCTAATTCACCTTATAGCAGGGATAATATTTTTTTATGCAAAATTAACTGCTCTTTATAGCCAGACAGTACAAATAAAAATTGAAACACCGGAAACCATAAAAGAAGAGAAGACAGAAAAAGAGTTGGAAGAAGCCAAGAAAGCAATGATAGAAAAAATGGCCGATGCATTTATTGCAGCACAGCACAGAACGAATATAGGAGTGAATGTTGCCGGCAAAGGACCGGAAGTTACGGAGAAGGATTTGCAGCAAACGCAGGAAGAGTTGGATGCCGCTCGAAAGCAACTGGCAGGTATACAGGAAAATCTTGACAAAGAAGATAAAACTATTCGTTCTACAACCAATGATGGCGTAGTCACTGAAACAAAGAAAAAAGAAAAAATTCAGGGCAAACTTGTTGTTTATAAAGGTCCGACAAATATATATTTTGATTTGACAAATCGAAGCCAGGTTAATCTTTATGTTCCTGTTTATAAATGCGAGGGAAACGGTCAGGTGGTTGTTAATATAACGGTCAACCAGGCCGGTGAAGTGGAAGATGCTTCTGTTGATAAACAAAAAAGCGATGAAAATGAATGCCTTTTTGATGCAGCTTATGATGCAGCTATTCGTTCAAAATTCAATACAGATCTTGTTAAAGCTCCTGCTAAGCAAAAAGGAACTATTACGTATCTTTTTGTTGCACAATAAAATTTTTGATTCCTTATTTTTTAATATAAAACAATCCGTGCTTATCAATGTAACCTGAGATTTTATTTTTCTTGACAATTGCAATGCCATTTGAAAAATTTCCTCCTGCAGTATATTCAAAATTTGTTAATTTTTTCCCGTTTTTTGAAATGTATCCAAATTTTCCGCCTTTTTTAACCAAAGCAAAACCTTCAGAAAAATTTGCAGCAGCCTGGTACTGAAGTTTTACTGTTACTTTACCACTTGCATTCAAATATCCCCACCGGCCTTTTTTCATAACGGCTGCAAGAATCATCTGAAAAGTCACCCACCCCGTCGAACCAATCATTTGCAATATTTCTCCCGTTATTGTCAATCCAGCTGAATTGGTTATTCTTTTTTACTAAAGCTAACCGGTCCTTAAAATTCCAGCATTCATCATATTCCGGTTTGATTAATGGTTTGCCATATTTATCAATGAACCCCCACTTACCATTTTTCTTAATCGCGAGAAAACCCTCTGAAAATAAAGACACATCTGGCATCCACGCGTAAGTTATATTGCCATTTTTTTCTCGCAAATTATATTTATCGTTACATTCGAGTACATCGACTAAATCACCTGAAAAAAGCACTTTATAATGCCAGGTTTCAATAATGTTTCCCATTCTATCAATAGTTGCATATAAACCATCTTCCCGTTCTATTTCAGCATGTCCATTGAAAAACTCAGTAGCACCTGCCATCCAGGTAATAATCTGTTTCCCGCTTTTATCAATATAAGTTACTTCTCTGTCCCGGCTGCCTAACTTTTCGATACATGCTTTTCCACCTGAAAAATTTTTCACAGGATACATTAATGGTATAAAATATTGGCCTTTATAATTGATATATCCTGCTTTCCCATCCTTCTTAACCTTGGCCAGACCTTGCTTAAAATTATCGGCATCTTCAAGCCATTCAGAAAGTAATAGTTTACCTTTTTCATTTATATAATTCCATTTTTCATCTTTTCGCACCAGTGCCATTCCTTCCGAAAATTTCAAAGCATAATCAAAATTTGCATGCAATATTGCTTCTTTATTTTTTGTCAGGTAATCCCATCCGCTATCCGATGGTCTTGGAACTGTAAATGTGTCTATTCCTGAAATGAAAGAATACTTAGCCAATTCATTTTCTTCCGGTCTTATTAATGGTTTGCCAACCTGGCTTTTCAGTTTATTCAATCCAAGTTCTATCATACTGCTGTTTTTGAATTTCATTGATGCTTTGCCGGAACGATCAATTTGAAAAACCTTACCATGTAACCAAACACGTGCAACATTATCAGCAAAACTCTCTGCGGATTCAAAAATTATAGGAATGATGATTTTTTGGGTTGAATCAATAAAACCGACTTTACCTGCAAAATTTCCTTTATTCCATGGGCCTTTGCCCACTAGAGCCAAACCCTGTGAAAAATTTTCCACATAATCAAACCAAACGGGTCCTATTAATTTCCCGTTATGGTTAATAAAATTATAGTGATTGCCTCGTTGAACAATTGCAAATCCATTTCGAAACGGATAAGCATTTGTGAATTCATTAAATTGTCCGGAAGAAATTCTATTACCATTTTTACCAATAAATATAAAATCCCATACACGAAAAATTGAAGGCAGTCCGGTCGAATTCCACTGGCCATAATCGAACAGTATGCTTCCGTCAAAAACTAGTTCATCAGGTTTTTTAAGTAGTCCGGAAGTATCGCATAGCATAAAATTTTGAAGGGTTTTGACTAAAGTAAATCCTTCAGAGGGAGGGTAACGGATTATAAAATTTTTGTTTTGTGAAAAAGCCATTTGAAAATGTGGGAAAAGGACAATACTTAATAGTAGATAGATATGTTTTTTTAATCGATGCATAAGATCTGGTAACACAAACCTTTTATAAAGATAAGAATTCTCAAGAATTCTCGTATAGAATAGAAGATTCGAATTAAATTACAAACGGGGTATATTAAAAATGTCATTCTCATGTTACGAACATACAGGTGTGGAAATCTCTTTTTATTATAAATAACCTTGTCTTTCAATAAGCTAGCTCCTGGAGTTTATTTCGTAATAAAAATAATTCAAATATTCGATGATGATTTAAATTTATAAAACTGAAAGCAAATGTGATTAGACAAAAAAGAATAATTCAACTTTTTCATGTAAAAACTATACTTATCTCTCTAAAAATGGAAGTATAAGAACAGGTAAGTTGAATATATAAACTGTTTTGGTGGCAATGATAGAGAACGACGTAAAACCAGTGGTAATTTATTGAGAAATTGATTTTTTATTGTTAAAATTTGTTTGTAAATTTATTCTTATATTTACGGCCTATTTTTAGCAGAAATCTTATGAAATCAAAAGCTGATAAAAAACGGAAAACTTTTGAGGAAGATTATAACAAAATCATGAAGGATTTTCATAAGCAGAATGCGCCATTTTCTCAAACTCCTCAATGGACAAATCCAAACGATTTCATTATTAAGTTTTCCTTATATCAAGAAACGCCTTACAGCATAACGTCAACTGATACTTCGGTTTATATTGGAATGTAAATATGCCAAATTGGAAAGAAGTTTTAGAAGAAATTCAGATTGAGGCTAAAAGAGGGGTTCCAAATGCCCTCGATATTATCCGTAGAAAATGCATTCTTGAAATTAATAAAAAGACTGGTCGTAATGTTATAGCTTATTATTCAGGATGGTTACAGCGTGGAAATGCGATTGACGTAATTGTAAATGATAAAGACAAAAATGCCTTTATGGTTAATATTCATAAGTTGGATAGAACCAAAGGGCTTGACCTAATTCTTCACACTCCGGGTGGGGACCTTGCAGCAACGGAAAGCATTGTTGATTATTGGAACCAGATGTTTGGTAATAATGTCCGTGCCATTATACCGCAAATTTCTATGAGCGCAGGGACAATGATGGCACTGTCTTGCAAGGAAATTATTATGGGTAAACAGTCAAATTTAGGACCTATTGACCCTCAAATGGGAGGGGTAGCATGTCAAGCCGTATTAGATGAATTTCAAAAGGCAAAAGACGACATCAAGGCAAATCCTCAAGCAGCACCTCTATGGCAAGTGATAATTTCAAAGTATCATCCAACTTTTCTGGGAGCATGTCAAAATTCCATTGAATGGTCAGAAAAACTTGCGTTCGATTGGCTAAAGCGTAATATGTGCAATGGAGATGAAACGCTTACAAAAAAGATTTTAAAAGAGTTATGCGACCATAAAACTAATAAATCCCATGCTCGTCATATCTCGAAGGAAAAATGTAAAGAAATTGGAGTGTCTGTGGTCGACATGGAACAGGATAATGATTTACAAGATTTGATTCTTACAGTTCATCATTCATTTATGCATACTTTTGCTCATAGCACTGCTACAAAAATTGTTGAGAACCATTTAGGAGTTGCATATATTGAAAGTTTACCTATTCAAATTCCAATGCAAATGCAACAAGTTAAATAACCGAGATAACATGCTTTTTTTCAACTTGCTAACATCAATATTTTTTTGAGACTAATACTAAGACAATAAAACGAAAGACAGGTTTGAAAATATTGCGAACGAGAATATCACTGCCAACTTTTCATATACATAACGATATACTTCTAAAAAAGTTAAGATTAGTTATTTCCCTGCAAACTCCATCAGATAAGCTTTAATGAAATCATCCAGTTCTCCATCGAGAACGCTCTGGGCATTGGATGTTTCAAAGTTGGTGCGTAAATCCTTGACCAGTTTATAAGGATGCAGCACATAATTCCGGATTTGAGAGCCCCATTCAATTTTCAGCTTTTTACCTTCAATCTCCGCTTGCTTTTCACGCTGCTTCTGAAGTTCAATTTCATAAAGCATTGATTTCAAAATACGCATTGCATTTTCTTTGTTTTTTAATTGTGAACGGTCTTCCTGGTTTTCGATTACAATACCTGAAGGTGCATGTCTTAATCTAACAGCTGTTTCAACTTTATTTACATTTTGTCCACCTGCACCAGATGAGCGGTAAGTTTCCCATGTAATGTCAGCAGGATTTATGATTATTTCAATGGTATCGTCCACAAGTGGTAATACAAAAACCGAAGCAAATGAAGTATGGCGCCTGGCGTTAGAATCGAACGGAGAAATGCGAACCAAACGGTGTACTCCATTTTCTCCTTTCAGAAAACCATAAGCATATTCACCATCAAATTCAAGAGTTACAGTTTTGATTCCGGCTTCTTCACCTTTTAAGTAATCAATTTCTTTAATTTTATAATTGTGTCGTTCAGCATAACGGGCATACATGCGCATGAGCATTAAAGCCCAGTCTTGACTTTCTGTGCCGCCGGCACCTGCATTAATTTTTAAAATTGCACCTAATTTATCTTCTTCATTACGAAGCATATTTCTTGACTCAAGCGCTTCAATTAATTGTAGCGACAGATTAAATTGATTGTCAATATCTGCTTCATTGGCTTCACCTTCTTTATAAAAATCTGAAATAACAAGTAAATCTTCTACAGCAGAATTTACTTTGTTAAAGGCATTAGTCCATTGTTTAAGTGATGATACTTTTTTAAGTTGTTTTTCGGCTTCTTTTGAATCATTCCAAAAATCCGGAGCCTGGGTTTTTTGCTCCTCTTCTTCAATCTGAATTAATTTATTATCGATGTCAAAGATACCTCCTAAGAGCTTCTTTGCGCTCTTTCAGGTCTTTTATTTGTTCAGAAGTGACCATTATTGTAATTTTATGAAAGCGAAGATATAAAACTTAAATTACTTCCCTGGCAAGTTTTTATTTAAAAATTCAGCAAATTGGCTAAGTTGATCTCCATGAAGTAGGTACCATCTTTTAATGTACTCGTTATCTGACATGCGTAAAACATAGTGACTGAATACTCCGGAAAATTTATTAGCTATTAAAGTAGAATAGAATTGTTGATATTCTGGTGTAAAATCTTTAGTCGAATTCAAATAGTCGTCTATTATACCACATAAATCCTCAAATTTCAAACTTAAAAATACTTCGTTTTTAGTTTTTTGAAAAATATAATAATATAATATATTGTCAACTGTAATTAATGATAATCTGGTCCCTAAAAAAGGAATATTAATATTTGACATGTTGTGCTTCAAATATTCATTAATAAAAGCAATTGCCTGTTGTGAGCGCAGAGAATCATTATCAAGAAGTAAAGCATAAAGAAAAGCAGAAATACATCTCTGATCGTTTGAGCTTTCAAATAACAAGCATCCATATAAATAATGTGCAGGTGTAAAAAGCGGTTGCAATTCGATAACTTTTTTAATTGCCGGTAATGATTTTTTGTATTTTCTTTCTTTGTAACTGCTTAAAGCATATTCATACCATATTTGATAATTGTCGGGATAAAGCTTTAAAGCTTCTTCATATACAGAAATCGCTTCAGAAAGCCTTCCCATTCGGTCAAGAGAATTGGCGTAAAGGATGAATGATTCAGCTCTGTAATCATTAGGTTCGTTTGTATTGTCTTTGCTGAATTTCAATGATAACCGGTAATTTCTTTCAACAAAATATGATGCAGCAAGGCCATATAATGCATATGGGGAATGTTTGTTGCGTTTGAGTATTGATTCGTAGTACTGAATAGCTTTTCCCGTAGACATGGTATCTGTAGGGTTTGTCACCTGACAAAAACAATTACCAGTCATAAAAAAAATGAGGAATAAAAGGGAAATTGGAAATTTCATTTTTTATATTAAAATGTTTGAATTAAAAAATGATATTATAAAAGAAATTTATGAGTGTAATATTAATCAATTCTTTCCATAATCGATTACTTCCAAAGCTTTCCTGTTACTTTTCTCCGGTTCTTTAATATGCGTCGTAATCAAATTGTTGACCACTAACTGCGCTATATCAATTATAGGTTTTTCAGATATTGCAGCAAAAGTTTTTTTACAAAGCGGACATCCCGTAATCAAAGCATCAGCATTTGAAAGGTTTAATTTTGCAAGTGCTTCCGACGCAATCTGCTTTTTTTGATTATTAGTTAATATAATATTTCCAAGACTTCCTCCACAGCATAAGCCTTTTTCATATTCATATTTTGTACTCAATATTTCAGCAACATGATTTATTACTTCTCGCGGTTGAATATATATTCCTGAATTTCTTCCTAATTCACAAGGATCATGATAGACAACAGTTTGAAATGATTTTTTAACGTATATTTTTTTATCTTCAATCAATCGCAAAATATATTCCGAATGATGCAATATTTCTATATCCAGGTTATACTCTTCATTAAACGCCTTGTAACAAATAGGGCAAGAGGTCACGAGAGTTTTAGCTCCAGAAGATTTAATAGCTGAAGTATTTCTATCAATAAGTGCTTTGGCTGATTCCATCTGTCCCGTTAGGAGCAATGGCCTTCCGCAACATATTGAACCATCTTTATCAAGAAAATTCCACAGAAACACCTGATTGTTCAAGTATTTTAGTCATTGACTTTTTTATTGATGGAGTAAAATGCGTCATGCAGCCGGCAAAATACAATACATCTGCTTTAGCTGTTTTAACTAAAGGTATATATGAGTAATTAAATGAGTTGTTATTGTTTTGTTCAATTCGTTTTGCAAGCCTTAATTCAGTGGAATTTATACCTACCGGGCAGCTAATTTTACAACGTCCGCAAATAAGGCAATTCTGAACGACTTCAGGATTGTCCACTCCATAGCGCAGGTTCCTTAAAAAATATGTGGGTTGTATATTTCGGATATTATTTGCTGTTGTTAACTGGCAAGAATCAATGCAGATTCCGCAACGTGAACAAGCATTTATTTCTATTTGTGCAAAAGTTTTTAGTTTTTTATTAGATTTTATGCCTGCGTTTCGTAAAATAATTAACAATGGTTCAGTAGGAATATGCATGTAACGAGAAAAAGGGAGGGCAAGAAAAAATATGCCTAACACAAGTGAATATGACCACCATGCCAGGTATAATAATACGCTGGCAGGCAAAAATGAACTAAGAAAATGGCCAACAGGACGTGTCAGAAAACTTCCGTTATTATATACTCCTGAACTTAAACCTTCGGCAAACAATCTGATAGGAAAGATAAACCAAAGTGCAGTTATTGCCATTTTATCTCCTCGGGAATGGACAGTAGGCTGTCTTAAACCAAAGAGTGATGAACGATATCGTTTCAACCAGGCTAAAAATACTCCTGAAAGAACTAATAAAAGTGAAAAATCCATTATGAAATTGAATGCTTTGTCAAAAGGATATGCAGGAGGATTAGGTTCAAAAAATTTAAGAAAAATAGGATAGTATGGAGGATTAAATGGATCAGGACTGAAAACTTTTACCTGAAGATTTCCGATGAATATTAGCATGAACCATCCCAAAGCAAGACTCATATGCATATAACCAAGCAGAAAGTTAGTTTTAAAAATTTTTCTATGAAGTAAAACTTCCTGGTTGATTTCTCTCAAAGACTTAAAAATAGAAAGACTGAAAATATGCTTTCTCAGACTTTTCTTTTCTTCAGATAGATAATTCCAGAATCCATTTTGCAAACCTGATAATTAGGAATAACAATAAAAAATTGAATCCTATTAAAAATGGTATGACAAATATATCAAACTTCATAAGTAAAACACGCTTTTATCAATTATTGACAACTTCTAAATCGCTTAAAATATTTTTGGCATTTACAATTACATTCCTTGTATTAACTCCTCTTGGACAAACCAATGTACATTTTCCGCAAAGCATGCATTTTGCAAGTTCCTGTGACAGTGTTTGAATTTCACCTCGTGCAATAAGAGCTATTATTTTGCGTAAATTCATTTGTATAAAATTACCGGCACTGCAAACTCCGGTACAAGAGCCACAAGCAATACACGATCTAATAGATGGTTCTATAGCAATAAGTTTATTTATAAGATTTGGGGCATAAAAATCAAAGTTTATCTGATTATCATTATTTATTGTATATCCCCAGTCTTGCATATGATAATATAATATTGTGAATAGATAATTAGTTAAAATTCTTTCTTAAGTAATTTACTGCTTGCATTGCTGCTGATCTTGCATCTGCAATAGTTTCTGTAATTGTTTTTGGTCCGGTACACGCACCTGCAACAAAAATCCCTTGTTTACCAGAGTGGTTAAACATAGTGTGAGTATCTACTGTTTTAATAAAACGATCGTCTCCGACCTCTATAGATAATTTATCAGATAACTCAAGAGTGCTTTTAGATGAAATTTTACCAACCATAAGAACTACCATATCAACATTCATTTTTAAAGGCTTGCCTGTAAGAGTATCTTCAGCTTTTAAAATTAAAGTACCTTCCAAATTTTCACTTGCTTCAGATAACCTCCCTCTGATAAAATGAATACCATATTTAGTTTGGGCTTCATAATAGATATCTTCAAAATGCCTGTCAAAAAGCCGCAAATCCATATAAAAGCAATATACTTCAGAGTCAGGTATAACCTGCTTAACCTCAATTGCCTGTTTTATTGCAGTAATACAACAAACTTTAGAACAATAAGCATTACCAACCTTTTCATCGCGTGAACCAACACAATGGATAAAAGCAATCTTTTGAGGTATTGCGCCATTAGAAGTTTTTAAGGGTTTACCTGAATTGAATTTGTCTTCCAAATCAGCTGAGGTAATGACGTTATCGTAAATATTGTAACCATATTCTTCTTTTTTTTCAGCATCAAAAAGGTCAAACCCTGTTGCTACAATTATTGCATCGGCTTCAATATTTTGACCGTCTGTAAGATTTAAAATAAAGCTATTATCTTTTCTTTGAAGTTTGTGTACCTCGGCTCCAAAAAGAAAATCAACATTGTCTTGAATACTCAATTTAATCTGGGCAATAATATCTTTAGCAGCCTTTCCATCTGGAAACAAGTGATGCCAATTTGCAACATGGCCTCCTAAAATATTTCCTTTTTCAAGCAAGGAAACTTCGAACCCCAGAGCAGCAAGTTGTCCGGCTGCTTCCATACCGGCAATTCCACCTCCTATTATTGCTACTTTGTTCCTGAGCATTTATTCTAAAATATTAATAAAAATTTAAAAATCTTCCTCAAGGAAAGAAAAAATAAATTTAACAACACATTTTTAAAACTTCTGGCATTAATGGTTTCCCTATATATTTGCCATTTAATCCTAAATACTTCTTCTCGGGATCATAATCAATACCCATCTTATCGAGTAAAGGTTCTACAGCTACCTGATGCACCTGAAGTCCTATGTCCCAGGGATCATAACCCATAACCAATCCTGCAACTTCCTCAAATGTAAAAACAGGAATACCCATGCCATCCTGTCCATATGTTTTGCCCTCAAGTTCACTAATTGCATATTGTCCTTTGTCAAGAAACATGGGACAACCAGGGCAATTGGTGATTATCATGTCAGGTTTGTATGGATTCATTGATTCAAATTTTTTTTTAGTACATGCAAAGGTAAATCCCCTGTTTGCCTGAACAAGATATTGTCTGAAGCCAAAACCGCAACAGTGGCGACGTTCGGGATAATCAATTACTTCACCTCCCCAGGATTCAACCATTCCAACCAGTACGTAAGGATATTCTGCTCCGCCAACTCCTTTATGCGGAAACATTTTGGAATAGTGGCAACCGATATGTTCAACTACTTTTAATGGTTCTCCGGTATTAGAATTTATCAATTTGTATTTTGCTTTTGCAGCTATCTCGTTACGAAATTTATAAATGAGATCACTGGCATGCGACAGATTTTTTGGAATTTCGAATTCTCGACCAGTAGCTTTTTTTAAGTTCTGTCTTATTTTTTTGAGTATATCAGGATGATGGTGCCAGGTATCAATTACTTCTGAATACAATCCAAATGATGTAATACAGGAAGGCACCAAATTTTCATAACCATGCTGCGTCATAAGTGAGAACTGCCTAGCCACAACCGTCATTGTAGTTTCGAAAGGCACGATATCGGTATGATATCCAATGCCTGTGCAAGTAGTATGTCCCGGATCTTCATAAATATCTTTTCCCAGGTCTTCTTTCATGATGCGTAAAAAAGTAGGTTCGGCTCCCGGGAAAAAATTTTGTCTCACACAACTACGCAAATAAAAGTATTTATCATCAGCAATCTCTTTCTGATAATTTTTCCAGATTGTTTTTTTTGCATCAATGTTCATTGCCTTTTGTTATGTTGATTATTGTTGGTGGAAAAAATTGATTTTATATATTCGCTATCAATTCCATTATATAATTCCATACCCAGTTCTTCAGCTTTTTTTGCAGAATACTTTTCAATTTTCTCAAAACGTTCATTGGCACCTGTAACTTCAAATATTTTTCGGATTTCTTCAAGCGCTTCTTCCGGGATTTTACGCATTACTCCTGTACCACTACCCTTGTAATTTGCACCGACCCTTGCCATTATATCAGCCCAATGTTCCTGTCGCCAATCCCATACTGGTCCTTGTTCCGGATGTCCTTCCGTACCGACTCCTTCGAGGTACAAACAATATCCGGTATTTAAAATCCATTCACCAATTGTTCTTTTAATATATAATTGCTGACGACCTTTTTCCGACTCGGTAAAATATCCTAATTCTTGTGATAGCGCGCGCAATGCTATAATAATTTGTCCAGGTGTATTATCTCTTGGACAACGGGTTTTGCAACTCATGCATTCGCCACAATACCAAATTGTATCACTTTTTAATAGTTCTTCTAATTTTGTCATCATCCTTAAGTTGAATAGTGTTAGCAATTTCTCGGGGATCGTAATTATAGAATTCTGCTGCAGGGCAAATTGCAGTGCATGTACCACAATTAATGCAGGCCTTTAGGCCTTCCTGGAGATGCACATCCTGCATTAACTGATTGTATAATTTGCCCATATAATTTGAAGTCTTATTATATATTCAAATGTAGACTTTAGTTTAATCTGAGTAAATGGATTGAAAGACCTAAAATTAGGGGGCTTATACCTCCATGAAGTATTTACTACCAGCTGATAAGTATTAATACCTATCGACTTCATTATTAATTGTTCTTAATGCTGCGCAGTTAATTTACTTGCTAGTTAAAATATTGTGTTGTTTGAATGATCAATTTTTATCTACACTAATATTTTTATAAGTTCTTTATTTATCCCTTAACGTCTTTATGTTTCATTCTTGACGGTTTCAGAATCTGGTTATAGATTAATTTCTAACTAAAATCAAATTATTATATTTGAGTTTTAAAAGTCATAATCAATGAAAGTCCATTTTATAGCCATAGGGGGAAGTGCAATGCATAATCTGGCAATAGCCCTTCATGAAAAAGGCTATAAAGTAACTGGTTCAGACGATGAGATATTTGAACCTTCGAAAAGCAGGTTAAAAGCATTAGGTTTATTACCTGAAAAGCAAGGATGGCGGCCAGAATTAATCACACCTGACCTTGATTCTGTCATCCTGGGTATGCATGCAAGGCAAGATAATCCGGAATTGAAGAAAGCACGGGAATTGGGGTTAAAAATATACTCGTATCCTGAATATCTTTATGAACAAACAAAAAATAAAATCCGTGTAGTCATTGGCGGAAGTCATGGAAAAACTACCATTACTTCTATGGTAATTCATGTGCTTAATTATCATGGCGTAAATTTCGATTTTATGGTAGGTGCCCAGACTTGAAGGATTTGATAATATGGTACAATTTTCGGAGAATTCTAAAATTGCAGTTTTCGAAGGAGATGAATACTTGTCTTCCACACTTGATCCGCGACCTAAATTTCATATTTACAGTCCAAATATAGCTCTAATTAGTGGTATTGCTTGGGATCATGTAAATGTATTTTCAACTTTTGATGTTTATGTTGAACAGTTCAAAATATTTATTGAAAAAATTGAAAAAAACGGAAGCCTAGTCTATTGTGCTGATGATCCTTTGGTAGCGGGCATTGCGCTTATTGCCCGTGATGATGTAAGTAGATATTCATATTATTTTCATCCTTATCATGCCAATGATACTGTGAACTTATTATATGAAGGTAATAAATTCCCGGTAAAAATATTTGGGAAGCACAATATGCAAAATAATACTTTTTCGCGGTCGCGAAGCTGCGCTTCATGGGCCTGACCGCCGAACTGGAGGACGGCGTCGTGCCCGAGAACAAGCCCGACGTGAGGCGCGGCCATCGGCTCGGCCCACTACGATTGGAAAGGCTCCGGCAGCCGGATTCTTCCAGGCGCATTCTGCGAGGATCTCACCAGCGCCGGCGGCATCCTGACCGAAGACGCCGGCCAGACGCCGCTCACCAGCCTGATCGCCTGCGGCGCGGCCGGCTCCAGCGGGACCGTGACCGAGCCGATCGCCATCCCGGAGAAGTTTCCCTCGCCGTTCCTCCACGTCCATTACGCGCGCGGCTGCTCGCTGGCCGAGGCGTTCTTCCAATCCGTCGCGACGCCCTATCAGCTTCTCATCGTCGGCGACCCGCTCTGCGCGCCGTGGCGGAACCCGCCGGCCGTGATCGTCGCCGGCGTCACCGCCGGCCAGACGGTCAAGGGCGTATTTCTGGTGAAGCCGTCCGTCGCGCCGCTCAGCGCCGCGCCCGTCGAGCAGTTCGAGCTCTACGTGGACGGCCGCCGCCGCGGCCAGGTCAAGCCCGGCAGCAGCGCCGGAGGCGACGCAGCGCTGATGCTCGAAGGCTACCACGAACTGCGCGTCGTCGCCGTCAGCGGCGGACCGATCGAGGAGCGCACCACGACGATCCTGCCGATCACCGTGGACACCGCCGGCCGGCAACTGGCGATCTCCGATCCCGAGAAGCGCGACGCGCCCTGGGACCGGCCGCTGCGCCTGCAAGCCGAATTCGCCGGCGCGGCGGAGATTCAATTCCTCCACAACCTGCGCCCGGTCGGCGCTA
>CAWKPE010000011.1:0-80692 GCA_963851385.1 uncultured Bacteroidota bacterium | reverse complement strand
CTAATAATGGTCCGGTTTGTGTTGGTAGTACATTATCTCTTACAGGTGGCCCTGGTGCAATGACTACTTATGCATGGACAGGTCCAAATGGATTTACTAGCGCACAACAAAGTCCTACTGTTTCTGCTAACGCAACTATAGCTATGAGTGGGGTTTATTCTTTAACGGTGACCAATTCGAATGGCTGCACTAATACTGCTACTACTAATGCAACTGTTAATACAAAACCAACACCTACAGCTTCAAATAATGGCCCTATATGTGCAGGTGGTACTTTAACCCTGACAGGTGGTCCTGGTGGTATGACTACATATGCATGGACAGGTCCGAATGGTTTTTCAAGTGCTCTTCAGAGTCCTACAGTATCTGTTAATGCTACCACTTCAATGAGTGGAGTCTATACTTTGACAGTAACTGCCGGTACAGGTTGTTCAAATTCAATTACTACCAATGCAACTGTTAATGCAAACCCTGTAGCTACAGCTTCAAATAATGGTCCGGTTTGTGTTGGCAGTACATTGACCTTAACAGGTGGTCCTGGTGGTATGACTACTTATGCATGGACAGGTCCAAATGGGTTTACCAGCGCACAACAAAGTCCTACCGTTTCTGCCAGCGCAACTACAGCAATGAGTGGAATTTATTCTTTAACGGTAACC
Organism: uncultured Bacteroidota bacterium; assembly: GCA_963851385.1. Taxonomy (GTDB): domain Bacteria; phylum Bacteroidota; class Bacteroidia; order Bacteroidales; family DTGW01; genus CAWEFA01. The sequence continues at coordinate 80,033 of CAWKPE010000011.1, read as the reverse complement.
AATTCAAATGGCTGTACTAATACTGCTACTACTAATGCAACTGTTAATGCTAAACCAACACCTACAGCCTCAAATAATAGTCCTATATGTGCAGGCGGTACTTTGACCCTGACAGGTGGTCCTGGAGGTATGACTACTTATGCATGGACAGGTCCGAATGGGTTTTCAAGTGCACTTCAGAGTCCTACAGTATCTGTTAATGCTACCACTGCAATGAGTGGAGTCTATACTTTGACAGTAACTGCCGGTACAGGTTGTTCAAATTCAATTACTACTAATGCAACTGTCAATGCTAACCCAATAGCTACAGCTTCAAATAATGGCCCGGTTTGCGTTGGTGGTACATTATCTCTTACAGGTGGCCCTGGTGCTATGACTACTTATGCATGGACAGGTCCGAATGGGTTTACCAGCGCACAACAAAGTCCTACCGTTTCTGCAAATGCAACTACAACTATGAGTGGGGTTTATTCTTTGACAGTAACCAATTCAAATGGTTGTACTAATACTGCTACTACTAATGCAACTGTTAATGCTAACCCTGTTGCTACAGCTTCTAATAATGGTCCGGTTTGTGTTGGTAGTACATTATCTCTTACAGGTGGCCCTGGTGCAATGACTACTTATGCATGGACAGGTCCAAATGGATTTACTAGCGCACAACAAAGTCCTACTGTTTCTGCTAACGCAACTATAGCTATGAGTGGGGTTTATTCTTTAACGGTGACCAATTCGAATGGCTGCACTAATACTGCTACTACTAATGCAACTGTTAATACAAAACCAACACCTACAGCTTCAAATAATGGCCCTATATGTGCAGGTGGTACTTTAACCCTGACAGGTGGTCCTGGTGGTATGACTACATATGCATGGACAGGTCCGAATGGTTTTTCAAGTGCTCTTCAGAGTCCTACAGTATCTGTTAATGCTACCACTTCAATGAGTGGAGTCTATACTTTGACAGTAACTGCCGGTACAGGTTGTTCAAATTCAATTACTACCAATGCAACTGTTAATGCAAACCCTGTAGCTACAGCTTCTAATAATGGTCCGGTTTGTGTTGGCAATACATTGACCTTAACAGGTGGTCCTGGTGGTATGACTACTTATGCATGGACAGGTCCAAATGGGTTTACCAGCGCACAACAAAGTCCTACCGTTTCTGCCAGCGCAACTACAGCAATGAGTGGAATTTATTCTTTAACGGTAACCAATTCAAATGGCTGTACTAATACTGCTACTACTAATGCAACTGTTAATGCTAAACCAACACCTACAGCCTCAAATAATAGTCCTATATGTGCAGGCGGTACTTTGACCCTGACAGGTGGTCCTGGAGGTATGACTACTTATGCATGGACAGGTCCGAATGGGTTTTCAAGTGCACTTCAGAGTCCTACAGTATCTGTTAATGCTACCACTGCAATGAGTGGAGTCTATACTTTGACAGTAACTGCCGGTACAGGTTGTTCAAATTCAATTACTACTAATGCAACTGTCAATGCTAACCCAATAGCTACAGCTTCAAATAATGGCCCGGTTTGCGTTGGTGGTACATTATCTCTTACAGGTGGCCCTGGTGCTATGACTACTTATGCATGGACAGGTCCGAATGGGTTTACCAGCGCACAACAAAGTCCTACCGTTTCTGCAAATGCAACTACAACTATGAGTGGGGTTTATTCTTTGACAGTAACCAATTCAAATGGTTGTACTAATACTGCTACTACTAATGCAACTGTTAATGCTAACCCTGTTGCTACAGCTTCTAATAATGGTCCGGTTTGTGTTGGTAGTACATTATCTCTTACAGGTGGCCCTGGTGCAATGACTACTTATGCATGGACAGGTCCAAATGGATTTACTAGCGCACAACAAAGTCCTACTGTTTCTGCTAACGCAACTATAGCTATGAGTGGGGTTTATTCTTTAACGGTGACCAATTCGAATGGCTGCACTAATACTGCTACTACTAATGCAACTGTTAATACAAAACCAACACCTACAGCTTCAAATAATGGCCCTATATGTGCAGGTGGTACTTTAACCCTGACAGGTGGTCCTGGTGGTATGACTACATATGCATGGACAGGTCCGAATGGTTTTTCAAGTGCTCTTCAGAGTCCTACAGTATCTGTTAATGCTACCACTTCAATGAGTGGAGTCTATACTTTGACAGTAACTGCCGGTACAGGTTGTTCAAATTCAATTACTACTAATGCAACTGTTAATGCAAACCCAATAAATACTTATACTGTTTCCGATCCTACAATTTGCTTTCTTGATGATGCAATAATAAATATTTCAGGTTCTGAAAGCGGTACTTCATATCAGATGAAGAAAGTATCAGATAATAGTCTGGTCGGAAGTCCGGTTACAGGTACAGGTAATCCGATTAACATTACAATTCCTAACGCTTCAATTCCGTTAGGCACTACAGCTTTTTACGTTGAAGCAACTTCCGGAGCAGGCTGTATAAGCCAGTTGCCAGATAAAGCCAATGTTACAAAACGGGCTCCGGTTACTGAAACTGTTACTAGTCTTAATGCTATTTGTCATGGTGACACTTCTGGATTTATAATTGTTAATGCAAATGGTGGCACATCACCCTATAAAATTTCTATAAATGGAAGCAGTGGTCCATTTAGTTATCCTGTTGGAGCAATTTCAGTTGGTGCAGGAAATTACCAGGTTGTTGCACGAGATGTTAACGGTTGTAAATCCAGTGAATTTGATGTTGTCATAACACAGCCGACAGCAGTAACCTTTACGTTAGATTCAACACTTATCTCATGCTATGGTGCCGGTGATGGTTCTATTACTGTTCATGCCCACGGTGGTACTCCAAGTTATCAATATTCTATAGATGGAGATGTCCCTGGTGATTATGTTCCTGATAGTATTTTCAGTTCTCTCAGTTCTGGATCTTATGATGTAATTGTTCAGGATTCTAAAAACTGCAAGAGCAATATCAGGACAATAACTCTTAACGATCCGGACCAACTATTAGCAGGATTTACGGTTCCTCCAGTGGTATCTTGCCCTGACGACTCAGGATGTATAAAGATTATAGATGTTTCCGGAGGAACAGGACAATATGAATTCTCAATTTCTAAAACACAGTATGTTCCTTCAACCTGGCAAAGCGACAGCACTTTCTGCGGTTTACCAAGCGGACACAATTATTATGCTTTCGTAAGGGATAAAAATACTCATTGCCTTCTTGAAGTAAATAATGGTAACTCTATTTCCTTCAGCTCTCCGGCGCCTTTAAAAATTGTAGCTACTGTAACTCCTGTGACTGTTTGCAGTTATAATAATAATGGCAGAATAAAAATTACAGCTACTAATGGTGGAACTTCACCTTATCAATATTCCATAGATAATGGCACTAAAGGAGTAAATAAAGATTTTCAGAACTTGAAAGAAGGTTTGCATACTGTTACAATATTTGATCATAATGGATGTCATCACGATAGTATATTTAATATTACCGGACCAGCACCAATTATATTATCCAAAGATTCTACGGTTAACCTCAAATGCAATGGCGATAATTCAGGAGAAATTCATTTAGTTGCAACTGGAGGTACTGGTTCATTAAAGTACTCAATTACCGGAGGCGCACCCTATTTTGTAAGTGGCGATTTTACTGGATTAAGTGCAAATACTTATCATATAAGTATTACTGATGCCAATTCTTGTTTAGACACAACTACTAATATTTTGAAACAACCTGCCCTCTTTGCAATTACAAGTCAAACATCAACGGATATTACATGTCATAGACTGAATAATGGAAAGGTTGATGTTTCTGTAACTGGTGGTACTTCTCCTTATACTTTTACTTTAAATCCAGGTGCTATAATGACCAATAATACAGGACACTTTACGGGAGTTTCAGGAGGCACATATACTGTAAATATTATTGACAGTCATGCTTGTCCTTCATTAAATACTGGCAATTTACCTGTAGTTGATCCGGCAGTAATAGTTATCGATTCATTCCCACATCAGAATATTACCTGCTACGGTAGTTCAACCGGTCAGATACATGTTTATGCACATGGCGGAACAAATCCTCTTAAATATTCATTGGCTCCCGGCGGCTATTCAAATCAGACAGGTTTATTTAACACCTTACCTGCCAATAATTACAATATAAGTGTAACAGATAAGAATAATTGTCCTGCTGCAACAGGCGGTCCAGTGGCAATTATTCAACCTGCTAAATTAAAGTTTAGCAGTTTCACTAAAACAAATTTAACATGTTTTCAATCTAATGATGGAGCTATAAATGCTGTTGCAACTGGTGGTACAGGTTCAAAAACATACCAGCTAAACGCTTTACCAAAACAAGCAAATGGCAACTTCAGTTCATTACAAGCAGGGACTTATGCTGTTCATGTACGTGATTCAAACAATTGTGCTCTTGATACTTCTTCAATTGTTATTACTCAACCCGGGAAGATTACTATTACTTCCGCCGTTGCTACCGAAGTTTCGTGCACAGGTTTAAGTGATGGAAAAATAACAGTAGTTGCAACCGGTGGTAATCCTCCTAGGACATTTACATTAAATCCTGCAGCTCAACCTCCTAATAATACAGGAATATTTAATTCATTACCGGTTAATATATATACAGTTGCAGTTACAGATACGAAAGGTTGCCCTTCAGCAACATCAGTACCTCTGTCAGTAAACAATCCATTGCCTTTAGTTATTTCTATAGATTCAACAAATCTTACCTGCGGAGGTGATCCTATCGGACAAATTATCATTCATACAATGGGAGGCCATAAGCCATTCCAATATAGCATTCATGGTAATGTGCCAGCTAATTATGGTACCGATTCAATATTCAGTGGTTTAACTGCAGGAACCTATGATGTATGGGTTAAATCATCTTGCGGTTCAACACATTTTAGAAATGTTACCCTTACAGCTCCTCCGGCAATGACTATGACACTCGATGTAACCAATGTTACAGGTTGTCATGGAGATAATACAGGTAAAATAATTGTTCATGCAAGCGGAGGTGCAGGTAATCTGGAATATTCATTAAACGGAGGTGCATCTCAATCAGATAGCATATTTTCCAATTTAGTTGCAAATAATTATACTGTTACTGTAATGGATAGTATATGTCAAATACATTTGGATACCAGTATTTCCGAACCTGCAGCTGTTATTATTTCAAAAGTAATTACAACCAAAGTCAATGGACCTGTAAAAGGTACTGCCGATATTATTGCAACAGGAGGTTCGGGAATTTTTGAATATTGGATTAACAATGGTTCTCGTCAGGGTGGTCGTTACTTTCCAAATCTTGATAAAGGTCTATATATGGCTCATGTGAGTGATACCAATGGTTGTGAAGACTCCATGCAGTTCAACATTATTGATACTTTAGGTGTCAGTCTTGATTCAATTACTGCTGACTCTGTTAGCTGTAACGGAGGTAATGATGGAGCACTGCATCTGTATTATTCAGGCGGTACTCCCCCATATACTATCACTGTAAACGGAATTCCTGATGATACCGTCAATTTATATGCAGGTTCGTATGTAGTAAAAATAACTGACAAAAATTTAAACTGGGATCAAAAGTCGATTACAATTGGCCAGCCTAGTCCTATTGTTCTTAGTTTCAATGTTACTAATGACAATGGTTCAGGTAATGGCAGCATAACGGTTAATGCCAGCGGTGGTTCAGGAGGTTACAAGTATTCACTAGACTACGGAGCATTTTTGCCGACCAATAAATTTAATTCACTGTCAGCAGGTGATTATTCCATCATTGTTATGGATAATAAATTATGTACAACAAATGATACTACCGTGATAGTCTATAATGATTCGGTTTTATTTATGGTACCTTTTGAAACGGATGTTAAATGTTTTGGTTCTTTTACAGGTACGGTAAAAGTATTGATCAAATCTGGATTTCCTCCTTTTGATTTGACACTAAGGAGAGGAATGTACAGTCAACATGTTTTAACAAGTGACACGGCACATATCTTTTACAATATTCCATCCGGTGCTAATTACAGGGTCTTTGGAAAAGCATCAAACGGGAGTGCAGATACAGTTACTTTCAGTATAGATGAGCCTCCAAGCCTTCTTCAAATTAGTTCTTCCTCAACTCCAAATACCAATTTAATTACACCCAACGGAACCATAACTATCAATGCAACTGGTGGGTGGCCGGGTATAAGACAATATTCAATAGATAGCACTTTACATCTATCCGATAATAATCTATTCATAAGTTTACCTGGCGACAGCCTTTATAATGTTGCAGTAGAGGATGCAAATGGTTGTATTGTAGCCGATACTCAAAGGGTTGATAACATGTTGCAAATGCGAATTAAAGTTACTACAACTGCTGAAACATGTCCTGGAAACAATGACGGTACTTTAACAATTACGGTTACCAATGGTAATGCTCCCTTCTCTTTCTCCATTAATGATCTTATTCCTCCGGCTCCGGGAACAAACCCAAAAGTATACGCTGGCCTGACACCAAAAATATACCATGTAACAGTGAAAGACAAATACAATAATACTGTTCAGGAATATGATACTGTTAATGCTGCAGTTCCAATTGTTATTGACAGTATCCCAATTGTACCTGCCAGCAAAACTCCTACCGGAATGATGACAGTTTATGCACATGGAGGCGCTGCACCATTATCATATTCTTATACTTCTTCTCATAGTGGCAACCATAATAATGGAACAAACAATATTTTTACAAACCTGCCATCTGATACTTATTATGTAACCGTAACTGATGTTAAAGGTTGTACAGCCGGACCTCAGACTGTTATAGTTACTTCAGATACTATTTTGAAGATAAATGTAATAACTAAATATTCATGCCCGGGTCCGGCAAATGGTGAAATTATTTTAAATAATATAAATGGAATCCTGCCTATTAATTATAGCCTTAGTGACGGAGTTAATTTAATTACTTCGAGTGAAGGTGATTTTAATTCTCTTGATCCAGGTACATATTATATTTATATATTAGATGCTGTTGGTAAATCATTTTATGATACTGTCGAATTATTGGACACTGTTCATGGAATGGTTCTGACCCCGACAATAACTTATCCTGGTTGTAATGGTACAATTTATGGATCAATTGATGTCAAAGTTACAGGTGGATATCCTCCATATCATTATGTATGGTATTCTAAAGCAACTGGTGATTCAATAGGTAATTCACATTATATAGATAGTCTTACTGTCGGCGGATACGAATTATCGAATCTCTGATAGATTTTGCAGTTTATTCAAACATTATGATATAGTTGACAAACCTCTGCAAATTACAAGCATAGATGTTACTCCTTCACAATGTAATGTTGGAATTCAAAATGGTTCTATCAGGGTTAATGTAACTGGAATTCCTCCTTATAATTTCGCATGGAATCCAGGTCCTTTACCAGATACTTCTTTTGTGAACAATCTGTCTCCCGGTAATTATTCTGTGAGTGTAAGTGATTCTAATGGCTGTGATACACTGGCTACAGCAACGGTATTGGCACTCGATAATTTGATTGTTACATTCGATACAACTTTTGAAACCTGTCGTGATTCAGGATCGGTAAAACTTCAGATCGAAAGTACAGTGCCTCCCATTAAATATAAATGGGATGATCTGGATTCAATAACTCTTGTTAATAATATTAATACAGTCAATCTTAAACTTGTAAAAGGTATTTACCCGTTGGGAGTAAAAGATGCATTTGGCTGCTTTACATCAGAAACTATTACAATAGATACTTTGAATTGGCTTTATGTAAATGCAGGACCCGATACTACTATTTGTAAGAACGAGTCATTTGTAATGCAACCTAAAATACATGTTGGAAGCAAAATAAATTTATATGACTCTTTATCGTGGAGTCCTAAAGAAAACTTTATTAATAATAAGATTTTTAATGCTGTAACATTTAAGCGGCCACCCGATATGAACAGAGTATATTTCTACGATTATGTTTTAACGGCTTATTATGGTATATGTACAGTAAGCGATGATGTAACATTGACTTATTATCCTGATAACGGAATTTCTTTACCGGATACTATCACCATCTCCAGAGGCAGCCATGAGATAGTTCCGATTATTGGAGGTAATGGTTCTTTTGTAAGTTACGATTGGTACTCTAATAATAGCAATTATCCCAGTGAAAATTCACGAAATCTTGAAATTAATAATTTAAGGGATTCCATTTATTATTATTTTACAGGTGTTACAATATACGGTTGCAATGAAACAGATTCAATTAAACTTGTACCTACGTCAGAAATACTTCCTGCCGGAGGTTTTACACCTAATGGTGATGGTGCCAATGATACATGGTATATTGGAAATGCTGAAAATTATAGTTCAAATGAATTAACTGTAGAAATTTTCAATCGTTGGGGTCAAAAAGTTTTTATGCAAAAAGGATATACCAATGGTACTATGGCATGGGATGGTAAATACAATGGAAAACCTTTGCCAATAGGAACTTATTACTATGTGATTACTATAAGCGGTGGTTATGCACCTAAAAAAGGAACAGTTACAATATTAAAAACAAGTAAATAAAAGGTAAAGGGTTCAAGGATTTATATCCTGAAATAAAATAAACTAATTCAGGAGTAAACAGATAAAAAAGACAGTTATGAAAAAGTTAATAATTTTATTAATTGTGTTTGTAGGATTCAACAATTTATATGGACAACAAACATCCTTGTACACACAATATATGTTCAATCCATTTTTGATGAATCCTGCACTTGCCGGAACAGTGAATTATTTTCAATTACGCTTTACCAGCCGGTTACAATGGGTTGGTTTTCCTGATGCCCCTGTTACCAATTCGTTAAGTATGTTTGGCCCGGTAAGTGGTAAGAATAAAGATATGGGTTATGGAGGTACTGTATATAATGATGTAACCGGACCGACAAGTACAACTGGTATTAGAGGTGCGTATGCTTATAATATTCCGCTAAACGATGAAATACATCTTTCATTTGGTGCTGCATTAGGGCTAATGCAATTTAAAATTGATGGCACACAGATAAGTGGGATGAAAGATCATGAGCCAAGTACTGATGTGAATACTGTTCAATCTTTTTTCCAGCCCGATGGAATGTTAGGTGTATATTTATATAGAACAGATTTCCAGGTAAGTTTTTCAGCAGATAATCTTTTTAATAATAAATTTGATATTGATCCTGAAGCAGTAGGTATTAGTAAGTTGGAAAGACACTTCTATCTTATGGGAGCATATACCTATATATTTAACCGCACATGGTCTGCTGAAGGCAGTGCCATGTTCAAAGCAGTAACTCCAGTTCCCGTTCAAATGGATGTTAATGCCAGGGTCATTTATCAGAAAATAGCATGGTTTGGAATCTCTTATCGTACCCAGGAAGCAATTTCAATTTTAGCTGGTTATTATTTCAGTCATCATATTTATGTAGGTTATTCATTTGATTATAACCTGACATCTATCCAGCAATTTAGTCTTGGAAGTCATGAAATAATGATCGGTTATAGATTTAATAGTCTGAAATAATCTATTCCAAATATTTTAATCAAAGTGGCAAATTATGAAATTCTGCCACTTTTTTTATTCATCAATTTTAAAGTGAATGAATATCCCTTCATAAGGAATTCCTTATTAATTGACGAATTCATTACTATTTAAAAAATATCCACTACTTATCAACATTCATTAATTAAATAGTGTTCTTAGATTAAATTTACAGAATCTAACCTTAATTTAATAAATGACTGATTTTATACATCTTCACGTTCATACCCAATATAGCATTCTTGATGGTGCTTCAAGTATCAGTGCTCTAATTGAAAAAGCAATTAATGATGGCCAAACTGCTTTGGCTATAACCGATCACGGCAACATGTTCGGTGTAAAAGAATTTCTTAATTCTGTAAATAAAGCTAACAGCAAGCTTAAGACCGATTTAAAAAACGCAAATGAACCGGATCGAAAATTACTGAAACCAATTATTGGTTGCGAAATGTATATTGCCCGTGGAAGTCGTTTTGAAAAAAAAGGAAAAGAAAATTTAAGCGGAGATCATTTGATATTACTTGCAAAAAATTACACCGGATATCAAAATCTTACAAAGCTTGTATCATATGGTTATATAGAAGGATTTTATTCTAAACCCCGCATTGATAAAGAGCTTCTTCAGCAATACCACGAAGGATTAATAGCTATGTCTGCATGCCTTGGGGGTGAGATTCCCCGTGCTATTAATAATAATGATCCCGAAAAAGCTGAAAAAGCCATTCTTTGGTATAAAACATTATTTGGAAATGACTTTTATTTGGAATTAATGCGCCATCCTGCTACAATTGCTAAGGCCGATCAGGACACTTATCCAAAACAACAATTCGTAAATCGTCATCTGGTGGAACTATCCAAAAAACTGGATGTTAAATTAGTTGCTTCCAATGATGTTCATTTTGTAAATAGTGAAGATGCCGTGGCACACGATATACTAATATGTCTGAATACCGGTTCCGATTTTACTGATACAAATCGTTTGATTTTTACTAAACAGGAATGGATGAAGACCAGAGATGAAATGTATGAACTCTTTAAAGACATTCCTGAAGCTTTAGAAAATACTATTGAAGTTGCTAACAAGGTAGAAGTTTATAAAATTGACAACCAACCTTTAATGCCCTATTTCCCATTACCTGAAGGATTTAAGACAGCCGATGACTACCTGAAACATCTTACTTACGAAGGTGCTAAGAAGCGTTACAATGAAATATCCGATGAAATAAAAGATAGAATTGAATTTGAATTGTCTACCATCCAAAAGATGGGATTTCCGGATTATTTTCTAATAGTACAGGATTTTATTGCCGAAGCACGCAAAATGGGTGTTTCTGTAGGTCCTGGTCGTGGTTCTGCAGCAGGTTCTGTTGTTGCCTATTGCCTGCAAATTACAGATATTGATCCCCTGAAATACGATCTGCTTTTCGAACGTTTTCTAAACCCTGATCGCATTTCAATGCCTGATATAGATATTGATTTTGACGACGATGGACGACAATTGGTGCTAAACTATGTTACAGAAAAATATGGAAAAGACAAAGTAGCCCACATAATTACTTTTGGTTCTATGGCTGCAAAGTCTGCTATACGTGATGTAGCAAGAGTTATGAAATTGCCTCTTTTTGAATCGGACCGTTTAGCAAAACTTGTACCTGAAGGTCCCAGGGTTAATCTTAAATCGGCATACGAATGATGTTAAAGAACTATCTGACGCTAAAAAATCTGATAATCCTTTAATAGTTGAAACTCTCAAATATGCTGAAGTTCTTGAAGGCTCGGTAAGAAATACAGGTATTCATGCCTGTGGAATAATTATTGGCAAAGACGATTTAAAAAATTATATCCCGCTTTGTATTGCTAAAGAAAAAGAAACAGATGAAGATGTACTCGTAACTCAATTCGAAGGTAAATGGGTAGAAGAAGTGGGTTTATTAAAAATGGACTTTCTTGGTTTGAAAACTCTTTCTATAATCAAAGATGCTTTAGAAAATATAAAACAATCAAAAGGGATTGAACTTGATATCGAAAAAATACCTTTCAACGATTTACAAACCTATGAATTATATAGCCGAGGTGATACTGTTGGCACATTTCAATTTGAGTCTGACGGCATGCGTAGGTATCTGCGTGAATTGAAACCTAACAAATTTGAGGACCTCATTGCAATGAATGCTCTTTACCGGCCTGGTCCTATGGATTACATTCCCCAGTTTATTAATAGGAAACATGCCAGGGAAAAGATTGAATATGATTTCCCCATTATGGAAAAGCGCCTAAGTGATACTTATGGCATTACAGTTTACCAGGAACAGGTCATGTTGCTTTCTCGCGATTTGGCTGGCTTTACACGTGGCGATAGTGATAAGCTGCGCAAGGCAATGGGCAAAAAGCAGAAAGATGTTATGGATGCTTTGAAAGTCAAATTTATTGATGGGTGCAAAGCAAATGGTTTAGCAGTCGATCGCGCATTAAAAGTTTGGGGAGACTGGGAAAAATTTTCTGAGTATGCCTTCAATAAATCACATTCTACCTGCTACTCATATATTGCTTATCAGACGGCATATCTAAAAGCTCATTATCCAGGTGAATACATGGCAGCAGTACTTAGCTGTAATATTTCCGACATAAAGAAGATTTCATTCTTCATGGACGAATGTAAGCGAATGGGGATAAATGTGCTCGGCCCTGATATTAATGAAAGTTATCTGCATTTTACAGTAAATAAAAGTGGTGATATCAGATTTGGATTAGGTGCAATTAAAGGCGTTGGAGAAAACGCGGTAAATATTATTATAGATGACCGTACTAAAAATGGCCCATATAAATCTATTTATGATTTTGTTGAACGACTCAACCTCCAGACAGTAAATAAAAAAAATATCGAAGCTCTTGCATTGGCAGGTGCATTTGATTGCTTCGAGATTAACCGTGCATGCTATTTTTCAAATAATAATAAAGATACCAGTTTTACAGAACAACTTATTCGTTATGGTAATATGATGCAGAATGACAAAAACAACACCATGAAGACTCTGTTTGGTGCAAATAGCGGCATAGAAATTTGTAAACCTGAATTGCCAAAAGTTAGCGAATGGCCTTTACTTGAAAAACTTAAGGAAGAAAGGGAAGTAATTGGAATTTATTTGTCTGCTCATCCTCTGGATCCTTATAAATTTGAACTTGACTATTTATGTTCTCATAAATTATCTGATTTGTCAGATTTCAATCTTCTAAAAGGCAAAGATATTGCTGTAGGTGGATTGGTCGTGGACTGCCGCCAGGGAACTACAAAAACCAACAAACCTTATGCATCTGTTATTATTGAAGATTTTACAGATTCATTCCGTTTCAACCTGTTTGGCAAAGATTACACTGAATTCATCAAATATTTTAACAAAGGCTGGGCAGTGCTTATAAAAGCAAAAATCCAGCCACGACAATATGGAGATACAAACGAACTTGAATTTAAAATATGGCAGGTTATTTTTCTAAATGAAGCCCGCGATGAAATGGTTAAATCTATTTCACTGAAAGTACCGGCAATAGATGTAACAGACAATCTTATTTCAAATCTTATTAATTCAGTTGAAACAAAAGAAGGTAAAGCATTGTTAAAATTTATTATTTATGATCCTTCAGAAAATATCAGGGTTGATTTGATATCGCGTTTAACTAAAGTGAAATTGTCCAATGAATTTCTTAATTTTATTAAGAATAATCCTGAGGTTGAAATGATTTTAAATTAAAAAAACTTAATAATATGGCAACAGAAGTAAATGAAGCGAACTTTGAACAACTTGTACTAAAATCAGATAAACCTGTACTGGTTGATTTTTGGGCTGAATGGTGTGGACCGTGCCGTTTAATGACACCCATAGTTGAAGAGATTGGTAATGAATATGCCGGTAAAGCAATAGTTGCAAAAGTGGATGTAGATAGTAATAATTCAATTTCTGCACAATATGGCATCAGGAATATACCAACAATCCTTTTTTTTAAAAATGGACAGGTTGCAGATAAACAAGTTGGAGCAGTTGCAAAAAGTACCCTGGTAAATAAATTGAATGCTTTATTATAGAAGTTCTAATATTATTTTACCATCCCATTACTTGTTTAATAGCTGTTTCAAGAACTCCGGCAGTTATTAAATGTTCAGCTTCACTGGGATGTCCCTGACCGGTACAACCATGATTCTGATCATGCGGCAGTTTAACCCAATAAACTTTAGCGTCCCCGGCATTATGCATAGAATCAACTATACCGGCAAGACTTGTTTGCATGACACTAAATAAACAGGTACTTGAACTGCTGCTATCTGCCATAGGGCTGGTAAGAAGAAAAATAGAAGCACTGCTATATTTACTTCTTAATGTGTTAATAAATGCAACATATGCATCTTTAAATGCTTTTGAAGCAACAATTGTTGAACCGTCATTTTGCCCCAGACAAATAGTAACAACATCAGGAACGTACTTACTAAAGTTCCATTTTGGAGAGCTTGCATCAGTTAAATTTATCCGATCATAAGCATTAGGCATTGTATAACCCATGCTGCAACAACTACTGATTAAACCAATACCTGATATTGCTGTTATTTGCCATTGTGCATTTAAAGCCCTTGCTGTTAATGCGCCATAAGATAAGTATGCACTGTTTGCTGCATTCCAATTAGTATTGTTATTTGTCAGGTCGCAAGGTGTTCCAGATAGCATCTTTGCCCCGCATGTAATAGAGTTCCCATAAAATTCCATTTTCAGGGTAGGCATATCTGTCACAGCAGAAATCCCTTCGCAACGGAAACCATAAAAGCTTAATGACCCGACACCTGATTCAGTTTCTTTGCATATTAAAACAGTATGATTACCGCTTGATAAGCCACTTGCAACATTATAGTGGTTAAGACCCTGATTCATTAAAATTCTTACAGGAGCTAAGGTATCTATTACTACCTGAACGTAATTCATACTATTTTCGTCATTTATAAATACATCTAAAAATGTACCTGTAAACATGGCTTTAAAATATACTCCCGGAGCTGAAAACTTGGGAATAGCCGGATTCGTGTAATCTATCCTGCCAACGTATTTTATATTCGGATCATTTGCAGCTATTAGGGCATAAACTATCCATGTTGTTTTTTGTCCACTTTCAGATGTTACAACATAAGATACAGGCCCCTGACTGAAATCTTTGGCCACTCCTGAAGCAGGCGAAATAGAAGCTCCGGGTGAAATAGTAAAAACAGGAGTCAAAGATGAAAAATTTGTTCCTCCTGGCATCCCAATTAAATATTGTGTACCGTATGCTATGCTGCTGAGTTGCCCTGAAATAGCTATACTGGTAATCTGAGTACCTGTATATGGTGTTCTTGTTACTTTTACTGTCCAGACCTTACTTGAACCATCACCAGCAGTAATAGTATATTTCACAGGTCCTTTGCTAAAATCAACTGTAACACCTGATGCCGGATTAATAGTTGAACCATTTGATATAGTAATAGTCGGAATTAATTTTGATAAATCTGCCGTAGGAACAACTTTTATCAAAACACTATCATTAATTGTGTCAATAATTGCAGGACTTATTTGATTGGTTAAGGTAAATGTTAATATCTTTTTTCCCATTTCAGTTGCTTTATTAACATATATTTTCCATTCCTGTGTAGTTTTATCTTCGGCTGTAACAAGGTAAATTACGGGACTGGTAGAAAAATTAACCGTATCGCCTGAAGCAGGTTTAATGGTTGCTTTGTCTGAAACAGTGATAATTGGACTCAGTTTTGCAAGATTTGCATTGTATTTTACAGTAATAGATACTTTTTTATTTTGATTATCTATCAGGGCTGTATCAGTTTGTTCAATTAAAGTAAAAGATAAAATATCTTTTTTATCACTCTTTGCAGCTTGTTCATCTTTTTTGCAAGAAGCCAGAGAACAACTAAATATAGCAGTAACAATTACTATAACAGCTATCACTAGAAGTTGAATTTTAACTTCTGTTTTTTTCATTTTTAGTCAGTTTTTTAAATTTGAAACTTGATGTACAATTGACGAAGTTAATTTTTTTTTCAATTATCTGTTAATTTCTTATTTAACTCTTTGAGGATTTCTGCTAATAAAATCCTTCCAGCTTTTTACTTTTCCGGAATCTTTAGATTCATAATTATTTTGAAAGAAGTGACAAACAGCAGCAGCCAGACCATCAGTTGCGTCAAGATTTTTTGGTAAATCTTTAAATTTCAAAATACGTTGGAGTATAAAAGCGACTTGTTCTTTTGAGGCATTACCTTGTCCTGTTATTGACATTTTAATTTTGCGCGGTGCATATTCGAATACCGGTAAATGTTTGTACAATGCAGCAGCTATTGCAGTACCTTGTGCACGCCCTAATTTTAGCATCGATTGGACATTCTTACCATAAAAAGGAGATTCTATTGCAAGTTCTGAAGCATTATATTCATCAATAAGTGATAATGTACGTTCAAATATTTTGTGAAGTTTTTCGTAATGATCGTTTATTTTTGAAAGATTGATAACCCCAAATGTAATCAATACAGGATTTTTTGCATTTACTGTAATAACCCCATATCCGGTTATTGTAGTACCTGGATCAATACCGACAATGATTCTTTTCATTTATTATTAATAAGCTTCAATTACTGTTCTCCAGCCTTGCCTGCGATGATTAAAAGGAATATAATAAGCTTTAGCTGATGCGCTAAAACTTCCATTTTTGATATAATATAATGCTTGATTCAGGCAGGCTTCATTCCTGTCTCCAAAATCATGGTAAATATCATCTATTTCTTGTTTATCAACAGGAAGTCCATCAAAATAATCTCCATAATTATTTTTATTGGTCAATTTGAATGTTACCGGAGCAAGAACGTAATTATAGTTATTTAATTGAAATACGTTCATACCAGTAGGTTTACCATCAGTTTGCGACCCAATCATGTATACATTCATAAATGGTCTTAGGCCATTTATTACTGCTTCACTTGCTGAAGCTGTCCCACCTGTTGTTATTGTAAAAAGGCGGTTTAAATTAAGTGTCCTTGAATTAACAGTAATGTTGTAAGTCATATTACTATTCAGATGCTTGCTATTATAGGTTAAAATTGCAAAAGGCATATTGTTTGCAACGTCACCTCCAATCATGCTGGCTAAATATTGCGCTATATTTAATTCTCCTCCTCCATTGTATCTCAGGTCAAGCACCAATTCCGTTACGCCGTTTTGTATGAAATAGTCAAATGCTTCATTAAGTTCTGTTTCAGCATCAGCAAGAAAAGCTTCAAAAACGATATAACCGACAATTTTATTTTCAACATGCAAAGTATCTCTGTAAAGTACCATATTTTCTGTCACTTCTTTTTTTGTAAAAGTCCCGGTAATTTCTGTGCTATCGGGCTTTTTAAATAGGAATGTATTCTGGATTCCTGCTTCATTTGGTCCTAAGAGATCAAAAATATTAGAAGTATCAGGAACGGTACCATTTATTTTTTCAATTATCCAACTCCTGCGAACTCCAAATTTGTAGAGATCTGAATTTTGAAAGACAAATGCTATTCTAAAATGATTTTCAGCATCAAGTTTAAATGAAAATCCATGTCCATACATTGTACCTTGTACGAAGTAGTCTTCATATTCTTTTTGTGTTATTATAAAACTCCACCTGTCAATTGGCTTATAAATTAAAGTATCAAGCAAAGCTTCCGGTGTTGAGAAAGCTTTAGTATTTACTACCGGAACATGATCATACCACAGATACCAATCCTTCATAATACTATAGATCGTACTGTCTAAACCATTAAGAGCTTTAATGGAATCGGCATGTGTCATGGGTTGTATATCATCTTTCTTGCAATTTTGATTAAAAAGAAGGAGTACAATAAAAAAAAGCAAAATCAATTTTTGTAGTGCGGATTTCATGATAATTATTAATTATTGTGAAAATTATTTTAATTATATAATGCATCTCCCGATTCAATCCATTGAATACTTAATATTGCAAATCTCCCTTATTTTATCCAGAAGCCGGATTAACTTAATACTAAAATCCAAAGGCATAATTGTGCTTTCTTTAAACCCATTCAACAAGCAATTAGTTACTTCTTCAGCTTCAAAATCATAACCATTGTTTTTATAATCAAAAATAATATTTTCTGAATGACCATCATTCTTAACTAATGTTAAAGAAGTCGGAGTAAACCACATCCGGTTGATTCTGATATAGCCTTTGGTCCCATAAATGTCGGTTTCTACCGGAGTATTGGCAAGAAAAGTACTAAATAGTGTTGCCATTTTTCCGCTATTATACTTAAATATTGAAGAGAAGTTTTCATCAACTCCGGTTTTACCAATTACAGCTTCAGCACTTATTTCATCAGGTTCTCCTAAAAGTAGTAATGCTATAAATACAGGATAAATTCCAATATCAAGGAGACTACCTCCACCTAAATTAATATTAAATAATCTTTTTTCAGGATCAAAAGGAGCTTTCATTCCAAAATCGGATTTCACGTGCACAACATCACCGATAATTCCGCTGGCAATTAATTCCATAGTTTTTGATATAGTAGGCAAAAACCTTGTCCATAAAGCTTCCATAAGAAAAATTTCTTTTTGGCGTGCTTTTGTAACCATGCGCATCACTTCTTTTTCGTTCATAGCAAATGGTTTCTCGCACAGTACGGCTTTCTTGTTGTCAATACACATTAAAGTATTTTCGCAATGCAGGACATGTGGAGTTGCTATATATATCACGTCTACAGAAGGGTCAGATGCTATTTCTTCGTAAGAACCATAAAACTTATTTACACTATATTTTTTAGCAAATCCTTTCGCTTTATCTAATGATCGTGATCCCACTCCATATAATCTGGCATTTGGCACAGAAGTGAGTGCATCTGCAAATTTATTGGCAATACTGCCAAGACCTAATATTCCCCAGTTAATAATTTTAGTCATTATTTATAGATTTTAGAAAATCCGAAAATTTTATTCAAACATTGAAATACTTATTGTTTAATAAATCGTTAAAACACCCTTCGACAAACTCAGAATGACCGGGTGATTTGGTAATACTGAGCTTGTCGAAGTATGACTATAAGTAAATATTATTTATCTTTTAATTCAGCGCTTTTATTGCAGGATAACATAAATTTTTCGAATCGAAAAAATATGTCTTAAAACTTAACCAAATGAAAAGTGATTAAATATTTGCTATAACCGTTTTGTTTCCTTTGACACGTTCTCCAATATTAACTCTTATTTTAGAATTAAGCGGAAGCATGATATCTACACGCGAACCGAATTTAATGAAACCTAAATCCTGTCCCTGGAGCATTGAACTGCCTTCTTTGGCATAGCAAATAATACGACGGGCAACAGCACCTGCAATTTGCCTCAACAATACTTCTTTCCCATCAGTGGTTTGTAAAACAACCGAAGTTCGTTCATTATGACTGGATGATTTAGGATGCCAGGCGACTTTATAATCTCCTTCGTGATATTTGCAATATTTTACTTCTCCACTAATTGGTACACGGTTGACATGAACATCAAGCGGCGACATAAAAATAGAAACCTGAATACGGGGTTCTTTGAAATATTCTTCTTCAACAGTCTGTTCAATTACAACTATTTTCCCATCGGCAGGAGCATAAATAACATTTTCATCAGGAAAAATTGTCCGTTCAGGATTTCTGAAAAAATAAAGTACAATTAAAAAAACGCCAATGCTAAGTACATTTAAGCAAGTATATACGCTTTCATTAATCGCGATAAAATAAAAAATACCATTAATTATAATAAGATATACAAGTAAATTTTTGGTAATTGAATATCCTTCCCGATGAAGCGATAAATGTTCTTTCTTAATTTTAATGATATTATTTAATATTTCATTTATCCTCATGAATTAAATTTTTATATTAAAATGTATGTTGTCAGTTTGAAATTGCTGTTGAATTAATAAACTAAATTATTGATAAATTTATTTTAAAACACATTAATTAAAATAGTACAAGATTTGTCATTTTTGTTGTACTAAAACTTTTGGCATTTCTATATGAATTGCAAATATAAATAAACCGCGGGTACTGCTAAAAATAAAGTATCGAAACGATCCAGAATACCACCATGTCCTGGAAGTAAGTTGCCTGAATCCTTAATATCAACACTGCGTTTAAGCATGCTTTCGGCAAGATCGCCAAAAGTGCCAAAAACAGCTATAATAATGCCATAAATGATCCATTGCCATGCTGTAAAATCCTTGTAATAAAATGAAAGTATAAAAGCAGCTCCCATGCAAAAAACAAATCCTCCGACAGCACCTTCCCATGATTTCTTTGGAGAAATACGTTCAAACAGCCTGCTTTTACCAAAAGTAATACCTGTTAAATAAGCCATCGTATCATTGGTCCATATAAGAATGAAATATCCAAGTATAAGCTTATAACTGTAATGACAAATATTTTCGCGAAAAGCAAAATACCACAAAAGTGAAATAGGCACAGCTATGTATACTAGTCCGAAGAAAGTAATTGAAATATTTTCAAAAGGAGTCGGATGCTTTCTGTAAAGTTCAGCAATAACAATGAATAATAATACCGGCACAGACGCAGCCAACAGATAAGATTTAGTTAAACCTGTTGCAACACCATAATTAATCCCAAAAATTAAGACTCCAAGAATAATTCCCGAAATTTTCTGTGGATTTTTTCCGGCTTTTTCAAAAATTTGATAGAACTCTAACAATCCGGAAACAATAACTGCCAGGAAAATTATCATGAAAGTAAACCGATTGATAATTATTCCGGCAAGGATTAATGCAACTATAATTATGCCGGTAATAGTTCGCTTAAAAAGATCATTCACAATTCAGCAGATTTTATAATTGATAATGCTTTTTCTTCATCATCTTTGTTAACATAAACTTCAATAGCACCAAAAGAAAGAAAAGAACTATCTTCTTTATTAATTACAACACCAACAATTTCATTTTCATCAAGCAATTCAATAATCATGTCAGCTTGATAAAGTTTGTCTGTCGAATATATTTTTGTCCAATTATCTTCCATCAAATAAACTGTTGAGTATTTATTAATTTAAATTAAGCCATAAATAATTTTTGTTTTACTTAAAAATATTTATAAGATTTTAAGAGGTTTTATCTTTTGAATTTTTGTCTTGACTTTTTGCTACATACTTTCCATTTCTGATGAGCAATTGTTGTTCTTCAGGAATTCCACCTTTCCTGGGTCCAAAAATTGTTTCCAAATCTTCACTAAAAATTACTTCTTTTTCAAGCAGCAATTCAGCCAGTTTATTTAAGCCTTCGCGATTATCTACAAGAATTTGCTTTACTTTTTTGTATTGTTCTTCAACTAACTTTGCGGATTCTTTATCTATTGTTTCAGCTGTTTTCTCGCTATAGGGTTTGCCCAGTGTAAATTCACTTTGACCGGTTGAATCGTAGAAGCTAATATTTCCAACTTCGTCACTCATTCCAAAATAAGCCACCATGGCATAAGCTTGTTTTGTTACTCTTTCCAGGTCATTTAGTGCACCTGTAGATATTTTCCCAAATACAATTTCTTCTGAGGCCCTGCCACCAAGTGTGGCACATAATTCATCTAAAAGTTGTTCTTTGGTTGTGATCTGCCTTTCTTCAGGGAGGTACCACGCAGCGCCTAAAGCTTTGCCCCTGGGAATAATAGTAACTTTTACAAGAGGATTGGCATGTTCCAATAACCAACTTGCCGTAGCGTGTCCTGCTTCATGATAAGCAATAGTTTTCTTTTCTAAAGTAGATACTATTTTGTTTCTTTTTTCCAAACCACCAATGATTCGGTCAATTGCATCAAGAAAATCCTGCTTTTCAACTGCAATTTTGTCTTTTCTTGCAGCGACTAAAGCAGCTTCGTTGCATACATTTGCAATATCAGCACCAGAAAAACCAGGTGTTTGCTTTGCAAGAAACTCAACATCAATATCAGTACCTATCTTTAATGGTTTCATGTGAACTTTAAATATCTCAAGTCTTTCATGCAAATCGGGTAATTCAACATGAATTTGCCTGTCAAACCGGCCTGCTCTGAGTAAGGCTCTGTCAAGTATGTCTGCACGGTTTGTTGCTGCAACTATAATTACGCCTGTATTAGGAGCAAAACCATCCATTTCAGTAAGTAACTGGTTAAGGGTGTTTTCACGCTCATCATTTGCTGCCCATCCGGGATTACGGCCACGTGCGCGACCAACAGCATCTATTTCATCAATAAATACTATACAGGGTGCTTTTTCTTTTGCCTGTTTAAAAAGGTCACGTACACGTGAAGCTCCAACACCAACAAACATTTCTACAAAATCAGAACCCGACAATGAAAAAAACGGGACATTAGCTTCACCTGCAACTGCCTTAGCTAAAAGTGTTTTCCCGGTTCCTGGCGGACCGACCAATAACGCACCTCGTGGTATCTTACCTCCCAGTTCAGTATATTTTTTCGGATTTTTGAGGAAATCTACAATTTCTTTGAGTTCCATTTTAGCTTCCTCGAGACCCGCTACATCGCCAAAATTAAGTTTTATACTTGCTTCCCTGTCAAAAATTTTTGCTTTGGATTTACCAACATTAAAAATATTTGCGCCACCGCCACCGCCACCGCCACTTGACATACGGCGATATAAAAATGCCCAAACTAGCAATTATTAGAATAATAGGCAGAATATAAGTCAGAATTTCAAAAATGCTTTTTTCAGTATCATTCCTTATATCGACTTTTTCATTTTGTGGTAAATCTTTTTGCGCTTCATTAACCTGCGTATTAAAAGCGCCCACATCTCCAACCTGTAAATAAAATTGAGGACCGGTTTTGGAAATTCGCGAATATTCTTTACCAGTCATTTTTTTATATTTCTCAACCTTATCTTCCTTAAGGTATATCCTGGCAATTTCGCGATTGATAATTATGATCTTGTCAACATCACCAGCAGCAAGCATAGGAGTAAGATCTTCTTTCATGAAGATTTCCTTTGGTCCCTGGGATAATTGCAAAAGCTGGAACAACAATAAAAACAATTAATATAATGCCATAAACCCAATATGCATTAAATTTTGGTTTTGGATTACTTCCCGGTTCGCCGGTATAATTAAATTCCGGTTTATTGTTTTCTTTATTCTTGTCCTTTTCGGTTGTCAATTTTCTTTCTTCCTTTTTATTTTGTTCTTGTCCAGATTTCATATTTTAATCAGGTAAAATTTCTAATTTGCCATCGCACCATAAATCCTCCAATTTGTAAAATTCTCTGAATTCTTTCTGAAAAACATGTACAATAACATTGAAAAAATCTAACAGAATCCATTGTGAATTTTCACGTCCTTCAATATGGTGAGGATGAGTATTTAATTTAAGGTCTGTTTGTCTTTCAATATTCTCAGCTAAAGCATTGACTTTTGTATTTGATTCGCCCTGGCATATAATAAAATAATCGCATAATGTACTTTTAAGTTCTCTAAGATCGATTTTTACTATTTGTTCACCTTTTTTTTCCTGAATTGCCCCGATAATAACACCTAATAGCAATTCATCTGTTATTTCTGTTTTCTTTTTCCCCATTCAAAAAATTTAAGGCAAAGGTAGATAAATTTTTAGAAAGGTAATCCGATTGAATTTTCAACAAATTAATTGCTCTAATCATGTTAATTTTCAGCTAATATAACATTTGCATTCCGGATAAGTTGACTTTCTTTTTCGAATTATAATTTACTTCAAATTTTTACTGAACATTTTCTATTTAAAATTTTAATCCATTTTTAACTAAATTAATCGCATTAGATATTATAATTTTGAATTTGAAATGAAATTTACAACATTCATACTTGTAACTTATTTTAGTTTTCTAACAGTTCAGCCTGTTGTGCAACAAATTTATTCTTTATTAATCCATCAGACTGTTAACTGCCAACAGGATTGTTGTGCAAAAAAGAATCCAGAGAATAGTAACCAAAATCCTAAAAATTGTTGTCATAAAGAAATTTGTAACCCTGTTTGTCCTTGTTGTTTAGTTTGTACTCTTTATCCGACTTTTGAAATTAAAAGGTTTTTTGTTCAAGTTAAATGTATATCTGCATTGCATAGTAATTTTATTTCCGGCTTTCTTTCCGATTGTTTTCATCCTCCGAAAATTGTTTGACACAACCGTCGTCCTTAAAGGATTGAAAAATTTATATTAGTTGAACAATTTTAAATTACAAAAAATGAAAAAAATGATTTCAGGTATCATTGCAGCTTTATTGGTTGCCGGTATCGTAGTTTTTGCAAGTAACATGACAACAAAAAAAGTCAACAATTGCTGTGTTAAAAATAGTACATGTTGTCCAAGCAATTCTTGTTGTCAAGATAAAAAATAGGTTTTAACTTGATTTTCAAAGCCTATCACGAAAGTGGTAGGCTTTATTTTTAAGCAGATATAAAGGTTTTATTGCTAAATTCGAATTAAAACAGAGGAATAACTCCTTCCCGATTTAATAGAAACTCTGAATAACATTTCGCAAAATTGTATTTGGTATACAATCGGATATTCAACTTATTTTGAAGACCTAATTTGAAATTTGAAATCATAGGCTGTTCATGTTAGCCATATCTTTAATGTATAGATAAAAGCCTTATAAATTATGGTCTTTCAGTAAGTTCAAAGATAGTTTTGGATTTTTTGATAGTTCACTTGACCCCGTCATAAATATTAATTATTATTGTAAGCTGAAATTTTTGTCTTGAATAGTTATATTATAAAGAATTGAAGTGATTGAAAAATGAGTTCTTAACCTATTGACATCTAGAAATAAAGATTTTTTGAAATGCATTTTGACTAATGATTTTAAAATTATAATAAATGGCAAGAATAATAGCAATAGCTAACCAAAAAGGTGGTGTAGGTAAAACAACTACAGCAATAAATTTAGCTGCAAGCCTGGCAGTATTAGAAAAGAAAACCCTTTTAATCGATGCTGATCCTCAAGCAAACGCTACTTCGGGTTCTGGTTTTGACACCCGCAGTATTAAAACCAGTATTTATGAATGTCTTATTGAAGAATCTGACCCCAATAACATTATACTCAACAGCGAAATTAAAGGTCTCGATTTGATACCTTCTCATATTGATCTTGTCGGCGCAGAGATTGAAATGCTTAATTTACCTGACCGGGAGAAAACTTTAAAACAGGTGATTTCTAAAATTACTTCAACTTATGACTATATTTTGATAGATTGTTCACCTTCTTTAGGATTAATTACTGTTAATGCTTTAACTGCAGCCGATGCCGTAATGATTCCGGTACAATGCGAATATTTCGCACTTGAAGGTATTGGAAAATTACTTTCAACTATTAAAATTATTCAGAGTCGTCTTAATACTGAACTCGAAATTGAAGGTTTTCTTCTGACCATGTATGATCCCAGGCTCAGATTGTCAAACCAGGTTGTTGATGAAGTAAAAAAACATTTCCAACAGATGGTTTTCGAAACAATCGTACAGCGCAATATTAAACTCAGTGAATCACCCAGTTTTGGTAAACCATGTATTTTATATGATGCTGAATCAAAGGGAACATTGAACTACCTGAATTTAGCCAGGGAATTGATTCAAAAAAATGAGAACATTAAAATTAAAAATACATAACCATCAATTGTAAAGAATTTTTAACACTCAATCTATAATTAGCAAAAACGGAAAAAATTAAAATGGAGTGTTTCCTGTGCAATAGAACAATTGATAAGGCAGGTTTATGATACAACGAATTTAAAAATTACCTTGAAATACTAAATTATGAATGCCAGAAAAAATGCATTAGGAAGAGGTTTAGGTGCATTGATTGAAGAAGCGAACGTTACAAAAGAGATAGTTCAGGCTGTTGAAGCTAACAATGAGATAGAACTATCATTATAGATGTTAATCCTTTTCAACCACGACAGAATTTTGATGAAGAAGCGCTTCAGGAACTTGCTATTTCTATAAAACAACTAGGAGTAGTGCAACCGGTTACTCTTCGTAAACTTGAAAATGGAAGATATCAGCTTATTGCCGGAGAACGCAGAGTAAGAGCTGCAAAAATTGCCAATCTTGAATTTATTCCAGCTTTTGTTCGCAGTGCCGATGACCAGGGAATGCTGGAATTAGCACTTGTTGAAAATATTCATCGCACAGATTTAAATGCCATTGAAGTAGCTGTTAGTTACCAGCGTCTTGTTGACGAATGTAATCTTACACAGGAAAATATTAGTGACAGGGTTGGAAAAAAACGATCAACTATTGCAAATTATCTCCGGTTATTGAAACTACCTGCTGAAATACAATTGGGAATTCGTGAAGAGAAATTAACCATGGGCCATGCAAAAGCCCTTATTTCTATTGAAGATGCAGATAAACAGGTAGAGGTTTTTCATAAGGTTATTAATAAAAATCTATCCGTACGCGAAGTTGAAGATCTGGTGCGTAATATTAGTGAAAAGACCACATCTGATTCAAAAAACAAAACAAATAAAAAAGAAATAACCGAGCCTAACCGGGATTATGAAGATCTGCAACAACATTTAAGGAAGTACTTTGACAGTCCTGTTGAATTTAAACGTAATATTAAAGGTGAAGGTAAAATTATTATTTCGTTTAAAACAGATGAAGATCTCGAACGTATTATTTCTGTTCTTGATAAAAAATAAAATCCTTATTCAAGAGTTTAACAGAAATAATGAATATTAAATTTAAGGAATTAAAAGTTTGCTTTTAAACAGTTTATTGATAAATACAGGAACCAAACTACCTGCAGTGCATAAACAGGTAAGAAGTTCTTCTTCAAATTTTCAAATGACTGGAAAATAAGGATATATTTACATGTTAGATAATCAAATAGTAATTCAACAAAAAAGTTCTGACAGTATAACTTGGGTTTTGTGCAAATTGCTTCCTTTATTTATTTTTTTTGCTTTTCCAATTAATGACATAAACAATTCTTGTTGTGGTCAAAAACTAACTGGAGTTACTCCTTACGATACTTCATTAATACAATTACATTCTCCGAGAAAAGCTTCTCTTTATTCAGCTGTTTTACCTGGTTTAGGACAAATTTATAACAGGAAATACTGGAAAGTACCTATAATTTACGCCGGCTTTATAGCCCTTTTTTATGCAATAAATTTTAACAACAACTATTATACAAAATTCAAACAATCATATGTCGATCGTATAGACAATGATCCAAATACTAATTATGATTTTACTTATTTCGGACTTAGTACAAAAAATTTTTCACGTGAACAGCTTCTGGATGTAATGGATTATCATGAACGATACCGCAATTTAAGCATACTTGGGCTTGCCGGATTTTATGTACTCAATATAATAGATGCAACAGTTGATGCATATCTTTTTGATTATGACGTGAGCCAGGATCTATCTTTGCGCATTAACCCTACTATACTTAATTCACCTTATTCTCATAATTTAGGCTTGAGTTGCTCTATTAGATTTTAATAAAGAACATTGATGTTTCTAATGGCAGATAAAATAATCACAAATTCGTCAATAGAAACGATAATTTTAAATATTAAAAATATTTCTGTTAACTAATCTTGGATAATATTTCATCCTGTTAACATGATTTTTAATAAAACAATATTAATTTGGCACAATTGATTTGAAAATTGAAGCTTTAGTTACTATTAAATAAATTTTTGTAAAATGATATTGAATTATATATTTGTTTTTAAAACTGCTTTTCTCAGGAAAATAACAACAATTGCTCTGATTATTCTTGGATTAAACGGAACATCATTACTTGCTTCTTCAAAACAAGTTGATGATAGTATAGCTGCAAATGATGTCAACCAGATAAAACCCGTATTTGAAGACAACCTTGACAGCCTCCTTAATTTATGGTATGTTCAGCATGGTTCTGCTTCAATAGATATGGTAAATGATACAACTTTAAACAACACAATAGTTTCAAATATTCCTGACTCGGTATATATTTCTCGCCTGGCAAGAATTCCAAGTTATTTTAAACTTACATATAATCCGATTGTCCGCAGGTACATTGAGATGTATATTCAAAGAAAACCTGAACTAGTTCAGGTGATGCTAGGTCTTGCTGAATATTATTTTCCAAAGTTTGATGATATATTCGACTCATATGATGTACCTACGGAATTAAAATACATGTCAATTATTGAATCGGCTTTGAATCCCAGGGCACGATCGAGGACAAGGGCAATTGGTATTTGGCAGTTCATGTATGGTACCGGAAAACTTTACAACCTTACTATCAACAGTCTTGTTGACGAACGCCGCGATCCAATTAAAGCTACTCACGCTGCAGCTCAATATTCAAAAGATTTGTACCAGATATTTGGTGACTGGCAATTGGTAGTAGCAGCATATAATTGCGGTCCCGTTAATGTGAACAGAGCTATAAGACGGGCCGGAGGTAAAAAAGATTACTGGGACATTTACCGTTATCTTCCACGTGAAACCCGTGGTCATGTTCCTGCATTTATTGCAGCCGTATATATTATGACTTACTACAAAGAACACAATCTTACTCCTGTTCCAGTTGCAATGCCACAGCGAACCGACACGATAATGATACATAAGGAACTTAACCTGATGCAGGTAGCAGATTTTCTCAAAATCCCTATTAACCAGCTACGCGATCTGAATCCTCAATATATTCATGATATTATTCCGGCATTGGGAGGTTTAAGTTATTCATTGGCTTTACCAATGGAATATACTTCAAAATTTATTGATAAAGAAGATTCCATTTTTGCATACAAAGATTCAATTTATTTTAATCAAAAAGAATTGCTTAAATCCCCAAACTATTCCACTTATAAAAACGGAAGAATAAAGCCAACCGGTAAATATTCAGCTGTATATTATACAGTGAAAACAAATGACAATATCGGGTTTATTTCGGAATGGTTCGATTGCCGTATTAACGATATTATGGACTGGAACGATTTATATACCAGCAGAATCAGGGCAGGACGAAAACTTGTGCTTTATGTGCCCCGCAAATCTTATTCGTACTATGAGCAAATAGACAATATGAGTTTTGAAGATAAACAAAAAATGAAAGGTAAAACAGCCACTACGACTTCTATTCAGACTCCTAAGCCAATTGCTCAAAATATTGACAATTCAGGTAACTTTATATATTATGTTGTAAAGCAGGGTGATACCCTTTGGGATATTGCTAAACTTTATCCGGGAGTTACCGGCGAAGATATCTGCCGTTGGAACAACCTAAGCGCAAGTACCATGATTACCCCGGGACAAAAGATTAAGATAAAGGTGATGTAGGAATTTTTTTAAGTATTTCAATAAATAATTATTATAGCTTATCTTGCAAATTATTAATTCTGAGTAAATCTATTTTACTGTGTAGTATGAAGCTAAGTATAATAATTCCTATCTTTAACGAAGAAAAAACCATTATAAGCATACTTGAAAAAGTTTTAAAAGTTATTCTTCTTAACTGTACTACAAAAGAAATTATACTGGTTGATGATCATTCAACTGACAATTCACGACAGATAATTTCCAGCTTTATTTCAGATAATTCTTCTGCTGAAATTAAGTATATAAGGCATGAAAAAAATAAAGGTAAAGGAGCAACCATAAGAACAGGTATTGAAAAAGCATCCGGAGATTATATACTAATCCAGGATGCCGATTTGGAATACGATCCCGAAGAATACAATATTCTTTTAAAACCTATGATAGACAATTTTGCAGATGTTGTTTATGGATCGCGTTTTGCCGGCGGAAATCCTCACCGTATCCTGTTTTTCTGGCACAGTATCGGGAATAAACTTCTGACATTTATATCCAACATGTTTTCCAATTTAAACCTTACTGATATGGAAACGTGCTACAAAATGTTTAAAGCTCCTATAATAAAGGGAATAAAGTTGAAAGAAAACCGCTTTGGCTTTGAACCGGAAGTTACAGCCAAAATTGCGAAGATACCTGGAATCAGAGTTTATGAAGTTGGGATATCTTATTATGGCAGGACATACCTGGAAGGAAAGAAAATCAAATGGGTTGACGGTTTGAGGGCTGTTTACTGCATAATTAAGTACAATATTTTTGTTAAATAAAAAACCTTTGTTTTGCTATTATTTTTTAAACATTATAATTTCCTTTTTACCAACCATCTGTCGTTTGTGACCTTATAAATAACCTCAAATTTAGGTCCCAATATTTTATAATCTTCCGACAAAATATAGTAATATTCAGCTTTTGTATTTAAATCTATGCTTTTATCATATCCTTGCAAATCAAGCCATGGCGGTTTTTCCAGTATAAGAATAAAAATAAAAAGAAGGATAAAAAAGCCAGTTCGTTTTTAAAACAATTGCTTTATTAGTAGATTTTTCTTTTAGGTATTTCAAAACATCAAATGTATTCTCATCATACCACCATTCTCTTGCATATTTGAAATTGTATCTGTCTATCAAATGAAATACACACACAAAAAAAAATTGCAAATGCAATACATATTTTTAATATCTTGGTTTTTAGTAATGAAATCAAACCTAATGTGCAAACAAAAGTAATTACGAATAAAGGATAAAAAAATAAGGCTGTTCTTGCTATCAGATTTGGAGTATTTAGTAATTTACATTGCATTATATTGATAAAAGCTGTCAATAATAAAACTGAAGTAGCTAAAAAAACAGGCCTGTAAAGGCTAGACAACTTATATTCATCTTTTCTTAACCTGAAGAATATGTAAATCAAGTTAGTCCCGATAATACAAAAAATAAAAGCTGCAATTAACTTTGAACTCGGATAAAAAAACATGTGGGAATCATAACGGGAAAAATCTATTAAAGGCATAATCGTTTCTGAAAAAAATCCTTTTGACGTCCAATATTTGAATTGGTTTGTACTTTGCATTTTGTATATCGGATTAGCAATTAGTGCTAAATACATTATCGTAATTAGCACAATTATTAAAGTTGGTTTAATTAGTTGCCTAAGTTGTTTACCTGATTTTAAGAAGAAATAAAAATCCACTATCAGAGTAATTGATACCCAACAATCCAGTAATGTGAAGTTTGCATAAGATGCAAGTATCGCTAAAATCAATGAAATCCATAAGTCTTTATTTTTCGAGTAGAAAAATCCTGTAATTAAATAACTAACTGATAAAGTTATCAAGGCGCATGACAAACCATATCCCCTGCATAGTCCAAAAAAATCTAATAAATAAGGATTTGCCACGAACAAAAGAGTTGCAGGTATAAAGAACAAAGAATCTACTTTTAAAACGGTTTTATTAATCCTGAAAATTGCTATAGCATAAAGAACAAAAGATAACAAATTTGGCATTCTAACAACTATTTGATCTTTCCCAAATAAAAACGTAAATACTTTCACAAGAAGCGTATTTAAGATGTGATTGTTTGGCCATTCATCGGGATACATCATTATCTGCCAGAAACTGTAATTGATATAAGCTGTTGGCGTAGCCATTTCATCATGGGTTATTGGAATCAGGATGATTTTACACAAAATAAACAGAAAAATAATGCTGAATATTATTATGACCGAAAAGTAATTGATTTTTTTCATAACAAATAGATTATAAGGGAGCTATGACAAATGTTGCTTCCACTAATACAAGAAATACATTTTAAAAATAATATTAAAATTTCATTTAGTATTTTTACTTTGTTAATTATTTTGGTAATAAGAATTAGTAAAATATATAAAGTGATTAACTGGATTTTTTTCAAAATGCTGCTATGATTTTTTTTAGTTTACTTCATACAAACAGGATTAGCATCCCAGAAATTGATAAGAAATATTCAAATTTATGAATTTGAAAAAAATTAAACTATTAAGTCTATTTATACTCCCGGTCGCTTTTGCAACTATTGGGTTTTTCTTGAAAAGTGAAATACCTGTTTGTCATCTTAATTGTATCGATCCCGATTACTTTTATTTATTTAATGGACTTAATCTTGCACATTTAAGCTATCCAGCGATGATAGATCACCCAGGAACTCCTCTTCAGATATTTTCTGCAATAATTATAAGAGTTGTTCATTTTTTCAGACCGGATACATTAGATGTTGATTTATTCACAAATCCTGAAGTGTATATGAGCGCAATTAAAAGTTCCTTAATCTGCCTTCATGCAATTGTACTATTTTTTTTAGGATTCATGGTTTCCAAAATTTCAGGAAAAATCTTACCAGGTTTATTTTTCCAACTTACTCCATTCAATTCTTATATTACTTTGGAACTTATGAGAAGATTAATGATAGAGCAATTTTTTATTTTCTCTGTGTTACTGTATATTTTAGTTACCTATATTTACTTAGTGGATCAAACATATAAATCTGGCTGGTTTGATAAATATGTTATTTTGTTTTCTCTTATCGTAGGTTTTAATCTGGCTATTAAAATAACTTTTTTTCCTCTTTTTTTACTTCCTTTTATTTTATTGCCTGGATTTAAGAAGAAAATAATTTATTCAATATTTTCGGTAATGTCTTTTTGTATATTCGCTTTTCCAATATTTAAATACTGGATAGACTTCAGAAATTGGGTATTAGGATTATTTCTACATAGCGGACCTTATGGAAGTGGTAAATTAAGTATTATGGATAAAAATAATTATTTTATTAACCTGAAAACTGTTTTATTTACAGATTATTTCTTTTCTGCATTTCTTCTAGTCATAATAATTTCTACTTTAATATACCATATACCCTTTTTAAGGGTAAAATTGAAAAATGATAAATTTTACAGAATTCTTTTAGGCATTGCATTATCTATGATAGTAATGGTACTGTTAATAGCTAAACAACCAACTTATTGGTATCTTACTCCGGCATTTTTACTATCAATCCCAGGTTTATTTTTGGTTCTTTCAATTTATACCAGGCCATTCAAAATTATCTTTAATAATGTATATATCTATTTACTATTTGGTATATTTCTTTTCTTAATATATAAATATGAAGTGAAAAGGGCATTCATAGGCCATGCATATAATTTGGAAGTGAAGAATCAACTAGTAAATTCAATGAACATGACAAATCAAAAATTTAAAAATAAACCAACACTTGTTATTACAAATAATTTTGGTTGTCCTTATAAAGAATATGGATTATATGGTGGCATGATAAAGTGCGGGGATGCAAGGCAAATATATGCACCAAATTTAATAAAATTATATCCTCAAATTTATTTTTATAATGATTGTATTAAAAAGTTTTTATTCTGGAGCTGGCATTGGGATGATAATTATGCTTTTATAGATCTATTAATAAAATACCAGAAAGTCATACTCATGATCGGCGATCCTGGGTTGGCAGAAACTTTTGCCAGCAAGCTGCATGGTATCAACCGGCAAATTGATACTCAATATAAGAATGTGTACAACAATGAACTTACAAAAGAAACATTCTACGAAGTGTCATATGATTCAGTCGTTGCAAATAAAATAATTGTTTATACCTGTAATGCCGAAATGATTGATTCAACTGGTAATTTTTTTCTTAATAATTATGGACAGAAATTTGAAAATGGTATAACTCAATCGAAGGAAAGAGCCAGGTCAGGAGAATTTTCTTCTAAATTAACAAAGGAAAATCCTTTTGGGATGAAATGTTTCTTAAGCGAAGTCAAGAAGGGAGAACATTACTTATTAAGTGTATGGAAATACAATAATAATAATTCCAATGCAGGTTTGGTAGTATCATCACAGGATTCCAAAATATTTTATATTTTACAGACAAAACCAGAAAAAGAACAAGGTATGTGGCAAAAACTTCAAATTGATTTGGTTATTCCTGAAATCCTAAATTACCAGGATATTAAAATATACTGCCGGAATAATGATAAAAACTTACCGGCTTATTTTGATGATTTGGAACTTAAAAAATTATAAAATCGATATTTAGTAGAATTGATAATATAGATATTTCCTTATGAATAACTCTAAAATTGCTGTCGTTGTTCCAGTTTATGGTTGCAAAACTCAACTAGTAGAACTTTATCTCAGGTTAAAGTCTGTTCTCACTAATATTTCAGAGGACTTTGAGATTATCCTGATAAATGATAATTGCCCAAATGATTCCTGGAAAACTATAGTTGAATTATGTAATAAAGACAACCGTGTTAAAGGAATTAACTTTTCAAGAAATTTCGGCCAGCATTATGCAATAACAGCTGGTCTTGAGCACTCTAAAAGTGAATGGGTGGTTGTTATGGATTGTGATTTGCAGGATCAACCTGAAGAAATAGTTTCCTTATACAATAAGGCTTTAGAAGGTTTTGATATTGTACTTGCCAGGAGAAAACAACGAAAAGATGGTTTTTTAAAAAAAACAACATCAAAATTATTTTATAAAATATTGAGTTATCTCACAACCACCAAACAGGATAGTGCTATTGGTAATTTTGGGATTTATCATAAAAAAGTTGTTAAAGCAATTTGTTCAATGGGTGACAGCATGAAATATTTTCCAACGATGGTTCGGTGGGTTGGGTTTAAACATACTGCAATTGATGTTGAACATGTAGCCCGGTTGTCAGGAAAATCTGCTTATTCCTTCGAGAAACTGATACGATTAAGTCTCGATGTTATCCTTTCGTTTTCAGATAAACCTTTACGACTCGTTGTCAAGTTGGGGATGCTTATTTCAATAGTATCAGTAATCTCTGCCATTTATTTTCTTATAAAATACATCTTGGGTTATATTCATGTTTTAGGATGGACCAGCCTGATTATTTCCATCTGGTTTTTATCAGGAATTATTATTTTTCTCATTGGAATGCTTGGTTTGTATGTAAGCAAAACCTTTGAGAATACTAAAGGCAGACCGAAATATATTGTAAAAGATTATTTGAATTTTGATGAACAACTTTGAAATTCTTCCGTGGGATTCTCAATTATTTGGATTTAACGTTGCAAAAATTTTGCCGGTTGAGCCAACACTTTCTGATTTCGATAAGATATTTAATAAAATGAAAGAACACCAGGTAAAGTTGGCTTATTGGCAGACTTCATTAACATTTAATAAACACAAAGAAATTTCGAATAGATACAATGGATTATTTGTTGATTTGAAAACGACATATAGCAAAATGCTATCACCCATTGTCAATGATATTATCAACAAACCTGATATAAAAGTCTCAACTTTTTCAGGAAATTACCCTGAAAATAATATGTATAGCATCGCCTTGCAGTGCGGTGAATATTCAAGGTTCAGGATAGATCCAAAGATATCCTATTCAATTTTTGAAAAATTATATAAAACATGGATTGAAAAATCAACAGGCAAGGAACTGGCTGATGATATTTTAATTTATAAAATTGACAATAAAACAGTAGGATTAATTACTGTATATGTTAAGGAAACCATTGGACATATTGGATTAGTTGGTGTTGATAACGATTACAGAGGTCAGGGAATAGGGAATAAACTTATTATTGCATCAGAAAAATATTTTAAAGAAGCCGGATGCATGAGTATAGAAGTTGTTACACAGGGCTTAAATAAAACTGCTTGCACACTATATGAAAAAAATAATTTCTCAATAAAATCTCAAACCAATTTTTATCATTTTTGGATATGACCTCCTATTTGTTTTTTTTGAGTTCTTAATTAATTTTTAAATATAAATTTGGCCTCATGCAAAATCAAAAAATATTTGGGACAACAATTTTAGTAATTAGCTATTTAGTTAATCTCCTCATTTTGTTATTACTTTTTTCTTCTCTACCAATCGGCAACATGCATTGGCTTTTTAATTCTGATGCACTGTATATGGCTTCTTTTTACAAAGATTTAATTATAGATGGTAATACCTTAAAGGGTTGGGATTTGAGTACAGCTTCACTTATTTTTCCTAACGTAATTATTTTCTTCATATTTATGTCAATTACCAGTAATTTTCTGCTCGCACAATTATTACATGGTTTTACACAATATTTTTTATTTATCTTTTTGATAAATTATTTATTGGTCACTTTAGATAAAAAAGTGCCTAAAACTGTCCTGGCTTCCGTGAACTTAATTGTTGCCCTCTGTCCACTATACTCTTATTTATCAGGTGATTTTTTAACCTCTTCTTTTTTCTTTTTACCTTACCACATGGGAGCTTTTATTATTGCACTTCTTAGCTTAATCTGGATGATAAAATATTTACAAAGTGAACATAATATTTTTTTATGGTTAATCATTATTGTTACTCCAATTACAATATTTTCTGATAGGATATTCATAGTTTACTTCTCAAGTATTTCAATATGCACTTTGATATTGTTATATTTCTTTAATTCGACTAAAAGAAAGTCTATTTTAAAGATTTTTATTTCAATATTAATTTCCAGTATTTTAGGATTAGTGCTATTTAGGTTAGGATATATCAGCAACTATATCTCATTTACTTATACTGATATTTTTGGTTGGTCAAGAATTATTCCTAGTTTTAAATTAATGTTCTTTCAATATTCATTATATTTTATCGCAAATAGTTTAGAAGGTTATTTTTTCAAATTGGCAGTCATTTCTTTCTTATTGTTTATCATAATGTTTTATTTGTTTTTAAAAAGAAAGACTATTAAAAACCAAAATATCGCTCTGCTGACAATCATATTATTTGTAATAATATTTGCAGTTGGGGTTTGGCTGGCTCCTGCTTTAAATGGATTATATTTTGGATTTGATTGCATCCGCTATAATATTTATGTGGTCTTTTTACTTGTCGCTTTATTACCTCATGTTTTATACTTACTACTAAAGAATAAAGTATTAAACCAGGTTGTTTTAATCTCATTGGCAATAGTGTTGGCCTTTCCAATAGTTAGACAAGCATATAATAATACTTTCTCTCTTAATTTGAAAACTTTCCTCAATTATTATCCTGAGGTAGTAAAAAAGGCAGATAGTCTTGCATTAAAGTATAATCTAAAGTTGGGAGCAGGAAATTATTGGGCAGCAAAACCAATAACCATATTCTCTAAAACAGGTTTACGCGTATACTCGACATATGCAGAGTTAAACCCATTTATCTTATCTGATAACAGGAATTGGTATTACGATTTTAACCATAAGAATTCCAGACCAACATTTGATTTTATAATAAAGCAACCATCAAACGATAGTATTACTTTACTAAAATACATGTTTCAAGACTCGGCAATAAAAGTTGAAAAACTTGATACTTTTTTACTATTTATGGTACGCCCGTTCCACTTTATGTATAACAGACCAGGACCTATTATCAATGGTAGAAAAGTTATTGGATCATTTTATTTCCGGATTGACAGTATGCAATATAGAATTAATCCGATACCAATAAAAAATTTAAATGCCAGACTTAATGTAATGGGACAAATTGATTCAACGATTTCGTTCAGTGGGAAATATTCGATCAAAACAATTAAGGAACCGGATTGCGCTTTTATTATTGACCTAGATAGTGTTAAAAAAGCCGATGACTATATTGTTTCTATTTGGAAATATCCTGAAACAGAGAAAGCAGGGATTGAAATATCATTCGATAATGGATACGCTATTAATAATTACTACGAATCAGAAACTTCTAAGAAGGGATGGAAAAAGTTATTAATTGATGTGAAAGTACCTTACGAGCTACCCTATTATAAAATGCGAATTGTTATTCGAAATTTAAGTAAGTCAGAAATTAATTTTGATGATCTGAATGTTGAAAGATTAAAATAGAAAAGATGAAACTTAGTAAACTTTATTAATGAACTTCAGATAAATGGGGTACTTAAGTTTGCAATATAATTAAAGTCTTCCATCAAAAGTTCAAACAAAATAAATAATAACCTAAGTTTCTATTTTCTTTTCAAGCTATCTACTTTGACTAATGAAGCATCAAAACAATTGGCAACAACAGTATAATAATACTCGTCATTTAATTTTTTACGAACAGCCCTATCAGAAAATAATATTGTATCGCCGCAATTTATATCAAAATGTTTGTAATAAAATGATGTTCTTGTATTGTAATGATGCAATAAGTTTAAATATTGACAATAGTAAGTTGCAGATGGTGAAATATACGAGACCATTACTTTATAGCTTTTATATTGAGGATTTTGTTGTTTTGCTTGTTTCATAAGGATTCCATAATCCACTCCTATTTGACTAACGGAATTGATATCTCTTAAAGTTTTGTTTGGATAGTAAAATGTAATGATTATGATCAAAACTATAAGAATGTAAGTTCCAGCCTTACCTGCATTCACAGATTCTTTAAGAAGTTTGTAAATTTCAGAAATCACATAACCTGCAACTAAAGCAAGGAAAGGAAATAATGGTGCATCATACCAGTCAAGTTTTGTTTTTGAAAAAGATATAACCCCCCAGAATGTAAGAATTAAAATTGCAAGAAATTTAAATATTTCTCTACTTTCTGATTTCTTTCTTAAAATAAATATTAAAAATGCTAAAGGAATCAATAATATCCATGGAAAAAATTGATATTGCTGAAGTAAATTATAATAATACAAGAATGGCCCTTCGTTCCCACTATTGACTTCAAAATAACGAGTTGCTATTTCACCATTCCATGCTGTTTTAAAGTATCCAGGATTATTTCTTTCTCTTAAAAAATAATATAAACTTGTCAAGCAAATAAATATCAATATACCTATATATAATTCTTTATTTCTAAAAACAAGTTTCAATTTTTTCATATAAATGGTAACTAATAAAAGACTCGGTAACATAAGTAAACCGGCAATACTTTTAGTAAAGAAAGCTAGTATTAATCCAATAGCAGCAAAATAGAAATATCTTGGTTTTGAATATTTTAAATATTTATAAAAACTAATAACATAAAAAAGGATAAACAGCACCAATAAAGAATCTAGGTCAGCCGTTCGGGAAACATGAAGCCTTACATATCCTTGCGATGAAAGCAATACTAATGATGAAAAATATCCAAGAACTCTATTATTTAATTCTTTGGTACAAAAATTTAAAATAATAATAAGAACAAATAATGCAGCTAATGCTGAGGGTAATCTAATTGCAGTTTCATTATAACCAAAAAGCTTAATAGAAATGACATCAAGCCAGGCTGCTAAAGGTGGCTCTGTTCCCCACATTTCAGGTTTTCCTTCGTAATATTTAACCAGAAAATTGCCGTTTAAAGACATTTCAAGTGCATTGGTGGCATATACGCCTTCATCCCAATTAGTTATGGGCGGTTTGTCTAGCTGATCGAAAAGAGTATAATAAGCAGCTAAAATTAATATTATGTCAAAAACCAGAAAATTTTTCAAATATGCCGTTATTTTCATTTTTTAATTATTTAAAGAAAAATCAAGAATAACAAATATAAAGATTTTAAAATATTATCAAAAAAACCTATTGTAATCCTGAATTTTAAGATTGAAGTACTATTATTTTAATTTAAATTTGTACAATTGGGTAGCAATATTTTATTACTTTTTTCTTAATTATAATATAATGATCCCCTTTAATAAACCATACTTAACCGGAAAAGAGACTCAGTATATTCAAGAGGCTGTGCTGTCGGGAAAAATTTCAGGGAACGGGGAATTTACTCAAAAATGTCATAAATATTTTTGTGAAAAATTTGGTTTTAAAAAAGTATTGCTGACAACGAGCTGTACGGATGCATTGGAAATGGCTGCAATTCTTATAGACACAAAACCAGGAGACGAAATAATTGTTCCTTCCTATACTTTTGTTTCTACAGCAAATGCTTTCGTCTTGAGAGGAGCAAAAATAATTTTTGCTGACTCAGGTTCTGATAATCCAAATATAAATGTTTCAGATATTGAAAGTCTGATAACTGAAAAGACTAAGGCTATCGTACCGGTACATTATGCAGGTATTGCATGTGATATGGACGAAATCTTAAGGTTAGCTGACAAATATAATTTATTTGTAATTGAAGATGCAGCCCAGGGAATTGATTCCTATTATAAAGGCAGAGCATTGGGCAGTATTGGACATCTGGCTGCATTTTCGTTTCACGAAACAAAAAACATTATTTCAGGTGAAGGAGGACTTCTTGCTATTAATGATGAAAGATTTTTTAAACGTGCAGAAATAATCTGGGAAAAAGGGACAAACCGGGCTGAGTTCTTCAGGGGCGAAGTTAACAAATATGGATGGGTGGATATTGGTTCTTCTTTTCTTCCATCCGAAATTGTAGCTGCTTTTTTATATGCCCAGCTTGAAAATCTCGAAGAAATTCAGGTTAAAAGAAAGTTAATCTGGGAAACTTATTATAAGAACTTAATGTCTATATCAGAAAAAAGACTTATTTCTTTGCCATCAATTCCTGAATATGCTACAAATAATTCACACATGTTTTATATTGTCTGTAAAAACGGACAAACCAGAAACGAGCTCTTGAACTATTTTAAGTCAAATGATATTCTGGCAGTTTTTCATTATCTATCACTTCACAAATCACCTTACTACATTAATAAGCATGATGGCAGGAAACTGCATAATAGTGATTTTTATTCAGATTCTTTAATAAGATTGCCTTTATTCTATGAACTATCTTTGGACGAAGTCAATTTCATTTGTAATAAAATTAAAGGATTCTTCAAATTATAGAGAACAACAACGAAATAAAATTTAATCAACTCAACACACAAAAGCAATAACAAAGCTTCCTATTTTTAAAATAGGTAATTGCTTTTTATATTATACAACTTTTTTATTGTTGAGCCCAATATAATCATCCAGATATTATAGGTAAAAAAATATGCATACAAATATAAGACCCATTAGGGTCGATATTGTGGTAGCCCAGCTTTAGGCTGGGTAAAGTGTAAAAATTGCGCCAAGAACAAAGTAAATTTTAAAACAAACTTTATATGGCGCAAAATGGATAGAATATTAATCTGGTGCTTGCTACCCGTGCCATGGAAATAATAAGTTTAAATTTACCTATATCTTGGCACGAGTATTACCTGAAATTTCTAATCTACCAATATTTCTCTCCTGATGGAGCTTTATGCCATTTTCTAAGAGATTAACCCTTGATATCATCTTCGGCAATTTAATAGTTATTTTCACTCTCTTTTTACTTAAGTGCTATTTATAAGTATTTTACATATATTTATTATTTATTTATCATTGAAGACGAAAATTATGATTCTTGATCAAATTGCAAAAAATATTGAATTCAGGGATGGAATATGGTATTCAAAATCAAATTCCCAAATATCTTATCCGGAGAATGCAAATGATGAATGCTTTCATCTGGAAGATAATAGTTTTTGGTTCAAGTATAGAAATAATTGCATTGTTGAAATAGTTAAACGATTTACATCAACTAATGAATCTTTCTTTGATATTGGTGGTG
This sequence comes from uncultured Bacteroidota bacterium, assembly GCA_963851385.1. Lineage (GTDB taxonomy): Bacteria > Bacteroidota > Bacteroidia > Bacteroidales > DTGW01 > CAWEFA01. The sequence goes on along the minus strand of CAWKPE010000011.1, from coordinate 39,013 downwards.
GTAATGGTTTTGTTTCTATGGGACTTGAAAAATCTGGGATTGAGACTGTATTGGTTGAACCCGGAGAAAGAGGTATTCAAAATGCAAAAAAAAGAAATCTAAAAAATTTAGTCTGCGCAACCCTTGAAAATGCAGGTTTTAAAGAAAATATAATCCCAAATATGGGATTGTTTGATGTGGTCGAACATATAGAAAATGATATTGAATTTTTGAAAAAAGTAAATTACTTCTTAAAGCCTGAAGGAAAAATATTTATAACTGTACCCGCTTATGATTTTCTATGGTCCAATGAAGATGATGATGCCGGCCATTTCAAAAGATATACTCTTAATTTATTACAAAGTAAATTGGAAAATACGGGCTTTAATGTAATTTATAAAACTTACATTTTTTCATTTTTGCCGCTACCAATTTTTTTGTTCAGATCACTTCCTGCCAAATTCAAAATCAAACAAAAAGCAGGCGTTATTAAGAAACATAAGCAGGAGCATGAAAAAAAAGGTCTTTTGGGTAAACTTGTGAGTACAATTCTTAAATATGAATTGACAAGAATTCAAAAAAACAAAAGAATACTATTTGGTGCCAGTTGTTTAATTGTTGCACAAAAGAAATAATGCAATTAGTGAATATGAAATAATCAATCATCATCTGTTGAACCTTTCTCTAAAATTGTAGGAACATTCTAATTCTCTGATAAGACATTCTTTCCTTTATGATTTTAATCCAATTTAAGTTAATCTGATTTGTGATATTATTAAAGAATTCTCTATAAAGAACCAATAAATTAAATCTTAATGTATGTCACTTATTCATTTTAATTGTGTCAATTCCAAGTATAGCTTTGTCATAATCCGGTTGCTCAAGAAGGCCCCAAAATCTTGGTGATGGTGATTCTCATGAAATAAGAATCCCAAAAAGCAGCTTTGGTCATTGAATCATAATGTAATGACGCATGCCTATATTTATCAGTGTGAAATAAACCTATAAATAATAATAGAGCTGAAATGCTAATTATTATTGTACCAATAACTTTATTATATTCTAAACTCCTTACAAGAAGATATCCCAAAGGGATAGCCAACAAACCATATATATCAATCATTGGTCTTGATCCCATACTTCCACCGTACCACCAAGTCCACCAGGAATAAATTACATAAATATGAATGATCAAAATAATAATTACCGGATAGAAGAATGCTTTTTGTTTTTTCCACAATAAAGGTATTCCTGCCAATGCCAATACCATTAAAGGAGTATAAAGCAACCAACCTTTCCTATAACTAAATAATCCTTTAATAATTTTAGGATGTAAAAAGAAAAATCCCTGATTTCCATAGGAATAATATAAATATTGTCCAGTAACAATTTTCCAATATACAATTTGTGGCAGCCATACTACAATTGCCATAACCACTATAATTGCAAGCATCCACCATTTTTGACTCAACAATAAAATACGATTTTTTATATCAGTAATGTTTTTTATATCCCATAATAAAAAAAACAGGCAGGCAATACAATTAACAGGTCTTATCAACGTAATAAGACCAGCTAACAAACCTATAATAACTGCAAATTTAATTTTAGGCTTTTCATACCATTTTATTGTAAAATAGATAAAAATTATTAACAGACTGAAATTGTATGCATGCGCAACAGGTGCTTCGTAGACACAATAATAAAGGAGGTTTGTACCCAGTACAACTAATATCATAACCCACGAAGAGATGTAAGGATTAAAAAATTTTAACAGTAACCTAGCGAAAAAAAATAATCCAATTAATACAATGAATACACAACTCATTAATAATGCAACCCTGTATGGCACTGAATATCCTCCTGCGTCATAATCATGAGTGAGCGCATACCTATGAGCAATAAAGAAAAATGGAGAATATAATATTGATAAGCCCATTGATGTTCTGATTACCCTGCTATTATTAGGTCCTTTGTCTGCCCAAAAAATAAATTTGTGATGACCTTTATATGTGTCCATGAATTTTAAAGTGCAATCATGATAAATAAATATAGCCGGCAAATAACCATAATAAGAAATAACATCCCATGCAATAGTTTTATTTTCAATTGTCCAGTCTTTCTCATTTTTCATGAGATTTAAAATAAAACAAACCAATAAAATTGCAGTAATATAAGGCAACTTATTTCTAACTGTGGTAAACTTCATATTTTGTCTATTTATTTTGATTTAAATAATCCATATTTTATTACTGCCCAAAGTATTTTAAATCCATCGAAGTTCCTGAGCTTTTTGCCATCTCCTTCATTTCTGGGAAAATATTGAACGGGTACTTCAGTAATATTATTCCTCTTTATTCGTAATGCTTTAATTATTAATTCCGCTTCAAATCCAAACCTGTTCTCATGCAAAGTCAATTTATTTAATAAATTTCGATGGAATAACTTATAACCACAAGCCATATCAGTAAGTTTCACATTAATAAGTAATGAGGTCAGAAAAGTAAAAAAACGATTAAAGAGATATCTTTTGTATGATGAAAGCGGTCTGTCAATTCCTGGCAAATAACGTGACCCATTTACAAATTCAACTCCCAATATGTGCATGGCATTTAACATGCGAGGAATATCTTCTGGTGATAGTTCCAAATCAGCATCCTGAATGAGGAAAACATCACCTTTTGCATATTTGATCCCGGTTCGCACTGCTGCACCTTTACCCTGGTTTTTTTCTTGCCTAATACATCTAATATTAGAATGACTTTTTGAATACTCCTGTACCTGATTAAATGAACCATCGCATGAACAATCATCAACAACAAGAATTTCATACTCTGTAACAAATACAGGATATTTAAGTGAAAATAATTTGCCCAGCACTTGTGTTACCAAACATTCTTCGTTGTATAATGGTATTATAATGGTAAGGAACATATTAAATTTATCCTGAGATTAACAGTCTTAAGAGAATTCAACCTTTCAAAATTATAAATTTTAAAATTAATTCCAAAATTATATAAATTTTCATTCCTCATAGGGCATCCAGCAATTTATTAATGCTTTGATTTAAACCCGGGCTGATTAAATTATACATATTTTATACTTTTTTTAACAAAATCTACTCTTTAGGTTTTTAATTATAAGTTCAAAATTGATATTATCTATTAAAACCGCAAATGATAATATTCCCAAAAATTGAATAACAATGTTGGTTATGAATAAATGCCTCTCGACTTCAAATACATCAGCATTGTATGAAAGAAGCACATTAAAGAAAAATACAATAATAAAAATCAAGGGGAATAAAAGAAAAACAAACCTATCTTTAATAAAAGCAATTAATAGTCCTAAAGCTAAAGATATAACAATCCAAATATTGAATATCGGGAATATGAATTGAACACATCTTGAATATCCATTTACTCCACCTGTATATGGTAAATTATATGCAAATATTTTACTGAGTTGTTGTTTATTTTCCTTTAGTAGAAAAGTAAATTCTGGATGAGTTATTAAAAATTTTGGCATTGTTAATAAAGTATAGCTAAATCATTATTCCATTTAAACATCAACAATTTTATTGAATAAATCAACATATGTTTTGCTTTTGTATAGCATTTTGTTTTTCTTCTTAATCTGGCCAAAAAATGTCTAAAAAGACTATTATAGCCTTCTACTGTATATGTTTCTGCCTTTGTCTGAACTAATTGTTCTTCCGGAACAAATTCATTATAAGCTTTCCAATAGTCAGCACAAACTATCCCTTTGGAAAATTCTTCAATTTTTTCCCAGAGCCTTTTTCCAGTTTCGGTTCCTCTTGTGCCAATTTCACAATTGACGAACCTATGCCCATTTCTATCAACAGCAATCCATATCCAGCAGTAGTTTTTTTTGAACCAATATATGTATGCATCTCATCCAATTCTATTACATCAATATCTCCAGGATTTCTAAATTCATCCAACTTTTCTCCAAAGGACTTTATCCAATTAAAAACAGCAACATGGCTCACATTTAAGTATCTTCCTATTGATCTAAAACCTAAGCCTTCTAAATATAAAACTAAGGCATTTCTTTTAAGGTCATTCGGCTTTCCTAATTGCCCTACAGTAAATCGATGCTTGCAATCTTTACACAGAAACCTTTGTTTTGATTTAACTATACCATCTTTACGAAAATTCTTGCTTTTACATTTTGGGCAGCTATCTATAATCATTTTATATAGTTTTATAACTGCACAAATATAATAAAACTATACTAAATTAACAAAGCCAAAATTTTAAATAAGTCATTTTACCATTATTATTTGCCCAGTTATGAAAAGCATTATAGGAAGTATCATTATACAAATTATAAATTTTAAGAAATGATGAGTCCTTGAAATTAATATTTGACGTATTTTTTTTCAAAATATCTATACTTGGCATACCATGCTTGGAAAACCATTTTATATTTTCTTGGTCCGGAATTATCCGCATTACAATTGTATTTGTTAAAGGTAATCCGTACCTGTTGCCAATTTCAACAGTATATTGCTGAACAAAAAATAGAATCCCACCAAATAATATTAAGACAAGAGATTTTTTAAACAATGCAATTTTAAATGAATAAAAGATAAATGCAATTATAATATAGAAAATTAAAATTATATACGGCCAAGTATCTCTGGTAAAAGAGAAAAGAATTGATAATACAACATGAATTAAAAATGAAAAAGTATTTTGGTTTTTAAATAAATATAAAAATGATGCAATCCAACAAAACATTAGAGAAATAGATAAAGATTCAGATAATAGGACTTTTGTCCAACCTAAAATGTTCCACCAGGCCATTAGTAGATAGATACTTACAATTATAAAATATTTTATTGAACCCCGTTTAATAAATAGTAGCAAAACATAAACCAGAAAAAATGTACTTAGTGAATGAATGTACTTTTGCATCTGTATAATAATATCAGGGTTACTTCCTGCAATTTTGTAAAAAAGAGGAGTAGTAAAAGGACGGGGGGAAAATTTAGAAGTTTTATGAGGAGCGTAAAATTCCTTATTACATAAGGACATCTGAGATTGACGCAAATAATCGTAAGAGTCTGAAAGATTTAACCAAACTGGTGGATTCCAAGGCAAATTTAAATTTAAAAAGAAAGTTATTATGAATAAAGTCAGATTTAATGCTTTTGGTATTTCTCTGTTTGACATTTATAATAAATTATTAGTTCTTTATTTGAATATAAAACAATAAGTATGTATTTTTTTATTTGCTAATATTTATTTTCCAGCTTTTCAATTTTCTAACATCGCTCCATTTTAGACTATCTGAATCCCACTTTTGTTGGAGAATCAATCCGATATCCTTGGCATAATAATACTTTTCTGTATAAATTATCGATTCAGAATTTCCAAAAGTATTTCCATGAAGTACAATTAGAACATTATCAAAAGTATTATTGTAAATTTGAATTGATGTATCTTTTGTAACAGTTTGAATTACATTATAAAAATTTCGCATATCTATGTTAAGAGGAATTGGATCGCAAATTTCTTCACTTAGAATAGGAATAAAATTATATTCTATTATAGAACATTGAACATAATTGTATTCAAAAATAGGTGTCCCATTTAACAAAGGCAGATAAACAGAATCGTCAGGCAAATATGAAATGTTATTACAATTTAAAAACATATAATACCGTTGTATTTTGCAAAGGCCCCATTTTACATATGTTCTAGAAACAAAATCTGTGTCTGATTGATTGTAAACCCAAAAAGAACCTGGATAAACAGGCAAGTACTGTTTTGGTTTTATTGTATCATGCGAAGCAAGAAATAAAGTATCCTGACACAATATTGAATCATTAAAAATCATATGAAAAAAGTATGCTCCGGAAATCAGGTTTTGCAATTTTATTTGATTAAATATTGTATCATAACAGCCATATGTGCTATATTTCAACCAATAGAATTTTGCGTATTTTATTTTGTTATCTATAATTACTTCAATACTTCCATTTGACTTATTATAATCAAGGTTTTGCTTTACGAATTTTACAGTTAAAGGATTATCTCTTTTTTCTGAATTTTCCTTTTTACAAGATAAAAAACTGAATACAATACAAATAATAATTATCTGTTTCATATTTTAACTTTTTAAACTTTATACCAGCTAGTTTCTTTTCTTTAGTGCTTATAAATAGCTTTTATAAGTTAATTATTTCTAGTTTTAATTTTTAAAAAATAATTAACATTACTTCTAGAAAGTTAGGAAATTATTTATTAATCACAATACTACCTCCACCATCTGGTATGGGCACATATCCGATATTTTTTTCAACACAGAATTTCATCACAGCTTCCCTTACTCCTTTGTAATCGGAGTTATTGAAGTCATGCACAAAAATATATCCTCCTTTTTCAAGTTTCGGGTAAAAATACTCAAGGCCTGCTAAAATAGGATTATATAAATCAGCGTCTAGACTTACAAAACAAAACAAGTCTTCAATTCCAGTGGCAGTTTCAGGAAAATATCCTTTTTTAATAATACACTTTTTAGGATTTTTCATCTTTTTCAGAACCATATTAATATTTGTATCAGAAAAATCCTGTTCACCTGAAGAATAACTTTTGCTTTTTTCTTCTCCGGTATCACGGGAGTCAAACCCGCTGAAAGTGTCAAAAAGATATAAATTCCTTTCAGGAAAAGCCAGATTTATTTTTGAAGCAAAATCTCCTTTATAAACGCCTAATTCAGAAACACTTCCATTTATATTGTTCCTGTAAATTTCATTACTGCATAATTCTAAAGCTTTATGCCTAACGTAATCAAGATTTACAGGAATCCTTTTTATGCCCTTTGTATCATAGGTTAAAGACTTAATGAGATAAATATCCCATTTTGACAATATTGCTGAAATAAGCCTAAAAAAATGTTTCATGATCATTTAATGCATTTAAAATAATTGCCTTCCAGGTAATAATTTCTTTGTGTAATATATGAATTTATTTAATTAGCTACATTAATCCGCTAAAAAATTCAAAAATATTTATTGTATTTTTTTTATTCTTTCATTTGCTTTCAGTTGGATAATTATTTGAAGAATTGAATCTATAACAAAAAAAGCTTGAAGATTTATTTTTGTATATTTGGCCTTAAACATAAATAATTTCAGAATTGCTGGAAATTAAAATAATTGTTCCCCTAAATTTAATATGATGAATAATAATAAATTCTCCTGGTTAAAAGAAAGCTATGTCTTTTATGGTGTTTTATTGTTTAATCTTTTATTACTCTCCACTGTCAAATTTTTTCCTTCATCGGACGGACCTGCACATTTATATAATTCAAATATAATTTGCCATTTATTAAAAGGTGATTCCTCAATTATAAATGATTTTTTCTCTATAAATAAATTTCCTGTTCCCAACTGGACAGGCCATTTCATACTTTCAATATTCTGTTTTATTTTTCCATCATGGCTGGCTGAAAAAGTGCTTTTATTCATTTACTTAACCGGAATTGCAGTTTCATTTCGTCTTTTGATAAAGGAACTTTGTCCTGAAAATAAAATATTAAGCATATTTATCTTTCCTTTTGCTTATTCATTTTTATTTCATTTAGGCTTCTATAACTTTAGTTTTTCATTTGTTTTCTTGTTTTTAACTATTTATTACTGGTTAAAAACTAGGAATAATCAAACTTTTAAAAAATATCTTCTTCTTTTTTTGCTAATCACCCTGACTTATTTTTCAAATATTCTAACTTATTGCTTTCTAGGATTATGCCTGGGATTATTAATTATTGCTTATGCAATAAACGAGTATTTTCAAGAACGAAATGTTGAAAAATCAATTAAATTGGCTATAAATAATCTATTATTTTTATTTATTGTTTCATTACCTAGTATATTACTAATTCTCATATTTTATAATACTACAACTTTTTTCCCTACAGATGCCCACTATACTTCCGGTGAACTGGTAAAATGGATTAACGATGTTAGGCCATTAATAGTTTATGATTATTTAGGAGACGAAAGAATTACGCAACAATTTTTGCATTTAATGATTGTTATTGTCTCTATATCGTTATTTATTAGATTTCAAAAAAATCCTTCAACTGGTTTTGTTGCTAAAATTAATATTATTGATGTTTTATTATTGCCTGCAATAATAGCGTTAATCCTGCTTTTTATAGTGCCTAATGGTTCAAGTGCAGGTATGATGTCTGATTGCTATAGCCTTTTATTTTATATGCTAATTATTGTATGGGTAATGTCCCAACCTTTACCTAAAAAAGTAAGTCAAATAATCGTAATCCTATTGATTGTGTTCCATCTTGGTTTACTATTTAAACATATGAACGGAGGTATCAGAAGTTTAAACAGGGATGCATTGGCAATAACGGAAGCATCAAAACAGATAAAGCCAAATAGTATAGTTTTTCAGATTGATATGAACGAAGGTGATTGGTTAGAAAGTCATTTTTCGAATTATGCAGGCATTGATAAACCTGTGGTAATACTTGAAAACTATGAAGCAAGTGTTGGTTGGTTTCCTGTTGTATGGAATATACAAAAAATGCCACAGTTATTACTGGGAGATAAAAAAAATATTACCGGCGTTCAATGGACGAGCAACGTCAATTCACCTGTGACAAAGCAAATAGATTATGCCCTTATATATGGTAATATCGAAAAAATTAATGATCCCAAATGGAATGATTTAAAAGCAATATTATTGTCAAAATTCGACCTGGTTTATACCGATAATAAGTTTATAGAACTCTTTAATAAAAAATAAAAATTTCACTCTTTATTCAAAGGTTGTGCAAAAGATATCACATCTTTAGCTTCAATTTCTTTATCACACAAAATAATCAGTCGTTCCATTACATTGCGAAATTCCCTGATATTACCTGTCCATGTAATTTTTTGAAGTTCTTTTATAGCTGCTGGAGCAATGGTCTTTAAAGGAACACCATATTCGCTGCAAACTATATTTATGAAATAATCGGCTAATAACGGGATATCCTCAATCCTTTCGTTTAAAGATGGCACTGTCAAAACTATTACACTTATGCGGTGATATAAATCTTGTCTGAAACGATTAGCAGCAATCTCTTCTTTAAGGTTTTTGTTTGTAGCTGCTATTACTCTGACATTAACCTTAATTTCCTTCTCGCCTCCAACCCTTACAATTTTATTCTCCTGCAAAGCACGTAATACTTTGGCCTGGGCATCAAGGCTCATATCACCAATTTCGTCAAGAAACAGAGTGCCTCCTTCAGCAAGTTCAAATTTACCCTTTCTGTCCTTAATTGCTGATGTAAACGAACCCTTCTCATGTCCAAAGAGCTCACTCTCGATTAGTTCGGAAGGAATAGCTGCACAGTTGACTTCGATAAAAGGGGCAAGTCTTCGCGGACTCGTATCGTGTATGCGTCTTGCGACAAGTTCTTTTCCGCTTCCATTAGGACCTGCAATCAATACCCTGGCATCTGTTGGTGATACTTTGTCAGCCATTTCTAGCAATTGTGTTATTGCTGTCGATTGACCTATTATTTCATAACCTTTACTGATTTTTTTCTTTAGTACAGTTGTCTGGGTAATAAGTTTGGTTTTGTCCAAAGCATTTTTTACAGTAATTAATAGACGGTTAAGATCCAACGGTTTTTCTATAAAATCATACGCACCAATTTTTATTGCTTCAACTGCAGTTTCTATGTTTCCATGACCTGAAATCATTATCACCTGGATGTCTTCAGTATGTTCGAATATTTTTTGAAGGACATCAAGACCATCCATTTTTGGCATTTTAATATCACATAATACTAAATCATAAACGCCCTTCTCAAACATTGACAAACCTTCAATTCCGTCTTCAGCGACTTCAACGTTGTGTTTTTCATATTCGAGAACATCTTTTAAAGTATTCCGGATACTTTTTTCGTCATCAATTACTAATATATGAGCCATAAATAAAAGTTTTTTAACCTGTCAAGATTAACCTTACAAATATAGATTGTTAGAAGTTTTTCATTAAAAAGAATTTCGAAATTATTCAGTAAAAATATCTAATTTATCTATCAGATAAATCAAAGCTGCTGATGCTGCACAACCCAATTTCAACTCTCTTGGATGAACATTTTCAAACTTGTCATTAATTGAATGGTGATAATCGAAATATCTTTGCATATCAGGATGAAGATTAAGCAAAGGAACCTCAAATTCTTTCAAAGGAATAATATCTGCATCACCATGTCCCCTGTAAAATTCATACAAGCTATAAGGTTTGAAATATTTTTCGAGTTCAAGAAATTTTGAATATGCTTTTTCGTTTGCCATACAACCAAACCCCATAGGTAAAAGTCCTCCGCTGTCAGATTCGTAAGCGGCATATATTTTCTCATTCTTTTGTTTTACCACTTCGGCATATTTTTTGGCTCCAGCCTGGTGCATTTCCTCGTCCATGAAAATAACCAGTCTGATTGTCCTTTTAGGTTTGATTCCCAATTCCCGGAATAATCTTATTACTTCCATGACATGAATGCAACCTGCACCATCATCCTGGGCTCCTTCACATACATCCCAGCAATCCAAATGTGCACCTATGGTAACAATTTCTCCGGGTTTTTCATAGCCTTTAATTTCTGCAATTATATTGAACGATTTACAAGCCGGTAAATTATTACAATTAGTTTTAAAGTAAACTTTTAGTGAAGAATCTGCTTTTAACAAATTACTTAATGAATCGGCATCGAGCGTACTGATGCAAATAGCAGGAATTTTGGCAAGACTGTCATTATAATGCATAATTCCCGTGTGTGGTAAATAATCGGAAGACAAACTCATACTACGAACAACTACGCCAATAGCTCCATACCTTGCAGCTTCCGAAGCTCCAAATACTCTCTGATAAACGGCCTGCCCATACGCCGGGCTCGGACTAACAAACTTCGGATCCATCGGTTGGTTAAAAAAAACAATTTTACCATTTATTCTTTCATGTCCTAGTTTTTTTAATTCTTCAAAACCATGAACTTCAATAATTGATGATTTAACTCCCTTTTTGCCGGTGGATATAGATCCTCCAATTGCAAGAGCATGCAATTTTAGTTTCCCGTATTTCTCTGAAAAAGCTGAAGCTTCTTCTTTTTTGCCCCGGTCCCACGGATATACTTCTAATTCCTGCAAATAAAGAGTATCTGGTTTCATATCCAGGATTTCATTTTTAATAATTGAAATTGCTTTTAAAGAAGCTGAAGTTCCTGCTAAACGTCCCGGAGCATTTTTACATAAAGTTTTAAGATTATTAACTGGTACCTGCGAAACAAGTTCATTGTCATAAATAGCACGAAGGACGAGAGAATCCGCATCCTGCCCAAAAGCAGGTACAAAAGAGAACATAATAAGAAAAGAAAGCATTAGATTTTTCACAATTGATTTTTTAAATGTTACTATTCATTAAACTTTAAATTTTACTTAAATTATTACTATTTTCTAAAATAAATATCTCACGCAAAGTTCGCCAAGATTATCGCTAAAACCGCAAAGTCAATGCAATGTATACTTTGCGATCTTTTGTTTTCTTTGCGTTTTTTGCATGAAAAATTAATTCTGAAATCTTCTTAATTTTTATCAATTAACTTTCAATGTCGTTTAGTTAAGCACTTTTATATCATAGGTCATACTTCGACAAGCTCAGTATGACCTCATTTTAATTTCACCCTGAGCTTGTCGAAGGGTGTTTCGTTCCTTAATTAAACGACATTGAATTAACTTTGCTGAATTATTATCATAAAAGCAATCATATAATTATTTCTTCAAAATTTCGACTTCAAAAAGTTTGGGCCAGTATTTGCCGGTGATAAATAAATGTCCATTGGCAGGGTTCCAGGCTATACCATTCAGTACATTTGTGTTTTCATCATAATCCTTTTTAGGTAAAATACCTTTAAAATCAATTTTACCTAAAACTTTTCCATTCTTTGGATCAATAATTAATACATAATCCTGTGTATAAACATTTGCATAAAGCTTACCATTAATTAGCTCCAGTTCATTAATGCTGTCAATTGTGCCTTCATCTGAAGTAACTTCAATTTTACCAACCTGTGTGAAATATTCAGGTTCCATGAAATATACTGTATAACCGCCATCGGTCATCAGGAAATTTTTACCGTCAAATTCAAGACCCCATCCTTCGGCAAAATCAAAACTGAATTTCCGAATCAATTTAAAAGTTGCTTTATCATAAACAAATCCGGCGTGTTCTTTGTATGTAATCTGGTAAATTTTATCTTTATCAATTGCAATCCCTTCAGCAAATATTGATGGATCCAAACTTACGAACATTACAGATTCTCCTGTTTCGAGTTTGACTTTTTTTAACGCTGAAGTTCCATATTCACCCGCACTTTCATAAAAATAGCCATTTTCGTAAATCAGACCCTGGGTATAAGAGTCCCTGCTATGCGGATAAACTCTGATAATTTTATAGGCATATAATACCGGCTTAATATCGGAAAGTAATAGAATAACCATTGATATTTCTTGCTTTCGCCCTCCTGAAGCAAAGGCAGTTGCTTCAACTGAAAGATGTCCCAGTTTGCTGTTTTTCGAATTCCAATTAATTTCTGTTTCCTGACCTAATAGAGTAACTATGTTTTGTCCCTCAATAGAAAACTTGACCGAATCAATTGTTATGGTATCACTCGCTTTTCGCATTTGAAAAGTTATAGATTCACCCAGCTTGTATGTGCTGTTATTAAAAGGCTTTACAAATTCAATCAGCTCTATATTACTATTTAAATTTTTATTTTCCTGAACCTTGTTTGGAGGAATATTTTTACCATTCTGACATGAACCAAATATTAAAATTATAAAGAATAAACATGGAAAATAGATAATAGATTTTTGCATAAAAATTAAGTTATTTGGGTTTTAAAATTGACATTAATTTTGAAAAAAATGTTTTTGGTTTTTCCACAGATATTAGGTTCTTATTGTAATTATCAGGGTCAATTATTTGCCATGCCTCACTCCAACCAGGAAATCCACCTAAATTCCTGTCATCAATAAAAATATCAGCATTAATTTTTCGGCTCACATTCTCATCCATTATTTCTTCCGGATAGTTTTTATTAACTGCATAAAATTCTATCCCGTTTATCCGACAAAATTCAACAGCCTCATCCAATTCTTTTCCTGTTCTGTATGTCCAAAGGATTAACAAACAACCATGTTTCTGTAATTCTTTTAATGTTTGAAAAGCAAACATTTTTTCCCTGCCTATTGCAGGGTAAGCATGTTCGACAATTGTACCGTCAAAGTCAACCGCTATTTTCATATATCTTTATTTTCCTGACTCTCGAAAATACTAAATTACTACTAATCCAAACAGAATAAAATCTTATTTTTACGATTGCTTTGCAAAAGTATTAGAAAACTTGTTACCCGTCAAAAGCAATTATTCAAAATGATATTAAAATCTATTTTATTTTCTCCTTTCAAAGTTGATGGACAAAAGATGTTTGGAAAAACTTCAAAAAATTTTTGGAATAAATTATACCCTTCAGAAGAAACCGGACTTTGCAACTGGGCTTTGCGATCGCTTTTAGTTGATGATGGTAAAAACCTTATCCTGATAGATACCGGATTTAACAATTTCGACCGGCAAATTTTAAAAGAATATTTCATTAATAATTTTAAAAGTGCGTCTGAAATAATTGAAGAAAATAATATTCGGTGTAACCAGGTAAATTATGTATTACATACCCATATGCATTTGGATCATTGCGGGGGAAGTTTTAAAATCATTAGTAATAAAAGAATTGAACCATCGTTTCCAAATGCAACTTATATATTAAGCAAGCAACAATTAGTCACAGCTAATAATCCATCTGCATTTGAACAGGATTCATTTCAATCAGATATTATTTCTGCCTTTACTAAGCATTCAAACTTAAAATTTATTGATAATAATTATTATATCTTACCTTGGCTCGAACTCAGAATTTTTAATGGACACACGAAAGGCCTTATAATCCCAATTGTACATTTGGAAAAACAATCTATAGTATTTATAGGTGATTTCATACCTTCTGCCGCGCATTTATTTTTAGAAAGTACAATGAGTTATGATGTTGATCCGGGAATAAGTTTGCATGAGCGAAATGTATTTTTAAAAGAATGTGAAGAAAAAAAATTTGTGCTATTTTTTCAACATGATTACTATAATGAATGTTGTAATCTTAACTTAGTAAAAAATAAAATTGTTCCGAATGAATTTTTTAGTATTAATGACTTGATATAACCTGAGGTTTTGTTTTAATGTAGTTAAGTTAAGGATTTTGAAGGATAACAGACGTCAAAATAATTATTAATAGAAACATTTGAAAAATAAATTGAAATTATGTACATTATTGTTCAATGCCCCTGTGTTTAGTCTTTTATATTTAAAACAGTAATTTTGATTTTTAGTTTTTTTATAGATTACAGCAATTTTTATGACATTCAAGTTTTTAAGAGATTTAAAAAGTAAGGATCACAAACCTGTATTTAGCGGGCTTGAGGTAATTAAATATATTGGACCAGGATTATTGGTTACAGTTGGTTTTATCGATCCGGGTAATTGGGCATCAAATCTGGCAGCGGGTTCCTCATTTGGTTATACATTGTTATGGATGATTACATTATCCACAATAATGCTTATCATTCTTCAGCATAATGTTGCACATTTGGGAATTGCTACCGGTTTATGTCTCAGCGAGGCATCAGAAAAATTTGTCAGACCGGTTTTTGGAAAACCTATCCTAATTTCTGCCATGCTTGCATCAATATCCACTTCTTTAGCTGAAATTCTTGGCGGAGCGCTTGCTTTGTATATGCTTTTTAAGATACCTATAAAAATTGGAGCTATAATGGTTACTGCTCTTGTATTGTTCCTTTTACTAACTAATACTTATCGCAGACTTGAAAAATGGATCATAGGTTTTGTTTCAATAATCGGGCTATCGTTTATTTACGAACTGGTTATTGCCCATGTCGACTGGGGAAAAGCATTAATAGGATGCATTAATCCTGTAATCCCTCCAAATTCAATGATTATTATTATGAGTGTTCTAGGAGCTGTAGTTATGCCGCATAATCTTTTTCTTCATTCTGAAATAATCCAAAGCCGACAATGGAATTTAAAAGATACAGCTATAAGAGAAAAACAGTTGAAATTTGAATTTACTGATACTCTTTTTTCAATGATAGTTGGATGGGCAATCAATAGTGCTATGATAATAATGGCTGCCTCTACTTTTTTTAAGCACCATTTACAAGTGGACGAACTTGGTCAGGCTAAGGAGATGTTGGTTCCATTATTAGGTAATTCTTCTGCTATTATTTTTGCATTAGCTCTTTTATTAGCAGGTATTTCATCAAGTATTACTTCAGGAATGGCAGGAGGTTCAATTTTTGCCGGCTTCTATGGCGAACCTATGGATTTGAAAGATATCCATAGTCGTCTGGGTGTGTATATATCATTATTTCTTGCTTTAATTATCATTTTCTTTATTTCAAATCCATTTAGAGGACTTATAATTTCTCAAATGATTCTTAGCATGCAATTGCCTTTTACTATTTTTCTGCAAATTTATTTGACTTCTTCAAAAAAAGTAATGAGACAATATGCCAATACAAAAAGGACAATGGCACTATTAATATTAATAGGAATAGTTGTATGTTATTTGAATATCAGATTGCTTATAAGTTTATTTTAAATTAAGAATTATGAGGGTGGCGGTAATAGATTTAGGCACAAATACCTTTAATTTACTGATAGCGGAAGCTGAAGGACATAAAATAAAAACAATATATAACGAAAAAATATCCGTAAAATTGGGGCGGGGCGGTATTGGTAAAAATGTAATCCTGCCAGATGCTATTGAACGAGGTCTTACAGCACTTACCGCGCATAATCAAGCTATTTGTAATTTCCAGGCTGAGAAAGTAATTGCACTTGGAACATCTGCCTTACGAACATCGGAGAACTCATGCGAGTTTATCAATATAGTAAAAGAGAGGCTTGGAATATCCGTTGAAATAGTGTCTGGAAATCGTGAAGCTGAGTTGATTTATTTAGGCGTTTTGCAAACTTTGGAAAATATTTCCGGCAACTTCCTAATCCTTGATATTGGAGGTGGAAGTAATGAATTTATATTAGCCAATAAAAAAGAAATAATCTGGAAACGAAGTTTTAAGCTGGGTATGACAAGACTTAATGAAAAGTTTCATCCCTCAGATCCAATTCAACCTTATGAAATTGATGCAATGACAGAATATTTTAAAAAGGAATTGAAACCGTTATTTCAAGCTTCTGAAAAAGTTTCAATAGATTTTTTGATAGGCGCTGAAGGCGCATTTGAATCTTTTTTCAACATAATTAATTATCAGAGAAGTGCCTCTTATCGTCCAGAATATAATGACCATAGTAAGGTAATTAATCTCAACGACTATTATTGGCTTCATAATTTATTACTGCAATCAACAACTTTTGACAGGATGAAAATGAAAGGGCTCGAACCTTATCGAGTGGAAATGATTGTGCCTGCTTCAATATTTGTAAAATTTATACTGGATAGCCTGAAAATTACTAAAGTTTTGATTTCTCCTCATTCAATGAAGGAAGGAGCAGCATTGGAAACATTGAATATTTAAAATTACATTCAAAATGAATTTTGAATAACTTTAGAAAATCTCATTTTGCAAAAACTTCTCAGTTCGTTTTGAATATTACGATTTAGAATTTTAATAAAATAATTTAAGATTTTACCATTTAACTAAGTTTAAATTTGATATTAGCTTTTGAATATTGACCATACATACATCGTCATGAAAATCCAAACCTTCTTAAAGTTTGTCTTTATAATTCTAGTGTTTCCGTTAATTTATAATTGTAGCCAAAAGTATAAAGATTATCCCATTTCCATGGTAGAAATAAATAAAGTACAACTAACCGATAGTTTTTGGTTGCCTAAAATAAAAATGATACAAGATGTTACTATTGCATTTGCATTCGAAAAGTGCCAAAATGAAGGCCGCATGGAAAGTTTCCTGATTGCCGGAGGTAAAAAGAAAGGGAAAGTCCGGGGCAAAATGCCATTTGACGACTCGGATTTATACAAGATTATTGAGGGTGCATCTTATTCACTAATTAGTTCACCAAATAAGAAACTCGAAACCTACCTGGATACTGTCATTGCAATTATCAAAACCGGTCAGGAGCCTGACGGGTATATTACAACATGGTTTACAATTGATCCGAATAATCCTCCTGCACCCTGGGTAAATAAAACAGGAAAACGCTGGACAGGCGAGTCGAGCAGCCATGAACTTTACAACAGTGGCCATATGTTTGAAGCAGCAGTAGCTCATTATATAGCCACCGGAAAACGCAATTTCCTCGATATTGCAATTAAAAATGCCGATTTATTAGTAAATAGTTTCGGCCCGGGAAAACTTACTTTACCTCCAGGTCATCAGATTGTCGAAACCGGACTGATAAAATTATATCGCGTTACTAAAAATGAAAACTATTTAAAACTTGCTAAATATTTCCTGGACATTAGAGGAGACTCAACCACACATAAATTATATGGCGAATATAACCAGGATCATAAACCTGTTACCCAGCAAACTGAAATCGTGGGTCATGCAGTACGCGCAGTATATATGTACGCCGGAATGACCGATATCGCTGCTATTTATGATGACCACAATTACCTGGACGCAGTAAATAAAATATGGACTAATATGGTAGATAGCAAGATTTACCTACATGGTGGCATTGGAGCAAAACACGAAGGTGAATCGCTCGGAAAAAATTACGAATTGCCTAATTTGACCTCATACAGTGAAACCTGCGCATCAATAGGTGATGTGTACTGGAACAACCGTTTATTTATGCTTACCGGCAATTCTAAATATTTCGATATTATTGAGCGTACCTTATATAATGGACTATTATCAGGAATATCGCTGGATGGTAAAAACTTTTTTTATGTAAATCCTCTTGAAGCTGATGGCAAATTCCAGTTCAATCAGGGTAAATGTACGCGTCAGTCCTGGTTTGACTGCTCATGCTGTCCGACTAATCTGATTCGTTTTATCCCTTCGTTACCGGGCCTGATTTATGCTAAGCAAAAAGATACAATTTATGTAAATCTTTATGCATCGAATAAATCAAAAATAAATTTGGATAATAATCTTATTGAAATCGAGCAAGTGACTCAATATCCCTGGCAGGGCAAAATCAATATTAAAATCAATCCTGAACGAGCTACCCTATTTACTTTGAAACTGAGAATACCAGGTTGGGCCAGGAATCAGACTATTCCTGGAAATTTGTATACATATATAAGTTATACTAACAACAGTGTCAATATTAAAATAAATGGCAAGTTAGTAAAATATAAAAGTACACTGGGTTATGCAAAGCTTACTAGAAAGTGGAGAACAGGAGACGAGGTTGAAATTAGCATACCTATGGAAATAAGGCACGTTAAAGCTGATGAAAGAGTTAAGGACGATCAAGGCAAGGCCGCTCTGGAATATGGTCCAATTGTTTATTGTGTTGAAAGGATAGATAACAACAATCAATTAGACAAAACAGTTTTGCCCGATAGTGCCAAATTAAAAATAGAAAAATATAAATATTTGCTCGATAAAATTAATATCATTACCGGAGATGTTCCGGAAACTAATGGAAAAGTGATATTAAGGCTAACGGCCATTCCTTATTATAGCTGGTCAAACCGTGGAGCAGGAACTATGAAAGTCTGGTTGCCAAGAAAATGATCTTTTATCTGAGGATTAATATTCATTTTCACCAGGGAAAATTCATTTTTATTGTAATATAAATCGTTAGTATATTAGTATAAAAAAGTCTTTATATTTGACATTTTTAAATGTACATATTAGCCTGGTTAACTTATTTAATAATTGTCATGGTATATGACTTCTTATAAAAAAGAAATTGTGAAAAAAGACATGTTAACTTCAAACAAGGGTTTTTCTGATGACCAAAATGCAAAAAAAAAATATTACACCTGGTTTATTTTGGCAGGAATAGTTACAATTACTTTAATAGTATATTCTCCCATTTTTAATAATGAATTATTGAATTGGGACGATAATGTTTATGTTACTCAAAATCCTCAAATTCAAGGTCTGCATCTGAAAAATTTAGAAGCATTTTTTACAAATTATTATCAATCGTCATATATCCCGTTAACTATGATTTCATTTGCAATTGATTATCAAATAGGCGGTTTAAATCCCCAGGTTTATACCGGCACAAATTTATTGCTGCACATAATTAACTCTTTATTGGTATTTTGGATTGTGTTATTCATACTCAAATTATACATAAAGAAAACAAACGAAAACTATAAGCCTTATTTAATTGCGGCAATAACTGCTCTGTTTTTTGCATTGCATCCGCTAAACGTTGAATCAGTAGCATGGGTTTCAGAAAGGAAAAATTTAATGTTCTCATTGTTTTTCCTTCTCTCATTAATATTTTACGTCAAATATATTAATGAAAATAAATTTCATTTTTATTTAATATCAATTCTCCTTTTTATTTGTTCTCTATTTTCAAAAGGAGTTGCCGTATCGTTATCATTGACTGTAGTGGCAATAGATTATTTGTACAAAAGAGAGATATTTTCCAAAAGGGTTTTATTAGAAAAAATTCCTTATTTTATTCTTTCACTTATTTTTGGGATTATTACAATAAATATATCATCCAAAATTGGACAATTCCAGCAACATCCTCCATTTTATGATCAGTTTGCTTTTGCCTGGTATGGCTTTATGAGTTATTTATATAAGCTTTTCCTACCTGTTAATCTTTCTGCCTTTTATATGTATCCAAAGGAAGGTGCATTCGGTTATTGGTTATGCTTTGCATTAGTTGTATTAATTGCTTTTATTATAATAAAATTTAGGAAAAGCCTGCCAAGAATAATCATCTTTGCAGTATTGTTCTATGTTGTTAACATTATTTTTCTTATTCAATTATTGCCAGTTGGAAATGCAATAATGGCTGAACGTTATATATATATTTCTTCAATTGGTTTTTTCCTTATTGTAAGTATAATTGTACTTAATTTAGCCCGCAAATTTTCTTTAGTTTATATTTTATTGGGAATATCGTTTGTCCTGTATGGTTTTACAACTCATGAACGTATAAAAGTTTGGAATAATAGTTTTTCATTTTGTGATGAAATGATAAAATATGATAATAATAATCCTTATGCCTGGAACAACAGAGGCGTTATAAAAAAAGACAATAGCGATTATTCAGGGGCTTTAGATGACTATAGTAAAGCAATTGAATTGTTGCCCACTTATGGTGATGCCTATTTCAATAAAGGTAATGTTGAAAGAATTAAAGGCGATTTTGAAAATGCTTTAAATGATTACAACATGGCTATTAAAATTATGCCCGATAATGAAGAGTTCTATTTCTGCAGGGGAATTGTCTATTATTCATTACAAAATATCCAAGAGGCTTATTCCGATTTTTCAGAAGCTATTAAAATTGATCCAAGATATGAAAAAGCATATTTCAATAGAGCAATTATTAAATCGGAAAAAAATGACTATTCCGGGGCATTAGATGATTATAACAAAGCTATTAATTATAATCCTTCTTATAAAGAAGCATATAATTACAGGGGAATAATTTTTTTTAGTTTAGGAAAACTTCAGGAGAGTTATAATGATTTTTCCAAAGCTATTGAACTTGATCCTGAATATGCAGAAGCTTATTACAACAGAGGAAAATTGCTTAGCTTAAATGAGAGCATGAAAGCAGCTTTAGTAGATTTAGACCAGGCAATAATTTTGGATTCAAAATATTTAGAAGCATATATTCTTCGTGCAAATATCAAAATTAAGTTAGGCGATAAAGCTGGAGCTTCTCAAGATATTCTGGCTGCTAAAAGACTTGGATATGATGAAACAAAGAATTAGATTGATGGGACCCAGGAAAAATCCAAATTATATCACAGAATCAATCAATTTGTATAATAAAAGTTGGGATTAACTTATCAATATTAGTTCAACAGTTGACTGCAAAATTTTACCAGAGTTAATTTCTATTTAAGCGAATGGGAAAACTATTTTTTTCTTCTTACTGCTTTGTGTACTTTTCGATTTTCCATTTGAAGTTTTAGTTTTCCCGCTTTTCTTCTGTTTAGAAATTTTCTTTTGGATTTGTTTATAATGATAATTGTAATTTATTGCACCCGATACCGGCAAAACAATTGAAACTGCAAACATGCCAATTAAAATAATTAATATGTACTTTTTTTGTATCATGGTTTGAATTATTTAAAAATCTAAGGCAAAATTCTGAAGGTCAATTCTAGAATTAATAAATCTTAGGGTAGGATTTATCCAGTATACGAAATCTTAATATATAATTGTTTCAGATATTTCAATATTTTGACGAATTTATCTAACAAAATATTTTATTTGTACCAAAAATTTAAAGGAATTTTGATTCTTTTGGAGTTTGTGTTTGTACTCAAATATGAAAATTATTTAATTTGTTAGATAATGAATAGCCAATATTGATATTGTTTATCAATTTGTTTGAATTATAAATTTAGTGCTATTTCCCTTTCTTATTTCTTTCTTATTTCTTTCTTATTTGAAATCTTTTGAAAATGATTTTTTTTAGACATCCTCTGTTAAGAAAACTTTATTTTATTTTGTAAAAAAAAAGGATATGGACACTAACGAACAAAATAGATGCAACTGGGGTACCTCGGATCAACTTATGTTAGATTATCACGACAACGAATGGGGCACACCGGTACATAACGATCAAAAACACTTCGAGTACCTGGTTCTCGATGCTTTTCAGGCAGGACTCAGCTGGTCAACCATTCTTAAAAAACGCAAAAATTTCAGGAATGCATTTGACGATTTTGATTTCATGAAAATTGCAAAATATGACAAGAAAAGGATTGAATTACTTTTACTGAATAGCGGAATAATCAGAAACCGATTGAAAATAGAAGCAACTGTTCAGAATGCAAAAAGCTTTATCGAGGTTATTAAAGAATATGGCTCATTCGACAAATACATCTGGGGTTTTGTGGATAATAAAACAATTAAAAATAAGTGGACCTCGATAAAACAAATGCCTGCTTCAACAAAAGAATCAGACACTATGAGCAAAGCATTGAAAAAACGTGGATTTAAATTCGTAGGTTCAACCATTTGTTACGCGTATATGCAGGCCGCAGGGCTTGTGAACGATCATACGGTTCAATGTTTCAGATATAAGAAAATATAATAAATGGATTATCTTTGGCATAGAAGTCTTTCATAAATGAATTCAAAGAATAAAAGAAAAATTTCTCGACAAAATTTATACCAGTGAAGCAAAACCCTTCTTAAAATGGGCCGGTGGCAAAAGGCAATTATTACCAAAATTCCGGGAACTTTATCCAAAGCAATTAAAGAAAAAAAAAATTAAAACATACTTTGAACCTTTTTTAGGTAGTGGTGCTGTGTTCTTTGATATGGTCAGAAATTATGAAATTAGGAGCGCGTATCTTTATGATATTAATGAAGAGTTGATACTAACATATAGAGTTGTTCAGAAAGACGTTCATAAATTGATAGAGTTTTTAAGTCAATTTAGTAAAGTCTTTACTAAGCTAAATAAAACTCAGCAGAAGCAATATTTCTATGAGCAACGGATGAATTATAACCTTCAGCGGTTTAATATTGATTATAACAAATATTCTGAAAACTGTATTCCCAGGGCTGCCCAGGTAATATTCTTAAACAGGACCTGTTTCAATGGATTGTTTCGTGTTAATTCAAAAGGTGAATTTAATTCACCCATTGGAGATTATGAAAATCCCAGAATTTTGGATACTGATAATTTATTAGCCGTTAATAAAGTTCTGGATATTGCCGAAATAAAAAAAGCTGATTTTACCGATATTGTTAGCGATTTGAAAAGTAATTCCTTCGTTTATTTTGATCCTCCTTATAGACCAATTAGTAAAACATCCAGCTTTACTTCGTACAGTAAATGTAATTTTACTGATGATGATCAGATCAAACTCTCGCAAGTTTTTTCTTTACTTGATAAGGAAGGAGCAAAAGTTATGTTGAGTAACTCTGATCCGAAAAACAATAATCCTTCTGATAACTTTTTTGATGAAATTTATAGTGATTTTAATATTATCAGGATACCTGCAAAAAGAATAATTAATTCAAACTGTTCAAAGCGTGGGGCAATAAATGAAATAGTAGTGACTAACTATATCATATAACTATGGAAAAAGGCACAAAAGGAAATATTACTGGTAATCAATTGGAAGGTGCTTTAAAAACTGTAATTACCGGTAAAGGATTTCAACTTATTAAATATCATGAATGGTTGAAAAATCCTGCTAATTATGGAAAAGAATTGCTTTTAGAGAATGTCCCTTTTAAAACTATTTACGAACATAATGGAAATACTGAATTCTTGCTGCTATCAGAAAAATATAATTTGCAAATTCGAATTGAATGCAAATGGCAACAAGTTTCAGGTTCAGTTGATGAGAAATTGCCTCATTTGTATTTGAACACGATAGAAGCAATGCCAGAAAATACAATTATTATTTTAATTGATGATTCGGGTTGGAAAGCAGGTGCTATAAAATGGTTGAAAGATGCTGTTAAACAAAAAAAATACACTACTGAAAAGAACAAAAATAAAAAAATTATGATTTTTAATTTAGTCGATTTTTTTACTTGGGCAAATAATACATTTGTCTAGATATTCTTTTCGAAAGTATATCTCAAAATATGAAGTTCTTTTATATTTCAGCCAATAACCAATATCTAGCCAGCATAGAAAAAAGGCCAATGTGAATTAATAAATTCAACATCGGCCCTGTACCAGTACTAACAACAACTTAACTAACTATAAACGAGCAAAACTACTTTTATTCTCTTTTTGTGCCTTTCCAATAATACTTTCAACTGAAGACATAGTATTTGGAAGTATGTGAGAGGGACAAATGCCAGATTCTTTCATAACCTGGTATCTTTTGCAGGATGCAATTTTAGGTTCACCGGCTTCGCAGAAAAGCTTTTTATATATGCCAATTATCTGTTCGTTGCCTTTAAAAACCTGGCTGCCATAGAGGCATTTACGAAGATATTCACAGGAATTCATAATATATGGTTTTGTCATAATGATGTTATCAATTCTATATACGTTCCTGACATAAATAGTTAATTATTTGTGACGATAGCAATCTTTTAATTGATGAAAATTAAAAATTTGGGGACAAATGAAAAATGAAAATACAAATCACTAATTTCTTTTATTACAAAAATAAATTGAAGATTGCAGGCAATTTTTTAATTATCTTTTCTTCCTCCTTCTGTCTGGTTCTGCCATGCGAACAATTTTAGGAGTGAATTTTGCAAGTATTTCTACAAGCTCTCTTTGGGCGTTCATAACGCTTTCAATATTCTTATAAACCATTGGGGCTTCGTCAATGTCGCCGCCGATAAGCTTAACTTTAAATTTATTAAGTTGCCTTAGCATGTCATCTTTTGAATAATTTTTATAAGCCTGATTTCGCGACATCACTCGGCCTGCACCATGAGACGCTGAATTTATCGATTCAGGATTTCCTTTACCTTTGACAAGATAGCCGGGCAACGTCATTGAACCTGGGATTATTCCAATATTACCAAAACCGGCAGGTGTAGCACCTTTTCGATGAATAATAACTTCTCTCCCATCCGGCAACTTTTCCTTCCAAGCAAAATTGTGATGGTTTTCCAAAGTCAGTAATGGAACAAGCCCCAGGAATTTTTTTATTTTATTATGTATTTCGTGATGGTTGGCAGATGCATACTTTCCAGCCAGATTCATAGCTTTCCAGTATTCCTGTCCTTCTTCGCTCTCAAGACCTAACCATGCAAGGTGTTTTGCTTCCTGTGGAAGTTTGGTTTGCTGCATTGCAACTTTTGAATAGTATGATGCTATTTCACTGCCAAAACCTCGCGATCCTGAATGCGAAAGCAAAGCTACATAATTACCCTGTGGAATATTAAGATCATTATCTGGTTCGTTTATGCTCAGAATGCCCCATTCGACAAAATGATTTCCTGCACCAGATGTTCCTAATTGGCTGTATGCAATGTCGCGGTACTGCCGTATTATCTTAGTTTCGTGCCATTCTGGAATATCGAATATAGAAGTGTCAAAATGGTTGTTGCATTTTTCTCCTACGCCAAATATAGTACATTCAGCAATCGCAGATACAAGATTTTCTTTTTGCCTATCCACTTCGATAGAAGGCAAATCATATATTGTCAGGCACATTCTACAAGCTATGTCAACACCAACGGCATAAGGAATAACAACATTGCTTTGAGTTGCAAGAACACCACCTATTGGAAGTCCATATCCAGTATGTGCATCAGGCATTAGAGCACCAGCTTCGGAAACCGGTAATCTCATGGCAATTTGCATTTGCTTCAGGGCATCGATTTCAATTTGTTCCCTGCCATAAATTTTAAAATCAAGAGGTGCTGTACGCAATTCAAATTTTTGACCAAGAAAATCACTTCTATTTTTATTATTCCTGTAATCAATTAATGCAACCACCAGTTGACTTAATTCATTTTCAGCGTCCAAAAAAGATTCTGAATTAGTTAAAAGTTTCTTGTAAATATTAAGAATTTCCGTTTTTTTTAGCTGACGGTATTCATGCAACTTTTTAGCTGTCCTGCCAAAAAGCTTTAACAAACCAATTTCCTTAATTCCCAGGGATTTTAAATCACTATTACCGATTTTTTCTTTGGATATTATAGAAATTTTAGCAAATTTAACCTTTAAAGAATTTTATCGTGTCACTCTTCGTTTAATAAGTGAAACAAAGAAGTTTAATGACTGTTTAATCAATGTCGTTTAATTAAGGAACGAAACACCCTTCGACAAGCTCAGGGTGACAATAAAATGAGGTCATACTGAGCTTGTCGAAGTATGACCAATGATATAAAACTGCTTAACTAAACGACATTGACTGTTTAATTAGAATATTGATATTTTAGAAGGCAGACTCTGTAAATTGACATAAAAAATTATTTAATAATGAATGAAGCAAAACACATCCAATTAAACAAAGCAAAATGGGATAGATGGGCAAAATCAGCAGATAGCAAAGGCCGGAGAAATGATTATTTAAGGAAGGCACAGGCCGGTGTAATTTCTATATTAAATCTTAAAGAAAATATGAATTTTCTTGATATTGGTTGCGGAACCGGTTGGGCATTAGGTCAGGCTGCAAAATCAGTTGATGAGAAAGGTTCTTTTTATGGTATTGACTTATCGCTTAAAATGATTGAAAAAGCAAAAGAGAATTTTAAAGATAAAGCGAATTTCCATTTTATAGTATGTAATGCAGAGTCAATTCCTCTAGAGAACAATTTATTTGATATCATCATTTGTACAAATTCCTTTCATCATTATTTGCATCCGGATAAGGCCCTTAAAGAAATGCACCGATTACTTAAGACTGGCGGCAGAATTTATCTGCTTGATCCGACTGCTGATTCCTGGATTATTAAGTTAATAGATAAGGTTATTAAATTAATAGAACCATATCATGTGAAGTTATATAGCACAAATGAATTTAAGAAATTGTTTGTCTACGCAGGACTAAAATACATAGCTTGTGAAAAAATCAATACACATCAAAAAGTTCAGGTTGGAGAGAAATAATAAATTAGCAAAAAAAGGAATGTAAATTATTTAATTCATATTGATTTTAATAATGTCCGAAACTATCTTAAAAGTTAACGAAGTATTTAAACACTTTAAAACTGTGAAAGCAGTTGATGGTATTACCTTCGAAGTTGGCAAAAGCGAATTTGTGGCGCTTCTTGGTCCAAACGGGGCAGGTAAAACTACATTGATAGAAATGGTTGAAGGAATTCAAAAACCAGACAAAGGGGAAATTTTACTTAACGGGAAACATTGGGCAGGTAATGAAACTGATTTACACAAATTCATAGGAATCTCGCTACAGGAAACGCATTTCTTTGACAAAACAACTGTAAAGGAAACCCTTGATGTCTTTTCAAGCTTTTATGGACTGCCCTTTTCAAGAGGCAATGAAATTTTAGAAATAATCCAGCTTACAGAAAAGAAAAAATCTTATGTTGAAAATCTTTCCGGCGGGCAAAGGCAAAAACTTGCATTAGGCATTGCCATGTTGAACAACGCTCAGTTGCTACTGCTTGATGAGCCTACAACCGGTTTGGATCCTACTGCACGAAGAGAAATTTGGAACATACTTCTTAACTTGAAGCAACAACATCAAACCTCGATGATACTCACTACACATTACATGGAAGAAGCAGAATTTCTTTGTGACAACATAATTATTATTGATCATGGTAAAATGCTCGCTATTGGAACTCTTGACCAGTTGCTTGATCAAAAAGGCTGCTATGAAATCATTGAATTTTCAGTAAATGAACCATTATCAAACCTGAATTTTCTGAATGAAAGCGGTTTTCAAAAAACATCATGCGATTCAAGATTAGGTTCAGGTAAAGTACTGGTATTTGACATTGTCTCTCAACTTCCAACATTTTTAACAAAAATGAAAGAGCATGGATTCACATTAAAAAGTCTTGTATGCCGCAAAATGACGCTGGATGATCTATTTGTTGAGATGACAGGCAGAAGACTGGATCAATAAGAATTTCAATTCAAACTTTTTTCATATATTGAACAAAATTTCAAATAACATAATACCATGAACAAAAAAATAGTAGTGATAGGTAGTACAAATATTGATATAACAATGCAACTCGACCATTTGCCAAAAATGGGAGAGACAGTTACAAATGGTGAATTTTATCAGGCCTTTGGAGGCAAAGGTGCAAACCAGGCAGTTGGAGCAGCACGTAGTGGAGGTAATGTTTACTTTGTTACTTGCCTAGGTGATGATAATTTTTCATCAATTTTACTGGAAAGTTTTATTAAAGATAACGTTCAAACAAATTATGTATTTATTGAAACCGGTGTAACAACAGGTTCAGCTCTCATAATGATTGATTCCCAGGGACGTAATTGCATTGGTGTGGCACCGGGAGCCAATGAAAATCTGAGTTCTGCAATGATTGAAAAAGCACTACCCGCAATTAAAGAGGCTGAAATAATTTTGTTGCAATGTGAAATTCCTCAAGAGACCAATGAAAATATCATTGATTTAAGCAACAAATTAAATAAAAAGGTAATTCTAAATCTTGCTCCTGCTCGCCCAATTGATGATTCTTATTTGGCCAAACTCTATTTATTGGTCGTAAATGAAACAGAAGCTGAATTACTAAGTGGCAATAAAGTATCAAGTTCAGCAGGAATTGAAAAAGCAGCCGATGTAATACTAAAAAAAGGATTGAAGAATCTTATTATTACTTTGGGAGATCGTGGTTCGTATGTTGCTTGTGAGGGTAAACGTTATCTTGTGGAATCGCCTAAAGTTGAAGCTAAAGATACCACAGCAGCAGGTGATATATATTGCGGTGCATTAGCGGTAGCTCTTACCGAAGACAAATCATTTGAAAATGCCGTTAAATTTGCTACTGCAGCAGCCGCTATCTGTGTTACCCGCCCCGGTGCACAATTATCTGCACCAAAACGAGTTGAAATTGAAGACTTTCTGGATAAAATGAAATGATGAAAAGGCCCATCATACAGCTTATTCTTATCCAACTTAGAGAGTTTTATCGTGAACCTGGAATTCTATTTTGGGCATTTGTATTTCCTATTGCAATGGCTTGGGGACTTGGCATTGCTTTTACACATAAAATTGAACAAAAAAGAAATATAGCATTTATAGAAAATATTACCCAACCCGATACTCAATTTCGAGAGGTATTAGGTAAATATTCTAAAATAGATTCCTTGTCAAATAATCACGAGATAAAATATTCAATCAGAATTGGAAATGAAAAGATTGGATACACTAATCTCAGATTTATACCTGCAACCTGGGAGAATGCCACAAAACATTTGAAAAGCGGTTCGGTTTTATTAATTATAGAAGAAAAACAGGGGAAGCTCATATATCATTATGATCCATTCAGCACCGAAGCACAACTCACTTATATGCAGCTTTCTTCTTTTATCAACAAAGGTGTATTGAGTGAATCTGAGGCCGAAATCAAACCCCTTACTCAAAAAGGTTCACGTTATATTGACTTCTTAATTCCGGGTTTGATAGCAATGGATCTCATGATGTCGACTTTGTGGGGAGTAAGTTACTCACTCATTGAAAAGCGCTCCAAAAAACTTCTTCGCAGGATGGTAGCAACACCAATGAAAAAGTCAAGCTTTCTCTTTGCCCAGTTAATAGCAAGGTTGATGCTTAATATTCTTGAAGCTTTAATTCTTTTTGCTTTTGCTTATTACTATTTTGGTTTTACTCTTGAAGGCAGATTTATAGTTTTGGTAATACTTTATCTTTCAGGTATGTTCTGCTTTACAGGTATTTCAATTCTTATTTCTTCAAGGACTTCCAACACATATATTGGTAATGGATTGATAAATGCTCTCGTAATGCCAATGACTGTTCTTTCAGGAATCTTCTTTAGCTATCACAATTTCCCTGATCTTATTATACCTTACATCCAAGCTCTACCTTTGACTATGCTGGCAGATGGACTCCGGAGTATTTTTATTGAAGGAGCTGGTTTGAAAGAAGTTTTTCTATCAGTAATAGTACTTTCAGGAATTGGTGTTACAACTTTTATAGCCGGACTGAAAATATATAAATGGTATTGATCTAATCAAACCTCTTAATATAACTACAGAATAATATATCAATATGTCAGATAATATTGAAATAAATTAAAGTAAGGATATTTGTAATATCAAAAATAATTGTATTTTTGCAATCCACTTTTTAAAATGAAAAGTTCGTATTTGTATATAAATTAAAAACTTAGCAAAGTGAATACGCTTAGTTATAGAACCATATCGGCAAATAAGGCAACCGTGACAAAAGAATGGGTGGTTGTCGATGCACAGAACCAAACTTTGGGAAGATTCTCATCAAGAGTTGCCAAACTATTAAGAGGTAAGTATAAAACCAATTATACACCTCATGTTGATTGCGGCGACAATGTAATAGTGATAAATGCAGAAAAGATAAGGCTTACTGGTAAAAAATGGACCAATCGAGTACATTTTACTCACACTGGTTATCAGGGAGGACAAGTTATAAGAACTCCTAAAGATATTTTTGAAAAAAATCCTGCGTCGCTTATTGAGCTTTCTGTAAGAGGTATGTTGCCAAAAACTATATTAGGAAATGCTATAAATAAAAACCTTCATGTATATGTTGGTTCTGAGCACAAACATGAAGGACAAAAACCAAAAGTTATAGATATCAATTCTCTTAAATAATCATTATGGAAATAGTAAATGCAACCGGAAGAAGAAAATCAGCTGTGGCACGTATTTACTTGAGTGAAGGTAAAGGAAACATAACAATAAACAACCGCGAGTTAGGTCAATATTTTACCACTACTCAATTGCAATATATCGTAAAACAACCTCTCAGCATACTTGATTCAGTTGAAAAATATGACATTAAAGTAAACCTGGATGGTGGTGGATTTAAAGGTCAGGCTGAGGCGTTGCGTCTTGCTATTGCCAGGGCTTTAGTAAAAGTAAATGTAGAAAATAAACCTTTACTTAAAAAGAATGGTTTTCTAACGCGTGATCCTCGCGAAGTTGAACGCAAAAAACCAGGACAACCTAAAGCTCGCAAAAGATTTCAATTCAGTAAACGTTAAAAGCCAATTATATCCCATCAAGGATTTAGAAATTTTTAGCGTAATTTTTTTAATTGTAGTTTAGTATCTAAATTGTTCGGACTCCATAATCTACCGGACTACCGAATGATTGATAAAACAGAATGTAAACTTAAATTATTATAAATGTCAACAGTATCATTTGAACAATTATTAGATGCCGGTGTGCACTTTGGGCACTTAAAAAGAAAATGGAACCCGGCAATGGCTCCTTATATTTTCATGGAAAAGAACGGGATCCATATTATTGACCTTCAAAAAACAGCAGCAAAACTTGAAGAAGCTGCAAGTGCATTAAAGCAAATTGCAAAATCAGGACGTAAAATTTTATTTGTTGCCACTAAGAAACAAGCTAAAGACATAATTTCAGAGCGTGTTAAACTTATTAATATGCCTTACGTTACTGAACGCTGGCCAGGGGGAATGCTTACTAATTTCCCTACCATCCGTAAGGCAGTCAAAAAAATGTCATCTATTGACAAAATGCAAACAGATGGCACTTTTAATACACTTTCAAAAAGAGAGAAACTTCAGGTTATGCGCCAAAGAGCTAAACTTGAAAAAAACCTTGGAAGTATTTCAGATCTTACCAGGCTTCCGGCTGCTCTTTTTATAGTTGATATAACCAAAGAACACATTGCTGTTCGTGAAGCAAAAAGATTAGGTATCCCAGTATTTGCAATGACAGATACTAATTCAAATCCCAATTTGGTTGATTTCCCTATTCCTGCAAATGATGATGCTTCAAAGTCAATTTCGCTTATTGCTGATGTAGTATGTAATTCTATTCAGGAAGGTCTAATCGAACGCAAAGCAGAAAAGGATGCCGAACCGGTAGTAGAAAGGAAACCTAAGGAGGCTAAGAAAGCTAAGAGTAAAGGCTTTAAAAAGACTGTTACGGTTGAAGCAACTGAAGTTCCAGAAGAAGTCATTGAAGAAGTAATAAAGGAAGTAATCAAAGTTGATGTTGATGTAAAGAAAGCGCCAATAAAGAAAAAGGTACGCAAGGAAGAAGAATAACAAAGAATTTAATATAATGACCAAAACCTGTCAGATCATTATTTTGTTCTGACAGGTTTTTTATAATATTAAAAAAATAATTTATAATATATGGCACAAGTAACTATAGAAGAAATAACCAAGCTCAGGAAAGTAACCGGAGCAGGTATGATGGATTGCAAGAATGCATTGGCAGAATCTAATGGAGATATTGAAAAAGCAATTGAAATCATTCGTAAAAAGGGACAATTAGTGGCAAGTAAACGTT
Organism: uncultured Bacteroidota bacterium; assembly: GCA_963851385.1. Lineage (GTDB taxonomy): Bacteria > Bacteroidota > Bacteroidia > Bacteroidales > DTGW01 > CAWEFA01. The sequence continues at coordinate 6,848 of CAWKPE010000011.1, read as the reverse complement.
CAGATCGTGACGCTGCAGAAGGCGTAGTGCTGTCAGAAGCAACCACCGATGGCAAATTCGGTGCTGTTATAGTATTAAATTGTGAAACAGATTTTGTTGCTAAAAACCAGGAATTCATTGGACTTGCTCAGACAATTTTAAAAGTAGCAATGGACAAAAAGCCCGCTGATCTGGATGCTTTAAAAAATAATGAATTTAATGGAAGAAAAGTCGCAGACCTTGTAGTTGAAAAAATTGGTATTACTGGAGAAAAAATGGATTTAAGTTACTTCGGCTTTATTAAAGCTGAAAAAGTTATTGCTTACATTCACCCAGGTAACCAATTGGCTTGTATTGTAGGTTTTAATAAAGCTAATATTGCCGAACAGGTCTATAAAGATATAGCTATGCAGGTAGCAGCAATGAATCCGGTAGCAGTTGATAAAGATTTTGTAACCAAGGAGAGAATTGAAAAAGAACTCGAGATTGGCCGTGAACAAGCACGTTTAGAAGGAAAACCGAAAAATATGCTTGATAAGATTGCCGAAGGTAAACTCAATAAGTTTTTCAAAGAAAGCACGCTTATGAACCAGGAATTTATTAAGGACAATAAGAAAACTATCAGGCAACACTTGCAATCAATTGATAAAGAACTTATGGTTACGGATTTTCGCAGGTATGCTTTAAAAGATTAATCATCCTAATTGATATAAAAATAAAAACTGCCTCAAACAGGCAGTTTTTTAATTATTAGCAGTTCGTATTCAATTAATTGGTCAGAAAAATCTTTTTAAAAGATTTTTAGATAATTTAAAATACACTATGTTCTTCATCATCCCCGGCATCATAACCTTTCATTATCCCTCGTTTTGAGCCGCGGATAAAAGTTACTATTTCATCTCTTTCCTGTGATGCCGGCATATTGGTTTCTATATGCTCACAAGCATCAGAGTAATTCATGCCTTTTTGGAAAATAATACGGTAAATATCCTGAATTTCTGTAATCTTATCGTTTGAATAATTTCTTCTTCTTAGACCAATAGAATTTATACCAACATATGCCAATGGATCGCGAGCAGCTTTTACAAATGGAGGCACATCTTTCCCAACTTTTGAAGCGCCTGCAATAAATGCATGACAACCAATATGCACAAACTGGTGGACAACGGATGCACCGCCAAGAATAGCCCAATCATCAATCTTTACTTCCCCTGCCAAACCAACGTTATTTACCAGAACTATATTGCTTCCAACCTCGCAATCATGAGCGATATGAACATAAGCCATTACGAGGCAATTATCACCTACTATCGTCTTTCCTTTTGCTGCAGTACCACGATTAATTGTAACGCATTCTCGAATAGTAGTGTTGTTGCCTATTTCGACTGTAGTATATTCTCCTTTAAATTTTAAATCCTGTGGAATACCAGCTATTACAGCACCTGGAAAAATTCGACAATTTTTGCCAATCCTTGCTCCATCCATAATCACTGCATTAGGCCCGACCCAGGTACCATCACCAATTATCACATCTTTTGCAACAGTAGCAAAAGGTTCAATCACAACTTTATCTCCAATTTTTGCTTTAGGATGTACATTTGATAGAGTATGAGAAGCCATATTTCAATTAAATATTTATTATTGAATATTGTCTATTGATACAAGTCATTTATTAATTCCTGTTAACTAATAGCTAAAAGCCAACAGCTAATTGACTATTTTACTTTAGTAATCTGTGCACACAGTTCCGCTTCAGCTACAAGTGTTCCGGCCACAAAAGCCTGAGCCCACATTGTCGCAATACCTCGTCTGATGGGCTCTACCAGTTCGCATTTGAAAATAATTGAATCGCCGGGAACAACTTTTCTTTTAAATTTTACCTTATCAATTTTTAAAAAATAGGTGAGATAATTTTCGGGATCTGGAACCGTATTAAGAACCAGCACTCCCCCAACTTGTGCCATTGCTTCAACCAGGAGTACACCAGGCATTACCGGTTCACCCGGAAAATGCCCAACAAAAAATGGTTCATTCATTGTCACGTTTTTCAAACCCACCACCTGACTTTCAGTACGAATAAAAACTTTGTCGACAAGAAGAAATGGTGGCCTGTGCGGTAATATTTTCATTATTTCATTAACGTCCAATAATGGTGGCTCATTTAAATTAATCTTTGGAACAGCTGGTTTTAATGCTTCTTTCTTAATTGTTTTCCTGAGAATCTTAGCAAATTCGGTATTCGCATGATGACCAGGACGTGAAGCAATAATTCTTGCCTTTATTGGCATTCCAACCAACATAAGATCCCCCACCATATCAAGTAATTTATGACGGGCAGGTTCATTCTGATAACGCAGTTCAATATTGTTCAATACTCCTTCTGGTTGTACTGCTACTTTAGGCTTGTTGAATAATTTTGCAAGCCTGTCAAGTTCATCCTGCGAAACTTTCCTGTCAACAATAATAATTGCATTATCTACATCACCACCTTTAATCAGGTTATGTTTTACCAACTGTTCTAACTCATGCAAAAAGACAAAAGTCCGGCATGGAGCAATTTCTTTACTGAATTCGCTGAGGGAATTCATTGAAGCATATTGGTTTCCCAACACTTTTGAATTGTAATCAATCTGAACAGTAATGCTCAGGTGATCATCAGGGAAAGCAACAATTTCAATTCCTTTGTCAACATCAATAAATTCAATTCTTTCTTTAAGTTCAAAATATTTTTTATCAACTTCAAGATCAATAATTCCAGCAGCAAGAATTTCTTCAGTTAAAAATTTTGCACTTCCATCCAGAATAGGTATTTCAGGAGCATCTATCTCAATAAGTACATTATCAACGCCACAACCATTAAGAGATGCCATCAGGTGTTCAATTGTGCCAATACGTACACCGTTTTCATCTATTGTTGTTCCGCGTGATGTATCTACGACATTGTCAACAATGGCATGGACAACAGGATTTTCTTCCAGATCGATTCTAATAAATCGTATTCCATGGTTAGCAGGTGCAGGTTTCAATAACATATTTACATTTAGTCCGGTATGCAACCCTCTACCCGAAATATTTACACCTTTACCAAGTGTTTTTTGTTTATCTGCCATAGTATGTTATTTACTTTTTGTCGTTTATGAATTTTTTTTATGAATTATACCTTTTAAAAGGTAGTAAATAAAATGCGCTGCAAGTTATAAAAAAATCAGGGTTATGCCATAAATGATGAAACGGTTTTTTAGAAAGAATAGTTTTAAGAGTATTTAGCACAAATACGAAAAATTAAAATCCAGAATTCGAATGGTCTCCAGAGAGGCTTTTTAGTTGTCATTCCTGCAGAAACAATAATCCATTAATTAATTGTTTTGGATTCCTACTTTTTTAGTTTCACTCAAGAGAAAATACGTTGGAATTATAAATAAAAACTTTTAACATGGCTACCCAAATAACTTCCTTATGGGACTTATTAAAATTTGTTTTATTCAAGTATATAGTTTTGTCAATTTACTTCACTTTTTCTTTCAATGCTTTCAATTCCCTTTCCATTGCATTCAATTGTTGTACCAGTTTTGAAAAGTTTCTGAAATGAACAGAGCTTTTCATGAATTCTTTAAAATCCATAGCAGGTGAACCTATCATTGTGGCATTCTCTTGCATGATGGCTGAATTTGCACCGCATTGTGCACCAAGCTTAACTCCATTAGCAATACTGACATGACCTGAAACACCAACTTGTCCGCCAAACATACAATCACGGCCGATTTTGGTAGAACCTGCAATGCCTACCTGTGCAGCCATAACCGTGTTCTCTCCCACTTCAACGTTATGGGCAATTTGTATCAGGTTATCCAGTTTAACTCCTTTGCGGATGATGGTAGAGCCCATTGTTGCCCTGTCAACAGTAGTATTGGCGCCAATTTCAACATAATCTTCCAGAATTACATTTCCTACTTGGGGAATCTTCTTGTAATCATTTTCAGAACTTGGAGCAAAACCAAATCCATCCGCACCGATTACGGCTCCGGCATGAATCACGCATTCGATACCAATTAAACAATCAGCATATATTTTTGCACCTGGATAAATAATTGTATTCTCTCCTATCTTAACGTTATCTCCTATATATACCTGGGGATAGATTTTAACTTTGTTCCCAATCTTGGTATTCTCACCTATATAAGCATACCTGCCAATATAAACATCTTTGCCGACAGATGCACTCTTACTAATGTAGCAATCTTTTTCGACACCTTTCTTTACAGGTAATGATTGCTGGTAAAAATTAAGAAGAGTGGCAAATGCCTGGTAAGCATCTTCGACTTTAATTAGAGTTGCTTTTACCTCACCTTCTATTACTTGGCTCTTATTTATTAGAACTATTGAAGACTCAGTTGTATAAAGATATTTATTATACTTGGGATTGGCCAGAAATGATAATGTTCCGGGGCGTCCTTCTTCAATTTTTGCTATGTCCCAAACTTCTGTATTCGGGTTGCCGGTTATTTCTCCTTTAAGCAAATCAGCAATTGCTTTGGCTGTAAATTTCATGATATTATGTATTTATTTTTTGTCTTAAAATATTCTTTAAAAAACCTCTTAATAATATTAATAAGTTAAACTTTATACCTCCTTGCCACAAGTTCAATTTAGCTAATTTAAGGTATTTTGTGCAGTAGGTCATACTTCGACAAGCTCAGTATGACCTGATTTGCTTAATTACATTAACTTCTAATCTTAAACTTTAATTTTGAACTTATAACTATTTCAGCTCTTTCGGATAACACAAAAAATACTTCTTAACTACTTTTGAAAGAACAGAAATATCCAATATGTCCGAAGCTTCAGAAATATCTGCTATTGTTCCATTCTTAAAAAGTATCGATATCCTGTTATCTGAAGGAACGTAAGTATGATTAATTATGGTATCAGAGAAAACAAAATAATCCACTTCGTCATCTTTTAAATTAAACAATGACTCGCTTTTGCTTTTAAGTTCTTCCATTCGTTCTTTCGAAAATACTTTATTCTGCAATTCAATTTTGTACAATACACGATTATTCATATTCCTGCAAAGCAATGAAAGTACTTTATCAGAATTGCTCTGCCAAACTTTAGTTGAAGCAACAATATCGGAGTCATCAAGCATTACAAAATTTTCAAGAATTTTGGACCGCAATTCTCCTTTTGACAGTGATAAATCATCTTTTAAAAATTTTCTTGTAAGGAAAAATTGTAAAGCTGGTGTAGCAAACATTTGATGTCCTTCAAGAGCAAGCTTTTTGGCGCGTTTAAGAGAATTAACAAGCAAGGTTTCAGCAGAAAGAACAGTTTTATGAAGATAAACCTGCCAATACATCAAACGCCTTGCAATGAGAAATTGCTCAATTGAATATATCCCTTTTACTTCCAACACAAGATTGTCATCAGCTACACTAAGCATTTTTATAATGCGATCTGAACCTACACTGCCTTCAGTGACTCCTGTGAAAAAACTGTCGCGCTTGAGATAGTCAAGACGATCCATATCGAGTTGCCCCGATACCAGTTGATACAGGAATTTTTTATGATAATTATTTTTGAAGATTTCAATGGCCAAAGCCAAACGACCGTTGAATTGTTTGTTAAGTTCGTCCATTATTAATTCAGAAAGATTCTCATGAGTATGATGTTCAATCAGGCTATACTCGAGAGCATGAGAAAAAGGTCCATGTCCAATATCATGTAAAAGAATTGCTATGGTAACAGCTTCGGCTTCTTCATCCGTTATCTCATGACCTTTTGAACGAATTACACTTATTGCCTGTCCCATAAGATATGCAGCACCTAATGCATGTTGAAAGCGTGTGTGCACTGAACCAGGATATACAAGGTAAGTCAGACCAAGTTGTCTGATTCTTCGAAGCCTTTGAAACCAGGGATGTTCAATGATATCAAAAATTAAATCGTTATTGATATTAATAAATCCATAAACCGGATCATTAATAATTTTGCGTTTATTTGACTTTTGAACCACAGTTATTAATCATTGATAACGTAAAGTTAGAAGATTTTTGTGACTAAGTTAAAGTTTTGCTATTGCAAAAATGTATAGACATTAAAAAACATTACTGCATATAAAAATATATCCAAATACTAGCTTCAAATGATAAGATGCGACAGATATTTTTCGATTAAAATAAAAGACTTAAAAAGAATTGGAATTTTATGCAAATAAAAAATAATATCTATTATTTACAATATTCTTTAATATTTTTTAATCTTTTAATTGCTAAATCGGAGATTGACTTATCGAATATATAATTTAAGTATCTTGCCTTGTATGCTAAATCAAAAAGATTGCTATAGTCATCTGAAATATCTGAATGTTCATGTTCTATTAAATGTATTAAAAATCTATGTTTAGTTTGAGTACCTTTTTTAAGAAATGAATATAAACTTTCAAAATCAGGAATAGTTTTTGTTTTGCCATTATCAACTACTTTATAAGGCAATATCATGCTTCTTACATAATGCAATGCAGAATAAAAAGCAGTACTTATAACCCAATCTCTGAATTCATCTGAATGATTGAGATAATGACATGCTTTTTCATTATGCTCAGCATGTAAAAGATTATTACAATTTCCCATTCGAATTAAGCAGCTTTAGGATTATATTGTAGAATATAACCATCAGCAATTAACCTTTTTTCATTTAAATTTCCATTATCAGGAATAAATGAAAAATTTATATAGAAAGTATCTTTATTAATTTCTGCCTTCTTTTTTCTTGAATCTGAATATACCTTATTCAAATTTTCTTCAGTATAATCATTATTGTCTATTAAGTAAATAATTTCAAAAGAAAGAGGATTCTCAGCTTTTAAAAAA
>CAWKPE010000010.1:0-328121 GCA_963851385.1 uncultured Bacteroidota bacterium | reverse complement strand
CATTGCTGGTTTAGGAATAGCAGCATTGTACTTTGTAATTGCTGTTTGCAAACTGGTAAGAATTTGCAGCCGTTATCCCATACGTAAAGCCAACGCAGCTAAATTCGTATTTGCCCTGTCATAAAATAACCTGGCTCTTGTCTTTCAGGATTGTGTCAGCGCTTTTTCTAAATCGGTTTCCGAAATATTTTACTTCATTCAATAACACGGTGTTATTGACATCGAGTGCATAGGCTACCACCTTTCGTGATACATCCATTGCCTGAGAAATGAGCGTGGTTTTTAACTGGTTTTTGTTAGCAGCGATACCAGTCTTGTCAACTTTGCTGCTCCGATTGTTTGAATGGAAGTGATTCCGTTTTGCACCGCTGTAAATACATCCTGCATAATTAGGTAATGTTGCAGTAATTGTTTCATTAGCCGCATACAAGACGTACGGCCATAAACATGCCTAGACGACTTTCTTGTTCTGATGTCATAAATAATTAAGTTTTAAGGTTAAAAAATAATTGGAATAATTAAATCAATGGGTTTTAATTGACTCTGAGTTTTAAAACATAAAAAGAAATTACAATTTTAATGCCAAATAGTTATGGCGTTATAAAATTTCCTTTATTCCGAGATTCGGGTGATTATTCTCCGAGAATGGACTTCTTGCTTCCGAGATTCGACTTCTTTATTCCGAGATTGAACTTCTCGCCTCCGAGATTCGACTTCTTTGTTCCGAGATTGATATTCTCGCTTCCGAGATTGAATTTCTTTCCTCCGAGATTGATATTCTTTGTTGCGAGATTATTTTTCTGTTTAACGTGATCGTTTTTCTGTTTTCCGAGATCATTTTTCTTCTTCCCGAGATCGTTTTCTTGCCTTCCGAGATCATATTTCTAAAAAATGATATGTATTCCTTTAAGTAAGATTAAGATTCATTGCACCGTGATACATTTTCTGTCTCCAAAGATAGATTCCTTGCAGCTTGACACAGTATTTCTCAAATGCAAGACTCATTTTGTGGGTATCTGGACACTTTTGCTCTAACTTGATACTTTGATTCATTTAAGCAAGATTTGTTTAGTGGGTGTGTAGATACTTTTTATGCAACTTGATAGAGTGATTCAAATAAGTAAGATTTGCCATGTAGATACCTTGACACCTTAATTGGTTAAAAAGATAAGAACGGTGTAAAAAGACAATTCAATTTTAATTTAGGAAGCCAGCCCAATTTGAAAGCACATGCCGCTTTGCCCGCATAGCAAGCACACCGAATCACAAGCGGCAAGAGCTTCCAAAGCCAACGCACAAGATTGTCCTTAACAGGCCATTATGAAGACCCCCCTAAGAAAAACTAAATCAATTTTGTACATTTAATTAACTTTCGTAATATTGGATATAGTATTATAATAAAACAGCAGGATCAAAAAATGATAAAAACGCCCTGTACCTAACACGGTGTATATGCTATGCGGGTTGAAGTGGGATTGCAACGTCAATTCTTCTAATAAGCTCGGTCTATAGGGATACAGACAAAGCTTCGAATCCCGCACAGCACATACACCTAAACGTTTGTGTGCAATGCATAAAAACCAAATTATATGAAAACTATTTTGACAATTATTATAATATCAAGTTTATTTAATTATCAGATGAAAGGACAATTAAATGATTCTTCTAAAGTCAAGAAAATTTATTATGACTATAAATCAACAAATAAGAATGGTGTCCTTATAACTAAATCACAATATGAAGCAATATCTAATTATGAAAAAGGATACTCACTTAATGGAAATCATGAATATAATAAAGCTATAATCTTTTTAAAAGAAGCGATAGAAATTGATTCGACTGGTAATTGTGGGACAGGCAAGAATGGAATGGCTTATAGCGAACTGGCTTATTCATATACAAGATTAGAGGATTTTAATAATGCAATTATTTATTTTGATAAAGCTATTCAGATTAATAAGTATATACCTGAGCCTTATGAAAATAAAACAGTCATGCTTTCAGCGCAAGGAAAATATGAGGAAGCATTAAAAACTATTAATCTATTAATTAAAAATATTCATGAATATGATTTAGCTTATGCACAACGTGGATTTATATTTATTTCCTTAAATAAACCCGAATTGGCTTTAAATGATTTTAGATATTTTTTAAGTATTATGAAAGCTCATAATCAAGAAGAGCATTCAAAAGCATTGGTTGATGATGTTAGAAAAGAGATAAAGTCTTTAGAAGAAAAAATTAAGAAATAAAAAATACACTGCACCTAACAAAGTGTATAAGCCATAAGGGTTGCAGCGGTTTGCGAAGGTCAGAAAAAGTATTATAAATTTGGTGTAACTGGATACAGACGTGGCTTCGAAACCCTTACGGCTCATACACTCGAACGTTTATGCACAAGTTAAAAACCGCTCACTGATAAAATTTGCCAACTTGTTTAGAAAACCGATTGACATACTGAATAGATTTGATAACAGGATATTAATAATTGACTTTTGTTTCATGTTTAACCACTAAATTAAAAAATCATGAAAAAGTCAGTTGTATTTTTAATTCACATTACATTTTGGGCGGTCATTTATATTACAATTTATACTGTTTTTCGCGCCATTTTAAAGAATCCTTTTCCGCCCATGGGAGGAAGTCCTTTCTGGACTTACGGATGGATGACAATTGATACACTTGTGAGTGTTTTAGTACCTTTTTATTCATTTTATTTTTTGCTTCCAAAGTTATCGGGTAAAAAAAATAAATTGATTTGGTATGCAATTGCGTTGATGTTTCTGATTTCATATCCAGCTTTCATATTATCTTTTACAGATGATTTCAAAACAATTGATGCTGCAAATTACCCGAGTAGCTTTCTGTTTTATATGTTTTTTGCTTTTATAGGAGGCTTATTCCGCATATTTTTTAAGTGGATAGAGCAAAACAAACAAAAAGATAATCTTGAAAAACAAAATTTAAAAAGTGAATTAACATTATTAAAATACCAGATTAATCCTCATTTTTTATTCAATACTTTAAATAATGTTGATTCTTTGATGCATGAGAATGTTCAAAAGGCCTCTACAGCTTTGAATAAATTGTCAGAGATAATGAGGTACATGATTTATGATTCAGAAAAAGAAACAGTTTTGTTGAAAGAGGAACTGGCTTATATTGAAAGTTACATTTCTCTGCAAAAACTTCGGATTATAAATGACAATAAAATATCTTTCAACATTACTGGGGATATAAACAATATGCGGATTGCCCCGATGCTATTTATTACTTTTGTTGAGAATGCTTTCAAACATTCATCTCTAAAGAAAACAGACAATAGCATCGTCATTAAATTAGATGTATTAGAAAAACAAATTAATTTTAGTTGTATTAATAGCCTATCTTCTTCTCCAGCGGAAAAAGATGAATCAAGTGGCATCGGTTTAGAACTTATAAAAAAACGTCTTGAATTGATTTACCACGAGGCATATGAATTGAATATTGATAAAACAGAAGAGAGTTTTGCAGTATATTTGAAAATAAAAACCAATGCAAATTAATTGTATTGCCATAGAAGACGAGCCTTTAGCATTAAAAAAACTAACTGGTTTCATCAATAAAATTGAATACCTGAGATTATCCAAAACTTTTGATAATGCCATAGAAGCAATAAGCTATTTAAAAGGAAATTCTGTTGACCTTATATTTCTTGACATCCAAATGGAAGAATTTACAGGTATACAATTTTTAGAAACTATAAAGCAGCGACTAAATGTAATTATTACAACGGCATATGATAAATATGCTGTCAAAGGCTATGAATTTGATGTTGTTGATTACCTTTTAAAGCCCTTTACCTTTGAAAGATTTGTACAAGCCGTTGAAAAAGTATCTAATAACATAACAGAAAAACTTACGCCAATTTCCAATGATTATATTTTCATTAAAACTGAATACAGACTTGAAAAAATAAAAGTTTCAGAGATTCTTTATATCGAAGGCATGAATGAATATTTGAGAATTGTGACTGGGGACAAAAAAATAATGACATTGCAAAACTTTAAATCAATGGAGGAAATGTTACCAAAGAATAATTTTTTTCGAGTACATAAATCATATATTGTTGCAATTGATAAAATTGAAAGCATTGAAAGAAATAGGATTAAGATTCAGAATATGATTATTCCAATTAGTGATTCTTATAAGGATTTATTTTTTAATAAGATAGGAATGACAAAATAAAAAATAACCTGTGCATAACATTGGCTCATATAAAATGAGGGTTTCAGAAGGTTTGTACGTTCATTGCATTCTAATTATATTTGTATAGTGGGATTTATTGTGCAAGTAAATCCCGCACTATACATAGCCGAGGAACGTTTAGGCAACATGCAAAGAAAAACGCAACATAATGAGTAAAAGGTACCAAATTGCTATTAAATTGATAGCATCACATATAGTGTTAATAATTAGTTTGATTTTTATATCAATATTTACTACCAATGAAGCTTTTCTTTCTATATCAATAACACAGACGGCATTATTTATTTTATTTTTTGCTGGTTATTGGGAGTTCTTCGGATTGAAATTTAAAAAGTATTTATTTGCAATGTCAGAGCTCCTACTCATTTTAATATTTGTTTGGAGATTATACAATAACATACATAATACGAATTTATATTTGATATTAATTCTTGCTATTTTGCAAGTTTACTTATTATTTGAGTTGGTTAAGATACAAATAGTAATTAACCATCGAGACATTAAATCTGTAGATATAGGATTCCCATTTAAGGATGGAAACTATATAATTACAGAAGGCGGTAATTCTAGAATTAGCCGATTAATGAATTATCATTACCATTCTCCAACTCATAAGAAAAACAAAACAAACAATTCAATGCTTTATGCTACAGATATAGTTAAGATATTAAATGGTAAATCAGACTTTTTACCAAAATCAAACGAAGAATATCCAATTTTTAACGAAAAAATATATAGTCCAATTGATGGTGTTATCGTTAAAATCGAGAATAGCATAAACGATAATGATACTTTTGCTGAAAATTATCCATATAATACTGGTAATACTGTTATAATAAAAAGAGACAATTTTTATCTATTGTTAGGACATTTAAAAAAGGATAGCATTATTGTAAAAGAAGGTGATTTAATTCAGACTAATGACTTGATTGGAGCAATTGGTAATTCAGGTTGGACTGAACGGCCACATTTACATATGCAACTGATCGAAAGCGATTCTAAAAATTATTGGTTTGGTAAAGGTATTTGCATTCGATATAAAAATAAAAATTTGTATAAAAATAGATTAATAAAAATATAGTGCACGTTGCCTAACATCGGCTCAAATTCCATACGGGTTTCAGAAAGTTCGCAAGCGACAGCGCCCGCATGTAGGCACAGGTACGGGCAGATATGGACGCAACTACGCAATCCCGCTTTTTACGTAGCCGGGGAGTGTTTTAGGCACAAGTAAGAAAATATCTAAGTACCATATTGACACATTCTTTCATTGAGACACGATTATAGTCTTATTCAATTATTTTATTCTTTACCGATTTCTTATAGTTACGTCCGTTATGTTTGATGAATTTTTTTAGTTTTTTATTTTTCCACAACCAGGTTAGCAAGTCACACTGAGCAGCCTGTCCTGAGCCTTGCCGAAGGAAAGTTGAAGTGTAGTTTTTCCCCGCCTGCCTGGTGTTTATCCCGCCAAAGGCGGGGCCTTATCAGGCACATTTAGGAATGCTTCGATTAACAGCCCACACACATTGCAACATCCCGCCTTTGGCGGGACAAACCCTCACAAGACATCTTCTAATCTAATGGTTTGCAAAAGAGTTGCAATCTTGCAAGCACTCCCATGCAGTTTGTAAATTATGAAATAATAGTTTTGAATTTAAAGGAAAACATTTTATTTTTAATTTTCCTTAGAAATTAAGATATAACAACAATTGATGTTTTAGTATTGAATTTGGATGTAAAGCACAATTATTTTTATAGATATGTTTGGGCGTCATGCTAAAAAATCGCAACATGAGTGATATATTTATTAAACCAGTAGGTTTCGTAACTAATAATAGGATTGAACCGATTGATGATAACTGGTCGTCAGTTGAGTCAGTTATTGAATTGGCTGATGATTTACCAGATGAATGTTTCGATGGGATTGATGAGTTCTCACATTTAGAGATAATTTATCATTTTGACAAATCAACAAAAACCTTCATTGGAAGTGAACATCCAAGAGAAAACAAGGATTATCCCAAAGTCGGGATTTTTGCTCAAAGAAAGAAAGATAGACCGAATCATATTGGAGCAACTATTGTAAACTTGATTCGTCGAGACAATCGAAAATTGATTGTTAAGAATCTTGATGCAATACATGGGACACCAATTATTGATATTAAACCGGTTTTTAATGAATATCTTCCAATTGGAGCAGTGAAGCAACCCAAATGGACAAACGACTTAATGAAAAATTATTTGTAAACTAAAAATATAATTTATGAAAAGCTATTTTGCACCATTTAAAATCAAAGATTTTATTACGCTTATAATTACAATTGTGATTGGATTTACCTGGATTATGATTTCTCATTATGTATTAAGCCAATCAAGTCAAAGGTTTCTTGCTTTTTCAGTTTTGATAATGATATTGTTGTATTTACAATATTTGATTAATAAACCAATGCACATTTGGCATTATGCCAATACACTTTCAATGATTTTATTAATAATTGTTGTTCTACTAAGTATTGTAATGCATGTATTAATAAATAATGATTTAAAAAGTAAAATTTTGCATTTGTTTTTACTTTGCCTGATTACTTGCAGTGTACCCTATGTTATAGCTTTGATATATAAGATTACAAGAAAAAAATAATGCACGAACGCCCAACACGCACTCATAAGCAATGGCGGGGTTTATACGGTTATTTAGCTTTCAATCCCGCATCAAGTTTTGGTGCATTTTGATAGTGAAGCGCTCCGAAACCCGCCACATGCTCATAGCGCAAAACCATTTTAGGCACAAGTAAGAAAATATCTAAGTACCATATTGACACATTCTTTCATTTAGACACGATTGTAGACCTTTTAAATAGTTTTGTTCATTACCGATTTCTTATAGTTACGTCCGTTATGTGCAATGAAATTAATTTAGTTTTTCCCCGCCTGCCTGGTGTTTATCCCGCCAAAGTCGGGACCTTATCAGACGCATTAGGGAACGCTTCGATTAACAGCCCACACACATTGCAACACATCCCGCAAATCACACGTGCTCACACTCTCTCCATTATTTGCGGGAAGAGTTGCAATTTTGCAGCCTCACAATTGTTTCTTCATCAATAGTTCTTAATAGAAAGGTTACTTTTATAATTTACAGCACATTAATGCAATATTTGATATACATAATTGTGCCTGCCAAAACATTGAAAATTATTGTTGTAATCCCGAACGGAGATAACGATATTCATCGTATTGATACCAGTACCAAGGTTATTGCTGTATTAATGCCAAATGATCAAAATTGTTCTCAAAAGAAATGGTATGAATATAGGGTTAGTGTTGATAGCATTGAATCTTTTACCGGATATGATTTTTTATCAAATGTACCTAAAGAAACACAAAAAGTAATTGAAGCAAAAGTTGACAATTTTGAAATAATAAATTTAATTGGTTCTATTGTAACGTAATGCATAAAAATAAACAAATGAAAAAGTTAAAGTTAGATATTATAATTACTTTGATTCTATCCATATTGGTTTGGGTATACTTTTACTTAACATCCATCCCTCTCAAAAGCTATGAAACAATATTTATAGTAGGTGTCATTTTTGCTTTGGTTTATCTTATTCATTTTATCATTCGAAAACTCAAAAAAAAGTAAAATGAAAAATAATAACTTTCAATTATACACATTTATAATTTTGTCCTTTGTATTTTTTATTCCTGGTTGCGAATTAAAATTTCAAGCAAGCAGGGCGCTTCTTATTGAAAATACTTCTGAAAGACCCGGCTATGGATTATACAGTTATATACTGCTCTCCAAAGCTTCTGATCCTATAAACAATGATAAATACTTAGCCTTAATTGAATCTTATCTAAATAAAATACCAGAGACAGAAAAAACTGAGCATTATATTAGTAGAAAACAAATAAATATTATTTATCTTCCGTTAACTGCAGAGTCACCAAATGGTTTTAAAAATTTTAATATTCAACAAAAATGCAATTGGATTTTAGATAACTATGATTTTGTACGTGCGGGATATTATTTAAGCAAATTCACCGATGAGCAAATTGGCAATGGACCTTATATTGTTTCATACATGAAGCCTCTAAGTTCTGATAGTGCAATTACAAATAAATATTTAATACAAGATCTCTCTTATGTACATCCCCGCATAGTTTCTCTTTGGGTAGATGAATTTCTGAAACAATCATCAAAAACAAAATATTGGGATAAGGAGAACTTAAATAAATTTGCTGATGTATTAAGAAATTCTATTGCTATTGGTGCAGATGGCCTGAAAGAAGTTAGTGAATCTTTAGAGTGGTGGAAAAAGTCTGTTAACAATTGGATTGCTATAAAATAAATAGGCTCAACACTTAAATTACATTGTTATGACCTTTCATAATTAATTAACAGCCCACTCACATTACAGCACATTGATTCTTTTTCAATATTTTATTTTCCTTAGAGTGATTATAAAGTTTACGAATATTTTTTCAAACTAAAATAAACCTGTAATAAAATGCAGATAGAAAAAGTTTAAACCATTTTTGTAAAATATTTGAATTATATTATATTAATTTAATATACCGACAATTCATAGCCTAATAAATTTTAATTATGTTAAGAATAATTCATTTTTCCGATTTCCATCTTAATAAAAACAACTTAGATAATTGGAATTATTTTATTAAAGACTCTTTAATAAAATAATTAAAAAGAATAAATAGTGAAGAACCTATTGATTTATTCTTGCTCACTGGTGATATAATTGATAAAGGTGGAGAAAGTTTTTTTTCAATTTCAGAAGCATTTTCCGAATTCAAATTAAAAATTATTAATCCAATTTTATCTAGTCTAGATTTACCAATTGAACGTTTCTTGATTATCCCAGGTAATCATGATTTAAACAAAAAATCAGACACAGAATGGGAAGATGATGGGCTTAAAACATACTTAAAAGATCCTGTACAAATTCAGAGTTTTATTAAAAAAGGCAAAGAAGGCGATTATAAAGGATTTGAAAGAATCCGTGCATTTAAAGAGTTTGAAAAATTACTTTATGAAGGAGTTCAAAACAGTCAACTTTCATGCTTTGATTCTAATTTTATATTGACTATAAAAGATAAAAAAATAGGTGTGTCTTGTTTAAATTCAAGTTGGAGATGCTATGACAGCAAGAAAGATAAAGGATTGATAATTGTCGGCGATACTCAAATTGCCAACGCATATTCGTTCATTAAAAGTTGTGATTTGAAAATCGCACTTATACACCATCCTTATGACTGGATTAGTGATGCTGAAAGAAATGTAATACATAAACATCTTCATACTAACTACAATTTAATGTTCATTGGACATGTTCATGAAGGAGAAACTAGCGTTGAAACAAATTTCGCAGGTTCACTATTTGTTAATGTTGCTCCAGGTACATTAACAGATATAAGAGATGATAGTCGGAGGTTTTCTACAGGCTTTACTATAGTTGATTATATTGATGAAAATAAAATTGTTAATTGTAAATTTAAACGATATAACCACCCAAATAAGGAATTTGTTGATAATACTGACTTAGGTGATAATGGTATTTTTGTTTTTGAAATTCCTCAACATGGACGGTTAAAACAAATCAAATCAGCACAAGATTATTTAAAAACTATTATAAATGTACGATATGATGAAATGAATGAACATTTAATTTCGAGAGCAACTGAATTAGGCCAAAATCAATAAAAGAAGCATTTGTTCTTCCAAATCTAACTCAAGATTTTATTAAAGAAAATAGCGAAGGTATAATTGATGAAAAAAATCTTTCCTTACAAGATATTTTAAATAAGGATTCAGATATTCTTTTATTCGGAACTAAAGAAAGTAGTAAAACTATGTTACTATTTAGATTAGTATACGAATATGTTGAAAGATTCGAGTTTAAAAAAGTGGTTCCTGTATATATTGATTTCTTAGAAATAGGAACCAAAGAAATTGAAAGTTGTATTAAAAGTTATCTTGCCTGTAGTACAGAGGATTTAAACTTAATGCTTAACAATAGAGATATAATAATTTGGCTTTGTTAATTTAGTATAGTTTTATTATATTTGTGCAGTTATAAAACTATATAAAATGATTATAGATAGCTGCCCAAAATGTAAAAGCAAGAATTTTCGTAAAGATGGTATAGTTAAATCAAAACAAAGGTTTCTGTGTAAAGATTGCAAGCATCGATTTACTGTAGGGCAATTAGGAAAGCCGAATGACCTTAAAAGAAATGCCTTAGTTTTATATTTAGAAGGCTTAGGTTTTAGATCAATAGGAAGATACTTAAATGTGAGCCATGTTGCTGTTTTTAATTGGATAAAGTCCTTTGGAGAAAAGTTGGATGAATTTAGAAATCCTGGAGATATTGATGTAATAGAATTGGATGAGATGCATACATATATTGGTTCAAAAAAAACTACTGCTGGATATGGATTGCTGTTGATAGAAATGGGCATAGGTTCGTCAATTGTGAAATTGGCACAAGAGGAACCGAAACTGGAAAAAGGCTCTGGGAAAAAATTGAAGAATTTTCCAAAGGGATAGTTTGTGCTGACTATTGGAAAGCTTATAATGAATTTGTTCCGGAAGAACAATTAGTTCAGACAAAGGCAGAAACATATACAGTAGAAGGCTATAATAGTCTTTTTAGACATTTTTTGGCCAGATTAAGAAGAAAAACAAAATGCTATACAAAAGCAAAACATATGTTGATTTATTCAATAAAATTGTTGATGTTTAAATGGAATAATGATTTAGCTATACTTTATTAACAATGCCAATAATTTTAATAGATAATATTCAATGGGATAACAAAGAATATTCACACCAACTTAAAAAACTTGTAAACTTCAAGGATAAATATAAACCCAACAAGAAAAATAAACGGTTAAGAATTATTGCCACTGGACTTTCAGAAATAACAGGTGTTGTACCGTCTGATTTTTATTTACCAAATTTTGATTTCGATATTTACTTTATTGAAAATTTACATACAAGTCAAATTAAAAGTTTAATATGTAAATGGGTTAATATTAAAGCTGAAGATGATATTGAAAGACGATTGCAAAAAATTGTTGACAATTTTAAATCTTTTGCACTTCCGAGAACGGCTATGTCTGTGAGTTTATTTCTTTGGACTATGGAAAATAAAGATCGAAAACCTATTAATAATGCTACTTTATTAGATATTTTTCTTGAAATAGTTTTAGAAAAAATTCAGGGAGATGAAATTTTTAGAGAAAAGTTTGATGTTGAAGACAAAATGATGCTTCTAGCTTATATTGCAGCCAAGATGCTTGAAAATAAACTTGAAAACTATTGTTTAACTTATGTAGACCTAGTAAAAGTTGTTGATGACTATTTTACAAAAGAAGTTGGATTTGATTTTGATTCTCAACGGTTAGTAGAGTATTTCATAAATAGAAAAATATTAGTAAAATACCAGAAAAATAAAGTAAAGTTCCGTTATTCTTGCTTTTTCCAATTCTTTTTGGCTAAACGTATGATACATGATGATGAATTTAAAAATTTTATATTAGGTGAAGATAGATACTATAATTTTATTAGCGAGATTGATTTTTATACAGGTCTAGTTCGAAGTGACAAAAAGCTTTTAAAGGAAATACATCTAAGATTTATTAGAGAATTTGAACCTTATCAGGACATAATTAAAAGAATTAATATTGATACTCATTTTAATACTGAAAGGCCTATTATTAAAAAAGTAACAATTGAGAAGATAAAAAGTAGTAGACCAACCGAAAATCAACTTGAAAAACTCACAGATGAATTTTTAGAGAAGTTACCAGATCCAGAAATAATTCCAAATAAAGATCAACAAAAAACTCTTGAACTTCTACTTGTAATCATGTCTAATACACTAAGAAATGCAGAAGGTGTTGAAGACTTAAAATTAAAAAAAGAAATATATGAGGATATAATTAAAAATACTATGAATTTTATTTTACTTTATCAATATGTGATGATGGAATATTATAAGAATTATCATTCACTTCCGCCAAATATTCCAAAAGAATATAATTTTAAACTTTTTTTGAGAAACATACCTTTCCATGTTCAACTAGGAATGTCTGAACACCTTGCAACAATTAAAATTGCGCCAATAGTATTGAATAAGATTAATAATGACAATAGCGGAAAATCAATAACAGGAACAGATATTGAAAAATTTCTTTCAGTTTTTCTTTACTCCGATATTCAAGGTCAGTTTTATGAAAAATATATTCGAAAATTAATTAAAGTAGTAAAAAATAATGCCGTAATGGACTATATACTTTATAAATTATGGCATTATTCTTTTACAAGGGCTAAATCTGGTTCATCTAACGAAGAAGTTTTTCTTGACCTTTTATCCCTACTTAAAATAAAAACAGAAAATTTACCATTAAGAATGAGAGATACTATTTTGAGAGCTTTAAGAGAAAAGAATAAAGATAATAGATTAACTAGCTAATAATTATTTATTAAAAATAATCTTGATAATAATAATCTATGAACATTTCTTAGATTAATTTGAAGATATTTTAGTTTCCCAAAGCTGGCCCCATATAGCGCAAGTTTCCAAACTTGTGCTTCTTATTCTTGCAGTTCCCTTCTCCCTTGGGGAGAGGGGTTAGGGGTGAGGGCATTATACCCCAAGGCTAGTGCGCATTTAGCAATGCTTAATCCTTGTCTCAGATATCCTGGTTTTATTTGAATCATTATATTCAAAAAACAAAACCCTGCTTTCGCAGGGTTCATTTTTCAAATACCACTTGCAGGAGGATACTCTGCTGTGTTTTAAATAAGTTACTATTTATTTCAGTTGTGAACCTCGCTTATAAACAATTATTCTTTCTTTTCTTCTTTGCATTCACTATGTTTTTTGCAACAACAATTATTACAAATCATAAATAAAGCAATTGCTAACAATAGAAAACATATTGCCAATCCCATATGAAATCCTATACGGAAATGATACATTTGGCAGCAATTTCCCATCATAGGAGCAGCAGCGGAACACATCGCCTGTTTTTTATAACATTTAACAGTATCTTGTTTTACCATAGGTTTATCAGCGCTCATTGAATGTTTATTGCAACTTACTGAATCACTTTTAGCAACAGCCATTTTGCCGCCAGGCTGTTCCATAGAGCAGGTTTGCATATGCGAATGATTGTAATGACAATGGTATTTAAAACCACCAATAATAGCCATAATTATTAATATTGCACCAATAACTGTTGATGCATACCCAATCCACCGTAATATTTTACACATAACTTTAATTTATTAATGTTTAAAAGTCACTATAAAGGTAAACTAATTTATTATTGGAATATGTTTAAAAGAAGTTAAGAAAGGATTTGAGCTGAATTTTGTCAAATGAAATGTTAATAAACCATAATAAAACAAAACCCGTGGCTTGGGAATAGATGCAAGATGCGTCTGAACGGTTCTGAGAATGATTTTCTGTCTTTTTGAAAAAATTTTCAAGAGTCTGTTCAATGAACTGTGTTAAAAGATCGACTTTTACACTAATACTTCTTCATTCCCCTTCCACCGGTTTAATATCTATCTTTCCCTCACGTCCATTTCGTCCGTCTGAACCTGAAAAACCATTGTGTCCATTATTTCCTGAGTTCCCTGATGGATTTCCTGACCCGCCGGATCCTCCTCTGCCACCTTGTCCCCCTCTTCCACCGGATCCTCCTCTGCCTCCTGTACTTATTGCATTGATCATTTGCAAGTAGGGTTGTGCATGAGAAGTGTAATTAATATTAATGTTGCCTCCGTCTCCGCCATCCTCACCGTCACCGCCATTACTACCGTCACCGCCGTCTTGGCCATTGCCTCCGGGTCCCTGCACCGATACCGTAGTTGTTGTACTATCGTTTACCTGCACTGTCTCTGTACTCCAACTACCCGATGCCCCGTCTGAACCATTAGAGCCGTCCATTACTGAGCTACCATCACTGCCATCACGACCACGACTAATAATCTTAATTGAACCCCCTTTCGTATTTATTAAATAATGATAGATTTGATTATTCTTTAAATCAGTTATTTTAACATGCATCAATCTTGCATTTATTATTGTATCGAGATGAACATCTGTAAAAACATTCAGGTCATGTTCCCGGTCTCCGTCATATCCAAAACTTGCACTTGATGATAATGCGTCAAACGTATAATGATCGATATAATCCAGTACTATTTTAAGAGTATCTTTTATTGCCGGATATTTTGACAGTAATGCTATAAGTTTTACCGTGTGATTTTTAATGTTAAACGGATTGTTGTCAATTACAAATTCATTTTGTGAAAAACTTCCGCCTTCAGGAAATATCATAAAACCTTTAACTGGTGTTTCTATAGAAGACGGATTAATATTTGCCTTTTCTATATCGGATAAAGAAATTAATTTAAATGTTTCTTTTTTTTCTTTTGATGGCCATATAATTGTGTTCATTCCATTATCAAAATCTTTTCTAATGCCAAACTTTATATGGTTGCCTGGTGCTTTTGCATAAGTGCCTGAGGTTATAATATGAATTCCGGTTTCATAATTAAATGGAATTTTTTGTGTGAAAAGCCACACGTTTCTTTTTCCAAGAAAATGAGTCCTGGTATATACATTAACCTCCATTGAATCCAATTTCTTATATGCATATGATTTAGAAATTGTTATTTTACCTCCCGAGAATTTACCTCCATCCACAACAACTTTATATTTTGACCATGCATCTTTTCCCCCAAGCAAACCTTTGGTTTGAATTATTTTCCCGTTACTCAAAACTGAAGTAATGCCAATTGGTAAAGATTTTCCGGAAATGCGCAATGACTTTTGGTCGTATTGGAAGTCGTATCTGTCAACGGTTTTGTCGTCAGGTTTAACACCTTTTTGCGCAGGGTGGTAATAGGCACATCCATTCACCAATATTGCCAAAATTAGTATTGCATTTCTCATAAGTAAATTTTTAGGTTTTGTGAACATAATATTTAATTCAATGTCGTTTAGTTAAGGAACGAAACACCCTTCGACAAGCTCAGGGTGACAATAAAACAAGGTCATACTGAGCTTATCGAAGTATGACCAATGATATAAAACTGCTTAACTAAACGACATTGATATTTAATTATTTATTGCATTTCAATATTTATGCCATAATCGCGAATCAATATATAAACTTTGCATTGCATCATCTATGCAGACAATAATAGATACAACAGTTTCACTTTAACTTGCAGTCTGTGCTTTACTGTCTGTATATTTGCAGTAAGGGTTTGATTTTATTAAAGGATTCGATGGAAAATGATTTAAACAAAAAACAGCGCAAGATTATTCATATTGATATGGATGCTTTTTACGCGTCTATCGAGCAACGTGATAACCCGGAATATCGCGGCAAGCCTGTTATAGTTGGAGGATTACCCGAAGACCGGGGTGTGGTTGCCACGGCAAGTTATGAAGCTCGTAAGTTCGGTATACATTCGGCAATGTCATCGAAAAGAGCTATTCAACTTTGCCCTGAAGCTATTTTTATCAGGCCGCGATTTGAAATATATAAAGAAGTCTCTGAAAAGTTGCGGGAAATATTCAGACGGTACACCGATCTGGTTGAGCCGCTTTCTCTGGATGAAGCATATTTAGATGTTACTATTGATAAATAAAATATCGGTTCGGCTATTGAAATTGCAAAACAGATAAAACAAGCTGTTAAAAACGAATTACAATTAACTGCATCAGCAGGGGTTTCAATAAATAAGTTTGTTGCCAAAATTGCATCTGACCTTAAAAAGCCGGATGGATTAACGTTTATTGGCCCTTCGCAAATGGAATCTTTTATAGAAACACTTCCTGTAGAAAAATTTTATGGCGTAGGTAAAGTAACTGCAGAGAAAATGAAAAAAATGAATTTGCATACGGGTGCCGATTTAAAAAAATTGACAGAACAGGAATTAGTTAAATATTTTGGTAAGGCCGGGAATTTTTACTATAACATAGTAAGAGGTGTCGATGAAAGAAAAGTGGAACCGGAAAGGGAAATTAAATCATTGGGCGCTGAACATACCTTCTTTTATGATTTAACAATGGTTGACGAGATGAAAAGTGAACTGGACAAAATTGCTCAAACTGTATATGAGCGGCTACAAAAAAATAATTTAAGTGGCCGGACAATCACTTTAAAAATAAAATACAGCAATTTCACACAAATTACACGTAACCAGTCATTCCCATATCCTATAGAAGAATTAAGTATAATTCAGGAAACGGCAAAAAGACTTCTTGTTTCAACAGGAGTTGAAAATTCAAAAATCAGATTATTGGGGATTTCAATTTCTAATTTCAGAGAAGTACAAAACACTACAAAAAAACAGGAAGATACCGGACAGTTAAACCTGTTTTAATTCACATATTTTATTGCAGGGCGAAGTACATTTTCCTTGGTGCTGTTATAATCATAGAAAATATATGATGTATTTGTTTGAGGATCATAAACAATTAAATCATTTCCAAGCCATTTGCTGGTAGTTCTTGTCGCTACCTGCTCTCCTTTAACATAAAAATAATAAGAGGCACCTTTTTTTCTCCAAAAAACATTGTCTATATAGCTTATGATTTTTACAGGTTGTAATTGCTTATTTGGTCGGTTCATATAATTCTTCAAAAGAAAGGTAGTATTTGTAGTTTCATCATAAACCAGCAAATCATCATCAACCCAACCACTTTTCGTACGATTTTGAATTTCTTCTCCATTTACTATAAGAAAGTACGAGGAATCCTGTCTGCGCCAGAATACAGATTCGGAATTGTCAAAAACAATTGCTGTACGTAATAGATTGTCTGTTCTGTGCTTATAGTCTTTCAAAATATATGTTGTATTTGACTCTTTGTCATAAACCAGGACATCATCATCTACCCAAACGCTTTTTGTCCTTTTTGCAATTTGCTCACCTTTTACGTACAACCAAAAAAGATTTTCAATACTTCGTTTCCATAGTATATTTTCATTTGCACCAAACAATTGTGCATTAAGTATTTTATCTTCCGGCGATTTGTTGTAATCCTTTAATAGGCATGTAAAATTGTAAACTGGATCATAAACCAACAAATCGTTATCCGACCATGCACTCTTAACCCTTTCCTGAATTGCTTCATTATTATAATACAACCAATAACCTGATGCATTGTGTTTCCATGAAATATTTGCGTAAATGCTTTTATTTTTTGTGTCACTTTTGTCAATTGGTACAGCTCCGTGTGCCGGACCAACTGTAACATCTGAATGAACATTCTTAAATTCGTCTTTTGTTTTGATTTCAGAATTACCTGTTATTTCAGAATTACTTGTCAGAGTATCATTTGTCTCATTTTTTGAAGGTTTTACAAAATAGAAATCAGAAGTCAATGAAGTTGATTCCCATGGTATTTGTTTTTTTGTTGATTTCTCAGATACGGTACGACGAACGCTTTGAAACATCTGGAGTATGGTCATGTCAGGTTTTTTAATATTTTCCAGCAATGCTGACGTATACAATCCGTTTGAGCCAGAACCGTCAGATGCAGTTCTACCAGGTGATGTTGCATAGGCAATTAACGAACCGCTTGGAGCATTCATAAATGCCAGACCGCCTCCTTCAGTAGATCTGGACCAACTTCTTTCAAAGGGATTATTCCTGCAAGCATCAAGAATTACTATATTAACAGATGAACCGGCAGCTTCCATTAAAGCTAAAACTCTGTCGGCTTGTACGCAATCGTATTCAATCTGTTGTTCAGTCTGGAGATTAGCATCAACAGGTATTAAATAGTTATATCCTTTAGATTGGATTCCATGACCGGCATAAAAAAACAATCCAATAGAATAGTTTTTAAGCTTTTTTCCAAAATCGTCAATAGCTGCTTTCATTTGGGGCTGGTTAAGATTCTCATATTCCAAAACATCAAAACCTACTTGTTGAAGTGCAATTTTCATTGCTTTTGCGTCATTTTCCGGATTGCCAAGTTCACCTGAATATATATATTTTGCATTTCCTATTACTAATGCCAGCCTTTTGTCACCATTACTATTTTGCGAATTTTGCCCATTAATAAAAGTCGGACAAAAAGCAATAATTAAAAAAAAGACAATTTTAAGCAGTTTCATAATTATTGTTCTTTAATAAGTTGTTAAAAAAATTAACATTCCAAACACGGAATATAAATGTATTAAAAAATTATAAATTTTTCTATTTCAGAATCAATCTAATCAGAAAGACCAATTATAGCTACTTAAGATATTTGATATAAAGAGTAATAAAAAATTCAAATCATAAAAACATAGTTATTGGAAAGATAGAAATTAAAAAGATTTAAAGAAATGAAGCAAAAAGAATTTAACTAAAACATTTCATAAGTAAGAGTGCATTCATGATCCTGTACAGTTTCAAAGTAGACAGCGATAGTATAAAGAATTTCGTAGGTGAAATTTGCTTCTAAAGGCTCAGCATCATCTTCGCCGTCAAGATATACAAAACGAATAAGAGGTGTTACAATTTTATCTGAAAAGTCCGTAACTACAAGACTGGTAAAGTTTCCATTAGTTTCAATTCTTTCAGACTTGCCTTTAAAAGTAATTGTTTTCATCTATAATAAAGTTTAAAGCAATTTTATAATAAAAATTGAAAATGTCAAAGAAAATCGTAAACTATTGTCTAGTGAGTTATTCGACAATTATTAGTTAAGTTGTACATCAAAATTTTTCTTATTGAAAGGAATAAAATAAAATAATCTAAGTGACCATGGTGAACGCATCCTGCAATTCCAATCTATCGAAATTTTTGAATAAGAAAAGTCGTAACTGGGTCCATGAGCTGATAAAAATAAATTCATAATTGTGATTATTGTATGTTATATGGAATTTTAATTGTTTTAAAAATACAATTGTTTTTATTGTTTTGTAAGTATTTATTATACAATATATAATAAAATAAATATACCTTAAAAGGTATAGCAATATTCAGTTTTTATTATAGTATACCAGTAAAGGTATAACAAATATTTTATAAATATTAATATACAGATTATAAATTAATTACACAAATATATTATTCAATTTCTTTTTTAACACGAATAAAACTATTATTCTGTTAATGGAGTATTTTTTTTTAATTTCATTAATACTATATCAATTTCGTTTAGTTAAGGAACGAAACACCCTTCGACAAGCTCAGGGTGACAATAAAATAAGGTCATACTGAGCTTGTCGAAGTATTACCAATGATATAAAACTGCTTAACTAAACGACATTGAATACTATATTATAAGTTGTTAGAAGCTGATAATTTTTTCAAATTTCATTTCATCATTTGCTTTGATTTGATAACTTTAGCTATAATTTTATTATTACTTATTGCACGATGAAAAACATTATTATTGCTGTATTGCTTTCAATTTGGACCAGTAGTCTGTATTCACAATTTCTTGATAAAATTAAGCAGGTTGCAAATATTTCTACCACTTCAGATGCATTAAAATTCACAAAAGATAATGTTGTAGAATACCTCAAGAAATCGCGTGATGAATATGATGCATCAGATTTTAATTATGCAGTTTCTTTTAGTGATAATTCAGCATTATACGAGAATGAAGAAAAATTTGGAAGAACAAGAAAGGTATTACTGTATGCATTAAGTCCCGAAAGTTTGGAAAATAGAACTCAAAAAGAGAAAGCTGATGATTATAATGATGCTGGTGAAATGTTTTATGCTTCAGGAAGGTACAAAACTTCCGAAAGTTGTTTTAATAATGCTATGGAGATATATCAAACTGAAAATATGGTTGAAAGTAAACAAGCAGCACTTGTCATCAGTAATCTTGGTTTACTATATCATACAACAGGTAGATATTCGTTGGCAGACAGCTTTACCAGGAAGGCAATGAATTTAAGAACGAAATTGGTTGACGATCAAAAAGGACTTGGTGCTTCATTGAATAATCTTGCTGTTTTGTATCGTGATATGGGAATGTACAATGAATCTGAAGAAAACATAACAAAAGCTGTTGAAATTATTAAAAAAGCAAATGGTGAAAATAGTCCTCCTTATGCTATTGCATTAAACAACCAGGGTATTTTATATCAAACAATTGGAAAATACAAAGAGAGTGAACAATTATTACTAAAAGCCATTAATATAGCTGCAAAGGATTTGGGTAAGAAATCTCCCAATTATATAAGAATGAAAGTTAACCTTGCTTTGCTTTACCAGTCGGAGAACAAATATAATGAGGCAGAAAAAATATATCTTGATGCTATTGAAATTACGAAAAAGCGTTTAGGAAGCAGCCATCCTGACTATGCTTTACTTTTAAGAAATCTTGCTGCATTATATGAATTAAAAGAACAATTCGATAAGGTAGAATCTTATCTTAATCAGGCTATTGGAATTTACAAGAAAAAATTAGGTACCGAACATCCGTCTTATGCAGGAGCAATATATGATTTAGGTAGATATTACCAGTATATGGGAAAAACCGACAAGGCTCTTCCTCTGCTTAATGAAGCCCTGAAAGTACAAAAGAGTGCTCTCGGTGAACATCATCCTTCATACGTTGCTACACTCGAAGCATTGGCAATTTTGTACTGGCAGAATAGCAATTTTCCTTTAGCATCCGAGACATACAGGAATGTGATGAATGAGTATCTTTACGAGATCAAAACCTATTTTCCACCAATGAGCGAATACGATAAAACGCGTTTTTGGGAAAATATTTATCCGAAATTTACTAGATTCAATTCTTTTGTAATTGATGCTCAATCGTCAATACCTTCGGTGATAGGAGACATGTATAATTATCATATTGCTACCAAAGCATTGTTACTTAACACAACAAATAAAGTTAAAGATCGCATCCTACACAGCTCGGACACTGCATTGATAAATAAATATAATCAATGGCTGACCGAGAAAGAATATATTTCTAAACTTTATTCTTTCACAAAGAAGGAGTTAGATGATGATAAGATTAATTTGGATTCACTTGAAAATGATGCCAACATTAGGGAAAAAAATTTGTCAAAAATGTCGGAATTATTTTCTCAGGGATATGATATTCAATCAATAGAATTTAGCAATATTGCTTCAAAACTTAACGCTAACGAAGCTGCAGTTGAAATTATAAGGTTTAAACATTACAACAAAATTAAAGACGATACAGCAGTTTATTATTCAGCTCTGATAATTACAAAAGGTTCGACTCTTCCCAAATTACTCGTTTTTAAGAATGGACAGGAATTAGAAACTGAAGACGCAAGAGAATATAGAAAAGCTATGCAAAATGCAAGAGAAGATCCTAAATTTTTTGATATTTATTGGAACAAACTTGATGAAGCTACTACAAATTTCCAAACTTTGTATATGTCATTAGATGGTATTTATAATCAAATTAACATAAATACCCTTCAGCAACAATCGGGGAAATATATAATAGATTACAAAAATATTATCCTTCTATCTAACACAAAAAATCTGGTAATTTCCAGAAACAATTCAAAAATTACTAAACCTTCAACAGGAAAAACAGCAGTTTTGTTTGGAGATCCGGATTATGCAAAGGATTTTGATCAATCAAAGGCGCAGGATATGCCTTTGCCAGAGCTTCCAGGCACGAGGGTTGAGGTTACTAAAATTTCAGAAATATTAAAAAAAGGAGCCTGGAAAACCACATTATATCTTGGAGATGATGCAACAGAAGAAAATGTTAAAGCGGTGACAAGTCCTAAGGTTCTTCATATTGCAACGCATGGTTTCTTTAAAGCTGATGTAAACGTAAATAAAAAGGAAAAAGTATTTGGAGTTGAACCCATAAAAGCAGCTGAAAATCCTCTTCTACGTTCAGGATTAATTTTTACCGGAGCTGATAATACAATACAACAAATTGAATTAAAGGAGACGAAACTCAAAGATGATGGTATATTAAACGCATATGAAGCCATGATGCTCAACCTCGATAAAACAGAGCTGGTTGTATTAAGCGCATGTGAAACCGGGCTGGGAGAAATAATAAACGGAGAAGGAGTATATGGCCTGCAGCGATCATTCGAAGTAGCCGGTGCAAAAAACATTATCATAAGTCTTTGGCAGGTCAGCGATGAAGTTACACAGGAATTAATGGCATCTTTTTATAAAAACTGGCTTTTTTCAGGAAACAAACAGGATGCATTTATCAAAGCTCAATTAGAAATAAAAAAAGCCTATCAGCTTCCTTATTATTGGGGAGCTTTTGTTATGGTTGGTGATTAAATAAAAATTATCACTATTTTTTTTTATAAAAATATAATCTTGGGAAAACGTAAAGCCTATTTTTTCAAAGATTATTAAAAAGTTATTTGGTTCTTTAAAGTTCATATATTAATAAAGCCGTCAAAATTATAATTGACAGCTTTGTTGTTATTGGTTATTATTAATAATGCGAATTAAGAGTTAAAAATAAAAATAATAAATGCGGCTGCGATTCTGCCAAAGACATGCACAAGCAGGCCATTTGTAGAACGCACCTTTGATGCTCTTTGAATATCTGTATTCTCAATTAGCCAGTTGAATAGTGATTCGATAGGTTGCCTAACACTAGATACAGCCTTTGAAAATAAATCATTTGCTGCCTTATCTCTTTGTCTAGTTTCCTGAGATTGACCTTTGATTGCTTTTACAGGCGTTAAAATCTCTGAATTAAAAGAATTTTTCAAATTTTCTTGTAATTCGGAATCATTGTAAATCTTATCGCCAAAAAAGTTTCGATTGTATATTTCGCTCCAGTATTGCTTATGGACATTCAAATCATTTTCTGATGCCGGGGTAATAACAATGCTTTCAGGAAAAGGTAGATGATTTGGGCGTTGAAAAGCCAAAGCATGTAGCTTTAGGCCATTGTAGTACATACTTTTAGTAGAGCAATAACCTTTATCGGTAATTTCTAATGCAACAGAAGGTGTACGTTTTCCTGAACATGTAATAATTGGCAGTGAATCCATTAGACTTTTGTTTAGATCGCAATCTTCAGGACAAAAAGCAGACAAGAGATTATTGGTTAAAGTTTTAAATGCTTCAGAAAGCTTGTTTATACGCATAATAAAGGCTTCATAGGAAGGCAATAAAGGAAACCATGAACGAAGATGTTCGTTTGCAAACTCATGTATTTGCTTTATCTTTAAGCGTTGTTCAATTTTCATGGAGTACAAATAGATCGTCATTACTTCCTGATCAGTAAAATCAGGTTGGCTGTTGTTACTAAAACGCTCGCAGTTATATTTTAAATGAGAGTCGTACATATCGCAGATATACAGATAGATTGAAATTAATTTAAGTTCTTTTACCTTAGGAATCATACGGCAAGACATAGTTTGTTAGACATGCCTTAATGTATTGATTTCTAAGGTATTATAAAAATATTTTAACTATATTTTATTGACAATCAATGCTTTATATTGTTAATAACTTATTGGTTTTCAACTCTTAATTCGCATTAATAATAGGTTAATAGTTTGTTCTTTCAAAACAATTCGCACTATATTTTTATTGCATAACTGAGCCTCTGTTAAATTATAAAAGATATATTTATTTTTTCTTTAGGCTTGCTTCCAAATCATCTATGACTTTTTTATTTGCCTTCTTGGGATATTTTTTCTTAATTTCTTTTAAAACTATTAAAGCATTATTACCTATTTCATATAAACCTATCGGGTTATTATCGAAATCATAACTTCCAACAACAAATTCCAGCTTTGATTGAATTTCGGAATTTTCAGGTTCACCTAATTTTTTAAAAAATAAAAACGCTTCGAAACAAGCATCTCTCAATTTATTGTTTTGATTTTCCATGGCAAGTAATATTTAAATCTTTATCGAAGAATTCAATGTTACTAAAGGTAGTAAAAAAAAGTAATGAATATCAATGGTTTGAGTTAAAATGTCATTTGATTATTTTAATGGTTAATTCAATGTGAAATTTAAAAGTAAACTTTTAAATCATGAATTAAGCTCAAATTTTTTTCATACGTTTGTGTCTTTTAAACAATTAAGTAAATATATAATTGTAAAACAGTTTCTATATATATCAAAATAAATAAAGTAATTCTCTATGAGGAATTTTTTTTTGCTTTTCACAATTATAACATGTTCTTTGAATATATCCGCCCAAAAACCTTTTTGCGATTCTGCTTTAATTGATGAGGTCAGTAACTACAGGATGAAAGACGGCGCCGTTTTTATGAGAGAATACACTGTTATGCTTGATTCAATTGGCACTGATAGTGTAATACCAGAAGAGAGATACAGTGTTGTATTATTGGCTAATGTAATTTATCGTTTCGTAATTAAAGACTCTCCCAAATGTAATTGTGAAGGAAAGCTTTCAATAGCTGATATGCATAATAAATCACTGATTTCTTCTAATTATCAGAAAGGGAAAAAGGCTGAACAATTTGACATAATGATAAAAGAAACTGGAGCACATTTACTAAAATTCTCATTTAGAAATGGAGAAACAGGCTGCGCAGTGGTTGGAATGTATTATGTGAAGAATACTAAACTCGGCAAATAGAAAACTTATTTAAACAAACGGACTTTTAAACCTTCTGGTTTTATGAATCAAAGGATTGGCTGGAATATGTCACTTAATTTTTATTGGCAGAGGAAACTGTAATTAAGTTATTAAGTTTTGGCAGTTGTCTCTGAAATATGCATTTTAATTTGATAGAAATATTCAAGGCATAAATACAATTGAATATTAAAAATAACAAAGGCAATGATCTTGTAATAATCCGATATTATCTTTTCAAATTTGAATAGCCAGACAATTTATTTTTTTTAACATAAAAATTACAATAACTCTTCAAATTGAAAAGTTTTTGGTATGTTACTTGCACTGAGTTTGAGGTTAAATTAAAATGTAAAGATCATGAAATCGGAACGCTTAAATATGGTAAAAATATCCGCAGTTCTAATTGCGGGAATGTTCATATTTTTTTGTTGCAACAAGGATAATATGAACAGATCAAGAATTAATGCTGAAAATTCAGCATTGTCGAATAATCTTGTTGATAACGATGCAATAGCAACTGCGCAGGATGCTGAAATTGCATCTGCTGCTTATAATGAGACTTCGTTTGATGAACAAGAACTTCTGGGTTTATCTTTTGCCGGACTTAAATCTGCTCAATCTTCATCACCATGCAGAACAATTACCGTAACGCCTTCAGATTCCGTATATCCACACACAATTACAATTAATTACGATGCAGTTGGTTGTACAAATTGGAGGGAAAAGTATAAATCCGGCAAAATAATTATTTCAGTTTCTGCACCCACTAATGATAGCTTATCACTTATTAACGTTACTTTCGATAGTTTGACGATTAACAATAATAAGATAGAAGGTACTAAAACATTGGAATATTTAGGTAAAATTAGTGGGAATCCTACCTGGAAATCTGAAATAATTGGAGGAAAAGTTACAACTCCTAGCGGGAAAGTTATAACTTATGATCTTAAAGACAAAATTATTACCTGGATTGCCGGATATAATACACCTGGTGATTTTTGGGATGACGTTTATTCGATTAGCGGGACAAGTGCTGGTACAAGTACTAAAGATACCCTGATTCGTGCTTACAATGATTCGATTTCAATTGCAAATCCTCTGATTTTGGCAGAAAAATGTAGATACCCTCAAGGAGGAGTGGAAAATATTACAGTTAAGAGGAACGGTGTTTTATTAAAAACTGTAAGCATTGATTATGGAACATATGCACCAGGCTCTAATTCTTGTAAAAGCGATGTAACATTAACTGTTAATGGTCAGGTAATAAATACATGTGCCAGAGATTAAATGTGTAAAGGAATAAATATAGTAAGACAGTCGCTTTTTACAAATAAGGGCTGTCTTATTTTTTCTTTAAAATATATGATCAATAATAATATCATTTCATCCTGATTACTTCTTTTTTATTGACAAATCTCAGTACTTATTTCTCACGTTTTTGAATTGAAATAAATAATTTTAATTAAAACTTGTGAGATGGAACTATTTGTTGATAACGAAAAGGTTAAAATTGAAGATCATGTTCCGGCAAGAGGCCAATATGCTTTATTTAATAACAAAATTTGGAAAGTCAGCGAACTTTGGGGATCAGAAATAATTCATTTGCAACGACCACGACAAAAAGAATCAATTTCACTTTATGGTAATCAAATTCATTCCGTAAAAACGGCATTTCTAATCAATAATTAGCTACTAAAAAACTTAAAGAAAAAATATTGATTTTCTTCTGGATGAAAGTTCAAAGTTGAAATACTGCGATAATTTTAAATTTGGATAATTATATAAATACCGTTAACTTACCACGGTTATTATTTATATTATTAAATTATTTATTGCTTAACTTATATAGAAAAATATGGATCATAAAAAAACCACAACAACCTTTGAACTTTCAGGCTACAAGGTTAAACAGAACTTAGGTGTAGTAAGAGGAATTATTGTTCGTTCCAGATCTATTTTTGGAAATATCGGAGCAGGGTTTCAAACTTTATTTGGTGGAAATATTACTATTTTGTCTGAGCTTTGCGAGAAAACAAGAGAAGATGCCTTCAATTTAATGTTACAGCATGCTGAGTCATTAGGTGCAAATGCAGTTTTAGGAATTAGATATGAATCAACAGAAATAATGGCTGGAGTAACTGAAGTTTTATGCTATGGAACTGCTATTATAGTTGAGGAAAGTAAGTAGATTATTGACTTAATAAATGGAATTATTCGTTTCCGGATTTTTTCTCTCTTTATCTCTTTGTGTTGATTTAGGTATCGTCAATATTGCCATTATTAAAACTGGTATTGAAAAAGGTTTTCTCCCTTCACTTAATATTGGTTTAGGATCTTCATTTGGAGATATGACCTATGCATCCCTTTCTTTACTTGGCATTACAACTATAATTAAGTTTTTAGCTGTACGATGGATACTTTGGATTGCAGGAACATTGGTGTTACTCTATTTGTGTATTAAAATGTTCATGGAAATTTTCGAGCCTTATAATATTTCGCAAAACAAAAATGTTAATCCAGATAATAATTCATTAAAAAGGTATTTTATTTCAGGTTTTGGCTTAGCTTTATCTTCGCCGACAGCCATTTTGTGGTTTGTTACTATCGGTGGCAGTGTAATTGCTTCCCAATCTATATATACCAGATTTGACCTCTTGTATTTTTTTGGAGGATTTTTTACTTCATCTGTGACATGGAGCTTTATGCTTGCTTACGTTAGTTACAAAGGAGGGCAATTGATGAGGAATCAAATTAAAAGACTTTTTTCTATTCTCTCAACAATAATTTTTCTGGTTTTAGCAATATACGTTTTTTTAGAAGGCTATAAAACATTGATAAAATAGTATAAAATCATTTCAAATTTCTTTAATTATCTGCACTAACACTTCCAATCCCTGATATTGATTGAGTAACGGATGTATGTTTCTTCTATATATATGAATAATTTTGAAGGAGGATATTGATATAAATGAGAATATTTTTGTTGTTACTATCTATTCTTTTTCATTTTTTTTTCTTCAATAGAAATATTTCCTTTAATTTAGATAACCTTATTTTAATAAATTACGTTAGATAAAATAATTTTATATAACAATTTTTAAATTATCAAACTTAAAACATATGACAAAAGTAAATATTCCGGTTGCTTTATTATTGATTTTATCTGTTGGTTCAAATGCCCAGGAGCAGCTAAAACATGAAAAAAAGATTTATATTAGTCCGGAAAACAGGATTTATGTTAATAAATCACTTCCTATCTACATAAGAATTGCTACTTCTCCTGAACCGAATGCGCAATCATATCAACTGCGAAGTGAAGAAACCTCAAAGTATAGTAACCCTATGTTTTTCGATACAGAAGGACGAAATACAATCAGACATCCATGGATGGTTGATTCTGTCACAAGAAAAGTAATTTTACCTTTACAAGATGTAATCTTTCCAGTTTATGCTGATGGAGTTCCTCCTGTCACAGTTCTTAAACTTAATAATGCCAGCCATTATTTTAAAAATGGTATTACTTATTTCGGGAAAGGATTGAAAATTAATGTAGAAGCAAAAGATACTGTTTCTGGCGTAGAGACAACGTATTTATCCATTAACCAATCGCCATACCAGGACATAGTTTCAGCACCCAAGACTTTTGAAGAAGAAAAGGAATATCGACTTGCTTATTACTCAGTAGACCATGTTGGGAATGTAGAATCTCCAAAATTTGAAAAATTTTATATTGATTTATTGCCACCAGTAACTTCATACGAGATAATTGGAGAAAAAAAAGGTAATTTTCTTTCTTCAAAAGCATTTATTAAATTGACAAGCAAGGATTCATTATCAGGTGTTAATCGCATTTTAGTTTCAATAAATGGCGGGCCCGAAAGAATTTATTCAATTCCTATTCCGCTTTCGTTATTAAAAGACAGCAATTCTAAAATTCAATATTATGCTATTGACAATGTTGGCAATAAAGAAGTAGCAAAAGTAATTAATACTTCTACTAGCTTTTCTGGAACAAACAATAATACATTAACATCTCAATCAGGTTCAGGTTTTAATTACTATATAGATAATGAGCCTCCAGTTATAAGTCTTGAAATTGTAGGTGATCAATATAAAGGTAAATATCTTTTCGTTTCCGGTAACAGCAAAGTTAAGATAAATGCATCAGATGAAAAATCAGGTGTTGCAAAGATTAATTACAGCATTAATTCTGGTTCTTTGACAGACACGTATTCAGAACCATTTACTCTTTCTAATGAAGGTATAAACGTTATTACTTTTACTTCTGCCGATAATGTAGGTAACCTTGCCGTGGCAAAATCTCAACAAATTTACATGAATAAGATTGCCCCTGTATCTAAAGTACTTTTTCGTGGCAATCAGTTCACGAATCATGATACCCTATTCATTACTCGTGACACAAAAATTATAATAGTAACAAATGAATCCGGATCAGGAATTCAGGCAATTAATTATTCAATAGATAATGGTTCAAAGACATCTTATACATCACCATTTAGTTATGACAAGGATGGTTATCATACAATGGAATATCAGGCAAATGATAATGTCAATAACGTTGAAGTAGCTAAAAAATGTGCATTCTTTGTTGACAATATTGCTCCAGAAATTTATTATCATTTTAGTGTAAAAGCTATTGGCGAGAAAACAGTTCGGGGTGATAAATATGATATTTATCCTTCGAATACGATGCTTTATATTGCTGCTACTGATAATGCGTCAGGAGGAGAAAAAATTGAATATCGTATTAATGGGAAGAAAGATGTGTACACTGCAATACCTGTGAAAGGTTTTATACCTGGAAATTATGAAATTGAAATTGTTGCTTATGATGTTCTAAAAAACAAGTCGAGCCAGGTCATTCATTTCTCAATTGAAGACTAATCAATTTATTATGATTGTAAATAAATTTTTAAATAAAAGATCGATACTTTCTATATTTATTCTATTTCTTTTTATTTCTAAGGGCACATCTCAGGAAGAAAAAACAATTTCTTCGGCCATTTACAATTTTACACATTTCTTAGAATGGCCTTCTGAAGATGCTACGGGTGATTTCGTAATTGATGTTATCGGACATAAATCGGTGTATGAAAAATTAAAAGAAATTACTTCCGGTAAAACGGTTGGAAAGCAAAGTATTGTAGTACGATTTCTGGAGTCGGTCAATAACATAACCGAAAGTCATATTCTTTTTGTTGGATTCTGGCAAAGTAAAGATATGGCTAAAGTTATTGAAAAAGTTGGCAATAAACATACTTTAATAATTTCAGAAAAAGACGGACTAATTGAAGCAGGTTCGGGAATTAATTTTATTATCCGCAATAATGTTATAAAATTTGAGATAAAAAGGGACAACATCCAAAAGTATGGATTAACATTAAGCAAAGAGCTAGAACAGATGGCTTATAAAGCATATTGAAAAATTTTATATAATACTTTAGAACAATTAAATGAAGAACCTTTCTTCTTGTTAATTGTTTAATTCGGAATATATACAACAATGAAAGTTGCAATAATTACCGGAGTTAGTCGGGGCATAGGAAAGGCAACGGCCGAGAAATTCTTAGCTGAAGGATGGCAGATTATTGGAATTTCCACATCTGGAAATTCTCCAATCCGACATCAAAACCTTGAAGTCAGAAGAACTGATTTATCAAATCCTGTAAGTATAAAAAGATTTGCAGATATTATAGAAGAATCAAAAGAAAGAATTGATGTGCTGATTAACAATGCAGGTGTCAGTTTGGATAAAAGTTCTACTGTAATAATTGAACTATTGCGAAAAACGCTTGAAGTAAACTTAATTGGATTGATAGAGTTTACAGAAGAATTGATTCCATTTATAAATAACGGAGGACATATTATTAACTTATCCTCGGGACTTGGTTCGTTGAGTGAAGCTACAAATAGTTATGCTCCTTCATATAGGATTTCGAAAGTTGCAATTAATATGTACACCCGGACACTTGCAAGCAGATTAAGGGATAGAAATATTACGGTTTCTTCTATTGATCCGGGTTGGGTTAAAACGGATATGGGTGGTAAAGGTGCTGTCAGGGAACCCTCAGAACCGGCAGAAGAAATATTTGAACTGGCGACATCAAAAGTCGAGTCAGGATATTTCTGGCATCAGGGTAAGAAAAAAACCTGGTAGATTCATAAGAAAAAAATTAAAATTGCACTACCTGCCCTTCTCCATTATAGTGTATGATTTTATCAGGATTTGGATTCACATCTAAACCATTTCTTTTTGTTTTGTCTATAATTACAATTTGAAAAATATGTTCCTTTGGCAATCCAGGGAATAAACCTGCACGTTTGCCTATAGTTAATTGTTTTTTGACATTATTCCAAGACAGAGAAATAATTGAATATGCTCCTTTTTCATAATTGTAATTATCGTT
Organism: uncultured Bacteroidota bacterium; assembly: GCA_963851385.1. Lineage (GTDB taxonomy): Bacteria > Bacteroidota > Bacteroidia > Bacteroidales > DTGW01 > CAWEFA01. The sequence goes on along the minus strand of CAWKPE010000010.1, from coordinate 296,833 downwards.
CTCATCTTCATAAATTGTAAACATAGCATCAGCACCTGGATATATTCGAATTTCAATTGGATCGGTCTTTTCTTCAGCATATTGAATGAACGGACCCATTGGAATAATAGAACCGGCTTTTACAAATAAAGGAATCTTATCAATGGGAGCAGATGAAGTAACGGTTTGGCCTCCATTTAAAATTTCTCCTGTCCAGAAATCAAACCATTGATGGTTTGCAGGTAAATATACTTTTCTTGTTTGTTCCCTTTTTTCAACTATTTTTTCTTTTGCGAAAATTTCAGGTGTTTTCCAATACATCAAAACTCTGAATGCACCTGATGAAGAATTTGTTTTTTCAACAGCAAAATCATATTCCTTTCCAGCTTTTAAATCCACGAAGTCAGTATATGCTTCAACGCTTGAATAGACGAATGGAAGTTCTTTACCATCGAGGAATATTTTACTTGGTCCGAAACACTTTATATGAAACTGATGTTTTCCGGTCTGAGAAGGTATCAATTTCCCTTCCCAACGGATTGCAAGTGTTGAATCTGTCACATAAGCAGGCCGACCGGTGTACCAAAAAATATTTATAGAAGAATCAATCTTTTCGAGTGATAGCTTTTTAAATTCAGTGTCTTTGAAATATTTCGCGTTGAGGCCTTGTTTTCCGTCCTTTGTTTTGAAATATTCTGAAGTTACAGGAACACTTTGTTCCGGCGGGCGATGAAGCATGTATTCAGTAACAGGGCATACCATGATAGCTGGGCCAAACATAAACTGGTCATCTATCGGGTAAGTGTTTTTGTCATTTTCGAAATCCATAGGTAATCCACGCATTATAGTGTAACCGTTATTGGTAACCTGAGCCGCCATTGAATAAATATATGGCATAAGGCGGTATCTAAGATTGTCAAATTTAATAAGAGTCGGAACAAATTCTTCAAATTGCCATATTTCCCTGGGTGTTTCTGAACCGTGTGAACGAAATATGGGGCAAAATGTACCAAATTGAAACATACGCGTATATAATTCCTGGTAAGCAGGATCCTTACCACCATTTGAAAATACACCACCATAAGCACCTAACACAAATGCACCAATGTCAAATGTCCAATATGGTATGCCTGACATACAATAGTTAATGCCTGCAGATATTTGTCTTTTATAAATACTCCAATCGGCACCAATATCTCCTGACCAGGTAGTTGCAGCAGCTCGTTGCTGACCAGCAAATGTTGAACGGGTAAGAATATAAACACGTTTTTTATCTGTTTCTTTTCTTTGATTTTTGTAGACCGATTCCGTTATCAGTAAAGAATAAGGATTAAGATATTTTGCGAACGAACCCAAATGATTGTTTTCAACCCTTTTCATTTCATATTCTTCCGATTCTTTGGTCAGTGCATTAATAATATCGGGTTCAGTTGAATCCATCCACCATCCGTCAATCCCTTTAGAGAACAAACCTTTATTCATGTATTGCCAATATAAATTATTAGCAGCAGGATTATAAGCATCGTAGTATCTAAAACCAGCCCAACCAACAGGTGAATAAAGAAATCCATTTTTCTGCATATCCTTATATACAGCAGTATTTGGCCCCAATCCTGCCCAAATTGAGATTATAATATGAAAATTTTGTTTGTGAATGATGTCAATCATTTCTTTAGGATTTGGATACAACTTTTCGTCAAAGAAAAGTTGTCCCCAGTTTTGGGCACCATCCCAGTAATCCCAATCCTGGATAATATTATCAATAGGAATTTTGCGTTCCGGTATTCTTTTACTACACTCAAGAGCTCATCACGATTTTTATAATGTTCTTTACTTTGCCAGTATCCATAGGCCCATTTGCCATACATAGGCGCCTGCCCGGTGAGATTCCTGTAACCGGCAATAACAGAGTCTATGTTGTTTCCATAAATAAAATAATAATTAATATTGCTTGAAACATCCGACCAAAGTGAAGTTTCTTTACCGTTGTCCTCAAATATTGTTTTGGAATAATTGTCCCATAAAATTCCATAATTTCTTGTTGAAACTAGAAACGGCGTTACAGCATCCGTATTGCTTTGTACAAGTTTGACTGTATGTCCGCGATAGTTCATGTAACCGTACTGATGTTGCCCGAGTCCGTAAATTCCTTCATCAGGAGTTAGTTCATAAGGCTGCTTTATGCTGTATGCTTTTTCATTTTTCAGAGCTGCATCCTTGATAATTGCTTTCCCGCTCTCTTTCAATATTACCGTGCTGTCTTTGGTGAAATATTCGATGTTGCCGTTTTTTTTCGAAACGTTAATTTGCAATTTATCCGAACTTACGGTAAGAGTTTTATCATTCTCTTTGACTATTATTTTTAAATCTGGCAATATTTTCTGAATCACGACAAGGCTGGTCGAATCTGGAGTTGCTTCCGGCAACCATTTAACAACACGGACTGTATTACTTGCATAAAACTGCACTTTTACATTAAGTTTACCAGTTTCCAACTGAACTCCGTTTTTAATCAGCTCAACCTTAGTTTTATTGCAACAATATTGAAGGCCTAGTAATATAAGGAACAAACAGGCAAATAATAAAGTTTTATTTTTCATATTGATAAATATTATTATGCGAATTTCAAGTTTTTAATTTATGTTTTTTAAATTCGGTAAATAAAAATATAAACTAAAAATCTATCATCTTTAAACCTTTTTTTTAATCGGGATAAAATTAAGTAATTATTTATTCAATCGGTTCTCTTTAATTCCATTTGTCAACAAACATCATTTGGTGTTTTTTTGGTTGCCGTTTTCATCAAACGTATCATAGAATTCGCAGTATTTTTTTTCTGGCCTATTTTTAGTCAAAAATTGAAAATATGGTTGCCTTATAGATTTAAGCTGTTATCAGTCTTATGCAGTTTGATCTTATTATCCATTATAGCATTAGAATTATATTACGGCACATATCTGAAAATTGAATAATAACCAAAAAATATTTTTAATCATAGATATAAAATAATTGAATTAAATTGAATTGTTTTTTTGTACCATTATATAAAAATAATAATCATCGACAGATTACGTTAGAGAGTATTATGAATTTTTTAAAACGAGTTAATACAAATTGTAAATTTAAATAACTACATATGAAAAAGTCTTTTATTGTTTTTGCTTTAGCAATTATAATTCCATCAATCTCTATGGAAGCCCAAGCTCCACTTATGAAAGGTGAAAAGCAACTCAATGCTGGTCTGGGATTATCCGGATGGGGAATTCCGGTTTATGCAGGTCTCGATTTTGGTATTAATAAAGATATTACTGTTGGTTTCGAAGGTTCATTCAGAACATATAATGATAATTGGAACAATGCTTCTTACTCTCATTCTGTCATAGGTATTTTGGGAAATGGCAATTATCATTTCAACAGTCTTTTATTTATTCCCAGTAATTGGGATTTTTATGCTGGATTAAACCTTGATTTTTATTTATGGTCATCTCCATCTGGTTATGAAGGTTCTCATAATTCCGGTTTGGGTCTTGGACTGCAGGTTGGCGGGAGATATTTTTTTAATAGTAAATTTGGAATTAATCTTGAATTAGGTGGTGGAAATGCCATATCAGATGGCAAAATAGGAATTACATATAAATTATAAATTTGTTTTAAGCATGTAATAGTTTTAGTTTCATTGATTAGTAGCAAAATCTTATCCCGAATATTCGGAAAAATACATATATTATATTTAATAGACTTCTTTAATGCATAGAAATAAAAAGGAAAAGTTATCGACGATATTTACAATTATACTTTTAATAATTGTTATTGCTATTATTATTCTTGGCAGAATTGGAAGGCAGAATAGAATACGAATATTTAAAAATATGAATAAGATAGAGTTTCTTAACAATAAGAGCATAACGCATTCATAAGTTATATTGGGATATAATTTATCTTGGTCAAGAAAAACACATATTATAAATCTAGTGGAAATATCAATTTAAGACTAACATTTCGTCCCATATTATATATTCCGCTTCCTGGACCTGTTACGCTTACAGGATTTCCGTATTTATTAACATAAAAATCCATATATTTGAGCCTGCTCAAGTGAGATTGATAAGCAACATCAGTAATGTTATTTCCCAGGATATCCATGCTGAATAATATTTTCCCATGACTATTTGTTATGTTTGTACCTAATCCTGCACTGTAAAGGATATAGCCTGGCGTTATTGTCTCAGTATTATCTTCCAAATACACCCTGCTTTGTTTTGCATAATATTCCATTCCGATTTTTACATATATAGAAGAAAAATATTTAAACTTTCTTTTTATGTTTGCCCTTAGTTCTGAATTAGTATGAAGTGGAGGTATAAAAGGAAGATATTTGGAACTATCCGTTATGTGCAAACCATTTCCACCTTTATTTAAAGCATAAACCACAGATACAGAGTTTTCAAAATGAAGCCAGTCAAGTGGATGAGGGTGAATATCAAGACTTGCTTCTCCGCCATACAATTGTGCTTGTGCCTGCTGGAATTTAAATGTCTGGTTACCTTTAACAATCACAGAATCTTGTCCCAGATAGTTTAGTAATTTTTGATTAAAAATATAATTAGATATATTATTATTAAATATTTCTATGTTGCCTACAACGTGGCTGGATGTAAGAGAAATACCAAGGTCTTCCTGTAAGCTAAATTCCGGTTTAAAACTAGTATTGCCTATTTGGTATATTAGAGTTCCCGGATGTACTCCGTTAGCTGAAATTTCGGAAATGTTAGGAGCCCTGAATCCACGAGCAATATTTCCTTTAATGAGAATTTTGTCGGTTAAATTGTATGTCGCTCCAATACTTCCGGATAGCCCTGAAAAAGTATGTTTAAAACTAAAAAAAGGTTGATCTGTTGCAATAGTTGAACCAACTTGCATATCGAAACCGGTTAGTGGATTGGGTCGCGTGTACATTGCATCATTATTAAATTTTCGGGTATCATATCTGATGCCTGCGCTGATGTTTAATTTATCAAAAGTCTTTTGAACGAGTACAAAAGGACCTATATCAAACTGATTGTAATTGGGTATAATAAATTCAGTTCCATTATTTGTATTGTTTTGGTACATCCCGTTTAATCCAATAGTTGTGGCCCATTCGTTAAACTCAGGAAGGTAGTATTTGACATCGTAAGTAAAAGTGTTAAGTACAAGATAAAGACCTGGAATATCAGGATATTCAGGATGACTGAACTCCCTGCGAATATTTTGCTGATAACCCAGTATTAATCCTAATTTACTTTCACCGAAAACAAAATTATTTGATGAATATAATTTATAATGTTGCACATGTTGATGTAAAATAGCGATGTTATATGAATTCAATTCGGAATTTGATACTATTGGTCTAAATGTATCTATTTCCGAAATTTGTTTTGTGAATTTTCTGTTTGTTGAGTCAAAGCGGCTGCCATCAGGTATTTCCTGTAAATCGTTAAACAATGAGAAATCAAGATGTGAATAACCCCATTGTTTATTCAATCCGATATAACCATTTACATCTGTTTCATTAAAAGCTGTTCCATAAACTCTACCGTCGTTTTTATCCTGGTAATTGGTAGCTTGTTTATGAGAAGCCATTCCACCCCAGATAAATCCTCCGGAATTGCCTGCAATTGAAGCAGAACAATTAATCAGTTTGTTATTTGTCTGATATTCTGTCAATATTTTACCTTTTATTACACCATCGGGAACGGGAGAAGCAGGAAGCAAATTAACTACTCCAGCTATTGCATCGGAACCATAAGTTAAGCTTGCCGGACCTTTAATAACTTCTATTCTATCTACTGCATTTTCATCTACTTCTATGCCATGTTCATCACCCCATTGCTGGCCTTCCTGTCTTACTCCATCATAAAGAGTAAGTACTCTATTATATCCTAAACCATGAATAAATGGTTTGGAAACATTTGGACCGGTTGTAACTGCACTTACTCCGGGAACTTTTGCAACAGCATCAATGATATTTGTATTCAGATTCTGTTGAAGTTCTTTCCTGCTAAGAGCTGTAATTGGGATAGGGGTTCTTTTAATCTCGGTAGCTTCAGAAGAACCGGTGACCACGACGTCCTGCATTTCAGTGATTGACGGCTCCATTGCAAAATTCTTCATTGAAATAGAGGTTAAATCAACTTTTTCGATAATAGTTTTGTAACCTAAAAAACTAATTTGTAAAAGAAGTTTTGTTTGTGGAAGATTATTAATTTTATATGTGCCGCCAGTATCAGTAACTGCACCGGTTTTTAAATCGGGAATATAAATAGTTGCGCCAGGGATTGATTCACCAGTTTCTTTGTCGGTTATTATCCCCGTCAGTGTAGTTTTATTATATCCTGTATCTGTTGCATATAATATATTAATTATCGCTATGGGTAATACAATTAATACAAAAAACTTTTTTTTCATTATTTTGAAAATTGTAAAAATATTAAAAGAATCCTGTCCTTAATTTCTGAAAGAATTCAAAGTATAAAAATATGGCGAGAATAAAAGATTAAATATCAGGTGGTGCTCTACGCGAAAAAGAAGAAAAAGTGAAATTAAACGCCTGTGAAAATAAATCTGAATTTTTTAGATAAACGGGAGTTCGATAAATAGAAGCATATTCAATATTCTCTAAAATAAAATTAACAAATTCGAATTGACAAATTGGGCAAGGTCTTTCTTTTATGGCAATAATTTTATTAGAGGGCAAATTAGATATTGTAGTATATTCTTTGCAATGGTGATGAAATCCTTTTATTATAAAAGGAGCAATGAATACCATTAATTGAAATAATGTTATTAATACAATATAAGTTCTTTTATTTTTCAATAATGCATCTATTTATTAAAAAACGCAAAGTAATATAATTTGTTGATTCAAGATTGAAGATAAAACTAATATTTCCCAACTTTAACATTATTTATAAGATACAGGTAATTTTTTCTATAATATTCTTGTTTGTAGAATAAATTTTCTAAATCAGCCGGAAAAAAAATATCTAACAGATGAAACTATTTGATACAGTATGTTGTATAAAGAATTTGGTAATATTTTGTAGCTATGGAAAATTTACAAATTGAAAAAGGCAGGACAACTCCTGCTGTAATATTTAATACAAATGGAGAATTGCGAATTGAAGGCAATTCCATTTGTGAGAACTCTCTCGATTTTTATACTCCAACACTCGAATGGTTAAAGGAATTCGAAAGAACAAATCCAAAAAAGATTACATTTCATGTAAATCTTGAATATTTTAATTCCAGTTCGAGCTTACTATTAATAAAGTTGTTTTCGATGTTAAATCAAATAGGAAAATCTGGCACTGAAACGAATATAATTTGGTATTACCCTGAAGAAGATGAAGACATGATTGAAGCTGGTCAGAACTTTTCCAGAATTGCAAAGCTGCCTTTCAATTTTTGCTCAGTCAGTTCACAGAATTAATTTTTTCACAAAAAATTTACATTATAATTATATATTATTTTATTGCGTTAACAGGGCAAACATTTACGCATATTCCACAGAGAATGCATTCCGTTGAAGCTATATTTTTATTTTGAATTATATATTTCATTACATTAATATCCATAGGGCAATTTCTATTGCATATTTCACACTCTGTACATGTCTTGTCCGTTGGCTTTCGTTTTAAAACAGAAAATTTTGTTTGGACTTTCATTACTAATGATACCGGACAGATTATTTTACAAAAGGCTCGTTTTTTCTTAAATACAAATGCTAAAGGTACAGCCATGGCATAATAAATGCCGTTACCTGCAATAAACCATAAGAATTGTTGAAATTTGCCGGTTTGCATTAAAAAATTATTATCTCCTCTTATATGGTTTTGATAATAGTCGTATCCTGAAAAAATAAAAATAATTGGAATTAATATTGAAATTAGGAAAAACACATACCTGAGATTTGTATATTTAGGAGGAATTAACTTGTTTTCCTTAATTGGCATCCATTCCAAAATAGCTGCAGTCCAGCAGGCCCAGCCGCAAAATCCCCTTCCCCAGATAAACGGACCGAATACTTTTGCAATAGTATAATGGATCAATACCCTGGAAAACAAACCGGCTGCGATATAAAATACCGTTTCCTCAAGTTGCAGGTTTTCTCTTTGTAATAATCCAATAAAAACTAAGAATACTGGTGAGATCATTAAAATACTTAACCTACGTCCGAAATCTTTTTGAATTCCTTTTTTATTTAGTGCAATTACATTACCTGCGGTTATCCATCCTCCAATCCATGGAAATATCAATAAAAACCCCCACCAATTAAATAAAAAGTACAAGAAAAATCCTAAGGTTGAACCTATAATAAATGGCAAAAAATTCCTAAACAACCTATACATTCAAAAATTCATTTGTAATAATAAAATACAAATATTCCTTTTTTTAATTCTGGTTCAAGATTTGTCAGATGGTTTTTCTATTGTTTTACAAACTTACTTATTATCATCCCACCTGAATTTTCTAATCTGATAATATAAACACCTTTACTCAAATTACTTATATCAATAACGTTATTGACCAATGATTTTTGTATTAATACCTGCCCTTCAATAGAAAAAACAGAAATTCGAGTATAATTATTATCGGAAGAATTAATAAATAAAAAGTTGTCTGCAGGGTTAGGATATAATGTAAAATCTGAATAAGGTATTTTTCTTATTTCAGTCGGGAAAATACTGTCTCCTTCCACTGTAATGTTGTCAAACCTGTTGTTCCCTTTGGTAATTGCGTTAGGAGTGCCATAAAGTATTCTAAACACTAATTTATTGTTATTGTTTACAGATTCTATGGAACTTAAATCCAATGCTACTTTTTTATAAGATGTATCAAGAGTGTAAGAAAACATAGGCAAACCGGTTGTTATAAAGTTTAAGCCGCTATCAATGCTATATGAAAAGAATTGTTCGTGCTGCCCACTTGTAAAACTCGAGGCCTTAGTCTCATATGTAATGACGATATTTTTGTAATTCCCAGTAGGAATATACCATAAAAATTGCATATTGTCACTTGGGTTACGCGTTCTTACACCATTATTAATTATTGTATCGCAACATCCACCGTATCCCATTCTTTCATTTTTAGAACCACCCTTACAATTATCCATAGAACCCGAATCACTGGAAGTTTCATCTATCCTTTTATATATTAAAGCAGCAGGTGGTTGCGTGATAGAATAATCTGCATGAATTAAATGAGGTCCAAAAACAAGACCACCAGAACCATCACTTGGCAATGTTGTATTAAAATGCCAATAATGTATTAAAGTTGACTGGGCTTTACTTACCTGATGAATCATCAACATGCTTATCAAAAATAGTCCTAATAAAGTTATTCGTTTTACCATCTTAATTGCTTTTTTATATGAACCATTTTACTGCTAAATTATTAAATAAAAATATAACTATTCTCACCTTAGGGTGAGTTACGATTTAATCAGGTTGAGAATCCTTTTTTTTATGACCTTCTTTCTTTGATTTCTTGTGAGTTTCATAGCCCGGGAAATCCTTCAGGGTATAAGTAAAAGTCAACATATAATAACGGTGCAAAGCATTAATCTTTGAATCCTGGATATATTGCGGCGTTACTGTATGTGTAATATTACTGTTTTGATCGAGAATATCAAATGTACTTATTTTAATTTCACCTTTTTGATCTTTAAATATTTTTTTTGCAAGGCTTGCATCCCATAATATGTAATGCTGGTTAAAGTTTTGGAAGCCTTTATCTAACTGAAAAAGCGCATCAGTTTCTAAAACAAACCCATTCCAGAAGATACAGTTAAATTTTGCACCAGTTGTTTGATACAAATATTTGGGATTGTTATTGCTGTTGATAATGCTCATTGCTATAGAATTTTTTATGATGCTGTAATTTAAAGTATAAGAAATTGAAAAATCAATATTTTCACTGATATCACTACTTATTGTTATGCCATCGGTAGTACTATAAAGACTATACCAGTTCAGATTTTCATTTATCAATCCGGGAGTTTGAGTATAACTGATACCGGTAGTCAGATTTATTTTACTCATTATCCATTTAACTGGAAAACTATAATCAAATAATGCACGGATATTTGTGAAATGATCAAAATTTAATGGGCGAGTTAACTGCAGCCCCTTTGATAGTATTATATTGAGGTCTTTTATTGTGTCATTATTATTATCAGGTACGATAGTCTGGCTGCCAATGTAATTCAAAGCATATTCCCCATTCAGGTAAAATAAATAATTGATTGAATTTTCAGGATTGGCAAAAGAATAAGTGCAGGTGAGATTATGACTATATTCCTGCGTTAGATAAGGGTTTCCGGTATTAATGCTTGTTCTGTCGCCATTGTCTATAACATTTTGCATCTGGGAAATACTTGGGGCATTGGTTGAAGTCTTGTACAAAATTCGCAGACTGCTGTTGGGATTTTTAATATTTATCAAAAAATTGGGCAATATATTTTCAAAAGGGTTTTTCTTCACTTTGGATGATACAGGGAATAACTCGTCTCCGGTAAGATAAGCTAGCTGATATTCTGCCCCGATTGAGAATTTCAGGTTTTCTTTTTTAAGCCTGTAATCAACACCAATGTGATTATTGAAATAATAAGTTTTATAAATATTAGACAAAGAGTCCACGTGATCGAGAATGATCATGTTGTTGTTGATATCATAAGCTTCTCTTTCCTTTCTGCTGTCTGTGTATGCATTGGTAAGATTGAAACGGAGAAAGCTGGAAGTACTAATTGGTTCATTATATTCCATGTTTGATAATATCTTATAACTATGAGTATCTCCATCGTTATATTGATTTGTAGGTACTGAATCAGTCGTGCTCGTATGTAATAGACCAACTTGAGTACTATTAGGATCCCTATGTATTGCTGTAGTTGTTATTGCAATTGAAAAAGTTCTCCTTGGTTTATTAAGCTTATGTCTGAATACCAACTCATTTTCTATGTTATAACCGTACATGTCCAATTTGTTTTTTGCCCACGCAAAATTGACAGTATCATTTTTTACTTTATTGACGGTGGTCTTGGACATAAATTTATCAGAATTATTAGTTTGAAAAGTCAGCTTAGGCGTAGAAATTAAAGTATTCATCGAATCGATGTCATATTCTATTCTCATATGAATGCGGTGGTTGTACCTATTTGCGGATGAAGTATCAAATTCATCTGAATAATGATCAGGTTTCGGTGAAAGGAACTTATCTTTAAGTTGTTGTTGAGTAGTATAGTTTTGGGTCTCGTTAAGGAAATAGCTACCGGTTACATTTACTTTGCTGCCCCAGTCGTCGCTATAATTAAATCCAACCGAGCGGGTAGTATTAATGCCATTCTGCACGCCAACGACAAATCCGTTCTGCTTCACGGTACTTATACTTCCCGGGATGCCTAGTAAATCCTGTTGGGCAAAATTTTGTTGGTTAATATTGTTGATTAACCCAATTACAGAAATACGTCTTTGTTTATTGAAGAGATTTAAATTTCCCCCTGCAATATATTTACTATCAAAATCAGTTCCTGCATAAAATTTTCCAAATTGGCCGTTCTGTTTTTCTTTTTTTGTAATGATATTAATAGTTTTGGCAGAATTACCATCGTCAAATCCAGTAAACTGGGCTTGTTCACTCAGTTTATCAAAAACCTGTATTTTGTCAATTATATCGGCCGGAAGATTTTTCAATGCCACTGATGGATCTTCGCCAAAGAAATCTTTTCCGTCAACCAGCACTTTTTTTACTTCTTCACCTTGTGCTTTTACTGTATTATTTTCAACCGTAATACCTGGCATCTTGGTAACCAGGTCTTCAGCACTGGCATCTGGATTAGTAGTAAAAGCTCCGGCATTCATTTCAACAGTATCTCCTTTTTGAACTGCTGATGGAGGATTTCCTTTCACAATAACTTCCCCGATTGGTTGAGATTTAACAGAAAGTAAAAGTGTTCCCAGGTTTACAGTTTTATTTTTGCTTTCAACGGGCATTTCTAAATCTGAAAATCCCATTAATGAAGCTTTGAGTTTGTATTTAGTATGAATTTTTAAGTCTGAAAAAAAGAAATATCCATTCTTATCAGAAGCTACTGTAAAAGACTCCCTTGCATTATTAATATTAGTAACATTAACAAACACATCTGGCAATGGAGCTTGAGTTTCTTTATCCAAAATTTTTCCTGTAAGATTGAAACTTTGTGATAGTACAGCGAAATTCAGACCAACAAATAAAGTCAGAAAAATTAAACAAATCAGCCTCTTCTCCATCTATTGAAATTATCAAATTCAAAATCGTCGTTCACTTCCAGTATGTTCTCATGAATAAAATTTATTCAGTGACCATGCAAGCAATCTCCGTTTTACGTTAGTATAATTGGTTTGGTTGAACTCAAAAAAGTTTTTTTATCAAAATAATTAATATTTGTCTTCATATATTTACAAAACGACCTATCTAAAATTTATTTTATATAATGCTACGCAATGTAATAATTATTGAGAACATTTTTTCCTGATTTGACTTTTCATATCTTCGTCGTTCTTTATTCTTACCTGAGGATTTTTTTTTTGAATTTCGGTTTAAAAACCATATTTGTTGGTGCACATTTAATCATTGTTTATCAATGTTAATTTGAATAAATATTTCATTTCCATTCAACTAAAAGACAATTTTAGCGAAAATTCCGGGAGTTGTATTTCAAATAAAATTAGATCGGGCCGAATAATCAACATTTATATTATTAGACATTCTAAAATATATTTACTCTTATCCAATTTTAAATTTTTATTGTAACCTAACTTAAAGATTAGAGAAAGATAAAATTTTAAAGTAAGTTTACAACAATTTTCTATTCTTGAATTTTATAATAATCAAACAAATTCATTAATGGTAATATTAATTCAGGTATTTATTATTTATTTAAAATTAAATTATGGGCAAATCGCAGGAAACTTGGAATAAAAAAGATGTTCGGAACAAAAAGGAGAAAAAGAGAAAAGACAAAGAGAAAAAAAAGCTGGAACGAAAAGAGAATAAGAAAACCGGAAGTAGTTTAGATGATATGCTAGCCTACGTTGACGAAAATGGCAATATAACTTCTACACCTCCGGATCCTTCTAAAAAGAAAAAAATAAATTTAGAAGATATTCAAATTGGTATACCAAAAAGCGCTAATACAGAACCAGAAGAATTAGTCAGAAAAGGAGTTGTAGCTTTTTTTAATAATTCTAAAGGTTTTGGTTTTATTAAAGACTTAGTATCACAGAAAAGTGTATTTGTTCATGTGAATGGATTGATAGATACAATAAAAGAAAATGATAAAGTAATATTTGAAATTGCAATGGGGAAAAAAGGCCCAAACGCGGTTAATGTTAAATTAGATAAATAAGAAAATTTATTAACAGAGACTCCACGCTCAATAATCGGTACTTATAAATGCTGTGCTCCAGAAAATATGAATAAATCAGATTCAATACCAAAAGTATCCAATTGAAATATGTAAGCGAAAGCCAGGAATCAAAAGGCTGTCTCAAATATTGAAACAGCCCTTTTCAAGGATAGTAACAACTACTTTACGTCTTTATTTTCATCTTTGACATCCTTCTTTACATCCTTGGCATCTTTCTTTTCTACTTTCGCATCTTTCTTTACATCCTTGGCATCTTTCTTTACTTCTTTAGCATCCTTCTTTTCTTCTTTAACTTCCTTTTTAACTTCTTTCTTTTTAATAGTGTCTGGAACTGTCATACCAGTAATGGTTAAGCCAAATAAGAATAGGCTTGCTAATGATAATAGTACTAATTTTTTCATAGTTTTTAGTTTTTAAGTTATGTGTAATTAAATTTAAGAAATAAAACTTAATGCAAAAAATGTTTTTCTCATTTTAACCTTTTATTTGGTGACTCATTTTTTTATTTATAATTGATGAGGGTTAAGTTTAATTAGTTTTATTTTCTCAATTCTTTATTTACTTAACAAAAAACTAAAATCCAAATTTTCAGGCATATCTACCGGGTCGGAAAATAAATAGGTTCTTTCCGGGTAAACATCAAGATCTCTTAGTTGACGCATTCGGTTATTTCAAGCACGTGAAGATTTTGCATATTCGGTTTAGTACATTAAACCATTAGTTCATTCTATTTTAAAATATCAATTATTTTCTTACAATTATTCTTTTTTCTTCGCAGTACTTATCCCAAAGGGAAGGTAGAGCGGACAAAAACTTATTACGCTTGTAAGAAGAAATATTACAGCCACTGCTAAAAGTATAATACCTAGAGTGCCTGGAATTACATTAGTAAAATATAAAACTGCAATTACAACAGCAACCAGTATCCTGATCACCTTGTCAATAATACCCATGTTTTTTTTCATAACTAATTATTTAAAGTTTGACAACTAATACTTTAATTGTTTATTCATTAAGCAAAATATCTTTTATTGCTTTATCAAAACTCTGACGTGGCAAAGCTCCCATTGCAGCCTGTGGTTTACCATTTTTCGGAACAAATAACAAGGTAGGAATACTTGATATTCCAAAAGCTGATGCCAGCTCACGTTCACTTTCAGTGTCCACTTTATACACTAAAATTTTGCCTGCATAGTCTTTTGCAATATCTTGTAAAACGGGGGCAACCATTTTGCAAGGCCCGCACCAGTCTGCATAAAAGTCAACGATTGCAGGTAATACTCCTGCATATTTCCATTCCTTGTTCTTCTCATAATCAAAAACTTTTTCTTTAAATTCTTGTGTAGTTAAATGTACTACATTATCAATTGTTGTTTCCATATTTTCATTATTTTAAAGTTATTAAATTCTTGTTTTCGATGGCCCGAGTTGGGCAATACTTTGTACATTTTTCGCATTCGATACACTTTGCTTCGTCTATAACCGGCAAACCATATCCTAACTGAGTAATTGCCTGAACAGGGCAAATCTGTATTAACGGGCAACGATGGTTTTGTGGACATGCTATAGAACTTATTGTAAGTGCCATATTAATTACTAATTACTGATTACTAATAGCCAATGACTAACATTTGCCTCTGCTACATGGGCTTTTAACAACTAATAACCCAAGTATTCCACCCCAGGCTATACTCATGTAGGGATTACTTGTTATTGGACAGCTTCCTGAGGAGCAACCAACAAAATGATAGTACAGAAATCCTGCAATACCGCCTATTACAACTCCTAACAATGGTCTAAGAAACCAAGAAGATTTTATATATTCTCTTAAATTTCGAGGTTTAATTTCACATTTATTTTCCATAAACATTCATTTATTAAATATGGATACAAAATTACTACAATAAATTTAATAAATCGCAATAATATCACCTAAATCTTTTTAGTATCACTAATATTTTTTATATTTGCAACAGAAATAATTGATTATGAGTAAAATTTTCAATGACAATCTCAGCCCTAAGCAACTCGAAGAGATGTTTCATAATGATGAAAAGTGTTTTGAGTTTCTGGCCAATCTGAAATGGGCGAATGGATTTGTTTGTAAAAAGTGTGGAAATACGAACTCATGCCCTGGAAAAGAACCATATTCACGGAGATGCACAAAATGTAAACATAAGGAAACAGCAACAAACGGAACTATATTCCATGGTGTAAAATTCCCTATCAGTAAAGCATTTTTCATTGCCTATAATGTTTGTAAGGGAAAAGAGGATATTTCAACTTATGAATTTGCAAGGCGTTTATCATTGCGCCAAATGACATGCTGGAATTTTAAAACTAAAATTAAAAATGCTCTTATCGATATTAAAACACTAACTGAAAAAGAAAGAAGTTCAATTGAGAAAATTCTTACAAGTTAATTCAGGTTCATTTCAGCTATTATGGTATCTGCATCTTTAATAGAATTTGGCATAAGATCAGGAGGACACTTGCCTGTCTTTTCTTTTACCTGAAATCTTCTGCACGCTGACCATCCAGATTTACCAGCATTACAAAATATCTTTTTGTAAGCTTCAGTTGTTTTAACCTTATCTTTAAGAACACCGGTATAAATTGGGCATTTTTCAAAATTCTTACAAATATTTTCCATAATATATGATTAAATAGGGTTAATGAATTCTCATAATTCTTGATTCAATTTACAACTTTATTCTAAAACGTTAAAACTTTTTTACTCTTTTTTACAATCTCATACATATCTACAATTGAAGTTATTGTGCACGATGGCACATTCTCAATATGCCTTTGTTTGGCGCATATGGAACAAGCATATATGTTACCACCGTTATAGGCAAATTTCTTGCACAATTCATCAATCTTATATTTCGAAGTATCATGCATATGTACATCCAAAGCCTTGCCGACAATAAAAATTACCACTGTATCACCCTTTGATTGGCTGAAAGTTGCTAAACGAAGAGCGTTCCAGACTGTTTCGGCATCGCTCGAAGATATTAATATACCTAAATCAGGAGAGCTGCTTTTGTCGAAAGCACTTGCGCCTTCGCATCCTGAAAATATCTGTGCATACCCGCTCTTGACAGTAAGAGGATTAACACTAAAATAAATATAATTTTTCTCATAACTGATTTATTTTTGGGCTAATATTGGCAAAAAAAATACAACCAGCAAGAATTAACAGATGAAATTTTGCATTATTAAAATTGTTGCAATAACAGCGACAAAATTAACCAGGTTAAAGATACAGTTCTGTTTCAATTATATTCAGGTATCGAATACATAGTAATCGATAGGGAGTCAACAGATGGTACCAAAGAAATTATGTAATCATATAATACAATATATGTGTAATTCGTATGAATTTATGACATTTTATTTCATAATCCTTTAAAGACAATTATTACTATTGCTTTTTTTGTTTTTCTAATATCTAGTTTATTTGAAATAAAATTACATTGTTTTATAAATAAGAAAACCAATTTTATACTTGATTATAAGATCAATAAAATAAGAATATTCTTCTGATTCTTAAAAAGAATGGTTATTTTCAACTTTAAATATAAAAATTTTGGTCTTTCTCTAAACTTTCAGTTTTACATTGATATATAAAATTGGCTTTGTTAATTTAGTATAGTTTTATTATATTTGTGCAGTTATAAAACTATATAAAATGATTATAGATAGCTGCCCAAAATGTAAAAGCAAGAATTTTCGTAAAGATGGTATAGTTAAATCAAAACAAAGGTTTCTGTGTAAAGATTGCAAGCATCGATTTACTGTAGGGCAATTAGGAAAGCCGAATGACCTTAAAAGAAATGCCTTAGTTTTATATTTAGAAGGCTTAGGTTTTAAATCAATAGGAAGATACTTAAATGTGAGCCATGTTGCTGTTTTTAATTGGATAAAGTCCTTTGGAGAAAAGTTGGATGAATTTAGAAATCCTGGAGATATTGATGTAATAGAATTGGATGAGATGCATACATATATTGGTTCAAAAAAAACTACTGCTGGATATGGATTGCTGTTGATAGAAATGGGCATAGGTTCGTCAATTGTGAAATTGGCACAAGAGGAACCGAAACTGGAAAAAGGCTCTGGGAAAAAATTGAAGAATTTTCCAAAGGGATAGTTTGTGCTGACTATTGGAAAGCTTATAATGAATTTGTTCCGGAAGAACAATTAGTTCAGACAAAGGCAGAAACATATACAGTAGAAGGCTATAATAGTCTTTTTAGACATTTTTTGGCCAGATTAAGAAGAAAAACAAAATGCTATACAAAAGCAAAACATATGTTGATTTATTCAATAAAATTGTTGATGTTTAAATGGAATAATGATTTAGCTATACTTTATTAACAATGCCATAAAATTTATTAAAAATGAAAAATATAATTATAGGAGGATGCGGTTTTATAGGCTTTAATCTTGCTGAATTTTTGATAAAACGGGGTGATGAAGTTATTGTACTTGATAATCTTTCTCGTAGAGGTACTAATTATAACCTGTCAAAACTTGAAAAACTTGGTGGCGATAAATTTACTTTTCAGTTTTGTGATGTACGGATAGATAACGGAGTATTGGCAAAAGCAGTTATAGGTGCGAATGTTGTATATCACCTTGCTGCCCAGGTGGCAGTTACTACTTCAGTTACTGATCCAAGATTGGATTTCGAAATAAATGCACTTGGAACTTTCAATGTTCTGGAAGCTCTTCGTAACAATAATGACAAAGCAATCTTACTATACACTTCCACAAATAAGGTGTATGGCGGAATGGAACATATTACCATAAAAAATAATGGCAAACGATATTATTATGCTTACTATACGGAAGGTATAAATGAAAAAGAATTACTGGATTTTCATTCACCATATGGATGCAGTAAAGGAGCCGCAGAACAGTATGTTCGTGACTATGCACGAATATATAATATAAAATCTATTGTTTTCAGGCAAAGTTGTATTTATGGACCAAACCAGTTTGGAATAGAAGATCAGGGATGGGTAGCCTGGTTTACAATTGCAGCAATCTATAATAGTCCAATCAAGATATATGGTGATGGCATGCAGGTCCGTGATGTTTTGCATGTATTTGATTTAATTAATGCTTATGATGCCGCTATAAAAAATATTAATAATACATCCGGCCAGATTTATAATATTGGCGGAGGTCCAGAAAATACTTCGAACCTTTTGGAATTGATAGCGCTTCTGGAAGATAAATTGAAGAAAAAAATTCCTGTAACATTTCATGACTGGCGTCCCGGCGATCAACCAGTTTATATCAGCAACATTGAAAAAATAAAATCTGTTACCGGGTGGGAACCTAAAATAGATTTTAGCCAGGGAATTGATAGTTTAGTTGCTTGGGCTGTTCAAAATGGAGAAACACTTAAACTTGTGAAATTGATATGATAAATATTACCAATGTCATCCTTACTTTTAATGAAGTTCAAAATATATATATATTCTCATAACTGAATTATTTTTTGGTTGCCAAAAAAATAGAAAAAAAATTTAATCCGGTTCATGCCTTTTTTCAAAACAAGTTCTGTATTCGATATCTTTAAACCCAATTAATTTCTTTTCCCCCCATAAAAAATTTCAACCTTCTATTTTTCCCATTTCAATGAACAGATTACTCATTTGATTAACATATTTTTTCATTAGGCAATTTCAAACAATATGTTTGCAGGGTAATTAAAAATTATATATTCAAAATTATGAATAAAGTGTATCAAAGAATCAATCATAGTGTATTACATATATTTACTCTCTTATTGATTACCCTGACTGCAAATTCAGTGATTGCCCAGGTAAAAATCTCAGGCGTTGTTACTGATCAAAAAGATTTACCCCAACCGTATGCAAATATATATATTAAAGGGACTTATGAAGGTACCATGTCAGATGATTCAGGCAGGTTTGTATTGACCACCAAATTAACCGGAAAAGTAACATTGGTTGCATCATTAATTGGTATGCAGACTTCATTAAAGGAAATTAATATAAAAGATTCAAGCCTGGTTATTAAATTTAAATTAAAAGAAGACAATACTTTATTGTCAGAAGTTGTAATTACAGCCGGCACTTTTGCCGCAAGCGATAAAAACAAGACCGAATTACTTAAACCCCGGGATATAGGAACAACAGCAGGTGCACCCGGAGATATACAATCAACCATTGATAAACTGCCGAGTACCCAGAAAGTTGGTTATACTGAAGGTCTTTTTGTACGTGGTGGGTCAGACAAGGAATCAAGTTATATCATGGATGGCCTGGAATTGCCAAACCCTTATTATTCTCATGTCCCAGGGCTTAAACAGATGGCAAGGGTGGATCCTTTTTTGTTTTCAGGTGATATTTTCAGCGCAGGTGGTTATTCTGCAGAATACGGACAGGCATTATCATCAGTCCTTATTTTGAACAGTAAGGGTATTGCCGATTCTACCATATCCGGAGGAGGCATTCACCTGTATGGACTCACTGCCTTTCACACGCATCGCTGGAAAAATACATCACTATATATCAATTTAAATTACAATAACCTAAACCCGTACTATAAGTCCTTTAAGTTCATGACAAAAAATTCAACATGGACTGAACCGCCTATTAATAAAGACATTAAAATTGTACTGAGAATTAAACCTAATGAAAACGGGTTATTTAAATTTTATGCCGATATTTCAACAACCAAAGAAGGTGTAGCTTATAATGATACACAAAAAATAACCCAGTCAGTTTTTAATATTAAAAATTCTAACTACGTCATAAATTCTAATTATACCCAATTTTTCAATAATGATAAAACCTCATTGTATGTAGGCGCATCTGCATCAAATAATGATGATAACTTTAATTATGGCAGTTTAAATTTTAACGAATATGAGGAAGTTTACCAGGGCAAGGCAGTATTGAAAAAGAATTTATCAAATGATCTAAAATTCATTACTGGAAGTGAATATATCAATACCACATTTAAAGGAAATATTGATACGTTAAAATCGAATGTGAATGTTTACCTAGTTTCATTATTTGCAGAATCAGAAGCTACGATTCACAAAATATTTGCATTCAGATTGGGCTTGCGGCTGGAGCAAACTTCCTATTCCAATAAATATACTCTGGCTCCAAGAAGTTCATTTGCTTACAAATTTATCAAAAGCAGCCAGGTTTCATTTTCATATGGCATTTTCTATCAGTTGCCAGATAAGTATACAATGTTGGTCAACCCGGCAGGATTAGGCAATCAGCAAGCTGAACATTTTATTGCTAATTACCAGTTCCAGAAAAACGACAGGACATTCCGCTTTGAAATGTACTATAAAAAATACATCAGCCTTGTAACTGATTATAAACCCCAATATATTTATACCGGAAATGCAGGATATGCAAAAGGGTTTGAGTTATTTTTCAGGGATAAGACCACAGTGACTAACCTTGACTATTGGATATCATATTCCTATATTGACAGTAAAAGGAAGACTATAATTCCTGGTGAATTTCTAACTCCTGATTATGTATCTGCAAATACAGTTTCACTTGTTGATAAATACTGGATCCCTTCTATTGCTATTGTATTGAGTACAAGTTTTAGCTATGCCTCCAGTCGTAATTATAATTATTTGAATAAATCCGGTGTGACGACAAAACTAAATATACCGGCATATGTATCATTCGATATCAGTGTCAGCAAACCTTTGTTATTATTTCAAAAGCAGGCGATTATATTTTGTTCTTTACAAAATGTATTTGGTTATGATAAGGTGTTAGGCTATGTAACCATACCTACGATTATTGACCCGTTCCATGTAAATCCAGCAGATAAACGCTCCCCTTTTATTGGAATATTTTTATCAATGTATCTTAATTAAAACTGAAAATTATGAAAAAATCAATGTTGAATTTATTGTTTTTTATATTTATTGTATTACCTGGTAAAGCAGGAGATACAGTTTATACAACTAACATGCTAAATGCCAAAAAAATGTGCGACACGGCATCAGTTGAAAAAACACTTGTAATGGCAGCAAGTTATTTTGAACGGATTGCCTTCGTGAACTCTGATAAATGGCTGCCGTACTATTATGCTGCCTACTGTTATACACGTATCAGCTACATGCAAAAAACAGATAAAAAGCGCGATTTTTGGGTTGATAAGGCTCAAATTGAAATTGATAAAGCTTATGAGCTTGATCATAAAAATTCAGAAATTTTTGTCATGAAAGGTTTTGTATTGCAGGCCAGAATGGACATTAGCCCTATGGTAAGGGGGTTTAAATATAACGGTGAAACAATGGGCTATTTTGACAGAGCAAAAGAAATAAGTCCTGAAAATCCCAGGAGCTATTTATGGAAAGGTGTTAATCTATTTCACACTCCCGCAATTTTTGGAGGTGGAAAGGACAAAGCATATGTGCTGATTAAAACCGCAATTGATAATTATACGTTATACCCACCCAAGGATTCAATTGCACCAGACTGGGGATATTCCTATGCTTTAGAAATGATTAAAAAATGTAAATAAGTCATTACCTTTTAATATCTTGCATTTATTATTTTCAGAAAATGGGTTCAGATAAATTATTCAGTGATAAATGGTTCAAAATTTTAGGCATCCTTGTTATTGGAATTGCCTTTCCTTTAATTTTTGGACTCAGACCGGGTAATCCTAAATTTATTGACTGGATATTAATTTCCGTAGGAACAACATTTTTATCATGGTTTGTATCAAGTCAGTTTGGTATTATAATTTGGAATAGATTTCCATGGGAAAAGAACCCATTTATCCATATCGTAATTGTAATTGCTTTCATTATATTTTTTACCGTTATCGTCATTTTATTTGTTTTTGCAATCAATTTGTTAATTTACGGAAATTCGCCGGATTACTGGGAAAAGCAAAAATTCCTTCATATTGCAATCATAATTGTATTTTTTTTCGCTGTGACAATTCATGAAGCAATATTTCTTTTTTTCTTATGGAAAAAGGAGCTCACCCATGCCGCTGATTTGGAAAGAGAAAATATGAGGTCTAAATTTGAGGCTTTAAAAAACCATCTCAATCCTCACTTTCTTTTTAACAGTCTTGGCACCCTGGCTTCACTTATTAATTCTGATAAGGATAAGGCTACCCAATATGTTAACGAATTTTCTAAAATTTACAGATATTTTCTTGAAGTGAATAGTAATGATTTTGTTACTATTGAAGAAGAAATGGACTTTATCAATTCCTATATTTTTCTTCAACAAATAAGATGCGGTGATGGATTTGTCTTTGAAAACCGAATAGATAAGACTTACTACAAATCATACATTTTGCCGCTTACTTTACAGCTGCTAATTGAGAATGCTTTAAAACATAATACAACAACATTGCTATCACCTTTGTATATCCAGGTTTCTGTTGATGAAAACAAACATATATTCGTAATAAGAAATAACTTTCAACCCCGAAATACAGAAAAAAGTACTAAAATCGGGTTAGTCAATCTGGAACAACGCTATATGAATTTTTTTAGTAAAACCATTAATTACCGGCAAGATGATGGTTATTTTATTGTTGAAATCCCAATTATAACTAATGAAGAATGACAGCAGTAATCATTGAAGATGAACTTCTCCAGGCAAAGCACTTGCAGAAGGTGCTATCTGAAATAGATAGTTCAATTGATATACTGGGTAATATAACGTCAGTGAGCGAGGCAATTGCATTTCTATGTTTACACCCGGTTGACCTTATTTTCCTCGACATCCATCTTTCTGACGGTTTATGCTTTGAGATATTTGAAAAAGTTCACATTGTTTGTCCGGTAATTTTTACAACGGCTTATGACAAATATGCAATTCAGGCTTTTAAACACAACGGTATTGACTATCTTTTAAAGCCTATAAAAAAGACAGAACTGATAAAAAGTATCGAAAAGTTTAAGTCTTTTACCAATTCTGCTTATGACTATGCCAATTTGTTGAGTTCGATAAAATCATTGTCAACAAACATGAAATCTTATAAGAAAAGGTTTGTGAGCCAGGCGGGAAAGAAAATGAAAATAGTCAATACTGCCGATGTTGCTTATTTTTATGCTATGGGGGGTGGAGTGTTTATTAAAACAAATAAAAATGAAACTCTTTTAATCAGCGATACTTTAGAAAATTTAGAACAAGAGCTTGACCATTCTGAGTTTTTCAGGCTTAACCGGCAGGTTATAGTACATGTCTCAGCTATTAAAGAAATGTTTCCATTTTCGAAAAGCAGGCTTAAAATAGTCTTAAATCCTGAATTCGCAGAAGATATAATTGTAAGCTATAATAAAATCAGAAGTTTTATGCAATGGATTAAAAAATAAATAAACTTAATTTAATCTTCTTTTATAGCTAACATCTACTAATGGTCTGTGACAAATTATTTTTAAGATGACCATTCGGGTCAACATACCCTAATTCTTATTGATTTGCTGAACTGATATTTCGGACAGATATAATATTCTAATCTTATTTATAAGAAAGCTTAAAGTTAATGGCTTTATTTTGCCAATTTTTTAGAACTAAAAAATGAGAATATCCAAAAGTATTTTCACCTTGATAGCAATATGTATATAGATGATGCTGTCCTTCGATTAATATATAAGAGTAACCATTATTAAGTAAATCTGCAAGAAAAAATTTATCTTCTTCTTTACCTACTGGTTTATACCTAATATCTGTACGTTTAAAAAGGATGGTACCTGGATGGCCCTGTGGTAAATTCTCTAATAAAGGATATCGGATTTTGATGGGTTCGTTATCCTTCAACTTAAGCATTAAATCCTGTAAAAGGCAAATGTCCCTACTATTCTTTTGTAATGCATCCATTTGCGCTTCAATACGGCTTTCATGATACAAATCATCATCATCCCATTGCATTATGTAGTCTCCATCTGAGTTATCTAAAGAAACGTTCCGCAAATATCCTAATGAAAATGGTTGATCTCCTTCTTTATATTCAACAACGCTAAGTTTAATATTATTCTTATCCTTAATAAAATCAGCTATTTTATCATTATACTCTTTTACGTCATCACAGACGATGACAAGCTGCTTATTTTGATAAGTCTGTTGAACAAATTGGAGAATTGATCTTTTCAAAAATTCCCAACGTTTAGGATTTTTGGTCACCATAACGCAACTAACAAGTGGATTCTTTTCCATATGATTTATTTTCGATTTTCACTTGATTTTTTATGTGCATGCTTTTAATTTATCAAAAAAATAAAACGGATATGCAGCAACTAATCAATTAGAGCTTGCCGGGTGGGTCTATAATCCGATTAATTTTTCACATTTTCTTCTTCTATTAGTTAAGAGCCATTTGTTCAATATAAAACAATTCGTTAAATTCTACCAGCTTCTTTGATAGATCGTTAGTTTCCACTTTCGATTGATTAATCAATTCGTCCCAGGTAACAGATCCTTTAATGAAATTGATTAATTCAATGTCCTTAAAAAAGATATTAACGGTTTCATTAATTTCTGTTTGATTGTTTCGTAATACTTTGCAGTCGTTATCTTTTATTATGATAAATCGTGTTGAAATATCTTCATCCGCAGCAAGTATCATTGGTTCCGAAAGTTCATCATCTGAAATTTGCTCTGGACTATTTTCGATATTGAATTTATATACTATCGATTTGTTTTTTAATTTCTTCTGATTCACTATTTGTTCCAAAGAGAAAAACCACATGTCATACACGTACGATTTCGGAAAACAAATAATTAAAAAAGCCGCAAAATCCAAATCGCCTTCAACAACAACTTCGCCTGTATTATAAGACTTTTCCTTAGATTCAAGACCAAAAAATGTTTTTATAAATGTCTCTTTGGATAAAGTCAATTTGGTATTATAATTTTCACATGGCGTTTTGTTTGCCAGGCATTCTTTTCCATTTAAATTTAAAAACCATTCTTCTACTACTTCTCCTGTATTTATAACCATTTTGAGAATACCATGGACATCCCCGTTATCATCCGGAAGATATAATTCTTCCATTTTTTTAAAATAATATGATAATTCCTCATCCAGCATTATTTTTATATAATCCTTCTTCTTAAATAAATTAAGTGTTTCCCTCTTTTTACGACTACTTTTTCGTTTGGATATCTCCCTGCTTATAATCAGTATAATGAAGAATATAACAGGAATAACAATACCCAGAACATAAAAGATATTTTTAATACTCTTTGGGTTTTCAATTATATTAAAACCGCCGATTAAAAAATTAAAAATAAGTAAGCCAATTGGTACGATTGCTGTATATGCTAATTCTTGTATCGAAAGCACTTTCCCTAAAATATTTTTATCAATTACTCTTTGGATAAATGTGGTTGACTTTACTGCCACTACAACACTAATAACACCCATTATCATTACAGAAAAGCCGAATAAAATGGAATTGAGCACAATGGAGTTGCTGCCAAGATTAATGAGCAAAGCCCACATGATTAGAACTGAACTCATACCGAAGGCTGCTGCAATAAAATACTTTATTGGAGATTTTATATCAGTACTTTTTGAAAGCATTATAATTATGGCTCCTAAAATTATCCCGGCAGGGAAACCTGCCTGAATAATACCAAATAAAGACTCTTTAAATTTGAAAATATTTTTTAAAACAATTGGGAATAGTAAATACCCTGAAGGCATAACGAATAATGTAAGAATCAAAGAAAAAACAAAAACAAGCGACAAATCCCGTGTTGAAAAAGAATTATTAAAACCAATTCGTATATCTTGTATAAGAGATTTTAAATTGTAAAAAGTTTTTAATAGCTGCTGCTTTTTCATCCTGATCAATGATTCACATACAGCCGAAAATAAAAAGCTTGCAGAATTGAAAATAAAACATCCGATGACTCCAAAAAAAGCTACAATTAAACCTCCCATGAACATACCAAGAAGATTTGTAAATGAACCGATAGCCGCATTCATTGAATTTATCTTTTGTAATTCCGTTTCAGGAACTAAAAGAGGTAAAGTTGCTTTTACAGCGGGTTCATAAATTGTTTTTATAATTCCATTCAGGACGCAAACAATAGCTAAAATCCCGAAGCTTACGCCATTAAAAAAATAAAAAAAGACAAGCAAGGAAAATATCAGACTTTGCGTAATATCACAAAACACTAAAACATATTTTTTGTGATACCTGTCAATAATGATACCTCCTATTGGTGCTACCAAAAGCGCGGGCAGGGCATTGATAACCATCAAAAGGCCAAATTCAGCAATGCCATTAACTCTGGATAGAACAAACCAGCTTAAAGCAATAAAGTAAATACCATTTCCTAATTCAGAGACGAATTTCCCGGTAAAAAGGAAAGGTAGATTTAAATTAGTTTTATTAGTATCTTTCATCATATATATATTCTCTTTTCAATAATATTGGTTACTTTAAAAATATAGGATTGGTCCTCAATTTTGTTCCTTTTATTATATCTTATATTTTTATCAGTTCAATTAATGAATTGTTTCAAAAATATCTTTATTATAGCTATGTTTTACATATATTTATGTGAGTATAGGCACAATTATGTGTGAGATAGTTCACTTTTTATGTTTTTCTTAATCTGCACATTATAACTAAAAACACAAGCTATGTTAAGCCATAATAACTCTTTGCCTCAAAGTAAGTTTTTCGTATTATTAGTAAACTGACACCTTTTAATTGGGCGGTAAAACTGCAGTATAACTCATTCCAAACAGTTTCAGAATTGCCTGAACTAATTGCAATATTTATATCTGGAGCGGGTGATTTGCCATATTCCGAATCATTGTCGCAGCCAGAAAAAAATGTGTTATTCTTCATTTTAAATTTATAAATAATCAGGTTGGTTTTTATAAATAAAATCAGTCATTTTAGCTGCCTTTACTGCTTTTAACTTTGCGCCGGGTATCCCTCCTGTTAAATAGGCTGCATCGCATGCTGTACCTGCAAGCTTTTCAATAACGCCTAATCCCATTGCTGTAGCAACGCACACAGGTATTGTAATGTTAAATATTACTACCCCTGAATATGATAAGTCCTGTACCAAAAATGCAGCACACACAACTGCAATTTTTTCGTTTTCATCGGTTATCATATTTTGAGCATATTCTGGAATCCACTTTTGGCCAAGCTTTTCAAGTAAGTACTCTTTCCCTTCAATTGTAACTTTTATGTCAACATCCGGATCAATGGACCAAAACTTGCCCATTCCTTCACCCTTCTTTGCAATTCTTCCCAAGGGCTCTGCTTTTAAAAGCTTTAGTTCAATTTCTTTTTTAAAGTAATCGGAGCAAAATTTTTCAACAGATTTTTCTACCCTTGTTTTCCTTTCATTTTCAAAATAGCCTACAACTTCTGCCATTGTTTTACCTTCGGTAAAAAGTTGAAAAGACTTTGATGCTTTCCTGCTAACCGACCAGATAAATGCAGGTTCAGTAATGAGTTGAAGGGTTTGAATTACCGGACCATTTGTTATTTCTTTTGTTTTATTTACGATTAAATAAAGAGCCAGTTTCCCAATTTCAGGATCGAACCAATGATCGCGAAATACTTTAAATGTTTCTGCAGTAGAATGAATGTCCCCTTTGTTTTGAGAAAGTATACGCATAGCAACCCAGGCTTCACCACCAAGGCTTGCAATTGGCGTTACTGTTGGCCCGGCTGTCCATACCAACCATTCGCGGAACATAGTAAATAATTCTGCAAGGCACATCATGGCAATTACTGAAATACATCCGCTATCTTTCAGTATTAAGCCAAGGTCACCAATGATTTCACCAGTGTCCCACTCCTCATTCGAAATTATAGTATGAAGCTTTTCGGGTAATCCAAGATGTTCGACGGCAATTTTACCTACCAAATGTGATGAAGGAATATATTCATCTTTGTATTTAGTATTTGCATCGGGGTGCACAGTTTCGAGCATTATTGCAGCAGCCATAATTGCGCAGGATATTTTGTCGGCCATTCCTTCATACATCATCATAGCCATTTTGTTCATTGATTCCTGTAAAGCGTCAAGTACTATTTTTGTCCCTTTTATAATTATTTCGGGCAGTACAATATCTTCACCCAATATACTGTGCATGTATATTGTGCCAATTGTAGCTATTGGTATATCCCTGCCATTTATTGAAGTTAAGCCTTCCTTTAGTAAATAGTCGTACAATTTCATTACACCTGGGAAAGCTGTAATTTTATTTCCAAATTTTGGCGAAGTAATGTTCACGGCACTTCCCCTTGGAACACCCGCCTTAATTCTACATAAAGCGCCTAATTTACGGTTGCCGGCTGGAACTCCAGCCCGTGGATCTGTGCCTGAAATATAAAGCACCAAAGCAATGATAAAGCTTGCATTTGCCCTGTCAACATCAAGATAATCGGTTAATTTCAACAACCGTTCTATGGTATATTCTAACTGAATGTTTTTTGAGTTTTTGAATGATAGGGATAAATCATTACCATTTATTAATTCTTCAGTAACAGCATCGAGAAGTGTCAAAACTGCAATATTAAGAGTGCCATTTGACCCAGACATTGCATCAATTCTATCATTGGTCATTATTGATAATTGGTGGGTTGCACCTTTAATAGCAGCGAGAATTTCTTTCATTATAATTTTGATTTAATTAGATTGGTTATTTGGTTTTGCAAATTATCTAATGTTTTAAAATGCAAAGGGTATTTCATGAACAAACTGTGACAATCTTCATATTCAAGAAAAACATCAATAAATTCATGAGAATTTATCAGTTTATATTTTACGCTGTATTTTTTTTCTTGTCCATCAATTTGAAAGGAACCTTCAAATTCCCCTTCATTAATTTTAACATGTTGGTGCTCTTTACTTAAAACATACCAGCCAGTAGACTTGGCATGTTTAACCAGCACCTCAATGATGGCATGGTACCGTTCGTTTGGAAAATCTATAAAAATCAAATAATTTGGCCGCCCTTTTTTCCCAATAGATGGAATAATATTTATATTTTTTGCTCCACTGTTTATAAAAACATCGTATAGATGTGGTATAGTTTCACTTGTTATCCTGTCTAACGAGGAAAATATTAAAACATTTTTGCTGATATTGATAATATCAATCATTAGTCTATATTAATCGGATTGTAAATTGTACTTTTAGAATAAATTATGTCTTTGATAATATTCCCTTTATTCCTGTCCATTTCATAAAAAGGATCACTTACTTCATCTTTTTCAAGTTTAACGATTGTTTCATAAAGTGATTCGGGAGTGAGCTCACGTAATAAGCAATGCTCAATGCCCGTTGTATATAATATTCTTCTTTTCATCCAATATTCCTGTTCAAAGTGATAATCATGAGGAATTATTATTGAATTTTTCTTTAACTCCAATAATTCTAACAGTTTCAATATGCCAGCCTGTGAAATCACAAAATCGCTTATCTGCATATATTTATACAAATGGCTTGATGGTTTTACATGTTGAAAATTGGAAGGAAGTCCGGTAACAAATTCATTAAAAGTATAAAAAATAAAATGGTTGTTAACTGACGTTTTGTTAATAAGTAAAAAACACTCCAAAGCAAGTGAATATAACTTTTTATTAAATTCATTGGATGAAGAGTATGCAATAAGTAAATATACTTTTTTATCGGATGGAACTGATAATTCTAAATGCAAATCATTTTTATCTGACTTTGTTTTTTGAGGCAACTCAGGTGATGCAAAAATACAATTTTTAATGGCCCATTCTCTCTGATTTGGAAGGTTTCGCCCAAATGGTATATCTGGAATGTCAAGTATTTTCCCATAATAAATGAAATGATCCATTTTTTTTGTAGACATCAAAAACTCAAAATTTTTAATTCTGTAATAATTATCTATTTTCGGATCAGGTTTCATATTTATCATGCCTATAAATTCAGAGGAATAAATAAATGTAAAATCCTTTTCTATCCAATCCATTGATAATCCGGTAAGAAACCAGAAAGCTTCATCGGCAATAACAAAATGGTACTTCTTTCTTTTTAGTACTTTATTCGTTATTTCACAGTCATGCTTATGAAATTTGCTATCTAACCTGATAAACTCCGTGAGATCCCAATCTCCTGTTTTAGCATTTGAAAGTACTTCATCATGGATTTGACCGTTACTTTTTAATTCTATTGATTCCGGCAATACATTATATTTTTTTAAAGATTCGTGGTCATTTAAATTTTTTGACAGTAAAATATCAATGCTATAGTTTGGATTGTTATGAAATTCTTCAATTAATAGAAGATTTCTTTTAATATGACTAAGACCTACAGTACTGCATGAAAAAAGTATGTTAATTTTCGATTCCATAATTAAATCTTGCTTTTAAAACATTATTAAAATCCATTCCAAGCTTGTTATTCCCTTTTACCGAGATCTCTCCCTCGGAATAGGCATCGACAAAATGTATTTTGTCTTTGCATATTTCTAAGAAAATATCTTCGCTCATCTCAATTCTGGTATTTATTCTATTATCCGGGTTATCTTTATTTATTTTAATAGTATCAGCTTGAATATTTACAAAATAGTTTTTTCTGTTTGTCCCCGTGATGCTAAACAAAATTATGCAGCCAACCATGTGCTTTGGTATTTCGTCGACCATTTTGTGCATTACTTTAAATACATTTTCGGCCGTTAAATTTTTGATTGTTTTATTAGGAAAAACTTCAGGATAAAAAAAGCGGGGAAAATCAGTTGCTAATATTTTTATACCACCGATTTCTATTCTATCGTTCAAAAAAGCATCATAGAAAGAAAATTCTCCGTTTAAAAATGAAATAATATCTTCCTCTTTTACCGAAATTGTAACATCTGGTTTTGAAATAGAAGTTGGTGTAATTTGACAACCTTTTTCATTAATTGAAGCATACCTGTATGCAATTGGGTTTTCAATAATAAATTCAAAACCATCTGAATCTTGTTCTTTACACTTCTCAATCTCAAAACAGAAAGTATGGTTAACTCCTTTTACTTCATCTATAATAATTGAATTTTCCAGTAAATAGAACCAAATTTCTGCTTTTAACGGATGTTCAAAAATAAATTCCATTGATGCCGCCACATCGAGATCACCTTCTATTTTCAAATCCTTATCCTTAAATGAATTATTTAAAGATAATAATCCTAACATATATTCAATAAACTTTTTTTTACTTACAGTTATATGAGTATCATTTTCAACTGCCGTTTCGGTTTTGCAATAATTACATTTTCCGTCTTTTACTTCAAGAACATAAAATTCACCTTCAATTTCATACAAAATTTTACCATTAATCCCATCGGATTCTTCTGGTTTAAAAGCGCATATTATTTTGGAAAAATAATATGTTAGCTCTTTGTTATAAAAGAGTTCCAATTCCATATCAGTTAATTTTATAATTAAAAATATATTTTCCAGGATCCTATTGGAAAAAACTTCATTTGTAAAATATCCTCAATCTTTTTATTTTCAGCATTATATCTTTGGGTCAATATGTTATTATGGTTAGTTAAATTTTGAATATCAATTGACCATTCCTGCGAAACTTTTTTTAAATTCTGCCTGTATGAAACATGAAGGTCTATTATGAAGTAATTAGCAAATTTTTTAGAATAAGCATTGTTATAATCATAAACTGTTGTTCCTTTTGCTATTGATTTATTTAGATCAATAGGTATATATCTTTTACCACCAGCCGAAACAACTTTAAAATTAAAAGACATAACATTATTTTTTATAGGCATCTCATAACCTGCAAGAAAATTTACAGTGTAATTACCATTAAAGGCGGTATTTCGCCAAATTTTGTCGCTTCCCTGATATCTTGAATCATATATTGAAGTTGTAAGTAAATAATAGAAGTTATTACTTAGAAATTTCTCTATCGTAAATTCTACACCTATGTTCTTGCCTATTCCCTTATTTACAAGACTGTCATTTGTTGGATTGTAAAAATCTGCCCCGTAATTTAGCGTACTATAATATGATGGACTTTGTTCAACCGGAATATTAAAAAGGTATTGATAATAAGTTTCAATTTTTATCCTGAGGTTTTGAGCAATTAAATAATCGTAGCCCAAAACGAAATGGCGACTTTTCGAAAATCCTAATTTTTCATTAGTAAGGACATATTTTCTATTTAATGTATCAACCAAAGTTTGTG
This sequence comes from uncultured Bacteroidota bacterium, assembly GCA_963851385.1. GTDB lineage: Bacteria > Bacteroidota > Bacteroidia > Bacteroidales > DTGW01 > CAWEFA01. The sequence continues at coordinate 264,211 of CAWKPE010000010.1, read as the reverse complement.
TAAAATATATTAATTGGGGTTGTATCTGGCCATGTAAACCATAACCAAAACTTAAATTCTGTTTGGGACTTAAAGCATAACTCATACCAAACCTTGGCTCAAGCATTTGGGTATTATTTAGTGAAAATAATTGGCTGTGAATACCCATATTAACCGAGAATGCATCGGTAAACCGGTGCTTTATTTGGCCAAAAGCTTGGTAAAGGCATGTTTTTCCCTTAGAATTCGAATTTTGTATGTAATTACTGGTTTTGTAATCTAATATTTCTTCAAAAAAGTTAAAATCATACAATTCTGCAATTAAACCTACTTGAACAATATTTTTAGGGTTTATTTTAAGTATATATTTTGAGGAGACTGCATATCTGGTTTCTGAATAATTGTCATTATAAAAATTAAAATAATTGCTTGTCCTAAGAGAATCAACATCATTAAACGAATTTGTATAGCTGGTAGAAACAGAAGATTCTATTCTCCCCTTTTCAGAAAGAAAATATTTATTTGTCAAACCTATTACGCCCATTTTTGAACCATAGTAAACTTTTGTGTTTGGAATCATGTCGGATGTCCAACCACTGCCTTTATCTCCTGAAAGGTTAATGATGCTATTCCCGCCTATCCCAAAAAGAGAAAAAGTTCCCAATTTTTCTGTTGGCATAAATACTTTAAAAGATAAATCAGAGTATTTTGGGATGCCCCCAATATCAAATAAACCCATGGCATGCATCAAATCCATCATAGTATATCGAAAGTTAATCATGTATGAGCTTCCCATCTTTTTTGATATAGGGCCTTCTGCACCCAGTTCATAACCATTGAACCCCAATTGTGCCATAAACTCATGTTTTTGGTTATTCCCATTTCTCATTTTTAAATCAAAAACACCTGATAAGGCATTGCCATATTCGGCGGGAAATGCACTTGTAAAAAAGTCGGAATTTGCAAGTTGATTATTGTTAAGAATACTGATAGGCCCGCCTGTGGTGCCAAATGTGCCAAAATGGTTCGGATTTGGAATTACAACGCCGTCTAAACGCCATAAAAGGCCAGTTGGTGAATTACCACGTATTATTATGTCATTTCTTTGGTCTCCGGCTGTTTGTACACCTGCATAATTTGAAGCCATGCGGGCAGGATCGCCCCAGCTTCCGGCATATTTATTGGTTTCTTCAATAGAAAATGTACGTGTGCTTATTGTTGCAAATTCATTTATTGTTTTATCTTTCGAATATGCTTTTACGAACACCTCATCCAATTTCTCAACTTTTTCAAGCATCTCAATGTTTAAAAAGACGGCTTTAGCTGAGGTTAAATTAACATTTTGAATAGCTATTTTTTCATATCCAATAAAACTGAATTCAATATTAAAACGACCAACGGGGATATTATCCAAACTAAATTGTCCTTCATTGTCAGTAGTAATACCGTTAGACTTTCCCTGAGAATACACAACAACATTCACACCCGGCATAGATATTTGTGATTGTTTGTCAATTACTTTGCCAAATACCTTCCCAATTATTATGTTCTGTCCCCAAGAAAAAGAGCAATAAAAAAACATTATATATGAAAAAGTTATTTTTGGAAATGTTTTAAAAAAAAGGTGCACGGTTTTTTTGTTAATATTCTAAAATAAATTCATCAATTTGTTCATTTTATTGTATATTGGATTTTTTCAAAGGGCAATAAATGAATTGAATCAAAAATATTCTTAATATTGTTATGTTGTTGCAAACAATTATGTGAATATGTGCACAACTATATGTGAGATAGCTCACATATATTAATTTTTTCTTAATTTGCATAGTATAATTAAAAACGCAACTATGACCTGTAAGCAATGTAATTTAAAATCGTTCGCAGCGCAAAAACTGAACGACATAGAGTTAGATGTGATGGGCGTTAATTGCGCTGAGGTAACGTTTGAATCCGGTGATATTATTATAAAGCAAGATACCCTTTCAACAAATGTGGCTTATATTAAATCGGGATTGGTTAAAATACATCTTAGAGGGCCTATTAAGGAGCAAATTATGAAAATATCAAGAGCACCAGCATATTTGTGCCTTCCAAGTAATTTTGGTGATAAGGTCCATCACTTTTCGGTTACTGCGCTTGAAAAAACAACAGTATGTTTTATTGATGTAACCATTTTTAAAAATTTTATTTATCAAAATGGTGAGTTTGCATACCAGATTATTTTAGATTTGAGCAAAGATGAGCTATTGAATTTCCATAATAACATAAATAATATTCAGAAGCAAAACATTGCCCGTATTTCCGATGCTATTTTATTTTTCTCAAAGGAAGTTTATCAAAATGACACATTCATACTCCCTATTTCACGACAGGATTTTGGCGATTTTACCGGAATTTCAAGGGAAGGAATAAGTCGCATATTAACTGATTTTCATAACGAGAAAATAATCAAAATTGACGGTCGAAATATTACTATTTTGAACCACAAAATGCTTATGCAGATTAGTGAAAAAGGTTAGGAAATGCGACTATATGAAAGAGTATCTAAGTCTTGTATTAACTTTTGAGCTACCAATAAAAATAGAGGAAATTTTTCACCAGGTTCACGTTTTATTTCGAAACAAGTTCTGTATTCGATATTTTTAAACCCTTTAAGGCTAAGGATTTCGGCAAGCTTGTCCGGGTCAAAACCCCGATGCACTTCAACATCCGGTCCATGAAACGAACCGTCTTTGGTGTATAAGTCGGCAATGGCCAAATATCCTTCAGGATTTAGCAGAGAATAAAACTTATTGAAAATAACTTCAATATCTTTAATATGATGCAATACCATTTGTGAAAATATACAATCAAATTTTTGGGCCTTGTAATCGGAATGTTCAAGAGCGAAAAATAAAGGTTTGAGGTTTTTCGTCTTTGTTTTAGACACTTTTTCTTGAATTACTTTTACCATCTCTTGAGAACTATCCATCAAGATAATTTCAGAAAAATGATCATGCAATAAAAAGCTGAGAATTCCTGTTCCGGCTCCAAATTCCAGAGCTTTCATGTCCTTGCTTAGAGTAACCATTTCAATCAGGTGTCTGGCAACTGCTTCGGAGCGCTCCCAGTGAATAGGGCTATTGTCCCATTCACGGGCTTTGCTGTCAAATTCGTTCATTGTTTTGTTTTAGTTGATATTACCTGAATTTTAGGCTGACTTGCAATTGTCTTTTTCACTTTGCACAATTCGGCAGCATTGATTACAGAATCAATATATTTTTCCGGAAAATTGTCAGGTAATTGTATGTCAATTTTGATATTTGCAGGTAAACCATGACCATCGTATTCCATGGATTGTATTATTTTTAAGTTATCCGATGGAATATTCCGTGTATCACAAAACGATTTTACATAAATACCTGCACAAGTTCCTAATGATGCCAAGAATAATTCAAAGGGTGTAGGGGCTAAATTTTTACCACCTGCAGATTCAGGTTGGTCGGTTTTTATTATGTGATCGTTTAAATGTGCGGTTATCACTTTACCACCGTCGAATGTTATTTCCATAAATATTACTTTTAAATTGTTAATTTACTTTTAACACTTTTGGTTTTTCAGGTTGTCCCAAATTTTCGTTATTTTTTCCTTTATACTTATCGCCAGGATTAAATTTAATTCCCATTCTATCAAGCAAGGGTTCAGCCGAAACCTGGTGAACCTGTAACCCAATATCCCAGGGATTGTAACCCAGTAATAAACCAGCAAGCTCTTCATAAGTAAGTACGGGTATTCCAAAACCATTTTCCCCATAAGTCGTACCTTCCATTTCAGCTATTACATATTGCCAGCGGTCGAGAAAAAAAGTACAACCGGGACAATTGGCAATAATCAAATCGGGTTTGAAAGGTTTCATGGAATCGAATTTGCGTTTGGAATTGGCAATGGAATAACCGCGATTGGCTTTTACAAGATATTGCCTAAATCCAAAACCACAACAATGACGACGCTCGGGATAATCAACCTGTTGTCCGCCCCAATCGTCAATCAATCCTGACAGGACTTTTGGAAACTCTGCTCCGCCAACACCTTGTTCAGGAAATATTTTAGCATAATGACAACCGATGTGTTCAACAACTTTAAGAGGCTGGCCAGTATTTGGATTTGTAAGAGTGTATTTGGATTTAGAGAATATTTCCTTACGATATTTGTAAATTATGTCGCTGGCATGAACAAGGTTTTTAGGAATTTGAAAATTCTTTCCAGTTGTCTGTTTTAAAATTTCACGCGTCTTTTTTTCTGTTTCAGGAAATTGCTGCCATGTATTGAGAACTTCGATGTAAATGCCGAATGATGTCACACAGGAACAAACGAAATTCTCATAACCTGCCTCATTCATTAAGGCAAACTGGCGGGCAACAACCGTCATGGTAGTTTCCAACGGCAAAATACCGGAATGGTAAGCAATACCGGTACAGGTGGTTTGCTTAGGGTCATCATAAATATCTTTGCTTAACTCATCCCTGAGAATTTTAAGAAAAACACCTTCAGCAGCCGGGAAAAAGTTTTGACGGACACAGCTTCGGGCAAAATAATAATGGTCATCAGCTATATCTTTCTGATAAGCTGACCAAACACGCTTATTAGATTCGTATTTCATTTGTTTGTCTTTGAGTTATTGTAAACGTGTTTAAAATATTCTGTTTTAGTTCCTGAACCTATTTCCATACCCATTTCCTGTGCCTTTATTGAAGAATAATGTTCAATCTTTTCAAAACGTTCTGTTGCACCAGTTTTATCGAATATTTTTTGCAACTCGGCAAGTGATTCCTGCGGAATATTTCGCAATGTTCCTGCACCTTCCTGTTTATATTTTGTATTTAATCGTTTTGAAATTTCTTTCCGGTGTTTTTTTATCCATTCCCATACAGGTCCCTGTTCGGGATACATATCGGTATCAATTTCATCAGTATATACGCAGTATCCATATTGCAGGATGTGTTCACCCACAGTGCGTTTTATGGCCAATTGCTGCCTGCCTTTTTCTGATTCTATAAAATAACCTGTTTCAATAGATAAGGCCCGCAAAGCCTGAATTATATATCCGGGTGTGTTGTCTCTCGGACAACGTGTTTTGCAAGATATACATTCGCCACACATCCAAATGGTGTCACTTTTGAGCAACTCTTCCAATTCTTTTTCATTTTTTCGTTGTACAGTTTCGGCAATTAAACGGGGGTCGTAATCATAAAACTGTGCAGCCGGACAAATGGCAGTGCAAGTTCCACAGTTAATACAAGCCTTCAGCCCTTCCTGAAAACGGACATCATTATTCAACTGATGAAATAGTGTTTCAGACATATTATTTTTAATTTTATTTCATATTCTGATACTCCTCATACTTTCCAAAGGGTTTAATAATTCTTCAACAGTTTTATTGTAGAATTCAACCGACCATTTATTGTTTTGCAATTTAATCTTATTGATACATCCGTTTTTGAGGCGGGTTTTGAAGCTGCCGAATTCGCCGCCCGAAATCGAATATAAAATTGAATTGGTAAGCCCTCCGTGCGATACAACAATTATTCTTTTGCCCTTAAAATCGTTTGCAATTTTGGCTAAACCTGTCATGGCCCGTTGGCGCAAATGTTCAAAATCTTCCTGGTCTGTGATGCCATCGGGGAAACGCATTTGACGTTCTTCAGGTAGCAAACCGGATGCTGAACCATAACAGCGTTCGATCATTTCGTCAACTATATAAATATTTTGAATTGAAAGTTGAGAACCTATAATTTGAGCCGTTTCATAAGCCCGTTTTAATGGGCTGGAAACGATTACATCCCAAGGTTCGGTTTTAAAATATTGCGCAATTTGACTTGCTTGTTCCCGGCCCAGGTTGTTAAGCTCAATATCTTCACGACCCTGCAATTTTCCTGATGAATTCCAATCCGTTTCACCATGCCGAATAATACAGATGGTTGTTAATAATTCTTTATTTAAGTTATTAAGCATTTGTATGTTTGGTGATATGTTTTTTTTCTATTGCTTTTAAAACGAAATCAGGGACAGCACAAGGTTTCCATGTATTCAGGCCAACAAAGGCAAGCTCTGTCTCTGCTTCGTTAATCAATTCGTTTTGCTCGTTGTATAGTTTATAGGTAAACCAAATCCGTACCCCTTTAATTGCCTTGAGAGTTGTTTTCACCCTGAGCAGAGCATCGTAATGTGTGCTTTTTAAAAACCTGAAATTCATTGTTATTACCGGAAGCATGTATCCGGCTTCTTCTATAGAATGATATGAAATGCCGATGCTGCGGAATAATTCCCAACGGGCTGTTTCGTAATATTTCGCATAATTTGAATGATGTACCGTACCCATTTGGTCAGTATCGGGGTACATAACCCTGAAAGTATATTCATGTTCTATCATAATGACCTATTCGATTTAAATACAAAGTCGCCTTTATTTACCTGCAATAATTTAATGATTACAGGTATTGCCATCGGATTGGTGATGTTCATGCTGGTGGCAACTTTCATCCGAATCACCTATTTTGCCCTGTAAAAAAGCCTCAGTAATTTGGCGTACATCTCCTGAACATCCCCGGTATACATCAATCCCATGTCCGGTTAATATATTCAATGCTCCTCCGCCCATATTTCCGGCAAGCATTACACTTACACCCTTTTGCTGTAAAACAGATGCAATATCGCTTTTGCAACCACAACCCTGTGGAGAAGGCAATATTTCAGAATTAATAATTTTTTTGTTTTCGTTGGTGGTAAAAACAGTGTAAGCTTCGCAATGGCCAAAATGGTCATCTACATTTGTTCCTCTTGTTGGTACTGCAATTTTCATTTTAAATTATTTTATTTGGTTAATAATTTTTATTAATGTTTGCTGTGTCTCAGGAATTATCATTTGTACATTGTTTTTCCTGAAAACTTCCACGACTTTAGAGCCAAAGCGACCAGCGATGGCCATACTGATGCCTTTACCTACCAATAATTCTGCAGCATCGCACCCTGCCTTTTCCTGGTAATAGCGTACAGGGTTTTCAATAAATGAACTTTTACGGGTTTCGGTATCGTATAAACAATACCAGTCGCATCTGCCAAAGTGCGGGTCAACAGTCGCTTTTAAATGATTTTCATTGGCAGCTATGGCAATTATCATGGCTTTATTTATTTTCAGTTATTACTTGTGATTTACATAAAGGACAGGATTTGTCAGAGTTGTCCGGAATTGTAAAAGTGATTTTACAATGGTTGCATTTATACCAGTTGGCAATAGAAACATTCCCGCCTTCGAAATGAATGCAACTGCCTTCTACAAAGGCTTTGGCTATTTTCCGGCGCGCACTTTCATAAATTCTCGTATATGTGGGCCGTGATATGTTCATCAGTTTTGCTGCTTCAGCCTGGGTAAGCAGTTCATAATCGCACAAGTTCATTGCTTCGTATTCTTCGAAATTAATGTAAACCTCTGTACCGGTTTTACATTGTATTCCTTGAGGTTTGAACCCGCAAAAGTGAGGCGCCATTTGGATTAACCTGTCTTTTTTGGTACGTGCCATATTATTTTAAGGCTTTAAAAACCTGGTCTTTGCTGATAGGTTTAGTGCAGAAAAACCAATCATAACATTTTACCCCAGCTTCTTTTCCTTCAACGCGGTCTTTGGCAACACCGCACGAACCGGCAGTAGGAACAATCACATCATCACCAGGTTGCCAGTCGGCCGGAGTGGCAACGCTAAATTTATCAGCCGTTTGAAGAGCGATAATTACACGTTTCAGTTCCTCAAAATTGCGCCCAAGTGACAAGGGATAATAAATAATAGCACGGATTTTACCGACTGGGTCAATAAAAAATACGGCACGTACTGCTTTTGTATTACTTTCACCAGGTTGCAACATTCCGTACTTTTTAGCAACTTCCATAGTAATATCTTCAATCAGAGGAAATTTTACTTCTACGTTTTTCATTCCACGGTATTCGATTTTTTCCTTGATTGTCCGCAGCCATGCAATATGGCTGTATAAACCATCAACTGATAAGCCTACAAGTTGACAGTTTAAGGCGTTAAATTCAGATTCCATGCTTGCAAAAGTCATGAACTCCGAAGTGCAAACAGGTGTAAAATCGGCAGGATGACTAAAAAGGATTACCCATTTCCCTTTATAATCTCCCGGAAATTTTATATTACCCTGGGTTGTTATTGCTTCAAATGAAGGTGCATTGTCGCCTATTCGAGGCAAAGAAACAATTTCCTGTTCCATGATTTCTATTTTTTAAAGTTTAAAAAAGCGATACAAAAATATGAATAAATATGAACATATGTTCATAATATTTTTAATTTTTGCTTATAATGTTTTAAGTACAACTATTGAAGAATGAATAAAATTAATTGAAACATGCCATTTTAAAACCATACTTAAAAGTATATCCAATGATAATAAGAACCTTGTTGAATAAAGAGCGTAGATTATTTAATAAACAGTTCGATGATGAATATTAAGATACCTTGAGGAAAGCAAAATAAAGAAATTGATGAGCATAGCTTTTTATAGTTCACAAAAGTTAAGCTTTCTTGTTAAATAAATTTAATTTGAAGAAGAAGTAGTGTTATTTATTTCAGGCAATATTAATAAATGAAATCCATGATTTTTTTGAAATTAAAGAGGCTGTCTCAAAAGTAATTTTGTCAGTTTTTAATCACAACACAAAAGCCGTTAATCAAGCGATTAGCGGCTTTTGTGTACTTTGTCAGGTCGATTTTTTGACTTTTGAGCTGTCCTTTAGGAGTACTATTGTTTTTTGTTCAGTGGTACTATACCTGCCATTTCACCAATAAGATTCACTATTTCGGAACCTTCAGGAATTACTATTTTAGCATTATCTTTAAGTGATTGCTCCATTGCTTCAAGTTTTCTTAGCAACTGGGCATTACCCACAAAGTATTTATCGGCAGCTTCGTTCACCAGTCTTATTGCTTCGGCTTCACCTTCGGCATGCAGAATCTTTGACTGTTTATAACCTTCAGCCTCTTTTATTTTTGCACGTTTTTCACCATCTGCTACAGTTTCTCTTGCAGATGCAAAATCGATAGCTGCAATTTTTTCATTCTCGGCTTTTACAACCTTGTTCATGGTTTCCTGCACATCTTTTGGCGGATCTATTTCCTTCAACTCTGTTCTTACAATTTCAATACCCCAGTTCTTTGTTTCAATAAGTAAGGTTTTGTGTAATTCAGCATTTATTTTTCCGCGTTCACTATTGGCCGATTTTAATGTGAGAGTACCAATAATGTTTCTTAAAGTAGTGCGGGCAAGATTTACTATCTGCCATTTGTAATTGTTTACATTATACTGCGATCCTTTAACACTGTCCTCATCATCCTTTACTTTAAAATATACCTGTGCATCAACGCTGGCATTCAGGTTATCATTGGTAATTATTTCCTGTGGATTCAGCATTTACCATTTGTTCGGTAATATTCACCATAAAAAGCCGTTCGATTATAGGTACAACCCAATGAAATCCTGGTTGGGCAAAACGATTATATTTACCTAACCTTTCGATTAAGCCTTTATGTGTAGGCCTTACAATTCTTATTCCCCAAAAGAATAATATTACAATTGCAATTGAAGCGGTAATAATGAAATTCATATTCATATAAACCTCCATTTTAATTAAATAATTGATGTTTTTATTATCAAATATCCTGATTTTATTTCAAAAATCCGAATAATTTTCTATTATGATAGCCTTTAAATAGTAAAGGTTGTTGCAGTTGACACAATACGCGAATGGCGAAATAAAGTTTACTCATCCTGGTTGATTTTTATTCATGCGTTTAAAACATTCATGATATAATGTCTTTTTACATATTAATATAATTAACGTGAGTTCGACCTAAGATAACATACTTATTACAGATAATCAGAATATTATTCATTTCTTTTTTTCGTCAAAAAAGAAATGAACCAAAGAACTTAGCGGAGCGATCTCACGAACGAAGTGAGTAAAAAGACTTGGCTGCGTGAACTCCGGCTGCCGCCTTTGCTCATCACGAAATTTCGGGAAGCACGCAGCAGAAAAGGAATTCTCTTCTAATTTCCGTGAAACGGGAAAGTGCGTTGGCCAGAAAATCTGGCGAGTGTGCGAAAGCTCGTGGGTGGAAGCTTCATCACGCCTAAGGCGGGATTGACTTTTTGGTTACCTTTTGTGTCAAGACAAAAGGTAAAGTGTTTAAAACAAAATATTTAAACATTTTCTTATATCGAACTGAAGTTAATTATATATTAAACGCTCACGATTAAATTACCTAAGATCACTTGGATATTTTTTGTCCTGCATTTAAAGAATGAAGGTTTTATTTTAATAATTGCAACTGAAAAAGCTTTTTACTAAAGCTTTGTAATTATTTCATGCATCTCTTTGGTAGTTTTCCCCAGTTTATATGCAATCATTGTTAATAAATCATCTTCCATGCCTTTTCTAAAAAGCAAATCGGAATTTGTTAATACCGGGTATTTCTGTTTTAAGTGGTTTTTAATATTATGCCAATTAATCTTATCTAATACTGTACTCATTAAATTTAAATGTTATGTGAATAAAAGTTATAAATTTCTAAAATAAAGGTATTATTAATTATGCTAAAAACTATTTTGATAGCTGCTTGTTAAAAAAGATTCTGAATAGTATGATAATAACAGCCAAAACAGGCAACATATGAATAATTCCGAAAGGTTTAAAGCCAATGACAGCAATTAACCAAATTACTATTAGTAAACCGGCAATAACGTAAAGAGCGTTTTTCATGTTTTAAAATATTTAATAAAAACAACAAATCTTTGTCTATTAAGTACCTTGTTTTATAGAGGTAAATGTTACACAACTTATGAAATGATTTACATCGAATGACACGACACCCCAAGGTTTCTAAGTTCAATTGAACTTTATGCTTGGTATTTCTGATTTATCAATTAAGAGTAAACTTATGTGCAAAAGTGAACATCTTTATGATAAAAAGTGTCACACAACTCTGGAATTAAGTTACATCATTCACACATTTCCCTTTATTAGCATCAAATTGCATAATTAGTGATTATTCTAAATCTGCTTCAACAGGTTCAGAAACTTCGTAAACCATAATTCTATAAAATTCAGCTTCACCTATTTCTTCAACATGCTTTAATCATTCTATTCATTGCATCTAACAACATAACTCTTTTTGTTTTTGAAAATGAATAAACATTGCAGCCAGATTTATAGCGGCTTCCATTGATTTTGCATTTCGGAATAAAACGGTAAAAAACATTTTCCAATATAGGTATCCAGTATGTTTATTAAATCCAACCTGCAAGCATACCTTCAGAAATGAGCGCAAATAAATAAGCCATTATTCCAAAGCCAGGTTTATATTTATAATCGGTTTTGAGATTAAGGCCATTATAAATAATCCTTTTATAATAATTTTTAGGGTTCATAAATATACCTAATTACCCGTAAATAATTATTTATTATTTCAGTGCGGGGTTTTTTAGTTATAAAATTAAGTCCACTCGTCGATTGATCTATATCGAATTCACTGATTGTTTTTGACGCGTTTTGAAACAATCTGTTCTTCAGATTCAAGCCGGCGGGTAAGTTGTGTATTCGGTAATGCATATAATAGTCCCAACATAGCCATGCATATGCCTGAATTTTGTATGGAATGATATCATATTTTCGGCTATCCTTGGACTTTCACTGTCGAATCCAATAATATAACCGCCATTACATATAATTCCATATGACATTATTTTTCGTACAGCATCTTCAACAGATTTATTTACATTTTGGTTTTTCTGATTAATTGCCAACGTTTCATTCTCCGGAGTTTCAATACCAAGAAATACATACCGGAAATCAACATCTTTCATGAGCTGCAGCAGTTCATCGTCCTCGGCAAGATTTATAGATGCTTCAGTAGAAAAATAGAATGGATATTTATGTTCAATAGTCCATTTCCTGATTTCACGAAGCAATTCTTTTGCCTTCTTTTTATTGCCAATAAAATTATCGTCAACAAAATCAATATGTCCTCTGTGACCAAGATCATAAAGGTTTTGCAACTCTTTAATAACTTGTTCTGTAGTTTTAAATCTGGGTATGCGTCCGAATAGTTCTATGATATCACAGAATTCGCAATTGTAAGGGCATCCTCGTATAAACTGCACGCCAATCATAATATAATCACGAAAACGAATAAGGTCATATCTGGGAACAACCGCTTTTGACATATCGGCTTTTTCCTCAGAAGCAAAAATTCCACTTTTAGCACCATGTTGTCAATTGCCTGGAGAAATATAGGAACGGTTACTTCGCCTTCACCAAGAACTAAAAAATCAGCTTCTTTATAAGTATCCGGTTGTGATGTCGGATCGGGACCTCCAACAACTACAGTACAATTTAAGTTATGAGCTCTTTTAATAAACTCAAGCATACTCTTTTGCTGAGGCAACATACCTCCAGTGCAAACAATATCAGCCCATTTCAGATGTTCATCTAATAAAGGCTCAACGTTTTCGTCAACCAGTTTAAATGTCCAATGTTGAGGTAAAAGTGCAGCCAGAGTCAACAAACCAAGAGGTGCTGCAGGATATTTGGCTCCAACAATTTTACATACATCCTGATAATTCCAGAAACTATAGTCTGAAAATTTTGTTTGAACAATTAAACATTTGGTAAATCCTCTAAAAAAATCCTTCATTTGCAATTATTTATTATTTATTTCAGACTTGATAATTTGTAGTAATGATATGTAATGGATACAAGAGAGTAAATTTATTTCAATTATGTATCAAATTAGTTACACAATTCTTTGACATATTTACATAATTCACACATTTTTATAAAATCAAGAAATTATCTAATATGCGGGTGAATGCATAATCAGGTTAATTCAAAAGGCATGATGTACATAAAAGAGAAGTGGAAAACATTCCGGGGATTTGAAACAAAAAAGTCCCGAGAATACGGGACTCAAAATTTTAAATGTTTAATATTATATAAACTAAGCTAGTTTAACATTCACAGCATTTAATCCTTTTTTTCCTTGTTCCAGGTCAAAAGTTACTTCATCATTTTCCTTAATACTGTCTTTTAGACCAGATGAATGAACAAAGTATTCTTTTACTGAATCAGCTTCTTTAATGAATCCAAAACCTTTAGAATCGTTAAAAAATTTTACTATTCCATTTTTCATTATAAAAAATTATTATTTCAAAGCTCGAATGGAACCCACATTTCTCAGTTTTGTGGCTTCTAAATTAGCTTCTGAGATGTAATGCATCCGGTCTTTGTGTTTAACTTGTTTAATATGTGGGTTTCAAAATATGAATTAAATAATTGGTGCAAGGTACGTTTAATTATCGGGATATTAGTATTAAATATACTTTAATATGATTAATTGTGCAATCACGCGCTTTCAATGCGAGAATAATTGAAAAATAATATTGTTTGTGTCAATCTGGTTTTGCTATAAACTAAATAACCTCGCACGAATTCGATTGTATAGACAGAGGAAATTTTAATATTTTATAAATAAATAAGGCTGTCAATTTCAGATCGAAAGATTTTTCAGACAGCCTTATTATTTTAGTTTCCGGATTAATAATTACTTTAAATAGTTAGTTTGATGTAATGGAAAAACTGTTGCAAGTGAAAGTTGTAGCAACTCCACCTGTTCCACTAATTTCAAAGCCAAACTGAACAGCACCAATAGTACCATCACTTATCCATCCCTGGGTTTTAATCCAGTTTACTATGGCCTTAATATCAACGGTACCAGAGGTTGTATTGCTCGTTCTTACAAATGAAACTACATTGTTACCTCCATGGTAAACATTCCATGTATGACCTCCTACAGTAATATTTGTTGCACTTGGTACTGGCTTTCCAGAGGCATCCCAACTGGCTGCAATAGGACCTACGTTGCCATTTGTGTACATCCAAAGCATAACTTCGCTAGGGACCCAAATATCGTATGCAGCTTCCCAATCGCCGCTACCAGGTACGGTAACATTGAAACTACTTGTCAGAGTACCTAATGAGCTTATAGTTTTGCCAAGATTTACAATACCACTATTAGGATAAGACTTTACACCACTTGTGGCAGGCTGCGTAGAAACAACAAACCAATTGCTGTATGAGTATGCTGTCAAACATTGCTGACCTGCACCACTGCCCCAAACATCATTATAAATTGTGTAATTACCATTTACATATTTATCATAATTACCGCAACCAATAAAGGGTCCTTCACCCATTGCACAACCGCTTGTGCATGTTCCAACTAAGAGCCATGCATAGTACTGTCCATTATTAGTTTCAGGATTAAGGTCGTAAGCAAAACCTTGATTTTTATATAATTTACAATTATATTCTACCAATTGACCAGTTGTATTATATACTACTTGTGAATTCCATACAGGATATCCTGAACAGCTGACACTTCCGCCAGAACTACTACTTGAGCTGCTGCTGGAACTACTACTTGAGCTACTACTTGAACTGCTGCTTGAACTGCTACTTGAGCTACTACTGCATCCTGTGCAACTTCCAACTAATGTCCAAACCTGGTAAGCTCCTGAATTCTGTGCAGGATTCTGATTTTGAGTGTACCAATTGTTCTTGTACAAGTTACAATTATATTGAACCTCCATTCCAGCATTGGCATAAATAGTTGTTGCGTTCCATGTTGCAATTCCCGAACAACTCACAGCTGCTTTCAGTCTGTCATTAGATGCTGAATTTTCATCATTAGATTTGCTACAACTTATTACAATTAAAATTGCAATAAGCACAATAAATGCACTAATTGTCAAAATTTTTGTTTTCATAGATTAATTGTTAGTTAGTAAATAGTTAATAATAAATTAAAAACTGTATTCGTCTAGCCAATATTTGTTAGATTAACAAAGATTATTTCTATAAATAACTGTAACTGTAATTAATTAAATAGCCAGAACTTAAATTAGAGATTAGAATTCAATAGTCAATAACTAAAGATATATTTATTTTGTGAATAATTGAAATTTATTTGATTGGAATGAAAACCATATTATAAAATCTTTATTTTGCGGTATTTTTTGAGATTGACAAGGTTTAAATATTTTGTCAAATTATTGTGATCTTAATCCGATTTTCTAATAATTCAAAAGTGAGTTGAAGAACTTAAAGAATCAGGAAAAGAATATTATTAATTAGTGTTTTTAATATACTTATCTGGATTGTACTTAAGAAAAGGCAATATTTTATAAATCGCTTTGAATATACCTTTCTGATTAATACCAAGGGCGTATTGCACATAAACAGCGTCTTTTGATAAATGTCTTTCTTCAGTTTTTGCTCTCATAAAGTATATGAAGTTTACAAGCAATAAAAGCAAACAATGTTTTAATCCAATTAAAAGTCCTTCATTTGAAATAAATGGCACGGATACTAACCACCATGAAAGGTTTTTACTAATGTATGCAGGATGTCTCATGTACCTGTATGGTCCATTAGTTATAATTCCCCTGTTTGTGAGGTTCGAAAATCTTAATCCAAATAAAACTGAGGCCCATGAATAAATCGATAACAATAGTAAAATTAGTATTCCCCATAATATATATATATCGTGGTAACCCCATAGCCACTTTTCCCATGAATAGGTTCCGGCATAAGCGAAATAATTTCCACTTAATGCTCCCCAAAACGGCTGGTAACATTGTAATGCTACGTACCAACCTAAAAAACTTGGTTCTACTGTTCGAATATGAGAATCAAAAATTCTTAACGTTAAGGTGTAGCCGACTGTTACTACAACCAGGTCAATAGTGTATATATAGTTAGTCATGCTGGCAAAAAAACCTGAGAAATTAAAGTGAGATGATATTATATAAAATTGATTTTCTTTTAAATAACCTATATTTCCACATAACGAAACAAACATTAAGGGCAAAAAGAATGCTTTCACCAACCAGCCTAAGAAATAGTTCTTTAAGCCATCATAGTTCAATCCTTTCCATTTACCTAATACAATCATCCCTATCTTCCAATAGCTCTCTTTGGACTCAATTAGAAATTTGTCAAGTATAAGAAAATAAGGGATTGATCCAAAAACAATAATTTTAAGCAAGGTTTTTGCTAAACGCCAGTATAATCCATATAAATTTGAATTGTATTCAGGGAACAGCCAATAAAAAATAATGACCACAGCTAAAGTAGAATAAAGTCCAACTAGTCTTATAACAACTCTTTCAATATTTATTTTATTTTTGAATGTAAAGTCTAATCCCGTCGATACTCTTCTATATGTTTTAAGTACAAAATTTTCTAAAATAATAATAGGAACAGCAAATGCCAATCCGGCGAAAATACCTCCCGTGTAATTATCAATATTGTATTTATTAATGAACCAAAGTGAAATTGAAAAGCTTATCAAGCCAGTAAAACATATTAGTCCAGAAGTACACGATTTAGGTAAAATACCTATCAAAGTATTAGTTTTTTTATCAGTCATTTTTTACTATTCTGTTTTCTTAATCATTTAAAGCTTAACTAAGGTAGAAAAAGACAAGAAAGACTTCATAAAGAAATAAAATATATTTTTATAGTATGTATGCAATTGATTTTGATTAATAAGTCTTTTGGAATACCATTTCTTTAATTTTTTATTAGCTTCAGTATAAAAATACCCTGCAAGAACTATAAAAAAAACATCATAAGGTATCCTGAAACGCGGGTCGCCATAAAAAACAACTGAAGTTATAAGGATTGTGAGAATTGGAAAGAAAATCAAAACCCTTAATTCTTTCAATAAAAATCTAAAACATATAATTAGAATGATTAATGACGGTAAAAGAACAAAGAGAATGAAAAGGATGCTTGCAGTTTTAATTAATATTGAAAAAGGTTTTTCAATTGCGAAAGATGGCCATACATCAGGTAAAAGAAAAAGGTCGTATAAATTGTCTAAAGAGTAATAAATTGTACGAGGAATATTTTTTTTTGCTTCTTCTATTCCCTTCCCGTAAAAAAATTTAGAATCATACGGACCTGTTTGAAAGGAATCATTGTAAGTGTAATGGTTGCAAACAGCTACCGGCGAAGCAAACAAATATTCCACACCCCGTTTCTTGTCTACAAACCTGGCATCCTTAATATGCGAGCGTCCCTGAAAGAAATTAAAACCACCATTCGAAGAGATAACCCCATATTCACATGTTAATGAATGAAACCGCAAAGCAAGCAAAATAAAAAATGGAAGAAAGCCTGCGACATAAAATGCAAGGTTAAAAAATATCTTGTACTTTTTAAAATTAAAAACCCACCATAAACCGAATAAAGGAATGAATAAAAGAACTGAAGATTTTATTGCCCCGGCTACGATAATAGACAAACCTGCCAAAATTGAAAATAACCATCTGTTAATTTGCATTCGTGCCATTATGCTTTTCAGAAAACAATAAAACATAAACGCCAACATAAATGTAAAGCATGTTTCAGACATTAAGTATCCGGCAAAATCAATGAATAAATAATTAAAGCTGGCGATGGTGAAAGCGATATATCCTGCCTGCCTGCTAAAGATATCTTTTGCAATTAGGTAAATAAAAAAGCAAGTTGCAATACTAATAAATACGTTAAATGATTTTATCCAAAAGAAAGGATCTTTTGTTTTGATAAATACTGAGTAAATAATATGTGTTGCTGGAGGATAAAAAGAATCGTAAATATCTTCTTTCTCGCCAACAGCGAACTTTACAGCACGTTCGTAATAACCCTGCATATCACTGTAAAGATATTTTTCAGGTGGATGGGCAATAAATACAAAGAATAATCTCAATAAAATACTGAAAGCAATAACAATGAAAATAATCTTCTTTGAAATATTTGACTGTTTTAATAACATTGTCAATTTTGAGTTTTAAGAATATTATTAATAATAATTAATTCATTGCAATGCAAAATTAATGCTTGTACAGACACTAAATATAATGTTATTTCTTTAAAAGTTACAATGCAACTCCCAGGGATAATTAATAAAGTTTTTAATTAGAAGTATTTTTAAAGGATTGTTTATTTAGTCTTTTCGTAAATATCTAAATGATTTTTTAAAATTAAAAATCATTTAGATATGTTGCAGATATGTCGAGTAAATTAAATCCAGGCTCCTAATAATGGAGATTTGGGTTAAACTTTTAATCAACTCAAATATTAAATGCTAATTTGATTCCCTGAATTACCATATTTGCTCCAAGTACACCTAAAATCAGTCCCATGATTTTACCTATAATTACAAAATTTCTTTTTCCAATTAACTTTACAATAAAACTACTGTAAATAAAAGCCAAATGGGTTAAAAAAACGATTAGGGCAAATATTAATATGGTTATGAGTACGTAAAAATAATTTGCTTTTACAACAAAATTCATAGCTGTAACAATTGTTCCTGGGCCGGCCAAAATAGGAATGGCTAAAGGGGATATGGTTACACCTTCATCAAAAGTTGCTTTTTCCTGAAGATGTATGCTGGATTTTTTTGATTGAAGCATTTCAAATCCAATAAAAAAGATTAAAATTCCCCCAAATACTTTGAATGCAGGAACGGTTAACCCGAATATTTCGAAAATATATTTACCAACTAAAATAAACGCTAAAACAATTAGAAATGCAACAATGTTGGCTGTTTTAGAAATTTCCTTTTTTTTCTTTTCATCGAGGCCTTCTGTTAACTGAACAAAAATTGGAATATTGGCAACAGGGTTCATAATGGCAAAAAATGCCATAAAAACAGTTAATGAATAGCTCCAGATATTTTCCATTACTACTATGTTTGTAAGAGAATTATATTGTTTTTATGATTTGTGTTCTTTAACTGGAATTATGAAAAGAGGTATGGAAGAGTGATGTAAAACTTTTTCAGTTACACTTCCTATTAGTATTTCGGTTAACCATCTCCGGCTGTGAGAACCAATTACAATAATATCCACATTTAAATCTTTTGCAGACTTTAATATAGAATCGGCAAAATCACCTTCTTTTACTATAGTTTTAATATTATCATCTTCAAGATGGTGTTTGACTTTATCAAGAAAATGTTTTGTTGCTATTTTCAGTCCTTCAGGTTCTAATAAATGAGATGCGTCTGTAGCGCTGAAACCCAGAAAACCTGTTATCGGATTATATTCAAGTGAAGAATAATATGTAGCATCTGCAATTACATGCAGTAGTATAATTTCAGCACCCATTGTTTTAGCTAATGAAAAACCTGTTTCTGCTATTTTTTGTGCAGTTGGATCATAATCCAGCGCAATCAATACTTTTTTCATCTTATTTGTTTTCATTTTTTTTCATATTTTGTTTATGAATATTAATCCTATTTTTATATCTGAATTTCGGTCAAACTATTAATCCGTTTCATAAAGACGAAGCTTGTTTCTGAGTACAATAATTTCATCCTGCAGAGAATTTATTCGCTGTAATAAATGAGTAATGGTTTCAATACCTTCCAGGTTAATATCCATCTCGTAATATAAGCGAACAATTTTTTCTAATTGTTGTAGCTGGTCTGCATTAATAAACTCTACTTCTTTAATAGTAGTAATTTCTATCAATCCGGCTTGTCGTAAAGAATTGATAAATGAAATTTCTATATTTTGGTTGATGCAGAATTCATTTATGGAAATTAAATTTTCTGTTTGCATTGCTTACATTTTAAAAATTATAATTTAGACAATTCAGTAAATAATGCTTTTTGCTTATCCGTTAAATTTGTCGGGATTTTAATAGCATAAGTTACATATAAATCTCCAAATTGTCCTTCATTTTTATAAACAGGAAATCCCTTACCTTTTATCTTTATTTTACTACCGTTTTGCGTTTCGGGCTTTACTTTTATTTTCACTTTTTCGTTCAATGTATCAATTATGATTTCTCCTCCCAACACCGCTGTGTATAAATCTAACTCTGCTGTAGTATATAAATTATTTCCTAAACGTTTAAATTTTGAATGATTGGCTATTGAAAATGTAATATACAAATCACCATTCGGCCCACCATTTATTCCCTGGCCACCATGGCCTGCTATTTTAATAGTTTGCCCATTTTCAATTCCGGCAGGGATAGTAATTCTTATTTTTTCCCCATTTACTGTTAACATTTGTTTGTGAGTTGTATATGCATCGATGAGGTCGAGATGTAATTCCGCATTGTAATCTTCTCCTCTGAATTTCACTTGTCTGCTTCTGCCGGCACCTGCTGCACCACCAAACAAGGATTCAAAAAAATCGGAAAAATCCCCTTCAGATTGAGCCTCTGAATATTTTGTCCTACGAGAATTTGGCGGTTGTTCCTGATATTGTCTTGCTTTTTCAAATTCTTCAGCATGTTGCCAATCCTTTCCGTATTGATCGTATTTCTTACGTTTTTCGGGATCACTTAATACTTCATTTGCTTCATTGATATGCTGAAAATTCTTTTTAGCATCCTTATCATTTGGATTTAAATCGGGGTGATACTTTCTGGCCAATTTCCGGTAGGCACTTTTGATGTCCTTTGTTGATGCAGTTTTATCAACCCCTAATATTTTATAATAGTCTAAGAAAGTCATGTATTTATTGAATTGTATTCATGAGGTTTTATATAGAGGATAATCGGGATATCCTTTTTTATCAAAAATACAAAATAAATCCTTATGGATTCCATTGATCAAAGTCTGATTGTTTTTAAACCTTTCAACTAGATTGGGGTTTTGGTTTTATGCAGAATGTTAACAGTAATGTACTTATCACCAACGAGTGACTGCTAGGAGCTGTAGCAGATCAAAGCAATGGAAGAAATATTTTCAATGTAAATTTTGGAAATTGATTTCTATTAATGTTCCTCGAAGTTACCTGGAGTTTTTCAACTCATTCAGAAGTTCTTTTAGATTAACAGTAGCGTAGGTAGAAGCATAATCTGACATGGCATAAGGAATAATCAAATCGTCATTATGAATAATTGAACCGCATGAATAAATTACATTGGGTACGTATCCTTCTCTTTCCACTTCATTTGGCATCATTAACGGAGTCTTTAATCTTCCTATTTCTTTTTCAGGATTCTCAAGATCATATAAACAAGCGCCCAGAACATACTCCCTCATTTGTCCGACAGCATGCGTAATAACCAACCATCCCTCTTTAGTCTCGATGGGCGATCCACAATTTCCAACTTGAACGAATTCCCAATGATATTTGGGTTCCTGGATGAGTTTGGCATCTCGCCATATATTAATGTTATCTGAAAAGGCAATGTAATTATTTTCTCCATCTATTCTGCAGAGCATGGCATATTTTCCTTTAATCTTCCTTGGAAATAATGCCATACCTTTATCTTCCGAAATTTCACCGTGAAGAGGTAATACTTTAAAAGTATAAAAATTTTTGGTTTCAATTAACTTAGGTAATATAGTCATGCCATCATAAGCAGTGTAAGTGGCATAGTAAGTTACTTCACCTTTATCGTCTTTGAATTTAACAAAACGTGCATCTTCAATTCCATTTTTTTCTGTTTCGGAGATAGGAAAAATAACTCTTTCAGAAATTGCCGAATCAATGGAGAATTCAAGTTCATAATGAGAAGAAGCCAGCCACATTATTTGATTAAATAACAATTCTTTATTTGCCGCAAGGTGAAGAGTCTTTCTTGTTTCGTCCACACATTTTTTCAATTCCCCATAAGTGAAATTTTCACCTAATTTATCAAAAACAAGTTCAGCAGGAATTATATTATTAATATTTCTGCATCTCATCCAGTTTCTTTGTAAAGGATTGTTTATTATAAACATGTCTTTTAATACGTTCTGCCTCATCCAGCATTTTACCAACAGGTTCAATACTCAGGTTATTATCCTTGTCAAGAACCCCGGCACGGAAAACGATTGAGGAAATATGTCCTTCTCCTGTTGCCCTGAAACTTAAAATCACTCTTTTTTCTCCGGGCCCTAATTCGGTTTGATCAGGATGTTCTATAATGGATGGATTAAAAAAAGCTGCTGATTCAATAGAATATTCCATTGTGAAATAGGAACCAATAAGCACTTTTCTGGATTGATCTAAAGTTTCCGGGTTAATATCAAGCCCATTAAATAGGTGAGACAATTTATTGAAATGGTTTTCAAATATCTTTGAAATATTTCTGTGACGTTTGGAATACCCTCTCAAAACCTGGCTCATTGCAATATTTACATCTTCTTTTGACATAGCCAGTACCTCGCGGATTATATTTGCACTTCTTTCGTCATTGGTATAAAGAAAGCGGGCAATTATCCTGGTCGGATCCGGGATAAAATTTAACATCTTTTCTTGTTACAGTAACTTGCATGGATCACAATTTATAATTAAAATTCAGGTTATAAATGTAATATATCTGTTTATAAATCCTTAAATATATAATTCATAACTTATAAACAATTATAAATTTATTGTGGATATAGATTTTTTATTGACTTTCAGGCAAGCCAACTTTATTAACCAAAAGTTTCAAAAAAGCTTTCCATACTTTCTTTCCTGGATGTCCGGGATTTGAGGTTATGAGTCCTATCAGGGGTTGGTGATTAATACAAAATGCAAGAGCATGAGGTTGTCAGAAGACATAGTCTATAGGCAAGGATTTAGGTGGGGCAGGAGATTAATGGAACAGAAATTACTCTTTCAAACTTTCGGTATTTTTAAAAGAATGACTCAATGAGAACTGGTTCATTTAATTTTTATCATCAGTTGAATAAACACGTTTCCTTAGTTTTGTGTGTACCCTGCTATGCTTATGCAATTGAGGTTTGATCGGTTTATCTAAAAACTTATACTTTTCGACGGTTAATCTTGCCATCAGGTAACTCAAAGTAGATTCTGCTCCCTGGTTCAAGTTCACATGAGTTTCCTCCAGCCCGTCGTAACATCCGCCGGTACAGGGGTTATATATAATCTGGTGTAAGCGGTTGTTTCCTAAAAACCAATTGAATGCAATTTCTATTTTATACAAATAGTTTTCGTCTTTTAATTCATTATAAAACCTGCTTAATGTCATAATTGTATATGCAACATCAATAGGTTGTTCACCAAAATGTCCTGCTTCTTGTCCTTTATTCAACCAGTTTTTATTGGAGATTACTTCTATTCCATTTTCGTTAAAGATATGCGACAAAAGGAAATCAAAAGATTCTCTGGCTATATATTTATAAAGAGAATTCCCGGTAAGCAACCATGCAAATAACATGGCTTCGGGTAATATACTGTTTGCATAAGTGAGATAACCCTCAAACCATTTCCAAGAATCAGTCGACTCATGCTTGTACATCTCAACTAACCTGTTTGCAAGCGTTTCTAATAGCAAGATATTTTCAGTTGAGTTTATTTCATTAAGATAATAATACAAACCTTTTATAGCAAAAGCCATAGCCCTGGTTGAATGTATTAATTCCACCTGAAGCAACGCTTTTTGCAGGATTTTTTCAGCGGCTACTGAAAATTGTGCAGGCAATAAAACCTTCTTCGAAATGATATAGCCCAGCGCCCAAATAGCCCTGCCGTTAGAATCGTCTAAGTTGGAAGTATTATTCTGTTGCGTGAACCCGTTATATTGATCTACATAATTAAAAAAGTTTCCTTCGGGTTGCAGGCAATGCTCAATAAAATTCAGATATGTTTGTAAATATGCCAGATCATTTTCATCTTCGGTCAATTCAAAATGCATGCACATGGCTATCAATGCCCGGGCATTGTCATCCAGGGTGAATCCTGAATCAATATCCGGCTGGTTAATTTTTGAAAACTGGATCATACCAATATCGGTGGTCATTTTATTAATATGATCCAGTTTAATCGCGGGAAGACTATATCGCAATTTAATATTATCACCGGCTATTTTTTTGAACAACATGGCATGCGCTACAGCAGAATTTTCCCATACTGTTGATGCTATTTTTTGCAATGTGTTTGAGCTTAGAGACTTTCTTAATGGCTCATTGTTCAGAAGACGAATAACACCTTCTGCCAATTGCTTGGAGTTTTGAAATTCGATGATAATTCCGGTGTCATTGCTAAGCACTTCTAACGCATGCGGGATAGGAGTGGAAATAATCGGACATGCACAACCTATAGCATAGGAAAATGTGCCACTTACTGCCTGGTTAGGGTCTTTAGATGTAAACAGGTAAATATCGGTAAGCTGCAGATATTCGAGTAAATCAGGTAATGCCAGATAATTATTAATAAATCTCACATAGTGATATAAATTTAGTGCTTCAACTTTTGCTTTCAGCATGTCACGGTATTTTTCACCTTCCGATTTTATTACTTCGGGATGTGTTTTACCTATTATCAGGAATACTACTTCCGGATTTGTTTTTACTATGGCAGGCAATGATTCCAATGTAGTTTCAATGCCCTTTCCTGAACTGAGCAGTCCGAAAGTTGAAAGAACTTTCCTACCTGTAAGTTCATATTTTTCTTTAAGGAAAATTTTACTTAAATGCGGCACAAGGTGGGTGCCATGTGCAATGATATTAATTTTTTGCCATGGTACATCATAATCATTTATTAGTACCTGCGCAGAGTTGTGTGTCATTACAACAACAGATTCGCACGCCACTACGATACTTTTTACTTTGATCTTTAATTCCTCGTTTGGATGGGGCAATACAGTGTGAAAAACGATGATAACCGGTTTTACAATTTCATTTAAAAATTGAAGGAATATCTTTTCACTTGCGGACTTAAAAAATCCAAACTCATGTTGAATAAGTACTATTTTAATTTGAATGTTTCGATTAATATTATTTGCTAATTTCGTATATTCCGAAAAATGAGAAGTATCAAGAACATAAGTTACTTCATCCGGATAATTATATTTTGTATATCCTGATTCCATTGCACATACTTTAATAGAGAAAGATGTATTGAATTTATTATTCAGTGCCTTTAATAAATCCTGCGAATAGGTTGCAATGCCGCATACCCTGGGTGGATAGGTAGTTATGAATAAAACCTCCGGTAGTTTCATTTCATTTTTATTAACCGTGATATGTTTACTGCTTTCTGAAAAAATTTCCTGGGAAAACAAATTTACGGATAATAATGAATCTATTTTAGGTATTATTACATTTTTGGCAGTCGATGTAATGATTTTATTTTTCATTTTTCCTAGTGTTAGATAATAGTTTCTTCAATAATGCTGATAAACTCACAGAAGCACAGGCAATATGTTCATCAGCAGCACCATAGTATATGAATAAGGTATTGCCAAATAATGAAGTGCCGGTAGGAAAAACTACATTATCAACTTCTCCAAATTGCTCCCACTCATATTCTGGTGAAAACAAAGTATGAGGCAGCCGGGTTATTTCTTTTGATGGATCATTCAAATCCAGCAGAGCTGCGCAGGCAGAATAAACAACGCCTTTGTTGGTTTCTTCCGCTCCGTGATAAATTAATAACCATCCGTGTTTTGTCTCAATTGGAGGGCACCCACTGCCAATATATTTCGATTCGTGTTCGTATAGAGGATCCATTACTATGTGTTCATGGAGGTTCAGACAATAGTTTTTCCAATATTCTTTGGTGAGTTCTTTTATATTATTGACGAATGCAATTTGAATGCCAGGCCTGATTCGGTGCAGAAAAGCTAATTTATTGTTGATTCTTCTTGGAAAAAAAATCAAGTTTTTATCCCATAATAATGATTTTTTATCAAGATTTTCCTCTTTGAAATATAAAGTGTGATGAAGATAATACTTCTCATTTATTTTAACGGCCGATTTAGCCAGAAATGCAAATTCGTCATATGTAATCTGTGGTACTAAGATTCCATGCTTTTTAAAATGCTTTAAATCTTTTGAAGTAGCCAATGCTCCCTGTGCATTTATCCCGTCGTAAGCAGTGTAAGTCATATAATACAAGTTATCAATTTTTACAATGCGGGCATCTTCAACCCCATGTGATTCATAATCGAATTCAGGAACCATAATAGGTTTATCCCATCTTTCAGCAACTGTTAACGGTCCATCCAGCCTGCAATATCCAATACTTGAATAATTTCCTTTTTGCACTGCACGGTAAAAAAGGTGGACACTGTCACCCAGGCGTATTGCAGCTGGATTTAGCACGCCTTCATTTTCAAATTTAAAATCTGTCTTTTTTAATATGATGCCTTCTTTTTTAACTTGTATCATGTTTTAATTTTCTGAATAGGTAAATATTAAAGCATCAAGAATCAAAAACCAAGAGAGTGAATTCTTTTTCGATTCTTGTTTATTTGAGCAAGTGATTTATTAGAATTAAAATTTGATGTAAATAAGGCATTACTCAGCGCTTGAATCTTGGCTTCTAGTTCTTGATTCAATTGGTTATTCGTACCCGCTTTTTATGATTGTTGAAATCATTTTAAAACGCTCATTTGCTTTGATAATGTTTGGTGTGTGAGCTGGTATTATTATTGATTGGCCAGTTTCAAGCTGAATTGAATTTCCATCAATTACAATCTCGGCTTTTCCGTCTATTATTTGAGCAAAGGTATCAAAAGGCGAAGTTTTTTCAGTTAATCCTTCACCTGAATCAATTGCAGTTACGCTGATATTACCTGTCGATTTTCTAATTATTGTTTTGCTCACAACGGAATGAGAAACATATTCTATTATTTCAACAATTATGAGTGCTTTCGATTTTTCAATTTCCTGGTTATCCATTTTTATGTGTAAGTAAGGATGGTATAAAGGTGAGCACATCTTTGCTAAAAAGTGTTACACAACTCTGCAAATAAGTTACATGATTCACACATTAATTGCCGGCTGACAAGTCTTCTAACATAATACGTCTTTTATGCCTGAGTTGCTTGAAATGGGAGGGAGTTAAGCCTGTAACTTTTTTAAATTGATTGGATAAATGTGCCACGCTGCTATAATGTAGTTTATATGCAATTTCAGTAAGATTGAGTTCATCGTATACAAGCAATTCTTTTACACGTTCAATCTTATGAGCAATAAAGAATTTTTCAATGGTTGTCCCTTCAACTTCAGAAAAAAGATTAGCAAGATACGTGTAATCGTGATTTAGTTTTTCACTTATATAATCAGAAAAATTTATTTTAGGTTGTTCATCGGAATAGTGAACCAATTCTATAATAATATTTTTTATTTTTTCAATTAACATGCTTTTTTTATCGTCCATCAGTTCAAGCCCTGATTTTTTTAAATCAATGTTTAACGTATTCCGTTGTTCTGAAGTTATACTTTCTTTAATTTCTGCTTCACCTAACTCCACTACAGAATAATGCAACCCGAGTTTTTCTAATTCAGCTTTCACAACCATTTTGCAACGGATGCAAACCATATTTTTAATGTATAGTTTCAAGTTATTTGCTTAGAAAAATAATATATAAAGATATAAAAAAAATGTACTGTTTACATATAGATGATATACAGATTGTTTGATTTATGGCACAATGTAAAATATTGTTTATTAAAGGAAAAAAATCACTCTGCATAATTTAAAGAGTGATTTTGTATGACTTAATATTCTTAACAAATGCTTATTATTTTGCTTTAGCCAGTTCTAGCCTAACCGAGATATTTACATCTCTACTTACTACTGCACCACTTGCTTCGGTAAGAGTGTTCCATTTCAGATCGTAATCAAAACGGTCTATTGTTGTAGTTGCTTTGAAACCTGCTTTAGTATTTCCATATCCATCTTTAGCCGTTCCACCATTGGTAACATCGAATTTTACCGGTTTTGTAATGCCATGAATTGTTAGATCACCGTTAAGTTCATATTTGTTATCAGTCAGTTTTTTAAATGATTTGCTTTTAAATGTCATCTGTGGATATTTTTCAACATTGAAAAAGTCAGCTGATTTTAAATGTTTGTCACGCATTTCATTATCTGTATTTATACTGTTGACATCGACTGAGAAATCAATTGCCGCATCGGCAAAATCAGGATTGTTTGTTACAACTGTTCCGGTAAAGGTTTTAAAATCTCCTTCAACTTCGGAAATCACAAGGTGGGTTACTGTAAATTTAATTGATGAATGAACAGCGTCCACTGTCCATTTGGTTTGGGCATTTACTGCAACTTGCAAAAGACCCAACGTTAATAAGAAAACTAATTTTTTCATTTAATATAATTTTTGATTGATAAAATTTATTCAAAATCTTTTGTTATAGTCAGATAATTATGATTCAATGTCGTTTAGTTAAGGAACGAAACACCCTTCGACAAGCTCAGGGTGACAATAAAATGAGGTCATACTGAGCTTGTCGAAGTATGACCAATGATATAAAATTGCTTAACTAAACGACATTGAATTATGATTTTTAATTTCACAATTCATTATTCGCTAATCATTGTTCTTAGTTTTATTTTCTATTAGAGAACAAGAATTAACGATTTTTGATTTGAGATTATTTAACCAGGCATTCTTCCCTGAAATTGTCGTTCAATCATCCATCCGGGATATTCTGATTTCAGGGCAGAAATATCATCTAATTTTTTCATTTCTTCATCAGAAAGGTGAAGATCAGTAGCTGCAATGTTATCCACCAATTGTTCATGTTTTTTCGCCCCGATAATTATGCTAGTAACTGCAGGCTTTTTTAGCATCCACGCTAATGCAACCTGTGCAACAGACACATTGTGCTGTTTGCCAATTTCTAGCATCAGATCGATAATATCGTAGGCTTTCTCTTTATTTACAGGAGGAAAATCAAAAACGTCCCTTCGGCTATCACCAGCTTTCTCGTTATGGCGTGTAAACTTGCCTGACAAAAATCCACCTGCTAAAGGACTCCAGGGCATTAGCGATAATCCCTCACTTAAGGCCATTGGCACTATTTCTCTTTCTATGTCCCGCCCGGCAATGCTATAGTAGTTTTGTAATGCAATAAATTTGGTCCAACCCATTTTGTCAGCTATACCGTTAGCTTTAATTACCATCCAGGCAGGATGATTGCTAATGCCCAGGTATCTTACTTTTCCTGAACGAACCACATCTTCCAGGCCTCGCATTGTTTCTTCAAGCGATGTCAATGGATCTACACCATGGATATATAAAAGATCGATATGCGATAGTCCCAACCTTTCCAAGCTGTCATTGACCGAATCTACTATATGCAATCTTGAAAGACCAACCTGGTTAGCTCCAGTTCCCATCCTGATACGTAATTTGGTAGCTATAAAAATTTGCTGACGATTAATGCCCAGTTCTTTCAATGCTTTTCCCAAAATAATTTCTGATAAACCCTCGGAATATGCATTTGCAGTATCTATGAAATTTATACCACTATCTAATGAGGTTTTTACTAATTTATTGACTTCTTTCTGCTGCAATTTGCCTATAGCTTCCCAAAAGCCTTTACCGCCAAATGTCATGGCGCCAAGGCAAAGTTCAGAAAGCAGAACACCAGTTTTTCCAAGCTGTTTGTATTCCATATTAAAATATTTTTTAGACTTCTGGACTTAATTAACGTAAGTTCGACATAAGAAATGAATATAAATATATTGTTATCAATATGTTACTTTTGTCTTGACACAAAAGTAACCAAAAAGTCAAGAAAATCAGAAGCTTCAACCCGCAATGCGCACACACCCTCGCCTGATTTTCTGGCCAACGCTCTTTCCCGCCTTCGGCGGGATTAAAAATAAATTCCTTTTCGGTTGCAAGCTGTTTGAGCGAATACGCCAAATGGCGAAGGAGCGAGTTTTTGCAACCAAGCCTTTTTACTCACTTCGTTCGTGAGATCGCTCCGCTAAGTTCTTTGGTTCGTTTCTTTTTTGGCGAAAAAAGAAATGAACATAATTCTGATTACTTGATAAGTACATTTTTTATTTCGTCGAACTCACATTAATTGCTTAATTTGTTCAATTAGATTTAAATTCTGTTGTTATGTTAATGATTCTTATAATTATTTAATAAGTTGTCAACTACTTAAACAATATATTTGCTAATATGTTTAAAAGTCAAAACAAAACAACATAGTAGGTTTTAATCAAGTAATACAAATTCTATAAAGATTGAACATAAAAACAAACAATCAATTTATGAAAAAGGTCGGAGTAATCGGTTCAGGAGTAGTTGGACAAACACTTGCCAGTGGCTTTATTAAGCATGGATATGAAGTAATGATTGGTACCCGCACAATTTCAAAACTTGAGGATTGGAAGAAAAAGGTTGGGAAGAATGGACATGTAGGCTCATTTGGTGATGCAGCAGCTTTTGGTGAAATTGTTGTTTTGGCAGTAAAAGCAACGATAGCTAAAGAAATTCTGGATACAGACGTAGCAAAATATATTAAAGGCAAGACAGTAATTGACACTACAAATCCAATATCTGATATGCCACCGGAAAATGGCGTAATTAAGTTTTTCACAACTTTGGATTATTCACTAATGGAACAATTGCAGGCTTTACATCCTGAAGCTCATTTTGTAAAAGCTTTTAGCAGTATTGGCAATGCATTTATGGTAAATCCTGATTTCAAGGGTGTCAAACCAACAATGTTTATTTGCGGCAATCATGAAAATGCAAAGAAAACAGTTTCTGAAATATTGGATAAATTTGACTTTGAAACGGCTGATATGGGAGGTGTCGAAAGTGCAAGAGCAATTGAACCGCTCTGCATTCTCTGGTGCATCCCAGGTTTGCTGAGAAATGAATGGTCACATGCTTTTAAGCTTCTTAAAGCCTAACTTTCAGAAGGTTTAATAATAATATCATCCGGCCACTTTTTTGAGACATCTTCTTCGCCTTTGTAGTAATCGGTTTTAGAGGTGTTTTCAAAAATCTCCATAAAAGGAGATACATTGATTTTTCCGGAATCAGGATAATCTGTAACATCAATTCCAGTAAAAGACCGGATGTCCAAATAAATGCAAGGCGATTCAGTATGATTATAAAGTTGATGGGCGCTGGTCGGACCTTCTTCAAAAAAAACTATATCACCTGTCATTACCTTTTGAAATCCTTCCGGTGTTCGTAATGTTGCTTCACCTGAAATTATATAAAACAATTCTTCAGAAGCCCTGTGGGAATGATAGGGAAATGAAAACTTACCTGTATCTAACGAACGGATATCAAATTGCAGGTGTTTTGAATTTACTAAATTGGCTAGTCTTGGACTTGTATGCCAGCTAAATTCAGGAACACGCGATTCACGCAATTCAAAATTTATTTCCTTGATGTGAAAAATTTTTGGCATGATGAAATATTTTAAAGTTCAAAGTTAATTCTTGATTCTTTATTGGGATTTGTGATTTAAAACTGAAAACTTAAAACTGAAAACTTAAAACTGAAAACTTAAAACTGAAAACTTAAAACTGAAAACTTAAAACTTTTATCTTATATTCTCCTGATATCAGCACCTACAGCATTCAATCTTTCATCAATCCGGAAATATCCCCGGTCGATTTGTTCAATATTATGAATAATGCTCTTACCATCAGCCGACATGGCAGCAATAAGCAATGCCACACCGGCCCTTATATCTGGAGTACTCATGACAGTGGGTCGCAATTGCAAGCGATTATTTAAACCTATAACAGTAGCCCGGTGAGGATCGCAAAGAATAATTTGTGCACCCATATCAATAAGCTTGTCAACAAAGAAAAGACGACTTTCGAACATTTTCTGGTGAATGAGTACACTGCCCTTTGCCTGTGCTGAAATAACAAGGAATATGCTAAGCAGATCTGGAGTTAAACCTGGCCAGGGAGCATCAGATATTGTGAGAATAGATCCGTCAATAAAAGTTTCAATCTCATATTCATCCTGTGAAGGAATAAATATGTCTTCACCTTTCCGTTCCAGGGCAATACCTAAGCGTTTAAAAGAATCTGGTATAATACCTAAATTATCAAAAGATACATTTTTAATTGTAATTTCAGAGCGGGTCATTGCAGCAAGCCCGATAAAACTTCCCACTTCGATCATATCAGGCAAAATAGTATGTTCACAGCCTTTTAATTGTTTTACACCTGTAATTGTCAGCAGGTTTGATCCGATACCTTCAATTTGCGCACCCATGCATACAAGCATTTTGCATAGTTGTTGAATATAAGGTTCACATGCGGCGTTATAAAGAGTTGTAATTCCTTTAGCCATCACTGCAGCCATAATCAAATTAGCTGTACCTGTCACCGAAGCTTCGTCAAGCAGCATGTAGGCGCCTTTTAAATTACCAGCTTCAACATAATAAATATTTTCTTTGGTGTCAAAGTTGAAACTAGCACCCAGTTTTTCAAAGCCAATAAAGTGAGTATCGAGCCTGCGACGACCAATCATATCACCTCCGGGCTTTGGAATGTATCCTTTACCAAAGCGTGCAAGTAACGGCCCGATAATCATAATTGATCCTCTAAGTTTAATGGCTTTTATATTATAATCTTCAGATTTAAGGTAATGGATATCTACATTTGCAGCTTTAAAAGAATAACTTTGTTGCCCGGTTTTTTCAACTTCAACACCAAGCGATTTCAACAAATCAATTAGAATTTCAACATCGCTGATATCAGGAATATTGTGAATTGTAACTTTTTCTGAAGTAAGAAGAGCAAGCACATATTACTTGTAATGCCTCATTTTTAGCACCCTGTGGATATAGATCACCTTTCAGGCGCCTGCCTCCGTAAACCTCAAAGGTTGCCATGCGGGATACTTAATTCTGTTGTGATTTATTTTTCTTTGTTATGATCTTTTTGTTCTTTTTTGTCTTTAACAGGATATCACGGGTTTCGGAAAGCTTCATATCCTGTGCACTAATATTAATCAAACCTTTAGATAATTCTGACAAATCTTTTAAGATGTTTGAATCATTTACAGCTTCTCGGTTCCAGGTAAGATATTGTTTTTTCATTAAATTGGCAAGTGCTTCAGTCAATACTTTTTTCTCATCATTTTCAGGCATTTCCGTTGCTCTCTTGACCATCCGTTCCAGCACTTTTCCATAATGTTTGTAAGTAATAGGTCCCTGGTTATATGGTACTCTGCGGGGTTTTTCTGTAAGAATAGCTCGCGTTGGTACGGGGTATGGTGAATCAATATCAAGTTTAAAATCAGAAATGATTGCCAGGTGATCCCAAAGTTTATGTTTAAAGTCAGAAACGTCGCGTAAATGAGGATTAAGGTTGCCCATGACATTAATTAATTGTTTTGTGGCACGATTTCGTTCCTCACGATCTTTAATGTTAACAATGTAATCTACCAATTTATGAATATGCCGGCCATATTCAGGCAATGCAAGCTTCTTGCGGGAGGTATTATAATCGAAATTCATAATTATTTATTGTTTATCTAAATTAAGTGTTTGATTAAACGTTAATGATTAAGAGAAAGCCTTAATAGTAATGTGTCAAATTATTTTTTGTTAAATTCCAAGATATGATTTTTTGCTTTCTGCAATTCATATATTAAAGATAACAAATATCAATGGCAAAAGTAAGAAAATATTTAGAATCAGTATAAAAAACTATTTTTTTAGCTTATTAAAATGGGATTATTCCTTATTCAACAATTTTCAATCTGGCAAATTTTAGCAAAAGCTTCTTTTCTCCTGCACTCTCAAAAAATACTACAGCTTTGGTATTTGGTTCTTTTCCTTCAATGCTGATGATTTTCCCATTGCCAAATTGCTGATGATTTACTGTCATACCTGTTTTTATTTTAGAAGGGTCATCAGCATCGAAAGTTTCACTAAGCTGAGATTGTTTCCTGGATGCAGTTTTCATATCTACCAGCTTTTTATTTAGATTTAGAGGTGTAACTGTTTTAACCGATTCTGCTATCTTGGACTTTGAAATATTACGCTGTCTGGTTTTTAATTCTTCAGGCTTATCAAAAAGGTTGTTAAAATCAAAGTCTGATGAATTATCATTTTCAATTGATAGCGGCAATTCAACATATTTTTCATCAATATCTTTTATAAAGCGGCTTGGAGTGCAAACAGTAGGCACGCCCCATTTATATCGATGTGAAGCGTACGAAATAGTTGCTAATTGACCTGCTCGTGTCACTGCAACGTAAAACAGTCTTCTTTCTTCTTCAAGTTCCTGTGG
The DNA here is from genome assembly GCA_963851385.1 of uncultured Bacteroidota bacterium. GTDB lineage: Bacteria > Bacteroidota > Bacteroidia > Bacteroidales > DTGW01 > CAWEFA01. The sequence continues at coordinate 230,137 of CAWKPE010000010.1, read as the reverse complement.
TGATACAAGTGCCATTTTCGAAGGAAACAAATCTTCTTCAACTCCTGCAATGAATACATAATCAAATTCTAATCCTTTTGCAGAATGAATTGTCATCAGGCTGACTTTATCACGATCTTCATTTTTATCTGTGTCAGCATCGGTTAGCAGGGAAACATTTTCGAGATATTTATCAAGAGTAATAATAGTAGTAATTTCATTTTGTAAACTGTCCGAAAATTCTTTGATGCTGTTCAATAGTTCTTCAATATTCTCCATTCTGCTCATACTTTCAAAAGTGCTTTCACTTTTAAGGTCAGACATAATGCCGCTTGACTTGGCAATATGCATGGCAAGATTGTACGCTTCTTCTGTCATATAACTTTACAGAAAACCCATTAATCAAATCTCTGAAATTTTCGATTTTCTGAATAGTACCTTTATTGAGTCCCAAATTATGTATATCAGGTTCGTTAATTGCCGTCCACATGCTCTTTTCAGATGTATTTGAATATTCTTCTATTTTGTCAATTGTACACGGAACCTATTCCACGGGCAGGATAATTAATAATCCGTTTTAGAGCCTCTTCATCGTTTTTATTTACAGTAAGGCGAAAATAAGCCAACAGATCTTTTATTTCTTTTCGCTGGTAAAACGATAAGCTTCCATAAACTTTATAAGGTATATTTCTTTTTCGCAGTGATTCTTCGAAAATACGGCTTTGGGCATTTGTGCGATACAATATTGCAAACTGGTTGAAATTAAGTTGCTTGGTCAATCTCGTGTCTAAAATGTTATTGGCGATAATAAATCCTTCTTCCTGGTCGGTTTCAGCTTCGAACACTTTTACTGGTTCACCATGCTCTTTGGCCGACCAGACTTTCTTATGAATCTGTCCTTTATTTTTAGCAATAATGCTGTTTGCCGCATTAACTATATTTTGTGTCGATCGGTAATTTTGTTCAAGTTTGAAAAGTTTGTAATCGGGATAATCATTTTTGAAATTCAGGATGTTTTCAATCTTGGCCCCGCGAAATGAATAAATACTTTGTGCATCGTCGCCAACTACGCATATTTTTTTATGAACAGATGCGAGTTTATTTACAATCAGGTATTGGGAAAAATTTGTGTCCTGGTATTCGTCAACAAGAATGTAACTGAAAATCCTCCTGTACTTATCCAAAATATCAGCAACGTCTCGAAACAGAATATTAGTATTAAGCAACAGATCGTCAAAATCCATAGCGTCGGCTTTCTTGCAACGCAGGCAATAAAGCCGGTAAATGTCAGCAATTCGGGGTTTGCGAGAAGCCCTGTCCTGCTCCATGATCTGGTTGTTGGCAATATAACCCTGTGGTGTAACGAGATTGTTTTTTGCCATTGAAATACGGCTCATAACTTCATTAACCTTATAAATTTGGTCGTCGAGATTAAGTTCTTTTATTACTGCTTTAATAACACTTTTCGAATCCGAAGTATCGTAAATGGAGTAATTTGAACTATATCCCATAGTGGCTGATTCGAATCTGAGGATTTTTGAAAAGATTGAATGAAATGTACCCATCCATAAGTTGCGGGCCAAATCGGGTCCCACAAGTTTGGAAATACGCTCTTTCATTTCCCTGGCTGCTTTATTGGTAAATGTAAGTGCCAGAATAGATCGCGCATTTACGCCCTGCGAAAGCAAATAAGCGACTTTATAAGTTAAAACTCTTGTTTTACCTGAACCTGCACCTGCTATAACTAAAGAAGGACCATCATTATAAACCACTGCTTCGTACTGCGGCTCATTCAAATCTTTGAGAAAATTGATCACTTGTTTTTTCTTTATAAATAATTTCTAAAGGTACTTACTACTAAGTTTTCTTTTTGAATGCAACGTTAAAATCATTAAAAATTTTATTAACAAAAGGGCTGTTGGCTATTAGCTATTGGTTCTATAAAATAATTTTTCGGTTAATGTTTAAATTATTTTACATAATTAACCCCAGACCCTTTTTAAGAATAATTTCCTAGATATTGGCACAAAATAATGACGTTCTTATCATACTGGAATTTACTTTTTTTTCTGCCATAAAAAAAAGTAACAAAAAAAGTCACCACGAATGAAGAAATCAGGTTTCGGTTTTGCATGTAAATTGAGAGAAGTGGCACATAAATAAATTCATTGTTTTTTTAATGATTAGAACTTATGCATCAAAACCTGCTTTCCGCACCATCCGTGAAAAAGCCATTACACATTGGCTAGCTATTAATTTATTTTAGTTCATATTCAATGGCGACTAATGTTTATTTTGAGCACTTCCCCAAAACCGGACAAAGGCCGGTGTGCGTGGGCCTGAAAATCTGGCGAGGGTGCGGGAGCCTTGTGGGTTGAAGCTTCAGATTTTCTTGAATTTTGGCTACTTTTTTTTAAGAAAAAGGTAGAGAAAAAATAATTGAATATGTGACATTTAAATTTGGAAGGGATTTAGAATGTACCATAATCTAGGAAATTACCTTTTTTAAGAGGTATGGGGTTTAAAGAAAAAAGAATCAATACACAATAATAAGAATAAGAATATGTTAATATTTTAGAAAGAAAAAAATTCAAACCGCAAAGAACGCAAAGAAGACGCAAAGTGCGCAGAGAAATCTTTGCGGGCTTTGCTAATCCTGATTATTCGGGACTTTGCGAGCTTCGCGGTTAGGTTTTTTTTATTCATTTAATTCTTAATTCGCATAATTAGGTATATTTGCAGTCCCGGTTAAATTACAAGTTGAATTTTCAAATGAAGTATTTTATTAAAATATTTTTATTTTGCTTTTGTTTTATACAGCTAATTGAACAGCAAACCAACGCACAATTGTACGGTATTGGTTACGATTATAAGGTTACGGTAAATTCTGCGCTGAATGATGGCAAAGACACTGTTTATGCGTTCAACGCTACTGACAGATTACCTAAAAAAGATTTATATACCAGGAGAGGTGAATTAATTGCAAATTCACCGGACAGTACTTTAGGCTGGACATTTGTATGGAGCCAATATGATTATTTTCAAAAAATATTTGTAAAGTTCGATTCATTAGTTATGTCGGGCAGCAATTCAGAATCAAGAAGTAACCTTGTTTCTGGTGGTTACCAGGTTCGAATGATTAAAGATTCCATTGATACCACGTTTAGAGCTTGGATATTTATTAACAAATTGAGGTTTCATTTGAGAAAAACTTCGGACGGGAAGGTAAGCCCTTTTTATTCCCAGTGCGCCTATGTAAAGCTTGGAGTTATAAAAGCTGGCGAACCTGCTGCTGATACTTCATTAACCTATATCCATAATGATTTTTATTATGCAAATCCTGTTCCCGGAAGAGCAAACCTGGTTTTTAGAAATGATACCAATATTTTATGGTCATCAGTTCCTGATGCAGGTACTTTGGATAAAGAACCTCAAATTTACAAGTATGCTCCTCCCACTGATACTACTATTTTTTCTGTTTCATTTTCTGATACGTTTGGCAATAATGCTGCCGATACTGTAATTTATGATCCCATAAGAACAATAGCTGATTTTGATTATTTTACTTTTCAGGATTCTATTTTTCACAGACTAAAAGATTCTACCAAAGCTTTTATAAATGATACTTCCGCTATAGGAGAAGCACCATTATTAGTTAAATTTAAAAACAAGTCAAAAAACGGATATAATTTCCAATGGTTCTTAGCTGATTCGTTTCATCGTTATTTTGATACCAGACAAATTGACTTTTATCTTAGTAGCAATCCAAAAGATTCTGTTTCTTATACTTATTACAGGCCGTATATTTATACTGTCAAGCTCTATTCTACCGGTCCATATAATATTTGCACAGATTCTGTACTTAAAAAAGTAACAGTTGATCAATCTCAGCTTGGACCTCTAGGTGATTCTTCTTCTCTTAGGTTTCCGAATGCGTTTGAACCTGGAAATAAGTATTATGGATTTTTTACTTTTAAAGAAGATACTACACCTAGTCATAATACGAATTATAAATCTATTAGGATTTTCCACTTAACAATTTATAACCAGTGGGGCAAATGGATGTGGGAATACCTTGGATCAGGATCATCATCTGACTGGAAAGGATGGGATGGAACAACCAAATATAATTATGATGCACCAGCGGGAGTTTATTATTATTTTTATGATGCAATAGGTTGGGGGCCATTTGCTACCGGTACGTCTTCATCCAATCAAAGTAGTTCTTCTACTCAGGGACCCATGGAATTAAAAGGCGGAGGTTTTTTTTATTTGTTCAGGAATAAGAAATAAACTTAACTAAGTTTATTTATCAACAATTATATTAAACCGAATATAAGATATAACATATCTCGACTACGCGATATGACATTTAATGTCAGACTGAGCATAGTCGAAGTCTGGTTTTTGATTACGTAATAAATATTATTCGGTTTATTATAACATGTCCTGACAGTATGAAACAGTATCCTACCTCTACCATACTATTTCTTACTTCAAACTATATAAAGTATATTAAAAAGTTACACATTTCAGATTAAACAAACCCTGTCAGGTTTTCAAAGCCTGACAGGGTAATGTGCAAAAACAAATTAGAATTTAAATAAATATAGTTTATTCAACTACTATTTTTTGCAAATAAGTTTTTTGACTGCCTCTTAACCTTACAAGGTACATTCCTTTGCACCCGCCTGGCAGGGAAATAGTAAACGAACTGCCTACATTATTATTGGTTTTAAATTGTACCACCTGGCCAAAAATGTTTACTATGGATATTTCACTAACCTCCTCGTTCGTTAACGACACAGTAAATGAACCTTTATTGGGGTTAGGGAAAATGCTAATGTTTGCTTCTTTATTATCTGTTTCAACAGGAGTAATATTGGTAGCAATATCCTCAATTTCTGCCGATTTTTTGGTACTGCCTTGCGAACCTTCTATTACACCTACTTCCAGTTGAATATAATTACCAGCAACCGTAGGTGCAAGAGAAATCCCCGGATCCAACTCAATTGAATTGCATGCCGATAAAATAAGCTTCATGTTGTTGCTACAGGAACTTCCATTTTTATCTTTAATTGGAGAAAGGTCATTCAATATGAACGAACCCCCAAAATATCCATGACCCCAGCCCCAATCGTAATTATTAACTTTAGCGAGGAGGTCAGCAGGATACTTTGTTTTGCTGCAATCAACAATGTTGGCACCGCCCCATGCAATATTATCATTTGCTAATTCGTCGCTGACATCCTCATCACAATGAGCTTCTCTTTCATAATACTTGATTATATATTGCCCTTCTGTATAGTAAACGTGATCTATTAAATGCCCAGGATACATTGGTTTAAAATCTATCATAACGGGCCCGTCCCCCCCCATATATTGAACCTTTTCTTCGGTCCAAGCCCAATAATCACCAACATCATAGTCTAGTGTTCCACAACCACGTTTTACATCCCAACATATCCAAACATGCGGATTCCAGCCTGAGGCAACAGTATTGTCCTGAATTTCGAAAGTAGTATTCATGGCAGTTGCATACCAGTTATTACCAACGTAACTAAAGTCATTAAATTGGTAGCAAGATTGTGAAGGCGGAGGAGGATTTACAGTTTGAATTTGTAATACTTGACTTGTTGCGGATACTCCATAACTGTTCTGTGCACTTACCTTCACATTATAATAAACACCTTCAGTTAATTTACTTTCGGTTAAGCTATTTGTTGTAACTGTAAATGGACTGCCTGAAATTTGAGTGCCATTAACATCAATATAAACCAAATAATTTGTTGTACAAGCAACAGTTCCCCATGATACCGTGAACCCGGAAGTTGAAACTTTTGAACTGGTAAGGCCGTTAGGTATACCAGGTGCAGCGGAAGGACATGGAGCCGGCTGACATGTTGCACAAAAATACGTATCGTTACCATTAGCTGTCCAGTCTGTATTTGCAGAGCTATTCGAAGTTGACGTGGGATCTCCTTGTACATCAATTTCTTCCACATCTGTATAAATGCCATCTGCATTTTCGGCTACTGCCGAAATAGTATATATTCCTGGTTGGTCAAACGTAAATGAAGGAACATCAGAATTTATACTGTATGTAAACCCAGCAGAATTTGTAATTTTCCAAATTACATTGCAATAACTGTCATTAGTTGCAGTTGCACTTTTTTCAGTTGTAGATAATAATGCAAACATTAATTTTAATATATTTCCGACGGTACTTGTTTTTGGTGTATTTATTTTTAAATGTGTAGCGGTTCCTTGTTGCTGAACATTATAAAAAACAACGTAAGTGCCACTATTTAGCGGAATGTCATCGCTATAATCTCCTAATGTCCAAGTATCATTATCGTGACAAACATCTTCGCAATGGGACGATGGGTCCGATACTAAAAAATCGCTCCAGTCAGGATTGTCACCATTATACCCATAAATTAAAACAAAATGATGTGAAGCAGATATTATATTACATCCTCCTCCAGTCTTAGCATTAAGAATATCATTAATTCTTGCAATTACCCAACCCCCATTATCAATCTGATTTTTCATAAGGCCTACCAAATGATTATTATCGCTTGAACTATTCCATGTGAAAACATAACTTTGAAAAACTTTACTTCCAGAATATACATCTAAATAATCTGTACAATTACCACATATAGTCATAGCTCCGCTCTCACTAATTCCTGAAGGATTATATGAACATAATGTATTAGCCCAAGTTAAGGGAGTTACGTCTGTGAAACCAGAATTAGCAAGAATCATCGCCTGGCAAGTAATCAAACAACCTTCATCTCTAAATATACTTGAAGTATTACAAATTGTAGTCCAAGTATTATCGCTTTGTAGTCCCCAATCACATGCGACAGGTATGTTACACGCATTGCTACCTTGATTATATTCAATAGAAAAGGTCCTGGATGCATCTTTCGCAGCTTTCTTTTTTGAACTGCAAGAGGTCGAATATAAGTTGTTATAAATTGGATCGTTTAAATCAACCACTGAACTGCCTATAATCATATCAGGATCTGTATCCCCAGATTGATCAGTCGGGTCCTGGGCATGTATATTTATAGCGCAGGAAAAAAAATATAAATAGAGCAATATTGATTTTATTTTCATAAATTTTAGTTTTTATTGTAAATACTTAAAACATGGTTAACTTCGTTTCTTACCACTTCGCTTGGGTCATTTTTCATTTGTCTGATAATATTGAAGGCTTCGGGCGTTCCAGTATAATAAGCCAGGCAAGAAACTGTCTTTTCCCTTATATGCTCAAATTTGCTTTTGGCAAATTCAGAAAAAACTTCAAATGCTACATTGCAAAGTCCATTATGTAATGACAAAGATGATACGGCAGAGAGCACGAGGCCTGGCTGCCTGTCTTCTTTTGCCAGCCTGATTAATTCTTTAGTAGCTTCGGGCGTATTCATTTTTGCAAGTGACAAGTATACCTCAAAAGCAGGTTCAGCGCTATGATAAACCTTAAAGAAGAGGAATGCTTTATCATATTTTCCCAATTCAACTAACGCACATGCAGCATTGGCAGCCAATTCTTCTATACTATCATTTAGTAGTTGATTCAATACTTCTATACATCTTGGTGAATATATTTCTAAGAGTTTAATATATTCTAAACGATCAGGAAGTCGTTCTGCAGAATCAAGAGCTAATTTTGTTAGCAAATTAAAGTATTTTTGATCTTTTGTTATAGATACCAATTGCTTTAATTGCCATTTGTTTTCAAGGGTAAGATTATGATAAGGAATTAATGTAGGATCAGTGAATTTAGTAATATCCAGTTTATGTTTTTTGCTACTATTCTGTTTTAAGGTACCAATGATTTCTCTCCTACAGGGTTGAATTTTAAAATCCAAGCCACCATAATCAGGATAATTATATTGATCATGGCAAAATCCGGCTGTATCTGGTGCATAATCTCCCCCTTTGGCATTTATATCCATGTCTTGTGAAGTTGCTTTTATCGCAATCATAAAAATCAAAGAAATAAAGCAAAAATATGTTTTCATATTAAATAGTATAAATGCTTAAATAATAATCATTTTCCTTTTTTTTCCAAAGCTTCAATGCGTTTATTCTGCTCAATCATCAGCAGGGTCATTTCCTCAATTTTCTTTAATAAAATGGTATTCATTTCAGCAACATCAATACCTTTTTCTTTAACTTCGGTTTCAGTTGGCACACCTTCCAGATGTTTATTGGCTTTTATGTATTCTTCCGTTTCAGCAAGGGATTTTAGTTTATAAGTCTTTGAAAATATGAAATCAGGCCAATTATTATAATATTGTACTACTAATCCAGTAGTAATAATTCCACCATTTACTGCAAGAGAATAACCTGGCTCAATTCTATTACAGCCAATACTAACAGTACCTGGAATAGAAAAACATCCGGCAATTGATAAATTATTTAAAGATGTACTACCGGAAACTGTTAAATTTGCTGCCGAAATTGTACCTGTTGCTGTTAAGCTTCCTGCAGAAATTGCACCTGTAGTTGTTAAACTTCCGGTAGTTGTTGCTCCAGAAACTAAAAGAATCATTTAAAATATCTACCTGACCACTTGGGTTGAGAATAGTGATTCTATTTGTTCCGCCAGTTTGCAGATTCAAGTTACCCGAATTATTTATAGTTGGCGTGTTTAAAGCACCTGCTGTAATTCCCCCGGTAAATGAGGCAGTAGCGCCAAAAGTGGCAGTACTAGAAACATTTATTGTACTGAACGAAGCCGGTAATGCAATACTGGGAGAACCAAATACCTGGAAATCATAAATTCCAAGATTATAGAGATTCGCATAATTACCTGCCACAAATTTCACATACCTCACGTATGTTTTGCCTGTAGTAAGACTGTGTGAATCTGTAAGACTTGAATTACCAGTAACTGATAATGCAACTGTCCAGTTGGTATTATCAGGTGATGTGTATATAGTATAACTTGTTAAATAATTTCCACTTGCCCAATAAATTGTTGTAGAGGTAAGATCAAAATAATTCGCAGCTCCATTCCCCAAATCAATATAAAAGGAAATAGCGCCAGGATAATACAGACTGGCTAATGTAGATGTATTACCATCATTCATATAGGAAAGTGTAGTGGAACATGTACCATTTATTAAAAATACCGGCTTGGTAGGAGCAGCAGCAACATTCGTTTGCGCTTGTACATTAGTTATAAAAACACAGCAATACAATTAAAAAGTAAAAATAATTTTGAAGTTTTCATAATATTAAGTTTTAAATTTTCTTACATTTATTTAGCTTTTCGGCTTTGACTTATTCTATCTATTCGTGATATATAAAATACTTTGTACATGAGCGTTAAAAGTAATTGACAATCAAAAATATAAATAATTATGTCAAAACAAAATTTTTGTAAATAAATAACTAATATTTCTGTTTATATTCTAAATATTTATTACATAACAAATGCTATGTTGTAGAAATGAACACTACGTTTGTATGTGATTAAAATAAAAAAGCCCCACTTCATTTTGCAGGGCTCAATTTTTATTTGACTTATTATAATCAGTAATCAGTCATTGGTAATTCAATGTCGTTTAGTTAAGCAGTTTTATATCATTGGTCATACTTCGACAAGCTCAGTATGACCTCATCTTATTGTCACCCTGAGCTTGTCGAAGGGTGTTTCGTTCCTTAACTAAACGATATTGATTGGTAATTAGTCATTAAATTATTCTTCTTTTTCTTCTGCTTCATAAGCTTTCAGAAGTTCAGTCTGGATTTCACCGGGAACCTGAGCGTATTCAGCAAATTTCATAGTATAAATTGCACGTCCTGCAGTCAGCGAACTCAAGGCAGTTGAGCACTTATTCATTTCTGCCAGAGGTCTGTTTTTATTATTTTATTTTCTTTAATAAGTTCAAGAATTCTTTTGGAGTTAAAGCTTTTACTTCAGATTTAGCAAAATCCTTTTGGTTTCGCGTTATGATATAATCAATACCATTTAAACGAGATGAAACCGATTGTATAGCATCTTCAAAATCAAAAAGCTGAGAAAATAGTGATTCAATTATTACTTGCCTATCAATCCCTATTACATCAATTATTTCAATCAAGTTACCAATAAAATCAATTATAACTTGATGGCCTTTTTCTCTTTTAGCAATATAATAGATGTCTGTAATTGTAGTTGCAGTGATGAACCCAAATATTGATTTATTGTCAATTTTCTTAAAAGCATTGGCAGAATCAGTAAAATACGGTTCCCGACCAAGAGCAATATCAAGAATTATATTTGTATCAAATAGAACTCTCATTATTTGTATTTTTCTTTCAAATATTGAAACTTTGAATCCTCTATATTTACATTTGAAAGAAATCCGGCCCATTTATTTACAAAATCAACAGAAGCATTTTTATTTGCTTTTAAATCCTGTTTGGGCAATATAATAATTTCAACCTCTCTATCAACTAATTGCTGATTAAAAGGTAATTGTATTACTCCTTTTTTGGATATCCGTGTTTCAAATCTATATGCTTGCATTTTTCTTTTTTTCAAAGATAAAAAAATCTTAAGAAGTTTCGATGAAATTTATTTTTTAAATGGGACACAACGCTATGGAAAATTTAGTGATTCTATCGCAGTTGACTTTGATCTTTTTGCATTTAATGTAATCAAAAAGCTCCACTTTTGCAGGGCTCAATTTTTATTTGACTTATTATAATCAGTAATTAGTCATTGGTAATTCAATGTCGTTTAGTTAAGCAGTTTTATATCATTGGTCATACTTCGACAAGCTCAGTATGACCTCATCTTATTGTCACCCTGAGCTTGTCGAAGGGTGTTTCGTTCCTTAACTAAACGATATTGATTGGTAATTAGTCATTAAATTATTCTTCTTTTTCTTCAGCTTCATAAGCTTTCAGAAGTTCAGTCTGGATTTCACCCGGAACCTGTGCATATTCGGCAAATTTCATAGTATAAATTGCACGGCCTGCAGTCAGCGAACTCAAGGCAGTTGAGTACTTATTCATTTCAGCCAGAGGTACCCTGGCAATTATTTTTTCAAAGCCTTTCTCACTGCTCATTCCCTGAACAATTGCACGGCGTCCCTGTAAATCGCTCATCACATCTCCCATGCGGTCGGAAGGTACAAAAACTTCAACGTCATATATGGGTTCCATAATTTTTGGACCGGCATTTTTGAAAGCTTCTTTAAATGCATTTCTTCCGGCTAATCTGAATGAAATATCATTAGAATCGACAGGGTGCATTTTACCGTCATAAACTGCTACTCGTATATCGCGGGCGTAAGAACCCGTAAGTGGTCCTTCTTCCATTTTTTCCATAATTCCTTTAAGTATTGAAGGCATGAAACGTGCATCAATAGAACCGCCTACAATACAATTATAGTAAACAAGTTTACCTCCCCAGGGCATGTCAACCTCATCTTTATGACGAACATTTATTTTTATTTCCTTACTTCCAACTTTATACATTGTTGGGTCTGGAGCTCCTTCTATATATGGTTCTATTACCAGGTAAACTTCACCAAACTGTCCGGCTCCTCCTGATTGCTTTTTATGACGATAGTCGGCAGCAGCTATTTTAGTTATTGTTTCGCGATAAGGAATTTTTGGAGCAAGGAATTCAGTTTGAATTTTAAAAATATTGTCAAGATGCCATTTTAATATATTAAGATGGTATTCTCCCTGTCCATGCAGAATAGTTTGTTTAAGTTCTTTAGAATATTCAACTATTATAGTAGGATCTTCCTGTTGCATCCGGTTAAGTGCTTCGCCAAGTTTTTCTTCATCTCCTTCGCTTTTTGCCTTAATTGCAGTGCGAAATTTTGGATTTGGAAATGCTATTTTTTCGAAAATAGTTGATTGATTAGATAAAGTAAGCGTATGTTGTGTCTTGGTATTCTTAAGCTTTACTGTCGCGCCAATATCACCGGCTGCAAGTTTAGGAACTTTGGTGCGGTTTTTACCGGCCGATACAAATAATTGGCTCAATCTTTCTTTTGTCTGGTTATTATTATTAACCAGGTCGATACTTTCAACTATTTCACCGCCTATTACTTTAAAATAATTTATTTCACCAATGTGCTGTTCGATGTTTGTTTTAAAAACAAAGAGCGCTGCCGGTAAAGATGGGTTGACTTTAATTTCTTTGCCATCAGTTGATTTTAAACCGGGCACATCCTGTGGACCTGGTGCAACATTACAAATGAATTCAAGTAAATTACCAACACCCATATTCTTTTTAGCCGATGCACATAAAACAGGAAATAATCCTCTTGAAATTATACCTGCCATAATTCCTTTTTGTAATTCATCACTCGTCAATGTGCCTTTGTCAAAAAATACTTCCATTAATTTTTCATCACTTTCAGCTGCTTTTTCAATTAATTGATTGTGCAACGCAGTAGCCTTTTCTGATTCATTTGCAGGAATGTCGGCAACTTCTGCTTTGCCTCCATCTGCGGGATATTTTAACATCTTCATCAGCATTACATCAATAACACTGTTAAAGCTTGAACCTTCATTTATTGGATATTGTAAAATTGTAATATTATTTCCTATACGTTCTTTGGCCATTTCAATGGCCTTTTCAAAATTTGCTTTGTCATGGTCCAAATGGTTAACCAATATAATCATTGGTTTTTTATGGTTTTCCAGATGACGGGCATGTATTTCAGTTCCAACCTCAATACCATTCTGGGCATTAATTAAAAGTACGGCGGAATCAGCAACCATAATAGATGCAATAGCACCACCAACAAAATCGTCTAATCCCGGGTTGTCTATGATATTTATTTTTTTATCAAGATATTCAGTGTACAGTACAGATGAAAAAATTGAATTTTTATTTTCATGTTCTATATCATTATAGTCAGACACTGTATTTTTTTGTTCTACTGTACCACGTCTTTCTATAACGCCACCCTCGAAAAGCATTGCTTCGGCAAGAGTGGTTTTACCCGAGCCCGAATTGCCAAGCAGGGTAATATTTTTTACCTGGTTTGTTACATAATTTTTCATTGTAATATTTATTTAATTAGTTAAGTTCAGTAATTGAAAACCCCCATTCCTTCTGGAAGGCCTTAATTTTCTCAAAATCAGCAAGAGCGTTGCAAAAATAATATTTTTTTAATACTTCACAATTTTTAACGAATTAAAGTTGAAATTCTATTCATTTAAATTCATTGTCAGAGTTTGTAGAAAATATTTTAAAAGGTCATGTTTGTTTTTTCAAAAAAAAATCTACCTTTGCAACCCATTTTATTAATAAATACAGTAAATACATAGATTGTATGCCAACAATACAGCAATTAGTAAGAAAAGGAAGAAAGAAACTTGAATTTAAAAGTAAAGCTCCGGCATTGATAAGTTGTCCGCAGAGGCGTGGTGTTTGTACAAGAGTTTACACGACAACTCCAAAAAAACCAAATTCAGCAATGCGCAAGGTTGCACGTGTAAGGCTTACAAACGGTATAGAAGTAACGGCTTATATTCCAGGTGAAGGACATAACTTACAGGAGCACTCAATTGTTCTTAGTTCGTGGTGGACGTGTTAAAGATCTTCCAGGTGTACGTTATCATTTAATAAGGGGAACCCTCGATGCAGCTGGTGTTGAAGGCAGAAAACAGAGTCGGTCACTTTACGGTGCTAAACGTCCAAAAGTAAGTGCAATAGCTGCAGCAGCTAAAAAAGTTTAAATAACATTATATATATATAGGTATAAAATTTTTGCTGACCAAATGAGAAAAGCAAAGCCAAAAAAAAGATTATTATTGCCCGATCCCAAGTATGGTGATTTGTTGGTAACAAGGTTTGTAAACAACCTGATGACGCGCGGTAAAAAAAGTGTTGCGTTAAGAGTATTTTATGATGCTATTGACCAGGTAGCTGAAAAAAACAAAGATGCCGAGAAGCAGGCTCTTGATATATGGAAAAAAGCGCTCGAAAATATTACTCCGCAGGTTGAAGTTAAAAGCCGCCGGGTAGGTGGTGCTACTTTTCAGGTTCCCCAGGAAGTAAGGGCTGATCGAAAAGTTGCTTTAAGTATTAAACATATGATACTTTTTGCCGGTAAAAGAGCAGGAAAATCAATGTCTGAAAAATTAGCTGCAGAAATTTTGGCTGCTTTCAACGAAGAAGGCGGAGCTTTCAAGAAGAAAGAGGATATGCACAAAATGGCCGATGCTAACAAAGCATTCGCTCATTTCAGGTTCTGAGAAACACTTTAAAAAGTTATCAGAACTTTTTTATTGTTAGTCAAATTAGATTTTTTGGATGTTTCCATTAAAACTAAAATATTTGAAATTGGTTGTAAATAAAATAGAAGTAAGAAGACAGGAGATTTTTTTAAATGAGCAGGGATTTAAGATATACCAGGAATATAGGAATTATGGCCCACATAGATGCCGGTAAAACTACTACTACCGAGCGCATCCTATATTATACTGGTGTGAATTATAAGATTGGTGAGGTTCATGATGGTGCAGCTACAATGGATTGGATGGTTCAAGAGCAGGAGAGAGGAATTACTATTACTTCTGCAGCTACAACCTGTTTCTGGAAATATAAAAATCAGGAATACAAAATAAATATTATTGATACTCCAGGTCATGTTGACTTTACTGTTGAAGTTGAGCGTTCTTTGCGTGTCCTTGACGGTGCTGTCGCTCTTTTCTGCGCAGTTGCCGGAGTTGAACCTCAGTCGGAAACTGTGTGGCGTCAGGCCAACAAATATAATGTTCCCCGGATAGGCTTCGTCAATAAAATGGATCGTACAGGTGCCGATTTTTTTGAGTTGATTCAACAAATCAAAGATAAGTTAGGAGCAAATGCAGTTCCTATTCAGGTTCCCATTGGTGCTGAAGAAAAATTCATGGGTGTGGTTGACCTTTTTGAAAGAAAGGCACATATTTATGACACAGATGATCCAAAGGGTGAAAAATTCAATATTGTTGATGTTCCTGATGATTTAAAAGAAACTGTTGAAGAATGGCGAGATAAATTATTGGAAGTAATTTGTGAACAAGACGATGTTCTATTGGAAAAATTCTTTAATGATAAAAATTCTTTAAATGCGGATGAGCTTAGGAGACGCATGTCGCAAAGCAACCATCAGCATGAAAATTACGCCTATTCTTTGTGGTGCAGCATTTAAAAATAAAGGAGTTCAGCAGCTTTTAGATGCAGTAGCAGATTTCCTTCCCAGTCCATTAGATGTTCCTGATATCGAAGGTATAAATCCGGTAATTCATAAACCTGTTACCAGAAAACCTGATGAAAAACAACCTCTTACAGCATTGGCATTTAAAATTGCAACTGATCCTTTTGTAGGTCGCTTGTGTTATATGAGAGTTTACTCAGGTACTATAAAATCCGGTTCTTATGTTTTAAATAGCCGTACTCGTAAGAAAGAACGTATTGCCCGTCTTTTCCAGATGCATGCCAACAAGCAAAATCCCCGTGATATTATAGAAGCTGGTGATATTTGTGCAGCCGTTGGTTTTAAAGATATTCGTACCGGTGATACACTTTGTGATGAAAAACATCCTATTACACTTGAATCAATGAAATTCCCGGAACCGGTTATTGGTATCGCAATTGAACCTAAAACCCAGGGAGATTTTGATAAATTAGGAATTGCACTTGGTAAGCTTTCCGAAGAAGATCCAACATTTCGTGTTCACACGGATGAAGATTCCGGCCAGACTATTATTAGCGGTATGGGAGAACTTCACTTAGAAATTATTGTGGACAGGTTGAAACGCGAATTTAAAGTTGAATGTAACCAAGGAGCTCCTCAGGTAGCTTATAAGGAAGCTATTACTTCTGCAGTTGAAATTCGTGAAACATTTAAAAAACAAAGTGGTGGCCGTGGCAAGTTTGCTGACATTGAAGTTCGTGTTGAGCCTGCTGATGCTAATATAACAGGTCTTCAATTTGAAAATAAGGTAAAAGGTGGTAATGTGCCTAAAGAATATATCCCTTCTGTTGAAAAAGGTTTTAAGGAAGCAATGCGAAATGGTGTATTGGCAGGTTATAAAATGGACAGTTTGAAAGTTACATTACTTGATGGTTCATATCATGCTGTAGATTCAGATTCTTTATCATTTGAGATTTGTGCTAAGATGGCATTTAAAAAAGCATGCAATAAGGCAAATCCAGTATTCCTGGAACCTATAATGAAACTTGAAGTAGTTACTCCTGAAGAATATGTTGGCGATGTTATAGGTGACTTGAACAAACGGCGTGGTAATATTGAAGGTATGGAAATGAAAGCTGGCGGTAGAGTGGTTAAAGCAAAAGTACCACTTGCTGAACAGTTTGGTTATGTTACAGTATTGCGTACTCTTACTTCAGGACGTGCTACATCAAGTATGGAGTTTTCACATTTCCAGCAGGTATCACCAAATTTGGCAAAAGATATTCTTGATAAAGTAAAAGGAAAATCAACAGTAATCTAAATAATTATTGATAATGAGTCAAAAAATTAGAATTAAATTAAAGTCATACGACCACAATCTGGTTGACAAATCAGCCGAAAAGATTGTGAAAACAGTGAAATCGACCGGTGCTGTTGTCAGTGGTCCAATTCCATTGCCCACACATAAGAAAATTTTTACTGTATTGCGCTCGCCCTTTGTTAACAAAAAGTCCAGGGAGCAATTCGAATTAAACTCATTTAAAAGATTGCTCGATATTTACAGTTCTACTCCCAAAACCATTGATGCTTTAATGAAGCTTGAATTGCCCAGTGGAGTTGAAGTAGAAATTAAAGTATAACAATATTAAATTGTACAGAAATGTTAGGATTGATTGGTAAAAAAGTAGGAATGACTTCTCTATATACTGAAGAAGGAAAGAATGTTCCTGTAACAGTAATAGAGGCTGGTCCTTGCGTGGTAACCCAGGTAAAAACAATTGAAATTGACGGATACAATGCAGTGCAATTGGCTTTTGACGATAAAAAAGAAAAGCATTCTACTAAAGCATTGATTGGTCATTTCAAAAAGGCCAATACTGCGCCAAAGCGTAAAGTTGCCGAATTTAGAAATTTCCAGGCTGCCAAAATTGGTGATGTTTTAACAGTGGCAGATATGTTCACTACTGAAGATTTTTTAGAAGTACAGGGCAATACAAAAGGTAAAGGCTTCCAGGGAGTAATTAAACGCCATAACTTTAGTGGAGTTGGTGGTGCAACTCATGGTCAGCATAACAGACTTCGTGCTCCCGGTTCAATGGGAGCTTCATCTTTTCCTTCGAGGGTTTGGAAAGGCAAGCGTATGGCTGGTCATTTAGGTAATGAAACTGTAAAAATATTTAACCTAAAGGTAGTAAAAATTATTCCTGAAAATAATATTGTTATGGTCAAAGGTGCTGTACCAGGAGCTGTTGGCACGTATTTGATTCTTGAAAAATAAAATGATTTAAGTAAATAATATTACAATGAAACTTTCAATTTATGATATAGCTGGTACAGAAACCGGAAAATCGGTAACGCTGAAACCTGAGATATTTGGCATTGAACCCAGCGATCATGCTATTTATCTTGATGTAAAACAATATCTTGCTAACAAGCGTCAGGGAACTCATAAGTCAAAAGAACGTGCAGAAGTTTCATATAGTACGCGCAAAATTAAAAAGCAAAAAGGTACTGGTGGTGCACGTGCCGGTAGTATTAAATCTCCAGTATTTATTGGAGGTGGTCGTGTATTCGGTCCACGTCCAAGGGATTATAACTTTAAATTAAATAAAAAAGTTAAGCAATTGGCAAGAGTATCTGCACTTAGTTACAAGGCAAAAGAAAAATGCATACTTGTAGTTGAAGATTTTAATTATGAAGCTCCGAAAACTAAAGAATTTATTGAATTACGCAATAATCTTAAAATTCAAGATAAAAAATTATTGCTCGTGATTCACGAACAAAATAAAAATGTATATTTGTCATCCCGGAATTTACAGGATAGTAAAGTTGTAACGCTTTCAGAATTAAACACATATGACATAATGAACGCATCAACTATAGTGTTTTCCGAGAAAACAATTGACGCTTTGCAAAAGAATGCATAACAACAATTGAAATAAAAATACCATGGATGTTTTAATTAAACCAATAGTTACTGAAAAATTAACCTCGCAGGGAGAAACCCTCAACTGTTATGGTTTTAGAGTGGACATGAGGGCTAACAAATTGCAGATTAAAAAGGCTATTGAAGCCATGTACGGAGTAACTGTTGTATCAGTTAATACTGCAATAGCAGGTGGTAAAAGCAAGAACCGTTATACAAAGGGTGGTTTCATCCAGGGTAGAACTGGTTCATATAAGAAAGCTATAGTTAAAGTAGCAAAAGATGATAAAATTGATTTTTACAGCAATATATAGGATTGAACAATGGCAGTGAATAAATATAAACCGGTAACTCCTGGCCAGCGAGACAAAATCTTAAGTGATTTTTCCGAAATTACTAAAACTGTCCCGGAGAAATCTTTAATTGAGACTATCAAGAGTAGCGGAGGCAGGAATAATACTGGAAAAATGACTATACGTTATATTGGCGGAGGCCATAAACGTAAATATCGTATAATTGACTTTGCAAGAAGTAAAGATGGTATGCAGGCAGTTGTTAAAAGTATTGAATACGATCCAAACCGCACTGCACGTATTGCTTTATTAGTTTATTCTGACGGAGATAAGAAATATATTTTAGCTCCAGATGGATTAAAAGTAGGACAGAAGATACAGAGTGGAAATGGAATAGCTCCGGAAATTGGTAATACTCTTCCTTTAAGTGATATTCCATTAGGAACTATCGTACATAATGTAGAACTTCGTCCGGGCCAGGGTGGCACGTTGGCCAGAAGTGCAGGAACTTATGCACAACTTACTTCACGAGATGGCAAGTTTGCTATTATCAAACTTCCATCAGGTGAATCACGTATGGTTTTGGTTTCATGTCGTGCAACAGTTGGTGCAGTTTCCAACACTGATCATTCAAATGAAAAAATGGGCAAAGCTGGCCGTTTACGTTGGTTAGGCCGTCGTCCAAGGAACAGAGGTGTGGCTATGAACCCGGTAGATCATCCAATGGGTGGAGGTGAAGGCCGTGCATCAGGAGGACATCCTCGTTCGCGTAAGGGCATACCAGCTAAGGGATATAAGACACGAAAAAAGAACAAGGATTCTAACAAATATATAATTGAAAAAAGAAAGAAATAAATTTTACATAATACTTTTATGAGCCGTTCACTAAAAAAAGGACCATATATTAATAATAAGCTGGATAAGAAAATTGCCGCTATGAATAAATCGAATAAAAAATCGGTTGTAAAAACATGGGCAAGAGCTTCTGTTATTCCACCAGATTTTGTTGGACATACAGTAGCAGTTCACAATGGTAATAAGTTCATTCCTGTTTATATAACAGAAAATATGGTTGGACATAAGTTAGGTGAATTTGCACCTACCAGAACATTCCGTGGACACAGCGGTAATAGAAAAGATTAGTAAAACATATAGCAATAAATTATTATTCAGAACACTGAAATGGGCGCACGTAAAAGAAATACAGCGAATAAATTTAAAGAAGCCAAGCAGAAGAAAACTATGGCCATTCTTCGTAATTGCCCTACTTCACCACGCAAAATGCGATTGGTTGTTGACCTTATTCGTGGAATTGAAGTAAACAAAGCACTTGATATACTAAAGTTTTCTCAGCAAGAAGCTTCGCGTAGAATTGAAAAATTGCTCATGTCGGCTATTGCAAATTGGCAGGCTAAAAATGAAGGCGTTCGTCTTGAAGATACAAAATTAGTTGTTAAACAGGCATTTGTTGATCCTGGCAGACAACTAAAAAGACTTCGTCCTGCGCCTCAAGGCAGAGGTTACCGGATTAGAAAAAGATCTAATCATGTTACGTTAATAGTAGAATCAGTTAATAACACAAGTCAAACTAATTAATATAGATGGGACAGAAAGTTAATCCGATTTCAAACAGGTTAGGAATCATCAAAGGTTGGGATTCTAATTGGTATGGTGGAAGAAATTATAGCAGCAAACTTATTGAAGATACCAAGATAAGAGAATATCTTAATGCCCGTTTAGCCAAAGCAAGTATTTCTAAAATTATTATTGAACGTACATTGAAACTTATTACTGTTACTGTCAATACTGCTCGTCCAGGTATCATAATTGGTAAGGGTGGCCAGGAAGTGGATAAATTGAAAGAAGAATTAAAAAAAATAACCAATAAAGAAGTTCAGATCAATATTTTTGAAGTTAAAAGACCTGAACTGGATGCATGTATTGTTGCTAACAATATTGCCCGGCAGGTTGAAGGTAAAATATCTTACCGTCGAGCTATTAAAATGGCAATTGCGTCAACCATGCGCATGGGTGCAGAAGGTATAAAAGTTATGATTTCAGGACGCTTGGGTGGAGCAGAAATGGCCCGTACAGAAATGCTGAAAGAAGGACGTATTCCACTACATACTTTTCGTGCAGATATTGATTATGCTCTCGCTGAAGCTCATACAAAAGTTGGTTGTTTAGGAGTAAAAGTTTGGATTTGTAATGGAGAAATTTTTGGTAAACGTGATCTCACTCCTAATATTGGACTAAAGAGCCAAAAACAAAAAGGTGGTGGTGATTTCAAAAGAAGACGGAAATAATATAACACTTATTAAAAATGTTACAGCCGAAAAAGACAAAATATAGAAGGCAGCAAAAAGGCAAGATGAAAGGAAATGCGCAACGTGGCAACACTATTGCATTTGGTTCATTTGCTATTAAAGCTGAAGAAAGCTGCATGGATTACAGGAAGACAATTGGAAGCAGCACGTCAGGCTGTCAGCCGCCATATGAAACGTGAAGGCCAAGTATGGATTCGAATTTTTCCTGATAAACCTATAACCAAGAAACCAGCTGAAGTTCGTATGGGAAAGGGTAAAGGTGCTCCTGAAGGTTTTGTGGCTCCAATTACACCTGGACGTATTATTATTGAAATTGACGGTGTTCCTTTTAGTGTTGCTAAAGAAGCATTACAACGTGCTTCACAGAAATTACCTATTACAACCAAATTTATGGTACGACGTGATTATTCAGAAACAATCTGATAAATTATGAAAAGAGAAATTATTAAGGAATTAACAACAAAAGAAATTGAAGAAAGAATCGATGCGGAAAAAACCGTGTTGGTAAAGCTTCGAATGAATCATGCCGTATCACCTCTGGACAATCCGATGAAGATAAATTTAACTCGTAAAAATATTGCCCGGATGCAGAGCGAATTACGCAAAAGAGTTTTAACTGAGCAATAGCAAATAAGAATATACGATGGAAAGAAACTTACGAAAAGAACGTATTGGCGTTGTAGTAAGCAACAAAATGGAAAAAACCATTATTGTTACTGTAAAGCGTAAAATGAAACATCCTATTTACGGAAAATTCGTAAATAAAACTTCTAAATTATACGCGCACGACGAACAAAATGCTTGCAGCATAGGAGATACTGTAAAGATTATGGAAACAAAGCCATTATCTAAATCAAAAAGATGGAGATTAGTAGAAATTATCGAGAAAGTTAAATAATCATGATACAGCAGGAAACCAGATTAGCAGTAGCAGATAACAGTGGCGCTAAAGAAGTGCTCTGCATTCGTGTTTTAGGAGGCACACGCAGAAGATATGCTAGTGTGGGAGATAAAATTGTAGTTAGTGTAAAAAGCGCGCTACCTGCAGGCGAAGTAAAAAAAGGAACAGTAAGTAAAGCAGTTGTAGTTCGTACTAAAAAAGAAATCAGGAGACCAGATGGTTCTTATATAAGATTCGATGATAATGCAGTTGTTTTGTTAAACAATGTGGATGAAATTCGTGGGACACGTATATTTGGACCTGTTGCCAGAGAATTACGTGACAATTACATGAAAATTGTTTCACTTGCTCCTGAAGTACTTTAATTTTTAATTATTAGTTCAATGCAAACTAAGTTTCATATAAAAAAAGGCGACACTGTAATAGTAAATACAGGCGAATATAAAGGCCGGCAAGGTAGAGTACTTGAAGTAATCCGTGATAAAAAGAAAGCCATAGTAGAAGGCATAAATTTGGTATCTAAACACACTAAGCCAAATGCTAAAAGTCCGCAAGGTGGAATTTTAAAAAAAGAGGCTCCTATTCATGTTTCAAATTTAATGCTGATTGATCCTAAAAGTGGTGAAAAAACACGTATTGGTCGCAGACTCAATGAAGATAATAAATTAGTTAAATACGCTAAAAAATCAGGGGAGGAAATAAAATAATGAATTACGTACCTAATCTAAAGCGTAAATATAAAGAAGAAATTATTCCTGCATTAAAAAAAGAATTCAAATATAAAAGTGTAATGCAGGTTCCAAAGTTGGAAAAGATAATTCTTAACCAGGGTGTTGGAGATGCTGTTGCTGATAAAAAACTAATTGAAGTTGCGCTTAATGAGTTAAGTAATATCAGTGGACAAAAAGCAATTCAAACTTATGCAAAGAAAGATATTTCGAATTTTAAACTGAGGAGGAAAATGCCCATTGGAGTGAAGGTTACACTTCGTCAAGACAAGATGTACGAATTCCTTGAAAGATTAATATCTGTTGCATTGCCTCGTATCCGCGACTTTAAAGGAGTTAATAGCAAATTTGATGGTCGTGGAAATTACAATCTTGGGTTAACAGAACAAATAATTTTTCCTGAAATCGATATTGACAAGATAACAAAATTAATGGGACTTGAAATCAGTTTCATTACTTCTGCTAATACTGATGAAGAAGGTATGGCTTTGTTAAGAGAATTTGGTATTCCGTTTAAAACTATGAAAAAGAAATAATATATGGCTAAGGAATCAATGAAAGCACGCGAAGTTAAGCGTAAAAATCTTGTAGATAAATATGCCGAAAAAAGAGCCAAGTTAAAGGCTGCTGGTGATTATAGTGCATTACAAAATTTGCCTAAAAACTCAAATCCTATCAGGATGCATAATCGTTGCATGATTACTGGTCGTCCAAAAGGTTATATTCGCCAGTTTGGAATCAGTCGCATACTATTCCGTGAAATGGCTTCTAAAGGTTTAATTCCTGGAGTTAAAAAAGCTAGTTGGTAAAATTATAAATGAAATATTAATAATGACAGATCCTATTGCAGATTTTCTTACCAGATTAAGAAACGCTATTAAAGCTAATCATAGAATTGTAGAGATACCTGCTTCAAATTTAAAAAAAGAAATAACTAAAATTCTTTATGAAAAAGGTTATATCCTGAATTACAAATTTGAGGACCAGGGCCCGCAGGGTATAATTAAAATTGCTTTAAAATATCAATCCTGAAAACAGGAAATCTGCTATTAAATCAATACAAAGAGTAAGCCGTCCGGGCTTACGAAATTATGCTGGCAAAGAAAATATGCCAAGAATATTAAATGGTCTTGGAATAGCTATATTATCAACTTCTCAAGGAGTAATGACCGATAAAGAAGCACGAGAGAAAAATATCGGCGGAGAAGTTTTATGTTATGTTTATTAATTCGGAGGAATAATACAATGTCAAGAATTGGAAAATTACCGATAGATATACCAAAAGGTGTGACAATAACTGTTGATTCTTCAAATTTAGTTACAGTTAAAGGTCCACTAGGAGAATTGAAACAAAAAGTTGATCCTGATATCAAAGTTACAATAGAAGACAATCAGATTTTAGTTACAAGACCAACGGATCAAAAACGTCATCGTTCATTGCATGGTTTATACAGATCTTTAATTGCCAATATGGTTAAAGGTGTATCAGTAGGTTTTACAATTGAACAGGAATTAGTCGGAGTAGGTTATAGAGCAGAAGCAAAAGGACAAAATCTTGAATTAGCTCTTGGTTATTCACATGAAATTTTATTTCAGATACCTAAGGAAGTTAAAGTAGAAGCTAAGACTGAAAAAAGATCCAATCCTGTTATTACACTTAAAAGTGCCGATAAACAATTACTGGGTGTAGTTGCTGCAAAAATACGTTCACTCAGAAAACCAGAACCTTACAAAGGTAAAGGTATTAAGTTTGTTGGTGAAAAGATCAGAAGAAAAGCCGGTAAAACTGCAGCTGCAGCTGCAAAGTAAAATATTAAGAATATGTCATTAACAAAGCTTGAAAGAAGAATAAGAATTAAACACAGGATCAGGAAGCAAGTGTCTGGCACTAGCCTGAAACCAAGAATGTCTGTTTTTCGCAGCAATAAACAAATATATGTTCAATTGGTAGATGATTTATCAGGACATACTCTTGCTGCTGTTTCTTCAACAATAAAGGAAATTGCAGAAGCATCAAAAGGGAAAAAAGCTGAACAGGCTAAACTTGTTGGAAAAAAGATAGCAGAAATTAGCTTGCAAAAAGGTATTAAAGAAGTTGTTTTTGATCGCAATGGATACCTGTATCATGGAAGAGTTAAAATTTTAGCAGATGCTGCCCGTGAAGGCGGTCTTAAATTATAGTAGATTATGTCAGAAAACGCTATTCGTAAAGTAAAAACAAGCGATCTGGAACTAAAAGACAGGTTAGTAAGTATTCAGCGTGTAACTAAGGTTACAAAAGGAGGCCGTACTTTCAGTTTTTCAGCAATAGTTGTAGTAGGCAACGAAGATGGAATTGTAGGTTATGGTTTAGGAAAAGCCAGTGAAGTTACTACTGCAATATCAAAAGGAATTGAAGATGCTAAGAAAAACCTGATTAAGGTTCCGATTTATAAAGGCACTATTCCTCATGAACAAATTGCTAAATATGGTGGTGCAAAGGTATTTTTAAAACCTGCTTCTGGTGGTACTGGCGTAAAAGCAGGAGGTGCTATGCGCGCAGTGCTTGAAAGTGTTGGTATCCACGATGTGCTTGCAAAATCAAAAGGATCATCTAACCCTCACAATTTAGTAAAAGCTACTTTTCGTGCTTTACTTGAACTCCGTGATCCTATCAGGGTAGCTCAATCACGAGATATAACTATAGAAAAAGTATTTAAAGGATAATTGATTTTTCTAATGTATTATGAGTAAAATAAAAGTTGTTTTGGTAAAAGGTAAAAGCGGTAGCACTAAACGTCAACTGCGAACTCTTCAAGCATTAGGTCTTGGTAAACGCAATAGCAGTGTTGAGGTAGAAGTCAATCCGGTAATTAAAGGAATGATTGCGAAAGTGCATCATTTAGTAAAGACTGAACCAATTTAAAATATAGAAAATAGTTGATGGTTGTAAGTTGATGGAAAATATTTCTCTGCAAACGACTATTAACAAACAACTAAAAACAAATAAAAAACATCATGGATTTGAGTAATTTAAAACCGGCAAAAAAATCTATAAGAGCCAATAAACGTGCTGGAAGAGGACAGGGATCTACAGATGGTGGTACTTCCGGAAGAGGGCATAAAGGTGCTAAATCTCGCTCAGGATATTCAAGAAAAAGAGGTTTTGAAGGAGGTCAAATGCCCATACAAAGGCGCTTGCCTAAATTTGGTTTTACTAATTACAACAGAGTTGAATACAAAGCTATTAATATTGAAGTTTTGCAAAGATTAGCTGACAAAGGACTTACAAGTGTCAGTCCTCAGGTACTTATTGAAGCGGGTCTGGCATCTAAAAACAATCTTATTAAAATATTGGGCAAAGGAAAGTTAGTTGCTAAACTTGAAGTAAAGGCTCATGCCTTTTCAAAGTCTGCTGAGGCAGCTATTTTGGAAGTTAAAGGAACCGCAGTAAAACTTGTTGACTAATGAAAAAGTTTATTGAAACTTTAAGTAATATCTGGAAGATAGAGGAATTGCGTGCAAGAATACTCTATACTTTAGGCATTGTACTTATATATAGGCTTGGTTCATTTGTTGTCTTGCCAGGTATTGATCCATTAATGCTTGGTCAATTAAAAAATCAGGTCAATTCTGGTATACTTGGAATACTTGACATGTTTTCAGGAGGTGCTTTTTCTAACGCATCTGTTTTTGCTCTTGGTGTTATGCCTTATATCTCTGCATCTATTGTTATGCAATTGCTGGGGATGGCAGTTCCTTATTATCAGAGATTACAGAAAGAGGGCGAGAGTGGTCGTCGCAAAATGAATCAGCATACTCGTTATTTGACTGTTCTTATTTTACTTTTACAAGCTCCAAGTTATTTGGCAAATCTTCATGCTACAATACCCCGTGAAGCTTTTAAGGGAGGTGCCTTGTTTGATGTCACTGGAGCTATATTATTAACTGCAGGAACTATATTTATAATGTGGCTCGGCGAAAGAGTAACTGAAAAGGGAATTGGGAACGGAATTTCACTGTTAATTATGATTGGAATTATTGCTAGGCTTCCTTCGGCTTTATTAGAAGAATTCGGATCAAGATTAGAGCAGAAAGGAGGAGGTTTAGTAGTTCTTTTAGCTGAATTGATAGTTTTATTTGTAGTATTTGCAGGCACTATTTTACTTATTCAGGGAACAAGGCGTATTCCTGTGCAGTATGCAAAAAGAATTGTAGGTAATAAACAATATGGTGGAGTTCGCCAATATATACCATTAAAGGTGAATGCTGCCGGTGTTATGCCAATAATATTTGCACAGGCTCTTATGTTTATTCCAATTACTGTTGCTGGTTTTGCAAAATCTGAAAGTATAAGCGGTTTTGTTTCTGCTTTTTCACATATTACTGGGTTTTGGTATAATTTTGTATTTGGATTGCTTATAGTCGTATTTACATATTTTTACACTGCCATTACTGTTAATCCCAATCAAATGGCAGAAGATATGAAAAAAAATGGTGGATTTATTCCTGGTGTCAAACCCGGAAGAAAAACTTCTGAATTTATTGATTCAGTCATGTCAAAAATTACTTTACCTGGGGCAATATTTTTAGCAATTGTAGCAATCTTGCCGGCATTTGCTATCCTTTCGGGTATGCAAAATAAATTTGCCCATTTTTATGGAGGTACAAGCTTGCTGATTATGGTTGGTGTAATTCTTGATACATTGCAACAAATAGAAAGTCATCTGCTGATGCGTCATTACGACGGTTTGATGAAAACTGGCCGTATTAAAGGTAGAAGCAGTATGTAATAGTCACGTAAAGTTCTTTGATGGTCAATATCCGAACAGCTGAAGAAATTGAGTTACTAAGGCAGAGTAACTTATTGGTTTCAAAAACTCTTGCCGCAGTAACCGAGTTCATCAAACCCGGAGTTACAACCGAATACTTGGATAAAAAGGCTGAGGAATATATTAGAAACAATGGCGGAGTTCCAGGTTTTTTAGGCTATAATAAATATCCTAAAACTCTCTGTACTTCAATAAACAGCCAAGTTGTCCATGGCATTCCTTCCAAGATAGAATTAAAAGAAGGAGATATTGTTTCAATTGATTGCGGTGTAATTTTGAATGGGTACTATGGTGATACTGCCTATACTTTTGCTGTAGGCGAAATTTCTGAACAAGTTCATAATTTACTTGAAGTTACCAAGGCAAGCCTGTTCAAAGGTATAGAAATGGCAATAGATGGAAAAAGAATTGGTGATATTGCTTTTGCTGTTCAATCCTATTGTGAAGCATCAGGTTACTCAGTAGTTCGTGAAATGGTAGGTCATGGTTTAGGTACGCACCTTCATGAGGCACCGGAAGTTCCTAACTACGGGAAAAGAGGAACAGGACCATTGCTCAAAAAAGGAATGGTACTTTGCATTGAACCTATGATTAATTTGGGAGAGAAAAAAATATTCCAGGAGAATGATGGTTGGGCAGTAAGAACAGCGGACAACAAACCATCTGCTCATTTTGAACTGGCTGTGGCGATTGATAAAGATAAAGCAGATGTATTGTCTACGTTTTCATATGTTGAAAAAGTATTAGGAAATAAAGACTTTTAAATTTATTTTTTATGTCAAAACAGGCCTCAATAGAGCAAGATGGAACAATTACCGAAGCATTATCAAATGCAATGTTTCGTGTAGAACTGGAAAACGGGCATGTTATTACAGCTCATATTTCCGGCAAAATGAGGATGCATTATATTAAATTATTACCTGGAGATAAGGTAAGAGTTGAAATGTCACCTTATGATTTAACAAAAGGTAGAATTACATTCAGATACAAATAATTGTAAGAGCCAGTTTGTAGCTGGACCAATAAAAAGACTGCTTCAAGCAGGCTGTACAAAAATTAATAGAAATTAAGAATATTTAAATATAAAACAATGAAAGTCAAAACATCTATAAAGAAACGAAGCGCCGATTGCAAAATTGTAAGACGGAAAGGTCGTCTTTATGTAATTAGCAAAAAAAATCCTAAGTATAAACAACGTCAGGGATAAATTATTTAATTTTGCACTTCCAAAAATTTAATCTATGGCAAGAATCGTAGGAGTTGATTTACCAAAAAATAAAAGAGGAGTAATAGGTTTGACCTATATATTCGGTATTGGCAGAAGCTCTGCCAAAAAAATTCTGGCTCAGGCTGGAATTAGTGAAGATGTTAAAGTAAATGACTGGGACGACAGTCAACTTACTAAAATAAGGTCTATCATCAATGAACAATTGAAAGTTGAAGGAGAACTTCGTTCATCAGTTCAATTGAATATAAAACGTTTAATGGATATCGGGAGTTATAGAGGAATTCGTCATCGCTCAGGATTACCGGTAAGAGGACAACGTACAAAAAATAATGCTAGAACCAGAAAAGGCAGAAAGAAAACTATCGCTAATAAGAAAAAAGCAGTTAAAGGATAATAAATAAAATGGCTAAAAAGACAGGCGCATCAAAAAGAAAAGTTGTAAAAATTGAGTCTACAGGACAGGCTCATATTCATGCATCATTTAATAACATTATTATTTCGCTAACTAATAATGAAGGACAAGTAATTTCGTGGTCTTCTGCCGGAAAAATGGGATTTAGGGGATCGAAAAAAAATACACCTTATGCTGCTCAGACAGCTGCAGAAGATTGTGGGAAGATAGCTTATGAAGCCGGATTGCGAAAAGTAAAAGTGTATGTAAAAGGACCAGGTGCAGGAAGAGAATCCGCTATTCGTTCTATTCATGCGTGTGGTATTGAAGTTGCAGAAATAGTAGATGTCACTCCCTTACCTCACAATGGCTGTAGACCTCCCAGCAGAAGAAGAGTATAAAGACAATACATTAATAATTACTTTATTTATTCATATTATCTATAATGGCAAGATATAAAGGACCGAAAACTAGAATTGCAAGAATTTTTGGAGAACCTATTTTTGGACCAGATAAAACTTTTGAGAAGAAAAATTATCCTCCGGGCCAACATGGTTTAAATAGAAAAAGAAAGAAACTTTCTGAATATGGCATTCAATTACGTGAAAAACAAAAAGCAAAACACACTTATGGTTGCCTGGAGAGACAGTTTGCAAATCTTTTTGACAAAGCGCAAAGAAGCAAAGGTGTAACAGGTGAGGTATTGTTACAATTATTAGAATCAAGACTGGATAATGTGGTATTTCGTTTAGGAGTGGCACAATCACGTAATGGTGCCAGGCAGCTTGTTACACATCGTCATATTACTGTTAATGGAGAAGTAGTAAATATTCCTTCATTTCATGTAAGACCTGGCGATATAGTTGGCGTACGTGAAAAATCAAAATCACTTGAAGTTATTAACGATTCTCTGGGTACAGCAAGATATACAAAATCATCCTGGTTAGAATGGGATAAAGATAACTATACAGGTAAATTTCTTAATGTTCCTGAAAGAAATGAAATACCTGAAAATATTAAGGAACAATTGATTGTAGAACTATATTCGAAATAATTTTAAATATTTATATGGCAATATTAGCTTTTCAAAAACCCGATAAGGTAATTATGGTTAGTGCAACCGAAACTTCGGGGCAGTTTGAGTTCAGACCCCTGGAGCCGGGTTATGGTATGACCATTGGCAATGCACTTAGAAGAATTTTACTTTCTTCCTTAGAGGGTTTTGCAATCACCTCTATTAAAATTGAAGGCGTAGATCATGAATTCTCTACAATAAAAGGTGTTGTTGAAGATGTTACAGAAATAATTCTTAATCTTAAACAAGTACGTTTTAAACGTGTAGTAGAAGATATTGATCATGAAAAAATTCATTTCACCATTAGTGGTTCAAATGCTTTTAAAGCGGGTGATTTGAATAAATTTTTAAGTAGTTTTAAGGTGCTTAATACCGATTTGGTAATTTGTCATTTAGAACCCAATGTTAAACTTCAAATGGAGATTAACATCAACAAAGGAAGAGGATATGTACCTTCTGAGGAAAACAAACTACCTAATGCAGAAATAGGCGTAATAGCTATGGATTCTATTTTTACACCTATTAAAAATGTAAAGTATTCCATTGAAAACTATCGCGTTGAGCAAAAAACTGACTATGAAAAGTTGGTATTTGAAATTGTTACTGATGGTTCAATTCATCCTAAAGATGCTTTAAAAGAAGCTGCAAAGATTCTTATTTATCATTTTATGCTCTTTTCTGATGAAAAAATTACTTTTGATTCAGACGAAAAAAATGCAAATGAAGAATTTGATGAAGAAGTTTTGCACATGCGACAATTGCTCAAAACTAAACTTGTTGATCTTGACCTCTCTGTTCGCGCTTTAAATTGCTTAAAAGCTGCTGAAGTTGAAACACTTGGTGATTTAGTAAAATTCAATAAAAACGATTTGTTGAAATTCAGAAATTTTGGTAAAAAATCTCTTACTGAATTAGACGAACTTCTCGAAGGGATGAACCTGACCTTTGGAATGGATGTAAGCAAATATAAATTAGACAAAGAATAATTACAATGAGACATAACAGAGTTGTTAATCATTTAGGCAGAACAAGTTCACATCGTAAAGCGATGATGGCTAACTTAGCAGCATCATTGATCCTACATAAGAGGATTACAACAACTGTTGCGAAGGCAAAGTCATTAAGATCATTTGTAGAGCCGTTGATAACAAAAACAAAAGAAGATTCCACTCATTCACGAAGAGTTGTTTTCAGCTATTTGCAGGATAAAAAGGCTGTTTCGGAATTGTTTCGCGATGTTGCAGGAAAAGTTGTCAATCGCCCTGGCGGTTATACACGAATTCTTAAAACGGGAAACCGTATTGGTGATAATGCCGAGATGTGTATAATTGAACTTGTAGATTATAATGAAAACATGTTATCTACTGCTGAAAAAGTTAAAGCTAAAGGCACGAGGAGAGGAAGACGTACCGGAAAGAAAACTGCAGAATCTGCAACTGAACCTGAAGTAAAAGAAACAGTTTCTGAAAAAAAGGTTTTTGCTAAAAAAGAAAATAAATCAAAAGAAGAAAAAAAAGTAGAACCAGAAACAACTGAAGAAAATAAATAATAAATTACTGCATGAAATTATGAAAAGGGATAAGTAACATTATCCCTTTTTTAGGTTTAATTAATAATAAAACAATATTATGGGTGAAATAGTTGAAATACATGCACGTGAAATTCTCGATTCACGAGGTAATCCTACAATCGAATGTGAAGTTACACTTGCAAGCGGTATACAAGGTCGGGCAGCTGTTCCATCCGGTGCATCTACTGGCGAAAATGAAGCACTTGAGCTTCGTGACGGTGATAAAGGCCGTTATTTAGGAAAAGGAGTTTTAAGAGCTGTATATAATGTTAATGAAGTTATATCTAAAGAAATTGTTGGAATGAGTGCATTCGAGCAGGCTGCTATTGATAAAAAAATGATTGATTTGGATGGTACTAAAACCAAAAGTAATTTGGGTGCTAATGCTATTCTATCGGTTTCGCTCGCAGTAGCAAGAGCAGCAGCTGCACATCATGCATTACCATTATACAGGTATTTAGGTGGTGTAAATGCAAAAATATTACCGGTTCCCATGATGAATATCATTAATGGAGGCGCACATTCAGATGCTCCAATTGCTTTCCAGGAATTTATGATTCGTCCTGCAGGTGCTGATTCATTTCATGAAGGATTACGAATGGGCGCTGAAGTATTTCATTCATTAAAATCAATTATTAAATCAAAAGGGTTGAGTACAGCTGTTGGAGATGAAGACGGATTTGCCCCGACTTTTGCTGGTGGTACTGAAGAAGCACTTGACAGCATAATTGCTGCAATTGCAAAAGCTGGTTATAAAGCAGGTAGTGATGTAATGATTGCCCTTGACTGCGCTGCAAGCGAATTTTTCAAAAATGGTATATACGATTATTCAAAATTCGAAGGTCCAAAAGGTGCAAAACGTAACCCTCAACAACAGGCAGATTATCTCGAAAAACTCATAGGTAAATATCCAATTGATTCAATTGAAGACGGATGTTCTGAAAACGATTGGGATGGTTGGAAAATCCTTACCGATCGCATTGGGAAAAAATGCCAGTTGGTTGGTGACGATGTATTCGTTACTAATGTTGATTACCTTCGTAAAGGAATTCAGATGGGTTGCGCTAATTCCATACTAATAAAAGTTAATCAAATAGGTACACTTACCGAAACACTTGATGCAATTGAAATGGCTCATCGTGCAGGTTATACAACCGTCACTTCGCACCGTTCGGGTGAAACCGAAGACTCAACAATAGCTGATATTGCTGTTGCTACCAATGCAGGCCAGATTAAAACAGGTTCTATGAGCCGTTCAGATAGGATTGCTAAGTACAATCAGCTTCTTCGTATTGAAGAAGAACTAGGAGATTTGGCTATTTATGGATATAAGAAATAAGAACCAAGAACCAAGAACCAAGAACTAAGATATTTTTCTAGTACATTAAGAGGCCTTTTCAAAAGTTTTGAGTTTTGAGCCACTTTTGAAACAGCCTCTTTTAATTTTGACTCTTGGCCCTTGATTCTTCGATCTTAAATTCATTAACCATAAATAATTAGCAAAGCTTAAATAATGAGTTGCTTTATTTAAAATTTTTAATTTACTTTGTTTAAGCTTTCTAATATTAATAGTATTTATGCCTTATAAAGAAAGAAAAATAGAAAAAGTATATTATTCCATTGGCGAAGTTGCTGAAATGTTTGGTGTCAATACTTCATTAATTCGGTTCTGGGAAAAAGAATTTGATATTATAAAACCAAAGAAGAATAAGAAAGGTAATCGTTTATTTACAAAGCAGGACATTGATAATTTTCATATCATATTTCATCTTGTCAAAGAGAGGGGAATGACACTTAAGGGTGCACAAAAAAAGCTGAAAGAAAATAGAGAAGACACCATTAATAATTTTGAAGTTGTAAAAACTCTGAAAAATATCCGCGATATGATCATCGAAATTCGCGATAATCTTTAAAGCATGCAAGTAAAAGACGTTGCAAAAGTATTAGAACAATTTGCACCGCTTCAACTCCAGGAATCATATGATAATGCTGGTCTTTGCCTTGGAAATCCTGATGCTGAAGTTACCGGTATATTGCTTTCGATTGATATTACTGAAGAAATTCTGGAAGAAGCTAATGTTAAAAAATGCAATCTTATTATTTCTCACCATCCTTTAATTTTTAACGAAATAAAGAGTATTACAGGTCGTAATTTTTTAGAAAGGTGTATTATAAAAGCTCTTCAAAATAATATTGCTGTTTATTCAGCGCACACTAATGTTGATTCAGTATTTGAAGGAGTGAGTCATAAAATGTGTGAAAAGCTTTCATTAGAAAACTGTAGTATTTTATCACCATTCAAAACATAATTTAAAAAAGCTGGTAACATTTGTGCCCAACAGCCATGTCGAAAAGGTCAGGATGGCTATTTTTAATGCAGGAGCAGGTAATATTGGCAATTACGATTGTTGTAGTTTTAATTTAACTGGAAGGGGATCGTTTAGGGGAAATGAAGAAACAATTCCATTTGTCGGTGAAAAAGGTAAACTGCATTTTGAAGAAGAAACCAGGATTGAAACAATATTTCCAAAATATCTTCAGGTAAATATTATTAAAGCTTTACTTGATACGCATCCTTACGAGGAAGTAGCTTACGATATTTATCCTCTTGGACAATGCTTTTGATAAAGTTGGCATGGGAATGATAGGTGAATTGTCAGAAATGAAAGACGAGAATTCGTTTTTATCTATAATAAAATCAGTTTTTAAAGTTAATTGTATCCGGCATACGAAACTTCTTAATAAACCTGTAAAAAAGGTTGCTTTATGCGGAGGAAGTGGAAGCAGTATACTTAATGAAGCCATTCAACAGGGAGCCGATGTATTTATTTCAAGCGATTTTAAATACCATCAGTTTTTCCAGGCAGATAGTAAAATACTTATTATTGATATTGGTCATTATGAAAGTGAACAGTTTACAAAAGAAATATTTTATAATTTGCTTATGAAAAATTTTCCTAACTTTGCCGTTCATTTTTCGAGCGTAAATACAAATCCAATAAACTATTTATAAAGTATGGCACATGAGAAAAGTAAAGTAGCAGAAAGTACTGAAATTTCGATTGAAGAGAGATTAAAGGCACTTTTTGAATTACAAAGAGTAGATTCAGAAATAGATAAAATTAAAATTCTTAGAGGAGAATTACCCCTTGAAGTTCAGGATTTGGAAGATGAATTAGCCGGCCTGGAAACTCGTATAACAAATCTTGATGAAGAAATTAAGGGACTTGAATCAGCTGTTACAGCTAAAAAGAATGAAATTACTAATGCTAACGGACTAATTAAAAAATATAAGGAACAACAAAATAATGTTCGAAATAATCGTGAATACGATTCGCTATCAAAAGAAATAGAATTTCAAACTTTGGAAATTGAACTGTGTGAAAAACGCATTAGAGAATTTAGTGCCCAGATAAAGAGCAAGAAAGAAACAATTGACAATTCTAAATCTCATCTTGATGAACGGAAGGCTGATTTAAAAAATAAGAAAAAAGAACTAGAAGATATTATTGCCGATACACAAAAAGAAGAACAAAACCTTATAAAAAAGTCTAAGGAATACGAAATAATTATCGAGCCCAGGTTAATTACTGCATACAAACGAATAAGAGGGAATGCCCGTAATGGTTTGGCTGTCGTTACTGTTGAACGTGATGCCTGTGGAGGATGCTTCAACAAAATTCCTCCACAACGCCAGTTAGAAATTCGTTCACGTAAAAAAATAATCGTTTGTGAATACTGTGGCAGAATACTTGTAGATAAAGGATTTGGCGAAGAAGAATAGTTCTACTCCATATTTTTTAATCCTTTCAGTGAACTTTACTTCTGTTTTTTATTACAATTAAAGAAATCAGATTCTTTAAGGTTAGGAAGTTGTTGGCGAGTGTCTGTTTCAAACTCCCTCATTCGCAACGAATCTGTTGCCGAAAATTTAAATGAGTCAGGCTGACAGGTACTCAATTTTGTTGGAATAATATAATATTGATATTTCGCTCTTAATATCCCTTTGTAAACCCAGTAGGGCAAATAGTTGAAATCAACAGCACGGGTTTTATTATCAACTTTTTCAAGTGTCAAACTAAAAATTGCACCTCCATCTTTATAACGGTCACGCTGATTGGAAATAAAATTTCCTAAAGAATAAAATACCGGCACTAAGTGAGTTGAGTTGGTTGTATCAGGATAAATAATTTCAAAAGTTTGTACAACATGCGGATGTGATCCAATAATAGCATCACAACCGTGCTTTACTAAAAATTTCGCTAGGTCAAGTTGATCTTTGTTTGGTTTCAGTTCATACTCCTTTCCCCAATGCATAATTGCAATTATGAAATCAACTTTTAATGATTTTGCTTTTGCCAAGTCAGCAGCTATTGTCCATTTACTGACATAATTTACGATATTGGGTTTTTTCGGCAAGATACCATTTGTACCATATGTGTAATTGAGCAATGCAATCCTGACTCCCTTTTTTTCTATTACAAATGGGTAAGTCTGGCTTCTTTGAGCAGAATCAATATAAGTTCCCAAGTGGGGAATACCAATTGAATCAAGAATTGATATTGTTCGCTGAAATCCTTGTTTACCCTTGTCATAGCAATGATTATTGGCCGTAACCAAAATTTTAAATCCCGTGTTTTTAATATCATAGGCCAATTCATCAGGGCTTGAGAATTGAGGATAACTAGTATATGGAGGACCAGCTAATGTAACTTCCAGGTTAGCTATGGATAGATCTGCAGAATCTATATAAGGTTTGATAAAACGAAAACATGGTTCATAATTATATCCGCCATATGATGTATCGTAAGCAGCCATAAACTGGGGACCATGGCCCATGATATCACCTGCAAATACAATGGTAACTCTGCTGCTGTCTGTACGTTGTGAATAAAGAGAGCCTGAATTAATAAGATAAAGGCAGAAAAGAAAAATTATTTTTCTCATTAATAAAAACAAAATATTATTACCAACTTCCCCCGGCTCCACCGCCTCCAAAGCTGCCGCCTCCAAAGCCTCCAAAGCCACCGCTGCCGGAAGAAAAGCCACCCCAACTTCCCCCTGAACTGCGGGATGATCCCATCATACCGCCAGCTAACATCCAAAACGGAATATTACTACCTCTGCGACCAATAGTATGCCGGTTCGAATTATTTTTATTTCCTGCAAGGGAACTTATTATAATAATTAAAAAGAAACTGAATATAATAAAGGGAAAATAATTTCCATGTCTGGTCAGGTTATTCTTTTTTGAATATTGGTCAGCAGTGTATTTGCCTTTTGTAATATCCATTAAAATATAAACTGCAGCATTTATACCTCCGAAATAATCGTTTTGTTTAAAATGAGGAATCATTTCATTATCTACAATCCGCTTACAAATTGCATCAGGAACTATATCCTCCAGACCATATGCAACAGATATAGCAGCCTGTCCGTGGGAATCAATTGTTTTAGGTTTAACCAGTATGACAAATCCATTATTCTTGCCTTGTTGACCGACACCCCATTTCTGACCAATCTCATAAGCAAATTGATTCGCATCATAGTTGCCCAAATCTTTTACAATTATAACGGCAATTTGTGTGGAAGTAGAATCATCGAATGTAACTAATCTCGATTCAAGGTTTCCAATCTCACCTGGAGTCAGAATTCCTGCAAAATCATTTACCAGTTTGGGAGGATTTGGCTTATCAGGTATTGTCTGGGAAAACAAAGACAATGAAACCAATAAGCTTACTATAATTACTATATATTTTTTAGACGTTTTCATAATTTTAATTTAAAAACTTAAATTTCAATCTTGCTCTTTCCCAAAAGAAATATCATCAGGTAATTCATTTATATCATCTACTTCATACCGGAAAAAAGACTTTAATTGTTCTCCGGCTTTTAATATTCCATGTACCAAGCCTTCCGTAAATTTACCTTGCTTAAAATATTCCTCCATCGCATCTTTTATATTTTTCCAAAATTCAGGATGCACAACTTTATTAATACCTGCATCACCAATCACAGCAAATTTCTGATCTTCAACAGCCAGATAAAACAAAATTCCATTTCTCAATTGGGTTTTATGCATTTTTAACATAGCAAAAACTTTTGCAGTCCTGTCCAGTACATCACCTTTGCAACGCAATTCAATATGAACGCGTATTTCTCCGGAGGTTTCATGCTCGGCAGTTTTAATAGCTTCAACAATTTCAGCTTTTTGTTGAGGAGTAAAAAAATCGGATGCTTTCATAGAACGCTTGATTTTATTATCTGTTAATGTATGTTTTGTTTCATATACTACATGATTACTTATTAAGAAGCGACAGACGACAGTTGACTGCTATCGGCGGTCGTCTGTCATCGGTCGGTCGTTTATTCAAACTTCACTTCGGGCGCTTTTTCAGATCCTTCTGCAGCCTGAAAATATGGCTTCTGTTGAAATCCGAACATTTTAGCAAAAAATACCTGAGGAAATTTGCGTATGTATGCATTAAAGTCCTGAGTTGTTTCATTGAACTTCATTCTTTCAACAGTAATGCGGTTTTCAGTGCCTTCAAGCTGTGCCTGTAGTTCAAGAAAATTCTGATTGGCTTTTAATTCAGGATATTGCTCGGCAACAACTAACAAGCGTGATAATGCACCTTTAAGTCCGTCCTGTGCTTGCTGGAAATTTTTCAGTGTATTGGCATCAAGTTTAGAAGCATCAATATTTATTGAAGTTGCTTTTGAACGGGCTTCAATAACTGCAGTCAAAGTGGATTTTTCGAAATTTGCATAACCTTTTACAGTATTTACAAGGTTAGGAATCAAATCGGCTCGGCGTTGATAAACGTTTTGTACTTGTGCCCATTGTGACTTTATGGCTTCTTCTTTCTGAACCATTGAATTATATCCGCAACTTGTAAAAAATGGCAACATTAACAGATAAAGAAAATTTCTATATTTTAAAACCAATTTCTTCATAACATTTTAATTTTGATTTAACATTACACAGCAAATTTAAGCTAAATTTTAATGTATAGTTCTTTACTCTCAAAGTTTCATGAATAAAACAATTATTACAAGCCAGGATGGCTCTCATACTATTTATGACGAGGAAATAGATGAACATTATCATTCTGTTTTTGGCGCATACACTGAGTCACAGCATATATTTATTGAAAATGGTTTGAATTTTTCAAAATTAAATCCTGTAAAAATTCTTGAAATAGGTTTTGGAACCGGGCTAAATGCATTTCTTGCTTTAATGGAAAGTTATAAGAACAATAGGTATATTATTTATGACAGCATTGAATTATTTCCTTTGGAAATGAATATTGCTAAAAAACTAAATTATGCCAAACATTTAGCTCCTTCATTTTCATCTCATTTTATAGAACTGCATTCATGTGAATGGAATAAACAAAACCAGATTACTAAAAGTTTTCTCTTTAATAAAATATTAGGAAATGTATTGGAAATTAATTTTTCAGACAATTACGATGTTGTATTTTTCGACGCTTTTTCGCCGGAAAAGCAACCCGAAATGTGGGATAAAAAATTATTTGAAAAGATTTACAACGTGATGAATACAGGAGGTGTGTTCACGACCTATTGCGCGAAGGGAATTGTCAAGCGTACATTAAAAGAAACCGGATTTAAAGTTGAACTGTTACCTGGTCCGCCCGGCAAACGGCACATAATTAGGGCATTGAAAGAGAGAAGCTAGGTATGGCAAAAAGTGTGAGTAGTATGTTTCCCGAATTTCAGTTATAATGCTAATTTTGAGATATCAATTTTGTAATTGAATGAAGATTGCGCAGAAAGACAGATTATTTGGCAAGACTCTGAATGAACTTGAAGTTGTCGTTTCGGAGAACGGTATGCAACGTTTTGTCGCAAAACAAATAGCTGACTGGTTGTATAAAAAGCACGTTTCTCAAATTGATGAAATGACAAATATTTCATCAAAAGCCCGCGAGAACTTAAAAGTTAAATATGAAATTGGTCGCTTGGAACCTGTGAAAGTTCAGGAATCTGTTGACGGCACAAAAAAGTATCTTTTTCCGGCAGGAAATTACAAATTCATTGAAACCGCTTATATTCCTGAAAAAAGCAGGGCAACAATTTGTGTGTCATCACAGGTTGGGTGTAAAATGGGATGTGAATTTTGCATGACTGCAAAGCAAGGGTTCCAGGGTAACCTGGATGCCGGAGAAATATTAAATCAAATCAGTTGCCTGCCTGAAAGAGATAAACTTACCAATGTCGTGTATATGGGTATGGGAGAGCCTTTTGATAATATTGACGAAGTTCTGAAGAGTCTTGAAATAGTAACTTCTGCTTACGGTTTAGCATTTAGTCCGAGGAGAATTACAGTTTCTACAATTGGCATCATTCCGGGAATGAAACGATTTTTATATGAAAACAAATGTCACCTTGCCGTTAGCCTTCAATCACCTTTTGCACAAGAAAGATTAAAATTAATGCCTATAGAAAAGGTATTTCCTTTGAAAGATGTAATTGCTGAAATAAAAAGGTTTAATTTCGGTTTACAACGACGTGTATCATTTGAATATATTATGTTCAAAGATATTAATGATACTCCAAGTCATGTAAAAGAATTATCAAGGATTTTGAATGGTTTGAGTTGCAGGATTAATCTGATTAAATTTCATCCTATACCTGCCACGTTGCTTAAACCATCTGACGATAATAAAATAGAGTCCTTTAAAAATGCTTTAAATGCTAAAGGGATATTAACAACAATAAGACAATCAAGAGGTCAAGATATAATGGCTGCATGTGGGCTGTTGTCAACTTTAGCCTAA
This sequence comes from uncultured Bacteroidota bacterium, assembly GCA_963851385.1. Lineage (GTDB taxonomy): Bacteria > Bacteroidota > Bacteroidia > Bacteroidales > DTGW01 > CAWEFA01. Next base: position 189,946 of record CAWKPE010000010.1, on the reverse strand, counting down.
AATTAATAGCAATAATGCGAATTAGGAATTTTGCAGGTTTTATTTTAAACAAAAAATTTCTTTAATACATTGACCAATTCGTGCATTTTTATTGGTTTTGTAAGCGAAGCATCAAAACCTGAAGCAAGAAATTCTTTTATATCATCTTCATAAGCAAATGCAGTTTGCGCAACAATTTTTACTTTCTTTCTAAATAATTTTATTTTTTTATTGGCTTCAATTCCATCCATTAATGGCATTTTAATATCCATAATAATAAGATCAATAGAAGGGTTTAATTTGCACAATTCAATTGCCTCAATTCCGTTTTTGGCCCATATTGTGTTTGCCTTTGTTTTCTTTAATATTGTTGAAATAAGCTTAAAATTATTTTCTTCATCTTCTGCAATCAGAATTGTTTTACCTGAAAGATCAGGAAATTGGATTGATTGGTTATTTGTTTGTAAACTTTTTATTTTGACGTCCTTAACAAATTTAAACGGTACTGAAAAAAAGAACGTTGTCCCTTTGTCGAGCAGTGATTCATACCAAATTTCACCACCCATAAGATTTATGAGACTTTTAGTTATTGCAAGACCTAACCCGGCACCTTGAATTTGTTTTGTTCGGGTATTTTCAACCTTTGAAAAGATTTCAAATATTGAATTTCCAATTTCAGGGGGAATGCCAATACCTGTATCTTTTACGAAAAATACAATCACGTTTTTTTGCTGTTCTGCAATTCCAAATTCTATTGAGCCGGCATCTGTGAATTTAATTGCGTTACCAATTAGATTATTAAAAACCTGGATTAGTCTCACTTCGTCAGTTTCAACCCAAATTTTGTCAGATAAAGTCTTTTTTGATATTAATAATTTGAGATTATTTTTATCTGTTTCAAGCAAAAAGGTTTCGTATAATTTATCTAGTAAGTCATCTAAATTAATTGGTTTATTAGTTAAAACTAATTGTCCGGCCTGAATTTTAGAAATGTCAAGTATGTCATTTATTAGAACCAGCAATGATTCGCTGCTATGAACAATTATATCGGTAAAACTTTTTTTATCTTCATTATTTAAATTTTCGTCACATAATAAATTAGAAAATCCAACGATTGAATTCATAGGAGTCCGGATTTCATGCGACATATTTGCCAAAAAAGTGCTTTTGAGTCTATCGGATTCTTCTGCTTTACTTTTAGCAATTTCCAGTTCCCTGGTCCGTTGAACAACTAATGATTCTAATTCATTTCTGTGTCTGTCTAATTCTTTGTTTTGCTCTGTTATATGTTTTTGTTGATCAAGTAAAACTTTATTGGCTTCCTGTAGTGAATCTTTTTGCATTTCCAGTTCTTCCTTTTGTAGATTAATCTCTTCTTGTTTCTCTTCGAGGGCTATATTAGTGTCTTCAAGCTCTTTGGTTCTTTCAAGAACCATTTCTTTAAGTATAACTTGCTGACGACCGAGACGCCTGATACGATTGAAATAAAAACCTAATAATGAAATTATGCAAATACCAATAAACATAATTTTAAACCACCAGGTTTTCCAAAAGGGAGGCAAAATAACTATTTGCAACGAAACTCCTTTTTCATTCCATATACCATCATTATTTGAAGCTTTAACCCGAAATATATATTTACCGGGATCAAGATTGGTATAAATAGCTTCATGTTTATTACCAACATAGTTCCAATCCTGATCTAAACCTTCCATTTTATAAGCAAATTGGTTATTATCTCTGGAAATGTAATTCATAGCGACAAAATCAAATGAGAGATAGTTTTGATTATAACTAAGTACGATTTTTTTGGTATGCAAAATGTTTTGTTTTAACAATGCGCTATAATCACCCACTTCAACAGGTTTATTAAATAACTTAAATCCAACAATATAAACTTCAGGAATAGCAGTATTATCCTTGATTTCATCGGGTTTAAACATAATAATACCTTTCTCACAACCAAAAATTAATTCACCTTTTTTTGTTTTGCAGGCAGAGCGTTCCCAAAAGAAAATATCTTGTAAATTATCAGATAAATTATAGTTTCTAAACCCGGCAATAATCTTTCCGGAGTTATTATCTTTCCTATATTTCATGCAAGACAGACCGTTGCCCGTGGTAATCCATAGTTCACCCGGTTTGTTCTCGAGTATACTTTTAATCTGATTGCTGGGCAAACCATCTTTTTCATAAAAATGAACAAAACTATTTTTTTGTTTGTCAAAAAGATCTAAACCAAATGTCGTACCTATCCATAAATTACTGTATGAGTCTTCAAAAAGAGTGGAAACATAGTTGTTACATAAGCTTGATGAATCACCCTGTCGGCTATAGTAATTAACAAAGGTTTCATCCTTAGGATTAAATTTTGACAGCCCGGATGCAGTAGCTACCCAAATGTAATTGTTATCATCTAATAGTAATTGAAATGCATAATTATCTGCCAATGAAGAACTCAAATTATTATTATCCCTTTTAAAATGCTTAAATTTCCCTGTATTTGGATTAAACTTGCTCATACCAAATCCATGAGAAATCAACCAAAGATTCCCTTCTTTGTCTTCAATAATAGACCTAATATCTTTTCCTTCGCTCGATTTACCTTTTTCCGGATAAAAAGGGTAAGAAATAAATTTATTTGTCATTGAATCATATCTCTGCAAATAACCTAAATAAGATCCAACCCAAATATTCTTTTTGCTGTCTTCAAAAATTGTAAAAAGCGTACCATACCCCAGTGAAAAAGGATCATTAGGGTTATTCATGAACAACTTTTTCTTACATGTAGTAAGATTTAGAACATTAATTCCGTTATCAAAAGATCCTATCCAGATATTTCCCTCATGATCCTCAGCAACTGAATGAATATTGATAATATCAAGTGCAATATCTTTACTGAAATAATCATAGTTTTTAAAATCTTTACCAACTATCGACAGGTTAACGCCTCCCTGAAAAGTACCTATCCAAAAATTGCCTTGACGATCTTGATAGGACATAACTCCTCCGTGGCAATTTAAACTATGCGAATTGTCTTTTTGATATTTATATGATATGCTTTTATTTCTTTTTTTGTCATAAATAAAAAGACCGTCGGTAGTTGAAATGTAAAATAATCCGTCATTTCCTTTATAAATATCAGTAATATAGTATGTATTCTCAAAATTATATTCAAGGGGTCTTATTTGCATATTATCTTTCAGAACGTAATAAATCTGCCCGTTAATTGTTCCGATCCAGATAGTATCTCCCTCTTCCAGTAAAGTATTGACTGTTTTAAGTATGTACGTTTTGTTATTATAATTTATAGTATCAAAGTGATATACCTGGCCTGTTTTCTTGTTGAACAATGAAAGACCATCGGCTTCACCAAACCAAAATCGGTCTTCTTTATCAATTAGAAATCTTTTTATACTTTCAAAATTATGCGGTTCTTTAATAAATTTGCCATTTGATCGATTATAGTAAAACAGTGTTCCCATTTCAACAACAACATACAACTGTTTTTTAGAATCTTCGCCAATTCCAGTTACCCTGTTAGCAGAATTTAAAAAATATTTGCTTGAATCAAGCAAATAGGTATTAAAATTTTCTTTATCACTGTTATATAAACAAAGACCAGTTTGAGTTCCAATCCATATATTGTTATTATTGTCAATGTATATACTGTAAATACTATTATCTGCCAAGCTGGTTGTATCATTAAGAATTTTTTTGAAAATTTTATTATTATATCCATCATACCTGTTGAGTCCATTAACTGTCCCAATCCACATGAATCCAGATTTGTCCTGTTTGATGCATGTGATAATATTATTTGATAAACCATTGCTTGTATTGATATAACTAAACCACAATTCTTTTGTTTGACTATAACCAGCGAATGGACGAATAAAGATTAACAGAAATATAATATAGTATTTTAAATGCAGCTTATATAATTTGTTCATAAGATTAGTTAATCCTATTGTAAATGATTTAATTAAAGGATAATATAAATTATATCCAAATTTCATAATTTATAATATTATCTAAAAAGCAAAGTTTAGATATAGATTAAAATTAATACAATACAGCAATATTATTTAATTATTTGTTAGACATTTTCGTTTATAAATGAATAAAAATTTAAGTTAAAATTTGAAAATAGTTTTCATTTAAAAAATCAAAAATCTGATTTAATTTGATAACCAGCTAATTATTAAAATGACATGAACATCATTGTTGTATCTATGTTATAAAATTAAGAATATTTGAACGCTCTAGTATAAAATAAGAAATAGTTAATAATAGAAATAATCTAAAATTAGAAGACTCGTTTAAGCAAGCGGAAGCGTGAATTTGAATTCACTGCCTTTTCCTACTTCACTTTCAACCCATATTTTGCCTCCTTGCTTTTCAACAAAATCTTTGCATAATAATAATCCAAGTCCAGTACCAGATTCTTTTGAGGTGCCTTTTGTTGTCACTATGGTATCGACACGAAATAATTTACTTATTGTATCTGCAGGAATTCCTACACCGGTATCTGCTATTGTTATTTCAACTTGTTGATCGTTTGCTTTAGATTTTAAATCAATTTTTCCATTAGCTCCCGTAAATTTAATAGCATTAGAAAGGAGATTTCTGAAGATGGTTTTTATCATGTTCTCATCCGCAAGAACTATCTGATGAGGATCAATGGATTGTTGAAAAGTAATATGTTTGCGTTCTGCGTCACTTTCCAGCAATCTGATGGTTTCTTCAGCAACTGCCAGTAAGTTTAGTTTAATTGGTTCATAAGAAATACGTCCTGTTTGTGAACGAGACCATTGTAAAAGGTTTTCCAGTAAATTATTTCCGCTTTTTGAAGAAGTATGGATCATTTCATGAAACTTGCGAATTTTTTCAGGAGGTAATTTATCAAAATTTCTTAAAAGTATTTCAGAGAAGCCGGAGACTACGTTGAAAGGGTTTCGTAAATCGTGAGCAATGATAGAGAAAAACCTGTCCTTTGTAGCGTTAAGTATTGATAATTCCTCGTTAGTTGCTTTTAATTGTTCAGATTGATTTATTATTAATTGTTGTTTTTCGATTAATAATTTGTTTATATCTTTTAAATTTTCACTGTGAGCACGAAGTTCTTCAGATTGTTCTTCAATACGATCCTGACGTTCCAATAACTTTTCATTTATAAGTTGAATATCTTCAGACTGCTCTTCAATACGCATTTGTCTTTCCTTCAACAATTCATTAGTCTCTTTCTGAATTGCGCTATCTGCAAGCAATTCTTCGGCTTGTTTCTCTATCTGTTTTTGCCTTTCAAGTAATAATTGATTTGTATTTTCAAGTTCCATGGTCCGTTGACGAACCACAATTGTCAGTTCTTTCTGTCTTTTGCGATATGAGGCTACTCTAAAATAATAGACAAGAAAAATCAGAGAAACTATAATAGATAAAAGGATAAAAATAAACCACCAGGTTTTCCACCAGGGAGGCAGAATTATTATTTTAATGGATGTACCAGTATCATTCCAAATACCATCATTATTTGAAGCCTTGACTTTGAACGTATATTCACCAGGATTAAGGTTGGTGTAAGTAGCTTCTTTCTTAGTTCCCACGTAGTTCCAGTCTTTTTCAAAGCCTTCCATGATATAAGCATACTGATTCTTTTCGCTGAAGATATAGTTTAATGCAATAAACCGGAATGTAAAAATGGATTGGTTATAATTTAATATCAATTTTTTTGTTTGCGAAATATGCTTAATCAGGGGCGAGCCTTTTGCTCCAATGACAACGGGTTTATTGAATAATAAAAAATCTGTAATATGAACAGGTGGTATATAACTATTATCTTTAATACTATCCGGATTAAAAGCATTAAAACCGTTTAAACCACCAAAATACATTTCGCCCGTCCTGCTTTTAAAATAAGCCGAGCGATTAAAAACTTTTCCTTGTAACCCATCCTGGACAGTATAATTTCTGAATGTAATTTTTAGTTTTCCATTTACTGAATCAATAGTTGCCTTTGTAATACCCAGGTGACTGCTTATCCATAGGTTGCCATGACTGTCTTCTAATATTCCTTCAATTGTATTATCAGGCAATCCTTGTTCAGTAGTATAATGAGTAAAAGATTTTGTCTTACGGTTAAAAAGATTTAATCCGCCTCCATCACAACTAACCCAAAGACGTTTTTTGCTGTCTTCAAAAACTACATTAATTGAATTATTAACTAAGCTGGCACTGTCTTTATCGTTATGTAAAATTCTTTCAAATTCTCCTGATTCAAGGTTCATTTTTATTAAGCCATTAACATCAGTTGCAATCCATACATTATTATATGAATCACACAAAATATCCCTTATTGTATTATAACCTTGTGTTTCTATAGGAAGCTTTACAGGTTTAAATTTTTCAGTACTTGAATCAAACTTGTATGCGCCGCTTGCAAAATTTCCCACCCATAATTCTTTATTATTATCTATATATATCTTAAAAATGCTGTTACTATTCTTATCGTTTTCATCTAAAAAATTATATTTCTTTTTTAAAATTAGTTTTTCACCGTCTATTTTAAAATAGTTTAACCCTCCTTGCCACATACCTGCCCACAAACCGTCTTTGTTATCTGTATCGAGTGCCAAAACCTTATCGTTAGTTAACGTTTGATTATTTTTGCTATCGCTTTTAAACCTTATAAATTTTCTTTTTGAAGGATTAAATAAATTAATTCCACCGCCATCTGTTGCTACCCAAATATTTCCATTCAAATCTTGCGTAAAACTGGTAACAATTTTACCCCATAAAGAATTTTCGTCTTGTTTATTTTGACTATACAGGGTAAATCTGTCAAAGCGTTTATCACTAATGTTGACTCCCCCTTCCCAACATCCAATCCACACAATGCCATCGCGACTAATGTAAAGTTTTTGTATCACATTTGTTAATAATAACTGGCTTGATTCTGATGTAATATACTGGCAGAATAATTTTGTTTTTGGGTTGAAAACACTTATTCCTCCTCCATTTGTACCAATAAGAATTTTCCCGTACTTATTTTGTATTATTGAAAAAATATTATTGTTGCCTAAAGATTTAGGATTATTATTTATATGCTGATAGCTGGTAATTGTTTTTGTTTGCCCGTTAAGCACATCAATACCGCTTGAACTATAACCAATCCAAAGATTATCCTGATTATCAATCATTAAGCAATTGATTGAATTTTCTTTTAAATTATATTCTTTATTCTGGTTGTTATAAAGTGTAGTAACCTTTGAATAGGAATCATATTTTAATAGTCCGGCTTTTAGCCAATCTTTGAATGAAAACCAGAGTATCCCATGTTTATCCTGGCAGATATCGCTGCAATTAGATAAACTTTCATTGTCATAAATTTCTTCAAAGCAGACAGTAAATTTTTTTCTTTCTCTATCGAGTAAAAACAAACCATGACTGGTACCTATCCAGAGGTTTTTGTTGTTGTCCTCAAATATTACATTTATTGATCTCTTGAATTTAATTATGTGATTATCATTAAAGGATATTTTTTCGAAATTATCTTTATCTCTGTTGTATCTGCATAAACCGTCTGGTAATCCAATCCAGAGATTATTTTGTTTATCCTCATATATGCAAATAATGTAATTACTGGATAAAGAAGTAGTATCATTTTTTTTATTTTTATATACGGTAAATCCGACACCATCATATTTATTTAAACCGTCAGTAGTACCAATCCACATGTATCCCTCGTGATCCTGGTAAAAACATAATACATCTCCATGAGACAAACCCATGTTCGTAGTCAGGCTTTTAAACGCCATCTGCTCATTCTGGGCGATAGAGCTAAAAAAAGTAATTAATGATGTGAAAAATAAAAGCGTTATTTTCATTGCCTAAAAAGCTTGTTATCTCTTTAATAAGTTATAACTGATAATCTGTTTTAAATATCATTCATGGTGTCTAATTAAAGATACGAAATTTTTGATAGATTTTTATTTCAAAATAAAGAGAAGCAATAAAAGTAATATAAAGTTCTTTAAGCTAACGGGATTGAAAATTTAAATTCGCTGCCTTTACCAACAACACTTTCAACCCATATTTTGCCATTGTGTTTTTCTACGAAATCCTTACAAAGCAAGAGTCCAAGTCCGGTACCTGATTCTTTTAAAGTGCCTTTTGTAGTAACTATTGTATCTACACGAAATAGTTTACTTATTGTGTCTGCCGGTATTCCAACACCTGAATCTGCTACGTTAATTTCTACTAATTGCTGATTTGCACTAGATTTTAAAGTAATTGTACCATTACTACCTGTGAATTTAATAGCGTTGGAAATAAGATTTCTGAAAATGGTTTTAAGCATGTTCTCATCTGCAAAAACTATTTGATGAGGATCAATGTATTGTTGAAAAGTAATATGTTTGCGTTCGGCGTCACCTTCTAACAATCTGACGGTTTCTTCGGCAACTGCCAGTAAGTTTAGTTTGGCAGGCTCGTAAGAAATCCGGCCTGTTTGTGAACGAGACCATTGTAAAAGGTTTTCTAATAAATTATTTCCGCTTTTTGACGAAGTATTGATCATTTCATGAAACTTGTGAATTTTTTCAGGAGATAATTTATCGAAATTTTTTAAAAGTATTTCTGAAAATCCTGAAACTACATTAAACGGGTTTCTTAAATCGTGTGCAATGATAGAGAAAAACCGGTCCTTTGTAGCGTTTAATAATGATAATTCCTCGTTAGTTGTTTTTAATTGTTCAGATTGATTTATTATTAACTGTTGCTTTTCAACTAATAGATCATTGATGTCTTTTAAGTTTTCGCTATGCGTGCGAAGTTCTTCAGCCTGTTCTTCAATTCGAGACTGTCGTTCCATTAATTGCTCGTTAACTGCTTTAAGTATATCACTTTTTGCCTGAAGTTCTTTAGATTGTTCTTCAATACGAGCTTGCTGCTTTAAAAGTACTTCATTTGTTTTGCTCAAATTTTTATTGTAAGTGCGGAGCTCATTAGCCTGCTCCTCGATAAGTAATTGCCGTTCCTGCAACAATTCATTTGTTTCTTTCTGTATTGCGCTGTCAACACGTAATTCTTCAGTTTGTTTCTCAATTTGGTCTTGTCTTTCGAGTAATAATTTATTAGTTTTTTCTAGTTCCCTGGTACGCTGATGAACCATAACAGTAAGTTCTTTCTGTTTTTTCCTGTATAAAGCCAGCCTGATATAATAAGCAGAGTAAATACCAATAATTATCATTGCTATTAAAATCAACTTAAACCAAATTGTTTTCCACCAGGGAGGTAAAATAACTAATTTGATGAAAGTGCCTTCATCATTCCAAATACCATCGTTATTGCGTGCTTTAACCCTGAAAGTATATTTTCCGGGATCAAGATTGGTATAATTTGCCTCAAGTTTATTACTACATTGAATCCAATCTTTATCAAAATTTTCCATTTTGTATTTTAAAAGATTTTTTTCAGGTGAATTAAAATCAATTGAGACAAAATTAAAAGTGATAAAATTTTCCTTATAAGTCAGAGTCAATTCTTTTGTTTCACTAATATCATTTGTTAAAATCATCCTGTTATTAAATAATTCATTTGCTCTAATTGATGTATTGAATATTTTTAATCCAGTAATAACAACTGAGGGAATATGTCGGTTATATTTAATACTGTCCGGATAAAAGGAATTAAACCCTTCATAACCACCGAAAAACATTTCTCCATCTTTCGTCTTTAGTGACCAACCACGCAAGTTAATGTTTTGCAGTCCATCTTGTTTATCAAAAACACGGACGTCATGTGTCTCCGGATTCATTCTTGCCAATCCCTTGTCAGTTGCCAGCCACAGGTTATTATGATCATCAACCTGGATGGAACTTACTGAATTACCTGGCAATCCTTGTTTTTTGGCGTAATTAGTAAATTTTCCGGTTTTAGTATTAAATTCATCAAGACCGGTAGTCAACATTCCAAACCAAATGTTACCATTTTTATCTTCATTTGCACAATTCACAACATTGCTACTGATGCTATTGGTATTTCCTTTATGTACCAGATTTTTAAACTTGATATCAGGAGGCAATTCATTAAAATTATATTTGTTTAGTTCAATGATGCTTACACCTGTGTAAGTAGTAATGTAAAGGTTTTGCCTGCTATCTTCATAAATTCCTATAATACCGTTATTGTTCAATGATGTTGAATCGCCATCCTTAGATGTAAAATGATAGAAGAGGTCATTTTTTCTATCAAATAAATCCAAGCCACCCGATAATGTACCTACCCACAAATTATTTTTGCTGTCCTCAAATACTTTCCAAATGTGCCTGTGTGAAATGGAATTAGGATTCAAGGGGTCAGGATAATAAGTAAAGAATTTTTCATTTTTCATCATAGCCAATCCACCATTAAATGTACCAAGCCATAAAGTTCCTTCATGATCTTCGCATAGAGAAATTATTGCATTACTGCTAATTGAGTTTGAATTTGTTGGAATATTTACATAATGTTTATAAATACCTGTTTTTCTATCTAATAAATTTAATCCTCCTCCGTCAGTTCCAATCCAGATTTTACCAGATTTGCTTTCAGCAAAGCAAAGGACATTATTAAAGTTCAACCCGTCAGGTTTATTCGGGTTAAAAAAATACCTTTTAAATTTATTTTTATCAGGACTGTATCTGTCAAGGCCGGTATTGACTCCCACCCAAATTGAACCGCTTTTATCCTCGTAAACACAATTGACTTTATTGGAATTAAGCGAATAAGGATTTGATTTATCTGAAAGACAATATTGAAATTTCCCGGTTTTCTTATTAAATAAATTCAGGCCTCCTTTATCTCTTGTTCCAATCCAAATTAACCCATTGTTATCTTCTATCATGCCGGAAAATATGTTGTCATTTGGACCTGAAAATATTCCATCAGGTTTGTATAACTCGAATTTGTTTTTTTTGCGGTACCAAACTAATAAACCTTTCCATTCAATGGCAACTATTAAATCACCTTCATGATCGGCAAAAATGTATTTGTTCTTATCACTAAAATTCTTTGATTCAGGATGGTCAATTGGCTTTGGAATAAATCTGTTTTGTTTACTATCAAAATAAAAAAGTTTATTGCTGAAACTAGCCACCCATATAATGCCGTTTTTGTCCTCCGTAAAAGAATAAACAATATTTTTATTATTTGGAATTATATCATTTTCATCAAGTAAGTATTTATCAGCATTAATTACTTTATTCTGTAAAAGAGTTTTATTATATAATTTGAAGCGATATATGGCATTCCATGTACTTAACCAGAAAAATCCTTGTTTATCAATTAACCCGCTGATAATTAATAAATCATTTTGTTTTTCATTTTTCGATTTGATAATTTTTCTTGAGAAATTATCTTTTTGCCGATTATATAAATTTAACCCTCTGCCTGTCAAAATCCACAAATTTCCAATGGTGTCTTCTACAATTTTATTTACGATATTATCTGAAATAGAAGTAGAGTCATCTGTTTCGTAAAGATAGGATATAAAAGATTGTCCGTCAAATCTGTTCAATCCGCCACCTGTTCCCAGCCAGATAAATCCCTTACTATCCTGAATTATAGAATAAATATGCCCGTTTGACAAACCGTCATTAGTTGTATAATGGTCAAATTCGATATCAAGATTTTGTCCATATGAATGGATAGCTACTCCAAAAACGACACAACAATAAATTATAAGTTTATTTTTTCTTTTTTTGTACATATTGGTAATATATCCGTAATTCCAAATTAAATTGAAAATTTAAAATGTAATTATTTTGTGAGAAAGAATTGTAATTAACACGATACAAATAACAAAGTAAATCCCTTCTCTTACTCTTAAAGTTAAATAAAAAAGGTGGAATTGCAGGGAAAAAAATATTTTTCTTGACTATAGGAACAGGTTAAATTGCTGGCAAAGTGAATTTGAACTCACTGCCTTTTCCAACTGTACTTTCAATCCATATTTTACCATTGTGTTTTTCTACGAAATCCTTACATAACAAGAGTCCAAGTCCGGTACCTGATTCTTTTGAAGTGCCTTTTGTTGAAACTATTGTATCTACACGAAATAGTTTGCTTATTGTGTCTTCAGGTATTCCAACACCTGAATCTGCTACGGTAATTTCTACTGATTGCTGATTGGCACTTGATTTTAAAGTAATTGTACCGTCATTACCTGTGAATTTAATAGCATTGGAAATAAGATTTCTGAAAATGGTTTTAAGCATGTTCTCATCTGCAAAAACTAGCTGATGAGAATCAATGCATTGTTGAAAAGTAATATGCTTGCGTTCGGCATCACCTTCTAACAATCTGACGGTTTCTTCAGTAACTGCCAGCAAGTTTAGTTTAACAGGTTCATAAGAAATCCGGCCTGTTTGTGAACGAGACCATTGTAAAAGGTTTTCTAATAAATTATTTCCGCTTATCGAAGAAGTATGGATCATTTCGTGAAACCTGTGAATTTTTTCAGGAGATAATTTATCGAAATTCCTTAAAAGTATTTCAGAAAATCCTGAAACTACATTAAACGGGTTTCGTAAATCGTGGGCAATGATTGAGAAAAACCTGTCCTTTGTAGCGTTAAGTAATGATAATTCCTGGTTTGACTCTTTAAGTTGTTCCGATTGTTTTAGTATTAATTGTTGTTTATCGACTAATAAATCGTTTATGTCTTTTAAATTTTCACTGTGACTACGAAGTTCTTCAGCCTGTTCTTCAATGCGCTTCTGATGCTCTATCAGTTGTTCGTTTGTCATTTTAATTTCTTCAGATTGTTCTTCAATTTGCTGCTGCCGTTCTTCCAATAAAACATTTGTCTCACTTAATACTATGTTATAATTTTTAAGTTCCTCGCTTTGTTTTTCAATTTCGAGCTGGGCCATTTTTTTAGCTGTAATATCACTTACTATTCCTATCAATCCTATTGTTTCACCTTTTTGATTGATTATCGGGCATTTTGTTGTTGAGAAATACAATTCCTTTCTTTCTATATTTCGAGTACTTTCTTCATTTATCAAAGACAATCCGGTTTTAATAATTTCCTGCTCCTGTTTAAAGAATTTATCTGCCATTTCTTTTGGGTAAAAATCAAAGTCAGTTTTATTAATAAATTCTTTTTCATTTCTGCCTCCCATAAGCCTAACAGTATTTTCGTTAAGAATAATAAAACGCGATTTTGTATCCTTAATGAATATTTGATCTGGCATATTATTGATTAAAGTTTTTAACTGGTAACGTTCATTTAATATAGTCTGATTTGCTAATTGTTTTAGTTTAATAAATATTCTCAATAAAATATACGCAAAACAAAATGCAATAAATAAAACCAGAATCATTTTAAACCACCATGTTTTCCACCAGGGAGGTAATATTATAATTTTTAATGAAGTGCCTTCCTCATTCCATATTCCATCATTGTTCGATGCTTTTACCCTGAAAGTATATTTTCCGGGATCAAGATTGGTGTAGTTTGTTTCACGTTTAGTGCCACAATTTATCCAATCTTTATCTAAGCCTTCCATCATATAAGCATATTGGTTCTTTTCCGGGATTGTATAATCGAGTGCTATAAAATCGAATGTAATGTAATTTTGATTATAAGGAAGTACCAGTTCTTTGGTTTCGCTAATATCATTTGATAGAATAATATTACCATCAATTTTTTCACCGACTGTTATTTGTTTGTTGTATATTCTTAAGCCGGTAATGACAACGTGGGGCAGGTTTTTATTAAACTTAAGCCGGTTAGGGAAAAAAGAATTAAATCCGTCTGGCCCGCCAAAAAACATTTCCCCATCTTTGGTTTTTAAAGCCCAACCATGAAAGCTTACATTTTGCAAGCCGTCCTGACGATCAAAAACATGTACCTTTTTTGTTTTAGTGTTGAATTTTGCCAATCCTTTATCTGTAGCCAACCATAAATTATTATTTTCGTCAACCAGGATAGAATTAACTGAATTTCCTGGTAATCCGTCTTTTGAATTATAGTTGGTAAATTTTCCGGTACTCATGTCTAGTTTATCAATGCCTGTAGTCATGGTTCCGAACCATATATTGCCTTCTTTATCCTCTGCAACACAATAAACGCCATAGCTGCTTAAGCAGTTTTTACGTTCTTCCCTATGTACCAGGTTCTGAAATTTAATATCAGGCGGCATTTTGGAAAAATCATAAGCATTCAGGTTAATGACGCTCACGCCCGTGTAAGTAGTAATATAAAGGTTGTGTTTACTATCTTCAAAAAGTTGCAATATTGCATTATCGCAAATACTGGTTGAATCTCCTTCTTTCTTTGTAAAATGATAAAACCGGTTGTTTATTCTGTCAAACAAATCAAGACCGCAATTTAAAGTAGCTACCCATAGATTTTTTTTACTATCTTCAAACACGTACCAGATATGTCTGTAAGCAATCGAATTGTGATTAGCAGGATCGGGATAATAAGCGTAAAACTTATTATCTTTCATTTTTGCCAATCCCCCGTTAAATGTGCCTAACCATAATGTTCCCTCATGATCTTCACAAATTGAAATGATAGAATTGCTGCTTAAAGAATTGGGATTAGAAGGATCATTCATATAATGTAAAAACTTGCCAGTTCTCCGGTTGAGCTTATTTAATCCGCCGCCGTCTGTTCCAATCCAGATATCACCAGACTTGCTCTCATCAAAGCAAAGGATATTATTAAAATTTAACCCGTCAGGGTTTTTGAGATTAGAATAATACCGGTTGAATTTTTTCTTATTTGGGCTATATTTATTTATCCCTTTGCTTGTCCCCGTTCCAATCCACATTGTACCTGTCTTGTCCTGGTAAAAGCAATTTATGGAATTAGTGTTTAGTGAATAAGGATTCGATTCATCATGTAAGTAATAAATAAATTTTCCGGTTTTCTTATTAAAAATATTCACTCCACCTTTGTTCCTGCTGCCAATCCAGATTTGGCCATATCGGTCTTCTGCAAGGCCAAATAAAATATTGTCATTTGGCCCTGTATTAGTGCCGTTTGGTTTATAAAGATTAAATATATTTTCATTACGTTTCCATAATAACAAGCCGTTCCATTCAATAGCTACAATAAAGTCCCCATCATGGTCTTTTATCAAGAATTTTTGTTTGTTACTAAACTTTTTTGCATCGGGATGATTGATTGGTTGAGGGATAAATTTATTTTTTCGGTTATCGAAATAAAATAGCTTGTTACTAAAACTGGCTATCCAGATATTATTTTTTTTATCCTCAATAAAAGAAAAGGTAGTACTTCTGTTAAGTTCACCTAAGTCATCCTCATCCAGAATATACCTTTCAGCATCAATGACACTTTTGTATATCTGTGGATTATTATAAAGCTTAAACCGGAAAATTGCCCCTCTTGCTCCAACCCAAAAAAAACCTTTGCTGTCAATAAAGCAGCTGACGAGAAATAAATTATCATATATTTTATTATTTACCCTAAAAAGTTTTTTTGAGAAATTGTCTTTGTTTCTATTGTAGACATTAAGTATTCTGTTGGTTATGATCCATAAATTATCTAGCGAATCTTGAATAAAGTCATCTATCTCATTGCTTGAAATTGAATTCGTATCATTTGGATTGAAAAGATATGATTTAAATGATAATCCGTCAAAACGGTTCAACCCATTAGCTGTTCCAATCCAAATAAATCCTTTACTATCCTGAGTAATACAATATACATAACCATGCGATAAACCATCATTAGTTGTATAATGATCAAATTCGATATCCTGGTATTGTCCAAAAGAATTTGTACTTAATAGAAAAATTATAAAATAAAAAAGTAGTGTCTTATTAATTTTTTCCTTATCCATCATACTTCTTTTAAATTATAAGAAGATGCGCGAAGAGAAAATATTTCGTGTTATAATTAAAGTTAAGGAAAAATTGTAAGATTTGAGAAATGAATGTGAATTTTCTTAGGCAATAATTTGAATTTTGAAAAGGCTAATTCAAAGGCAGGGCGAATTTAAACTCGCTTCCTTTACCGACAACACTTTCAACCCAAATCTTTCCATTGTGCTTTTCGATAAATTCTTTGCATATAATAAGACCTAGGCCGGTACCAGGTTCTTTTGCAGTTCCTTTAGTTGTAATTGTACTATCAACCCTGAATAATTTATCAATTGTTTCTTTTGAAATTCCTACGCCATTGTCTGCAACAGTAATTTCAACAAATTGATTATTTGTTGAAGATTTTATAATAATTGTTCCTTTTTCATAACTGAATTTTATAGCGTTAGATAAAAGATTTCTTAAAATTGCTTTAATCATATTTTCATCTCCAAAAACAGTTACATCAGGATCAATTAACTGTTGGAACTGAATATGCTTACGCTCAGCATCAGCTTTTACCAATCTTATATTTTCTTCGACAATAGCAAATAAATTTAATTCGGAAGGCTCAAAAGAAATTCGGCCAGATTGAGAACGCGACCATTGCAAAAGGTTTTCAAGCAAATAATTTCCATTTAATGATGAAGCATGTATCATGTCTAAAAATTTATGAACTTTTTCAGCAGGCAGATTATCTATATTTTTCAATAGTATTTCTGAGAATCCTGAAACAACATTAAAGGGATTACGCAAATCATGTGCAATGATTGAAAAGAATCTGTCTTTGGTTGCATTTAGTATCGACAGTTGTTGATTGGTTTCTTTCAATTGTTCTGATTGTTTTAAAACCAACTTTTGTTTTTCAATTAACTGGTTATTGATGTCTTTTAAATTTGCACTATTTGAACTAATTTCTTCTGACTGTTCTTCAATTTTTGCTTGTCTAGCCAATAACTGTTCATTTATGGTTTTAAGTTCTTCCGATTGTTCTTCTATTCTTAATTGCCGTTCTGTCAAAAGCCTGTTTGTTTTTAAAAGTTCATAAGTGCGTTGCTTAACCATTGTTGTTAATTCTTTTTGTCGTCGCCTGTAAAATGCAATTCTTAAATAATAAGTTATGAAAATTAAAGCCATTGTGAGTAAAAGAATAATTGATTTAAACCACAATGTTTTCCACCAGGGAGGCAAAATAATTACTATTAATGATGTTCCATTGTTGTTCCATACACCGTCATTGTTACTTGCTTTAACATTGAAAATATATTTTCCGGGAACAAGATTGGTATAATTCGCTTCACGTTTAGCTCCACATTTTATCCAATCTTTGTCAAACCCTTCCATTTTATAGGCAAACTGATTTTTATTTGGTATATCAAGATCAAGTGCAATAAATTCGAATGTGATAAAATTTTCTTTGTACGTCAATTTAAGCTCTTTTATTATACTTATATCATTTGTCAGAATAACCCTGTTATTGATTCTGTCACCTGTTTTAACAGTTTTGTTAAATATTCTTAGACCGGTTATATAAACTGGAGGTACTTTTTTGTTATATTTTATCCGACTTGGATAAAAAGAATTAAAACCATTTGGGCCACCAAAAAACATTTCACCATTTTTTGTTTTCAATGCATGTCCATTAAAATTCATATTTTGCAGGCCATCTTGATTATCAAAAATTTCGACTTTTAATGTTTTCGGGTTGAATTTTGCAAGCCCCTTATTTGTTGCAAGCCATAGATTATTTTGATTATCAACCAGGACGGAATTTATTAAATTGCCAGGCAATCCATCTTTTATAGAATAATTAGTAAACAATCCCGATTTTCGATCATATTTGTCTAAACCGGTTACCATAGTGCCAAACCATAAATTGTTTTCTTTATCTTCAGCAACGCAATATACCCAATTACTACTTAAACTATTTCCATAATTTTTATGCAATAAGTTTTTAAATTTAATTTTTGGAGGCATTTTTTTGAAATCATAAGCATTCAGGTCAATTATGCTCACTCCCATGTATGTTGTAATATATAGGTTATTTTTGCTATCTTCAAACAGTTGAAGTATTCCATTATTGGTCAGGCTTGTAGAATCACTATCATTAGTGACATAATGGTAAAACCGATTATTATTTCTGTCAAACAATTCCAATCCTGAATTTAAAGTTCCTACCCAAAGATTTTTTTTACTGTCTTCAAGCACATACCATATATGCCTGCTTGCAATTGAATACGGATTCGAAGGGTTGGGATACCAGGCAAAAAAACTATTATTCTTCATTTCTCCTAAACCCCCATTAAAAGTACCTAACCACAGAGTTCCTTCATTATCTTCACATAACGAAATAATGGCATTACTGCTTAGAGAATATGAATTTAATGGTTCATTAAAATAATGTGTAAATTTATTTGTACTACGATTTAATTTATATAATCCTCCGCCATCAGTTCCAATCCAGATATCATTTGATTTACTTTCCTCAAAACAAAGAATATTGTCAAAACTCAATCCGTCAGATTTTTTGGTGTTATAATATCTTTTAAATTTTAGTTTATTGGGATTGTATTTATCTAAACCTATATTAACACCTACCCACATTGAACCTGTTTTATCATAATAAATACAACTCACTTTATCAGTGTTTAATGAGTGAGGATTAGACTCATCATGACTGTAAAGCATGAATTTACCTGTTTTTTTATTAAAAATATTAATACCTCCTTTGTCCCTTCCTCCAGCCCAAATCATGCCATTATTATCTTCTGCAAGTGCAAATAAAATATCATCAGATGGACCAGTCTCAGTGCCATTTGGTTTATATAGAATAAATTTATTTTTTTTACGCTGCCAAACCAATAAACCGTTTCCTTCGATTGAAATAATAAAATCTCCATCCCGATCTTTAATCATATATTTTTGTTCATCATTAAATTTTTTGAATTCCGGAAGATTGATTGCATAAGAAATGAAATTATTTTTTAGATAATCGAAATAAAAAAGTTTATTACTACAACTGGATAACCAAATATTTCTCTTTTCATCCTCAACAAAAGAAAAGGAAATAGATCTGTGATATTGATTTAAATCAGGTTCATCCAGGACATACCTGTCAACATCAATCACGTTATTGTAAATATGCGAGTTTTTGTAAAGTTTAATCTTAAAAATTCCACTTCTTGATCCAATCCACAAAAACCCTTGGCTGTCGATAAAAATACTGGTAAGTGATAAGTTGTCATATACTTTATTATTTACCTTAAATAGTTTTCTTGAAAAATTATCTTTGTTTTTATTATACATGCATAAATTATGATTTGTCGCGATCCATATATTACCTGATGAATCTTCAATCAGTGCGGTAATTAAATTATCCGGAATTGAATTGGTGTCTTTTGGATCAAAAAGATATTCTTTGAATGAAATACCATCAAATCTATCCAACCCTCTTAAAGTTCCAATCCAAATAAAACCCCTGCTGTCCTGGACAATAGAATTTACATATCCATTTGATAAACCATCTTTTGTGGTATAATGATCAAATTCGATATTTAGATTTTGTTCATTTGAATAAATAGCAACTTCAAAAGTGACTAAACAAAATAATATAAGTTTACATATTTTTACTTTGTCCATTTTTGTCTGAGAGTTTACAGTTTTCCACAAAAATGAAAAATAATAATTTATTATTTTGAGAAAAAAATTAGCTTTAATGTATTATGAAAAAAGCAAAATAAGTCCCCCCTCTACATATAAAGTTAAATAAAAATGGCAGAATTTCAGGAGAAAATAATATTTTTATTGAAGGAACAATTAAAATTAAGAATAGATATAGTTTGGATAAAATGTAGATTACAGATGAATAAAAAAGATTTCATTAAGAAAAAAATTAATATTAAAGAGCATCCAAATGAATTACCGAAAAGTTATTTAATACACTTAGTAAAAAGTCGGATACCGACTTATAAAAACTGTAATCCGGTTTTTCAATAATAATTATCGCATAATTTCCTTATTGATTTTTTTTAATTAACTTTAATTGATGAAATAGTTTATATGGAAATTTCTTCATTTTAAAGCGCTATGTGGCTCATAAATAATATTTTATTCTTTTAGTTTTCAATTTTAGAAAAAAGTAATAAGAATTTTAGGAGAGAAGAATGAGCACGTATGATAAAGAAATATGCAAGCAGTGTGATGATTTATGCGAATTCATGAAGCATTCCGATAAGGAATTGACAGTTGATTATTTAAAATCACTTATCCGCGTACATTATAAAAAGAAGGAAACTATTGTAAAGCAAGGGAGTCATTCTTCACATGTAATCTACTTAAAATCGGGTTTATTAAAAGTATTTACAGAGCGACGAAATGATAAAAATATAATTCTTAAGATTGTTGCTCCTAAAAATTTTATAGGTTTGACGCATATGCTTGCAGATACCTATAATTTTACTGCTGTGGCATTAAAAGAATGTGAAGTTTGTCTTTGGCCAAAGGAACATATTTTTAATTTGATGCATCTTAATAAAAATTTTGCTCAACAAATTTATATGGCTCATTCAAAGTATTCCACTTTACTGGTTAATAAAATATCTTCGCTTGGAACAAAACAGATGCATGGTCGTCTTGCAGATATAATTTTATATTTGTGTGATATTGAATTTAAGGACACAAACGTATTTGAAGTTATTACCAGGAAGGATATTGCAGAAATGTCGGGTATGTCACCCGAAAGTGCTATAAGATTATTAACTGAGTTTGAGAATGATGGTTTAATTAAATCAACTGGTAAAAAAATTGAGATTAATAATTTAGAATTGTTAAGCAGGCTTAGTGAAGTTGGTTAAAAATTGATTTTGGATTCATGAATTTAAGTATAATTATGGAAATTATTCAAAAAGAACTGATTGAAACTTACGAAAAGTATGTTAGTTTATTAGGTGAAGAAATACGTGATTTATCAAGTTTGGTACATGGTTGGAGAAGTAGAAGATTAAAAGAAGGTGCTGAATACAGGAAGAAAATTATTGAGTTAAAACAAATAATTAAAACCAATTGTAAAATATAAATTAGAACAAGATACAATTTTCAAATTTAACAACGCGATAATTGTTTTTACTATTTGAATAGTCCATTTTTTGGCTTTATATTCAGAAGATATACATAGTTTTACTTTCATCTGGCAAATTATAATTAATTTTTATCACCAAATAGTTTTGACAAAACAGATTTAGTTAAATTTGTTATGCTAACAGTCCTTTGCAATGTTGTTAATAATTTAGAAAAACCAATTACGTTTTAGCAATTGGTATTATCTTTGATTAGATAAGCAATTTTAAAAAGAGTATTTCATTTTTGTCGCAAAAATCGAAGAATGGGTTATAGCGAATTTATTATATTGAAAGCTGGGCATCGGAAAAATATTTTAAAACATATAATTACTTTTATTTTTTTTTCCACTTTTATTGTATATGCACAAGGCCAGTATTTCAACGGGCCAAATAAACCAGGATATAAAGTTTTTAACTACAAAGTTTACAATACTCCTCATTTCGAAATATATTACTACTCTGCAAATGATTCTCTTTTAATTGCTTTTGCAAGTAATGCAGAAAAATGGTACCTCAGACATCAGTTTATTTTTAAAGATACTTTTAAATCACGCAACCCCATAATATTTTACAATAATCAAGCGGACTTTCAACAGACAAATGCAATTATGGGAAATATTGGCATTGGTACCGGAGGTGTAACGGAAGCCTTAAAAAATAGAGTTGTACTTCCCATTATGGAATCAAAAGCTCAAACAGATCATGTATTAGGTCATGAATTAGTGCATGCTTTTCAATACAGATTGATGCTAAGTGAAGACAGCACTCAAACGCGAAACATCCGTAACGTTCCATTATGGATGGTTGAGGGAATGGCTGAGTATATGTCTCTTGGTAGTTTTGATCCTAATACTGCAATGTGGATGAGAGATGCCATAATAAATAATGATTTTCCAACTCTTGATGATTTGACAAGATCATATAAGTATTTCCCGTACCGTTATGGTCAGGCATTTTGGGCCTACATTACAGCTTTATATGGAGATACTATAATAAAACCGCTTTTTGAATTGACTACCAGAATTGGTTACGAAGGAGCTATTGACAGCATGACCTGCATGAATGTAAAAACTTTTTCTAAAGAATGGAAAGCTGCAACAAAAGAGTACTATTTTCACTTGTTGAAAGATACAATTGAAAAACCAATTGGGAAAAAGATTTTGTATGAAAAAAATTCAGGCACAATAAACATAGCCCCTTCTTTAAGCCCGGATGGCAACTATGTTGCATTTATTTCAGAAAAGGATTTATTTACATTTGACCTTTTTTTGGCTGACGCTTATAATGGTAAAATAATTAAAAAGCTTTCATCTACAATCCGTGATAACAAGATAGATGATTTTAATTTCCTGGAATCTGGAGGAACATGGTCACCCGACGGCAAAGAATTTGCTTTTGTCATTTTTAGCAAAGGGAAAAATAAATTACTGGTGATTAATGTAAAAAAATCCAGAAAATATAAAGAATATGATATTCCCGGTATAGAGGCATTCAGTAATCCTGCCTGGTCTCCTGATGGGAAAAATATAGTAGTATCTGGCCTTTTTCAGGGAGTTACTGATCTTTATCTGTTCAATTTACAGCAGGACAAAGTCGAAAATCTGACCCATGATGTTTATTGTAACTTAATGCCTGGCTGGTCATCTGATGGAAAATTTATTGTATTTTCTACAGATAAACCACCTTCATCACTTGAAGACACATCTATTAGAGGTTACAGAATAGGGATATTAAATATGCAAACAAAAGAAACTTCTATATTGCCTGTTTTTTATGGAGCAGAAAACTTAAATCCACAATTTTCTCCTGATAATAAATGGATTTATTTTCTTTCAGATGCAGATGGATTTCGAAATCTATATAAATATTCTATTGATTCTTCAAAAACTTATCGTTTAACTCATATTATTACAGGTATTAGCGGCGTAACTGAGTTTACACCCGCATTCAGCATTAGCCGTCAAAAAGGAAATATAGTTTATACTCACTATTATAAAACTAATTATAGTCTGTATCAGGCAATGGATACGACGTTTAAAGCGCAGTTTTTCCCAAATGATAGTATGAATTATTCAGCCGCATACATACCACCATTTCGAGTTTCATCTATAAGTATTATTGATAAAAACATAGCTGCGAAATCAAAAGAAAAGATTGTACCTGTAGATTCATTCAAAAGAGCAATGTATAAACCGAAATTTCGTCTTGATTATATTGGTGGCACAAGTTTAGGTATTGGAGTAAGCAGCTATTATGGCACCGGTATGGCGGGAAGTGTTGATATGCTTTTCAGCGATATGGTCGGGGATTACCAACTATATTCGAGCCTGGCGATAAATGGACAAATTTATGATTTTGGAGGTGCAATCACGTTCGTCAATTTTAAAAATAAAATTAATTGGGGTGTATCGTTTTCTCATATTCCTTACAAATACAATTATTATGATAATCCATCGCCGGATACAATTATTGAATCAAATTCGCGTATTCCGGTTACAAAATACCCATTGAGTACTCTGACAATTTTCGAAGACGCGTTGACCCTTTTTGCAGTAAAACCAATTAGTCAAACTCAAAGATTTGAAGCTTTTACTTCGTTTTCTTATTATAGCTATAGACTTGACCAAATAGATTACTATTATGATAGTTTAGGAAATTACATTAATTATAATATAGAAAGAAATCTTCCTACTGATCATGGATTTGGTATGGGAGCTATAGGAACAGCGTATACATTGGATAACGCTTATATGGGTATAGCATCTCCTTTGCGTGGACAAAGATTTCGCTTAGAAGTTCAGCAATACTTTGGAACAATAAACTTTAAAAGTATTCTATTTGATTACCGGAAATATTTCTTTTTAAATCCACTCTGTATCGCAACCAGAATATATCATTATGGACGATATGGAAATATGCCTACAAGTAATTCGACTAAAGATGTGATTCAAGCCTTATACATTGGTTGGCCTTGGTTGGTCAGAGGGTTTGACTATAATTACATTAATAATATGGCGAAGAATAATGATTCTGCAAAAATTAATCAATTGTTTGGAAGCCGCATTGGAGTGGCAAATCTTGAACTTAGAATTCCTTTTACCGGACCGGCCAGACTTTGTTTAATTCCTTTCAAATATTTTGTATCAGAATTATCATTTTTTCTTGATGGAGGTATAGCTTGGGATCCTGGTAAGAAACTTGCATTTACGACTAAAGATTATTCAAAATATTGCACACCCGTAGGAAGTTATGGTGTTTCATTAAGAATAAACTTATTTGGTGTAATGATATTAGAACCTTATTATGCCGTTCCTATGCTAAAAGATGCAAAAGATTATGCAGGTTTAGGATTAAATTTTCTTCCAGGTTGGTGACAAAAAAGTTCAAAGTTCAAAGTTTAAAGTTTGTAGATACCGGTATCTGGAATCCTGTATCCTGTATCAAGTATCTATCTTAACCAGATTCTTTCTTTCATTAAACTCTATATCTGCTGTAAAACAAATCATTCATTTAAATGGTTTCATATATTTGCATAATATTTAGTTTTAACCATTACATGACGATAGCATAACAATTTAGAAGATGGATTGCAAAAAATTATTCTCCAACATAAAACAAAAAAGAAGTTTTCTGTGCATTGGTCTTGATACAGATTTACATAGAATTCCAAAATATTTAATGGAAAATAAATGTCCTGTATTTGAATTCAACAAGCTGATTATTGATAGTACGGCTTCATTTTGTGTTGCATATAAACCTAATATTGCTTTTTACGAAGCAAATGGCGCAGCTGGATGGATGAATCTTCAAATGACAGTTAATTATATCCGGGATAAATATCCTGATATTTTTATAATTGCTGATGCTAAAAGAGCTGACATAGGCAATTCGTCAAAAATGTACGCGAAAGCTTTTTTTGAAGAAATGGATTTCGATGCCATCACAGTTAATCCATACATGGGAGAGGATTCCGTATCACCTTTTTTTTCGTACAAAAATAAATGGGTCATAATTCTAGCTCTTACTTCTAATCCCGGTGCATCTACTTTTCAACTTGCTTTAGACAATAATACGAACTTACGTTTCTTTGAACTGGTGATAAAAGAATCACTTTCCTGGGGGAATCCGGAAAACATGATGTATGTAGTAGGTGCTACTAAGGCAGAAATGCTTTCAGATGTTCGTAAAATCATTCCTAATCATTTTTTGCTTGTACCTGGAATTGGCGCACAAGGTGGAAGTTTAGAAGAAGTAACCAAATTTGGATTGAACGGGCAATGTGGTTTGCTTATTAACAGTTCCCGTAATATAATATATGCCGATGCTACTGACCAATTCGCAACAAAGGCTGGTGAAGAAGCTCAAAGAATACAGATTGAAATGGAAACACTGCTTAAACAAAGCAATTTAATATAAAAGATTTACAGAAAAACATTTTCTATCATTAGTGATTAGATAAATGAATCAGCATCAAAATTCATTAATTTTGGCAATGGATTACCTGAATGTTTAAATATGAATAAAATTAAAATAGCTTTCTTTGATACAAAGCCTTACGATAAAGAAATTTTTAACAATGTAAATAATAATTTCACTTTTGAAATTAAATATCTTAAATATCATTTAACCCAGGAGACAGCAGTTTTAGCAAAGGGAAATAATGTAGTATGTGTCTTTGTAAATGATCAGGTTGATAAAGAAGTTGTAGATCAGCTTTACGATCAAGGAGTTAAATTGATAGCTCTGCGATGTTCTGGTTACAATAATGTTGATTTTAAGTCTGCCTATAAAAAAATTCATGTAGTTAGAGTACCGGCTTATTCTCCATATGCAGTTGCTGAACATACCGTGGCTTTAATGCTTTCGTTGAACCGGAAAATACATCGTGCATATTTTCGTACCCGTGATGCAAACTTTTCTTTGCATGGTTTAATGGGTTTCGACATGTATAGAAAAATTGCCGGTATTATAGGCACAGGCAAAATAGGGAAAGTTCTGATTGACATTTTGCTTGGTTTTGGAATGAAAGTTTATGGATTTGACTTGTATAAAGATCAGTCATTAATAAATAAACCAAACTTTGAATATGTTGATCTTGATACACTCTTCAAGAATTCAGATATAATTTCTCTTAATTGTCCACTGACAAAAGAAACGGAATATATTATCAATGCATCAAGTCTGGCTAAGATGAAAGATGGTGTAATGATAATAAACACAGGAAGAGGAAAACTTATTAAAACTGCAGATTTGGTTGAAGCTTTGAAAAATGGCAAAGTTACAGCTGCCGGCCTTGATGTTTACGAAGAAGAAAGCGAATATTTTTTTGAGGATCGTTCAGATGCTATTTTAACTGATGATATTCTTGCACGATTGTTGACTTTTAATAATGTAATAATTACTTCACATCAGGCATTTTTCACCCAGGAAGCCATGCAGAATATTGCACAAACTACTTTGCAAAATATTTCGAATTTTTATAATGAAAAATTCCTGGAAAATGAAATTTGTTATCATTGCAATCAGGGTTCTGATAATTGCCTGAGAAAATCTACAGGAAAATGTTTCTAGATATAATTTAGTAAAAAAGTGTTACTATCTGTAAATTTATTTTCCCGGAATTTTAAGAATTCTGCTCCACCTGATTTTAGAAAACCCCGATTCTGAAAGATCAAACGATGCAAAAATTATAGATACTTTCCCGATAATATGGGTTTCGGGAAGAAATCCCCATAAACGAGAGTCTTTAGCATTATCACGGTTATCGTCGAGAACAAAATAATAATTGTACTTAAAAGCATAATTATCAATAAATTTTTTATTGATAATTATGCTGTCATTTCTTACAGAGATTTGGCATCCTTCAAACTTTTCAAGTATGTAATGGTAGATTATTATATTCTTTTTATTTATTAACAGTTGCATTCCTGCTTTTGGAATAATAACAGGACCATAATTATCTAATGTCCAATCAAATTTTGAATCGTGAGGAAATATGCTAATTTTACCTCCGACTTGAAAATTTCAATTCTCTTTCTACTTTTGTTATGCTTTTTTCTTTTTTTAAACTATCTGCCTGTGTGCTTGACAGGAAAAGTTCATATTCACCATAATTACTTATTTCGCCACCTTCGATAATCTGATATTTGCCAATTAAAGAATTATTCAGACTTTTACCTTTGACCTTTACAAAATATTCGAATTGAATATTTTTAATTTTAATTTGCTTTATTATTAATAAACAAGATTGTTATTTATTATTTTTAATGTATCTCCGGGTAATGCAACACACCTTTTTATATTTACTAATCGCATATCCATTGGAACATTTTCTTCCAATGGATAATTAAAAGCAATAATATCATTTCTTTTTATTCTGCCATAACCATGAATTCTCAAATAAGGCAATTGAATCCAATCAAAAAAGTATTTTTTTGATTCCTGCCTTGTTCTGAACGATTTAAATGGCATTGTAAATAGATGTAATTGGTAATCTGGGTCCATAAATTGCTTTATTAATTACTACCCAATCTCCAGGCATCAGATTGCCTGACATTGAAGAAGAAAAAATAATATATCGTTTGAAATATAATGCTCTTATAAAAAGAAAAACAATTACTGCCAGATAATATTGCTTTTAACCAGGATACTATTGATTTTTATAGAGCTTTTTCATAGGACTTTAGCTTGTTGTTTTTTGCTTTATTTTTAAATGTCCTGCTTTTTTAAAAAACATATCATTCAGGTTTAATCAACCTTACTTATATAAATAGAATAGGCATCTTTATGCTTTAACTTTTGTAAACATTCTGCTCCATCTTATTTTACTCGAGCCAATTTTTTGTCAGAATCAAGCGATAACCAGATAAAAATAGGTTTACCAACAATATGATCTTCTGGAACAAATCCCCAAAATCTTGCATCAAGAGAATTATGTCGGTTATCACCCATCATAAAATAATAATTCATTTTAAAAGTATATTCAGAAGCAGGTTTACTATTTATATATATTGTACTGTCTTTTATTTTTAATTCGTTATGTTCATAATGACCTATAATTCTCTCATATAAAGGTAAATTGTCCATTGTAAATGTATTGTAGCACCTTTTTTAGGAATATAAAGTGGACCAAAATAATCCTGGTTCCATGGATAACGGGGATCATGCGGAAAAACATGATAATCATAATTACCAGGTTCATTAAAAGTTGGTTCAATTTTGATTAAATTTCTGAATTTTTTAATTTTTTCATAATTTTCTTTTGTCAAAGGTATCTACTGATCCCTTGTTCAATATATCTTGATTTCAGTATGAGGTATACCCATGTCTTCAAGTGTTTTTGAATTCATTGGTATTCCATTTGTGATTACATCGTATATGTATTGAATGCCAGGAATATTCTTTTTGAGGTTTTCCATTAATATATACTTTACCCATTATTACTTTTAATGTATCTCCTGCAATTGCAACACAACGTTTGACATAATTATCAGTTTTGTCTACAGGACGCTGTACAATCGTATAATTTTTCCAAACATATTCTCTTGCTTCATTGTAGTATTCACTATCGGTACGTTTTTCTCCTGTTCTTATTATATTGTTCCTTCATTTCATTTTTAATCTCATTAATTATTCCGTAATAGCTTTGTTCGCTTTTCTCTAAGGGCAACTGTATCTCCTTCTGGAAAATTGAATACAACAATATCATCATTTTTAACACTGCCAAGACCTGCAAGACGCTTATATGGCCATTGTATCCATGTAAGAAAGGAGGGAACGTTGTCCCAGAGTATGTTTTGCGCAAAAGGAAAAGAAAGCGGTGTATTAGGTATACGTGGGCCATAACTAACTTTGCTTACATATAAATGGTCTCCTATCAGCAACGTATTTTCCATGGAACCACTTGGGATTTTATAGTTCTGAAATAGAAAAATATTAATAATTGTAACAGCTATTACAGCAAAAATAATTGCATCCAACCATTCGATAAAAGTCGAATTTTTTTGATTCCTTTTTTTCCAGGGAGCCCAGTTTACTTTTTTGCTTACATAAATATCATATACAATAGGAATTCCTAAAAGGAACCAGGCATCGTTAAGCCAAATGACCCACAATATATATATGACTACTGCAAATGAGAATTTAAAATACTTATTACGAAGAAAAGAAAATAATTTCTGCATGATTATTTATTTATAAATTAAAAATTTGTAATGCATCATAATGATGTTTTGCAAACGTTAGAAATGTTAATTTATTGCTAAGATACTGAAATATTGAGTAAATCGTCCATAGAAAAAATTCCTTTTTTATCTTTTATAAATTCAGCTGCCATTACAGCACCAAAAGCAATCCTTGCCGTCCTTTTGCATAGTGTGTCATTTCTATATAATCAACTTCTGATTCATATTTGACAATGTGCGTTCCTGGAACTTCATCTATTCGTTGAGCTTCAATTGTAAGAATTTCCTGTCCTTTTTCAGGAGAAAGTTTCCATTGTTTCTTTTTATTGTAGTTCTTTAATAGTCCTTCAGCTAATGTTATAGCTGTTCCACTGGGTGCATCTTTTTTATGAATATGATGTATTTCTTTTATAGAGGGCTCATAATTTTCAAAACTATTCATGACCTTTGCCAGGTATTGATTAAGTTTAAAGAAAATATTCATACCAATGCTATAATTTGAAGCCCAGAAAAAGGCCAGGTTTTTATCTTTACAAATTTTTTGCGCTTCAGGAAGTTGATTGTTCCAGCCAGTTGAACCGCATACAACGGAAACGCCGCGATTAAAACATTTTACAACATTATCAAATGCAGTATGTGGAGTAGTAAATTCTATAACTACATCAGTATTACCTTTACTTATTAGTTCAATGTCAGAAATATTTTCGATATCAATTTTCATCGAAATCTCATGATTCCTCATTAGGGCAATTTTTTCAATTTCCTTGCCCATTTTGCCATAACCGATTAAGGTGATTTTCATAACATAAAGAGTTAAAGGTAATAAGAATTAAAGGTTAAAAGGTAAAAGAAATATTTCAATAAATGATGAAAGGAAATTATATTTTCTTGCGTCTATAATTAATTAGATTTTGTAGCATTCCGGAAATAGACCTTGTTTTCACTAACAATTCATTTGCCTTTTCTATTGAGATAGTTTCAGTTTCTTTGGCTATCATAAGTTGTGTTCTAAGTTCTGAACATGAACCTTTTGCAATTTGCAAAAAGTGGATAAACTCTTTATTAGTTCTTTCATATCCCTCTGCAATATTTGAAGGGATTGACACTGAGGAGCGCTGAATTTGGTCTTTTAAACAGGAGTATTTATGTTCCTTAATAAGATTAAATATTTCAATACATAATTTCAAGCTTTCCTGCCAGACTTGCAGATCTTCAAAAGTGCTATATTTATTCTTTTGCATAAATTATTAGAAACATTATTTTAAAATGAATCCAACATCTCATTCTTTACTCTTTCCTTTTATCCTTTTACCTTTTACCCTTTGTCTCTAAAAATAAAAAAAAGGAAGCCCAAAAATGACTCCCTGATATTTTGCTGGAATATTGCTTATTTTATCGCATTAACAACAGCTTCAAATGCTTTTGGGTGATGCATGGCAAGGTCTGCAAGAACTTTGCGATTAAGAGCAATGCCTTTTTTATTCACTAAACCAATGAATTGAGAATAACTCATTCCAAAAGGTCTGACGCCTGCATTAATTCGTTGAATCCACAAAGCACGGAATTCACCTTTTTTCTTTCTGCGATCGTTAAAAGCATATTGCTGTCCTTTTTCCCATGTATTTTTTGCTACGGTCCATACATTGCCGCGAGGACCAAAATTTCCTTTGGTGCGGCTTAAAATTTTCTTTCTTTTTGCGCGTGATGCGACTGCATTTACACTACGTGGCATAATTTAAAATAATTATGAATGATTAGCGTTCCTGTAAATTCTGGAATCTTGTATTGCTAAGCATTCTGGTTAATAACTTAATTTACTAAAATCAAATCAGATTACTTCATCGCTAATAAAAGCTGTACATTTCTTAAATCGGCTTTATCAACAATTGAAAAGTAACCGAGGTTTCTTTTTTGTTTTTTAGCCTTTTTTGTAAGAATATGACGTTTGTAAGCATGTTTTCTTCTGATTTTTCCTGATCCGGTCAACGAAAATCGTTTCAAAGCACCGGAATTTGTCTTCATCTTTGGCATTCTTCTAAACAATTTTAATAACTACTATTTAATTTTTAATTGCAAAATTGAGACAAGCCCAACTCTCAATATTTATTTTTTTACAACTTTAGGAGTAAGCAAGAATACTCATCCGCTTTCCTTCTAACTTTGGTAATTGCTCAACTTTACCAATCTCTTCTAAATCCTGGGCAAATCTGAGTAACAATATTTCGCCTTGCTCTTTATATAGTATCGAACGACCTTTAAAAAAAACGAAAGCTTTTACTTTAGCTCCATCTTTAAGAAGTTCTGAGCATGTTTGAGTTTGAAATTATAATCGTGATCGTCTGTATTTGGTCCAAAACGGATTTCCTTTACAACAATCTTTGCTGTCTTAGCCTTTATTTCTTTTTGTTTCTTTTTTTGTTGATAAAGAAACTTTTGATAATCAATAATTTTACAAACAGGAGGATCTGCATTTGGTGAAATTTCCACTAGATCAAGCTCCAGTTCATCAGCCAGTTTTAAAGCTTCTTGAAGAGATAAATACGCCCTGATTTTCAACATTTTCGCCAACAATTCGAACTGTCTTAGCCCTGATCTCATTATTGATCTTGTGCTGTTTGTCTATATTCCTTTGAGGCATCGGTCTGCGTGGCCCCGGGGTAAATGTCTTTTCTGCTATTTTCTTGTCCTCCTAATTTTAGTTTATAATTATAAAATTTCAGGCTTTATTTCCTCAAGCCTATACAATTTTCTTTATTCTATTATAAAGCTAGCTGTTTTTTAATTTCTTCGTTAATAAATTCTGCGAATTTTTCTAAAGTCATACTGCCTTTATCGCCTTCACCCTGCTTACGAACAGCAACTGTACCATTAATTTCTTCTTTTTCTCCAACAATCAACAGGTAAGGAATTCGCTTTAACTCATTGTCTCTTATCTTTTTACCTATCTTTTCATTCCGGAAATCAATCAAGGTGCGAATATCGTAATTATTTAGGAAATTTAAAACTTTTTCTGCGTAATCGTGAAATTTTTCGCTAATAGGTAAAATTACTACCTGATCAGGAGTCAGCCATAATGGAAATTTTCCTGCAGTATGTTCAATTAGTACTGCTACAAAACGCTCTAATGAACCAAAAGGCGCCCTATGAATCATTACAGGCCTGTGACGTTGATCGTCTGCACCAATATATTCCAGTTCAAACCGGTCAGGTAAATTATAATCAACCTGGATTGTGCCCAATTGCCATTTGCGGCCAATAGCATCTTTAACCATGAAATCGAGTTTTGGACCATAAAATGCAGCTTCACCGATTTCAATAACAGTATTCATATTGCGCTCCTTTGTAACTTCAATAATTGCGCTCTCAGCTTTTTCCCAATTTTCATCACTGCCAATATATTTCTCTTTGTTTTTCGGATCTCTAAGTGATACTTGTGCTATATATTCTTTAAAATCGAGTATTTTAAAAATATATAAAATGATATCTATGACTTTTATAAATTCTTCTTTAATCTGATCGGGACGGCAAAATAAATGAGCGTCATCCTGGGTAAATCCGCGAACTCGTGTAAGCCCATGCAATTCGCCACTTTGTTCATATCGGTAAACTGTTCCAAATTCTGCAAACCGTAAAGGTAAATCTTTATATGAACGAGGTTTACTTTTATAAATCTCACAGTGATGCGGACAATTCATTGGTTTTAGCAAAAACTCTTCACCTTCGGCAGGTGTATGAATGGGTTGAAATGAATCTTTTCCATATTTGGCATAATGTCCAGAAGTTATATATAGTTCTTTTGTCCAATGTGAGGTGTAATAACCTGCTGATAACCATTTTCTTTTTGAACCTTTCGCAAGAAAATTTTCCAATCTTTCACGAAGTTGGGCACCACGAGGTAACCATAGATGGCAATCCCTGTCCAACTTTTTCAGAAAAAGTAAATAATTCAAGTTCTTTTCCAATTTTTCTATGATCGCGAAGCTTTGCCTGCTCAAGCATTTCGAGATATTCATCCAGCATCTTTTGTTTAGGAAAAGTAATGCCATAAATACGCGTTAGCTGTTTATTTTTTTCATTTCCACGCCAATATGCGCCGGCAATGCTGAGGAGTTTAATTGCTTTAATGTAACCTGAATCGGGCAGGTGAGGGCCGCGACATAAATCTACAAAATTACCCTGTGAATAAACTGATATTGTCCCATCTTCTAATTCGCTTATGAGTTCAAGTTTGTATTCATCACCTTTTTTACTGAAGAAATCGAGAGCATCTTTTTTAGAAATCTCTTTACGAATATATTTATTTTTCTGACGAGCCAGCTCAATCATTTTTTGTTCCAGTTTTGCAAGGTCGGCCTCAGTAATTACTTTGTCTTTTCCAGGATCGACATCATAATAAAAGCCATTTTCGATAGCAGGACCAATACCAAATTTAATTCCCGGATAAAGCGATTCAAGTGCTTCTGCCATTAAGTGTGCCGAAGAATGCCAAAACGCATGCTTGCCTTCATTATCTTCCCATTTATGAAGTTTAATTTTGGCATCGGATTTAATGGGCCTTGTAACATCCCACAATTCATCGTTTACAGTTGCTGCAATAACTTCATTAGCCAGTGAATTACTTATGCTTTTAGCTATATCG
Source organism: uncultured Bacteroidota bacterium (assembly GCA_963851385.1). GTDB lineage: Bacteria > Bacteroidota > Bacteroidia > Bacteroidales > DTGW01 > CAWEFA01. The sequence goes on along the minus strand of CAWKPE010000010.1, from coordinate 156,149 downwards.
AGTGCAGTAATTCCTTCCTGGAACTCACGAACAGAATTGTCGGGAAATGTAATTTTAATCATTTTTGACGCCTGTTAAAAAGAGCGCAAATATAGTTTTAATTGCTTAATTATACAAAACATATCGCACAAGCCCGGAGCAAAAGCTATCAAAATTTTTATATATCTAATTAACTGCAATTCCCATAGTCGTCAAGCTAATGTGTTCAACTAGTTGATGTTTTTTAAATACTAGAATTTTCTTATCTATAAGACATTGAATTGCTATTTGTCAACATTTTAAAATTGTAATTATACCTTCTAAATCTTATTAAAGTTTATGTTAATTCTAGTAAAATCTTTTATGCAGAAACCTTTTAATATATTAATTAATATTTTTATAATTTCACCAGTTGATTTTTTCATTAAAAGTCAATTTATATTTATCATGGAAATACTTAGTATTAAAGATGTATGTAAAGCATTTGGAACTTACAAAGCACTTGACATGGTGAACATGGAAGTGCCTGAAGCAAGCATTTATGGTTTATTAGGTCCAAATGGTGCAGGCAAGACAACATTGATTCGTATTATCAATCAGATAATGGCACCCGATAGCGGCGAAATCTATTTCAAAAAGAATAAACTTAAAGCTAATGATATTTCAAATATAGGTTACTTGCCTGAAGAGCGCGGACTCTATAAAAAGATGAAGGTTGGAGAACAGGCTATTTATCTTACAAGGTTAAAAGGATTATCGAGAAAAGACACCTTGAAAAAACTGAAATATTGGTTTGAAAAGTTTGAGATGCAGAATTGGTGGGATAAAAAAGTCGAAGAACTTTCCAAAGGTATGCAACAAAAAGTTCAGTTTATAACAACTATTTTGCATGAACCCGAATTATTAATTTTTGATGAACCGTTCAGTGGATTCGATCCAATAAATGCAAATATGTTGAAGAATGAAATCCTGGAACTAAAAGCAAAAGGTTCAACTATAATCTTTTCAACACATAATATGAGTTCCGTCGAAGAACTTTGCGATTACATTACATTGATAGATAAATCGCATTGCATACTTAATGGACAAGTGGATGAAATAAGAATGCGTTACAAAACCGGCATTTTTGAAATTCAATTTATTGGCAATCCTGATATTTTTGTCAAATCTTTGAATGATAAATTTGAACTGGTTGAAGTGAAATCAAATCACTCTAAACACATTGCTATTGTTAAATTGAAGAATATTTTAAATGATAATGAGTTGTTGCAATTGATTATTTCTAAAGTTCATGTTGTTTCATACAGGGAAGTGTTGCCAAGTATGAACGAAGTGTTTATCAGAGTGGTTGAGAATGCAAGCGTTTAGCTTTTAGTAAAAAGAGAATATCAATTGAAGAACCAATAGCCAATAACCAACAGCCAACATAATGAGCAAAACTAAAATACCAATTATTATAAGGCGCGAATTTTTGACGCGAATTCGAAAAAGGTCATTTATCGTAATGAGCATATTAGGGCCATTTATATTTGCTGCCATGATAATTCTTCCAATGTGGTTTACAACTATGGAAGATAAAGAAGTTAAAGTAATAGCTGTAGCAGATAGTTCTTATACTATTCGCGGATTACTTAAAGAATCTACCTATATTAAATTTAGATATCTTGAATCTGCAAATATTAAACATGTAAGAAAAATTCTCGACGAGGACAAATATTGGGGAGTATTATATATAAGTCCTAATGTTATGAACAACGATCCTGTAACATTATTTTCATATTCACAGCCAAATATAGAAACTGTAAATTATATTCAAAATGCAGTTTATAAACAAATGATTAAAATAAGACTCATAAAAAAAAATGTAAGCAAAGTAGATGAAATCTTAAGCGCAATAAATTCAAATGTAAATATAAAAACTATTGAACTTGACAAAGAGGGTAAAGAGAAAGAGGAAGATATAATATTAAAAATGGTTGTAGGTTGTTTTTTTGGTCTAATGATATTTATATTTATTTTTTCATTCGGGGCACAAGTAATGAGAGGTATTGTTGAAGAAAAAACAAGCAGGATAGTTGAAGTTATGGTTTCTTCAGTTAAACCTTTCGAACTAATGATGGGAAAAATAATAGGAATTGCCGGTGTTGGTTTGTCTCAATTTATTATTTGGATAGTCTTGACTTATGGGATAGTGGGTATCACAAAAGAAACAATTGCTCCCCAGTCAGGCAAGAGTTCTACAGAACAAGTAATTTCCCAAGATATTATGAGTACAAAAACTCATCCATTTCAAACCCAGAATTTACCGGTTATTTATAATAACACTGAAATCGAGTATGCTTTCAATTCTATTGGGATAATAAACTTTGGAGTAATTCTGGGTTCATTTATTTTTTTCTTTCTTGGAGGATATTTATTATATGCTTCACTTTTTGCAGCAATTGGTTCTGCTATAGATGCCGAATCAGACACACAACAGTTCATGTTGCCTGTCACCGTACCATTAATTCTTGCTATTTATGTAATGATTAATACGATTAATAATCCTGCAAATTCATTGTCATTTTGGTTTTCAATGATTCCACTTACTTCACCTATTGTAATGATGGTGCGTATTCCTTTTGGTGTTCCATACTGGCAAGTATATCTTTCGGCTTCCTTGTTAATTGCAACTTTTATTGCTACTACCTGGCTGGCTGGGAAAATATATCGTACCGGAATTCTGATGTATGGCAAAAAAACATCTTATAGGGAAATCTGGAAATGGATAAAATATAAAAACTAATTCATAAAATTTTTATCTTTATTTTATTAAAAATATTGTTTAATGAACTATTCCGAAGAACTTAATATTTTAAATAATCCCATTGAATTTGAAAAGTTCTTCAAAGAGAAATATCGTGCCTTATGCTTTATAGCCAATAAATATGTAAAAGATTTTGCAGTTGCGGAAGAAATTGTTCAGGATGTATTTGTCAGGATGTGGGAGAAGCGCGATCAAATTGTTATTAAAGGTTCAATAGTCGGCTATATAACCACTTCTGTAAAAAACAATAGTCTAAATTATTTAAAACATGTTTCAATTGTTAAAACATACGAGAAAGATGAGTTGACGAGATTATCTATTGATTCTTCAAACATGGAAGAGGAAATGCAGGATATTGAACTTGAATCAGCAATCATGAATGCTATTGCTGAATTACCTCCTCAACGCAAAAAAGTTTTTATGTTTAGCAGGGTGGATGGTCTAAAGTATCATGAAATAGCTGAAAAAATGGGTCTTTCTGTTAAAACTATTGAAGCTCAAATGGGAAAAGCTCTGAAACATTTAAGAACGAAATTAAAAGACTATGTAGGTATTTTAATAGCATTATTATGGCTTATACAATGAACTTTTAGTTTATATAATTTTTTAATATTTTGTTTTATGACAATTAAGTACAAATTCTTTTTAATTTTTTAATAAGGGTATATACATATTAAATTGTTATATGTTTGAAGTTGGTTATGGAAACAAAAAATAAATATAATACGGATTGGAAGCTGTTAGCTTCTTATATGTCAGGAAATGCAAGTGAAGCTGAAAAAGTGGAAGTTCAGGACTGGCTTGAACAATCTGAAAAAAATAAGCAAATATTCCACGAAGTTGAAAAATTATGGAATATATCAGAAAATGCAGATTTAGCAGAAATTGATATTGATGAAGCCTGGAGGCAAGTGAATTCAAAGGCTAAAATATCTCGTAGACCACATTTCCTAACATTACAAAGAACAATTAGATATTCTTTGAGAATTGCAGCTTTACTAGCCATTGGTTTTTTTGCATGGTATTTAATCTCTAATGATAATTATTTCAAAACTACCAGCGCTGATTCAAAATTATTGACCTTATCTCTAAACGATGGCTCTCAAATAACTTTAAATAAGGGAGCACAGTTAAAATATCCTAAAATATTTAAAGGGAATTTCAGGGAAGTTTATCTGGAAGGAGAAGCTTTTTTTAATATTACTAAAAATCCAAAAAAGCCTTTTATTGTCAAAATCGCAACTACTGAAATAAAAGTATTAGGGACTTCTTTTAATGTTAATGCAAATAAAAATGGAGATATAGAAGTAATAGTAAATTCTGGCGTTGTTTCGTTTAAAACTGATGATGCCAAACAGAAGGCATTACTTCACAAAGAGGATAAAGCAGTTTTTATAAAATCTACCGGTTTAATTGAGAAAAGCATTAACACTGATCCAAATTACCTCTCATGGAAAACAAAAAAATTAGTTTTCCGTGAAACCAAATTAAAAGATATTTTTGATAAAATTGAAAAGGTTTATGGTGTCCGGATTGTTGCAAAAGATACTGTAATCTATAACTGCAGGATGACAGCAACATTTGATAATATTAGCGCTGAAGATATAATTAAATCAATTGAGATTGCATTCAGATATAAAAGCTTTAAAAATGGTGATATTTTTTCAATAGAAGGCAATGATTGCGTCAAAAGGCAATAATAATTTCTACAGGTTATATGAGACGAATAAAGCTTTTGATATACATAGGAATCTTGGTAATTCAAGGTTTTAGTTATCAATTGTCTTCACAATGTGTTAAACATAAACTAATTATTCAGTACGAAAATCTGAAGTTTTCTGATATACTTGATAGTCTAAGTCAAAAGTTCCATGTAAATTTTTCTTATAATGCTGATTTACCAGTATTAAAAAAATTGAAATCTATTTCTTGCAATGCAGGGTTGGAAGGTATTCTGGCAATTTTATTGAATGATGAAGGTTTGGAATATAGCATAAAGGAAAGACTGGTTATAATATATCCTATAGTAAATAGTATATCGGCAGATTCAACAAATAAAAAAGAAGCTTCTTTAGTTACTATTTATGGAACAATAATCGATAAAAATAGTCAGGAACATTTGTCTTTTGCTTCTGTGACCATGAATAAAAGAAATATCAGTACATATGCAAATACTGAGGGTAAATTTATTATTCGGGTGCCAAAACAATATTGTCACGATACTATAGTATTTTCATATATTGGATATCAATCGCAAAATTTTGTTGTCGATAGTTTAATAGACAAGGAAGTTAATATCAAACTTTCACAAACCACTACTTCAATTTCAGATGTAGTAATTAAATCATATTCGGGATTGGAAATCGTGAGAGAATTAGTGAAAAATATTTCAAATAATTACCGTGACCAAAATGCAATGTACACTGCTTTTTACAGGGAATATACAAAAGAAGAAAATGATTATATTTCAATTTGTGAAGCAGTACTTGATATATCAAAAGCCCAATACAATAACGATCTTCAGGAAGATCAGGCAAGGGTTTTTAAAGGACGGCGAAGTGAAAATGTCAAGAAAATTTTAAATCTGCAATATAAATTGGAAGGTGGAGTATACAATTGCTTGAGACTGGATGTAATAAAAGATATGACTAATTTTTTTTCTGAGGACTATTTCAATGATTACAAATATGAATATGTAAAACAAATGGAATATGAAGGCCGCAATTTATATGTAATTGCTTTCGACCAGAATAAAAATGTCCAATTGCCCTTATATAAAGGATTGTTATATATTGACGTACTAACCAACGCATTAGTGGCTATTAAATTCGGACTAAGTCCAAGAGGAATAAAATATGCAAAAAACTTATTAGTAAAAAAACATCCGCGTAAATTCCAGGTAAATCCGCTTAGTGCTGAATATCAGGTTTATTACAGGTACTTCAATGGCAAATGGTATCTTGCCTATTTGAGAAGTGAGCTTAAAATAAAAGCTAAAAGCAATAAATTATTTTTTAATTCACTTTTTACTTCTGTATCTGAAATGGTAATAACAGGAATAGATACAACAAATTTAAATCGCTTCAGATGGAAAGAGATAACAAAATCACAGGATATTATGGTAGACAACGTATCAAATAATGATGTGAATTTTTGGAGCAATTATGAAGTTATTCAGCCAGAAGAGTCTTTACAAAAGGCTGTGAGTAAGTTAAATATTAAAAAAGATCTGACTACTGACGAAAGTCTTTGGAAAAAATTGTTTTAATAATTAATAAAGAGTCAATTTTGCATTTCTAAACATTAAACCTGAAATGCATCAGATCTCCATCTTTAACAATATAATCTTTACCTTCTATAGCTATTCTGCCTGCTTCACGACAGGCTGTTTCTGAACCATATTTTAGATAATCATCATATTTAATTACTTCAGCACGGATGAAGCCTTTTTCAAAATCGGTATGTATAATGCCTGCAGCCTGCGGCGCTTTAGTTCCTTTTACGTAAGTCCATGCCCTTGTTTCATCAGGCCCTGTGGTAAAAAACGTTTCTAAATTCAACAGTTTATAGGCTGATTTAATCAACCGCGAAACGCCTGATTCATGAAGCCCGATTTCTTCTAAAAACATTTGTCGTTCTTCATATGTTTCAAGTTCAGTAATCTCAGACTCTGTTTTTGCTGCAATTATAAGCATTTCGGAATTTTCTTCACGAACAGCATTTACTACCGATTCAACATATTTATTGCCTTTAATTGCAGCAGCTTCTTCAACGTTACAAACATAAAGGATAGGTTTATCAGTTAGTAAAAACAGATCATGAGCAAGCTTCTGATCTTCTTTATTATTCAAATGCACAGTGCGTGCTGATTTTCCCTGTACAAGTGCATTTTTATATTGAACAAGTATATCTAAAAGACGTCTGGCAGTTTTATCACCACTGGTCTGTGCCTGCTTCTCCAGCTTGTTGAACCTTCCGGAAATTGTTTCGAGATCCTTAATTTGTAGTTCGGTATCTACAATTTCTTTGTCTCGCAAAGGATTGACTGAACCGTCAACATGAACTACATTGTTGTCATCAAAGCAACGTAATACATGGATTATAGCATTTGTTTCACGAATGTTACCTAGAAATTTATTGCCTAGTCCTTCACCCTTACTTGCACCTTTAACCAATCCGGCAATATCTACAATTTCAACCGTAGTCGGGATTATTTTTAGAGGTTTGTCTATGTCTGCTATTTTAATGAGTCGCTCATCAGGCACTGTTATAACGCTCATATTTGGTTCAATAGTACAAAATGGAAAGTTTGCAGCTTGAGCTTTCGTGTTTGAAAGACAATTGAAAAGTGTTGATTTTCCAACATTAGGTAAACCTACTATACCACATTGTAGTCCCATTTTGTCAAAGATTTGATTTTATAAAAACAAGTGCAAATTTACGGTAATATCATAGAATTACAATTAATACTGATTAGGAGAATTATTTTAAACTAAGAATTAATATTATTAAGTTTTAAATTGAGTTATTTCAATATTTATTAAAATGCCAATAGGAGAAAAACCTTAATTTTGCAGATTAATACTAATGGAAAATATTTTTGAATTATTAGATAAATATCTGTTTTTATTTAATAAATGAATTGAAAGCTATTTATAAATAGATAAATTTGCGCGAATTTTCAGAAAATCAAAAAATTATATTGGCATGGATAATAAGGTAATAAATAGGGCAGCAGATAACATTAGAATTTTATCAGCAGCTATGGTCGAAAAAGCAAAGTGCGGACATCCCGGTGGTGCAATGGGAGGAGCTGATTTTATCAATATTTTATATACTGAATTTTTACGTTACGATCCTTCTGATATGAGTTGGCATATTCGCGATCGATTTTTTCTTGATCCTGGTCACATGTCACCAATGCTTTATTCGGTGTTAACATTAACAGGTAATTATAGTATAGATGAAATTAAAAATTTCCGTCAATGGGGAAGTCCTACTCCGGGACATCCAGAATTGGATGTAAAACGGGGAGTTGAAAATACTTCTGGTCCGTTGGGTCAGGGTCATGCTATGGCAGTGGGAGCTGCAATTGCTGAAAGGTTTCTGTGTTCAAGATTTGGTGAATGGATGTCTCATAAAACTTATACTTATATTTCAGACGGAGGTATCCAGGAAGAAATATCTCAGGGTGCCGGACGTTTAGCTGGTTTTCTGGGTTTGAGCAATCTGATTATGTTCTATGACTCAAATGATATTCAACTTTCTACAGAAACAAAGGTAGTTACTAATGAAGATACAGCTAAGAAATATGAAGCCTGGGGTTGGAGAGTTATGACCATCGAAGGTAACAATCCTGACCAAATCCGTGATGCATTGAAAAAGGCCAATGATGAAAAAGAAAAACCGACGCTTATCATTGGCAAAACAATTATGGGAAAAGGGGCTTTGAAAGAAGATGGTTCAAGTTTTGAAAGAAAAACATCTACTCATGGTATGCCGCTTTCAGAAGCTGGTGCTTCGTTTGTTAAGACTATTGCTAATCTTGGTGGCAATCCTGATGAACCTTTTACAATATTTCCAGAAGTAATGGATTTGTACAAAAAGATAAAAGATCAAAGAAAAAAGGAAGCAACTGAACGAAAGGTGAAACAGAAGGAATGGGAAAAAGCCAATCCAGAATTAGCTTCAAAACTCAAATTGTTCTTATCAGGCATACTACCTGAATTAAGATTTGAAGAATTAGTTCAAAAGGAAGGAATAGCTACACGTACTGCATCCGCTGAAGTACTAGGTTTCATGGCTCAGAAAGTTGACAATATGATAGTATCGTCAGCAGATCTTTCAAATAGTGATAAAACTGACGGATTTCTCAAGTTCAGGAAACCATTTGTAAAAGGAGATTTTAGCGGGGCTTTTCTTCAGGCAGGAGTGAGTGAGTTGACAATGGCTGCTTTATGCAATGGTATTGCATTGCACGGAGGAATATGGGTAGCTTGTGGCACTTTCTTTGTTTTCTCGGATTTCATGAAACCCGCAGTTCGATTGGCTGCTCTTATGGGCTTGCCTGTGAAATATATCTGGACACACGATACATTCAGGGTTGGAGAAGATGGTCCTACACATCAACCAATTGAACAGGAAGCACAGATTCGTTTGCTTGAGCATCTTAAAAACCACCATGGCCAGAATAGTTTGTTGGCACTTCGCCCGGCCGATGCTTATGAAACATCAGTGGCATGGAAAATGGCGATGGAAAACAAAAACACTCCGACAGCACTTCTTCTATCGAGACAAAATATCAAAGATTTACCAGCCAGATCAGGATCTACACGGTACAAAGATGCTTTGCAGGCTGAAAAAGGTGCATATATAGTAACAGGAAATATAGGGAAACCTGATGTAATTCTTGTTGCCAGTGGTTCTGAAGTATCAACCCTTATAGCAGGTGCAGAATTACTTAAAAGTCGAAATGGTTTGAAAGTTGTCATTGTTTCTGTAATTTCTGAAGGTTTGTTTAAGCTTCAATCCAGTGAATATCAGAAAAGTGTAATTGCCGATAACATACCCATATTTGGTTTGACGGCAGGATTACCTGTAACACTGGCCGGTTTGGTAGGATGTAAAGGTAAAATCTGGGGTCTGGATCATTTTGGATATTCAGCACCAGCAAAAGTACTTGATGAAAAGTTTGGGTTTACTGCTGAAAACGTATTTAAACAAGTTATTGAGTATCTTTCAGAGAAATAGCCAGTACTTTCAATTAAATGTGGATAATCATTTTTACCCAGAACAATTCCTGATTCTAAAAAGCAGAAATGTATTTCAATTCAATACTATTGTTCCAATATATGAAATACTATCCTGTTTAACTTCAATATTCTCAATAATACCTTCACGAACTCCGGGTTTTTGAGGGACAAATTTAATATTATATTTTCCAGCCGGAACTCCTCTTAATAAAAATAGTCCTACGTTATTGGCAATGGTACCCAGTGTATCAGTATCTGAAATTGCATAAATAAACGGTCTTACATCTTCTGGTATCACGATACCTCTAATACCTCCGGTAATATCTTCTGAAAAAACTCTTATTACTGGTTTCAGGTTATATTTGCCATTTCCTATAGAATCAACAGAACGTGATACGTCAAAATCTAACCATAAATTATAACTTTTACTGGCTTTCATATTTTGGTCTGTATTTATAATAGCACCTGTTTCAATATCCGGGGATACATTTAAAACTACATTCTCACTATCACTGACAAATGTATTATTTTGGCCAAAAACAATACGAATTTGAGTAATTGTTGCAGGCGATAAATATAAACTGCCTAATAATGTATCATTACCATTTGAATAATCGAGTAAATTATACACTCCTGGGTGATTTAATATAACCTGATGTTCAACATTTGATCCTTCACATTTGACTATTATTTTTTCAATATCTATGTTTACAGCTTTGTAATAAGCAGGTGCATCCATTAAATACAAATTAACTTTTATATTGTTTGGCTCATCTTTTTTACAACTAGCTTAACAATAGTAGCCCTATGATAAAAATGCATGTTATTATTTTATAAGCAGCATCTAGAACTTTTCACGTTTTTTCTATAAATCAAAATTATAATTTCACAAAGGTTCTATAAAAAATGATAAATTCAAAAATTCCAATATTTAAAGCAATAAAAATTATACGAAATTTGTATTTGAATTGTTTTCTAAACAGATTATTCATGACTGATAAAAAATAATTCTATCTTTGATAAAATCAATATTCTAAATGAATTTCGTTATTGTTCGGACTTTTTTATTGCGAATAATTTTTGCCGGAATTTTACTTGCGTCCTGTTTGGAAATATTTGGGCAAAAGAAACCAGATATAAAGATTCCAATTACCCGTGTTCTGTTTTTATTTGATGCGTCAAACAGCATGTCAGGATTGTGGGAAAGCGATGTAAAAATTAATATTGCAAGAAATATTCTTATTAGTATAATCGATAGTTTGCAATACCTGGAAAATGTGCAAATGGCACTTCGTGTATATGGTCATCAAAGCCCGGTGCCTCCACAAGACTGTTCTGATACGAAATTGGAAGTACCATTTGGTAAAAATAATGCTTCAATAATAAGACAACGACTAAGATTTATTAGCCCAAAAGGTACCACGCCTATTGCTAATTCATTGGCACAATGTCCAAATGATTTTCCTCCATGTTCCGATTGCCGTAACATAATTATTCTTATTACAGATGGCATTGAAGCATGCGATGGTGATCCTTGTGCGGTTTCTGAGGATTTACAGCGCAAAGGAATAATTCTCAAACCATTTATTATTGGCATTGGAATTGATGAGGGTTTTCACAAAACTTTTGACTGTGTTGGACATTATTATAATGCAATTCATGAAGACAAATTCAAAGAGTTGATGAATGTGGTTATTACTCAGGCTTTAAATTCAACTACTGCACAAGTGAATCTGCTGGATGAAAAAGGACTTCCTACTGAAACCAATGTTAATATGACATTTTATGACAGGTATTCAGGCAGAATGCTGCATAATTATGTTCATACAATAAATAATCGAGGTAATCCTGATACTTTGATACTTGATCCTTTGGTGACATACAGGGTCGTTGTACATACTCTTCCTCCTGTTTTTATTGACAGTTTCAAAGTTGTACCTGGCAAACATACCATTGTGGCAACAGATGCACCTCAGGGAATGCTTGTAGTTACTTCACCAGGCCTTGGAAATCTTTACCGTGAAGTTTCATTTATTGTTCAGAAAATCAGGAGAAACCAGTACGCTCAATGTTCAAAAACTGGGAGATGTTGTTAAATACATTACTGGTAAATATGATATTGAAATACCGGTATTGCCAAGAATAATTAAAAATGATATCGAAATTAAGCAAAGCTCAACAACAACAGTTGAAATTGCAAGGCCAGGATTGCTTACAATTCTTCCATCCACTCAGGGTTATGGAAGTTTGTATGTTCATCATGAATCAGGTATGGAATGGATTTATAATTTTAATCCTAATTTAAAAAGTGAATCGGTTGTTTTACAACCCGGAAAATATACAGTTGTTTTTCGCGCACAAAATGCTAAAGAAAGTATTTACACTATTTCAAAAACATTTGAAATTAAGTCGGGTAGTTCATTAGCACTGGAACTTAAATTAGATATCTGATTATTTTAAATTTAATGCAATTGAATTTATGCAGAAATATCTTTTTATTTAATCTTAGATGACGAATAGCAAAAGCCAACATCCAATATTAATGGTATCGACTATAGTGATAAAGAGCTTTTTGATTTTTTTCTGAATCCTGATACCAGGAATTATGGCTTTAACCTTCTTGTAAATAAATATAAAGAGACGGTTGTATTGGCACATTCGTAAAATTGTGATTGACCATAACGATGCTGATGATTTGATGCAAGACACTTTTATCAAAATCTGGCATGGTCTGGAAAAATTTCGAGGAGAATCTTCATTGTATACCTGGTTTTATAGAATTGCGACTAATGAATGTATTACATTTCTTAAAAAGAAAAGAACCCGTTTTATTATACCCATTGGGTTAATGTTGAAAGGGAACTTGAGCGTTCACTGGAAACCGATCCCTGGTTTAACGGGGAAGAATTGCAGATGAACCTTCAAAAAGCTTTGCTTACTTTGCCGGAAAAACAACGATTGGTATTCAATCTCAGGTATTTTGAAGAAATGCCATACGAAGAGATGTCTAAAGTATTACGAACTTCAGAAGGAGCATTAAAAGCATCATTTCATCATGCAGTAAAAAAAATAGAAAAATATTTCAGGTTAAGTTAAACTTTTAACTATTTTACAGTCTATTTAATATAGCATATGGAAGAAAAAAAAGACATATTATCGAAATTCGAATCATTCAAAAATAATGAGCCTTATAAAGTGCCTGAAAATTATTTTGACACTTTGTTATCAAGGGTACAGGATAAAATTGATGTAAAAAACAAATCCAGTAAAAAAATTGAATTGGAGACTTTATACAAGTTCATTATTAAAATTAGCTTTCTGACTGTTGGAATTATTTTTATTATTTTTATCAGTTTTAAAACATTATCACCTTTTTGGCAAAATAAACAAAATTTTAATAAGGAAACTGATGAAGTTGCAATTATATTGATAGCCAGATTTTCTCTTTTGATGATTTAACTTTGCTGAGTGAAACCGGAACCAATAAAAATGAATCGAAATTAAAAGAGAGCGAACAGAGATGATACGATTAATTATCTTTTAAATAATAATATTTGTATTGAAGAAATTACCAACGAATCTTTAATTTTTAACAATATGAAATCTTTAAAATATTTCTTAATCATAATTGCTTTTATATATATTGCATTTCCGCATATTTTCCCAGGGAGAATATTGGGGAAAAGTTTGAAAAATTTAAAGCACAGAGAATTGCTTTTATCACTAGCCAACTTAATCTTACGACAAAAGAAGCTGAAGTTTTTTGGCCTGTTTATAATGAATTTGATGCCAAGAGACAGGATATAAATCTGCGAAAGGTTAAAATTAGCAAGGCAATATCTGAAATCAGAGGGCACTTTAAGTGAAAAGGAAGCCTCTGATTTGGCCGATAAATATATTTCTTATCAAAAACAGGAAGCCCTTTTAGCTGAAGAATACAATATAAAATTTAAAGCTGTTTTGCCGGCCATAAAAGTTTTAAAACTTTATCAGGCTGAAATTCAATTTAAGCGTAAATTGTTAAAACAATTACGGCAAGGAGATTTTAAGGGAAATGAAAATAATAAGGAAATTGAATAGACACTTGGCTTAGAGATTAATTTTGATTAACAAAAAGGCACGGAACATATCCGTGCTTTTTGTTATATATTATAAATAAATAGAAGACTTAATTATTTACCACCAAACATATAAGCAACACCTAAACTTAATGTTTTTGTTTTGGCATCAATTTGGATACTGGAGATACGTTCTGTAATCCTAACTGATATTGTCCGTTAATAACAAAACTACCAAAGTCCACAGCTAAGCCTAAATTCAATCCCATATCCATTGATTTCATGTCATCACGTTGCATGAGCTTCCAAATTTAATATCTTGAGAAATACCTTCGATGTATTTTTCCCATTACTCCAATTCCTAAGTATAATCCTGCATAAGGTCTGATTTTCATATTCCCTGATGCAATATTATATCCAAAATCAACAGGTATTTCGAGATACCAAGGAGTTACAGTTATGCCACCTTCTTCGGTATAACTAGCTCCTTTACCTGAAAGTAAGGCTCCAATTTGAAGAGAAATTTGTTCACTCAGATCAGTAAGCATAATAAGCCCTCCCTGAAAACTGGTTATGCTCGAAGTAGCTACACCTGTGCCTCCTGAAGTAACACTGGCATTAGCGATGTTTAAACCTGCCTTGATCCCAAATTTCACTTGTGCATTAGAATTAAGTGATGATAGCACAATTGCTAATGCTGCTAACGTAAATAGTTTTTTCATAATAAATAGTTTTAGGTTATTAAAAATTGTGCATTTTAATACCAAAGTATTAATTTTTTTTAAATATTCAAAAAGTTCAATTAATTTCTAATCAAAATATTCGTTTTTACAAATCCAATTTATTTTATGATGATATAAACGCAATTTATTTAAAACAATGAAGGCTGGGAGACTTTCTTGCCGTTTTTACCATTGAAAACTTTGCTTTCGTCTACTTCAGGCATGTCCTTACTTTCTAATTCTTCGGATTTTGGTTCGGTTTCCGGTTCTGCTTTTTGTAAAGGTTCAACTTCAGTAATTTTCGAAACGGTAAAAGTAGTCAATCGTTTGCCTTTTGCGCGATAACTCTTCACAGCAATAAACTGCTCAACATCTACCAGTTCATCAGAGCGCTTTTTATGCTTGCCGTTAAATGAAATTTTCAATTGCGGGAATTTTTCACTTGTAAAAAGTACCATTCTTGAATTTGGATTCTCGTCATCAATAAAAGTTGTAATTTTTTCAGTAGGTTCAAATGTAAATCGTTTCAGATAATATAATTTCTGAGAAGCATCAAAATAGACAGCTGAAAAGACCTTATCAGGTTTGAATTTTTCAATTCTTATAATATTATCTTCGTAATGGTTGGCTAAATCGAAGTTCGTTAGTCTGAATTCGCCATTCTGAGTCACAACAAGTATTTTGTCTCCATTTTGAAATTCTCCTAAAAGTTGGCCTCGGCTATCTATGTTAAGACGCTGCACATCGGCATCAAACCAAATTGTTGTTCCTCCTAAAGTAGATTCTCCCTTTGCTTTGAGTTCTATTTTGTAAATAGCATTTTTAGTAAGAATATTACCCATTGAATTTTTACCCTTAATTGCAAGTTCGGCAAAATTTAAATTGAGTTCAAGTACTTTCAAACGAGGTTTTGGTTTTAGTTTGACCTTTACAGTTTCAGCTTCACCGTTGGGATTAATAGTAAGGTAAAGAATCTTTGAATATTGATTTCCCTGGGTGAGAAAATATTCTTTATCTCTTGTTAATCCGGAAATTGCACATCGTTTCATGTAAGAAATACCAAACTTGCCATCAAAATAAATGATATTATAAATTGTACGGGTATCGTTTTTCTTGAATACTGCTATGTGCATAATATCTTTACCAACGAATACCTTGTCGGAAATTTTAGTTATTAAATAAGAACCGTCTCTTCGGATTACAATTACATCATCTATATCGGAACAATCGCTGACAAATTCGTCTTTTTTAAGACTGGTACCCACAAATCCTTCTTCACGGTTCACATAAAGTTTCTCATTGGCTGCAACCACTGCAGTTGCCTGGATAGTTTCAAAGCTTCTCAATTCGGTTTTTCTGCTGCGTTTTGAACCATATTTCTTTTTAATTCCTTCATACCATGAAATTGTATATTTCACGATATTTTCAAGATTGTAGTTTACTTCTTCTATTTGGGCTTCAATCCCTTTAATATATTCATCAGCTTTTTTAATATCGAATTTTGAAATTTTCCGAACTGGCTTTTCTGTAAGTTTCAGAATGTCTTCCCTTAAAATTTTACGCTTAAGTAATTTTTTATAAGGAGTAAATGCCTTTTCAATGGCATCAATTATCATATCCCAGGTTTCGGTGTCTTTTTCGAGTTCCCGGTATATCTTCTTCTCAAAGAAAATTTTCTCAAGTGATGAAAGATGCCAGTCCTCATTTAATTCAGCCAGTTTAATCTCAAGTTCCTGTTTTAAAAGATTAAGTGTAGATTCAGTATTGTGCTTCAGGATTTCAGAAACGCCCATAAAACGAGGTTTCTCATCGTCAATTACGCAACAATTTGGAGAAATTGGTACTTCACAATCTGTAAATGCATATAAAGCATCAATAGTGACATCTGGTGAAATTCCCGGTTGAAGATGAATAAGTATTTCAACATTTTCAGCAGTATTATCATCAATTTTGCGGATTTTAATCTTACCTTTTTCATTGGCTTTAAGAATACTGTCGATTAAACTGGTAGTAGTTTTACCAAAAGGAATCTCAGTAATAACAAGTGTTTTTTTGTCTAGCTTATTTATTTTGGCTCTAATGCGGATTACGCCACCTCTAAGACCGTCATTGTATTTTAAAACATCGGCCATCCCACCTGTTGGAAAATCCGGATATAATTCAAATGGCTTGTTTTTAAGATGAGCGATGGATGCATCTATAAGTTCATTGAAATTATGAGGAAGAATTTTTGAAGCCAAACCAACAGCAATACCTTCAACACCTTGTGCCAGCAATAAAGGAAATTTTACTGGTAAAGTTATAGGTTCATTGTTCCTGCCGTCGTAAGACAATTTCCATTTTGTGGTCTTGGGATTAAAGACTATGTCGAGAGCGAATTTTGATAATCGCGCTTCAATATAACGTGGAGCCGCGGCATTATCTCCGGTAAGAATATTGCCCCAGTTTCCCTGGCAATCAATAAGCAAATCTTTTTGCCCTAATTGGACCAAAGCATCACCAATAGAAACATCTCCGTGGGGATGAAATTGCATTGAATGCCCTATAATATTGGCAACCTTATTGTAACGCCCGTCATCAAGGCGTTTCATGGAGTGAAGTATACGGCGCTGAACGGGTTTTAAACCATCGTTAATATGTGGCACGGCTCGTTCCAGTATAACATAAGAAGCATAATCTAGGAACCAGTTTTTGTACATACCGCTTAGAACTGTAGTATGTTTGTATGCCTCGTGTTGTTCTTTAGCTCCAGCTTTTTCTACCGGTCCATCAAGGCTAAAATCATCCTGAATATCTTCATTGTCTTTTTCTGCCATGTTAAAATATTCTTGTAAGCTAAAGTCTATGCTTCTACCAAATCGTCTTCTAATCTTAAATTTTCTATAATGAAATCCTGTCGTTCAGGTGTGTTTTTACCCATATAGAAGTCAAGCAAATCGTGCACTATGTCTTCCTTTTTCATCCGAACAGGATCAAGTCGTATATCGGCACCAATAAAATACTTGAATTCATCTGGCGATATTTCTCCTAGTCCTTTGAATCTTGTAATTTCCGGGTTTGGAATAAGTAACTTTATTGCTGCTTCTTTTTCTTTTTCATTGTAGCAATAATTTGTTTTTTGTTTATTGCGTACCCTGAAGAGTGGAGTTTGCAAAATGTACAAATGGCCTTTACGTACCAGGTCAGGGAAGAATTGAAGAAAGAATGTTATAAGTAACAGTCTGATATGCATGCCGTCAACATCTGCATCAGTAGCTATAACAATATTATTATATCTCAGGTTTTCAATGCCATCTTCAATATTAAGTGCAGCCTGAAGAAGATTAAATTCTTCATTTTCGTAGACTATTTTCTTGGTCAATCCAAAAGTATTCAAAGGTTTTCCTTTTAAGCTGAATACAGCCTGAGTATTTACATCACGCGATTTGGTGATAGAACCGCTTGCCGAATCACCTTCTGTTATAAATAGTGTGGATTCAAGGCGCCTGTCATCGCCATTATTCAGATGAATTCGGCAATCCCTGAGTTTTCTATTATGCAGGCTGGCTTTTTTAGCTCTTTCACGTGCTATTTTTTGAATACTGCTTATTGCTTTACGTTCTTTTTCCGACTCAATAATTTTTTTTAGCAAGATGTCAGCTGTTTCGGAATGCTTATGCAAATAATTATCAAGTTCTTTTTTAATAAAGTCACCTATAAATTTACTCACAGATGGCCCATCATTACTCATATCTTTGGATCCAAGCTTGGTCTTTGTCTGGGATTCAAATACAGGTTCTTCTATTTTTACGCATATTGCAGCAATAATAGAAGACCTAATATCCGAAGGTTCATAATCCTTTTTATAAAACTCGCGGATTGCTTTAACATATGCTTCTTTAAATGCCTGAAGGTGAGTACCTCCCTGGGTAGTATGCTGTCCATTGACGAAACTGTAATAGTCTTCACCATACTCATTTCCGTGAGTTAAAGCGATTTCAATATCATCTCCTTTTAAATGGATAATTGGGTAAAGACCTGGTTCGGAAATATTATCATTTAACAAATCTAATAAGCCATTTTTGGATACAAAGCGAGTTCCGTTGTAATTGATTATAAATCCGGCATTGAGATAAGTATAATTGCGTACCATCGCTTCAATGTATTCAGAAATAAAATGAAAATGTCCGAACATTTTATCATCCGGCGTAAAAGTTACTTCTGTTCCATTTGGCTGGTTGGACGATTTTTCAGGTTCATCTGTGATAATGTTACCTTCTGAAAATACTACTTTTTTTGTTTTTTCTCGCGAAATGCTTGAATTTGAAATTCAGAACTTAAAGCATTCACAGCTTTTATTCCAACGCCATTCAACCCAACAGATTTTTTAAAGACTTTCGAGTCATATTTAGCACCTGTATTCATTTTAGAAGCTACATCAATAACTTTTCCAAGCGGAATACCACGGCCATAATCCCTTATTATTACTGTTTTATCTGTAATTGTCAGTTCAATCTCTTTTCCATTGCCCATCATATATTCATCAATGGAATTATCCATAATTTCTTTAATAAGAACATAAATTCCATCGTCAGGGGAAGATCCATCACCAAGTTTTCCAATATACATACCGGGACGCTTCCTGATATGTTCCTTCCAATCCAGGGTTTGAATGGTTTCTTCTGAATAAGCTACATTGCTCATATTGATCTAAATCAAAATGTTCATTTTAGAAAAAATCAGCAACAAATATATGGAAAAGAAAAAGGGCGGTTAATATTTTTCTTTCAACAAAAATTGTTAATATTTAGTTACCTTACCTGTATTACAATGTTTTAATACATTGTAATTTTTGATAAATTCAATGATTTAACAATTAAAATATTTTGGCATGAAAACGAAAGTATCTTCTTTTTGCAAAAAGAATTTCAATTCTAAAACTTACTGAAGGGAAGATACATATTCAAAGTTTCTCAATTGACTTTTGATACTATCTCTAGTGGTCTGGAATGTTTCTAAGAAGATTTTCTCAACTGTATCAACTCTTTTGCAATAACATCTTTAACAAATTCTCTCAAAACTTGTGGATTATATGAGGGAAATTTTTCATATGGGATTTCATCCAAAACCTTAACTATAATTTTTGTTTTGCCGGAAATTTTAAGTCCATCCTTTGGAAGTAGCTGACCGGTACCATCTAAAACAATTGGAATAATAGGAACTTTGTTTTCTATTGCAGCTTTAAATGCACCATCTTTAAAATGTCCTAATCCACTGGTTAATGAACGTGTTCCTTCGGGGAAAATCATTATGGTTTTATTCTTCTTCAATGATTTTGTAATGCCTTCGAACATTTTAGGAAAAGTTTTAGGATCCTTGCGGTTGACACGAATATATCTATTAATTGTCATAACCCAACCCAATACTGGTACCCGGAAATTTTCAATTTTTGACACCCAGGTGAAATATCCATATAAATGAAATAAAATCATTATATCGAGTAAAGACTGGTGATTTGAAACTGCGATACATGGTTTCCCCTTTTGAAGTTTATTTTTGTCAATCAGCTCAATTTCCCAAAACGGATATACCACAACATAGAAGGTTGCCCAATACCATGTAAGTTTTTGAGTGAAATAATGATTACGGTCAAAAGGAAGTGATAATATCCAAAGGATGAAAAAAATAACAAAAAAAGTAATCATTGATAATCCACAAACAAGCCAAACCATTGTCGTTACATAAAAAACCTTAAGTTTCATTATACAGTGTTATTATTATGAATTAAATAATTTATATAATCTCATTAATAAGAAATGCAAAAGAATAATCGTTTAGTTGTTTTGTTATTATTTAGTTGAACAAAGATTTATAAGCGCTTTTCAACGAAAGTTGTACAAAGTTATTTTTAAAAATAAAAATTACCTAAGAAAGATTTCTTAATTTTGCGACTTGATAGATTTGTTTCTAAAATATTAGCGTCAAAATAGAAAGTATTATGAAGCCTCTGAAATCGGGACTTAATTTGGCTAATTGGATTTTACGCATTTCATTGTTGCTTTTTGTTATATTATTATTCATAGGAACTTTTAAAACTTTTAATTTATATAATAGTGAATTTTATTTTTCATCAGTTTTTATCTTCAGTTCAGTTTTGTTGTTTTTTAGTGGCTTTTTACCAAAACCTTCATTAACAGTAATTTCTGGACTTATATTATCAGTGATATCATTTGGAATTATTTTTTTTCATTTTTCCGGCAAACTGAATAATGAAATCGCCAATTATTTTATTATTATGGCAATAGGCTTTTATTTTGTTTGTTCAGGGAATTAATGAAATTATTGTCACAATTTTAGGCACAGGCTTTGATATATTTTAGTCAGTACATTATAAAAAGATGAATAAAGTTGCGGTCATATTTTTTTTGTGGATAATTCCAAAACTCGGGTTTGCACAAGTAGAAAAGGCAAATACTTTTGAAGAGGAGAAAAATATAAAATACGATACAATAATTAAACTTGGAGGGAAGAAAATAATTTGCACTATCCTGAAAATTAGTGTGACATCAGTAAGTTTTACAAAACCAAGTCAGGGTCAGGTTCTTGAATTACCCAGAAAAGATATTGAAAAAGTTATTTACAATAATGGGCGTAAAGAAGTTTTTAATAAGCCGGTATTACAAATGGTGGATAAAACGCAATGGGAAGCTGTTCTTGTTACCGAGAATCCTTCGGATGTGGATGGGTTATTTAAAGTAGGAGTAGTTAAAGCAAACGCAGCTTCCGGCAGCCGGAGTCCTAAAGCAGCTAAAACTAGTGCAACTATTCGGATTCAAAAAAAAGCTGCAAATATGAGTGCTCTTATAGTTTTGGTTACACATTCGGAAATGAAAGGCGGCTATGGTGAAATTCCGGGATGTGAGATCGAAGGAATAGCATACAGTGATAAACCTCCTGCAGATACTGCATCTGTCAATAAAGCCGTACGTTTGATGCTAGCAAAAAATAAAGAACGTATAGCAAACGCTAAGAATAAGAAAAATTAATTCAAATTTATAAAGCTGCCAGTTTTATTGCTGAACTATCCCAAAGTGGTGCTTCATTAATTTTTTTCATTATTTCTTCAGGTTTTATTGCAATTTCATATAACTTTTTATGCTCAGGTCTGATAAAATTATTTATAATCATATGTTCAAATAACATTAGTAAATGATCGTAAAAACCGCATGTATTCAATATTATTATTGGTTTTGTGAATATCCCTAATTTTTTTAAAGCCAAAACTTCCATCAATTCATCAATAGTGCCGGTACCGCCAGGTAGTGCAATCACGGCATCTGCATTTTCAATCAATTTAGTTTTACGTTCGGCCATTGTTTCAACTATAATCATTTCAGGAATTTTAGTATTTCCCCATCCAAGCTCCATCATGAACTTTGGAATAATTCCTAATATATGACCTTTGTGATTCAGAACAGAATTTGCTAAAGCTCCCATAGAACCTACTGATCCACCACCATAAACAACAGTAATTCCCTGGTCGGACAATATTTTTCCAATTTCGGAAGCTGCCTCTAAATGTTCTTTTGCCACTTTATTGCTTGATGCACAAAATATACATATTCTCTTTATCATTTTTTATTTATAATTCAGTTCATTATTAAATTAATGTTTTGGTATAATTTCAATTTGTATTAAGCAATTAGCAGAAAGGGGTTTTTAATTATAATGATCCTGCTTTATAAAGATAAAAAACGGGTCTTACTAAAAACCCGTGTCCAGCATTATTAAATCATAAAAAATAATTAGGATGAAAGAGTTTCTTCTGCATTGTCTGAATGCTCGCTAATGGATACTATATCGTCTGTTGAGAAAACGGAATCCATATCTAAAATCATAATAAAACCTTCATCGTCTTTTTTCTTATATACACCTGTAATAAAATACTTGTTTAAGGTAAATCCAATAGAAGGAGGATCTTTGATTTCTTCATTTTCAATTTCAATTACTTCTTTGACACCATCTACCAGGGCACCTATTAAAACATTATTGTTGTTTATAACTACTTCCAATACAAGGATACAAGTATTTACAGTATATTCAGTCAAAGCAAGTCCAAATTTCTTTCTTGCGTCAATCACTGGTAAAACCATACCTCTTAAGTTAATAATACCTAACATATAATCAGGTACCTTAGGTACTTTTGTGATTTTTGAAAGTTCGACAATGTTAATAACATTTTTTACATTTGCCGCATATAGTTCATCACCAAGCTTAAATGTAAGATAAGAGTCAATTTTGGTTTTGTCCAACGTTTTCATAATCTGCCTTTAAATTTATGTTAATTAATAATTTAAAGAAAATCTGAATTGTAAAAGTAGTTATTAAAATTCAGACTTTTTTCTCAAAATTTGAAAATTAAAAGGCTGCCCACATCTATCAAACCTAAAACCTCTTCTTAGCCCGGGCAGCCTTTTAACCAAAACTAACTACTAACTAAAACAACTAAACCAACACAATTAACCAACAGACTTTACTAACTAATCTTTACTTTATTTCACATTAATTTTAATATATTTATATTTATACACTATTCTTTAACATTGATATTTCATCAGTAGTAAAAATATTCTCAGGTTCTATTATTCCAATATTCATCTGCTTATTTCTTTGATAAAAACCTTTTATACAACCATTACAACTTGTATGCAATATTCCAATATTATAATCTATTTCACTCATTTTAATTTCAGTTACTTCATGAAGCGCATCAATTAAAATACCAACAAAGAACTTGCAATTATTTTTATTTATTTCAAATACCAGCACGCTTGAGTTGTAAGTATAATCATCCTGTTTTGTTCCGAATTTTGTATGCAAGTCTACTATTGGTATTAAAGCACCTCTTAAATTTACATTTCCAATTACTAAATCATTACTTTGTTTAAAACTAGTTATTCTTGAAATTTCTATTATATTAAAAGTCTTTGAAACAGGAATACCATAAAAATCTTTGCCAATCCTAACAATTAAGTGAACTTCAGATATACTTATAATTTTCGTTTTCATTACTTTGTGCTTACTAATTTTTCTGGAAGAACCTGATCCTTTCCAAATTAGCACCTGACTTGCAGGAACATTTAAGATGGCAATACATTAAATCTTGTTTGTCGCGAAGCGTTAACGAATTGAACCATGAGATCTTATCAGTTGTCGATTTTCGTTGCAACCATTGAAAAAAACACGAATATTTTTCTTTACCATAAGGACAATAGAACATCCCTATCAATATTACTTCATCATAAATAAAACTGCTCTTTGTTGTCCTCATGGTAAAAATTATTTCAATTAGTCAAATTCACAATATAAATTTAGACTATATAATACTTTTGTACACTAGTCAAAATACTTGATTTAAATAGGTTTTTTACTTTTTTTTGAAAGTATTTTTACTTCATTTTTTATAGTAGAAATACCATTTTGAAAAAATAACATATGTTGCTTTATTAGGCTACGACAGTTTAGGTTGTTTATTTCTTTATCGTAAATCTGAATTTTTATATTCATTTTCAGATACATATAATTTAATAGTAACTTGTTGCTATTAGATTGAAATCTATATAAATTTGAGGCTTAAATACTTTTTAAATGGCAAAAGTTGTTTCTTTATCAGAAGCTGTTTCTATTGCCTTGCATTCAATGATTTTAATTGGTCGTTCAAAAGGGGAGTCAGTAAATGTTGACAAGCTTGCTAAGGCAACCGGTTCGTCCAGACACCATGTGGCAAAAGTTATGCAAAGACTGGCAAAGGAAGGTTTTGTAGGATCATATCGTGGTTCAAACGGAGGATTCTATCTCATACATGATCCAAAGACAATTTTGCTTCTAGAAATTTATGAAGCAATTGAAGGAAAGCTGGTACCTGTAACTTGCCCGATGGAAAAGCCAATTTGTGCATTCGATAAATGCTTTTTGAATAATATTACTTATGACCTTACAATGCAATTTATTCAATATTTGAAAAGTCAATCATTGGAAAATTTTATTTGATACCTCTCTTCTAATTTAGTTTTCTTCCATATTTCATTTTAAATTAATTTTTTTATTTGAAAGTTATAATTTTTAAAAATCAATATGTATATTTGAGTACTGAAATACTTAAAATAATTTTAGGTTTAAATATTAGAAATACAATAAATTTTAATTAATGGATAGAGATATTGTAAAAATAGATAAAGAAAAATGTAATGGTTGTGGATTATGCATTCCAAATTGCCATGAAGGTGCCTTACAAATCATAGAAGGAAAGGCCGTATTGTTGAGTGATTTATTATGTGATGGTTTGGGCGCATGTATAGGACATTGTCCATTAGGCGCATTGACTATTGAAAAACGCGAAGCAAAACCTTATGATGAGATTGCAGTTATAATTGAAATGTTGAGCAAAGGCAAGAATGTTGTAACTGCACATTTAAAGCACTTAAAGGATCATAATGAAATTGAATTTTTAGAACAAGGTTTCGAATATCTTAAAAAAAATGAGAAGAATATAAAATTTGATGTTCAGGAAGTAATAGAAAGTATTGAAAATAATTTACAAAAAACCAAATCAGAAATGAATACAACAGCACATAAACATAATCACCATGGCAGTGCATGCCCTGGTTCTAAAAGCATGGCTTTTTCTGCACCGGCAACATTAAATGATGAGAGCATCGAACTTCATTCAGAACTTACACATTGGCCTATCCAGCTCCATCTTATTCAACCTGCTGCAGCACATTTTCACAAATGCGATTTAGTAGTAGCTGCTGATTGTACGGCCTTCAGTTATGGCAATTTTCATTCCGATTTTTTAAAAGGCAGGAAGATCGTAATTGCTTGTCCAAAACTTGATTCAGGTAAAGAAATATATGTTGAAAAAATAACCAGGCTCATTGATGAATCGCAGGTGAATACTATTACTGTCATGACTATGGAAGTTCCATGCTGTTCAGGATTATTGCAAATGGTGCAGATGGGAGTTCAAAATGCAAAACATAAAGTGCCGGTTAAGTCTGTGACTATAGGTATAAAAGGCGAAATAATTCAGGAAGAATGGATATAAAAATTGACTGTTTTTATAGAAAGTTAAAAATTACTATAGGGATAGTAGGATATTAAAATTATTTATTTATCTTTGTGCCATTAATTACTCCTCAAATTAAAAATGTGGTGTAATTATTTATAAAGAAGAGGCGAGAGATTAGGCTCAATGACCCTCTGGCAACCATCTTAATTTTTGATTTGATATTCTTTATTTTAAATTGAAAATCAAAAATAAAAAATAGAAAATTTCGAAACGGTGCCAATTCCTAATCCCGGATTATCTGGGAAAAATATAAATAAATTAAACACCATGAATTCAATTTTAAATTTACATTCAAATTTTAAGAAATCTGCTGGTCTATTTTTTAAGACAAGATTAAACTTATTTACTTCCAATTCGTTGATGTGTAGTATGCGCATGATATGCTGCATGCGTTGACGCATCGTTTTAAATTCCAGGATTAAACCAGGACATTCAAGACAGGTGCGTCTCACAAATGCATTACAATTTTTTTATTGCAAATCAGAAATCAGAAATCAGAAATCAGAAATCAGAAATCAGAAATCAGAAATAATAATCATAAACTTATAAAATTAGTATCATGTCAGAACAAAAGTTAAAATTCGAAACGCTGCAATTACATGCAGGACAAGAAGTGGACCCTACAACACAAGCAAGAGCAGTTCCAATTTACCAGACTACATCTTATGTATTTAAAGATTCAGCCCAGGCCGCAAACTTGTTTGGGTTAAGGGAATTCGGTAATATTTATACCCGCATCATGAACCCAACCACCGATGTATTTGAAAAACGCATTGCTGCCCTTGAAGGCGGTGTTGCTGCTTTAGCAACGGCATCCGGACAGGCTGCACAATTCATAGCTCTTACAAATATTTTAGGTGCAGGTGATAATTTTGTCTCAACTTCATTTTTGTATGGTGGAACTTACAACCAGTTCAAAGTACAATTTAAGCGTCTTGGAATAAATGTAAAATTTACCAAAGGAGATGCTCCTGCAGAATTTAAAAAGCTTATTGATGACAAAACAAAAGCTATTTATATTGAAACTATTGGTAATCCTGAATTCAATATTCCTGATTTTGATGCTATTGCCACAATTGCAAAGAAGTACCAAATTCCATTGGTTGTGGATAATACATTCGGAGCCGCCGGATATTTATTCAGACCAATTGAACATGGTGCAAATATCGTTGTAGAGTCTGCTACAAAATGGATTGGCGGTCATGGTACCAGTATTGGCGGAGTTATTGTTGATGCAGGCGATTTCAATTGGGCGAACGGTAAATTCCCTCAATTTACAGAACCTTCTGAAGGTTATCATGGATTGAAATTCTGGGAAGTATTTGGTACACCAGGCCCTTTTGGAAATATTGCTTTTATTATCAGAGCAAGGGTTGAAGGACTCAGGGACTATGGAAGTTCATTAAGTCCATTTAATGCTTTCCTTTTACTTCAAGGTGTTGAAACACTTTCTTTGCGGCTCGACAGGATAACCAGCAATGCACTTGAATTAGCAAAATGGCTGGAAAAACAACCACAAGTTGAAAAAGTAAATTATCCGGGTTTAGACAGCAGTCCATATAACAAATTGGCAAAAAAATATTTAAACCATGGATTTGGTGGTGTATTGGCATTCAAAATAAAAGGAGGAAAAGATGTTGCAGATGCCCTGGTTAATAACGTAAAACTTATTAGTCACCTTGCCAATGTTGGTGATGCAAAAACGTTGATAATTCATCCAAGCTCTACAACACACGAACAGCTTTCATTGGAAGAACAAAAAGCCAGTGGTGTTGAACCAGGTATTTTAAGGCTCTCTGTAGGTTATGAGCATATTGATGATATTAAAGCTGACTTAGAACAGGCTTTTAAGAAAGCAAAACAATAACAAACGAAGAGGTCGTCTCAAACTAAATTCTTAAATTCAAAACTGTCATTACTAGCTACGCTCATAAAGATATATTTTCTCATGAAAATGGGAATCTTCTCACTCTCAAATATATTAAGATTCCTGCTTTCTTGTGAATGACAATTAGGAATAACTTTAGAGGCGACCTTTTTTTTTTGAATAAAGAAAAAAAATTCAAGCTTTTGGTAACAATATTATAAAGGTAGTTCCCTCTCCGGCTAATGTTTCAAAAGTTATATGCCCTCCGGCATTTTCAATGATGCTCTTACTAATAGCTAGTCCTAATCCTGACCCACCAGATTTGGTAGTGAAATTAGGTTGAAACAGTTTAGGTTTCATTTCATCAGGTATTCCTGTGCCGTTATCCTTAAATGTCACCTTAATGTTATTATCAATTATTGTTACTTTTATTTCAATGATTCCGTTTCGATTCTTTGGAATTGCCTGTATAGCATTGTTTGAAAGGTTAATAAAAACTCTGGAAATCTGTTCTTTATCGGCAACTACAGGATACTGCCCTTTCTCATCAAAAATTAGTTTAAAAGTTGCACCACTTTCTGAGAATAATTTAATAATACCAGATATTTGAACTCCTAAATCAAATTTTTCAATGTTTGTTTTAGGCATTTTAGCAAAATTCGAAAACTCAGTCGCGATATTTGAGAGATTATCAATTTGTTCAATTATTAATTTGGTAACCTCGCTCATATATTCATCAATATTTTCAATTTTATCTTTCCAGGCACGCTGTAATTGTTGTATACTCAATCTCATTGGAGTAAGCGGATTCTTGATTTCATGGGCAACCTGTTTGGCCATTTCGCGCCATGCAGTTTCACGTTCCGACTTCGCCAGCAAATCAACTGAACGTTCAAGTTCGTCTACCATTCGATTGTATTCATGCACCAAATCTCCAATCTCATCGTGTCTATTATATACAATCTTTTCGCTTTTGGTGCCAAGTTTTATTGATGCAAATTTATCTTGTATAATTCGAAGAGGTTTGGTTATTTCTTCTGAGATTAATACAGCAAAAATAACCGACAATAATATAAGCAAAACATAAAAGTTAATTATCGTTAGCAGCAATGTAGATATTCTTTTATTTATTACACTTTGACTTGTGAAATAAGGAAGGTTTAAATATGCTATGGTTTGATCATGATTGTTGATAAATGGTGAATAAACGGACAAATATTGAAGCTTACCAATTGTTTCATTTTGCGTAAATTCAGCCTTTGCACTTAAAACTAGCTGTTTATATGCTAAAGGATTCATATATGAACCCGATAAGCCTTTGTCAAATATTTCAGGCCTTGAACTAGCAATTAGTCTTCCGTTAATATCATAGAGATTAATATCAATAGAGAAAACATTAGAAAGTTTACGCAACAACTCTTCTAAATTGCTATATTCATAGGAGTTCCAATTATAATCAAGGTATTTTTCGTCAGACAAATTATTTTCAAGTTCAGTATTTATTGATTGAAGTTTTTCGGTAATTCTTTCGTAATACCTGTTTGTATATTGTTTTACGATTAAATACAGAGTTAGGCCTCCAACGCCTGCAAGAGAAATTATTAAAACACCTATAAATGAAAGTCTGATTTTTGTTTTGAAATCATTCAATATTTTGAATTTTACTAATCGAGATCCGGTAATAGCTAATAGAATATTTAGTACAATAAAATAAAAAATAAACAGATATGAAAAAGATACTAAAAAGTCAAAGAATCCAATTGTAGGTTTACTCAGGATTATCAGATTGTCCTTGTCTGGCATGAATAATACATGATTATAATCATTGAAATTGTCAAACGTAAATTCTTTATTGTGTGCAGGGTATTCTTTGGAATTTATATAGTATGGAAAGTTTCCTGACTGGGATACTAATTTGTTTTTATAATACTTGGCATAGGAATATCCATATTTCCTTTTGTCTTGTGTAAAACGTTCGTCAAGTAATAGTTCAGGATAACCTATATCCTCTGATGTTTGTTTGGAATCTAACTGCAAATATAAGTTTGATCTTTTTCGGTTTATTGAATCTGAATAACTAATATCTGAAAAATAACTAATGTGTCCATTTGAATTTTTGAGAAAATAAAAGCCAGTTCCGGAAACTTCTTCTGCATTATGTGAGATCAGGTTGTTAAAAAAGGTAAAACAATGTTTATAATTGTTATCAGGTCTAATAAGAACTGAATCTTCAGGAGAGCATATGGTTATTTGCAAATCATAGCGATCCCAATATCCATTAAAATATTTTTTATGTATATACTTGAAAATCCAGGGATAATCTATTTTCTTCTGAAGTGTGAATGCATGAAGCGTTGAATCTGCATTAATTTCCTGATAAACATCTTTCATAAGAAATTCAGCAACTGGATCATGCTCAGAAGCAAGATTTACAGCTAATAATTTTTTTTCATTCTTTAATTTTTCTTCAGAAACCTGGTAAATTATATAAACTGAATAAAATGAAAATATTAATACCATAGATATTATGCTTCGGTAATTAAAATTTAAGTTTTTATGTTTTCTGATAAAAATTATTATAAAAAGGCCCAATAATAAAAGTAATGTAGTAGCTGGTTCAAAATCTTTATTTTTCAAATAATAAAATACAAATATCAAAATTATTGTTCCGAACGAAATTAATAGTGTTTTCAGGTATGAGAAATGAATAAAGAATGAACAAATAAGAATATCTGATAATAATACAAAAACTACAAATAGTAAAGCAATAGAAAGTATGCCAAATACTGTAATATAGCTGATTCCTAATGAATCATGGAAATAGAAACTCATGTTGGAATTGTAAATGACATTTTCAAACAATTCGTTTGCAAAAAGATAGTACACTACTGTCAAACCTAGAGTAACAAAAGGAATAAAATATCCCGGAAAACTTTTTCTCCAACTTAAAGGCAATTTTATATTAATGAATTTATATATGTAAAATGAGATTAAAAAGATTATACATGAGGTAAGAAAAAGATCTCCCAGAGAAGGTAATAAATTGGAGAGTGCAAAATGGGTTGGTTGAAATAAACCGAGTTTATAAATTGGACCAGGAAATTTGTATAATACCATAAAATATTTAAGAAATAATAGCAAAATACCGCCTATTGTAATTGCCAAAAATTTTGCCCAATATTTATTTTGAGTAATTATTATTTCCCTGTAAAAAAGAAATATTAATAAAATAGAAAATACAAAACAAAAAATAACCAAAGATTTATTTGCGCCAAAGTTGTATTTTTTACTAAAAACCAAAGAAAATACTGGCTGGTTTTGTCTGTTGAGAATATTGAAATTTGACCTGATTGATTTTGGCTTAATAGTTACTTCTTTTGGAACATTTAAATTGAGATTGAAACTATTATCGAGAAATTGGTTTTGAATGCTATAATTGTTTTTAATAAGTAATAAACCTATTATCTCATAATGTTTAGTATTTATTGTATGAACATAAAACCAGCCATTTGTTAATTGTAAAAGTCTATTGTCATAGGCTATGGCTGGTAGAATATCCGCTTCTGCGATACGATTATTTGACCAAAATAACATACTGTCATTTCGGTATATAAAAAAATACATGAACTCATTAGATGATATAGTATTTAGCCTATTTAGCTCTTTTAAATATAATTTATCGATACCTTCTTCTTTAAGCGATATATTGAGGTTGTTGAGATTGGATTCAAGTTTTTCTTGTTGTTTTAAGAATTGTTCTTGAAAACTATTATATAAAGTATAATTGTATGATTTTGAAAAAAAATAACTATCAAGTCCGATTATAACAAGAATCAAAACCAGAACAAAAAAAGCTAAATGCAAAGGTTTTAATATATATTGAAACAATTCTTTCATTTCATTTGGGGTTGTGAAATAAATTCCGATCCATAACAACTTAATTTTCTATTAAGAATTATTGAAAAGCAGTATTTATTGAACAGAAAATTATCAAATACATTAACCTTTAATATTAACGTCAGCTATAAGATTTCGTAATTGTTCAACTTGTTTCTTAGTCCCAAGAGCAAAAAATTTGTCACGTGAAGTTATAATTGTTTCTGGTAGCGGATTGATTATAAAAATTCTATTTTGTTGTTTAATTCCTATTATCCTGGCACCAGTATCATTATGTTTTTCCAAGTCGCGCAACGAACGTCCATTGAAAAAATCAGTAATGCTTTCAAGATCAACTTCATCAAGAACTACGTTTTCAGAGCTTTGTTGGGTCATATAATCGAGAAATTCGACAACGTCGGGTTTAGCTACAAGGCGAGCCATTCGTCCGCCTCCAATTTTATCCGGCATAATAACATTATCAGCGCCTGCCCTTCGAAGTTTAATGTCTGAACCATCTTCAGAAGCACGGCTAATTATTGTGATATTTGGATTAAGTTGGCGGGCAGTTAGCACAAGAAAAACATTGTGAGCGTCATTTGGAAGAGTAGCTATTAATGCACTTGCCCTTTCCAAACCTGATTGAAGAAGTATCTCATCTTGAGTTGCATCACCTTCAATATATAACACATCAATTACGTCGCGCAAATGTTCCAAATGTGTCATTTCATTTTCAATTACCACAAGAGGAAAATTATGTGATTTCAATTCTTGCACAGCTTGTTTGCCATTTCGCCCATATCCGCAAACAATAACATGGTTTTTCAATTTGTCGATTTTGCTTTGCATTCTTCTTGTTCTAAAATAATTACGAAATACTCCATCAACAACAAATTGTGTAAAAGAGGTTACTACATAGGCAAAGATACCAAAACTAATGATAATCAGAAATGAAGTAAACCACATCCCAATTTTTGAAAGTGGCTGAAATTCTTTAAAGCCAACTGTTGCCATGGTGTTGACTGTCATAAAAAATGCCTGCGTAAAGTTGTAATGCTCAATTATCATAAATCCGGTTACACCCAGCATAATAACAGCTAACAGCATTATCAAACCCAAATAAATTCTTCCAAAATGATTTTTTTTGGTCATAATTGTCAAATCTTTGAAATTAATTTGTTCCCGATGGCACAATCAAGACATCTCTTTTTCTGGCAATACATATTTTTAAGTTGCAGCATAGCCTGAGTTTCAAATGCGTTCTTTGGTTTTATTCCTAGTTTTTTCCAACTTTTAATAATGCTATTATCTTCGGCAGACAATTCTTCCAAAAATGAAATTGCTTTGTCTTTATAATAGGGAATATTTTTCGCTTTTCCATAAACAAATATAAACGGAATTACCGCATTTACAAGTAAAAGGTGTATAGAATCGGCGGTAAGGATTTTTGGTTTTATGGCAGATTTAAGTCCAAAATTAAAATGATTATCCCAATATGAAGAAGCACTTACTTTAAATAAATTTTCAAGATCAATAATATTTTTTGCTTCAAGAATTTTAGATAATAATCC
Source organism: uncultured Bacteroidota bacterium (assembly GCA_963851385.1). Classification (GTDB taxonomy): domain Bacteria; phylum Bacteroidota; class Bacteroidia; order Bacteroidales; family DTGW01; genus CAWEFA01. The sequence goes on along the minus strand of CAWKPE010000010.1, from coordinate 123,408 downwards.
TGATGAACTATTTATTAAAGCCGCAAATTGAGCAATTCGAACGGTCGGAAAATTAAAAGGTCGAATTCGCAGAAATTTCCATAAATGTGCTTCAATAGGATTTAATGCATATTTTTTTTGCAGAAATTGGTATTCTTTTAATAAATTTTGCGAGTATTCATCTAAAGGATCTTTTAATAAACCAGATTGCCCAAACAATAAGGCTTCAATCTGGTTTAAATTATTTTTCTGTTTTGCGAGGATTTTAATCGAAACTGATTGCGATAACATCTCGAAAGGAACGGCATTTACTTTAAAACCAAAGCTTCTTGTAAGAAATCGATAAAATGCATCTTCCCAATTATTTTTTGTTTTATCAAGAAAATTGATGACTTCTTCAGAGCGATTTTCAAGCCTTTCAACAGTAAGCTTTGTAAGCCACTGCGAAATAATGAAACGCTCAGTTTTGCCAATTTCTTCTGCGCACGGAATCCAGCGTTCACTTCTTAGCAGTTTGTTATAATTCTCTTCTATTTGTAAATTATAATCCAATTTAATTGTAGGAATCATTCTGCCTTTTTTCGTTTTGATTTCAGTATCATTTTTTAAAACCACATGTAATATGACGCTATTATAGGCTTTGTCATTTTCATGGTTATGCTTTATCCAATCAGATGAAGATAAATGAACTTCACAATTTCCGGCCCATATAGTATCTTCGATTTGAATTCTTGCGTCAGTGAAATCCGGACCGGAATCAAGGTTTTGTTCACCTATATGAAGAATCTTAATTTTCTCACCGGTATCTGCTATGTACGTTTTTTGACAAAAGAGCTGGTATTTCCAAATATATTGTAGCAACTCTTCACTCATATAATGAATATTTATGGTACAACCAATAAGAATATTGAATTATAATTGCGGATTGAAATATTTATTTCAATCTTCCAAATTAATTATATTTTACGGGAATTCAAAACTGGAATTATTAACCTTTTACCAGGTTTATGGAATGATTTAAGAATTTTAAAATTATAAATCAATGTCGTTTAATTAAGGACCGAAACACCCTTCGACAAGCTCAGGGTGACAATAAAATGATGTCATACTGAGCTTGTCGAAGTATGACCAATGATATAAAACTGCTTAACTAAACGACATTGAATTATAAATGTTAATTCAAAATTAAATTAACTTTTGAAGCGATCTCTTTTTTTGATGGTTGGAATGATTACTCTTAGCTGCTATAATCATGATCCCTTTGCCGGAAGTTCCTCAAAAATAAAAACTATTTTCCGTGCTTCGCATGTTTGCCGGTTTCTTTTCTCTGCTTAAGAAAGTAAACTTTTAACGCAAAAAAAAAGAAAACCGGTAATTAAACAAAACCGGTTTTTGATTTTGGGTGGAAGATGGGATTCGAACCCACGACCCACGGAACCACAATCCGCTACTCTAACCAGCTGAGCTACATCCACCGTATATTTTGGCAGCAAATTTAAATAAATATTTGATTGTTAAACAAAAGTTTCTTTCAAATTCTTTGATATTTTATCCCATAATAAAATCATTATCTTTGAAATGCATTTAATGAAATATTTATCTTCACTAATTGTTTTATAAGACTTTATCAATTTTAAACTCTGAAATTGTGTTTGAATAAGCAGTTTTAGATTTTGGTAAAGGTAAATATTTAATAAAGCAAAATAAACTAAAAGTGGCTTGTTTAAAAGAATAACTATAAGCAACATATTTGGCCTGCAAGTATTCCAGGTATTACGATTTGTATCTTTTCTAATTATTAGCATTGAGTTTACAAAAAGTACATTATCGCTTAAAGATATTGGTGACTATGAGTTATTACTTTTCATAGCGAGTACTTTAAGCTTTTTCTGGGTTACCGGAATAATACAATCATTACTTCCATTATTTAACAACAACACGAGTTATCCATTTCGAAAAGATCAATTCAAAAATAAATCTCCGGAAATTTTCAATTCATTTCTTATACTCCTTTTTCTAAGTACTTTGCTTGCATTGCTTGGTTTTTTATTAAAAGATAACATACATGTATATAAAGGTGGGGAAAGTTTACCATATGCCAATTTATTACTACTTTATATCCTCCTGAGTAATCCAATTTGTCTTATCGAATATATTTATCTTCTTTATAACAAACCAGTACACATTTTATATTATGGTTTAATAACTTTTACGTTACAGGTTTTATTGGTTGTCTATCCAGTCATGATAGGATTAGGCTTAATTACTGGAATCTGGGGTTTATTGTTGATTACGTTTTTACGATTTATTTGGTTGATAATATTAATCAGGAAATATTCAATCATCAAATTCTCATGGTCCTTTATTAAAGAACATATAAGTCTGGCAACACCTTTAATTATTAGCACTTTACTAAGTGGATCAGCACAATATATAGATGGGATATTGGTTTCTGCAAAATTTCCTCCAGAAAATTTTGCTCTTTTTCGATTTGGTGCCAAAGAAATGCCTTTATTGGTAACTCTTGCAAGTGGATTAAATAATGCTATGTTGTCTCAATTTAATTCCCGGCAAAGATTAAAAAACAGTTTATTAACGCTCAAAAAGAAATCGTTGAGATTAATGCATATTTTATTTCCAATATCAATTCTCTTGCTTTTCTTTAGTAATAAAATTTTCGCTACGATTTTTACAGAACGATTTAATCATAGTGCTGACGTTTTTATGGTTTATTTACTTCTATTTGTAAGCAGGCTCTTGTTTCCACATACAATTCTTATTGGGCTTAAAAAAACGAAAATAGTAATGATGGCATCCATATTGGAAATTATTTTTAATGTTGGACTAACACTTCTTATGATTCCCAGATATGGAATAGTTGGGGTTGCAGTGGCGACAGTAATAATATTTCTGGTTGAAAAAATTATTCTTATTGCCTATAATTATATTAAACTTGGAATAAAGCCAAACGAATATATACCATTACAATGGTATTTTATTTATAGTTGTATATTAGTCACTATATTTGTACTTATTGACCGCAGAATACTTAATGTTTAGTAACTAAATGATTTAAAAAATATCTCTATTTGTTGCAATTAATTAAAAAAATATATCTTTGCAGACTCATTAAAAAACAGAAAAATAAATTTTGAAATGAAAAAGGACATTCATCCAAAAACATACAGGTTAGTTGCATTTAAGGATATGTCAAATGATTATACATTTATAACCCGTTCAACAGCTCCTTCAAAAGAATCAATTACTATTGAAGGTGTTGAGTATCCTTTAATCAAACTTGAAATATCAAATACTTCACATCCATTTTATACTGGTAAGATGAAACTGGTTGATACTGCAGGTAGAGTTGATAAGTTTATGAATAGATACAAAGATCATTTCGACAAGAAGGATAAGAAAGAAAAAAAGGAAAAGAAGGAAGCCGAAAAAGAGAAGTAATCAGGTTTTCTATAGTATTATAGAAACTCCGGATATCAGAAGATATTCCGGAGTTTTTTATTTAATTTTACCTTGATAAATTTATCCTTATGATAAACTATATATTATTTGATGACAATAATGCCGATTTATTACCATTAACTTATACTCGGCCCGTTGCTGAGTTACGGGTTGGTATTTTGTCTATCAGGGAAAAGTGGGAGAGGTACTTAAAATCAGATATTTCCTGGCTTACTGAAGATTATTTAAGTATTAAATTTCCTTTAATCAGAGGTGAAGATAATATCTATATAAATGGAAGTATTCTTCCTGATACAAAAGTTGTAAAATCAATATTAGCATTAAAAACCGGACAATGTTTGGCAAAAGCAAATATTGTTATTGCAACACGTTGTAACTATTCAATGGCCGAATCTTTTTCTAATAACATATGCAAAGCAACGGATATAGTTCAATATTCAGGAGAGTTAAATAAAATTAAGTTTCTTTGGGATATATTTCAATTGAATGGTAAGGCAATTGAAGATGATTTTGCTTTGCTTATTAAAAATCGAAAATCTGCTTCTATTAGTAATTCAAATCACGACATTTCACCTGAGAAAATATTTATTGAAAAAGGAGCGAAAGTAGAATGTTCATCATTAAATGCTTCTGCTGGTCCTATCTATATTGGAAGAGATGCTGAGATTATGGAAGGTTCCTTAATTCGCGGACCTTTTGCAATGTGTGAGAATTCAATTCTGAAAATGGGAGCCAAAATATATGGGCCAACAACTATTGGTCCTAATTCTAAGATAGGAGGCGAAATTAATAATTGTGTCATACAAGCAAATTCCAATAAAGCACACGATGGTTTTTTAGGCAATTCAGTAATTGGTGAATGGTGTAATATTGGAGCTGATTCTAATAATTCAAACTTGAAAAACAATTATACTGAAGTTAAGCTTTGGAGTTATGCGCAGGGAAAGTTTATTTCTACCGGACTCCAATTTTGCGGGCTTATAATGGGAGATCATTCAAAATGTGGTATAAATACAATGTTTAACACTGGTACCGTAATTGGTGTAAGTGCTAATATTTTTGGTACAGGTTTTCCACGCAATTTTATTCCATCATTTTCATGGGGAGGTCCGCAAGGCATGTCAGTTTACCCGCTTGATAAAGTCATCGAAACTGCTGGAAAGGTTTTTCAGCGTCGTGGTATAGAACTTTCAGTATCTGACAAAAAAATTCTTGAGCATATTTTTATGATTACAGATAAAGAACATCGCTTTTCTTAAACTACTTTTTAAATATTCTCAATGGGGTATTCATGATAGATTTTATTATTGGCATGAGCATTGTATATAAAATATCCTAATTTTAATTTAAACCGGTATAATTTTGGTAAATCTTTAATAAATAGTTTAATAGGCAAGTTCAATTGCAACTTGTAAAAGTTTAAAAGCGACATTGTGTCAGAGAAAATTGCCAAAATAGTCTTATTCTAAATTTTATGAACAAGGAAAATCAATACAAAATAAAAATTAATGAGGTCTTAAGCAGTAATTCAATTAATAATGAACCTGATTTTATTCCTCTTATTTCAGACGAGGACGAAGAAACTCTGAAAAAAATAAATATACCTGATGATTTGCCTATATTGCCATTACGCAATTCAGTCTTGTTTCCAGGTGTTTTAATTCCTATAACTGTTGGCAGACAAAAGTCAATGAAACTTATACGTGAAGCTTATAATTCAAATCGTATAATGGGAACCATAGCTCAAAAAGACGCCAACATTGAAGAACCAAATTTTCGTGATTTGTATAAAGTAGGTACCATTGCCCAAATTCTTAAGATTTTAGAAATGCCCGATGGTGGTACATCTGTAATTATCCAAGGGAAAAGCAGGTTTGAGGTTAACAATCTTACTTCCGAAAAACCTTACTTTACCGCAAAAGTCAATATTCTTTCTGAAGTAAAACCTGAAATTGGTGATAAGGAATTTGAGGCTATTATAAGTTCAATTAAAGATTTGTCTTTAAAAATTATTCAACTTTCTACAAATATTCCACCGGAAGCTTCTTTTGCAGTGAAAAATATTGAAAGCACCAGCTTCCTGGTGAATTTTGTATGTTCCAACAGCAATATTAGTACACAAGAGAAACAAAAACTTTTAGAATTAAATGATTCGAAACTGCGGGCTTTAAAGCTAATGGAACATCTTAATCGCGAGGTTCAAATGCTGGAACTTAAAAATGACATTCAGGCCAAAGTTAAATTCGATCTCGATCAACAGCAAAGAGAGTTTATGCTTCAGCAGCAGATGAAGACTATTCAGGATGAATTAGGCAATAATTCTGTTGATCAGGAAATCGAAGAATTAATTAAAAAAGCAAAAAAGAAAAAATGGGGTAAACATGTTAATGATACTTTTAAAAAAGAGATAGAAAAACTTGAACGTCTTAACCCTGCGGCAGCTGAGTATTCTGTGCAGTTAAATTATTTGCAACTTTTTCTGGAACTTCCTTGGAACGAATATACAAAGGATAATTTCGATTTACGCAGAGCACAACAAATTCTTGATGAAGATCATTTTGGACTTGAAAAGGTTAAAGAGCGAATTATTGAACATTTGGCAGTCTTAAAACTCAAAGGTGATATGAAAGCTCCTATTTTATGCCTTTATGGACCTCCTGGAGTCGGCAAGACTTCACTTGGCAAATCAGTAGCGCGAGCTTTAAAAAGAAAATATGTTCGTGTATCATTAGGTGGTGTGCATGACGAAGCTGAAATAAGAGGTCATCGAAAGACATATATTGGTGCTATGCCCGGGCGTATAATTCAAAACCTGAAAAAAGCCAAATCTTCAAATCCTGTTTTCGTACTGGACGAAATTGATAAAGTAGGTCAGGATTTTAGAGGAGATCCATCTTCTGCTTTGTTGGAAGTTCTCGATCCTGAGCAGAATATTGCTTTTTATGATAATTTCCTCGAAGTTGAATATGATCTTTCAAAAGTTTTATTTATTGCAACTGCTAATACAACAAATTCAATTCATCCTGCTTTGCGCGACCGCATGGAACTAATAGAAATGAGCGGTTATATTGTAGAAGAAAAAATTGAAATTGCCAGTCGTCATCTTATTCCAAAGCAATTGGCGAACCATGGAGTTAAAAAATCACAACTCTCAATAAATAATAAGGTATTAGAACATTTAATTGAAAATTATACCCGTGAATCCGGTGTTCGTGAATTGGATCAACGTTTGGCAAAAGTGGTTCGTAATATTGCAAGAAAAATAGCTATTGACGAGAGTTATTCGAAAGAAATAACTATTGATGATGTTTTAAAAATTCTTGGACCACCAATTTATTTAAAAGATAAATATGAAGGAAATAAGTTTGCAGGTGTTGTTACTGGTCTTGCATGGACTGCAGCCGGTGGCGAAATATTATATATAGAAACAAGCTTGAGTCGTGGAAAAGACAGAAAATTGACAATAACAGGAAATTTAGGTGATGTTATGAAGGAATCTGCTGTAATAGCTCTTGAATATATAAAAGCGCACAGCGAATTGCTTAATATTAATACTGAAGTTTTTGAAAACTGGAATGTTCACGTGCATGTTCCTGAAGGAGCAATTCCAAAGGATGGTCCCTCTGCCGGAATAACTATGGCTACTTCACTTGCATCAGCATTTACGCAAAGAAAAGTAAGAAAAAATATTGCACTTACTGGTGAAATAACCTTAAGAGGAAAAGTTCTTCCAGTTGGCGGAATTAAAGAAAAAATACTTGCAGCCAAACGTGCTGGTATTACTGATATTATTATTTCTGAGGATAATAAAAAAGATATTAATGAAATAAATGAGATATATCTAAAAGGTTTGAAATTTCATTATGTACGAGAGATAATTGATGTCTTTAAATTGGCGCTCATGGAAGAAAAAGTCACTAATGCTGTCAAATTAAATTGAACTTGCAATATTTTATTTCTCCTTGAGATTTTCGGGTACATCTATTTGTTTGATGACTATATTTTTATTTTCGCATTTTAAAATACGAAACTCAACACGCCTGTTATAAGCTCTTCCGTCAGGATTATCACTTCCATCAGGGTTTTCATTAAACGCAATCGGATTTGATTTACCTAATCCTTTATATTCAACTCTTTTAGAAGAAATTCCAGCATCAATTAATTTATCTCTAATATTTCTGGCTCGTTTTTTTGAAAGCTTATTGTTATAATTGTCTTTTCCTTTAGAATCTGTATAACCTAGCACTTCAATCTCCAATGAAGGATTTTCCTTCATAACTGTAATTAGATTTTGCACTTTAAGTTCCGCTTCACTGCTTAATTTATAATCATCGAATAGGAATAATATATTAGTTATAACTCCTGGTTTTAAAGAAACAACGGATATTTCTTTTTTTACTTTATCTTTTATATTCGGTTTTGTTTCGATATTTTTATTTTCATTGGCCTTTGAGGCAAGGTATGTATTGTATTGTTTGGAAAAGTCCAATATTTCTGGCGTCAAAATAAAATTATCTTGTGGATAATCTTCAGGTATGGTAAAGCTTTTACTAGTAGCTTGAAAATCGCCGGAATTAAATTGTACCATGTAGGTTCCTGCAATCTCATTAAATTCAAATGCGCCTTTAGATGTAAGTTTAACACTATCCAGTATCAGGTTTGATCCTGATTTTATTAGACTGGCTGAAAAACTTTCCGGTTTTGAATCTTTAATAATTTCAGAAATATTTCCATTAATTCCAAATTTGAAAGGATGATCTTTTGAGAACATTTCTATTCTGACTATATCCAGGTCTCCCATACCGTTTTTTAAGTACTTTGCCTGGTAGGCAAAAGCACCGTTATCTACAGGAACAAAAAACAAATCATCATCTGTTGTATTGATCGGGTAGCCCATATTTACAGGCTTTGTCCATTTTCCAGTTTCGTCTTTTACAGAATAATATATGTCATATCCGCCAAGACTCTCGTGTCCCTGTGATGAAAAATAAAGAGTTTTGCCGTCAGCAGAAATAAAAGGCGATTCTTCATTGAATGGGGTATTTATTGTATTACCTATGTTTACAGCAGGTCCCCAGTCATTGTTTTTTCCAATTTCGGAAACAAAAATATCAGTACCTCCAATACTTTGAGGCCTGTTACTGGTGAAATAAAGTGTTTTGCCATCGGGTGAAACGCATGCATGAGATTCCCAATATTTTGAATTTATCTCTTTATTTAATGGATGAGATGGTGACCAGGTTTTGCCTTCAAACTGAGAGACATATATATCGCTGTTATCATTGTCCTGCTTAATTAAATAAAGGGTTTTTCCATCCTGAGTAATAAAACACGGATACTGGTTACCGTCGCTTTGTATATCAGGAGTGATATTTATAGGATTCGACCACTTGTCCTTAATTTTTTTTACTTCCATAATTGCATCGTAAAACTTTTGATGAGTAATATAAATAAGTTTATCTTCAATTGGAGTAACTACAGGATCAAAGTTAGCCGCCGAAGTATTAATTGGTTTACCAAGTGGCGTTATTTTAATTCTGACAGGTTTTAATATTGCAATTTTTGCTCTTTTACAGCTTTCAATCTGAGATTTTGCCCAATTTACGTTTAATTCATTTCCTTTTTCTTTTTTAAGCTCTGCAAGTGAAATAAATCTATTGTAAGCCTCTATGGATTTATCTAATTGCATATTTATGCGCAATGCATTTCCGAGAAATAAATAAGCATCATAAGGTGCATTTAATTCTTTTATAGAACCTTCAGTATACTTATCGCTGACTTTTTTTACGGCTTTTTCCAAATAACTAATAGCTTTTTCTTTTTCAGTGTTGGTATTCAAATAGCATATTCCAATTCTGTAGTTAATATTTGCGTTGTCCTGAAAACCACGTTTGTACAGTCTCAAATATGCGGCTAATGCTTCAGTATAATCTTCTGATGCGAAAAAATATTCCGCATCATCAAAAGTTTCTTTCTCTGAAATGTTTTGCGAAAAGCCAGAAAGACTGAATGCAAGAAAAAATGAAATTAATGTGTACTTTATCTTGGTTTTCATTGGCTAAAAGTTAGATATAAAGCAAATTTATAAAATTATATCTGTGATTAGAAATTTATTTACATAAAGAGTAAACGATATTGAATACAAACCCATATTTAAAGGGCATATCATGATTTATGCCTAGAATAAATTTTTTGAAATAAACTTATTATATTCTAATTTGGGCAACCTGGGATGAAAAACTTTTTATTAGACTTTATTTTGAAGTTTTTAAAAATAGTCTCGAATATTAATGTAATAAAGGTTTGAAAAATTATTTTCCGGATTTTTGCTGTTTAATAATTTTCCTTATTATTCCTTCGAAATGCAAAGAATAAAATTGTAATAAGCAGAATAAAAAATACACAAAACAGTCCTATTATAAATGCAGAAAACTGCATGCCTCGTTTTGCCTGGGGCTTAAATGCATTGGCTTTTAAAAGATTCTTAGATGCTATCTGTGAATATACAGTAATAAGTTCATCGTATATTTCCTTGTCATTTACCCTACTCAATATAAAGTTTAAGAGTTCACTTGAAGAATTGATATTTTCTTTACTCAGATCCATGTTATTTAAGAATTCTTTAAGTTTACCAGTAGAAAATGCATTTAAATCTTCTATCAATTGTCTAAAATCAAATTCAGAATTTACTTTAATTAAAAGATTAATCAGATCTCTTAGAGATATATTTGCTGCTTTGGCTCTTTCGAAAAGTAACATTCCAAGTTCAGCTGTTGTTTTTATCTGTTTTTCGTTTAAATTAATATGTTTGAGGAAATCTGCCAGTTTACCATCTGCTTTTTCAATCATTCTATTTAATAATTCAGAGGGAGAAGTTGTGTATGCCGGTATGATTAAAAATGCTTTATAAACATCATCAGTTAAATAACCTGCCCGGGAAGCATTAGACAATAAATGATCCAGTAATTCTTCAGGCGAATTGATACGTTCCTTATTGAGATTTAAGGAATCCAAAAAAGTCTTTAAATGACCGGTTGTAACTTTTTTAAGAGCCATGTAATAATAGTATACATTGCCTCCATCAGCTAATCGAGAAGTTAGCAGATAATAAATTGAGCCTGATTTCATTTTTTTCTCTGCTTTTTCGGATGAGAAACTTAATTATTTCATCTATGGTAAGTTTTGATTTTGAATTTATCAGAGAGTCAAGAGAATGTTTAAGAGAGTCTGAAATCAAATAATAAACAGCATTTATAAGCAATTGTGCTGCAACCGGTTCGTTTAAGTAATAATTATGAATCAATGAATCTACGTCAGCACTGCTGTAATGATTAAATTGTGCCCGGTTTTTGAGCAATGCAATTAATTCTTGCATAGCGATGCAATATTTTCCTTAAATATATCAACTTTCTCTATTTGTTTCTTCAGATCCCTATCTGCCATTGAACCCAAAATATTTTTTGTATTAAGCAAACTTTTTTGTTTGTTCGCTAATGTCAAGGCTAATTCTTTCTTTGAAATAGTATCAGCAACCGGCTCGTAAATTACAACAACTTCGCCTTCGGCGGTCTGGTTATCAGGAGTGATTGCTTTGAATTTCAAAACATTTTTTCCTGGTACAGGTATATATCCATATTTATAATTCTTTCTATTTATTTCTAATTTATCAGCTCGCAAGAATGTTGAATCAGAATAAATATTAACAATAACATTGGTCCCTTTTGGAAGATTTAATCCAATGAACAATTTTTTAGAATCATATACTATATAAAAAGTCTTATCGAAAATAGAAATTGCATTTAACGATTCAATAGGTTTCACTTTAGTTTGTTCAGATTCTTTTTGAAGAGCTTTTAATACTGAGCTAATAGTAACTTCACTATTTGGCTGGTTACTTTTAATTGTGAATTCCTCAGAATTTTTCTGAATACCATTTCCTTCTATATTCAACACATAATCCCCTGCAGTGATTTTTGTATCAAAACGACCTAACACCGGATCGATGTTATTCAGATTTAAAGTATCATGTGTTGTTTTATTTATTAGTTGGGCAGTAATTTGAAAGTTTTTGTCATTCTTTAGTTCTAATGGAATATTCAACAATCCTTTTAACAAAAATTTACGAGGATGCTCGCTGGAATATAATTCTATACGATAAATATCTGTTTTTCCAAAATTATCAGTTGGGTAATAACGGCAAATGTAAGCAAAGACACCATTTTGAATGGGCATAAAGAAAATATCATCGTCGGTAGTATTTATAGGATAACCCATATTTAAAGGCACTGACCACTTTCCACTGTCAAGAAGGGTTGAATAAAAAATATCGTAACCACCCATGTTATAATGGCCATATGAACTAAAAAATAATATTTTACCATCCTCAGAAATGAAAGGTGTTTCTTCATTATACGGTGTATTTATATTAGGTCCCAGATTTGTGACATTTTCCCAGTTATCTGATTCCACATTCTTTCTCGTGGCTGTATAAATATCTAATCCGCCATAGCCACCTTTACGATTTGAAGTGAAATAAAGTGTTTTTCCGTCTTTTGACAAGCTGGCATGAGATTCCCAATACTTTGTGTTTATATTATCATTTAACTTCTTTATAGGAGTCCATTTATTATTTACTAAACGACTTACATAAAGATTGCCGTCATAATTATCACTACGATATATAAATAGTTCCTTTCCTTCGTAGGAAAGTCCAGTAGAATAAACATCTCCATCTACTTCCTAAATCGGGTATTATATTTACAGGATCTCCCCATTCTCCGTTAACTTTGTCGAATAATACAAAGCATCATAAAATTGCAATTTTACGTTATACACTAATGAACTGTCATTTCCAGATACTACAGCATTTGATTCGGAAAACCTGGAGTTAATATTTGGTCCTAAATTCTTGGCATCAAAAAATACAGGAGAACTTTCAAGTTTTTTTGCATTTTCTATCGCCTTAATTTGTTCAATAACAATTTCTTCATCATATACGGTAGGGTCAAGTTTCTCCTTAAATTCATTATAATATTTCAATGCTTCATCCAACTGATTATTTATACGGTAAGCATTTCCAAGATAAAATAATGCATCAAGTGGAGCTTGATGCTCTTCTATGTCATTAACTTTATATTGAAGATTGATATTTTTAATAGCTTTAAGCAAATAAGTAATAGATTTTTCTTTCTCATAAGGGATGTTGAGGTAACAAACACCAATTTTGAAATTTAAATTGTCATTCGAAGGATCTGCTTTTACAAGCTTTAAGTAAATAGGCAGGGCTTCATTAAATTCTTCGTATAAAAAATCGGATTCAGCTTCTAACATCATGTCTTTAGCAGATTGTTTTTCCTGACAATGAATATTAAAAGTCAAACAGAATAAGATTATAAAAGTAAAAAGCTGTTTCACGAAATTTTTTATTTAAACCAGATAGTTTTTAGTTAATGTTTTGTTGTACAAAGATAAATCCTAAAATATCATAATTGTTTTAATTATTTCATTTTTCGGAACAGGCTTTCAAATCCGATAATTAAACCTATCAAAATCAGACTACTAATAACTTATTCCTTTAATTATAAAGCAGCAAATATAATAAATCACGTGGAAAATCAATCATTTGATTCCGGCTAATAATTATGAACGTCCTATATTTGTTAATCCACGGAAAATTATGTTCAAATCGTTAGTAAATTGATAATTTTTTGCATACATAAAATTTAGTCTTTCCTTTAGTTCTTCCGGCACATTTTTCTTTTCCAGACCATCTACAGGAGAAAGTATGCCTTTTTTTATTTTAGGTAATTCATCGGTTTTTATGCCCTGGTGATAATAATAGCCAATCCAGGTATTTGAACCGAACATTACTCTAAAAATATTTAATAACGCGTTAATTCGGTTCTTTATAAAAAAGATCAAAATAGGAATTAAAATCAGCAAAATTAAAGAAGTGATGAGATCGAATAGTCTTTTTTCTCTTAGATTCGATGGTTTATTAATTGCGTTTATATTTATCAAATATAAATCACCTGAAGTATTAATTGAATTACTTCCAATTATAGAAAGACTTTCCGGTGGTGCAATTTTATATTCAATGTCTATATGTGACAAGTTAAGCATGTGATCAATTATTTCCTGTGAAGTAATATCTTTTGCACAGAAAATTATTTCTTCAGCACGATAAATAGAAACTATATCTTCCAATTGCTCAAGATTGCCGAGATATTCAGGTGAATCAATCATATTATTCGAAATAAACCCTAAAATATCAGGATTTATATGAGTTTGAAGTAATAATTGTTTAACCCTGTTTACCTCATTATTGTTACCTACAATGACAATTCGTTTTTTTTGTATTTCTCCTAATTTGAATGATTTAATGTTAAGTAAATGCATTATGTAACGAAAACCTGACAGGGAGATGACACTCCATATGGCACCAAGTATTATTAATATTCTCGAAAACCTAAAATTTAGGGGCAATAATGCATAAATTGATAATATAAGCAAAGTTCCAATTCCGATACCTTTTATAATTTTTCCAATTTTCAATGGTTTATCATATACTCCCGTAAAAACCAGACATAAAAGCCAGATGACAATATAGCCGGGAACTATTACATGAATATATACTTCAGGATATTTGCCGCCCGGTTCAAATTTTATTGATTCCCACCAGGGTTTAATCACAAGATATCCGGCATATATTAATAAGCAATCAAGAACGGGTACAGAAATTTGTTTAAAAAATCGTTTTAATATTGCTAAAGATGCTCTAAGATAAATAGCCAGACGAATAACCACAGAAAAAAACCAGAGATTACTTTTAGAAAAATGTTTTTCCGCAAAACGCATCATTGCATCATAGAATACTATAACATAGTTCAAGCTTCCTTTTTTTGTACTCTCGCCTTTGTAGTGTATAATAGTTGTGCCAGCAAAATAATAATTTTTATAGCCGGCATTTATTATCCTGTATGAAAAATCGATATCTTCTCCATACATAAAAAATCTTTCATCCAGAACTCCTATTTTATCAATTATTGCTTTGCGAATAAACATAAAAGCTCCTGACAATATTTCAACTTCATGAGTTTGATCTTTGTCCAGATGTCCCAAATGATAACGGCCAAAGATTTTCGATTTGGGAAATAAGTACGATAAACCGGAGATTTTATAAAATGCAACTAATGGAGTCGGAAGTGCCCTTTTCGATTCAGGAAGGAAATTACCTTTGCCATTTATCATTTTAACTCCCAATGCGCCTGCTTCGGTATGAGCATCCATGAACGCGATACAATTTTCAAATGTGTCTTCCTGAACTACAGTATCTGGATTAAGTAAAAGGATATATTCACCTTTTGATTCTCTAATAGCAATATTGTTTGCTTTTGCGAAGCCTTCATTTTTTTTATTTTCAATTAATGTTATTCTTGGAAATTTGTCTTTGATCATTGAGCAAGAGCCGTCAACAGAATTGTTGTCTACGACGAATACCTCCGCTTCAATTTCTTTTAATGCTTTAAATACAGAATGAAGACACTGTTCAATGAAGTACTTGACATTGTAATTAACAATAATTATTGATAGTTTCATCGACCTGGATTATTGATAAGTTTGTCAATTTGCAAAATAAACATGGTCATTATTTATTCTCAACACAGGTAATAACTATCATTTTACACGCATTTGAATTTCCCATAGAACAAGCTTTACGGAAACGTTCGCATGCATTTTTTATGTCATTTAATTTATAATATGCCATGCCCAAATTGAAAAAAGTAGCAGAGTTATCGGAATTATATTCCACTGACTTTGTGTAATCCTCAATTGCTTCATTATAATTTTCTTCTTCATAACTTACTTTGGCACGACTGCTAAATGCTGCGGCATTTTTTGGAGCCAGTTCTATAGCCTTACTAAAATCATCTTTTGCCGATTTATACTCCTGCAAAGCCAGGTAAGAAGATCCTCTGGCCAAATAAACATTAAATAAGTTATAAGTTGGATTTATTTCGATGCATTTGTTCAAATCGTTAAGTGCTTTTTCAAATTTCTGTTTATTATTATAAAGAAGACCTCTACAGTAATAAAATTCTGCAATATTTCCGTTATTGTCAATTGATTTATTAATTAATTCGAATGCATCTTTTTCACGATCCATTTGTAGAGTATGTTAGAGCTTTCTGAACAATTGCTTCATATAAATTACTGTTTAAATTTTGAGCCTGGGCAAAATCTGACAATGCATCATCATAATGTTTTGTTGCTGAATATATTTGTCCCCGGATTAAGATAAGCTTCAGGTATATCTTTATTTACATCAATAGCTTTGTTTATATCCCGTAATGCTTCGTCATATTGCGCAATATAATATTTTGCTTCAGCACGTCCTCGATATGCCTCTTCTAATCCGGGACTCATTCGTAATGCCTTATTAAAGTCTCTGATTGAACCTGTAAAATCCTGTCGCTTTAATTTATCATTCGCTGATTTTAATACTTGTCCAACATCTGGCGCCTGCTGAGCAGAAATTTCATGCAATAAACTGAACGCAAATAAAATAAGTAAAATATTCTTCATTGTAATTGTTTTATTTATTTTTTGGTGTAAGTTAATAATTATTCAACTTTTTTCATTGCACTCAACTCATCATTTCATCAAATTAATTATTTTCAAACTTACGTTTGACTGGAACGGAAAAGAAAATCTTTTTCTTCTTTTGATAAGCTTTCATAGCCTCCTTTTGCAATTTTATCCAAAATACGGTCAATTTCTTTTTGCTTATCAATTTTTCTTTTCTTATACTCTAAATCATCTAAAGGCTTATTGTAAGTTACTTTCATTTTCCTTCGAGGTTTGAAAACAGAGAGTATGAAATTAAGAAAATTTGAAAATTTTTTTGTAATATCTTTTCCTCTGATATAATAAATTCCAAACAAGAACCCGTATAATGCACCTCCTAAATGAGCTATGTGTCCTCCCGGGTTCTCTTTATTAATTAATATTATATCTAATATTATATAGGATAGTGCAATATATTTTAATTTGACAGGACCGATAAAAAATAAATTTACAACATAATTTGGCACTATTACTGAAATTGCAATTGCAACAGCCATAATAGCTGCAGATGCACCCAATAATATTCCTGAAAAGTTTGTATTTGATAAAGCTTGGTAAAAATTAAAAGCTATAGAAAACATAATTGCTCCTGAGAATCCACCTAATAAATAAACGCTTAATAGTTTCTTGTTATCTAAATATTGAAGAAATATTTGACCAAACCAGTAAAAGAAAATTAAATTAAAAACAATATGCCAAATGTCTACATGAAAGAACATGTATGTTATAATTGTCCATGGTTTTAAAAGCAATTGATTTACATCAGAAGGAAAAGAAAACCAGGGATTCAGAATTTCTTCGGCTAGCTCCCGGTTATTGAATTTTATTAACAACAAGGCAAAATTTGCCAATATAAATACTCCAATATTTATGTAAATGAGCTTTGTAAGGTTATTCCCCTGCTTAAAATTTTGTTTGATTTCTTCAATTATTCCCATAAGGATAATTAATTATTTTTTCCAGAAACTTAAAATTCTTTTAAACCAAAAACCGGAAACTGGATTATATAAAATGAAATATATATGAAAAAATTCCGGTAACCAGTTTCCGGTTTTCGGTTTCCATATCATTATATATTAATAAAAATGTTGTCTGTCTCTTTGCCATAATTTAATCATTAAAAACCCAAAAATCATACCACCAATATGAGCAACATGCGCAACCTGGCTGCCAGGTTGTGTGATACTAAGGAATAATTCTATTCCACCATAAATAAATACAAAGTATTTAGCTTTAATAGGAATTGGTGGAAAAATCAGCATTAATTGTGTATTTGGAAAAAGCATTCCAAAACCAAGCAGCACTCCGAATATAGCGCCAGAAGCACCAACACATGGAACATTAAAGTGTGCATAAGTAATTAAGTTGACATTGTAAATAGCTTCTTGAATTAGTGAATGATCTTTTGGAGCATTAATCCAACGGTTTATAAAACTAATAATATCATTATTTGCTTGAGGTAAATAGTTGTTGACAAATAGTTTGAATAATTCTGGCGAAGGTGTATTTCTAAACGCGTGCTGATCTTTGATCATAGGTACAAATTCGAAATGGTTAACTAAAGTATAAAAAAGAGCAGCACCTATACCAGTTACAAAATAAAAAATCAGAAATCTTTTACTTCCCCACACTTGTTCCAAAGCTGATCCAAACAAAAATAATGCGTACATGTTAAAAAATAAGTGAATAAATCCTCCATGCATAAACATGTAAGTTATATATTGCCACAAGTGAAAATGCGAAGATTCATAATAGTATAAACCAAATATATCATTTATATCTGTCGCGTATAATTGATTTATAGCCCAAGCAGCTATTACTATGAGCACATTAATAATTATTATATTTTTGACTGCTGGAGGAAATCTGTTAATCATTTTGTTTTAAATGTTTTTCAAAAGTAAGGTGCAAAGGTAGAAAAAATTCATACTGGTTTCATATTAAGGATGTACTTCAATTTAGGTATTTATTTGTAAACGCAATGTTTGTTAAAATTGTTTACCATTCAATTAATGTTAAATAATAAAAAAAACGCCGCAATAAAGCGGCGCAAAATAAATCAACGATTAATTCTAAAACCTGTGAAAAATATTTATTTAGTAAAATTAGTTTAAGCAACAAACCTCAAAAGTGCTTTGCTTTTGAGGTTTGACCAACTAACTAAACTAACTAGAAACTAAGTAACCTATTTGCATGCTGTTTGCTTATTATCACACTGCTTTTTTTCTACAGTATTTTCTGATTTTTTTGCTGGTCTGATTATAACTTCTTTTATTAACCAGGGCAATGCAACTAAATCATCTAAATATTGACGATTATAGATCTGTTCCAATTTTAATTCAGGTAAATCTTTATCTGTAGATATATTCTGAGGATCATCTTGTTTGATGTTCGTATCTTCTTTGGATACTTTAATTTTTGATCCTTCATCACCAGCAAATAAATTTGATGTATTCATCAAACCAAACACTATCAATGTTCCAGTTATGATTGCGTTTTTTGTTTTCATTTTTCTTTGAATTTATGAATATGTGTAATTAATTCAGTTATTGTACCAAAGAATATAAATGACTTATTATTAGAAATTTAAAAATAAATTTTAAAAATTGAGAGTTGATTTTATGACCAGATTTGAACTTGTTATGTTCGAAAACGAACAAAAAAAGCGTCTCTAATCAAAGACGCTTTTAAATCAGACTTTAAAAATTGTTTAACCTAAAACATTACAAGCTGATTACCTTTAACCCTCCGAAAACAATATCGGCTGTTATCTCAAGATAAGGTTTTGAAGTATCGAGATTATCACTGGAATAAATTACAGATCCAAAAGATGTCGTATTTCCATTTGGCAAATGAGCACCGGAAAAAGCAGCATCTACTTTAATTTGCACAGGTATACCACTTTTTATAATCACATGACAGTCTCCAAATACGGTATTAATATTAACTCTTGTTGGTCCGTCTGGTTTTAGAACAATGTCTCTAAAATCAAAATTTCCTTTGCTGAATACTACACTATATTCTTTACCATTTTCAAATTTGCTGAAATTTGATTCCCCAAATACTACATGGGTATTACAGCTGTAATCGTGAAAGGATCTGAAATTGTTCCCAAGCATGATTCTCAAACCAATGTAGATAAATATGAATGCAACAACAATTTTAAAGATTGGAAAATCGATATTAAAAACGATTTTTACTACGAGGCTTAACCCGATTATGATTAAAATAACACCCCAAAATAAACTTGAACCCATTTTCATATTTTTTAAGTTATTAATTATTTTGTTTTCAAAGATAAGCTTGATACTTATCAAGTACCTATGTGTTTCCGGCAAAAAGTAAATTGTTCCCGGTGAAAGAATGTGGATAAAGGATGTAATGTCATTTTGTCGCAAACTTAAGTTTGGCAAAAATTTTGTTCTTTTGCGGCATGAAACTTTTTTAAGCAAATAACAAATTATTTGATAGTACGATTTTAAATTTAAAGAAATTTAAGTAAGATGAAAGTTTACACGAATTCCTCATTTTTAAAAATAGATGTTTTGTACAACCGAATATGTGGTTATTTAATCATAATTAAATAAAGTATATCATGACAAAAAAAACGAAAGAGAATAATAAAGAGCAAGAAAATAATGATCAATCTGCTGGCAATCTATCGGAAGAAAATACTAACAATAAAGATAATTAATGAAAATTCGGCAGATCAAAGTATAATTGACGAAAAAAAATTGGCAGAAGAAAACATTAATGAAGAAAGTAGTCAAAATGAGCAATCGGAAAAATCAGAAGATTTGAAATCCCCAGCCGATTATGAAAAAATAATTGCAGAATGGAAAGACAAATATCTAAGACTATCAGCTGAATTCGACAATTACCGCAAACGTACACTTAAAGAAAAAATTGAACTCACAAAATATGCTAATGAAGAGTTATTGTTGAGTCTTTTACCAGTTGTTGATGATTTTGAACATGGAATTAAAACACTTGAACAGGCTACTGATCTGGATGCATTAAAGCAAGGAATTGATCATATTTATAATAAATTTAAAGATTTTTTGGCGCAAAATGGGTTAAAAGAAATTGATACTATGAATGCTGACTTTAATACGGATTTTCATGAAGCAATTACAAAATTGCCTGTTCAGGAAAAAGAAAAGTCAGGTAAAATAATTGATATTATTCAAAAAGGCTATACATCTTGATGAAAAAGTAATACGTCATTCAAAAGTTGTTATTGGAGAATGAATATTTAGTTATTTCCATTATAGATGATAAAAGAGGAAGGTTCAAAAAGTATTTTATAGGTTTGAAAATAAAGCACTTTTCAGAAAGAATGAACAAATTCAATTTTTTTTGTATAAAATTACAATGAGTATATTTGAAAATAAATATTTGTTCATATTAAACTTCCTGTTTTGTAGAAATCGGAAGAATTACTTATTATAAAAAATATGTCTAAAAAAGATTATTACGAAATATTGGAAGTTTCTCGCGATGCGAGCAAAGACGAAATTAAAAAAGCATATCGCAAACAAGCTTTAAAATATCATCCTGATCGTAATCCGGGCAATAAGGAAGCTGAAAACAAATTTAAAGATGCTGCAGAAGCATATGAAGTGCTTGGAGATGATGAGAAACGTAGCCGTTATGATAGGTATGGACATGCAGGTGTGGAAGGTCCGGCTGGTGGAGGAGGATTTAGTAATATAGAAGATATATTTGAACATTTTGGTGATATTTTTGGTGGTCATTTTGGAGGATTTGGTTTTGGAGGAAGTAATAGTAGCAGAAGGCAAAGAGTAAATAAAGGACAAAATCTGAGGGTCAAAGTAAAATTAACACTTGAAGAAATATCTACCGGAGTTGAAAAGAAAATTAAAGTTAATAAATATGTTCCTTGCAATGTCTGTCGTGGAACAGGTTCTGCTGAAGGTTCTTCGCAAAATACTTGTCCTACTTGTCGTGGAAGTGGTATGGTAACAAGAGTGACCAACACTTTTTTAGGACAGATGCAAACTTCTACAACATGTCCAAATTGCGGAGGCGAAGGGAAAGTCATAGTTCATAAATGCTCAAATTGCCGAGGTGAAGGAATCGTCAAGGATGATGAAATAATTACTATTAATGTTCCAGGCGGAGTGGCTGAAGGCATGCAAATGACTGTTTCGGGTAAAGGAAATGCTGCCCGACGTGGAGGTATTAACGGCGATCTGATAGTTATTTTTACTGAAGAAAAACATCCTGAACTTCTTCGTGACGGGAATGATCTTTATTATAGTCTGTTTGTTAGTTTTCCTGATGCTGCATTGGGTGCGGCAGTTGAAATACCAACTCTTGATGGTAAAGTTAAAATTAAACTTGAACCGGGAACTCAACCGGGAAAATTACTAAGGTTAAAAGGCAAAGGTTTGCCTGAAGTTAACTCTTATGGAAAAGGTGATTTACTTGTTCATGTCAATGTATGGGTACCAAAAACTTTGAGTAAAGAAGAAAAAAAAACAATTGAAAAGATGAACGAATCATCAAATTTCACGCCTAAACCTGATAAAGATGACAAAAACTTTTTCGAAAAGATGAAAGGTTTTTTTGAATAGATGCATCAATTTTATTTATGGTTTAGTTTACATTTAACAATTCTTCTAAATTCATTTACTTTATCATCCTGACATAATCCTAAGCTCAATTCTGAAAAGTCTGCTTGAGTATAGTTTGCATTAATATTTGCACCTATGTATAAATTGTTCTTAGGAATTTTATTTGTATTGAATAAGTATAACTTTACCCCTAACCGGGTAGGAAAAAGACTTTTCAATTTATATGTTGTAGTTGTTGGGACTGGCGTATGGTTCATAGAAACTTTTGAAAAAAGGTTTATGAATATTCACTCCTGCTTCAATATCGGTACTGATATATCCGAATAATAATTCGAATCCTGCATAAAAAAATATGTTTGAAGCATTCCATAACGGATGATCTATTAAATCCGGCGAGTTGTTTTCAATAATATGATCGTAATGTTCTTTATAAAAGCGATATGTAAAACCTGTCAGAAATTTAAAACAATGACCAAAAATAATTCCTCCTGAAATTGAAAATGAATACACTGGATTTTTAGGAGTACCTGCAGGACCTTTTGCAGGTCCATATTCCTGTAATCCAATACCATTTCTTACTTCAAGAAAATAATGCTTTTTAAAATCAATGACAGGTTCAGCTTTTGAATTTGGCCAAATCGTTTATTCAGGAATTAAGTAAATATTTTGATGCTACACATAATGTAAATGAATTTATTCCATAATTTGGAAGTTGAGTATGACCATTGGAGCTATGCATAAATCCACCTCCTATCATAAGCATGATTTTTTTACTTACAAAAACAATAATACAAATTTGATTGAAATGCCCAATTAAATCTTGAACCAATTGCCGAATTCTGGGAATCCTATTTATATTATAACATCTGGTAAAATATGAACATCCCAGTCCGACTTTTAAATGAAAATGATTAAAAAAACCCATAGGAGGATTTATTTCAAAATATGGCATAATTGCAAATTCCTGTCCAAAAATTGAATCATTCCCAGGCCTGATATAAGAAAACATTATACCTATTGAAGGATAATTATAATACCTTGTCCATTCTTTATCCTGAGAACTGTCAATTTTTCCAATGCATATTGAATATGATTCCGGATAATAATGCGGTGGATAATCCTGATAATTAGGCATTATTTTACCCACCATTATTTCAGGTTCAATAAAAAAAGTCTGTTTGTTTGATTGGATGATTCCTGGGCAATGCATAATTTCAATTCAATTAAAGTAACAATAATAAAAGCAGGGATAAATTCTTCATTATAATTAAGGCCAATTATTTATTTTTACCGAATACCGGGTTATTCCAACTATTTGAACAAAGATAGAAAAAAATATTTTTTACACTTAAATACGAAAGGCTTAAAACATATACTCGAAAACCAATATGAGTTTAACTAGGAATATCGATCCTTTTTCAGAAGAAAATAACCTGATAAAAAAGACGGTTTCTGTTACTAATTTTTATTAAAAGCTACAATAGAGTTTTAAATAAAAGATCATTTGTTTAAATTTGATAGAAAAATAATTTGATTTAGTAATTTTATCATGCAACTTGATTTTGCTAATCGCAGGCACAGATGAAAATATTATAGGTTTTCTCCCGTAATAGAGAGAATCTTTAAAATAAAATATCAACAATGAAAAAAACTATAATAGTTTTATCAATATTTATGTTTGGTTGTAGCAGTAATAACAACGATTCCGACATTGCAGAGGGGACTCTAAAAGATTATTATGATTACTGGGATAAGATGAGTGAGAATGAGCTTCATATGTCATCTCTTGCACAAGATTATTATCATGCGTATGGTACAAATGACCAGCCAACCATAAAGGCTGCATTAGATAAGTTTCAGGACGCACAAAAAAAAGGGATTGAACTTATATTAAAAAAATTTCCTTCAGGATCTATTCAATTTCCTTTTGAACAGCAAGGAGTTGAATCATTGGTTAATATTAAATCAATATATATATCTGGTTATTCGTATCCATGGGCAACTGCTGTCAGGACCTCATTTTATGTTACATTTGAGTACGAACTTAAAAAAAAGGAATTACGATATGCGTCTGTCAGGGCAGAATTTTACGATACTCGTAATGATATTATTAATGCCTGTAATATTGCCCTTTCAAAAACCGGAAAAACCGAAATTTATATAAAACCTGAAATAGAATTTAAAAAATTTCTAAAAGTAAAAATAGTAACTTCCGAAATCTGAAAAATAAAATATTATGCTGAATTGGATTCATCGCATTAGGTTAAACCTGGGACATAAAATAGCTATTGCACTTATAATATTTTTATTTTTGGCTATTATAATGTCTATCATTGGCCAGCGTATTGCTAATAATTTTGAAGAGGCAGCACAGGAAATGGTTACTCTTAATTATTATGAAACCTTTATCAATCTTCAATATCAGGAACAGTTGAAATATTTGTTGTTAAATGGCAGGATTGATTCACTAATAGCCGATAAAGTTGAATTTGACCATATGAACCTGAATGCTTATCATTCGTTTAAAGAGATGATTTGGGCATGTCAACCGCATAAAACATTTCAGGTTGACCGTAATAAAGCACTTAACCTTCACCAGATATATGATAAATCAAGCAATCATATGCTGGACAAAGTCACTGAAGGGATTCTTATTCGCAAGGAAAATATTTTATTAGCAAGACAAATAAGCGGAACATTAAATGCAAAACCTGCTGCACAATCGGCAATTTTCGCTTTTTACGAAGCAATAGCAAACGAATATCAATATAGCATTACAAATGATACAGCAGATTATCTTTCGTTTCAAAAGAATATTGAATTGGCTAAAACTCAGGCATCGTCAGGCAAGTTCACTGAAATTGCTGAAAAAATTTCTCAATATGGTGCAAATGCCAGCGAATTGATAATTCTGAATAAAAAAATCAGCACTTTAGTAAATGCTTCAGAACAAGCATGGAAAAATACATGGGATTATCCTTACCAGATGAAAACTGTCATTCATAGATATATGGGTGAACTTGCCAGTTCAATAAAAACGTCATATACAATAATTGTACTGCTTATAATAATTTTGGGAAGTGCATTTACTTTTTTCATTACAAAAAATATAAGTAGTGGTGCAAGACAGAACTTGCAAGCCCTCGAAAACATAGCTGAAGGTAATTTGAATATCTCCATAGATAAAATATTGCTAAAACGTTCAGATGAATTTGGAAAATTAGCAAATGCAATGCAATTAATGGCCGATAAACTAAGAGAAATCATTAACAAAATAGGTGAATCAACTGAAAATGTTAAAACTTCATCTTTACAACTTGAAGGCACATCTGATGAAATTAGCAAAGGAGCAAACACACAAGCTGCATCGTTAGAAGAAATTTCTTCTTCAATGGAAGAAATGGTTTCAAATATTGAACAAAACACTGAACATGCTACCGGAGCTCAAAAAATGACTAGTAGCGTTGTTCAGGATATTGAAAAAGTAAATACTACTTCTTTAAAAAGCATAGATTCAATTCGGGAAATTACAGCAAAAATTGCCATTATCAACGACATTGCATTTCAAACTAACCTGCTGGCTTTAAATGCTGCTGTTGAGGCAGCACGAGCAGGAGAACATGGCAAAGGTTTTGCTGTAGTGGCATTGGAGGTCAGGCGTTTAGCTGAACGAAGCAGGACAGCAGCTGACGAAATTCATCAAATTTCTGCGCGAAGTGTTGGAGTTACGGAAGAAGCATCAAAATTATTATCCGATTTAATACCACTTATTAAATCAACTGCACAAACCGTTCAGGAAATTGCTTTTGCAAGTCTTGAACAACGCAACGGGGTCGAACAGATAAATAATGCAATACAATCATTGAACCAGGTTACACAGGAGAATGCTTCAACTGCCGAGGAACTATCAGGCAAATCGGCAGAAATGAATAATATGGCCCAGGATTTGGCCAATAAAATTGCATATTTTGACCACGAAGGATCATAAAACAAATAATTTTTCATAGAGATGTGGATTAAGCAATATATACTGGTTCATCAAATAAACTTTCTAAATTATTCAAACCTGCTGATAAACTTTTCATTTTTAATGGCCAAAAGCATAACGGGATATATGAGAATAGCAATTACCTTTTAATAATAAAGAATTACTTGAAATTGGCACTTCTCGTATTTCGAACTTATGCCGAAATCAAAAGTTTGGAAAAATGCTTGGTTTCCTGTATATTTGGTCATCAGTGGTTCAATTGGTATGAAAACAATGCAGTTCAGAGTGATGACACTGATATTAAAGGCCCTAGTTTGTTTAACCGTATTCGTTGTGCGCCAAATTAATAAAGCATCAAAGAATTTGATGAAATATTATACGAAACTGATTTCTCTTTTATTTTTTCTGAATATATGTTTATTACCTGTTTTTTCATATGATAGACATGTGCCGGAAAAAAAACAGTCTGGTGATGTTGGCATTGGTGCAGGAATTGATTATGGCGGGTTCGGTATTCAGTTAAACCAGTTTTTTTGGCCAATTTGTTTGGTTGGAGGGTATGGCTATAATAATGTATATTTCTTGCCTTTCGGAGGAGTTAAATATTACTTTTCGACAATACAAAATAAGATAAAATATGCACTATATATAAAAGTTATCTACGGATATAATGCAGTAATAATTATTAAAGACGGACCAAAAGATTTCTATTGCGGTTTTACCCCGGGAATTGGTACAGATATCAGGTTTGGTAAAAAAAAATGGTATGGATTAAATTTTGATTTGAATTTTCCTGTTAGAACAAAAAAGTATAAAAGAGATTACGATAATTTCAAAATAACCTATAGTAATTTTAATCAAACAACTTTACCAATAGCAATAAGTATTGGAATTCAGTTTAGTCTGGATTAAAAATAAATATGTTTTGAATTAATAAATAAGAAATTAAAACCAACATTAAACTAATCCGGCTGTTTTAAATACTTGTATTAATTTTTCTTTTTCGTTTTCCCAGCATAATTCTTCAGCAGCAATCTTAATGTTTTCTTTCCAGTTGTAAAGCATTTCATTATTATTGAGCATTTCAGTTATCAGGACTGCTAATTTTTCCGGATTTCGCTCGTTAGTTGTAAAACCTATATTGTACTTTTTTACTATAACGCTCATTTCAGGAAAATCGGATGTTAAAACTGGAACTCCCGCCTGAATATAATCGAATAGTTTATTGGGGAGGGCATAATAATAATTTAATCCAAGATTTTCTTCAAGAGAAATGCCTAGGTTAGCTTGCATGGTATACTTGTATAATTCACTTACAGGAATTCTTCCCAGGAAATTAATTTTTTCTTCAAGACCGAATTGCTTGACCCGATCACGAAGTTGTTTTGAAATATCTCCTTCACCTGCAATTAAAAATAAAAAATCATCAAGATATTTCATGGTGTCAATTACCAATTCAATACCTCGGCCAATGTTTAAGGAGCCCTGGTAAATTATAATCTTTTTATTTCTATCAAAAAATTCAGTTGTATTATGGTTCGCATAAAATTTAAAAGGCAAATTGCGAACTACCCTGAGTTCAATTTTATATTTATTTTTATATATTTCAGCAATTGAATTGCAAACAGTAAAACCAAATTTTATTTTTGGAAGAAATAATTTTTCAATGATTACCCAGATTTTTTTAACAAATGGACGATTTACAAGTTCCGGTACTTCAGTAAAAAGTTCATGACTATCAAAAACTAACGGAATGGATTTAATTTTAGAAATTAAAAAATTTGCAGGAAGTGTATCCAGATCGTTTGATAAGAGTCCGTCGGACTTATGAAAGAGAAGATAGAAAAACAACCATATATTATAAGTTTTATAAAAAAGAAATCCTTTTTTGAATGGAACTTTCATCCGGTGCAGGTTATAAGGCCTTTCCGGCAAAGGAGGACTTCCCTTAAGTAAGCGACCGACTAAAAGAACATTGGCGCCAGATTCGTGCAATGTAGATGCAGTGCGGTGCACACGTTGATCCGAAACCAGATCATTTGTAACAGATATTATGATTTTTTTCAATTATTAAGGATTTCGAAGATTTTGAATACGAAAATATGAATATTTTCATACAAGATAATGACTGATAATTATCTTTGTTATTCATTATTTTAATTATGTTGCAAATTGAAGAACTATATTCTTTAAAAAGCCTTAATACATTTGGTTTGGATGTCACATCTGATTATTTTGTAAATATAAGAACGCCAAACGAAGTAAAAGAATTTGTTAAAAATCCACATTTTAAGCATGTACCTTTATTAGTGCTGGGAAGCGGGAGCAATATATTATTTACAGATAATTTCAGAGGAGTTGTCATAAAGCCTGATATTACTGGAATAGAAATTGTATTGGATGATAATGAATTTACAGAAATTCGTTGTGGTGCAGGAGTAGAATGGGATAAATTGGTGGATTGGGCCGTGAAGCCAAAACCTCAGGGAATAGAGAATCTTTCATTAATTCCAGGCACAGTCGGTGCCAGCCCTATTCAAAATATCGGGGCCTATGGAGCAGAAGTAAAAAACACTTTGGTATCTGTTGAAGGTTACAGGTTAAATGATGCCTCTACTTTTAAAATCAACAATTTTGATTGTGAATTTGGTTATCGTACCAGTATATTTAAAACCAGGCTTTGGGGAAAAATAATTATTACCTATGTTACTTTCAGGCTTAGTAAAAAACCGGAATTTAATACCGAATATAGCAGTGTATTAATTGAAACAAAAAAGCTAGGTGAGATAAACTTAAAAAACATAAGACAAGCAATTATTAAAATTCGTCGGGAAAAATTACCCGATCCTTCACAGATTGGTAATGCGGGTAGCTTTTTTAAGAATCCAATGATTAATTCAAGTAAAGCTTTACGAATAAAAGAAATGTACCCCGATGCTGCGTTATTTAAATTTCACAGTAATTATTATAAAATTTCTGCAGCTTTTCTAATTGAGAAGTGCGGTTGGAAAGGTTTTCGTGAAGGTGATGCAGGTGTACATCAAAAACAACCGCTTGTGCTTGTAAATTATGGCAAAGCAAAAGGCATGCAAATTCTTGATCTTGCGCATAAAATTCAGGAAAGCGTTCGCAAAACCTTTGAAATTGATTTAGAGTTCGAGGTGAATATAATTACTTAGAATGATAAATAGATATTAATTATATATCCTTCTTTTGTTTAATGCATTTTGATATGCAGTAGCATTTTGATTATGCTGCAGAAGAGTCTTTGCGAATGTATGATACCCTGAGAAGTCTGCTTTTGCACAAAAATAAAGATAACTATGCTTTTCATAATCAAGTACGGCTTCAATTGCTTTTAAAGAGGGCATGGAAATAGGGCCTGGAGGAAGACCTTTGTGCATATAAGTATTATAAGGCGAATCAATTTCGGTTTGTTTCCGAATTATTCTTTTTAAACCAAAATTACCCAAGACAAATTTTATTGTCGGATCAGCCTGAAGAGGCATATCTCTTTTTAACCTGTTCATATATACACCTGCAATAATAGGGTATTCCGAAGGCATATTACTTTCATTATCTACAATTGATGCTAGTGTAATTACTTCAACAGGAGTTAATCCGATTTCTTTTGCTTTCATTTCACGATATCCCTTCCAAAACCTTTGATTCTCGTATATCATTCGTTTTCAAAAACCCCTCTGCATTTGTGTTCCATAAAAACTCGTAAGTATTCGGGATAAATATCGCAAATGCTGTTTCTTTATTATATCCAAAGAATGATAAAAAAAGATTGTCATTTAACAGATGAATTATTGATAATGAATCAGCTTCAATGTGGTTTCCTGCAAATCCTGCCAATTGATTAATCGTTCGAATATTATTGAATGACATCTTTACTGGTTCTTGCTTTCCGGAACGCAATAAGTTTATTAAGTTGTTATTGCTCATCCGGTTTTTGATTTTATACCGCCCGGGTTTAATGTGATTGTTGTACTTTTTTCTTTCAGCCAACCATTCAAATGAATTACGATTGATGATGTAATTGTTTTTATATAAAATATTGCAAACGTCTTCTATATTTGAACCTGTTGGAATATAAACATAAGCAATTGAATGATCTCCTGATAATTACATTTGGCATATAAATCTTTTTCAATGTGCTGAAAACAGAAACAAATGCAATTACAAATACTAAGAAAAACAGCAATAATATTGTTTTTTGAAAAAAACTCAATTTCAATAGCAATTTCCTCATTTTATTTTTCTATTATTGAAAATTCATGCTTATAAGCAAAAATCTATTTTGATAATTTTAACAAATAAGAGGTTAATAAATTGTCCAAGATATAAATTATTATTGAGTTATTTAATTGATTCTAGTATGTAAAAGGTTCAAAATATTATTGAAATGACCGGATTTTCATACAAAGAAAAAGTAAAAAAAAATTCCTATATTTATATTAAATATATTTAATCTTATTAATTAACCTACGCTTAATATGAACGTAGAGACAGTATATGAATTGTTTTGTAATCTTCAAAATGATAATTTGAGTTTTGTTTATTTGGGTAGTTTTAATGATGAAATTACTGAACGAATTATTGATATAAGTGAAACTAACATTGCAAATAAACACGAAGAAGCTAAAATAAGTAATAAAGTATCTTTTTTACTTGCAGAATGTTTTCAAAATGTAATAAAACATGGCGATTCACTTCAAAAAAGTTCTCCTGAAGCTTCAGGTATTTTTATAACACGCAATATTGGAAAATCATATTATATCTCTTCTGCAAATCTTGTAGAAAATAAAGATATTGAGGAACTAAAAACCAAAATTGAGCAAATAAATAATTTGAGTCCCGAAGAGCTGAAAAAGCTTTATATAAATGTACTTTCAAATTTGGAATTTTCTAATAAAGGTGGAGCCGGTTTGGGACTTATTGAAATGGCCAGAAAATCCAGACAAAAACTTGATTTTGAATTTGAATATTATAATGATAAATATTCTTATTTCTATCTTCAGATAAAACTCAAAAGTCCTGAGGAAGTTGATATTCCGATGGAACGTGTAAATGTAAGGATAGCCAGAGAATTTCATCATTTAATGAGTATTGATAATATTTTTATTATTCACAAAGGCGATTTCTCGCAACATTCTACTGTACCTATCTTAAGAATGATTGAAGATAATCTGCATACCAGTCTTGATAACAATTCCTTTAAAAAGAAAACTTTTCATGTTCTAGTTGAAATTCTTCAAAATGTGAGTAAACATTCCCTGGAAACGAATGGAAAACGTGAGGGGATTTTTTTAATTGGGAAAAAAGACAACAAGTTTTTTGTATATACAGGTAATTTTATTTCAGGAGTTCAGGTCGAACCCCTGAGTAAGCACTTGGATAATCTGAATATATTAAACAAAGAAGAACTGCTTCAACTATATAAATATACTCTTCATTTGGGTACAACAACAAGCAGAGGAGGTGCCGGTCTAGGATTAATTGATGTGGCACGTGATAGCTCTGAAAAAATGCAATATAAATTTACAAAGATTGATGACAATTTAAGTTTCTATGCTCTGCATGCTACAATTTAAAATGTCTTCTTATGCTTCATTCTAAGCTTCTAAATCCTAAGTCAATTGCTGTAATTGGAGGTTCAAACAATATTCATAAACCTGGGGGAAGACTTGTAGCAAATCTGATAAATAGTAAATTCAAAGGTCCTGTTTATATTGTAAATCAAAAAAAGATAAAAGTAAAAGGATTAAAGTGCTTTAGAAATTTATCTGAACTTCCACCTGTTGATATAGCTATTTTGGCAATACCGGCTGCTTCTTGCCCTGAAGTTGTAGAAACATTAGCTTATCAAAAAAGCACCAAAGGATTTATTATTATTTCTGCGGGTTTTAGCGAGGAAAATACAGAAGGTGCTAATTTGGAAAATAAAATTGCAGGAATTGTAAATGGAGTTGGAGGTAGCCTGATTGGCCCGAATTGCATAGGTGTTGTAACTCAATTTTACAGTGGAATATTTACTTCGCCTGTTCCACATTTACATCCAGTGGGCTGCGATTTCATTTCTACTTCTGGGGGTACAGCTGTATTCATTATCGAATCTGCAATACCAAAAGGACTGCCATTTTCAAGTATTTTTTCAGTAGGCAATTGTGCCCAGACAACAGTTGAGGATGTTCTTGAACATTTCGATGAAACCTTCGATATTAAAACTTCTTCTAGGGTAAAACTATTGTATCTCGAAACCATAAAAAATCCGGATAAACTTCTAAAACATGCTTCATCTTTAATACGCAAAGGCTGCAAAATTGCTGCAATAAAAGCAGGTGAAAGTGAGGCTGGGAGCAGAGCTGCATCATCGCATACAGGTGCTATGGCAAATTCAGATGTTGCTGTTGAAGGTTTGTTCAGAAAAGCTGGTATCGTCAGGTGCTCTGGAAGGGAGGAATTAACTACTGTTGCTTCTGTTCTTATGCACAAGGAACTTCGCGGCAGGCGTATTGCAATAATAACGCATGCTGGCGGACCTGCAGTAATGCTCACAGATGCGTTATCTGATGGTGGTCTTGAAATACCATGTATTGAAGGACCTGAAAGTGAAGAACTGCTTAAACAACTACCTCATGGATCATCGGTAAAGAATCCTATTGATTTCTTAGCCACAGGTACTGAACAACATTTAGATTTGGTCATTGAATATTGTGATAAAAAGTTTGCTAATATTGATGCAATGATGGTCATTTTTGGCAGCACCGGATTATCAAAAGTTTATGCAGCTTATGAAGTGTTGCATCAAAAAATGTTGACTTGTAAAAAACCCATATTTCCTATATTGCCATCTATTTTAACAGCTCAGAAAGAAGTAAATACTTTTATATCCAAAGGACACATTAATTTTCCTGATGAAGTACAACTTGGGAAAGCCATTGTTAAGGTTTACAATACTCCAAAACCTGCTGAAGAAAAAATAATGCTTGAAGGAGTTGACGTAAAGAAGGCCAGGTTAATTATTGAAAACTGCAAAGATGGGTTTATTGAAACAACTAAAATTCATCAGTTACTAGAAACAGCGGGAATAATCGTTGTCAAAAGTATTGAAGTAAATAAACGTGATGAATTAATTGAAAAAGCCCTTGAAATTGGTTATCCATTAGTCATTAAAGTAGAAGGAATTATTCATAAAACAGAAGTAAATGGAGTGTCACTAAATATTAGCAATGATAATTTGCTTTTTAATGAATTTGATCGAATGATACAGATTGAAGGTGTCAGGTCTGTAATGTTACAACCAATGATTCAGGGTATCGAATTATTTATTGGTGCCAAATACGAAAAAGCATTTGGACACATAATGATATGCGGACTTGGTGGTATTTTCGTTGAGGTTTTGCATGATGTGACATCTGGATTAGCACCACTAACATTTGATGAAGCTTATTCCATGATTAGGTCATTGAAAAGCTATCAAATAATTAAAGGTGTACGAGGCAGAAAAGGTATTAATGAAAATAAATTTGCGGAAATTATCGTTCGCCTCTCGTCTCTGCTTCGTTACGCTGTTGACATTAAGGAAATGGATTTAAATCCATTAATAGCTACAGAAGATAATATTGTTGTTGTAGATGCCAGAATAAGAATTGAAAAATGATAATTAACCTTGAAGCAAAAAATATTTATAGATACCTTTGTTAAACGAAAAACCCAAAAACTTGAAACTGAATTTGCAGTAAAACCTTCAAGCGGTTATGAGCTAAAGTTTAAAAATAGCTATTAATTAATAACCGCTAGAAGGTTTGATCCCTTTGTTGTATTGAAAAACTGAAAAACAAACAATCGGAAATTATGAATAGTGAAGATGTGAATTGAGAAAAACTTAAGATCGGAATAACTGAAGTTAATATTTTCAGAAATTTAGAATTTTAAATTTTGAACTTTAAACTTAATTAGTCATGTCAATCAAACAATTATCTATTTTCCTTGAGAATAAATCAGGCAGACTGACTGAGGTTTTAGAAACACTTGGTCAGGAAAATATTAACATAGCTGCTTTGAGTATTGCCGATACTTCCGAATACGGAATACTCAGGTTGATAGTTTCTGACCCTTTGGAATCTCTTAAACTACTAAAAGCTAAAAATTTCAGCGTTAATCTAACCGATGTAATAGGAATAGAAACTCCTGTTGAAGCTGGTTCATTTGCCAAAGCTTTGAAATATTTTTCAGAGGAGAATATTAGTATTGAATACATGTATGCTTTTTCGTATCACGATAAGGGTATTATTGTTATGCGAACTGATGACAGGCAAAAAGCTTTTGAGACTATTGAGAAAAAAAATCTGAAGCTCATAAAACAGGAAGATATTTTTAAATAGAATATAAATTTTATTCATTCTTTTAAGGTTTTATAGTTAAAATATAAATAATATGTTTTGGAACAAGACATTCGAGTGCATGAGCCGCAAAGATATGCATGAATATCAGAGCGGAAGACTAATAGAAACTATTCAGCATGTTTATCATAATGTATCATCTTATCGTGAAAAAATGCAACAAATGCATTTGCTCCCGGATGATATTAAAAGTATTGATGATTTGTCAAAATTGCCATTTACTACAAAACAGGATTTAAGAGACAATTATCCTTTTAACATGTTTGCTGTTCCAATGTCTGAGGTTGTGCGTGTGCATGCTTCATCAGGTACAACAGGCAAACCTACCGTTGTTGGCTATACACGTAAAGATTTAGCAATTTGGAGCGAAGTAATAGCCCGCACGCTTACCTGTGCCGGAGCTCATAAGCACGATATTGTTCATGTAGCCTACGGTTATGGTTTATTTACAGGTGGACTTGGTTTGCATTATGGCAGCGAAAAAATAGGGGCTACCGTAATACCAATGTCAGGTGGTAACACACAACGCCAGATACAATTAATGCATGATTTTGGCTGTACTGTACTTGCATGTACTCCTTCATATGCGCTTTACCTCGCTGAAGCAATTGAAGAAAGTCCTTTTAAGAGAGACCAGTTCAAGCTTCGTGTGGGCGTCTTTGGTGCCGAACCCTGGACAGAAAATATGCGCAAAGAAATTGAAGAAAAACTTTCAATTAAGGCAATTGATATTTATGGTCTAAGCGAAGTAATTGGGCCTGGGGTTTCAAGTGAATGCGAGCATCAGTGTGGCCTCCATGTTTTTGAAGATCATTTTGTGCCGGAAATTATCGACCCGGTAACATTAAAGGTTTTACCTGAAGGCGAAAAGGGTGAACTTGTATTTACTTGTATAACTAAAGAAGCATTGCCTCTTATCCGGTACCGAACTAGGGACCTTACGCGTCTTCATTATGAAAAATGTAAATGCGGACGCACTTTAGTACGTATGGAAAAATGCAGTGGCCGAAGCGATGATATGCTGATAATCCGTGGTGTCAATGTATTCCCTTCACAGATTGAAGAAGTGTTGTTACATATGGAGGGCATCCATCCACATTATCTTATTACAGTTGATCGTGTTAATAATTTGGATCAAATGCAAGTTCAGGTTGAAGTTGAACAGGAATTTTTCAGCGATCGTATCAGTGAACTGCAGGCGATGAGTAAAAAACTTCAGCATAATTTGGAAAGTGCATTAGGAATCAGTGTAGATGTTAAATTGGTAGAACCGAAAACTATTGCACGTAGCGAAGGGAAAGCCGTAAGAGTAATAGATAAAAGGAAATTAGTATAAATTTAGTTAGTCATTTAATTACAAATATTTTCACGCAATGAAACGCAAAGAAAATACAAAGAACGCAAAGTATTTGCAAATTCCTTTGCTATCTCTACCACAATCTTAGCGTACTTTGCGAGAAATTTTAATTTAACAGGCTAATACTAAGTAAACTTCAAAATATGTTATTCCTTTATCAATGAATTTTAAACATGAATAACAAATATAAAGAAACGCCAATACCGTTTGAAATCGTAAGTCAGGTTATAAAGGATAGTGGAATACCGAAAATTGGCAAAGCTTCCATAAGGGAAATAGTCAGGCTTATAAATATAATTGAAGAAAAAACCGGACAAAAATTTATCCGGATGGAAATGGGAGTACCAGGTTTTCCACCTTCGCAAATAGGTGTAGATGCTGAGATTGAAGCATTAAAAAATGGAGTAGCCGGAGTCTATCCAGATATTGAAGGCATTCCCGAATTGAAAACTGAAGCTTCGCGTTTTGTAAAACTTTTTCTCAATATAGATGTTAACCCTGAAAGTATTATTCCTACTGTTGGTTCAATGCAGGGCAGTTTCGTCTCTTTTATGGTTTCATGCAGGCGTGATAGTATAAAAGACACAACATTATTCATTGATCCTTGCTTTTCACTTCATAAACAACAACAAAATATATTGGGTCTGAAGTATGAGGCATTTGATGTTTACAATTTCAGGGGAGACAAACTTAAAAGCAAGTTGGAGTCTTATTTAAATAAAAAAAATATCTCAACCATTATCTATTCAAATCCAAATAATCCTTCATGGATGTGTTTTACTGAAGATGAATTAAAGATTATTGGAGAATTGGCAACAAAATATGGTGTAATAATTATCGAAGATCTTGCATATTTTGCAATGGATTTTAGACAAGATTATTCAGTTCCTGGTAAACCTCCTTATCAACCAACGGTTGCAAGATATACTGATAATTTCATTTTGCTTATTTCAAGTTCAAAAGTTTTTAGTTATGCCGGACAACGCATTGGCATTATGGTTGTGAATGATAAACTATTTCATCAAACCTTTCCTAATCTTTTAAATTATTTTCCTGGTGACAAATTTGGTTATGCAATAATACATGGAGTAATTTATGCTATGTCAGCTGGTGTTAGCCATTCAACTCAAAAAGCGCTTACTGCCATGTTTAAGTCTGCAAATGAAGGTAAATATAATTTTATAGCCGGTGTTAAAGAATATGGCGAAAGAGCAAAAATTATGAAAAGATTACTGGTTGAAAATGGGTTTAAAATTGTTTACGAGTTTGATTTAGATAAAAATATTGCTGACGGATTTTATTTTACATTTTCTTATCCGGGAATGACAAGTGAGGAATTAATAGAAGAATTTCTTTATTATGGTATAAGTGCTATTTCTCTGGAAATAACTGGAAGTGACAGAACCGATGGATTAAGGGCTTGTGTATCGCATATCCAATTGGACCAAATGCCGATTTTTGAAGAAAGATTGAAAGCATTTAAGAGTAATAAGGGTATTTAATTTTAAATTTTAATACATTAAAAAATGATAGATGCATTGAAAATTAATTGAAAAATAAACTCGAACTGAAAGATTTGAAAGAAATAAAACCCCAACCTTTTAAATTTATTTAATTTTTACTAAATTCCATTTATCACAATGTTTAACCTCAAACTGCAAAACTAATGCTTCAGCAAAAGTTAAAGAGTCAATTTTTACCTTTGAAAAAAGTTGCTAATCTTAATGAGTTGTTATTCTGTTTAATAGTAAGATGAAAAAACTGAAGGGATTATCCAATTGAAATGATTATTTTTGAAAAAACAATACTTAATGACAATACCTCCAGAACAAACAATTAATGAAATTCCTTTTACTGTTTCAGCAAGAACTGCAAGACTTATTGGGCAGGAAAACTTTGCTAATGCGGAAGGTGCTGTTATTGAATTAGTGAAAAATAGTTATGATGCGGATGCTTCTATATCTCTATTGATTGTTGATCCAATTTCAAATTCGATTTTCATTTTCGATAATGGAGATGGAATGACAAAAGATATCATTAAAAAACATTGGATGACTATTGGAACAGATGACAAAAAAAACAACATTAAAACTAAAAAGGAAAGGATTAAGACTGGAGCTAAAGGTATCGGAAGATTTGCATTAGATAGACTTGGTAAGAAATGTAAAATGCTAACTAAAACAGAAACAACAGATTGTATATATTGGGAAGTAGATTGGGGGCAGTTTGAAAAACCTAATGCGGTGATTTCTGACATAAAAGCTCATATTCATGAACAAGAAAGTTTTTATATTTCTCATGAAGTTTTAAGAGTTCTCAAATCTTTTGACCTTGACCCCAAAATTGTTGACTTTTGGAAAGAGAATAAGGGAACCTTAATAGAAATTTTTGAACTTAAAGACATTTGGGATAATAAGGCAATCGAATCTCTGTTTTCTAATTTTGAAATATTAGTTCCGCCCTTGGAAACCAATATTTTTTCAGTTTATCTTTATAACATCGCTGAACTCGAAAAGTTTGGAAAAGTTAATTCTGCTCTTTGTGATGATTATGACTACAAAATTACGGCAGAGGTAAACGAGAAACAACAAGCAAAAATTACGATTACTCGAAATGAGTTAAATGTTGGCGAATTAATCAGAAATGGTTTCTTTGAAAAAACAAAATTGACACAACCTTTTTTTTCAAAAGAAACTTTTGAAGTAGGATATTTTGAAATAAATAAAAAACTCGAGGAATTAATCGCTGGTTTCAAGGCAATTGATAAGAATAATAACTTAGAGAAGATAGGTCTATTTTCATTTGACTTTTTCTTTCTAAAGAAAGGAAGCGGTGAAAAGGGTGAAGAGGAAGGGAAATATCCATATAAGGCAGTTAATTATTCTAATAGATCTAACTGGTTAGAAGAATTTGGTGGAATTAAAATTTTCAGAGACAATTTTAGAGTAAGACCATACGGAGAACCTAAGAGTAGTTCATGGGATTGGCTTGACCTAGGTAAAAGAGCAGCTGCAAGCCCAACTGTAACTAAAAAAGGATATAAGGTAAGACCACATCAAGTGTACGGGGTTATTAAAATATCAAGAATTGGAAATATCAATTTTGATGATAAATCTAGTCGTGAAGGATTGCAGGAGAATGAAGCATTC
This sequence comes from uncultured Bacteroidota bacterium, assembly GCA_963851385.1. Lineage (GTDB taxonomy): Bacteria > Bacteroidota > Bacteroidia > Bacteroidales > DTGW01 > CAWEFA01. The sequence goes on along the minus strand of CAWKPE010000010.1, from coordinate 84,817 downwards.
ATCCTTTTCAAACAAAAATTGATCTCAATAATTGAAATCTTCGAAAATGACAGGAATCAAATTATGATGTCATTAAAGAAGATTTTTGATGAGAATAGAGAAAGCGAAAGAAGCAAAGAAGAAGCAGAAAAAATTATTGAAGAATCTAAGCGAAAAAAAGGATCATCAAAACTCAGTGGTGAAAGTGAAACACTAGCAAAAGCCATTGAAGTCTATAAGGACGAAATTGAAGAACTTAAGGATGAGCAAAAATTACTTCGCGTTTTGGCGAGTGCAGGATTAATAGTCACTTCTTTTGCTCATGAATTAAAAAATTTAAGTGATAGTATAGTTCCAAGAACTGATGATTTGAAGGGAATTCTCAAAGATATTATTGACAATTCAAAAGTCCAAAAATTACCTGACTATCTCAATCCATATATTATGATTGAAGATATGAGAACACAAGATGTTCGTTTGAAAACTTGGCTTGACTTTGCTTTAGCTTCGGTTCGTAAAGATAAACGTTCAAGGAAAACCATTAATATGGTAACATACATTGAAGCCTTAGAAAGAACATGGAAATCATTGCTTTCAAGAAGAAAAATAAAATTAATTATTGAGAAATCTCGTTTTACAGGAGTTAACTTCAAAGGATACGAAATTGATTTAGACGGCATCTTTAATAATCTTATTGCTAATTCAGTAGATGCTTTTAAAAGACCCGATGCAGGGGATAAAAGAGAAATAAAATTGAGCTTTTCCATAAACCCAATTGAAGCTACTGGAATTAATGTGGTTTATGAAGATTCTGGACCTGGACTTGTGAATGAAATTATTGACCCAAATCAAATTTTTCAACCTTTTTTTACTACTAAACTAGATGAGAGAACTGGAGAAAAAATAGGTACAGGATTAGGCATGTGGATTGTTAAATCTACTCTTGACGAATATAACGGAGATATTGAAATAATTAATATTAGACCGAGTAAAAACACAAATTGAAAAATACTATCACAAATTAGAACAATCAGAAAAACGTTTACTTCTATTAATTGAAGAGAGCAGGAAAAGGAAACTTGATGTTTTTGAAGAAGACGAAGTAATAAAACTGGATTCATTTATAGAGAAGGCTCTTGACAAAAAAAACGTCATTCCTGACAAAATTCGACAAAGCCACGAGACCTATGAACTCTCAGATTTGCTAAAAAAAGTTGACAATTTAACGAAGAAACTTGAAAAGAATAATGATTGAAATTCAATTTAGAAATATTGCTCCAAAAAGAACCTACTCTGGTAAAGAGCTGTCTGATTATAAACAATATAAAAGCTTCCTTGAAAAGGACTTTAATGAAAGATGTGGTTATACTGATTGCCACCAGTTTTGGTTTGGTGGTAAAAGAAATTTTCAAATAGATCATTTTAAACCAAAATCTATCCACCCAGAACTTGAAACAAAATATTTCAACTTAGTTTATTGTTGTTCATATGTTAATCGTGCGAAAAGCAATGATGCTGGCAAATATATTGATCCCTGCAATTCAGATTATAATCAACATTTTTATAGAGATTCTTTCGGGAATATTATTCCACGAGATAATTCGGAAGAAGCAAAGTATATGTATAGAATGTTAAAGTTATTTTTGATAAGATATGGAATTATTTGGATGTTAGAACAACTAGAACTACGGATGGCTAAACTTCGAGAACTTATCGAAAAAACTGGTGATGAAGAGGCAAAAGCCCTTTTTCAAGAAGTTACTTTTAAATATATGGATTACAAAAAATATTTAAGAGCCGAACAATGAAAAATCCTAAACTTACAGGCTCGTTTTATACACCAAAAATCATTGCAGATTTTTTGGTTAATTATCTTTCATTAAAATTTAATGGCAAGCCCGTAATTTCTATTCTTGAGCCAAGTGCAGGTGATGGAATTTTTATAAAAAGTATTTTTGAACATAAAAAATTTTCAAAGAGAATAGAAAAACTTATTGCTGTAGAGAAAAATAAAACGGAACTGAATAAAATAACAAATGAAATAAAACTTGAAGCACTTACTGCTATACATTCAGATTTTCTCGAATTTCAATATCAAAACCACAATAAATTTTCATTAGTAATCGGGAATCCACCGTATATAAAGATAAATATATTAAAGCAATATCAGATTGACTATTGCAAAAAGATTCATGAAAATGCCAAACTTGCAGATGTTAAACCTAAAAATATTTGGACTGCCTTTTTAGTTCGTTGCATAGAATTTACAGATGAAAATGGAATATTAGCTTTTGTCCTTCCTTCGGAATTACTTCAAGTGAAATTTGCTGCAGAGCTACGAGAATTAATATTAAAGAAATTTGAAAGAGTTGAAATTTTTACATTCAACGAAATGCTATTTAAAGACTGTAAAGGGCAAGATACTTTGCTGTTGATTGGGGAAAGAAAAGCAAAGAATAAAGGTGTTTATTATTGCAACATTGATAGATTGAGCGACCTTGAAAAGAACAAATTTACGTTGTCTCAAAACATAAAAATCAGAGAATCTAAATGGACACATCATCATTTAGAAACTGACGAAATAGAATTATTAGAAAAACTAAAGGCAAAACTTGATACTGTAAATGAATATTGCTCGTCCAAGGCAGGAATTGTAACTGCCGCAAATAATTATTTTATTGTAGATATAACTATTGTTGAAAAATACTCTTTACAGAAGTTTGTAAAACCTATAATACAAAAGGGAGCTTTTGTGAATGGTAGCGTTGTATTAACAGATGAAGAATTTCAAATGTTAATTGACAAATCTAAACCTACATACCTTATTGCAATTGACAAAAACTCTTCAGTCAGAATTAATTCTAAACTTTGGCAATACATAAATATTGGTGAAAACAGGGAAATAAGTAAACGCTACAAAACATTACTTCGCGAAAAATGGTATCAAGTGCCAAATATAGGAACACCACCCGAAGCTTTTTTCTTCAAAAGGTGTAACGAGTATCCGAAAATTATTAAAAACTCAGCTCAAGTTTTAGCAACAGACAGTGCCTACCTGATTACTATGAACAAAAACTACAAAATTGAAAATCTAATTTTTTCATTCTACAATTCTTTGACATTAGCTTTTGCTGAACTTAATGGAAGATATTACGGTGGAGGAGTATTAGAATTAACACCAAATGAATTTAAGCAACTCCCAGTTCCATATTTATCAATTGATATGAGTACATTCAATAGGTTTGTTGAAGAATTTAAAGGCAAGAATTCAATTAAAGATATATGTAAAGAAAACGACAAAATAATATTGAAATCAATTGACAATAATATTGATGATGATAGTATTCAGAGTCTATTTAGAATTAGAGAAAAATTATATTTACGTCGAATAAAAACGAATTAAATAGCTTTATTGCAATTGCATTGCTAACCCCATTTTTATAAATTCTACAATTTTATGATTTTCAATTACATTATTGAGTATTTTAAAACCAATTTTAATCAAGTTAATTCACCCCTATATTTTAATTTTTACCCCAATATTTAACAAATTGCCCCTTTATGTCCATGTGTATCCCAAAAAATTGTTTTTTGAAATGCGCTTTGTTTTCTTTGCTTTGTTATTTACATTTTTTTTAATGTAGCTATTGGATACAAAAGGCTACGACCTGAAATCAGTTTTGGATCAAAATATCTTAATAAATCATTTTAAAGATTTAGCTTTTATTCTTTTTTTTATGTTTTAAAGCATTTTTGTATATTCACATTTTTTATTTTTCGTTGAATTAGTATTTTAAATAACTGTTTTTAAACAAAGAAATTTTTGTGTTGTTTTATTTTTTCAAATCTTAATAGAAGAAAGTTAATATGGCCAAAGTAATTGGGGCAATAGTAGTAGATAAAGACAAGTGCAAAGGTTGTGAAGTATGTACAGAGGCATGTCCGACTGATGTAATTGGAATGACTCAGGAAGTAAACAGAAAAGGATATCGTTTTGCTTTTATGAAAAACCCGGATGCATGCACTGGTTGCATGAATTGTGCTATAGTTTGTCCCGATGGAGTTATCACAGTGTACAGAAAAAAAATTGAATAAAAAAATTAATGTGCCAATGTGCCAATGTGTCAATGAAAAATCTAAATTTTGAAATTAACATATTTGTCAATTGTCAATAGAAAATAATCAATTGTTAATAATGGGTGAATTAAAATTATTAAAGGGAAATGAAGCTGTTGCTGAAGCTGCTATCAGGGCAGGGTGCGATGCATATTTTGGTTATCCTATTACACCTCAGTCAGAAGTAATAGAATACCTGATGAGTGAGAGACCGGAGCAGCGCACAGGCATGGTTGTGTTGCAGGCTGAAAGCGAAATAGCAGCAATTAGTATGGTCTATGGTGCTGCTTCAGCCGGTAAAAAAGCAATGACATCATCTTCAAGTCCCGGAATCAGTCTTAAGCAAGAAGGTATATCATATATGTGCGGTTCTGAATTACCGTGTCTAATTGTAAATGTAGTTCGTGGTGGTCCCGGTTTAGGTACCATCCAACCTTCACAGGCAGATTATTTTCAATCTGTCAAAGGAGGTGGTCATGGAGATTATAAGTTGCTGGTTTTGGCACCTGCTTCAGTTCAGGAAATGGCAGACTTTGTGAAACTCGGATTTGACCTGGCATTTAAATATCGCAATCCTGTTCTTATTTTGTCAGACGGCATTATTGGGCAAATGATGGAAAAAGTAGAGTTTTCCGATCAGGTTCCCCGAACTGATAATCTTAAACAAAAATGGGCCACAACTGGTAAAACTCCTGATAGAGAAAGAAACATTATTACTTCATTGGACTTGGATCCATATGCCAACGAAAAAAGAAATGAACGTATTCAGGCTAAGTATAGACGGATGGAAGCTGAAGAAGTGAGATATGAAAAAATAAATTGTGATGATGCCGAATATTTGCTTGTTGCTTATGGCTCAAGCGCCAGAATATGTCAGAAAGTTGTTCAGTTTGCGCGCAAAAAAGGAATTAAATTAGGTTTGTTACGTCCTATCACATTATTCCCATTTCCTTCAAAACAAATAGCTGAACTGGCCAAAAATCTTAAAGGCATTTTGTCAGTGGAAATGAGTGCAGGGCAAATGGTAGAAGATGTTTTACTGGCCACACGCAAAACTCCGGAAGTCATTGTAGAACACTTTGGACGGTTTGGTGGTGTTGTTCATGGCCCTGAAGAAGTATTGAATGCTTTTCTTCAAAAATTTAATCTTGTTAAATGATGGAACTGAAAGATATAATAAAACCTGAAAACTTAGTTTATTCCAGAACCAAGTTAATGACCGAAAATATTTTATCCTATTGTCCTGGATGTGGTCATGGTACTACTCACAGGTTAATTATGGAAGTAATTGAAGAGATGGGAATACGAAGCGATACAATAGGAATTGCTCCTGTAGGTTGTTCCGTTATTGCTTATGATTTTCTAGACATTGACATGATTCAAGCTGCACATGGCCGTGCATCGGCAGTTGCAGTGGGAATTAAACGTGTGATGCCAGAAAAATTTGTATTTTCTTATCAAGGCGATGGAGATTTGGCTGCAATTGGCACTGCTGAAACTATTCATACTTGTAATCGCGGAGAGAATATTACAATTATCTTTATTAACAATGGTATTTACGGAATGACAGGCGGACAGATGGCTCCAACTTCAATACCAGGAATGACGACATCCACATCACCCTATGGTCGGGATATTTCAACAATGGGCAATCCTATTAAAATGACTGAGTTAGTTGCCCAGTTACCTGGCACTTATTATGTAACCCGGCAAGCCGTTCATACGCCTAATTACGTTCGTAAAGCAAAGAAAGCCATACGTGCAGCTTTCGAATTACAGAAGCTTAAAAAAGGAGTTGGTTTTGTGGAAATAGTTTCGAATTGCAATTCGGGCTGGAAGATGACTCCTCTCAAAGCTAATAAATGGTTAGAAGAAAATATGTTTCCACTTTATCCTCTTGGAGATATTAAAATTGAAGGTAAACTCGTCAGTAAGTAATCTTTAACTTCAAAAATGCTTTTTAAATAAAATATTATATAACAGATCAAGTAATGACAGAAGAAATAATAATAGCCGGTTTTGGCGGACAAGGTGTACTTTCAATGGGTAAAATACTTTCATATTCAGGTATCATGCAAAATATGGAAGTCAGTTGGATGCCGTCCTATGGTCCAGAAATGCGCGGTGGGACTGCAAACGTGACGGTAATACTTAGCGACGAAACAATTAGTTCACCTATTATTACAAAATTTGACACGGCTATCATACTAAATCAACAATCTCTGGATAAATTTGAAAGCTCAGTAAAACCAGGTGGAATATTAATTTATGATAATAATGGTATTACCAGGTATCCGGAACGTAACGATATTGAAATTTACTGTGTTGAAGCTGCTGCTGAAGCTGCACGCATGGCTTCTACAAAGACTTTTAATATGATTGTTTTGGGTGCTTATCTTAAAATAAAATCTATAGTTAAATTAGAAAATGTTTTAGCCGGACTTAAAATGAGTTTACCTGCCCGTCATCATCATCTTATCTCCGAAAACCAGGAAGCAATCACTAGAGGCATGGAAATTGTAAAAAAAGTCGGTAACATTCTCCAAAAATAATTTTTAATTCCTTTAGCTGCAATTCTTTCTCTAAGCAATTAATTTTGTTCTTATAAAAGCATTTTTATCCGATGGGACATGAAGTTTTATCATTTAATCCTTACAAACATCATTTGCAATTTGTAAGGCAAATGATTATTACCTTTAATAAAAAAGGCTTCAATCAGGATACCGTTTCAATCCTAAACGAAATTAAACAAATCGGGAATAATATTATGGACTTGTATACAGGCGATTTACAAGTAGAGGAAATATTTAATGACATAATAAATCAATTAGCCTTAATTGAATTAGCAAACAAAAACGATTTTAAAAAGTGGCTCGGTATTTCAGGTTATAAGACTTTTGAACTTGAAGACAATTCGTTTTGGATATTAAGACTTGGTGCCTATGAAGCAGCTTTCGTTCACATTCATCCTGCAAGATATGGAAAGCATGTAATTCGAATTACTGGCAGTGCCTGGAAAACTGCATTGGCTGTTGAAATTATGAAGAACAGGATACCTGAATCATTAACTGAAACTATAGAAAGAATAAATTATGTACGTAATCATTTTATTGATTTAGCTCCTGTAAAGAAAATAATTCAGCAATCAAACCTGGATGTTGCCTTAAAGCTCTTAAATGTCATAACAGAATGATTCATTATTTTGCGAACTTCGATATTGCATATTCAATAATTTTTGAATGATCAAAAGCAAGGTAAGGTAGGTTCTCAATTTTAAACCATTCTGCTTTCCTGGCATCTGAATCTGCACGAGCTTTAATTCGTGTTTCAATAATACCTGTGAAGGCCATTGAAATTGTTCGTTCCCGGGGATCGCGATTAGGTTCATCAAAATAATTTAAAAATTCAAGATTTATACCGGCAATTCCTGTTTCTTCCATGAGCTCACGTAAGGCAGCTTTTTCGATGAGCTCATCAGCATCGACAAAACCTCCAGGCAAAGCCCAGAAATCTTTAAAAGGTTCATTTTTTCGTTGAATGAGCAAAATGTACCATTCTTCTTTTTCTTTTGCAAGAATTACATTGTCAACGGTGATTGCAGGCCTGGGATACTCGTAGGAATACATATCTATTATTTATTAATTGGTGTAAAACGAAGTTCTGAAGATATAAATAACTAAATTTCAGAAGCTTTTAGATCATATCTTTCATTCAGTTTTTCAGAACTTCAGATTTTCTGTTCAACCATTTATCGATTTTAAACCATTCTCTTAATAACTGCAAGCTTATGAGTATAAAGCTGTTTTTCTTGATTAAATATGCCTTTTTCATCTATAGAAGCGATATGAACTTTACCAGAAGCATGAATTATTTCTTTCTTGGAAAGTAAAATTCCTGTGTGAACAATATTGCCGTCTTCATTTTCAAAAAATGCTACATCACCTGGTAAGGTTTCATCTAGCGAACTGACAAAAATTCCCTGTTTTGCTTGTTGAGCAGCATCGCGAGGTAGTTTAATTCCTGCAATTTTGTAAACTGTTTGCACAAAGCCTGAACAATCAATTCCAAAAGATGAACGACCTCCCCATAAATATGGTGTGTTAATAAACTGCCGTGCTATTTTCGGAATAACTTTATAATTGTTTTCTTGTTTATTAAATGAAAGGGGTTCTTTAAGTTGAAATGATTTATTAAACAATGAAATTTTTTTTTCATGAAGATCATATAAAATACTTCCTGCTAGTAACGGCAAAAAATCTTCAGAGTTTTTTTGGTTAGCTATACAAATAGGAATATTAACAATAACTGAATTAACCTCACTTAGCCATGACAGCTTTTTTCATCTATTAAATAAGATAATTTGGAATCAATCCAGCCTTTATAATTATCAAAATCAAGCTCTATGTAATGCCACTTATCTTTTTGCTCGAGTAATTTATAAGTTTCTCCAAATAAAATCTGAGATGTCATTTCACTGGTTTCAGAAGGCTCACTTCGTAAGGGAATATATGTATAAATGCAAATACCTTTATCCATGATAATGTTTCTGATAAGAAAAGTAAACAAAATTGAAACCTAAAGTAATAGAAATGATCGAATTTAGGTAATTTTATACAATTCAAAAATTTGCTGGTAATATTTTTTTAATAAAATGAAAACTCGAATAAAGCTCATATTGATAAGTAACCGAAAAACAATTAATGTTGTTATGTTTCTATGTGCTGCTTTAATTTTGATTTTCTTTTTTCCTCGTGGTGGTAAGTTTAAATACGAATATCAAAAAGGGAAACCTTGGATGCATGATGTACTTATAGCTCCTTTCGATTTTCCAATATACAAATCAGATGCTGATCTGGTAGCTCAAAAAGATAGTATACTTAAAAATTTTATTCCATATTTTAATTACAATCCTAAAATTGGTATTGAGCAAAAAACCAGATTTAGAACATTTTTTACTAATTATTGGAGCTATTTCGACAGGAAGTATCCTTCAACAATAAATACTGGATATAAATACCAATATGAACAACGCATATTATCACTTCTCGATTTTGTATATAGGGTTGGTATTATTGAATTACCTGACGAATATGGAACACTGTCAAAACATTCATCCAACATAATGCAAGTTCGTGATAATGTAGCCGATGAGTGTGAGCTAAGTAATGTTTTTAGCCAGAAAGGAGCTTATGAATATCTTATTCATCAATTATATATATATGACAACAAACTTCCAGATTCTTCAATATTAAAACCAGATGTCTTTTTTAGAGGACTAAAATTTGAAGAATTTATTTCTCCTAATCTTTATTACGATGAAGAAACTTCTTCTAAGATGCGCGATGCAGCTTTGAATGACCTTTCAGTGACTGAAGGCATGGTACTTACTGGAGTAAAAATTATTTCAACCGGTGAAATAGTTACACCACAAGCTTACAAGGTACTTGAATCATTAAAAAAAGAATATGAGTCTAGAATGGGTAAATCATCTAATTACATTTTTATTTTGATGGGTCAGGGTATAATGGTTATGATTTGCATCCTAATGATTTTTATTTTCATGACAAAATTCAGGAAAGAGGTACTTCAGTCGTTCAGAAAAGTTGGGTTTATTATATTTGTCATTCTTCTATTTTCTCTTGCAGCAAGTTTGACTATTAAATTTAAACCATTTGGACTATACATAATTCCATTTGCAATCATAGCAATTCTATTAAAAACTTTTTATGACACTAAACTTGCTTTATTTGTTTACATTATAACTATACTATTAATTGGATTTTGGGCTCCGAATAGTTTCGAATTTGTGTTTCTTAATGTTTCTGCCGGAGTTGTTGCATTATTGAGCCTTACAAATTTGTACAGACGTAATAAATTGTTTGTTACTTCGGCATGGTTAATTGCCACTTACATTGCATTGTATTTAGGAATTGTTCTATACCAGGAAGGGAATCTTAACAGTTTTAATTTGAATAATGTATTGTTTTTTAGCGGAAACGGACTATTAGTATTGTCTTCTATTCCATTGATATATATATTTGAAAAAATGTTTGGCTTTTTATCAGATGCTTCATTACTTGAGTTATCTGATTCAAACCAGCTTTTACTGCGCAAATTAGCAGAAATGGCTCCCGGAACTTTCCAACACTCGCTACAAGTTGCTAATCTGTCTGAGGAGGCCATCTTTAATATTGGAGGAAATCCTTTATTAGTAAGAGCAGGATCGCTTTATCATGATATTGGAAAAATCGAGAATCCGATGTTTTTTGTAGAGAATCTCACCGGTGAAATGAATCCGCATGAAAATTTCGAATTTGAAAAAAGTGTAGAAGTAATAATCGGACATGTATTAAAGGGCATTGAAATAGCATCTAAGCATAAGCTTCCATGGCAGATAATTGACTTCATTCGCACGCATCACGGAACTTCAACCGTTCATTACTTTTATCGTTCGTATTTAAAAAAATATCCTCGTTCTGAAGTAGATATTAGTAGGTTTTCATACCCGGGGCCTAAACCTTTCTCTCGTGAAATGGCCGTCGTCATGATGGCCGATTCAGTTGAAGCAGCTTCAAGGAGTCTGAAAAATCATAATGAAAAAGATTTAAATAACTTAGTTGAAAATGTAATTAGCAATCAGTTGAAGGAAGGACAGTTGAATGAAGCTAATATTACGCTTAAAGAAATAGAAACTGTTAAAAATATTTTTAAGAAAAGACTGCGCAACATATATCACATGCGCATAGAATATCCGAGATAGAAGTTTTTTAGGGAAACCGGAGACAGGAGACAGGAGATCGAAATCAGAATATTGGAAAAGGATTAAAGATGAAAAATACAAAATATCGAAATCCGAAAATTAGATTCTAGCATCCAGTATCCTGCCTTAAATAAAAATAAACGTTCATCTCTTTTTAAGCACGAGTTCAATAATATTTTCAGCAATTGACTGAATTATAAAATCAGGAACTCCGTCAACTGCTTTAGATTGCATTCGCAAATCAAGAGGATCATTAACGTAATCAATTACTACATAAAGATTATCATGAGTATTGGCAATTTCTGTAGAAAATAGATTAAGCCCGCTAATTCGTGAGATCGCAGATGCAATGGTTCGCAATGGAGCAAGACAATAATAATTTTCTTCTGCTTCCGTAACCGGGAAATAAATTTTCGTTCTGGGATTCCACCAATTCGGATACACGTGTCCTCCGCAATAAAGTACACGAAACCAGGCTGGACGTGAATTCAATTCTCTTGGTATAATATTAGCCTGCAATAAATATTTGTCATGAGGATGTTCTTTTCTGACTTCAAGAACCTGGTCTAAAGTTGTAGCCTTCATAACTACTCCAATTCCCCCGCTTCCATGAGCAGGTTTTATGATAAAACTTTCTCCGAGCACATGTAAATCAATTGCAGATATTACAGGTTGATCATCGTATGAAGGAAGAATAATAGTATATGGCGTGTATAGACCTGCGTAAATAAAATCGGGATGCATTAATGCTTTATCACTGCCACGTAAAGCTTTTTCATAAGGATTTATGCTAAATGCATTATGCTCATTTGCCCAATTGACAACAGGCATAAAATTTAAATCAACATCAGTTCCACGATCAAGATATGCACGAAAATTTATTTCTCCACTGATTATTGATTTAATAATACTCTCAGAATTTTTAGGTGTAATTTGTAATAATGACAGATTCCTACTTTTGCAAACTTTGTCAAATAAGTTGACAAACTCAGTATCATATTCCCAATTCCATACAATACAAATGTCGTAAGTAAGAGTTTTTTTTGCTGGTTCTATATCTACTTGTTGATTATTGGCAATGTTCGCATCTGTTATTTGTTTGTCTCCATCCACGCAATTAATAGAATTTTTATAAAATGTTAAACAATGAATTAACTATTAAGTTAATAAAAAAAATTCGATAAACAAATTGTCAAATGATAAGCTTATTGCCTTTTGAAATACATTTCTTTGACATATCTTCGTTTTTATCTATAAAAAAGCAAGTAGCTCATAAATACTGCCAATAATTCATTATGAAATATCAAATAAAAAGTTCCAAAAGCTCATTCTTATTAATTTCAATTTTCAATTTTCATTTTATCCAAAATAGTATTACATTATTTTTATTTCTATTCCTGACTGACAATACTATTATTTCTCAGCCTTCAGATTATTTGAAAGGTAAGGCTTTTGAAATTAAAAATCAACCCGATTCAGCAATATTTTACTATTCGAAAATACTTGAAAAATCAAAATCAGATTCTAAAATTTACCTGGAAAGAGGAAAAGTGTACTATCAAATGCAGAATTTTAGCGAAGCAATTGACGATTATAATAAAGCAAATAAAATTGCTGCAGATGTAGCAGATTTTGAGCTATCGCAATGTTATGCCCGTTTGGGTGATTTAAACCAGACCATAATTCTTCTTAAAAAGCATTTGACTTCAAAATATAAATTTCCCCAAGTATTAATAAGAATGGATAAAGCATTTTCACGTTTTGAAAATAACAAGGATTGGATAGATCTTTGGAAAGACGAATGGTATGATAAATATGATTCACAAGTTGGCGAAGCACGATTTATGGCTAATAACAATGATTGGTTAGGTGTAATTAATTTTATTTCAGATATATTAAAAAATGACTCCAAGCACCATGAACTTTTTTATTACAGGGCAAAGGCATTTTATGAAATGAATAATTATAATACTGCTATGAACGATTATTCAAAAGCTATTGAAGTTAACAAACATCATTACGAGTATTTTGAGGGCAGGGCAGAAACTTATATTAAATTGAATAAGAATAAGGAGGCATCAATTGATTTTAGTAAGGCAATTAATTTGGCACCAGACGAATTTCGTTTGTACTTAAAACGTGCTGAATCGTATCTGTTACTGGGAAATAATGAACTGGCAAAAGCCGATGTTGATTTTTATTTAATATTATTTGATGAAGATTCAGCAGCCACTTATCTGGCAGGCAGGATTGCTTTTGCTAGTGAAAATTATTTGACAGCTCTTACAAATTTTAATCATTTAATTAGCAGCTATGCGCAAACAGCAAGATATTATCTTTCGCGAGGAGAAACGTACGAAAAGACAGGCATGAGCTCAAATGCATTGAAAGATTATAATAGTTGCCTTAATATTGAGCCCGACAATATAGTTGCTCTCAGGAAAAGAGGACAATTGCTTCTAAATAAAGGTGAAAAAAAAGCAGCTTGCCAGGATTTTAAAAAGGCAATGAATTTAGGTGATTTTCAATCTAATAATCTTTTTCTCGATAATTGCAGATAAAAAAAATCCGCTTTTAAATTGCGGACTCTTTTTAATATTGATGCTGATGTTCTGAAAGCATTTCCCGAGCTAAATCCAAAATTGTTTCGTCATCAAAAGTAACAATTCCTCCGCCAGGTCCCTGCTCAATATGAATTCCCACGGTCTTTCCAGCTTTATAATTTGCCCCACCAAAGTAATTTCTTACAGTGTCTTCGTCAATATTAAGTTTTTCTGCAATTTTTTTCATGCTTCCTGTCGGAAGATTATCTTTAATTCTTCTTAGCTCATTAAACGTGATTGCCATATATTTATATTTTGGGTTAGATTATGATTTTTCTACTCGCAATGTAATAAAATTCTTACTAATAATCAATGAAATAAATAAGTTTTGAGATTAGGTTAGTTAATTGAACAGCAGCGAATTAGTAAATTTCTAATAAATTTTTATAAACAAATGTCAATTAAATTATTAATTTAGAAAAGATAATTTTTTATTGCAACATATCAAAATTCTTGATAAACTGAGCACGCTCATATAAAAACGGATCCTGAACAATACTATAATTGATTTGACCTTGAAATTGTTCAATTTTACTAAAGCCTTTTTTATCCATCCAGTCACTTATCTCTAAAGCAATTTTTGATAAATAATTATTACCGTTTTTATATAGAGTGGAGCATAACATGACTGCATTTGCACCTGCAAGTAATATTTTAATTGCAGCTTCACTATCATATATTCCTGATGCTGCTGCAATATCTATGTTATTAAAATGAGCAGAAATAATGTTTACCCATCTGAGAGTTTGATAAAAATCTGAAGGACTTGTATAATTTTCAGCGGTTTTTAATTCAAAAGACTCCAGGTCAATATCAGGTTGAAAAAAATGGTTAAATAGAACAATGCCTCTGGCACCTCTATGTGTTATTTGATCTATGATATATAATATATTTGTAAAATATGGTCCCAATTTAACTGTTACAGGTATATTAACCATTAAAGCGATTTTTGTTACAATATCAAAGTACAATCTCTCATAATCTTCACTTCTAAAATCTTTATCATCAGGAAAAAAAAGATATTTAATTCAATAGCATCTGCTCCTGCTAGTTCGATGCTTTTAACAATGTTAATCCATTCACCTGCAGCAATGCAATTTATACTTGCTATAACAGGAATTGATAATTTTCTTTTTGAGGCTTCGATTAATTTCAGGTAATCATTAATGGAATGTTCTTTTGAATAGAATTTAGCGTATTCGTCAGCTCCAGGCCAGGATGATGGTTGTAAATCAATAATTCGTCCTTCTTCAAATTCAATTTCTTCTTCGAAAATTGACTTAACTACTATTGCACCTGCACCAGAATCCTGTAGTTGTATAATTTTATCAAGATTATCGGTAAGACCAGAACTGCTAACTATTAAAGGATTTCGTAAATCCAGTCCAAGATATTTGCATGCAAGATCAGCCATTGCATTTATAAAATAAGGATATTTGTTTTTCTTACTTTATTATTCTTTACAGAGTTACATGAATTAAAAACTATTTGTAATTTACTATTTTTATCTCGTTTATGGCAATTTACTTATATTTTTTTCTTCATTATTTTAATCATCGTCATCATCATAACTGGCTCTGAGAAGTGCACGTTCTTCAGTTAAATTAACCCTGTTTTCAGCGCTAAAGTAATAGACGCTGATTATTGCAGAATCTCTGAGAAAATTTATTTCTCCAATCTCGATGCGATTAATTTTTAAGCCTGTACGCTCTTGTAAATCGGATAACAATTCATCGTATTTGCCAGCATTAATTAGTTCAATTTTTTCATATGTAATCAGCTTACAGAATTCGTGTGGTGATAACCATATTTTTTCCAAACAAAAAACAATAGCAATAATGAGAAAATTTGTAATGAATAATTCCGCATAACTTATTTTTTTATTTGCCAACGCGTTTATTACCGATACTCCGATTACTATAAGAAGATATGATATTTCCTTAATAGGAATAGCACTTGTACGATATCGGATTATTCTGAAAATTGCAAGAAGGCCAAGAGCAAATCCCATTTGCAGTTTTACATTGCTTAATAAAAAACAAATCATAAAAATGATAGCAGATATAACTAAATAAGTAAACAAATAGTCCCTTCGCCTGGTTAACGGGTAATATAAAAAACGAACTATTATACCTATGACAAGCATATTGAAAATAAACTTTATTAATAGTTCAATTACTCCTTTTTTGTTAAAAAGTTCAATGCCAAGCCATTTGGCTTCATCTGTCAGAATTAATGCACTCATATAATTTTATTTATCTTTCTAATTTTTTGTTTTAACATATTTGTTTTCAATCCTTTGCAAAGTGTAGCTACACCAATACAATACTTTGAAATGCCATCGGGTTTAATTCTAAAGTCTCTCATAATGTTTAACAGAATTGATTTATCCGATCTAAAATCCTGTTTGATTTCAACTACTCCTAAGTGAGGTAATTCTGACTTTTCATTAAAATTTGAAAATGCAATTCCATAATCCAAAGTGGCACGTTCTCTAATAATATTATTGACCAGAGTTATACGCACAAAATCATTGACAAGGATTTGGTGAAGTACAGAATTTGAATATGGGCTATTATCTTTTAAAAAAGTATTGGTAATTTCATTGAGGTATTTGTTATTGTCATTTCTTATCCTGCTTTTTAGAGTCCAGCCTTTATTAGTTTTATGTTTTACCTCAAAGAATTCAGTACCTGTAAGTACATAATGCCGTTGTCTTATTTTGTAACGGTTTAATTTCCCATTATGATGATCTTGGTACATTCTAAAATCCGGGGTATCAAAATAAGTAGTTAAATATTGAAATTGACGCTGATTTTTTATTTCCAGGATTTTATAGTACTTACTTGCCTTTTCAAGAATATTTTTCAGAATGGAAGCATGAAAATAATATTTAACATCCATTCTGCTCATGAGCATTACTGAATCCATTTCCTCAAGAGTAATCGGTTGAAATTTTTTTAAAATGGGTACTAACTCATTACCAAAATCATCCAACTCAGGCCTAGATATGTACTTCATTTTTGAAAATCGTAAATATATTTTTTCTTCGATTTAATTGTTCCATCAGATAAATATATGATGCGTTCAATTTTTAAATCGTCCTGGTATTTATATGCTATTATCTTTTCTTTTGAACCATTTGGATTTAAATATGTTTCTTTGGTTTTATTGCCATCTTCATCATATTCATAGAGTACATGTTGCTTCTCAACACCCTTTTTATCATATTCAATTTCTTCTAAAGTGTTTCCCGATTCATCAAAACGTTCATACGATTCTTTAACCTGTTTCCCATTTTTATTTTCAAAATCTTCATTATAAACTGTAATAGATTTTATTTTATGTATTTGGATATTTTTCTTTTTCTGACCAAACATTGGTGAAATGGCAAAAATGGCGATCAGTAATATAACAGAACCCTTCTTAATCATTTGATTTAAATTTTTTGTTAATAAAAAATAATTCACATTTGTAATGACAACTTAAAATAAGTTTTCCCTCTAATTGATCAATTAAAATTAAAAATAATCTAATAAAAGGTAACGAATATAGTATATTATTAAATATATGATTTAATAAAACCAGTCTATAATTATTTATCTTGAAATTTTTTTTAATTCTTTCATAAAATATTTTTGTCGGTATACGTGCTAACTTTTACTATGTTATTACCTGACATTAATTTTTTTTAACACAAATAAAATCAATATTGAAATTAGGAGCAATAGATTTATAAACGATTTGGTAATGTTGGAAACATAAATACTCAGGTTTCTGTTGGTATGCGTAACGATTTAAATTTCAGATTAATAAACATTTTGATTTTTGTCAAATATGTCAAAATAATGTTAGGATAATTTATTTTTTTTTCTATATTTGATTATAAGGTTGTTATTAAGAGATTTATTTATAGTTTGGAAAATCAATTATAATTGAAGAGTAAATATATAGTTTTAAGGTTTTAAGTTTTCAATATTTTTAAGAGTTTTTATAATGGCCAGGAAGCAAGCAAAACGGTTTATTGAAGAAGCTAAACAGATTATGGATGAAAACATCCACCTGGCTCGTTTTAATGAAATACTTCGAAATATTGACAAATTGAGAAATAAACATATTGAACTTACTGAGGAAAATGAAAATCTAAATAAACAAATTGATCATTTAAAAGTATTGGTGATGAATCTTAATGAAAACAATCATATTCTTAGTGATCAAATAAATTTTTTAGAAGAAATTATCAATAGCTTACAAGTAATTGTTTCCATTAAGGACTTAAATAAGAGAAATTTGCTTTGGTATAACCAAAACTACAATCGTTTGTTAGGTTACAGGCATAAAGAATTGCAAGAATTAAATAGCGAAGAAGCAATGAATTTTTATCATCCTGAAGATCATGCTAAAATTGAAGAGAGAAATAAACTAATTTCCGATAATTCTCAAAATCGCTATTCCTGCGTGATAAGACTAAAACACGTAAATGGGAACTGGTTAAAAATGAATTCCGATTATATAGTATTAAAACGTAATCCAGATGGCAGCCAATCTCAAGCTATTGAGATTTTATCTAATATTCAGGCAGATTGAGGCTTTAATTTTCTGCTATGAATTATTTACTTCCTAAAATTTAAAAAATAATAATACTAAATATTTGCACCGACACCTGCACCATGACAATTCTTATATTTTTTACCACTTCCACACGGACAGGGATCATTTCTGCCAATTTTCTTTTCAATTCTTACAGGCTGCGTGCGTTGAGTTTCCCTACTAGTTTCCGTATTTGGTGCATTTCCGCTTAATGAAGAAGTTATTTCGCTTTTACTTAATGCAAATTTACTCATATCCGTTTTACGGGGAGCTTGTGCACGCTGAACACTGGAAGGATCGGTCACAGGAATGTTACCTTTAATCAACATTGAAACTACATGCTTATTTGTATCTTCAATCATTGTTCGGAATAACTCGAAGGATTCAAATTTATATATAAGCAAAGGGTCCTTTTGTTCATAAGCTGCATTTTGAACAGATTGTTTTAAATCATCCATTTCTCTTAAATGTTCACGCCATGCGTCATCGATTGTCATTAGAATTGCGGCTTTTTCATAAGATTTTATTAACTCGGCACATTGAGTTTCATAAGCTTTTTTAAGGTTGGTAATTATCTGGTAAACTCTAGCTCCATCACTAATTGGTACGACAATATTTTCGTAAACAGCCGATTGTTTTTCATAAACTTCTTTAACAACGGGAAAAGCTTGTTTAGCAAGTACTGTACTTTTATGCTTATAATTATTCCAGACTTGTTCATTTAGTTTTTCTATCAATTCTTCAGATGAAAATTTCATGTAATCACTCTCGTCGAAAGGAGCTTCTATAGAAAGTAATCGTATCACTTCAAGATTAAACTCTTCAAAGTCTGTAGTACCATGATACTGGCTAACTATGTTTTCACAAACATCGTACATCATATTGGAAATATCCAGGCTAAGACGTTCTCCAAAAAGCGCATGACGTCTGCGTTTATAAATTACTTCGCGTTGTGAATTCATCACATCATCATATTCAAGCAATCGTTTACGAATACCAAAGTTATTTTCTTCAACTTTTTTCTGTGCTCTTTCAATTGAGCGTGAAATCATAGAATGTTGAATAACTTCACCTTCTTTAATACCCATTCGGTCCATTATAGATGCAATACGATCAGAGCCGAACAAACGCATTAGATCATCTTCAAGTGAAACAAAAAACTGTGAAGAACCCGGGTCTCCCTGACGTCCTGAACGGCCACGCAACTGTCTGTCAACACGCCTTGATTCATGACGTTCAGTACCGATAATCGCTAAACCGCCAGCCTGTCTTACCTCTTCAGAAAGCTTTATGTCGGTACCACGACCAGCCATATTGGTTGCAATGGTTACAGTACGTGATTTACCAGCTTCTGCAACAATTTCAGCTTCACGTTGGTGTAACTTTGCATTTAAAACATTATGCTTAATACCACGGATTTTTAACATCCTGCTTAATAATTCAGAAATTTCAACCGAAGTTGTTCCAACAAGCACAGGTCGTCCAATTCCAATTAAACTTTCAATTTCTTCAATAACTGCATTGTACTTTTCACGTTTAGTTTTATATACTTTGTCTTCACCATCATTCCTGATAACAATTTTATTTGTTGGAATAACCACTACATCAAGTTTATAAATATTCCAGAATTCACCTGCCTCTGTTTCAGCAGTACCTGTCATACCTGCCAGTTTTTTGTACATCCTGAAATAATTCTGAAGGGTAATTGTTGCAAAAGTCTGGGTGGCTGCTTCAACCTGAACATGTTCTTTGGCTTCAATTGCCTGGTGCAATCCTTCTGAATACCGCCTGCCTTCAAGTATACGACCAGTTTGCTCATCAACAATTTTGACTTTATTATCTATCACTACATATTCATCATCTTTTTCAAATAAAGTATAAGCTTTTAGTAATTGATTAACCGTATGAACTCTTTCTGATTTAATGGCATAATCCTGTAACAAATGTTCCTTGCGTTCAACTTTCTCATCCAAGCTGGCAGAAGATTTTTCAATTTCAGCTATTTCAGAGCCGATGTCAGGAAGAATGAAAAATGATGAATCCTCTGATGAAGAAGTAATAAGGTCAATTCCCTTTTCAGTAAGTTCTATGCTATTATTTTTTTCATCAATTACAAAATACAGTTCATCAGTTACCTTGTACATATGCTTACTGTTTTCCTGCATATAAAAGTTTTCTGTTTTATGCATTAGTGTTTTATTACCTTCCTCACTAAGCATTTTTATCAATGCTTTATTTTTAGGTAAACCTTTGAAACATCTAAGCAGGAATAATCCCCCTTTTTCCTTATCGTCTGAATCGAGAGCTTTTTTTGCATCAGCAAGGATTTGAGTAACCAGTTTGCGTTGTGCATTAACCAATGTTTCAACTTTTGGTCTATATACTTCAAATTCCTGGTTTTCTCCTTTAGCAACAGGACCAGAAATTATAAGAGGAGTTCGGGCATCATCGATAAGCACTGAGTCTACTTCATCAACAATTGCATAATTATGAATTCGCTGCACCAATTCTTCGGGTGCACCGGTCATATTGTCGCGCAGGTAATCAAAACCAAATTCGTTATTTGTGCCAAAAGTTATGTCTGCCAAATATGCTTCTCGCCTTGATTCGGAATTAGGCTGGTGCTTGTCTATACAATCAACTGTTAATCCATGAAATTCGTATAGCGGGCCCATCCATTCTGAGTCGCGTTTAGCCAGATAATCATTAACTGTAACAATATGAACACTACGTCCTGACAATGCATTCAGAAATACCGGAAGTGTTGCAACAAGAGTTTTTCCTTCACCGGTTGCCATTTCTGAAATTTTTCCCTGGTGCAATACTACGCCACCAATTAGCTGGCAGTCGTAATGAATCATATCCCACTTGATTTCATTACCTCCTGCTATCCAATGATTGAAATAAATGGCTTTGTCTCCTACAATCTTTATACTATTGCGAGTAGCTGCGAGATCCCGATCAAAATCCTGGGCTGTAACTTCCAATTCTTCATTTTCATAAAAACGACGAGCAGTATCTTTTATAATAGCGAATGCTGTTGGAAGTACTTCATCAAGAATTTTTTTGATTTTTTCATCTATTAGTTCTTCTAAATCGTCTATTTGTTTATAAAGAACTTCTTTATCTTTAATATCTATTTCAGGTTCTTCTATCTTTATTTTTAAATCCTCTATCTTTTTTAATTCCTCGGTAATACTTGAACGAACCTTGATTTTTAAATCGTTACTCAATGACCGCAATTGATCATTTGAAAGAAATTTCAGTTTTTCGTATTCTTCGAGAATCTGAGCAACTATTGGCTGAATTTCTTTAATATCTTTTTCAGACTTTGATCCAAAGAATTGTTGGATTAAATTAGCAAGAAAACTCATTTTTTATGATGTATTTAATAATTATATTGTATAAGCTCACAAAATTAAACTAATTTCTATCATCTAATATTAGTGGCAAATAAAACTTTGTTAACATGATATCACAAGACCATGAATATAATTTAAATATTATACTAAAAACCTGTAAAAACAAGTTTTAAGGAATTGACTGGTATTTTTTTTACCTTTGAACTTGTTATTTAACTTTTAGCTGATTTATATGTTGCGCAAAGTTCAATTATTATTGATTGTAATGTTAAATCTGACACTGGTAGATGCACAATTATACAAGCATTTATCACCTGTCAATCCTGATTTTTTAAATTACATAAGTTCTTATCCTTTAACATCAGATTCAGTTTCAAATCAAGAAAACTTTTATGGATATATTCCTCCATTCTTTAAACTGCCGGATAGTTATATTAATAATTCTGAGGATGATACTTTTTCCCTTTTAAAAAGCGCCTTTGTAACACTTCCCTCAGTTTATGATTTAAGACAATTAAATGAAGTTTCCTCAGTGAAAAATCAGGGAGGTGGTGTGTACGGAGGTAATTGCTGGGCCTTCGCCTGCATGGGCGCAATAGAATCTGAATGGATGGTAAAAGAGCTTGGTGAATTTGATTTATCAGAACAAAATTTAGCTGCATGCCATGGATTTGTTTGGAAATATGGAGAAGGGGGTAATGAAGCTTTTGCAATGGCTTATTTGACTAGATTGGCAGGTCCGGTAGCGGATAGTTTAGATCCTTATAATATTAGAAAACAAAAATGTGTCAGTGGATTGCCGGTTGTGGCTTACGTTCCAGAAGTCAGATGGGTTTATAACAATCGTTCTTTGACAAAACGCGCGATTATGGATTATGGTGGTGTATCTACCAATATTCATATGGAAAATCAATACTACGAACCTTCAAATTATACATATTATTATGGTGGACCGATAGATGCTAATCACGCTATTGTGCTTGTCGGATGGGATGATAATAAATTAACTGCTGGCGGGAAAGGTGCATGGATAGCTAAAAATAGCTTTGGAGAAACCTGGGGAGAAAAAGGATTTTTCTATATTTCCTATAAAGACAGCAAAATATTAAATCCTATTGTATATTATCCTGTCCGATGGAATGCAGGATATGTAAGTAAATTATATTGTTATGCAGAATTAGGTGCTTTATCATTTTATGGTAATTATAGTGAATCTGCTACTGGTATAATAAAATATACTGCTGCAGTTCAACAATATATCAGAAAAGTTGGTACTTTTCTTGGAAGAACCGGATCAACAGTTGATATAGAAATTTATAGTGAAAAGGACGGAGATACACTAAAAAATCTTCTTAATCATTATACCAGTAAACCTGTCCTTTCAGTTGGTTACTATACTTTTGACATGCCCACTTTGGTTCAAGGAGACTTTTATATAAAGGTTACGTATTACACTCCGGGTTTTAATACGCCTATACCCATTGAAACACCAATAAAAGATAAAACTGATACTTCACAATATTACGCTGATCCGGTCATAGAGCCATCGGGAAAGCAATGGGTGATCAGAAATGAAGGAGAATGGCAATCTTTGGGTTCAGACATTGAAAATTGGAATGCAGACCTAGTAATCAATGCTTACGCAGATTATAATTTAGGTCCCAAAGCAAATTTTGAAATGAATAAATATGAAGTATGTCCAAACAGCAATATTATTTTTACTGATAGTTCAGCAGGAAACATAACCAGTTATTCATGGGACTTTGGAGCAGACGCTATTCCATCAACAGCTACTGGTAAAGGCCCTCACACAGTATCATTTAATTCAAATGCAACTCCAGGAATCAGAAATGCAAAACTCACAGTTACTGGTCCAGCAGGAACTGATGTAATTTCAAAAGAATATAAAGTCAGCGATAATCCGATAATGTTAATTGCAGCTCCAGTTACTGTAGTTATGAACGACACAACTCAAATCACAGCGTTGGGTGATGCAGATTCATATTCGTGGTTTCCTGTAGATGATTTAAATCAATCGACAGGAAAACAAGTTAATTTTGCCAGTAGCTCGGCGGGTGTTTATAGACTTAAAGTGACCGGGACGCAGGGAACATGTTCCAGTACCGGAGTTGTTGAGATAGATGTCAAAAAGCCTCCTGTAAATGATAATATGTGTAATGCGATAGAATTGAATTTAGGAGATAACGGTCCTTTTAATAATGACAATGCAACAGTTCAACCCAATGAGCCTGCTCCTGCTGATACCAATTGCAATGCTCCTATGTCCTGGTGCGACGAAGGTGGTCTTCAGAATAGTGTATGGTTTAAATTTACTGGCCCTTCAAGTGGCTATGCAAGTTTTGATACTCATGGTTTTGACAATCAAATTGCAATATACAATTCAACATCATGCACCAATATTAAAAAAGCAGATTTAATTGCTGCTAACGATGATTACAATCCTGATTATTCAGCTGCATTAAATTTAGTGCCTCTGACACCCGGGAAAACTTACTGGATACAAGTAGATGGCAGTGCCGGTGGCGATACGGGTACTTTTTACATCTACGTCTCTGAATGGCCGCTTGGTGTGGAAAAAAATAACATTGGTGAAATAAATCTTAAAGTAATCCCAAATCCAAATAATGGTATTGCAAACATTAAATATTCATCACCTTATAATGAATCGTTATCTCTCAAAATTTACGATCTCACCGGGAAATTATTGTATGTTGAACAGATTCAGAAAAATAATCAGGACTTAAGCTACCCTGTTAATTTGACAAATTTGCCCAAAGGAATTTATTTCGTTAATTTAATCAGCGATAAGTCCAATAGAACAACAAAATGCGTTATTCAATAAGAAATGATAATTCTTAATCAGCAAAAGAAAAATAACTTTTGAATAGGATATTAAATAAACAACATTTGATTACATATTATTAATAATCTCAGTTCCAAATTCAGAACATTTCAAAAGAGTAGCTCCCTCCATAAGACGTTCAAAATCGTAAGTGACTCTTTTTTTCTTAATGGCATTTTCGAGTCCTTTAATTATTAAGGAAGCCGCTTCATCCCATCCCATATATTCAAACATCATTACACCTGATAAAATAACTGAACCCGGATTTACTTTATCCTGTCCAGCATATTTAGGAGCTGTGCCATGCGTTGCTTCAAAAATTGCATGACCTGTTAAATAATTGATGTTGGCACCAGGAGCAATGCCTATACCTCCAACAATAGCTGCAAGCGCGTCAGAAATATAATCGCCGTTAAGATTAAGTGTAGCTATGACTGAATATTCGGCAGGACGAGTTAGAATTTGCTGTAAAAAAGCATCTGCAATAACATCTTTAATGATTATTTTACCTGATGCCTGCGCTGCCTTTAGTTTTTTATCTGCAGCAGCCAAACCATCTAACGAAACAATTTTGTCATATTGCAACCATGAAAAAGTTTCATCTCCAAATTCTCTCTCTGCCAGTTCATAACCCCAATTTTTAAATTGCCCTTCTGTGAACTTCATTATATTTCCTTTGTGTACAAAAGTTACAGACGGTTTTTTATGGGATATTGCGTATTGAATTGCTGCTCTGATTAGCCTTTCTGATCCTTCTTTTGAAACAGGTTTTATTCCAATAGATGAAGTTTCCGGGAAACGAATTTTTTTTACATCCAGTTCATTTTGTAAAAAATCAATTATTTTTTTTGCTTCTTCACTGCCTTGGTTCCATTCAATACCGGCATATATATCTTCAGTATTTTCACGAAAAATAACCATATCTGTAGTCGTTGGATTTTTTACAGGTGATGGGACACCATTATAATAACGTACCGGTCGAAGACAAACATAAAGATCAAGCTTTTGGCGCAAAGCTACATTTAATGAACGAATGCCGCCACCAACGGGAGTAGTCAGAGGTCCCTTAATAGCAACAAGGTATTCATTAATGGCATCTATTGTATCTTGTGGTAACCATTCTCCTGTCAGTTTATAAGATTTTTCTCCGGCATATATTTCTTTCCAACTTATTTTTCTTTTTTCTTTATAAGCCTTTTCAACCGCTGCATTAAAAACTCTTACTGATGCAGCCCAAATATCCGGACCTGTTCCATCGCCTTCAATAAATGGTATTACAGGGCAATCAGGTACAATTAATTTACCGTTTGAAATTGTTATTTTGTTGTTCGTCATAGAAAATATTTAATAAGTTAGCGCTTAAGAGTCTTGGTATATATCTTTATCTGAAGTTCAGAAGTTCTGAATACAAATACTTTTTTTTAATTCACATCTACACAATTCACAAATTCTGATTTTCAGTTATTCAGTTATTTTGATTTTCAATTCTAGCATCTATTTTAAAATTATTCAATTATCGAATTGGCATATTGTTTTCATTCAAAATCCAAATCCAGTTTCTTTTTTAATTCATTTAGTGCCGGGTTCTTTGAAACCAAATGTTTAAACTTTTCTTCCGAGGTATAAAGTTTATTTTGTTCTTTCAATTTAGACACAATTACTTCAATAATAATGTTATCATTTTGAAGTTCATTACGAAGAAAATGAGTCATATCATGACTCAGGTTTTTTTCAAAATCATTTTGTATTGCCTGGTTACTCAAAGTAATTTCTACAGTGTGTAAACCTGATAACTGTGGTTGCTGGCTGTTCAAAGTACTATAAAGGCGAGGTTTATTGGATTTTATAGTTTCTACAAAATGGTGGTATGACTTTAATAATTGATCTGTTGTAAATTTATTTTCTCTGATTTCGGTAGGCTTATCTTCATTTTCTACATCACCTGTACTTGTTATATTCTGTTTTTGTTCAGGTACAGATTTTTCATTAATTAAATTTTTGATTGATGGCGTTGCTGAAATATATTTCTCTGAAATACCCTTATCTTTAATAGTGTCGCTAAAAATTTCATTTATTTTATAATGCTCATTATTAGAAAGCAGAGTGTCTTTTGTTTTTTTCTCAACAGGTTGGCTTGATTTCGGATTATTTTTTGATTCATCCTGATTCAAGACATTACTGCTTTTTTTTTTATCTACTGCCTGGCAAAGCTGCACCAAAGTTAACTCTACATGAAGTCGTTGATTTCTTGAATTCCGGAAATTTATATCACTTTGTCCGCATAATTGCAAACACTCGAATAAAAACTCAGTTGTGCATTGAGATGACTGCAATTTATATTTTTCTTTGATAGTATTGCCTACTTCGAGTAATTGCAATGTAGCAGTGTCTTTGCAAACCAGTAAATCACGAAAATGCTTGCCAAGCCCAACGATAAAATTATGAGCATCGAAACCTTTTGAAAGTATCTCATCAAAAATCATAAATGATTCCGTAATATTTCCTTTTAAAAATGCATCGGTAATTCGAAAATAAAAATCATAATCAAGAACATTGAGGTTTTCAATTACATTTTTATAAGTTACTTTACCTCCTGAAAAACTAACAATCTGATCATAAATTGAAAGAGCATCACGCATAGAACCATCTGCCTTTTGAGCAATAATATTCAAGCCGTCCAATTCATATTCAGTACCTTCGTTTTTAGAAATTTTTTCAATATAACCAACTGCATCTTCAACCTTGATTCGATTAAAATCATATATCTGGCAACGGGAAAGAATGGTAGGAATTATTTTATGTTTTTCAGTAGTAGCCAGAATAAAAACAGCATGCTTTAGGCGGCTCTTCAAGAGTCTTTAAGAAATGCATTAAAAGCAGAGGCTGAGAGCATATGAACTTCGTCAATAATATAAATACTATATTTGCCAACTTGAGGCGGAATTCGAACCTGGTCAATCAGCATGCGTATATCGTCAACAGAATTATTTGAAGCAGCATCGAGTTCGTGAATATTAAAGGAACGTGAATCGTTAAATGAGCGGCATGATTCGCATTGGTTACAAGGTTCGACTTGTTCGGTTAAATTAAAACAGTTAATGGTTTTAGCAAAAATACGGGCACAGGTTGTTTTACCTACACCTCGTGGTCCGCAAAACAAATATGCCTGGGCCAAATGATGACTCCGGATGGCATTTTTTAATGTTGTAGTAATAGACACTTGTCCCACCACTGCATCAAATGTTGCAGGCCTGTATTTTCGTGCAGATACAATGAAATTATCCATGACATTGCTAAAACAATTTTATCGCACAAATATACTATTAAAATCCAGCCCGGAAAAATGTCCACTTCTTCTCTTCTCCGACTTCTTCTAACTTCTTCTAACTATTTTAGCATTCCAATTATAGTAATCAGCTCAACAGTTCAATTATTCAGGCTTATTCATATTAGATATTGATTTGCCTGTAATTATTTTGGTTATAAGGAAAAACTTCTTACTTTTGCGTCCCTAATTAATTATAAT
The DNA here is from genome assembly GCA_963851385.1 of uncultured Bacteroidota bacterium. Taxonomy (GTDB): domain Bacteria; phylum Bacteroidota; class Bacteroidia; order Bacteroidales; family DTGW01; genus CAWEFA01. The sequence goes on along the minus strand of CAWKPE010000010.1, from coordinate 57,018 downwards.
TATAAAAATAAATTTTATGTTAAGACAGTACGAAACCGTTTTCATTGTAACTCCCGTTTTGTCTGAAAGTCAGATGAAGGAAGCGGTTAGCAAATTTAAAAAATTTTTAACCGACAGCGGAGCTGAAATAGTCCACAGCGAGAACTGGGGACTTAAAAAATTGGCATATCCTATTCAAAAGAAAACTACTGGTTTTTACAACCTTATTGAATTTAAAGCCGAACCGGAATTTGTTGGAAAACTTGAAATTGAATATCGTCGAGATGAGCGTATTATTCGTTTTCTTACTTTTAAAATGGATAAATATGCCATAGAATATAGCGAGAAGAAAAGAAACATTGAAAGAACCCGAAAAAAAATTGGAGGAATAAATTATGGCACAAAATCAAACAGAAATCAGGTATTTAACTCCGCCTACGGTAGAAATCAAAAAGAAAAAATATTGCAGATTCAAAAAGAATCGCATAAAATATATTGACTACAAAGATCCGGAATTCCTTAAAAAATTTTTAAATGAACAAGGTAAAATATTGCCTCGCAGGCTTACAGGTACATCATTAAAGTATCAACGTAAAGTATCTACAGCAATTAAAAGAGCTCGCTTTATTGCGCTCCTGCCTTACGTAACTGATATGTTAAAATAATATTTGGGAGGATTTTTCAATGGAAGTAATTTTAAAACAAGATATATCGAATCTGGGTAGTAAAGATGACATAGTAAAAGTAAAAAATGGCTATGCCAGAAATTATCTTATTCCCAGGGGACTTGCCGCCAATGCGACTGAATCGGCAAAGAAAGTACATGCTGAAAATATAAAGCAACGTGCTCATAAAGAAGCAAAAGTCAAAGAAGAAGCGCTTGTTATTGCTGAAAACATGAAAGGACTCAAACTTACAATTGGCGCAAAAACAAGTACAAAAGGTAAGATATTTGGTTCTGTAAACACAATTCAACTTTCAGAAGCATTAGCTGAAAAAGGCTTCAATGTCGACCGTAAAAATATTTTTATTAAGGAAGAACTTATTAAGGAAGTTGGTAATTACACTGCTAAAATTAAACTTCATAAAGAAGTGAATGTTGAAATAGCTTTTGAAATAGTTTCAGAATAAAAATTTGTACATATAAAAAATCCCTATTCTAATAAAGATTAGGGATTTTTATTTTATGAGTGTTTGTTTCATTAGAAATTTAACCTTGCTTTTAAATTCTTATACCCGCTGTCACTTACTTTTAGTTTGGCACCATTTTTAAGAATAACCAGGTAACTGTCTTTGGTGAAATGTTCCAATTGAGCAATATAATTTACATTTACAATATATGAACGATGGATACGTATGAAATGTGAAGCATTAAGATGTGTTTCAAAATATTTCATGGTTTTTTCCTTCAAGTGTTTGCTTTCATCAGTGTAAATCATTACATAGTCATCCTGTGCTTCAATATAAATGATTTTCTCAGCCGGAATAACCTTTATTTTGCTTCCTGTTTTTACAACTACCCTGTCAATATTTTCAGCCTTTTCACTTACTGTTTCAACTAATTTCTGAACAACTTTAGCCTCGTGATTTTTGTTTTTAAGTTTTTCAAATGCCTTTTGTAAAGCAGTATCAAAACGTTCTGATGAAAATGGTTTTAACAAATAATCGGTAGCGTTCATTTCGAATGCTTTTAACGCAAATTGATCGTAAGCAGTAGTAAATATAATTATGGGAAAATGCTCTACCAGTTCTAAAATCTCGAAGCCATTTAACTTTGGTAACTGGATATCGAGTAAAAGCAAATCGGGCTTAAGCTCGTTGATTGCTTTAATACCGCCAAATCCATCTGCAAATTCACCAAGTAATTCTATTTCGGGATATTTATTGAGATATATTTTCACAATATCCCTTGCCGGTGCTTCATCTTCGATAATAATTGTACGGATACTCATGTTCAGATTAAAGTTTAAAGTTTATATTTTTTTACTATATTCATTATTATGAGTTTTCATTTTATAGCTAGGGTTAATCTTTATTTGTGAACTTATGTTATAGCTGTCAAGAAGTTTTCAGTTTAGTTATTAAATTGTTCGTTTTGAGGAATTACCAGCTTTACTTCAAAAATATTGTGTGTTTTGTTTGTATAAAGTAATCCATCCATTTGATATGTGAGCCTTAAACGTTCTTTTATGTTTTTTAAACCTATTCCGGAACCTTTTTTAGCTGGTGTTTCAGGATCAAAATTGTTTGTTATTAAAATTATTAACAAATTATTTTCATTATATGCCTTTACTTGTAAAGTTATTGGTTCAGTACTTTCATACACACCATGTTTTATGGCATTTTCATAAAGAGGTTGTAAAATCATTGTGGGTAACATCTTATCCAGACAATCAGGAGTAATATCGGGCTGATAATTTAATTTATCACCGAACCTGGTTTTCTCGATATCCAAGTATCGTTGAATGTTTTCAAGCTCTAACTTTAAATTTGATTTTTGGTTAATGCTTCGGGAAATAGAATACCGCAGGAAATCGGATAATTTTATAATCATCTCCTGGGCTTTAGTTGGATTGGTAACAGTAAGAGAACTTATAGAATTTAAACTATTAAATAAAAAATGAGGGTTAATTTGAGACTTTAAAAGGTTTAACTCAGCTTCATTTATTATAGCCATTAATCTGTCTTCATTTTTTCTTTTTTCTTTTAAATTAACGTTATAAATAATAATGTAATAAATAAGTACCAAAATAAAATAATAAAGAAAACCAATTGCAACATGCCATTCGATATGTTCAATCATGAAATTATAAAAATGATCGCTAATTAATAATTTCACAAGAAATAAGGAAACGACATTCCAAATGATGACTAAAACGGTCGCTGCAGTGATATGATTTATTATCAAATTTAGGGCACCTATTTTTTCAGGAAAACTATACAGCACTGCATACCAAATTGCCACACCCATTAAAGCATACAAACCATCAGAAAGCATGCTACCTGTCAGGCACTCTGTAAGACTATAGTTAAATTTCAAATGTATTAGAAAAAAATCGCAGAATGCAATTACCATCCAAATGGCAATATAGATTAGTAAAGAGCGGGTATTTTTCAATACTGGATGTTGCATAAAACAATTTGATAATTTGAAAATTCTACAATTTGAAAATGAGAAAATTAATTACTTTGTTAATTAATTTTTCTTCAATTAAAATCATTAATGAATCAATTTAAATATTGAGATAATTGCATAAGATTTTTTGAAAAAGTAGCACATCGGCTAATCGGCATATTGATTTCAGATGCTTTTAATTTCACCACCACCAAATATAGCAATACCCTTGATAACGAGTTCACGGTCTTTTACTGCCGGATTGGAAATATTTAAACGTTTATCAGCAAAACCGCCAAGTATTGAAACTACTTTGGAACGTACGTACCAATCGGCAGGCAAAATCATTGAAGTTCCACCAAACATGCATACCATGTCAATTACATTTGTGCCTTCAGCAAGTTGAGCATGAGTAAAATCAAGCTCTGAACCTCCAAAAATAGATGTTATTTTACCACCTTTAAAGTTTTGAGAAACTATTTTTGATTTGTTTCCTCCAAAAATATTGACTTCATCTATATATCCGTCAGATGTTTCTTTAGCAGTATAATCATGAAAGTGTTTATGAAAGTGATGATGATGATGATCATGCCCCATACCTCTTCTAACAATTATTAATATTCCGATTGCTATTAATATTGACGGCCAAAAAAGCCTGGTAAAATCAGGATCAATATTGTAGAAAATTTTAGGAATAAGAAAGAAAACGCCAACCATTATTATAATTACTCCTGTCACATAACTTCTTCTACCGAAAAGGTTAAGGATACCAATTGCCACTATGAGCATTGGAAGTGAAAAAACAACAGATCTGATATGTTCGCTTAAGCCTTCAAAGTTATCGGCTAATAACAATGCTCCCAAAGCTACTATAATTAAGCCAAAAACAACTTTCCTTGTATTATTTGGTTTGTAATTGTTATTTCCATTATATCTTTCCATATTTCCAAATTTATTTTATTTTAAATTCTGAGTCAAAGATATACGCAATTTCAAATTTGCAGGTATGTATTTTCGGCAAAATGAATTAAAATCTCGGCAAAAGGTTAATTTCAAAAAAGTTAAGCACCAATTCAAATTTATTTAATTTTTTTTCAAACTGGTTCAAACAAAGAATCCATCGAATATATCGATGGATTCAATAGGAAAGATTTATTTTAAACTTACTTTTTCCAAAGATGTTCCATTTCCTCAAGTGTTTTCCCTTTTGTTTCAGGAACAAGTTTCCACATAAACAATGCCGACAATATGCCCATTAAACCGTATATCCAATATGAAAAACCGTGATTGAATAAATTGGTGAGCCAAACATTGTCGTTCATCATGGGGAAGGTCAGTGAAACAACCCAGTTTGCTATCCATTGTGCAGCAACTGCAATTGACATTGCCCCGCGAATGCTATTCGGAAAAATTTCAGAAAGTAACACCCAGCATACAGGTCCCCAGCTTAACGCAAATGAGGCAGTATAAGTAAGCATAAAAATGAGGGCTGCAAATCCTTGTGATTTGGTAAGTTCTCCTCCAGTGTGACCAAAAAAGAAGGTTAGACCAAGTGCAAACATACTAATGGCCATACCAATTGAACCTATTATCATAAGTGGTTTGCGGCCAAATTTATCAACAGTTAAGATTGCAACAACAGTGAAAATGAGATTCACTGCACCAACTATGATTGTTTGTAACAACGAGCTATTGGTTGATGCGCCCATATTGCGGAAGATATTACCGGCATAATACAACACCACATTTATGCCTACAAACTGTTGGAACACGGATAACATAATACCTATAAAAATTACCAGAAAACCATATGTTAACCAAGGGGCATTGTGTTCGTGCAATGTACTTTTAATTTCATTCAATATTTTTTGGGCATTTTCTTCACCTGCAATCTTCTTCAATACTTTCAATGCCTTGTCTTCCTTATTTTTTAAAACGAGATAACGCGGTGTTTCAGGAACAAAGAATAAAAGTATTAAAAACACTATGGCAGGTATAGCTCCTGAGAAGAACATCCATCGCCAGCCAATGTTTGTAAGCCATTGCTCATTGCCTGACTTAGCGATAAAATAGTTGACAAAATAAATAACCAACATACCAAAAATGATTGCAAACTGGTTGAACGAAACCAAACGTCCACGGACGTTCGCAGGGGCAATTTCAGCAATATACATGGGCGAAATCATAGATGCAATACCCACACCAATACCGCCAATGATACGGTACACAACAAATGAATAAACCGGCAACGTACCAAATATATTAAAAGTTTCAGGTTTCCAGGCTCCAATTGCTGAAACAAAGAAAGCAATCGCGGCTATTATCAAACCGTTTTTCCGGCCAAATGACTTGGAAATAAATCCTGCCAAAGCACCACCAATAACACATCCTATCAGTGCACTGGCTATAACAAATCCTTTCACAGCATCAACTGTGTCTTTTAAAAGGGAAGCATCGGTATTCGTAGGAATAGGTTTGCCCATAAAACCAATTACCCATATAGTTAGTATTACAATAATACCAGCACCAATTATTCCTCCTTTTTTTGTGCCAAGTAGTCTTATTACCTGACCGCTTATTATTATAAAAACGAAATACAATACCAATGTCATCATCCATCGGTATTGGCTAATTACATCAAAGATGTTGGATGCATATACATATACACCGCCTTGTATTTTGTAGATATAAAATTCTACCAAGGATTTTTCAGCGCCATTGACAACAGCTGTATCGTAACCAAACAGCAGACCACCCAAGGTGGCTACCAGGGTAAGTGCAATAATATATATTGAACTCCCTTTTTTATAGCTTGTTTGTTGTGTTTTTGAAGTCGTATCAATAAATGCCATAATTATTAATTTATATGTTAGTAATTAGACTATTTGTTTAATTAAATATATTGGTTGATAAATGTTTCATAGAGTTCCTGCTTACCGCTAATCTGTTTAGGTTCACCATTTGCAATTGCCAGGTTGCGAAGGTCCTCAAGAGTAAGTTTTCCTTTTTCATAATCAGCTCCTTTTCCTGAATCGAATGAAGCATAACGTTCAGCGCGCATTTTCTTATAAGGAGATTTTGTAAGAACATCATTTGTAACCAACAAAGCGCGGGCAAATGCATCCATACCTGCAATGTGTGCGATGAAAATGTCCTCCAAATCAGTAGAATTACGACGGGTTTTAGCATCGAAATTGATACCGCCGGTTTTAAAACCACCTGCTTCAACTATTACAAGCAAAGCTTCAACCAATTCATAAATATTAATCGGGAATTGATCGGTATCCCAACCGTTCTGATAGTCGCCACGATTGGCATCGATACTTCCAAGCAATCCAGCGTCGGCTGCCACTTGCAGATCATGCTGAAATGTGTGTCCGGCAAGAGTTGCATGGTTAACTTCAATATTTAACTTAAAATCTTTATCAAGACCATACTGACGAAGGAAACTGATTACTGTAGCAGCGTCAAAATCATATTGATGTTTGGTTGGTTCCATTGGTTTAGGCTCAATATAGAAACATCCTTTGAAACCCTGCTTACGCCCATAATCACGAGCCATGCTTAAAAACTTACCAAGATGTTCAAGTTCACGTTTCATGTTTGTATTTAAAAGGCTCATGTATCCTTCGCGGCCACCCCAGAATACGTAACCTTCACCTCCCAATGCAATAGTAGCATCAATAGCATTTTTAACTTGTGTGCCAGCATAACACAATGCATTAAAATCAGGATTAGTTGATGCACCGTTCATATAACGTGGATTTGAAAATACATTTGCAGTTCCCCAAAGAAGTTTTACTCCCGATGCTTTTTGTTTTTCTTTAGCATAGTCTACAATTGCGCTAAGGTTCTTTTCATATTCGGCAATGCTGTTGCCTTCATCAATCAAATCGATGTCATGAAAGCAATAGAATGGAATTCCAATTTTTGTTAAGAACTCAAAAGCTGCATCCATTTTATTTTTTCCACGGCTTAAAATGTCGTTGCCTTCAAACCAGGGAAAATTCTTTGTGCCGGGGCCGAAAGGATCTCCTCCCGTACCGCACAGCGTATGCCAGTATGCCATTGCAAAACGAAAATGATCCTTCATACTTTTGCCGGCTACCATTTTATTTTCATCATAAAATTTAAATGCTAACGGATTGGTCGATTCACGACCTTCGAATTTTATTTTTCCTATTCCTTTAAAGTATTCCATAGTAATATATTTTAATGGTTCATAATTATAAATTTTTCACTATAATATTGTCTCAAGATATTTTTTCCAGTTTTCGAATGCATCAAGATACTTTTGTTTGTTTGATGTATTAGGCTGAATTGTCTGCAATTTTTGTAATCCAGAAAAGGCTTCGCTAAACGATTTGTAAATTCTGGCACCAATTCCGGCTCCACGAGCTGCACCCTGTGCGCCATCTGTATTATACAATTCGATAGTTGCACCGGAAACGCCTGCAAGCGTTTCTCTGAAAACCGGACTTAAAAACATATTTGCATTTCCTGCCCGGATAACAGAAGGATTGATACCAATTTTCTTCATTAATTCCATTCCATAATGAAAAGAAAATACGATGCCTTCCTGTGCAGATCGGAGAATATGCTTATTAGAATGAACATTGAAATTAATGTTTCCCATGTGGCAACCAATGTTTTTATTACCAAGCATACGTTCTGCTCCATTACCGAAAGGAAGAATTAAGAGACCGTCGCTTCCAATAGTAATTCCTGCTGCTGTCTGATTTAGATCATTATAAGGAACATCAGCAAAGCTTGCATTTTTCTTTACCCATGAATTGAGGATACCGGTACCATTAATGCAAAGAAGAACACCTAATCGTGCATTATTCTTATCATGATTCACATGAGCAAAAGTATTAACACGTGATTGTGGATCGTACTTAATTTCTTTACTAACACCGTAAACTACTCCTGATGTTCCTGCAGTAGCTGCAATTTCACCCGGATGCAATACATTAAGTGAAAATGCATTGTTTGGTTGATCGCCTGCCCTGTAGGCTACTGGAATACCTTTTGCAAGACCCAGTTCTTTCGCAGCTTCGGCTGAAACTTCACCCTGATTTGAAAAAGTAGGTAATATTTGTGGAATAAAATCTTTGTCAATACCATAATAATCTAATAAAAAAGATGCCAGGGAATCTGATGTGAAATCCCAGAACATACCTTCCGATAGACCTGAAGCAGTTGTACTGATGTTTCCAGTTAATTTCATAGCGATAAAATCACCAGGCAACATTATTTTGTAGATTTGTTTATAAATGTCAGGCTCATTTTCTTTAACCCATCTTAACTTAGATGCTGTGAAATTGCCGGGAGAATTAAGCAAATGAGACAGGCAATTCTCTGAACCTATTTCTTGAAATGCTTTTTCTCCAATAGATACTGCCCTGCTATCGCACCAAATGATAGACGGTCTTAAAACTTTAAGATTTTTATCAATTGTCACCAAACCGTGCATCTGATAGGAAATACCTATTGCCTTAACATCTGCAGGATTGATTTTGGCAGCACTTAAAATTTCTTTTGTAGCAGCCTTTAGATTATCCCACCATATTTCAGGATTTTGTTCAGCCCAACCAGGTTTAACAGCCTTTATCTCCATCTCTGTTTTAGGATAAAAGGCAGATGCAATGCATTTTCCAGTGGAAGCTTCTATTATACTACCTTTAACTGATGAACTTCCAACGTCGTATCCTATTAAATACATTTTTAATTCTTTTAGTTAATATTCATTATTTTATTTATCTGACAAATAATCGTTAAGTTGTTTTTGATATTTTCTTTTATCGAATTTAAAAAATTGAGCTGGTTTATGAGCTACATTCTTCTCTTTTTCATTAATCTGAACTACATAGTCCCATTTTGCTATACCCTTACGAAAATTTCTATTGTCAAGCTTTTTATCAAGGATATTTTCATATAATAATTGCAGTTGTCTGATTGTAAACTTTTTGGGCAACAGCTCAAAAACAATCGGTTCATTCTTAAGCTCGCTACGCAGATTTAACAAACCTTGCCTGATTATTTCATTATGGTCAAAAGCGAGATTGGGAACTTTCTTGATATCGGACCAGATAACTTTACCATCACATGGTAAAGTTTGATTTAATTTGACAAGTGAGTAAAATGCAATTGTAACAACCCTGTTAATTTTCATTTTGGTCAAAGATTGCAGCCATTCCAAATCTTCTTTCTTATTTAACCTGTCAGGTGAACCAAAAACTTTAAATTGCTGAAGATAAATATTTTCTAACCCAGTAAGTTCTTTAAGAACACGCACAGCGGCAGTATCAATATCTTCATCATCGTATACCAAACTGCCTGGTAATTTAAGTGATTTTGGAGCTGTTTGTTTTGACATTGGCAAACCCTGATTCCTGTCAATTAGCAATACTTTCAGACTCATATTGTTGAATCCGAATATTACACAATCAACTGAAACATGAGGGTTTAATTTTACAGCCATAGTTTAAATAAAATGCAAGTAAAAATATGTCAAAATTTTATCAATTCCATACTTAGTGTAAAAGTTACGTTAAGTAAAATTTAAAACGCTATATAAGAGGAATTAATATGCTAAATAATTTAAGGATATAAGAATGAAACAAATTGCCAATATATGATAATTTACTCATTAAATGATTTTATTTCTGTCCATTTCCAGAATTTCCATTTGCTTGGGTTCTGTTTTATCTATTGAGAAACGGACTGCTGTACGAATTTTTTGAAAGCCAGAAATACCGGCAGCTCCCGGATTAATAAATAAAAAGTCATATTTTTTGTCATACATGATTTTCAGAATATGCGAATGCCCGCAGATAAATAATTTGGGTGGATTTACAGAAAACTCATTTTTTATTTCCTTTTCATAATGATTGGGATAACCTCCAATATGTGTAATCCAAACATCTAAATCTTCGCATTTAAAACGTAAATGTTTTTTATAGTTAAGACGGATTTCAGCACCATCAATATTTCCATAAACGGCTTTAACAGGTTTAACAGATGCAAGTTTATTTATTGTTGCCATATCACCAATATCTCCTGCATGCCATATTTCATCGCATGTTTCGAAAAATTCTAAGATTTTTTCGTCAATAAATCCATGTGTATCGGAAAGTAAACCTATTCTGGTCATATTTTTAATTTTTGTAATATTCCTCAAAGATTGAAAAAATATATTTCTTTAAATATAATTTGTCAATAACGATCATAAAAAATTCTAATTTTGAAAATATAAATTCTTTAATAATGCATTTGTTCTATACACCAGATATTTCAGGGAAAAATTATATCCTCAATGAAAATGAGTCCAAGCACTGCATACGCGTGTTGCGCCTAAAAAAAGGCGACACAGTTTATCTGACTGATGGACATGGAGGTTTTTACAAAGCTCAAGTCGCAAGCAATAATCCTAAATCGTGTGAACTCGAAATTATAAATGAATGGATGCAATTTGAACAACGGCCTTATTATTTGCACATAGCAATGGCTCCGACTAAAAATATGGACAGGCTCGAATGGTTTATTGAAAAAGCTGTCGAGATTGGCATAGATGAATTCACACCAATAATTTGTGAACGTTCTGAAAGAAAAAATTTAAATACAGAAAGGCTTGAAAAAATTGCAATATCGGCCATGAAGCAGTCAATTAAGGCTTATAAACCAAAAATAAACCAATGCATTTCTTTAAAAAATCTGATAAAATCATCAATTCAGGAAATCAAAATGATTGCTTACTGCAATGATATTAGTCCTGAAGCAGATGCTACATCAAATATAAATTTAAAAGATATATCAGAAAGAAAACTCATACATACTATTTATAAAAATGGATTATCGGCAATTTGTCTTATTGGTCCCGAAGGAGATTTCACCCAATCCGAAATTCAGGCTTCAATTAATGCTGGTTTTATGGGAGTCACACTTGGTAAAAGCAGGCTTAGAGTCGAAACGGCAGGATTGTTCATATGCAGTACTATTTATTTTGAGAACTGCGTAAGTGATTAGAAAAGACAATTATTCTGAATATGTTTTAAATATTTTGCATAATTGAAAATAACTGGGATAAAAGATACGATTTAGCTTAAATCATTTTCATAGAAATAAAAAAGTAATTATTTTCGCACTATTCAATATAAAAATTATACAAAATACAATATTAAACTAATTCATTTATGGGAAAAGGTGATAAAAAAACCAGGCGCGGAAAGCTATTTATGGGTTCATATGGTGTAAGAAGACTCAGGAACAAAAAGAAAACAAATGCTCCAGTTATTGAAGTCGCTCCAGTTCCGGTAGAAGTAAAAAAGGCCAAAAAGGCGGTTAAAAAAAAGTAGTTTCATTAGAAAATTTTACTGAAAGCTTCGGCAAATATGTCCGAAGCTTTTTTTTGCTTTTGCAAATCAATAAGATTTTAATATTTATTATAGAAGAAATGTCATTTGCAATAATTCATTATACCCAAGAAATTTATTTTTGTGAATCTATTAAAACTTAATCCCGATATTTCTGCATCCTGTATCTTGCATCCTGTATCTTGCATCCTGTATTTATTTATCCATAATTTAGTTTTTAGAAATATCTTTTATTAAAACTTGCCATTGATACAAAATATTATTAGACCACTCTTTTAATTCCAATAAGAAATTTTAAGGCAATAAGTTGGAAAATTATGATTCTGAATTTATGCTTCAATCAAGGCTGAAATAAAAACAAGAGGATAATTTAAAATCAATATTATTTTTTAAATTTACAAAAGCAGCTGCTAACCTAAAATCCTGAATCACCTGTATATGAAGAGATTTTCACTCGCATTAATTTATTTATTTTTTCTGCTGTCCTGTGATTCGATTGATTTTAAAAACCAACCGCAAGGAGTTATTGAATATAGTGTTGCTTATATTTCAAATAAATCAGGAATACCAACAAACCTGTTGCCTAAAAAAGTAACCCTGAAGTTTAAAGCCCATAAAAGTATTACCAGCATTGACGGATTCATGGGTATATTTTGCCTTAGCAATATTTGTGATTTTAGGAAATATACAAATACAATGATTCTGAAAGTAATGGACAATAAATACTATTATCCCGGTACAAAGTATGAGCCACCCTTTTTTTTTGACGGGTTAAAAAATATAAATATAGAATTCGTAAATGAATCTAAATTAATAGCAGGATTGGTATGCAAAAAAGCAATAGTATCCTTTAAAAATACAAATCAACCTCCTTTTGAAGTATATTATACCGAACAAATTAAAATTAATAGCCCTAATAAATCTAATCCATTTAGCCAAATAAATGGAATATTAATTCAGTTTAATATAGAAATGAATAATATTGAAATGCATCTTATGGCAACAAGATACAAAACAGAAATTATTCCGGACGAGATTTTTAAAATACCAAAGGAATATCGCAAAGTTTCAAGGGAAAAAATGTCCGGTGTACTTAATAAACTTCTTGAATAATTTCCTTTAGTTGTTTATATTTTTGCCCTTACATTTATATTCTCTATTGGCAGAAATGCTAATTTTGGCAAAAAATTCGTTAAAACGAATTTGCTTTTTTATTTCCAAATTTGGGAAATATTTGTAGTAGAAAGGTGATTAATTTTGAATTTTGAACTTTGAACTTTGAACTTTAAATCAATAAATGGCCAGACGAAAAAATAAGGATAAGAAATCAGTCGAAGCTTGGAATGACAGTTTTTTTAAAGACGAACGTTTGAAAATCATAATCGGAGTATTGATGATTTTTTTATCGTTGTTTATTTTACTGGCTTTTATTTCATATTTTTTTGCATGGGCCAAAGATCAAAGTATAGTTGAACACCAAGGAGTATCAACCAGGTCTAGGGTTGAAAGTTGGACAGGGCCTACAGGAGCATGGCTAACCTATATAATTTTTGACAAGTACGGTTTTGGAATAGCGACATTTGGTATACCATTTTTACTGTTTATCTCAGGACTCCGTTTATTAAAGGTCAAATTATTGCCTTTGGGAAAAACTATTAGAATAGTTCTTTTTGGTATGATCATTCTTTCTATTACGCTTGGATATATTGAAGGAGCTAAGCTGATTTTTTTCTCAAGTGGAATTGGCGGTGCTCACGGTAAAATAGTAAGCGATTATCTTAACAGCTTAATAGGTAAACCTGGAACAGGTTTGCTCATTCTTTTTGCGATATTTGTATATCTCACTTTTACGATAAAACCCTTTATCGGATGGTTTAATAAATTCATAGCAAAAACATTTTTAAAAACACCTAAGCCTGAATTAATGGCCGATGCTAATTCAAATGATAATAATATTGAACAAAATCAGAACTCTTCAAATGATTTTGAAACTGTTAAACTTAAGGAGGATTTAACAAAGGAAGTATCGGATAATGGTGTAGAACTTTTATTTGAAAAGCCCGAAAATAATGTTGAAAATATTTCACAAGAGGGAAATGATTTAGTTCTGGATATTGAAGAAACTGTTCCGGAAGAAGAAGTAAATGCAGAAGCAATTCTCCGTGAATTTGGCCCTTATGATCCAAAACTTGATTTATCAAATTATAAGTTACCTATTGTTGATTTGTTAGAAGATCATAAATCTGGTAATCCTGAAGTTACGAATGAAGAATTGATAAGTAACAAAAACAAGATAGTTGAAACATTAGCAAATTATAAAATTCAGATAGATAAAATTAAAGCTACTATCGGTCCGACAGTCACTCTTTACGAAATAGTGCCAGCTCCCGGCATCAGGATATCTAAAATTAAAAGCTTAGAAGATGATATTGCTCTTAGCTTGGCAGCTTTAGGAATACGTATCATTGCACCAATTCCCGGACGCGGGACAATTGGCATTGAAGTACCAAACCGCAATCCCGAAGTAGTTTCAATGAAGTCGGTAATTATTGCTAAAAAATTCCAGGAATCAACCTTTGACTTAGCGATTGTTTTAGGCAAGACTATTTCAAATGAGACTTATGTTGTAGACCTCACAAAGATGCCGCACTTACTGGTGGCTGGTGCAACCGGACAGGGCAAATCGGTTGGGCTGAATGCAATCATAGTTTCGTTGCTGTATAAAAAGCATCCATCGGAACTAAAGTTTGTACTTATTGATCCGAAGAAAGTTGAATTGACACTTTATTCGAAAATTGAAAAGCATTTTCTTGCAAAACTTCCCGATACTGATGATCCTATAATTACCGATACTCAAAAAGTAATTAAAACCCTGAATTCACTTACTATAGAGATGGATAACAGGTACGATCTTCTTAAAAAAGCACATGTTAGAAATATAAAAGAATACAATGCCAAATTCATAGAACGCAGACTTAATCCGGAGCATGGACACCGTTTTATGCCATTTATTGTTCTCATAATAGATGAATTCGCAGACTTAATTATGACCGCTGGTCGTGAAATTGAAACTCCGTTGGCACGTTTAGCGCAGCTTGCGCGCGCAATTGGCATCCACTTGATAATTGCAACTCAGAGGCCCACTACTAATATAATTACAGGTGTAATTAAGGCTAACTTTCCTGTACGTGTGGCTTTTAGGGTTACATCAATGATTGACTCACGAACAATTCTTGACACCAATGGTGCTAATCAACTTGTCGGGCGCGGTGATATGCTTATTTCAACCGGTAATGATCTTATACGTATTCAGTGTGCATTTATTGATACTCCGGAAATTGATAAAATCACTAATTTTATCAGTTCGCAAGCTGCTTATCCTTCTGCACTTTATTTACCTGAAGTTCCTTCAGACGGAATCGATGAATTTGCTGAAGTTGATTTAAACAAGCGTGATGAGCTTTTTGATGAGGCTGCAAAACTTATAGTTATTCATCAGCAAGGATCAACTTCATTAATACAACGCAAATTTTCTATAGGTTATAATCGTGCAGGCCGAATCATGGACCAACTTGAAGCTGCAGGAATTGTGGGTCCTAACGAAGGGAGCAAGGCACGACAAGTTCTTATTGTTGATGAAATGTCTTTGGAACAGATTTTGAATAAACTTGATAATGACGGACGACAATAAATTACCAACCGATGGTAATTTCGTTTCAAATTTTGAACTTTAAATTTTAAACTTTGAACTTCTATATATGAAAATCCAAAAAGCTATTTCTCTTATTTTATTTTTAGCTATTACAGGTAATTCCTTTTCTCAACAGGATCCTGAAGCAAAGAAAATTCTTGATATGTTTTCCAAAAAAACGAAATCATACAAAGCTTATCAGGCAAATTTTACAATTATAGATGAGAATCGTCAAAATCAGGAAAAGACCGAAAATAAGGGAACTTTGTTGGTAAAAGGGGAAAAGTATAAACTAGAGATTGATAAAACAGAAATTTATTACGATGGAAAATTAATTTATAATTATATTCCTGCTTCAAACGAAGTAAGCATCTCAAAACCTGGTAAAAAAACAGATGATGTATTTACAAACAATCCTTCAAAATTATTCACTATTTATTCAACTGATTATAAATATCAATATCTTGGCAATCTTGATGAAAGAGGTCATAAATGTTATGAAGTAGATCTTTATCCTTTCGATATTAAAAGAAAATATTCAATTATTAAATTATTGATTGATATAGATAAATTAGAGTTGGTTTCTTCTAAATTAATTATGAAATCAGGTGTAAATTATACTGTCAAAATAGATACATTCAATGAACAGGCCATAGCATCTGAAAAAGATTTTGTTTTTAATATTAAAGCTCATAAGGGAATTGAAGTTGTAGATTTAAGATAAGTTTCAAGTTTAAATTTTACGGCAAGATATTAGCGATTGATGTTGGACTTCACTGGTTTTTAATACGTTCAAAAAAATAATTGCAATATGATAATTAATTATTCTTTCATATAAGCAATTAGTGATAACAATGATTTTAATTCCTACACAAAAAAAACTGAAACATTGGTAAATTAAAATCTACTACATATATAAGTAATTGAAATATTTTTTAAAAATAATTATAAAAATTGCGGAACATTTTGAAAAATGCGAATCTATATAATATAGAGTAGAAAGATATTTGGACAAATTAAAAATGCTTATGGAAATTTTTTGAATATTATGACATATATCAAGATATATATTTGTAATTAATTTAATTTTAAAACCCAATCTTATGAAAAAGTTTAATTTATTTATCTTCATTGCAGTAATCATATTATTTTCTGCTTGCCAAAAGGACAATATTACGGTAACACTTAGAACTGCTGGTTCATTAAATGCACAAATTATCGATAGCACAGGTAAAGCCTTTCCAAAGGTTAAAATTCATTTGTGTACAAGTTATTACTCAAGTACTAGTTATAATGAACTTGATAGCAAAATAACAGATAACAATGGAAACGTTGGTTTTGGAACAATAGAGTCTGGAACCTATTATCTCATTACAGATACAATTAAGAATGGCTATAAGAAATATTTAATTATCAAAGAAATTCAAGTAATTTCCGGAGATTCAAAAAGCGTGATATTAAATCCAATGGAATATGTTGGTAATATTAACTTACAGGTAAGTATTTCTACAAGTGGAGTTGATACTATTAAACGGACAACTTTAAAAGTTGTTTTAGTAAATTATAATGATTATGTCAGAAAAGACAACAGAAAAAAAGTTATAAGCAAAGCTGTGGCCATTGAAAGTTGTGATGTAAGCGGAAATGTTGAATTCACAAACGTTCCTGCAAATATGGAATATATAGCTTACGTTTACATTAATAATACTGATTCAGTGGGTGCTTGGTCATCCAATAATTATATAGTTTCAAAAGGCGGTACATATTCAGGATATGCCAGTGTAAACTTATCAGACTTAATAATCATCAGAACTAGCGTTAATCTTACGATTGAATATTATAGTTATTTAACGTACACTTACAATCCTGTACAAACAGCTAATGTTATTCTTGTTAATTATTATGATTATTCCAATTATTCTTTGGGATATGCCAGTCAAAATACAATTAAAACTTATAGTGTTGTTTCAGGTATAACGAATGGAAGTGGCGTTGTAACATTTACGGGAGTTCCTGCCAACAATGAATACTATGTTTATGTTTACTATAATAGTACCTATTGCAATTGGTCAACATCTGATGTCTATCCAAATCCAAGTAGTGCAAATAATCAAACTATTTATGTTGCGGGTTCGAATTTAGGCTTATCGAAATAGGCATAAAATTATTTTCATTTCAAACAATTTGGTTTTAAATAGATTCTAATTTATTAAATCAGAAATGTGTATTTTTTTTAGACTTTATTTAAATAAAAGCTAATTATAATACACTTTCGTTTTGGGTTAATATTAAGGCTGGTAATAATTAACTTCTTTTGCTTTTCTTATTGTTAATCGATATACCAGATTTAAAATTAGAAAGGAAATTCCAGGGGCGCAGCATCGTTTGATTTTTCCTCTTTGAATTTGATTGCTGTCTGGTGAACAGGATTTCCTTCAACATATATTGCCTTATAAGGTTCAGCTGGGCAGGCATATTCGCAAGCACCACAACCTATACAAATATTGGCATCTGTTCTAGGAATTGTCCGAGCTCCCTTAAAAGATACCATTTGAACTGCTTTTGTTGGGCAATGCTCTGCGCATGCTCCGCAGGATTTTTCTTTTGTGTAAACAATACAGTTGTTTATTAAGAAAATAACTTTTCCAATTTGAACAGTTTTTTTATGTTCTGTACTAATTGGAAGTATTGCACCAGTTGGACATACTTCACTGCATTTTACACATTCATAATTGCAATAACTGCTATCATAATCCATAAAAGGCTGGAAAATGCCCTCGAGACCATATTGCATTAAAGATGGCTGTAACACTTGTGAAGGACATGCGCTTACGCATAGATGACAAGCTGTACAATGCATTACGAAGTTGTTGAGCGAATATGAACCTGGTGGCGTAACTGCATGCTTTTTCTTAAATGCGATTAGACCGGACTTTATTCCTGAAATAATTGTTGCTTTTGATTTAATTGCTAATAATCCAGTTCCGGCTAAAAGAAATATGGACTTCTGAAGGAAGTTACGTCTATCATTGGTTAATTGAATTGTTGAAATAGGACTAACTTTATTCTCAGTTAAATTTAAAAATCCTTTAAGATTATGCGAATAATCATTTTTGACTGAGATCGTGCAGATTTAATATACTCTAAAAGATTTGAATGATCCTTTTTATATATGATTGCATTTTCCTGACAAGCTTTTAAACAATTAAAACAACCTACACATCTGGTAAAATCAACTTTTATTGTTTTAATGTCAATGCACTCTGCTTTGCAGATAGATGAACATTTCCCACAACGTGTACAGGAATTTTCATCTATTTTAATTTTAAAGAAAGAAAATTTTGAAATAAATGCCAGCAACGAACCAACTGGACAAATTGTATTGCAGAATAACCGACCTCTCAAAGAAGCCATAATGGTAATTGAGATTAAAAAAATAATTGGATAAACCGTAACTTTCCAATTAAATGATGCTATTCCAACTGGTGAAAGAAAATAACTGCCTGATTTCTCCAATAAATAGGATAGTCCGTCATTAATTTCAATAACTATTGGTCTGACTAAACCTGACCAGATTTTACCAAAGTTGCTATATGGATCAAGTAAATTAAGAAGAAATGAACTACCTGTCAATATTGAAATCATAACTAATACAAGTAAGCTATACCTTAAATAATTGCGTGGTTTTGAAAAGCGGTATATTTTTATTCTCCTAAATTTTCTGCTTACCCTTGATATAATGTCTTGCATTATTCCAAGTGGACAAATTACAGAACAATAAACTCTTCCATAAAAAAAAGTTAATGATAATACAAAAATAAATCCAAGAGCAGCAATTGGCAAAAGAGTAAACCTCAATACAGAAGGGACAAACTGAAAAAAAGTAACACTTTTAGTCAGAGCCCAACCTGATTTAATAACAGGGATATTAATGAAAGAAGCAGCAAGTAATGAGAAAAAATAAAGCGCAATAATTATTCTAATATATTTGAGCTTACTCAACATGCTTATGAAACTTTAATTCTGTTAATCTTGAGTTTTTCCAAATCAATACGCCCTAAACCCATTTCTGCTGCAATACGAATATGATCAACGGATTTGGGTTCGAACCCAAATAATTTTGCAGCAGCAGCATCTGCAGCAACTATATCTTCAGATATAATCAGAGACTTTAATAAAGTAACATCACTTAATGATCCTCCTCTTGGCCCGTTTTTCTTCATTGCCCTGTATGCATCTACAATATTTAAAGTAGGCTTGCGGTAAGATGCATAATCTGCAATGCACTGCTGCAAGTCATTTTTATGCCAATATCCACGATCCCATACTATGCCCATAAGATTTTTCATTGAAATAGTGAGTTGAGCACCACCGTGGTTTTTTAGCACTGGCACGTTGATAAACACGTCGGCTTCAAGAACAAGTTCATGTTCTTTTGCATCTTTAAGTTTTTTGCCTTTTGCAATTTTTACAGGATGATAGTTGGATTCATTATTTCCTGGCGCTAATTTACCACCGGCATCTTTTACAGCTTTTTCAATCCCGCTGTTCGAATAGCATCGTTGCCAATTATCGCATGTATTGTCAAACACAACTACTTCTTTAGCTCCTGCTTGAAAGCAATGTTCAATAATACGTTTAACAAGAATAGGGTTTGTATCTGCTGCTTTTTCAGGAGAAGAATCCCAACCAATATTTGGTTTTACAACTACCTTCTGGCCTTTTTTAATATATTTTTCCATGCCACCTATTGCTGCAATTGCTTTATCGAACATGACATCCGGTTCACCTCCCATTACAGCAGTGAGATCATATTCTCCTTCTAAAGCTGATAATTTTTCAGAAGCAAAAATACTGTCAATCTTTCCAAACACAAGTCCTGTTCCAGCAAGCACACTTGCGCCCAGACTTTTAGTCAAGAAGTCTCTTCTTTTCATAATTTTGAAATTTATAATTAAATGTAAATTTCATATAAAATCATTATATTTTCTAGTCGATAACGTTAATTGGATGTTAATATTGATATTTTTTTTCTTGTCTAAATTACTAAAAATGTTTAATTGCAATAATAATTGAGATCAATAATAAGGACCTAAATGAAAATAAATAAATTTATATTTTTTTGAATTTTTATTCAGCAATTTAAACTTGCAAATATAGATTGCTTCATCTCGATGAATCGGGATTCGCAATGACGTTATTGCGGCGCCTAAGTTAAAGCTTCGGTAACAGAGTGAGGAAGTACGTGGAAACAATCTGCATTAAATTATATTTGATATAATATTAGTTTCGATAAATAATAACATAAAGCAAATGAACGAAATTTTATATTATGATTGCTTTGCAGGAATAAGTGGCGATATGAATCTTGCAGCACTTATTGATCTGGGCGTTGACACAAAGTACCTGATTAATGAATTGAAAAAATTAGGTATTGATGAATTTGAATTAAAACATCATAAAAGATATCAAGCAAGGTATAAGTGGTACACGTGTGGATGTGATAATCAATGAACATCATCATGAACATGAACATCACTCATCACAGAAACTTTAATGATATCCAGAACCCTCATCGAGAAATCTAAACTATCGGATTTTGTAAAAAATAAAAGTATTGCCATTTTTCAAAAGCTGGCTGAAGCTGAAGGTAAAATTCATAATCAACCTGTTGAGGAAGTTCATTTTCACGAGGTGGGTGCTGTGGATTCAATTGTTGATATCGTTGGGGCTGCTATTTGCATCGAGTATCTGAAACCTCTAAAATTATTGCATCGAGGATTGAACTAGGCAGTGGTATGGTTAAATGTGCTCATGGCTTATTTCCTGTTCCTGCTCCGGCCACATCAGAATTACTTATAGGAATTCCTGTAAAATCCGGTAATGTTCCGTTTGAAGCTACAACGCCAACCGGTGCTGCAATTCTTGCTGTTTTTGCTAATGAATTTGTGGAAAAACTGCAATATGTTACTGAAAAAACTGCTTACGGGATTGGGCACAAAGATTCTGAAATTCCAAATGTTTTGAGAGTTCACTTGTGTAAATCTGAAAAAGGAAAATTCAAAACTGATACTGCATCAATAATTGAGTGTAACATAGATGATATGAATCCGGAAATTTATGAATATCTATTTGAAAAACTTTTCCGTGAAGGTGCAGATGATGTTTATATTACACCAATTATAATGAAGAAGTCCCGCCCTGCTATAGTACTTTCCGTGTTATGCAATATTGGCTTAAAAGAGAAGTTTATTGAAACGCTTTTAGGTGAAACGTCCAGCATTGGTTTAAGAACATATGAAGTCAGCAAACATATGCTTGAAAGAGAAATAATTGATTTTGATTCGAGTTTTGGAAAAGTGAAAGTTAAAAAGTCATGGTTTGGAAATGACATTGTTAAATATAAACCGGAATATGACGAATGCAGTCGAATTGCAAAAGAACGCAATTTGCCTTTGATAACTATAATTACAATTATCCAAAAGGAGATTGAAAGCAAATTAAAATTCTGAAAGAAACAAGTTCAATGGTTTATTGTTAATTTTCATATTTGGAATTATAAAGAATAACAAATGACAACAGATTACAAAGAAGATATAGTAAAAGTTATTTCAGACACTGTCAGGTCATTGTCTGAACGTAAATCTTATGAGCAGGTATATCACAGACCGCGCCTTAACGAAGAAATGATTTCAATAGATGCGATTGAAAAAATTGTAGAAATGATTAAGGAAATTTTGTTTCCGGGTTACTTTGGAAATACTGCTATAAGGACAGATACAATCAAATTTCATATAGGAATTAATGTTGACAAACTTTATAAATTGTTATCCGAACAAATAAAACGCGGGTACTGTTTTTCCTGTGAACATGATAATTGCGAAGATTGCGAAAAATGTAAGTTTGAATCGGAACCTGTTGCTTTGCAGTTCTTGCAGAAGCTTCCTGAAATTCGTGAGAAGCTGGCCAAGGATATTCAGGCTATATATTTGTATGACCCTGCTGCTAAGGGATACGGAGAAATTATTTTTGCCTATCCGTCTATAAAAGCACTGACTAATTATCGCGTAGCACATGAGCTTATGATTCTCGGAGTGCCCATAATTCCACGAATAATTTCAGAAATGGCTCATTCGGATACTGGTATTGATATCCATCCGGGAGCTCAAATTGGAGAATATTTTATAATTGATCATGGAACCGGCGTAGTTATTGGTGAAACATGTATCATAGGAAATAATGTTCGTATTTATCAGGGTGTTACTCTTGGAGCACGCAGTTTTAAGCTTGACAAAGAAGGCAATCCGGTCAAAGGCGTTCCTCGTCATCCAATTCTTGAGGACGATGTTATCATATATTCAGGAGCTACTATTCTTGGTCGTATTACTATTGGACATGGTTCAACAATTGGTGGAAATGTTTGGCTTACACAGGATCTTCCTCCCAACTCAAAAGTAGTACAGGGAAAACCCAGGGAAATGATGTTTGAAATGGGCGGAGGCATATAATTGATGATTTTTTATTGAAGATAACATAACTGAAAATTGAACTTTAAGCTTTGAACTATGAACTAATTACAACCCTAACTCATTTTTTAGCGAATCTGCTCTCTTTAAGTTTTCAGGTGAACCAATGTCAATCCAAGTTGCTTCGTTAAAAGGATGGAGTTTAATGGCATGATTTGAAGAAAATTTAAGATACAAATCAATTATAGAGTATACACCAGTTTCAGTAATAAGATTTAAAAATTCAGGATTGATTACTTGTATTCCGCAAAAAGCCATAGGTTTCAGGTAGGTATCTGATTCGCTGCAAATTTTTACTTCTCCGGTTTTGTTGTTTTTCCAACCGCACAATTCATTTCTTGAATTGACTAAAAATTGGCGTGATGAATTTCTTTCCTGACAAGCCAAAGTTGCCAGAGCATTGTCTTGCAGATGTAATTGATAGAGTTTGCCAAGGTCAATATTAGATAATACATCAACATTGTGCACCAGAAATGGTTTGCCGTCATTAAAAAAAGAAGCGGCCTTTTTTAAGCCTCCACCTGTATCTAAAAGCAAATCACTTTCATCGGAAATAGAAATTTTTATATTGAAATTATTTTGTGCATTAAGGAAATCTATGATCATACCTGAAAAATGGTGGACATTTATAATAATATCCTTAAAACCATAATTGATGAGTTTATTAATAATTATTTTAATTAAAGGAATACCATTGATTTCAACCAGAGCCTTCGGCCTTGAGTTCGTAATAGGTTTTAACCTCCTGCCCAAGCCGGCAGCAAAAATCATTGCTTTCATTATAATTAGTACTAATGTTCCTTAATATTTTTTTTAATGAAATGTATCACACATAAATAAAGATTCCCGCAAAAGCGGGAATGATAATGAATATAGACTTGAGAAACAGCTCTTGATATTAAAAATAATATTTTATTTTTCTTTAAATCCAAACATAATTGCAACACAACCGCTAACTACTTCTTCGGAATTTTTTCCTGATGGATAAACTTTGACCAGTATCTTTAACTGTTGGCTTGATTGGAGCTTAAAGTCCCACGTTCTAGCAAAATTATGGTCTTTGTTTGAATATAAAACATTTTTATTGGCATCTATGACTTTGAATTCAATGTTTGGCAAGGCATCTGAACCGCAAACAGCAATCCTGTACTCAGTGTCTGAATAAAATGTTTTATAGAGCTCGGCTTCTTCGCCTTCAGTTAATATCGCTGCATGGAAGTTGCCATCATGGATATATGGATCCAATTCCATTTTGCAAATCTTCTTAGCAAATCCTTTGCATTGAGCATTGATTACCTGGGACCCTAATAATAACGCTAGGAATATAATGGCAACATGTAAAACTCTTTTCATAACCTGTGTTTTTTATAGTATGAAATTGTTTCTGATAGCTTTTACTTTATCTGTAAGTTCCTGAAAGGTTTCTGTTGTAACATTAACTTTCGATACAGATTTTAAAGTTGTTACATTAGATTTATTATCCGTCACAACTTGTATTTTAGATGATTTGATTTCTATTTTATTAAATATTTTCTTAAGTTCATTCATTTCAACAATCAATGATGCAACGTCAGCATTTTCTTTATTTTCATTTAACAATTTTAGCACAATATCAAAGGATAGCTTTTGATCAATGATGCGTTCTACGAGTTTATTGTCCTTAATGTTACTTGGGTCTACGAGTTGAGTGGCAATATATAGTCCTTCAAGCCAACCTCCAACAAGTACAATAGAAGCAACTGAAGTACGATCATTTTCTTTCAGAAAACTGCTGGAAGCCATGAAGGTCTCAGAAATAATATCCATGATTACATCACGGTTATTAATATTTTCCTCTAATTTTTGGATTGTATTATTATCAATTGCATCAAGAATTCCAAGTCCATCTGCCATTTTTTTTGCAGCCTGCATATAATTGATTGATGTTTGAGTCTGGTCAAAAAGACTTGCAAAACTCAAATCGGTTGTATAAATTCCCAGGTTTAGTGCCATGCTTTTGTTTGTTGTATAACTTGATGCATTGCTAAGAGGATTTAGCAATTTTTCATTATAAGAAGCACCTGCTGTTTTAATAAGCATTGCAGTTTCAAGAGGCGAAGGTAAAGAGTAGAAAATCTTCTTTGCCTGTGAGATATCGTCTAATATCTCGTTGTCTACTTCCAAATTGTCCTGGTTAGCCTTTTTATTGCATGATCTGCATCCTGAAAAAGCAATTAAGATGATGGTAGCCAAGAGCATTGTCAGTAATTTACTATTGGTGTATATTTTTAGCATAAGTTATGGTTTTTCAAAAAGCAAGTATAATTCATTATAATAAGTAAAAATAGTTGTTTTTTTTTAAAATACAAAACATGAAAAGCCTTTAAAATCAGCTAACTCACTAATTGTCTTTTTCTTTTTCTTCAAAAAACCTTTGCTTCCTGCAAGATAAATGCAAAAAATGTTTCCAATTTTATTATTCAGAAATCTTTTTCCAGCCTATTTTCGATAAATTACGGTAAATAACAAACGCTGCTAAAAGTGTTATAAAGATAAAAATAATTCCTGCCATGTAGTTGTGAAAAATAATTTTTCCTACTCCAAATAATGCACATAATACCATAATGCAGCCACATAACCAGTTAACAAACAGCAACGAATAATTTGAATCGCCTTTTATATCAGGAACTTCTTTAGTTATTTTTTTCCAACCGATACCTCCGGGATGCACTTTCTTATAAAATAAAATTAGTTTCTTTTTATCAGTAGGTTTAGTTAAAAATGTGACTATAATCCAAATAATTGTAGACCATGCAACAATTATAGGTAGTATTGTTTCGAACTCAAACTTAGTTAGCAAGTCCTTTACAGGTAGATTATACTTTATTTTAATAATCAGAAAAAGTATATAAGGTGCTACCATCGCTGAAATCTCACTCCATGCATTAATCCTCCACCAAAACCAGCGTAGTATAAGGACACTTCCTATTCCTCCACTGCAAGCAATAATAAACTTCCATGCATCGCTTATGCGATTGTATTGTGTAGTTACGAATAGTGAGAGTATTAAAAGAAAGAATGTAGCAATGCGTGAAATTTTAACGTAATGCTTTTCAGTTTTTCCAATTCTAATATATTGTTTGTACAAATCGTTGATGATGTACGAACTTCCCCAAACAGTTTGAGATGAAATGGATGACATATATGCAGCCAGAAATGCAGCAAGCAACAAACCCGATAATCCTGCAGGCAACAAATCCCTGATGAGCATTACAAATGTTGCTCCTTTATCGGTGACATCGGGATAAAGCACTAAAGCTACAAGTGCAGCTATTATCCAGGGCCATGGCCGGACTGCATAATGGGCAATCTGGAACCATAAGGTAGCAAGTAAGGAATGCTTTTCATCTTTAGCTGACATCATTCGCTGTGCAACGTAACCTCCGCCACCGGGTTCAGCACCAGGATACCAGCTTGCCCACCACTGCACGCCAAAATATGTTATAATTGCCATCGCGCTCATTTTTAATAAACTTTTGGCGCTTCCTGATGTGGCACCATTTCCGCTAAAATTGGGCAGGAAATTGAATACCCATTTAGTATCATATAGTTTTGTTTTTAATACATTAATACCTCCAATATGATGTAAAGCAAAAACCGATAAAATAATACATCCGGTCATTGCAATGAAAAATTGGAATGTGTCTGCAATAGAAACACCGGCAAGACCAGAAAGAGATGAATAAAATGCAGTAAATATCATTATACATCCTACAATTAAAAGATAACAGGAAAAATGAAACCCTAAAAACTCTATTTCCTTAATTCCGAAAAATGTAATTTCAGGAAACATCACTTTAATGATTTTTGCCATTGCAAGATTAATCCATGAAATTACAACCATATTCATAAAAATTCCGATATATAAAGCACGGAATCCCCTTAAAAAATCTGAAGATTTACCTGCATACCTAATGCTTACAAATTCGGCATCGGTAAGTATTTCTGCCCTGCGCCATAACCGGGCAAAAAAGAATACTGTTAACATTCCACCGAATACCATATTCCACCATAACCAATTGCCGGCTATTCCATTTTTTGCAACAAGTTCAGTTACTGCCAAAGGAGTATCAGCAGCAAATGTAGTTGCGACCATACTTGTACCGGCAATATACCATGGCAAGTTTCGTCCACTTAGAAAAAAATCACGCGTACTTTTTCCAGCCTTTCTTGACATTATTATTCCTATGCCCAGGCTGATAATGAAATATACTGAGATTATAAACCAATCTATTAGTTTTAGTGTCATTTATACTGATTTTTTTAAAATGTATAAAGTCGCATATCGTCAGGAAAAATTTTTAAAAACAATTTTCAAATGTAGAAGTTTTCGAACAATGACCAAACATTAGATGTTATTTACTTGTCATTTCTATATGCAATTTGTAGAAAATAGTTGCACTTTTTTGATTTGAAATTTACTTATTTGTTATAGTTTGAAAATTTTATGAACATAAAAAATTTTATTTATTTAAATTAATCTACATTTGTAAATTGAATATCCCACATGCTTTAATGTTAAATGCAAAGGAAAGATGGAATATATTTACTAATGTTCAACTCATATTAGTTGGTTAGTAACATGTGGGTAATTCCGGTAAAACGGAAAATACATCTGACCTTTATTAATAAATAATTAACCGATGAAAAACGGAACAGTTAAATTCTTTAATGAGTCAAGAGGTTTTGGCTTTATTAAAGATGCAGAATCAGACAAAGAATACTTTGTTCATGCATCAGGTCTTATTGACAGGATCAAAGAAGGTGATGAAGTAACTTTCGAACTTCAGGAAGGTAAAAAAGGATTAAATGCGGCAAATGTTAAAATAGCATAGCCTAATATTATTTGTACGGTTTTAATCTATAGCCACGCGAAAGCGTGGCTTTTTTATTTTAGCTAATCCTTCATTTAAGTTATGACTACCGAAAGCAGCCCGCTGACTGACAAAAAACCTACAACTGTAAACAGCTTTCTGTCTTCTGCAATCTGTCGTTTTTATCAGATTCCCTTAGTGGTATTTTGAATTAAAATTGTCAAAGAATTAATAGTATATTTCTAAAAAGTATAAAATTTCTTTTGCAAGTTATTTTTGGAAAGTTGTACTTTTAAAGATTATAAAAACATTAATGTAATGAGAAAAATTAATTTGTTGTTTTTTGCTTTTGTACTGGTTTTAAGCGCATGCCATAAAGATAATAGTTCTGATGTTGTTTTGACTGACAGAGGTTCGTTAGTTGGTGAACCAGTAGTATTAGCAACTTATTCCAAAGTCATTATGAAAACAATGCTTGTTTCTTATCCAGGTGATATGGTTGATAGTGTTAATTTCGCTTATGATGTGGATGCAATAAAAGTAGTTTATAATACAATTGACCCTAAAGATAGTGCTACTATAGCTTCCGGGCTTATTCTTATTCCGAAAAATGTTTCTAAAGCTCTTCCTCTTTTGAGTTACCAGCATGGAACTATTTTGAATAAAACTGCTGTGCCTTCACGTTTGAGCGGAAGTTTTGAAGTCGGTTTGGTTTTTGGAACTGAAGGCTATGTTGTAGCTTGTCCGGATTATTTAGGCATGGGTGATGGGAAAAAGATGCACCCATACATGCATGCTAAGTCTGAAGCTACAGCAATTATTGATATGTTGAGAGCAACAAGAACCGTTTGTAAAAACAGGGGAGTCAACCTGAATAGTCAATTGTTCTTAATTGGTTATTCACAGGGTGGACATTCTACCATGGCTGCATTAAAAATGATTGAGGAAAATTACAACACTGAGTTTTCGGTTACAGCTTGCGCTCCAATGGCTGGATCTTATGACATGTCTGGAACACAGTTGAATTATATGCTAAAGGATACTTTTTATCCATCCCCGGGTTATCTTCCTTATTTATTATATGCTTATAACAATATTTACAGTATGTACCCGATTATAGACAGTATTTTTGTTTCGCCTTACAACTCTGAATTTAAACTTTATTTTAATGATAATCCAACCACAGATCTTGGAACTGTAGATAATTTATGGCCTTCTTCCAGGATTCCAACATCAGTTCTTAAACCGGAAATTCTTCAGGATATAAAGGATAATCTTACGAGTAATCCTTTAAGACTAGCTTTAAAAGATAACGATTTGTATGATTGGGGTCCTGTAAGCCCGGTTCATCTTTGTCATTGTAATGGCGATCAGGACGTGCCTTATCAGAATTCGGTTATAGCTTATAATAGTTTCATTAGTCATGGTTCTACAAGCGTTCAACTTATTATGCCTTTAGAAGGTGGTACTCATGAAACATGTGCGGTTCCTGCTTTTATTCATGCCATTAAATGGTTTGATTCGCTAAAACAATAATTTTTAAATTATACTCATCCAACGATTGTTATAGGATAGATCAAAAGCGCAATTACAGGATGAGTACAGGAAAATTTTTCATGACATTCAGTTAGTTGCAAGTCTCCTGCATTTTTGCTAGTTTTATACCGAAACAAAAGGTTGAATATTTTCGAATTTGGTATCAGCTATTTCTATATGTTTAATAAACAGTAATAGAAATCATGAAAAAACTTGCAATAATTATAGTCATAGCGGCAATTTCGCTAAAAATGAATTGCCAGATTATTAATATGGTCAATGTTGAAACTGGCATAAGTGTTTCCAGACAGGATTTTATATACAATAGTAGTATGGTAGGATATTCTGAATATGCCGGTGTAGAATATTTGGATTTAAAAATTTACAGAGATATTCATATGAATTTAAATAGTAACATTGGTATTATTAGGAAAGGTGGACAATTTAAAAATCCTGAAGATGCTATTATGTATAGCGACCTTGACTTTACTGATGAAAAACTGCGATTGAATTACTTTTCAATTAATACTACTGCTGATTTTAAATACCCTTTAAGAAATAATTTTACTCCATTTATCGGATTAGGGCCATTTTTTGAAATGCTAATTTCTCACAGTGATTTATACAGACAGTTTTATGAAATTCAGAGACCGCAAACATTAGGTTATGGACTATTGCTTAATTTAGGCATAAAATACGATTATAATCAATTTCAATTTAGCCTGAAGTGGGCATATTTCTTTAATTTTAATAATGTCTCAAACTGGTTAGGTAAAGACATAGATGGAAGAACATTTACTATTAGCCTGGTAGCAGGTTATACTTTAAATGAGAGTCATTCCTCCAGAAGGAGATAATTTTATTTTGATATCAGAAATTGTAATTTCTATCATAGTTAATAATATAATTATCTAGTTCCGCTAATTTATTATCTAATCCAATTTTGGTATATTTTAATATGTCTAAATTGTAATCCCATTCTTTAGGCTTTTTCAAAATTACCGGATAAATACTATTTATTGAATATCCAATTAACTCGGCTGGTTTCCAATAATAACTATTTCCATTAGACTCTTCTCCAGCCGGTATAGTAAATTGATAACCAAAATTGAATAATTCAATTAGCATTTTCTCATCTTTTAAAGTAATAATAAAAGTTTGGTTGCATTTTAGTGGAAAACCTTCATCATGTTCCATTTTAGGCATTTTAAAATTTCCATTAAATATAATCTTGCCTTCACTAAGATTAGAATAATAATTATTAGTATTTGTTCCAAAATTTATGAAAATCCATTCCATGATTCGGTTAAAAATTTTTATTTTCATCATGCCTTTATATTCGTATTGGAATGCAAAATAAACTTGTCCATTTTCATCTAAGGGCATATCAGGATAACCTTTTATTTCTTTTATTTTGTCATTCCACTTAAATCCCATTGATTTAAAATCTTCTGTTGTAATTTCACCTTTAAGGCATTTATCATAAGCAATTTTTTTCTCTATGGAATCTGTTTGGCCAAATGAAGAGGTCATTAAACCTGCTATCATTAATATGAATAGTAAAAGTGTTTTCATAATTTTATAGTTTTTAAGAGAATAATTTCAAAAACCATACCATAAAAGAAGTTGAAACGTTGTATAATGATTACAATAAAAATATTAACTAATAAAAAATTTATATAGCCTGTTTTATGAGTCAATATATTCATGGTTATTCCGAACGGGAAAGACTCCGATTGGTTGAACAGTCCGGCATTCTGGAAAAAGTGCTTCATGAAGATACAATCTATAAACCTTATGCTTCCGTTCTTGAAGCAGGATGCGGTGTTGGTGCGCAAACTGTAATTCTTGCCAAACGTAACCCAGATTGTTTTATAACATCAGTAGATATTTCTGATGAATCTGTTGAACAAGCAAAAAAATCAATTGAAGCAGGAAAAATTCACAACGTTAGTTTTGTTGTGGCTGATATAATGAATTTACCTTTTCCCGAAAATAATTTTGATCATATTTTTGTGTGCTTTGTTCTTGAGCATTTGAGTGAACCATTGGAAGTATTAATCAATTTGAAACGTTTATTAAAACCAGGAGGCTCAATAACTGTTATTGAAGGCAATCACGATGCATGTATCTGGCATCCTCATACTGAAGCTTCTGCAAAAACATGGAGAGCAATGATTGAGGCTCAAAAACTATTAGGACATGACCCTAATATTGGATTAAGGCTTTATCCACTTTTGTCTCATGCCGGATATAAAGTTGAATGGGTTGAGCCCCGCTTTGTATATACTGATAACAATAGTCCGAAACTAATGGATGGTGTGTTAAATAAAATTATTGTTCCAATGGCACGTACAGCTAAAGAAAAAGCGATTGAACATAAACTGATTGATCTGCCTACCTGGGAACAAGGAATTTCTGATCTTGAAAAAATTGCTTTACCACCGGATAGTACTTTTTTTTATACCTGGTTTAAAGCTTTAGGTACAAAATAAGTTCTATTATTTTAAATGAGGTCTGGAGTTGTAGTACAGAATTTATCAGTAGAACTTATGCCAATAAAAAATATTATTTCTATTTTATAGATGAACGTGTCCCCAATTCTCACCCCGTTTAATCCTTGAAACCTGCATTCCACTTATGCAAAACAATTTTGCTATAAGAGATTGAGATACTCCTTTATTCAACATAGATTTCAATAATTTTACGTCAGGCTCTTTTAATTTTTGATTTGTAATAATTTTAGGACGTTTGTAAGAACCTGTTCTTTGTTTTAATAATTCACGATGCTTTTCCATTAAGGAATTTTTCGTATGCCATTCAAGGTTTGATACTTTATTGTTTTTCAAACTCCCATCCAAATGGGTCACAAAAATATGTTCATCTGATGGTTTAGGTATCCAAACCTCGGCAACCAGTTTGTGAACATAAAATTTAAGCTTTGCTTTATTAATATTTAAAGGTACAATTTTATATCCTTTAATTTCGAAACATTTCATTATCTGACCATCTTTTTTATTGTATGAAAATGACTTTACCCGGCCATAATTGCTGACAAAATAACGATTATTACTTTCGGGAACTACACGCCATTCTTCATCTTCAATTTTTCTTAGTTTTCGTTGTTTTATAATCATGTTTAGATAAAAATTTGATTTGAATACAAACAACAATTATTGAGCAATTATTGTTTTGAAATAATCATGTAATCCAAAATATTTATGTTTTTCTTTTTTTAAATCATTAGCTTAATTGGATTAAATTTCAATGACAAATTTATAAATTATGAACTAACCCTGTAGGCGTGACTTTCCATTTTTTATACAATTTTAACAGCACAAATCAAATTTGAATATTTAAAATATAATAATCGAGACTTTCACAGGATCATTCCTGCACAAACTGTTTCATTTGTACCTTCATCAATTAAGATCAAACTTCCTGTAATGCGGTTTTTTTTATAGGAGTCATAAACAAGTGGTTTAGTTGATCGGATTTTTACTCTTGCAATATCATTCATAAAAATTGACTTATCTGAATAATCCTCTTCAAGAGTATTTATATTTACTTTATAAATTATTTCTTTAATTATACATCGTGCATCATTAGTGGTATGACGCAAATAATATTTGTTTCCTACGGACATAGGAAGTGCATTAAACCAGCAAATCATCAATTCAATATCTTGTCCAGTTTTAGGTAAATTATCGGGTTTTACTATTATATTGCCTCTTGAAATGTCTATATCATCTTCAAGTTGGAATGTGACGGATTGCGGTGCAAATGCTTCGTCAAGGGAATTATTAAAAATATCGATAGATTTTATTCTGGACTTCAATCCCGAAGGCATCACAATTATTTCATCTCCTTTATGAAAAATACCTCCGGCAATTTGTCCTGCATAACCACGGTAGTCATGGAATTCATTACTATTGGGTCTAATGACATTTTGTACAGGAAAACGGGAATCCACCAAATTTTGATCATTTACAATAGGAATGTTTTCAAACAGGCTCATAAGAGTTGGACCATTATACCACGGCATTTCTTTAGAACCTTCAACAACATTATCTCCTTTTAAAGCACTGATGGGAATAAAAAAAATGTCTTTTATATTCAATTTAGATTTTAAACCTTCAAAACTTAATTTTATTTTTTCAAATAATTCTTTACTATAATTAACAAGGTCCATCTTATTAACGCAAACTACAAGGTGAGGAATATTTAAAAGAAATGCGATATATGTGTGCCTAACGGTTTGCTCAATTACTCCATTGCGGGCATCAATAAGAACTATGGTTGCATTGGCTGTTGAAGCTCCGGTTACCATGTTGCGAGTATATTGAATATGACCCGGTGTATCAGCAATAATGAATTTACGTTTGGGTGTAGAAAAGTATCTGTAAGCCACATCTATTGTAATACCTTGTTCCCGCTCGGCACGTAAGCCATCGGTCAGTAGTGCAAGGTTGACATATTCTTCACCTCTTCTTTTGCTTGCTGATTCAATTGCTTCCAGTTGATCAGCAAATATTGCTTTGCTGTCAAAAAGCAAACGACCAATTAAGGTGCTTTTCCCATCATCTACACTTCCTGCAGTAGTAAAGCGTAGAAGATCCATATCCAGGTATGCTCTTGTCTCAGAAGTCATAATTAAATTGTGAAAAGTTCAAAGGTATTTAAAATGTTCAGAAAATATTTATTATTATTTTTCATTCATATCTTAATGCATCTATTGGGTTTGCATAAGTAATTTTCAATACATGATAGCTAACGGTTATAAGCATTATAATCAATGAAAGCAATGCAGCCATCAAATATATGGTACAGTTTATATGAATATGATAGGCGAAGTTTTGCAATATCCTGGTGGAAATATGATAAGCCAACGGAATAGCTATAACATTTGCAATTATGAGTATTATTATAAATTCTTTAATTATTAATTTGAATATATTTGAAATAACTGCACCATTAGCTTTCCTTATTCCTATTTCTTTTGTTCTTTGTTTTGTAATAAATGACACAAGTCCAAAAAGACCAATAGCTGAAATAACAATTGCCAGGAAAGCAAAAAAACCAATCAAAGTTCCCAGCATTTCTACAAATCCATAATTATCCTGGTCTAAATGGGTATCAAGCAAATTAAATTCAATATAGTCATCTGGGAAATATTCCTGAAATTTTTTAGTAATATATTTTTTCATTTCATTGATATTTTGGTGGGTTGCTATTTTAACAGAATGAGTATTGGGCCAGGAAAGCTGGCGATTGCTGTACGAGAGAAAATAAGGTTCTATTAGCCCTGTAACAGAATAAGTATGAAAATTATTCATCACACCAATGACAGTGTATTCAAAATGTTTATCATTGATAATTTTTTTGCCAAGAGGTTTATTGTTCCATCCAAATTTTTTTACGGCTTCTTCATTTATTAAACATGCATCCTGCTTATCGGAAGGAGATAATTCTCTACCTTCTTTTAATTTAATTCCATAGGTTTTCATGAAATCATAATCTACGTGATTATGATCAATTCTGAATCTTTGTTCTTTTGGCCTACCTTCAATATTTACTTCCCACCATTCCATGTCAAAATAAGGAGCATTGTGCGACCAGCAAACATTTACTATTCGTGGATCTTTTAACAAGTTTGCTTTTAAAGCATTATATTGGGCAATGTTATTTTTACCATTTAACTGTAAGTATCCGACCAGAATGTTTTTTCTGTCAAATCCCAAACTGATACCTTTCATATAATTAAGTTGCTTGATAATACTGATAGTACATATAATAAGTATTATTGAAATGGTAAATTGGAGAACAACCAATATTTTTCTTAATAATGGATTTTTTGAAGCTGTTTTTAAATTGCCCTTTAAGGTATTTACCGGCAGCAAAGAAGAAAGATAGAATGCAGGATAACTCCCCAAAATAACTCCTGTAGCAATAGTAATAAGTAAAATAAAAATAAAAAATAAATAATTTTTCATGAAGTTCATGGCAAGATGACCCTCGATGATTGCATTTAAAAACGGAAGAACTAATTCTGATAAAGCTAAGGCAAACACCAATGAAATAATTGATATTAGCAAAGCTTCGCCCAAAAATTGCCGGATAATAATATGTCTTGTAGCTCCAGCTATTTTCCTCAAACCCACTTCTTTTATTCTTACTGAAGAATAAGCAGTTGAAAGGTTCATGAAATTAATACAAGCAATAACTAAAATAAACAAAGCAATCATACCAAATAAAAAGACATAATTTCTACTGTTCCTTTCTTCGACATATTGCAGATGAATTTTAGACAATGGCCAAAGCTGTAACTTATTGTTATTAATATTCGGATGATAGGTATCAAGTAAACTATTTATTTTTTTATTCAGGTCATTCACATTGGTATTTTCTCTGAGCAGCAAAAAAGTACTGGCCATGCTCCAATCCCAGTTCTCCTCAATATTAGGTTCAAGAGTGGACTTCAAAGTCGAAAACGAAACAATATAATCAGGCACATACAGTGAATTTTCAGGTTGACGTTTAATAATGCCGGTAATTGTACATTTATGTCCATACATGAAATTTATTGATTTACCCATCGGATCTTTACCCGGAAAATATTTTTTAGCCAATTTCTCTGTAAGCACTATGGATAGTGGTTCCTTCAGTGCATTTTTAGGATTTCCTTTGACAAATTCATAATCGAATATGTCGAAGAGAGAATAATCGGCGTATATACCTATATCTTCATAAGAAGTATGTTCTTTGTCAGAAGACAGGAATTCTCTGCAATACTTAACACGTGCATAATTAATAATGTCCGGATAGTCTTGTTTTAATTTTGCGCCTAAAGGAAAAGGACTACATGGATAAGTTTCTTTACTTCCAGATAAATTAGCTTTCTGATCGAGCCGGTAAATATTTTTAAAATTTTTATTGTTTTTGTCAAAGCTTAAGTGAAATTGAATAAAAAGTGAAATCATTATAAATGCAGCAAGTCCGACTGCTAAACCGGTAATATTAATTATGGTATACTCCCTGTTTTTAAGATAATTTCTAAATGCCAATTTTGAATTAAGTCCAATCATCTATAGTTTCGATTAAATCAAAAATCAAAAATCACAAATTGTAATTCATAATTCAATGTCGTTTAGTTAAGCAGTTTTATATTATTGGTTATACTTCGACAAGCTCAGTATGACCTCATTTTATTGTCACCCTGAGCTAGTCGAAGGGTGTTTCTTTCCTTAATTAAACAACATTGATTCATAATTATCAAATCTAACATCATCTTCTTATATTCTCAGTTACAATATGCCCATCAAAAAGATGAATAATACGATGAGCTTTTTCGGCATCGGTAGGAGAGTGAGTAACCATTATTATAGTTGTTCCTTCATTATTAAGTCCTGAAAGAAGTTCCATGACCTCTTCACCATTTGCACTGTCAAGATTACCTGTAGGTTCGTCTGCAAGGATTAATTTGGGATTTGCAACTACAGCACGTGCAATAGCAACACGCTGTTGTTGACCCCCAGATAATTGTTGCGGAAAATGCTTACCGCGATGTGTAATATTCAATCTGTCCAATACTGCAATAACTTTTTGCTTTCTTTCTCTGCCGGACATTTTAAGATAAAGAAGTGGCAATTCGACATTTTCATATACATTAAGTTCATCAATGAGATTAAAACTTTGGAACACGAAAGCCAATCTTACCTTTTCTAATATTTGTACGTTGATTTTCTCTGAACTTTGAAACTTCTATATCCTCGAAAAAGTAATCTCCTGAAGTTGGATTATCGAGCATACCTACAATATTTAACAATGTGGATTTCCCGCAACCTGAGGGACCCATAATTGCTACAAATTCACCTTTTTCTATGTTAAGGTTTACATTGTTTAAGGCTGTAGTTTCTACCTCGTCTGTTCGGAATATTTTAACCAGCTGATTTGTTTTAATCATATTCAGTTTATTTAATTAAGATAATTTTTTCCTTAAATATAAATAGATTATATGAATTAAGAATCATATATTTTGAGTTAATAAATACAATAATAGTAACTTTTAGGTTTACGCAGCCTATCTGCCAAACAGGTAGGCTCAAATGAATCGAGTGTCTTCAGTTTTCTAAGCTTATTCGAAAAATACATCTTGAATTGTCATTTTCGATTAAATGATGGGATTATTAATTAATTTTATGATAATATTAATTATGTAAAAAATGACGGTAGTTGAAATAATTCAAAGCATGTTGGCTCCGGGAATTATGATCTCTGCATGTGCCCTGTTATTATTGGGAATGAATAATAAGTATTCTTTAGTGGTAAACCGGATTAGGGTACTGGATGAAGAAAAGCGGAAACTCAAATTGCTGGCAGATGAAGGAAAAATTAATAAAAATCAAGAATCACGCTTAAATAGTATTAATATGCAATCTGGCAAATTAGCTTATAGGATAATTTTAATCCGGAATGCTGTTGCATTCTATAGTATTGCTGTTGCATTTTTTATCATTTCATCTCTTACTATCGGATTAAGTTTTGTTTTGAAAGAAGTAAATATTGCCCTATTTGTAATTATTGTATTTTTATTGGGAATGATTGCTGTTCTTTCGGGTATAGTTTATGCATTCAGGGAAGCTATGAAAGGTTATGAAATTATTAAAATTGAAATTCGATAAAGAATGAATAATACTTAAACAAATTGAAATTGTTCTCTTACTAATGATTCAACTAAGTAATTTATTTCATAAGCTCAATAGAAAATACACCTTCGACTTCAACCAATAATTCCGGCCGGCAAATGTCGGCTTTCAAATAAATAGCCTGGACATCACTAATATATTTTTCACAGGCTGTTTTGACTTTAGAATAATCCGATGAATTTTTAACATATACTCTGAAATAACATGGTATTGCTATGGAATTAGATGAATTAATACCTTGTTTTCTGCAAATTTTCATTTGTTACTTAACTGGTATATACTTTCTAATGTGAAACCGGTTTGAGTCTCAGCATCATTTACTTTTAAAGAGAATTCTCCTTTTATTGCAGATGTTCCAGATATATGCACCAGGCAATTATTACCTGAGACTATTGCTTTTGCACGTTCGAATTTTGGAGTTGTTTCTGCAACATTAGATGATTTTTCGTTATGTGCAAGTACTTTTTTAGTATATTGATGTGCATCGCTTTGAACTGGGCTTTTTATAGGAAATACTTAAATGTTTTTGTTTTCTTTGAGAGCAATAAAGTCTATAATAACTCCGGCCGTTTCCATTCCAATGCCAGTAGCTGCAGGATATCCATGGATTAAATTGACTATTGCTATAAAAAGCTGAACGTACATCATTGAAAATTTGATAATGCTGGTTATTGTCACTGTAATCCGTTATTTTCTCAATATAGTTCCATTGTCTGATAACATTCGAAAAATCCATATTTTCTGATATAAGTATGTCGTGCATTTGCTCAAATGCATCCATGCTCTGCATATAAATATCAGTTGTTTCCTTATTACTTCCTAACCCACCGGCTATAACTTGTGTATATTTTGGAGTTCGCACAACAACATAATCGCATTTTCCAGTTTTCTTTATGCGTATTTCAGTTTTGTCATTTATGGTTATAATAACAAACTCAATTGCAACTTTGGTTATTATTTAATGGAGGTTGCGGAACAATACTTGTTGGAATATTATTTTGAAAAAACAGAGCAGAAGAATTTAA
Organism: uncultured Bacteroidota bacterium; assembly: GCA_963851385.1. GTDB lineage: Bacteria > Bacteroidota > Bacteroidia > Bacteroidales > DTGW01 > CAWEFA01. The sequence continues at coordinate 18,213 of CAWKPE010000010.1, read as the reverse complement.
TAAAATCTTTTTACTTTTCAGATAATCAGAAATATTACTATCTGAAATAAAGATTGTCTGTTTAACAACATGAGACCTATTTATTCCAAAATCATTTAAGTATTTTGAAAGTTGAATATAACAATCATTTAGTTGTTCAGATAAAGTAATGCCGCTCAAGGGAACTATACTGTAATACACCATCTCAACAGCATTCTTTTTCATAACTTTATTAAGCATCATCTATAATAATTTACACAGTTCCAGAATTTCATTAATAGTACCATATTTTAAAAAAGATTCAAAAATAACATAAAAAGAGAATTAGTTAACACAATACTTAATAAAAGGTAAAATAAAATTTTATTGTACGACTTTTATATAAAATATAAAACTCCTGCATTTCATGATGAAAATGGCAGTTTTTCTTCTTTTAATTCAAAACAAACAATAAAAGTCCCCGCAATCTGTTTTGGAAAAATACTTTTCCAGTGATCCGGGGACAATTATTTAAGTCCTTTGAAGCTTATACTTAGTTTATGATCATCTCAGCATAATCTCCATTTTTTAACTTTTCAGTTTTGTATGCTTTACTGAAATTCAGAACAAAATCAACCGATTTTTGTAGGTGCTTGAATTTGTTGATTATCAATAACATTTTGAACTTCGCCAAATTCCAGATTTAGGTTTTCAGCACTACTTAAATCGTCGGACGTATTCTTTGAATCAATAATTTGAAAACTTGTAGAGTTTTTTGTCATAGGCAATTTACGTTTAAGTTTATGTCAATATAACGTATGCTATGAGCTATTATTTTAATTGTTAAAAACTATTTTTGACAAAATTATTAAATATGCTTAATTTACCTGTAAATATTAGAGGTGTAAACAATTATAAAATAATTTCTTTTGAATCGCCTATCAGAACTTAATTTCATAATTTCGAAAGGCAAATATCTTTTTCTGTAATTATTTTTCTCATATTAATCAGTGCATAGCGCATACGGCCAAGCGCAGTATTTATGCTTACATTGGTATGTTCTGCTATTTCTTTAAAACTCAAACCGGCATAATGCCTAAGAAGAACAACTTCTTTTTGGTCTTCGGGTAAGTAATCAATAAGCTTTCTGATATCTTCAGTAATTTGCTCATCAATAATTGTATCTTCAATGTTTTTCTCGGCATGTTTCTTTGTATTGAAAATTGTCGATTCATAAGCATCGTTAGAAATAACATTGAGCTGTTTTTCTTTTCTGAAATGATCAATAATCAGGTTATGCGCGATCCGTGTTACCCAGGAAACAAATTTACCGTCATCACGATATTTGTTTTGCAATAACGATTTTATCACTTTCACAAATGTGTCCTGAAATATATCTTCAGCAAGATGCTGGTTACGCACCATCAAATAAATGTACGTATAAACCCTGTTCTTGTGACGATTGATGAGCAATTCGAGGCTGGCTTGATCCCCTTTGATAAAACTTATCACAAGCTCCTGATCGGTTAGATGTGAATTGTCCACGACTACCTCCTTTTTAGTTAGTTACATAGTAGTGTAGATATTATCCGATAGGCAGCCCTCCTTTTAATTAAGTAAATGTAAAGATAATTTGGTCGAAAATAATAAAAAAATTTTTACTGCAAAATATATTACCTTTGAAATCTGCTTAATTGTTCTGTAAAAGGTAAAATTGTAAATACAAATTGCCTAAAAATCAATTTTTTAACAATAATTTTAAAAAAAAACAATTTTTGCAGTAAAAAAAAAGTCCATATAGAATAATATTTTAATATACATTTACGTTGAGCTCAAATTTTAAGCAAGGATCATCAACTGGCGAAAATATTCTGATCAAAGGAGCGCGTGTAAATAATCTGCAAAATATTACCATTGAAATTCCCAGGAACAAATTAATTGTAATTACAGGTTTATCGGGTTCAGGCAAATCATCATTGGCTTTTGACACATTATATGCAGAAGGTCAACGAAGGTACGTCGAGAGTCTTTCTGCTTATGCACGTCAGTTTCTTGGCAGGATAAATAAACCTGAAGTTGACTTTATTCATGGAATTCCTCCTGCTATTGCTATTGAACAAAAAGTAAATACTTCAAACCCTCGCTCAACAGTTGGCACTTCTACTGAAATCTATGAATACTTGAAATTACTTTATGCAAGAATAGGCAGAACAATTTCACCTGTTTCTGGTCATGAAGTCAAAAAACATAGTGTTGCCGATGTAGTTGACAAAATTATGTCTTATCCTGAAAACGAAAAATTATTGCTGATAGCTCCTGTTAAACTTGACAAAAAAAATCTCTCGAATAATTTAATTGAGTTTAAGAAAGAAGGATTTACAAGAATATTTCTGAATAATGATGTTGTTCGTTTAGACGATTTAAATAAACCTGAAGATGCCTTGGTTGATGGAACTTTAAACCTTGTAATTGACCGTTTACAGGTTACAATTGATGAAGACTTTAAAAGCCGTTGTGCCGATTCAATACAATCTGCATTGCTCATAGGAAAGGGAGTCTGCTTATTAAAAACACCTGATACTAATAAATTGCATGAGTTTTCTATTCGTTTTGAAGAAGATGGTACTGAGTTCGAAGAAGCCTTCGGCTCATATGTTTTCTTTTAATAATCCTTTGGGAGCATGTCCTAAATGCGAAGGATATGGAAAGATTATAGGAATCGATCCTGATTTGGTAATTCCCGATAAAAGTCTTTCCGTTTATAACGATGCAGTAGCTTGTTGGCGTGGTGAAACACTAAGTGCCTGGAAGGAAAAACTCATTTATAGTGCTTCGCTATTCAATTTTCCTATTCATAAACCATATAAAGATTTGACTGATGAGCAAAAGGAACTTTTGTGGAAAGGCAACCGTAGTTTCAAAGGTATAAATGCTTTTTTCCATTATCTCGAAGAAAAAAACTATAAAATTCAATATCGGGTAATGTTAGCTCGCTATCGCGGTAAGACAATTTGTCCTGAATGCAACGGATCACGATTAAAAAAACAGGCGCAGTATGTTCTAGTTGGTGGTAAACCAATTACCGAACTTGTACTGATGCAGGTTAAAGATGTAAAAGTTTTTTTCGATAGAATCAAACTCAAAGAACATGATCAGAAAATTGCAGGAAGATTGTTGGTCGAAATACGTAACCGCATAGATTTTTTAATAAATGTCGGTTTAGGTTATCTTACATTGAATCGTTTGTCATCAACTTTATCAGGAGGAGAATCGCAACGCATCAACCTGGCTACGGCATTGGGAAGCAGCCTGGCTGGCTCTTTATATATTCTTGATGAACCCAGTATTGGTCTTCACTCACGAGATACCAAAATGCTGATTAAAGTGCTTCGCGGATTACAGCAACTTGGCAATACAGTTGTTGTTGTTGAACATGATGAGGAAATTATAAGGGCAGCAGATCATATAATCGACATCGGTCCGTTTGCTGGCAGACTTGGTGGTAAAGTTATTTTTGAAGGTGATCACAAAAAAATTCTAAATGAAAAAAACAGCCTTACTGCCGCTTATTTAAATGGTAGTGAGAAAATACCTGTGCCAAAACCCAGGCATAAATGGTCAAATTATGTAGAATTAAAAGGCGTCCGGGAAAATAATCTGAAAAGTTTTGATGTTAAAATTCCCCTTCATGTTTTAACTGTGATATCAGGAGTTAGCGGTTCAGGGAAGTCATCACTGGTGAGAGGGATATTGTTTCCTGCGTTGAGCAGAATTATATTTTCATCAGGAGATAAACCAGGTAATTTCGATAGTATTTCTGGTGACTATCATTTATTGTCGGGTCTTGAATATATTGATCAAAACCCGATTGGCAGATCTTCACGTTCTAACCCGGTAACTTTTATGAAAGCATATGACGAAATACGCAAGTTGTATGCTTCCCAGGTTGCATCTGTTCAATCAGGTTTTACTGCTACGCATTTCTCATTTAATGTGGATAGCGGCAGGTGCGAAGAATGCCAGGGCGAAGGAATGATAAAAGTTGAAATGCAATTTATGGCCGACATAAAATTAATTTGCGAAAGCTGCAAAGGTATGCGCTTTAAAGACGATGTGCTTGAAGTAAAATATCTTGATAAAAATATTTATGATGTTTTGGAAATGACCGTTGACGAAGCAATTGAATTTTTTGGCAGGAAAACAGGAACATTGCAGAAAAAGATAGTTGAAAAGATTCAGCCATTGGCCGATGTTGGTCTTGGATATATAAAACTTGGACAATCATCCAGCACTTTAAGTGGAGGTGAAAGCCAGCGCGTGAAACTGGCAAGTTTTTTAGGTAAGGAAAATGCTACTTCTGGTCCTACCCTGTTTATTTTTGATGAACCAACTACAGGACTGCATTTTCATGATATACGAAAACTATTAGATGCTCTCAATGCTCTTGTTAAGAAAGGACACAGCATAGTTATTATAGAACACAACGTAGAAGTGATTAAATGTGCCGACTGGATAATTGATCTTGGTCCTGAAGGAGGAGAGGATGGAGGCCACCTGGTTTTCGAAGGAACACCGGAAGATTTGGCCTTGTATGATAAATCGTACACTGGAAGATTTCTGAAAGAAAAAATTATGTAAGATGAAAGTTGTGGAAAAGGAGAATAAGAATTATTGAAGACAGAATTTAAATTATAGTTCGAGTGCGCCTGTGGACACGCTCGAACTATAAAAATTATTTGTTACTCGTGACTTTTAATAATTAATTATCCTGGTTGCACCAGACAACGCATCTATATCTACCGTCATATCAAATTGTACATTTTCAGGCTCCTGGTGAACAAGATCGCGGGTTTCGCGAGCACTTAACTGTACTTTGCCATTTATCAATTCAGGTATATTGTAGTTTTTTAAAAAACCATCATAAAACAATGGGTCCTTTTGAGGCAAAACAAAAGGTTTATGTGACCTGCCGTTTATATCAAAATATGAAAAGAAAGGACGAGAGTAAACATTATCAAGTCGTTTACTGCTAAAAGCTATCCACCTGCCATTGCTTGACCAGCAATGATAACTTTCATTGAAGGGACTGTTTAGTTCCATTTTATGATATTTGCCGGTTTTAAGATCCATAATATACAAATCGCTTTTGGCATCATAAATTGTAAAATAGCCATAGTCAGCCATACAAAATATTACATACCGGCCATCCGGTGATATACGGGGGAACGAAATACTCATACCTGTTTTACTGGCGCTTAAAACAGTATCTACATTACCCCATTCATTTTTAGCCGGATCACAATATATACGCATTAAACTGTATTTTACATCAATTCTGCTCTCCAGGTTTTTATCGGTGCCAGGAGCGCTGATAAAATACAACCATTTGCCATCAGGTGACCATGTGGGGAGATTCTCCCTGCTTTTTGTCGATACTTTTGGAGATGTTGTCAAAGTATTAGTTTTAATATTATAAATGACTATATCTGAAGCTTTATCTGTTACTTCATCAAGTTTATTTTTATCTGAAGCAAAACTTTGATTGATAAGGTTGACAGAATAAGCAATATAATTTCCACTTGGATGCCATGATGGATAAGCACATACTGACATTGTATATTTGGTTTTTGTATTAATTTTCTTTAATATTTTTCCGTCAAGTATCATAGTTCCTGGAAAATTTTTTCTGAAATGTAATGACATTTTCTTCGGATTGTTCATGCAAAAAGAATGACAATTTACACAATTGTAATCTGAAGATGAGTTTTCATAAATTGCTGTTTCATCAAAATTTTCAATATTCCGCTGAAAAATTCCCATTTGTCTCCAAAATACATATACAGCATTAATCAACCGGTAGGCAAGATGATTGTCAATTTGCTCACTAGCTATGCTATCAGTAATGGTTCTATATTTTATCCAGTTTTTATCTTTTGCATAAATATCAATATAAAGATTATTACCTTTATTCTTTTCAAGCAGTTTATGCCATTTACGAATTGGGATTTCTATTTTTGAAGAAGATTGGAAAAGAGAAATCTTATTCCCATTTTTTGAATATATCTGTACATGAAATGATGAACCTTTTTCATTTATCATAAAATTGAGTGGAGCAATATTATAAGGAATCACAATGTCAGTGTAATCAGGATATATTTTAGGTTGCATATCTTTCATTACTGCATTATCGGTTTTTTCATTACATCCCGAAAAGAGAAAGAGTAATAATAAAGAAATCTTAAAACCTGGTATTTGCATAATTTTATTTTGCTTATCGTACATAGATTTTTATTATTATTAGTTATTATTTAATTTTTAAGCTTGCTTTGGTTACACGAGGACTATTGAACAATAAATAGTACAAGTATGTATTTTTATATAGTTTATTCAATTCGGGTTTGGCCAGTTTTCTATGACCATTGTACTTGAATAATATTTCGTTAAAATTTTCAAAAACCTCCTGGGATTGTATGCTTACATTATAATCACTTAAAGACTTTTGTTTATTCCCGTAAAGATACGCCAGAATGGCTTGTTCAAAGACATATGGAGTTTTTTGATAAAATTTCAATAACTCGGGCAGATTATTATTAAATTCATTCAAAGAACCGTTTAATAAGTAATACATTTCCAAATGTTCCATAGCTCGTTTATTCTTATGATTACTTGCGAGCAAATCGTGCATCCTTGTTGGATATGATGATAAAACAACAGTTTTTATTGGCAAATATGCTCTTTTTTCCATAATGAGTTTATCGGAATAAATTAAGTTGGTATCATTAATGTAACGCATATATTTATTGACAAATTCTTTTTGAAAAAACATATTGTTCATTATTGATAATAAATTATTGGCAGCTTTATAATTCCCGAAAATAAGATTGGTTAATGTTAAACGCTGCATAATTCTTGGACTATATGGCATCTCCGTCATTGCTTCATGTGCCCAATGATGTGCCTGGCTGATATAACCCAAATCATAGTAAAAATCGCTGCTTATTAAAATTAGTGATACGGTTTCAAGCCTATCAGGGAAAAGACCGTCCGGGCCCAAATATTGAGGATAATTAAAAATTGAATCGACAAAGTAGCCCATTTGGTCTATTGCACGGGTATAATAATAATTCAGATAAAAATCATATTTTTTATCTGATAGCACAACATCAATAACTTTATCCCATTTTTCATGATAATTATAATAGTCAGCCAGAACAATATTTTTACGATGCTTATTTTCAGTACTGTTTAATGAAACCCAAGTAATTCCAATTATTATTAAAAATGAAATTAATAGCATGTACCATTTCGTCAGATATTTTTTTGAAATATTATATGGCTTAATAATTAAATTCTTTATTACAGCGAGATTAGATTTAAGAGCTGGGTTCGTCAAATCATTCGATAATGATTTTTCCTGAATCCATTTAAAAATTTCTGAAATAATTGAAAGCAAAATAATCGCGGCTGGAAGGTAAAAATAAAATATATATAATAAAGAATTTGGTTCATATTTAAGTATTGTTGGAAGGTCAGGATATATTTGAAAATAAGCTCCCTTTAAGGTTATATTAAATAAAAATTTGTAAGCAACAAAAGGAATAATTAATGAAAATACCAAACCAGACAATAAAAAAATCAGTCCATTTTTTAAGTTTTTATTATAAAATACCATTATAATAGCACATGCTGAAAAAACCATAAAAGATCCGCTTCCTGCAATATAATATGTACAAATTCCGATAAAGAAATATTGAATATAATATAAAGTATTTCTTTTAAGAGAAAATAGAAATATCCAAAAAGCCAGATATAGAATTATAACCCGGATAGCTATTACAAATGGGAAAAAATAATTGTTAAATTGAGCCACCATAAAAGCTACTGGTAAAAACATCCATAAATATCCGTTTCCGGTATTTTGAAAAGTACGAAAGATAGCAACACCAAGCCTCATCAATAAACCGGCAACAATTAGTATAATCAAAGAACCAGACCAATTCAAAAAGAAGAATTGGTTGAGAAAATTAGATATATATTCCGATAGCTTGCCAGGTCCCGTGAGATATTGTTGAAAAAAACCCAATGTAGATATAAAAGCAGGTTGCTGGATATGATATTGAAGTTTAGGTAAAATTACGCTAGATAAATAAATGTATATAAAAACAAAATATAGAAATGTAAATAACCATTTTACCAATGATATATTAGCTGATTTCATTTTTAATTTTAATATTAGTTGATACATAAAAATTAGTTTTAACTCATACAGAATATTAAAGCTCTTTTAAATTGCCAAAATATTATAAATTTAAATTCTTTTTTATAATTGATGAACCAAATATAATAAACTTGAGAAGTTTTATTATAGAAAAATTTAAAAAGAAATAATAATTTAGGATATGATGTCAATCTTTAAGAAACTAAATGAATAGTTCGTTTTGCATAAGTGAAATATTTGTAGATTTTGCACAAATGTTCAAATATTAAAAACATTTGTGCAAAAAATTAAACAATAGTATTAAAAGCTGAAACAAAATATCAAACCATTAGAAATAACTTCTTATAAATTTACTGGCTATAAATGAATAGTATGAACATATTTTTCAATAATAATTAAAAGTTCAGATTTAATTAATTAGCAAATTTGATTTGTAAATAAATCCGTTGTGCTTAATTTTTCTAGGTGGTTTAGTTAGCAAAATAGTTGTTTTTAATTTAAAGTAATTCAATATTTAAACAGGTGCAACGGATTCTTTAATAAAAATAAGTTCAATATACAATCTGTTTTTCATAAACATCTGAATATATTCAATAAAGCATTTGAAAAGTTCTAAGTGCCATGAAGAAGATTTTATTCGCATTAAGTTTTATCTTTTTTATTGGCGTTGCATGTTATTACAAAAATAACAGCAATGATATTAATTCGAAAATTGATATTAAATTAGTTGATAAGAATGCAACAACTGAAACAAAAGCCTTATTCTACAACTTAAATAAAATTGCAACCAAGTACACTTTGTTCGGTCAACAAGATGCAACAGCATGCGGAGTTGGTTGGAAAAATGAAGATCTGCGTTCTGATATAAATGACGTTTGTGGTTCATTTCCCTCTATCTATGGTTGGGATATTGGAAAAGTTGGGTCGAGATGCAATGCAGATTCTATAAATTTTGACCGAATTAAATTCTGGATAAAATCAGCTTATGAGCGGGGAAGTATCAATATTATAATTTGGCGCTTCGATTGGCCCATTAGCAATAATAATTTTACGGACACAACAAGGACTGTACTGCATATTTTACCAGGTGGAAAAATGCATGATTTTTATATTCAAAAGCTAGATAAATTAGCAGATTTTATTCTTGATTTAAGATCTAAAAAAGGGACATTCATCCCTATTATATTTAGACCCTTTCAAGATCAAAATGAAAATATTTATTGGTGGGGAAAAAATCATTGCACACCTGAACAATTCAAAACACTTTGGCAGTTTACAGTGAAATATTTACGAGACAAGAAAAATATACATAATGTGCTTTATGCATATTCTTTTGGACGGGTTTTGTCAGATAGTAATTATCTTCAAAGATATCCCGGGAAAGATTTTGTTGATATTTTGGGATTAGATGATTATATAGATTTTCAACAACGAGATTTAGTTCCTAAAGCTATTTCACAATTACGTTTACTGGTAAATTTAGCAAAAAGAGAGAATAAAATTTCTGCTCTTACTGAAACAGGTCAGAAATGCATTACCGATCCTAAATGGTGGACAAAAAGTTTGCTTTATCCAATAAAAAATGATAGCGTTGCAAAAAACATTGCTTTTATTATGGTTTGGAGAAATGAAGATATTAATAATTACTTTGCTCCATTCCCTGGTCATCCTAGTGTAAAAAATTTCATACAGTTTGAAAATGATCCATATACTCTTTTTGAAGATGATTTACCTTCGATGTATGAAATAACAGAATAATCTAAGCAATGTTTTCAATAATAAATTTGATAGGTTTTGTTTTTACACCATAACTAATTCTACTTTGACACATTTCAAAATCAACCAGTTTTTACCCTTAATCCCTAAAGAGAACTGGTCGATTTTTCAGCTTTCTCCCTTAAGGGTTTGGGGTAAAAAAAGCTGAAAAAACTAAGAAAGACCTAATTTGTCAAAGTAGAACTAAATTGTATTTTTTTAAGAAAGTATAAAGATTTTTTTTTTGCATTAATAAATTTCAACAGGATTAACTATTTTTATAAATTCATTTTTCAAAAATTTTCAAAAAGTTACATTACACATGTAAGTATTAATATTAGTATAGCCAATTAAAAGATCAATGTTATCGTAACCGGAACAATCAGATAGTATAACAATATAAAACTTAAAAATAAATAAGATGAAAAAATATACTTTAATACTGGTATTACTTGGATTAATGATGAAATTATCATCACAGCCAGTATATCTTCATCGGGCAAATCAAGATGTTTATGTAAACGGAATTAACCTGGCCTGGATCAATTTCGCAAATGACCTGGGAAGTGGTTTTGATCAAGCTGATTTTACAACAGCTATGCAACAAATTAGAGCTGCCGGTGGAAATAGTACGCGATGGTGGATTCATGTAGATGGTACAAACAATCCAGTTTATACCAATGATTCCGTCTCAGGATGGGGAACTAACCAGTTGTCTACTTTAAAAACAGCACTTGACATTGCCATAGAAAATGGAATCCTTGTAAGTGTTTGCCTGTGGTCCTTTGATATGTTACAGGCAGCTAATTCATCAAGAACAGCAGATGTTATTGCAAGAAATCAACTTATGCTTACGGATTCATTATATACGGTGGCATACATTCGAAATGCACTGATACCAATGATAAAGCTATTGAAAAACCATCCGGCAGTATTATGTTGGGAAGTCTTTAATGAACCTGAAGGAATGTCAACCCAATTTGGATGGACTCCGACAAAAGTTGATATGAAATATATTCAACGTTTTATAAACATGGTTGCAGGAGCAATTCACCGTGAAGCCCCTAATGCAAAGGTTTCAAATGGAAGTTGGAGTTTCAATGCAAGTACTGATGTTGGCAGCACACATAAAAACTATTACAGCAAAGCACAACTAATTGCAGCGGGTAAGGATACAGCAGGTTATCTTGACTTTTACCAGGTACATTATTATCCACAAAACTTTACGATTAATGAATCGCCATTTTATTATCCTGCTTCACATTGGGGTTTAGATAAGCCAATTGTTATTGGAGAATTTCCTGCAATAGGAATTACTGAAAAAAATGGCACAAAGTACACTCCAGTACAAGCTTATGAGAAATTATATAACACAGGTTATGCCGGAGCGCTTTCATGGACCTATGGAAACAAACCTGGAGGACCAAACAGCGGTGATAAAAACGGAGCATTGTCAGATTGTGACACCGCTTTACTAACTATCGAAAATTTAGACTATTCCCATGTTGTAATTGTAACACCAGGAATTAACATGACACCGACTGTAAAAATGAAATTGCCTGAAGGGATGGCTTATTTTGGCTCATCGGATACTATTACAATTGATAGCTTGTCCCGTTATTTCAATGACGAGGATGTGCCAGGACTTACTTATAAGGTTGACAGTGCAAATGCTTATGCATATTTTATAAACTCGGGTGGTTTGTTAAAAGTAGTTCCCAAACTTGATAGTGCAGGTATTGCTTCAATAAATATCACAGCAACTGATACAGGAGGTAAATCTGTAATAGCACCGTTCATTTTCGCATTAATAGACAGCACTTCTGCTAACATTTTCAAATTCCGTAATATCTATTCTTCATCAGTTCAAAGTAATGATTATTTACCATGCAAAGCTGATGATAATACTCGCGCAACAAGATGGGCTTCAACATTAGGTTTGGATAATCAATGGCTTTTGGTCAAAATGGATACAATAAGACCTATCCAGAGAATGATGATTCAATGGGAAGCAGCATATGCACAAAAATATTCTGTTGATGTTTCTACAGATAGTGTAAATTGGCAGACTGTATATTCTGAAGTAAGAGGCGATGGAGGATACGATAAACTAATTTTTGATTCGGTGAATACAAAGTACGTGCGTTTGAATTGTATTAAACGGAGACCGGACGAAAATTGGGGGTTTTCTATTTACGAGATACAAGGATTCTCTGATAAAGGTACTAATTCACCACCCACCATTGTCACATCAATTACTGACCAAACAGCTATTGCATATATTCCGTTTAGCTTAACTATACCTACTTCAACTGCTACCGATCCAGATTTAGGTGATAGATTGACCTATGAAATTAAAATGGAAAACGGTTCAAGCTTGCCATCCTGGTTGACTTTTAGTGATACAACCCTTATGCTTTCAGGTACACCAGACAATAGCGATATCGGAGTCTACAATTTAAAACTTAAAGTCAAGGACTTATTTGGAGCATCTGATTCATGCTCATTTAACCTTACGGTTGGCATAAATCATGCACCTACTATTTCAGCACCAATCGCAGATCAAATAGCTATTGTTGCTGAACAGTTCAGCTTGACGGTACCTTTGGCAACTGCTACTGATATCGATCAGGGAGATAAATTGACTTATACCTGCAAACTTTCTGATGGTTCGAACTTACCATCCTGGTTAACTTTTAGTACCTCAACGAGAATACTTACTGGTATTCCAGTCATTAAAGATACGGGAACATATCATATGTCTGTTATTGCAAAAGATCTTTCAGGACAGCAAGCTAATAGTACATTTGTTCTCACAGTCCTGCAATATCCGGTTGAAATTGCCTTTGCCAATAAAATTAATAGTTTAAAGGTGTATCCAAATCCTGCTAAAAATTATTTAAAAATTTCTTTGGAAAGCAGTGATATTAGTTCTGTTAAATTGTTTATTGTAGACATTTCAGGCAAAGTAATTTTTACGAACATAGTGCAGTTATCTAAATATACTAATGATTTAGATTTAGATATCAGTAGTATTAAATCTGGTACATATTTATTAAGGATTATATCAAAAAATAATCAAATGTCTAAAACCATTCAAATTATAAAATAAATAGAGCGTTTAAAACTTAATTTTTTTCAAACTAATAAAGCTCAAGCGATGAGAAAGGAAAGGTTCAATGTCATTGCATAAAGTAAAAATTACCTTTCGATAGCTATTGGAGCTCAAGCTAACTGAAGATTAAGGTCATACTAAGCGAATCAAAGTATGACCTTAATCTTATTACTCAATTATCCAAATACCAATTCTTAATTTGCATAAATAAATTAATTCTTTATCGGGTTCGAAGATAATTCTGTACAAGTTGGAGAATAATAAGAATATTCACTTTTACCATGTTACAATTATTCCTTGCTTATTTCCCACTTCCCTAATTCGTGAGTTTATAATTATAATTCTTATTTATAACTTTGAATTGCTTGTCTGGAATGACAGGCTAATTCTTTAAATAGCTTTATTGTATTATACAGAATTGACTACTTTTGCTTTTATATGTTATAAAAAAATACTTATATCAAAAAGATTGAATATAAAATTTTCTTATTCGTTTTTTTGAGTTTTGCTGCAATACCAGTTATTTCTCAAAAACTCAGGTTTGATCATTTAACTCTTACCAACGGATTATCTAATGGACGCATAACGTCTATTGCTCAGGATTCTATTGGTTTTATATGGATTGGAACAAAGGACGGTTTAAATCGATATGATGGATTAAAAATAAAAATCTATACACACGTACCATCAGATTCTACTACTATTATTGGTAATACTATCAACGATTTGTTTTGCGATGGTTCTAATTTTTGGGTTGGTACTAATAAAGGTATAGATTTTTATAATTCTACTGAAGAAGTATTTCAACATATACCCATATCATATTTTGCAGCAAAAAATATTACATATTCAATAGGAAAAATATTCAAAGATTTTAATAACAGAATTTTTATTGCAACGGACAGGGGTCTTTTTATCTATAACGGTAAAGACAAAGTTTTCAAAAAATTTCTATTGCCAGATAAGAAATTTTCAAAAATAAATTATAGTGAAATTACGTATATTTCTCAAGATCGGGATAGTATTTACTGGATTGGCACGCATGATTTAGGAGTGCTTACATATGATATTCGTAAAAATATTTTAAAAGGAATTGAAAGTGTAAATGGTAACATTAATACTCTCTTATATAATAAAATATTTTGCATATACGAAGATAATTACCATACTATCTGGATTGGATCAAATGAAGGTTTGTATAAGTATTCAAAAAGTAATGGCAATCTAATACGATATTTATCCGATCCGGATAAAATAAATTGGTTGCCGCATATTAGCGTAAATAAAATTACCGAAGATTCTCATAATAATTTATGGATAGCTACTAATGGAGGTCTTTCCATTTTCAACCGTAAAGACGGTTCCTTTATTAATTACTTTCATGATGATTTTGACGATAATAGTTTAAGCAACAATTCTGTTCATTGTCTTTTCGAAGATTTTCAGCACAATTTGTGGATTGGTAGTGGTGAAAATGGAATTAATATTATTAAATCTCAGACTATTGATTTTGAGAATTTCAAACGAGTACCAAATAAATTTAATAGTTTAAATTATGGATACGTTTTATCTGTAATTGAAGATCGGATTGGAAATATATGGATAGGTACAAATGGCAAAGGAATAAACAAATTTGATGCTAAAACCCATAAGTTCAACTATTTTATTCCACCTATAGCAACTAAAAGCGGAAAACAAGCTGCGTCGGTAATGACACTACTTGAAGATAGAGATGGAAAAATCTGGATGGGAACTTATTTGGGAGGAATAGTAGTTTATGATCCCAAAACGAATAAATATAATTCGTTCTCTTTTAATCCTGGCAATAATGACGGTCTCAGTAATAATATTATTAACCATATTTATCAGGATTCTAAAGGTAACATTTGGATTGCAACTAACGGTGGCGGAGTCAATATATTTAAACCGGGTTCAAGTACATTTCAGCATATCAGGGCTGGAGCAAATTCGATTTCAGATGATTTTTGTAGCGTCATTTGTGAAGATAAAAGTGGACATATCTGGATTGGTTGCTTTTATGGACTTAATATGTACAATCCTTTGACAGGGAAAAATGTTGTTTTTTTAAATAATAATAAAAAGGGTTCGATAAGCTCAGATGTAATTTTTTCATTATATCAGGACTCAAAAGAACGTTTTTGGATTGGCACTGAATTTGGCTTAAATCTGTTTAATTTCGAAAATAATACGTTTACAACTTATACTGTTGATGATGGTTTACCTAACAATGTAATTAATGGCATTCTTGAAGATAACCGTGGTTATTTATGGTTAAGTACTAATAAAGGACTGGCAAGATTCGAGCCGGAATTCGTAAAATCTACTAATTTTAATATCGATGATGGCTTAGCTTCAACAATATTTTGCCCTGATGCGTGTTTCAAAAATGCTAGTGGTAAACTTTATTTTGGAGGCTCTGAAGGTCTCACTTTTTTTAATCCTGATAAAACCAGACATAGTAAATATAAAGTTCCTCTTGTATTAACTGATTTTTACATTTATAACCAGTCAATTTCACCAAAACAAAAATCGGTACTTACGAGTTCAATTGCTAAAACCAGTAAAATAACACTTGAACACGATCAATCATTTATTGCTATAGAATTTGCCTCGCTCAACTTTGTCAATTCCAATAAAGATAATTATTCTTATTACTTGGAAAATTTTGACAGGCAATGGAACAATATTAGAAATCAACGTGTAGCCAGTTATACAAATCTTCCATCAGGCAATTACACATTTTATGTAAAGGCAACTAATGAAAGCGGAATTGTTGCAGAAAACTCTTTAAATATAGTCGTAAAACCTCCATTTTGGCTCACTTATTATGCATATACAGTATATTTTCTTTTAATGATTGTTTTAGCTTATTTTATATATAGTTATATGCATTCCCGTAATGTTTATAAGCATAACCTGCTGGTTGAAAGAATGGAGAAAGAAAAGGCAATAGAAATTAACCAGGCTAAAATCAGATTCTTTGTAAATGTTTCACATGATTTCAAAACCCCATTAACATTGATAATTTCTCCGTTAGAAAAGTTAATTACATCAGGAGCAACGCTGCTAAATGAAGAAAGAAATAATTTATATCATATAATTTATCGTAATACTTTAAGATTATCGAGACTGATAAATCAAATCATGGATTTAAGAAAAATTGACACAGATAATATTAGACTTAGTGTAACTTGCAATGAAATTGTAACTTTTATCAATGAGATAGCAATTAGTTTTCAGGAATATGCTCGAAATCACTCATTCGATTTTACTGTAGAATCTTCTTTCGATTCACTTTTTGTTTGGTTTGATATTGATAAAATTGAAAAAGTAATTTACAATTTATTGTCAAATGCGTTTAGATATACACCTGATGGAAAAAGCATAAAGATTAGAATAGCAAAAGCTGATTCCTCAGATATATTAAATATCGATTCTTCTTTATTCCCCGAAGGCTTCATAAAAATAAGTGTTGTTGATCAGGGAAGAGGTATTCCGGAAGATTTACAGGAAAAAATATTTACACGATTCTACCAGGTACATGCCGAAACCCTAGCAAATCCTTCTAGTTCTGGAATTGGGTTGTCAATAACAAAAGAATTTATTGAAATGCACCAAGGCTACATTTTTGTGCTAAGCAAACCTAAATATGGCAGCACATTTAGTGTTCTTTTGCCTTTAGGCAAGAATCATTTTAAAAATGAGGAATTGGCAAAAAAAGATAACATTGATTCTATTCCTGCAATAACAAATGAAACTAAGGAAATTTCTACACTTGAGCAATCATCGGTTAATGTAGCGAACCATCTTGGTACAAAAAAGAAATACAAAATATTAATAGTTGAGGACAACTACGAACTACGAAGCTTTTTATTCGATAATCTGAAAAGCAAATACACCATATTTGAAGCAGCAAATGGCAAAAAAGGCCTCGAAATAGTTTACAGTCAATTTCCCGATTTAGTCATAAGTGATGTGATGATGCCCTTAATGAATGGTATTGAGTTATGTAAAGCTATAAAGACAGATATAAAAATAAGTCATATACCTATTATTATACTTACTGTTTTGAACACTATCGATAATCAAATTGAAGGTTTTGAAATAGGTGCTGATGATTATGTTACTAAACCATTTAATTTAAATCTATTGGAGGCAAGAATATTCAATCTGATAGAAATGCGAAAGAAAATAATAAAGAAATTTGTTGAAGAAATAAAAACTGACCTTAAGAATTACTCGCATAATTTATTGGATGAAAAATTTATGCAGAAAGCCATTGAAATAGTCGAAAAAAATATTTCAAATTTCGAATTTACAGCCGAGAATTTTGCAGAACAAATTGGAATGAGTAGAAGCAACCTTCATATCAAACTGAAGGTGCTGACAAACCAATCAGCCACCGAATTTATTCGCATTGTAAGATTGAAAAAAGCAATTGAATTGCTTTCAGCTTATCAGTATAACATATCTGAAGTATCCTATATGGTTGGCTTTAACAGTATTTCATATTTTAACCGTTGCTTCAAACAGCAATTCGGAATTACACCTTCAGAATTCTTAAGTAATGGGTTAAAAGAAAAAGATAATACATCCAAATAATTATTTGATACAATTATGACTAAATTAAAAATTGCATTAGTACTTTTTTTAATAGTTCCGTTTTTTGCATTAAATAAACAAACAAATAGACTTAACTGTAAATTTAAACTCCCTGTATTAATTAAAAATAGATGCAGGATTGAATTAATTTCTCTCACCAAAATTGGAAATTTTGGTGAGAGAAGAAAATCGAGGCCTTCAGTTCCGGAGCATCTTCACACAGGAATTGATATAAAACGCCCTTCATCAAATTATATTAATGAACCTGTTTTTACTATATGTCCGGGGAAAGTTATAAGCATCAGAAATGATGGACCTTTTGCCCAAATTATTATTGAACATCATCAAACTGTTGGCTGTACTTTTTGGACCGTTTATGAACATATTGCCGGAATAATAGTTAAAGTTGGCGATCATGTTAAATCAGAGAAACCAATTGCAAGATTTATGAATAAATCTGAACTCAATAAATATGGCTGGCTATTTGACCATTTACATTTTGAAATATTAAAAGTTGTACCAAGAAAATTAAAATATGATCCTG
>CAWKPE010000009.1:0-8050 GCA_963851385.1 uncultured Bacteroidota bacterium | reverse complement strand
ATATGTGGACTCCTGATGTTTACCAGGGAGCTCCATTACCTGTAACTGCATTTCTGGCTTCTTTTTCTAAAGGTGGAGCTTTTGCCTTATTAATATACTTATTTGCAAATATAAATCTTCAATCAGGAAAAGCATTAGTAATAGTATTGACTATTATTTCAGCTTTTTCAATGTTTACCGGGAATTTACTAGCCTTACGACAAAATAGTTTAAAACGATTATTGGCATGTTCATCTATTGCTCATTTAGGTTATCTTTTATTTCCTATTGTAATAGGTGGAACTATTGGTATTCGTTCGGCTATCTTTTACCTTGCTGCTTATTTTATTACAACTATTGGAGCTTTTTCAGTAATGACAATACTTTCTAAAGAAGGAAAAGAAATTGACAATATTGATGATTTTAAAGGACTATATTTTAAGAATAAATGGCTGGCAATAGTTCTTGTAACTATGTTTTTTTCGTTAGCAGGCATGCCCTTGACTGCTGGATTTATGTCAAAATTTTACATATTGCTTATCGGTGTTGCCAACTCTCAATGGCTGCTTTTGTGGATATTAATTATAAATAGTGGAATCGGCTTGTATTATTATTTGAAAGTGGTTTTTATAATATTTAAACCTATACCAGAAATTCAAAACAAAGAAACCGTTTTAGTACCAGTCGGAAGCAGTATTGTATTGTCAATTTCATTAATGATAATAATTTGGATTGGTATTGCTCCTAACGGATTACTTAAAATAATATATTTTATTTATAAATAATTTTGATCCTATTCAAAATATCTTTTCGAAATAACCCTAACAGGAATCCAGGAAGTAATAAATCCTATAAATGATACTGTAATCAGAACCAATATAATATCATTTATTAATATTTTTACCGGATATACATCAATTACAAAAGTTCCACTGCCTTGAAGTTTTACAATACCATATCGGGTTTGTATCCAGCAGATTATTATTCCCAATATTATTCCCGTGAATGCACCAATTAGCGAGTTTATCCATCCATTTAATAAAAATATTTTACGTATTGATTTCCAATCTGCCCCCAGATGATTTAAAGTACTAATGTCTTTTTTCTTATCTAAAATTAACATAGTCAGAGAGCCTATAATATTCAATGAAGCTACTATTAATATAAATGTCAAAATGAAAAATATTGCCCATTTCTCGCTGGTCATTATTTTATAAAATATTTCCTGCTGCTGATAGCGATTTTTTACTGAAAATTGTGAACCTAAGATTTTATGAATTTTCTTTTGAGTTTTTTCTATATCCTCACCTGATTTTACTTTAATTTCAAGAGCTGTAACTTCATTGTTGTATTCAAGAATATCCCTGGCAAAACTAATAGGAACAAGTACATATTTTGCATCAAAATCCTGTTCAATGGAAAAAATCCCCGAAGGCATAATGGACTTTTTATTGAATGCCTCTTCAGGAATATAGGACACTTCGGCAGTTTTACGAGGAACATAAATTAAAAGTGGATTTTCTTGATTGAGTCCAACGGAAAGATAATATGCTACACCTTGTCCGATTACAGCATAAGGAACTTTCCCATTGTTAAGCAAAAATTTACCCTCAGAAATTTTTTTATCTATGCCTGATACAATGTCAAAATTATTAGTAACTCCTTTAATTGTTGCTATATATTGCTTCTCTCCATATTGAATCAATGCATTTTCCTCAACAACTTCAGCAATCTCAGCAATTGAAGGTATTGCTTTAATTTGAACATATTTTACAGAATCAGGAACAAATGATTTCCCTTCAATTATTGATATTTTGATATCCGGATCAAAAGAATTGAAAAGTGATTTAATAAGATCGTCAAATCCATTAAAAACAGACAAAACTACAACAAGAGCCATTGTTCCTACCGCTACACCGAATAAAGATATTAATGAAATAATATTAATAGCAGAATGAGATTTTTTGGCTTTCAGATATCTTCGTGTTACAAAAAACGGAAATTTATAAGAGTTTAGAAACATTTTATTTTATTTTTAATTTGTAATAGATTTAATTCCTTAGAATTCTTGCTCTATTTAATAGCTTTTACAATTAATCCAGTGCCACTTTTATGTAACTTTATAAGATCAAGGTAGTTTAGTAACAGACAAAATGGAAAAGTAATCAGATAATAGAAAGGAAGGATAATGAAAAATAATTTGCTAATATTCAATATTGTTATTGGAAATTTCATTGACATTTTCCAGGATATTTGACCAGGAATTCCATAACTATATTTTGTTTCAATATTTAAAAATCCTGCAGTTTCAAGTTTCTTTTGAATATCGCTAATACTGTAACCATCGCGTACATGTTCAGCTATAAATGATTTCTCTTCATCATCGTGTACATCAGATCCTCCTTGGTCTGAAGGTGTAGAAATTAGTAAAATACCTCCGGATTTCAATGATTGATAAAAATTTTTAAATACCTGAATATCGTCGATTATATGTTCCATTACATCAATTGAAATAACGAGATTATATTCGTCAGGTTTCACAAATTGAGTCATGTCCGCTTTATTGAACTTTATTCTGTCAGCATATCCAATTTTATTGAAAAATTTATTACAATCCTCTATTTGTTCTTCTTCAATATCAATGCCTGTAATCTTAAATCCTTTTGAAAAAGTAGATAAAAAGTAAGAATATTGTCCAAATCCAGATCCTGCATCGAGAATCGAAATATTATTTCCAATTTGTCTTTTCATTAATTTAAGCTCCTTTTTGACATACCATGCCCGCAATAACAGAATGTCGAGAAGTTTGTAAAAAAATATCCTGAAAAATGGTTTGTCATTAAATACTAGTCCAAGGCTTCTTTTAATTGGTTCGTATTGCATAATCTAAATTTTTACTTTTGGAAAGTTCGGTTAAATACAATTTATTATCAATTTAAGGAGTTTTACGAGGTTTTATTAATTTCTCAATCTTCTCAATATAGTCAAGACTGTCATCAATAAAAAACTCCAATTCAGGCAATATTCGCAATTGATTTTTCATGTTCAAACCAATGTTATGACGGATTGTTTTAGTGCTATTTTTAATATGAAATAGTGTTTCTTTAGTATTTTCTGATGGAAATATACTAATGTACACCTTAGCTATGCCCAAATCGGGACTTACGCGGACTGCAGTTACAGTAACCATTTTACCATTACAAATAGTATGACTCTCGCGTTGAAACATAATTCCTATTTCTTTTTGTATGAGCCTTGAAACTTTTTGTAACCTGGTAGATTCCATATTAATGGATTGTTAAATTAATTCCCGAAATTTATAATTCATTTATTTTTACAAAAATAATTCTGCAAAATTACCGAAATAATCCCCATGAAAAAATTAATTGTAGTTAGCAGGTGATTTTTTATTTTTTAGATTTGTACATTCAACGAAAATAAATCTATGGAAATTGTTTTAAGTGGTATTCGTTCAACAGGTAACCTGCATTTAGGTAATTACTATGGCGCTGTTCGCAATTTTGTTAAAATGCAACATGATTATAAGTGTTTCTTTTTTATAGCTGATTTGCATTCATTAACAACACATCCCAAACCTGATGATTGGATGGCCAGTGTTAAACAGGTTCTTTGTGAATATCTCGCTGCAGGTATTGATCCTGAAATAGCTACTGTATATATTCAAAGTGATATACCTGAAATTTCAGAATTGTATTTAATACTTAATATGCTTGCATATAAAGGCGAGTTGGAACGAACAACGACTTTTAAGGAAAAAGCGCGTCAGCAAACTGATAATATTAATGCCGGCTTACTGACTTATCCTGTTCTGATGGCCGCCGATATTATCATTCATAAAGCAAATAAAGTTCCTGTTGGTAAAGATCAAGAACAACATTTGGAAATGGCACGAAATTTTGCCGGACGTTTTAACAACCTATATGGCATAGATTTTTTCCCTCTTCCGACTGCGTTCAATTTTGGTGAAAACCTTATTAAAATTCCCGGGTTAGATGGCTCAGGTAAAATGGGCAAATCAGAAGGTAATGGCATTTATTTGTCGGATGATGCAAAAACTGTCGAAAAGAAATTAATGCGAGCTATAACAGATATAGCCCCTACACATTCGCACCAAAAAATGTCAGAACCTGTAAAAAATCTTTTTACTATAATGGAAGTAGTTTCAAAACCAGATGTAATAAAACATTTTCATGATAAATATAATAGCTGTGAAATTCGTTACGGCGACATGAAAAAACAACTTGCACAGGATATTAACAAAGTTCTTGGTCCCATCAGGCAAAGAATACAGGATTACATATCAAATAAGGAATATTTAAAAAAAGTAGTTAATAGTGGACGGGATAAAGCACGCGAAAGTGCATCAAAGACTTTGAAGGAGGTCAGAAAAATTATTGGATTTCGTGAATTTTAGTGCTTTTTTATAATTGATTTGTCATCACAATAATTGTATTCAAATTGTATTGTAGTATGAATAATATTAAAATCGTCTTTAAGCAATTGTTTTATCTTAAATAATATTTCTTCAGTTTCACTTATTTTATAGTCTTTATTAAGATCTATATGACATTCAAAGTGAATTTGCGTATCATTTAGTTTCCAGGCATGAATATGGTGAATATTTTCAATTCCCGCAAAAGCTTCAATAACTGATTTTACTTTATTTATATCAAGATCATTAGGTGCTGCCTGAATTAATATTAAATACGCTTGCTTCAAAATGAACCATGCTTCCTTTAATATGTAAATACTAATTATAAATGTAATAACCGGGTCAAGCCAGTAAATTTTGTTTTTAAAAAAAACTATCAATATCCCACATACTATAACTGCTGCAGACGAAAGTGTATCTGCCAATAAATGCAAATAAGCTGCTTTAATATTAAGGTTTTTTTCTCTGTCCTTTTTAAGCAGAGTCATTGCAATAAAATTTGCTAATAGCGCTATAATAGCAACTACTACCATCATTGCACCATTTATGCGAGCAGGGTGTTTTAATCTTACAATAGCTCCATAAAAAAGAAAAGAACAAATAATAACAAGTGCAACTCCATTAATTAAAGCAACAAGAATTTCAATTCTCTTAAATCCAAATGTTTTACTTAATGTAGGTGTTCGTTTACTTATTTTATTTGAAAAAAAAGCAAGAAAAATAGCTACGGTATCTCCAAAATTATGCATTGCATCAGATAATAAAGCGTAACTATTTGAAAAAATACCTCCACCAATTTCTACTATTGTTATTGTAAAATTTAATAGAATGGCTATAAGAAGATTTTCCGTCTTTATATCTTTATGATGATGATGATTATTAGAATGCATAAAAATTATTTTAATTCCCAGGCAATAGTAACATCCCAATTCGAGCGAATTTTAACTTCATCTTTGTAAAATAGTACTTTTTCGGGCTGTTTTTTCTTTATTAAATTTCCTGTATTCCAAATTCTATCTCCATTTTCATCAAATATTACCTTAATGGTATATGATTTGGGTTGTAAATAATCAAAAATTATTGCCCCATCTGATGTGGCATATTTTTCAACAACTACATTATCTTTATCGAGAAGTTGAACAATCATCGGCATTTTTATTCCTGAAAGGTTTATAGTTAGTTTTCCATAGTATTCAAGTTTTTGAGTTGTAAATGAACTTATTATTGTATCGTACTGAATGCCATAAATATTTTCAAGGGCACCAGGAAATATCATTAATTTATAATTTGTTTGTTCAATCCAACTGCTCATGATATTTACCCTTTTAGGTGATATACTATCTGCAACAATTGAAAATTTCGAAGGAAATTCAATAGTATCAACCTTTTGAAACAATTGAAATTTATTTGTATTAATTTTTGATAATGGAAATTCTGATTCAATATAAGGTTCTGAGTTTAAATCAACTGTTCCTGTTGCATTAGTTGTAACCTTCGCTGTTTGAGGTTTTTGTTTTTTAGATTTTTTTTCGGTTTTTTCTAATCCTGTAAATTTGAAGTTCAAAGTATCGGATTTCCATATTAAATCACCTTTTTTGCTATTACCCCAATATTGAACAACTGTTTTAAGTGTATCCACTTTAATCAAATTTGTATCTGTCAACCATATTGTCAATGAATCATGATTTTTATATTTTTCCAGTAAATACCAATTAGTAACGCCAAAATACAATGGTTTAATAATTATACTGTCATTTCTAAGAGGTTTGCTGAAACGAATATCAAATCTTCGTTTATATTTTCTGCTAAAATCTTTTAAATATTGCCGTTTATCTTTTTCATAAAATAATAATAACTCTGAATAAATGCTGTTTCGTGATCTTTTTGTAGCAATGCTGTCTAAAATATGCTTTTTACGAATTGTATCTTTTATACTGTAAAAGTGTAAAGTGTCCGATGGAAAAAATAAATTTTTTTCTTTCAAATTTGATATTTTGGAACTGTCAAGTATAACATTTGAATCTTTGAAAGCAATTGCTTCTGTAAACGGATCATATTTATAATTGAAATTTTTATCTTTTAGCGCATACAACCTGTAAGTTCCCGGCTTAACATTATTAATATAAAAATATCCATCCTTATCAGTGCGACTCGTAAATTCAGGTACTTCTTTATAGGGTGCAGAATCAGACAAATTACTATATAACATTGCTAAAACAGATTCCTTTTCTGGTTTTAAATCGAAAGCATCAACAATTTGACCTCTTACTCCCAAAGAATCTACATAGTTTCCAGTTGAAATAACAAATTCGAAATTGTTGTAAATATTACCTTCATTTAAATCAGAGATACTATTACCGAAATTAAATGTATAAGTCGTATTTTCTTTTAAAGTGTCCTTATACTGAATTATTAGTGACTTATTTTTAATCCAAACTAAAGGTTTTTTCTTTAATGGTGGAGAAACATTTAATTGTTGATTTACATCCTTAAGTTGAATATATTTATTAAAATCTATTCGTATTTCCTTATTTTTAAAATTAGTAGCATACATTTTTGGGGAACTGCTGACCATTTTTGGAGGATCTAAATCTTTTGGACCTCCCGATATTGTACCAACGCTAGCACATTGATAAGTTAATAATCCAATAGCCAAAACAAACAAAATACAATAGAAATAATTCTTAATTATATTTTTAATCTTCACTTTTTTATATTATTAAATTTTGCTTCAAAAACTTACAAACTTAATTATTTGAATGCATAATTAAATAGTTAATAATAAATAAATATTAACGTATTTTATAGAATTAAAAATGGACGAATTCATATGAAAAAATTTGCAAAAAGCTTACTTTTAAATATGGGTTAAATCAAATTCCGCAATGGAAATAAAAGGCGCTGCATTAAAGTCGATCCCGGAATTTGTAAAAAAACATTTTCCGCTTCGACAAAATGAATGGTTGGATGCCCTTCCTGAAAGTTCGAAAAATATTATGAAAGGTATTATTTTTACGAATAACTGGTATCCTATGCAGGATGGTTTGGTTTTACCAATGAAAACAATTAGTAAAGTATATTATAACGGAGATGATGAAAAAACTGCCAAGCTTATGGGTCGTTTCCATGCTGAATCAGCTTTAAATGGCATTTACAAGTTTTTTATTCAGTTTGGCTCGCCCAAATATATTATAGAAAAGGCTGGCCGAATATTTACTACCTATTTTCAACCTTCCGAAATTGTAGTTATGAATGCTACAAAAAACGGATTAGTTCTGCATATAACTAAATTCCCTGATCCTGATGAGATTCTAGAATATGACATTGTTGGATGGATGGGAGCGGGCACTAGAAATGTCGGGTTGTAAAAATGTAAAAATTGATTTGACAAAATCCCTTGCCAAAAATAATAGTGTAACAGAATTTATTATTTCCTGGTCAAATAGTTAAATTCGAAAATTTTCTTATTCCTTTGCATCGCTTGTGGTTTATTGACATATTTATCATTATTTACTTTGTCATTAAAGTAAATAAATATTAATCGGCATATAGTTTTTTGCTAATATGTATTTGTTTTGAAATATTTTAGATATTCAAAATAATAGTCAGATTGCAAAG
>CAWKPE010000008.1:0-78794 GCA_963851385.1 uncultured Bacteroidota bacterium | reverse complement strand
TACGTTAAACAGAAAAATAATCCCGCAACAAGAATATCAATCTCGGAGGAAAGAAATTCAATCCGGAAGCGAGAATATCAATCTCGGAACAAAGAAGTCGAATCTCGGAGGTGAGAAGTTCAATATTCGGAATAAAGAAGTCGAATCTTCGGAAGCAAGGTCCATTCTCGGAAATAATCACCCGAATCTCGGAATAAAGGAAATTTTATAACGCCATAACTATTTGGCATTAAAATTGTAATTTCTTTTTATGTTTTAAAACTCAGAGTCAATTAAAACCCATTGATTTAATTATTCAAATTATTTTTTAACCTTAAAACTTAATTATTATGACATCAGAACAAGTAATTCGTCTTAGCATGTTTATGGCCGTACGTGATTTTCTGACGGCTAATGCAACAATTACTGCAACATTACCTAATTATGCAGGGGATTTTACAGCGGTGCAAAACGGAATCACTTCCATTCAAACAATCCGGGAGCAGCAGGAGTTTGACAAGACTGGTATCGCTGCTAACAAAAACCAGTTAAAAACCACGCTCATTTCTCAGGCAATGGATGTATCACGAAAGGTGGTAGCCTATGCACTCTATGTCAATAACACCGTGTTATTGAATGAAGTAAAATATTCGGAAACCGATTTAAAGAAAAGCGCTGACACAATCCTGAAAGACAAGAGCCAGGTTATTTATGACAGGGCAAATACGAATTTAGCTGCGTTGGCTACGTATGGGATAACGGCTGCAATTCTTACCAGTTTGCAAACAGCAATTACAAATTACAATGCTGCTATTCCTAAACCACGATTAGGGATTAATGACAAAAAACAAGCGACTGCGCAGCTTGCAGTTTTATTGGACACTGTAGACAGCAATCTACTTAAAATTGATTCACTTGCTGAAATTGTTCGATTAACTCAGGTGAATTTTTATAATGGCTATAAAAATGCCCGTAGAATTGTTGAAACAGGTATTGGTTCACTGGCATTGAGGGGTTCAGCAATTGAAACACAAAACGGTGAACCTGTTACGAATGCTACATTTACTTTTAACCATAACGGGGAAACACTTAAAACTGCAATGGCAGGTTCAAGTCAGGATGGTAATGGAACAATCGTTAAAAAAACGGCAGCAAAAGGCAACTTTAATATTAAAAGCATGCCAGAAGGGACTTACAGCGTAACCGTTACTAAACCGGGTTACAAAGATAAGGTAGTAACCGTTAGTGTAACGAATGGTGAGTTGTGTGATTTGGTTGTGGAAATGGAGAGAGCATAATTACAAATTAAAAGAAAGCATAGCGACCTGCTATGTTTTCTTTTTTTACTATTCAAAATTTAAAACAAAAAAAATTATGGCTGATATAAATATTGCGTTACAGAAAACGCTGAATAATGAAGGCGGGTACGTTTTTGATAAGGACGATCCCGGGGGTGAAACTTATAAGGGTGTTGCCCGAAATATGAATGGCGGTTGGGATGGCTGGACTACAATTGATTTATTAAAAAAGCAATCTGGTTTTCCGGCGAATCTGGATAATAATAGCCCATTACAGGAATTGATTAAAACGTTTTACAAAACTAATTACTGGGACACAATCCGGGGCGATGATCTGACTAACCAGAATGTAGCTGATTCAATTTTTGATTTTGCTGTTAATGCCGGGGTTGCTACAAGTGCAATGCTGGCACAAATGGTTGTGGGTGCTATTCAGGACGCTGTAATTGGCCCGGCTTCTATTGCAAGTATTAATAAATTCGAGCCTGAACATTTCCTTGCATCTTTTACTGTTGCAAAAATAGCACGGTATATAAGTATTATTAAAAAAAGACCGGCGAGCCAGAAATATTTATATGGATGGGTGCGACGGGCTTTAGGTGATTTTTAGAAACTTTAAAAATATTATAATATGAGTTGGATAACAGATATATTCAGCAGCGGCGCATCAAACCTTGTGGATTCAGTATCGGGTTTGCTGGGCAAGGTAGTTACTACCAAAGGTGAAAAAATTCAATTGGATAATGAAATGAAAAAAGCCGAACTTCAATTTCAGGAGGATATGGCAAGATTATCCAAGGAAGAACAGGAAATGTATCTAAAGGACAAACAGGGCGCAAGAGAAATGAATGAAAAGATACAGGAATCTACAACCGCTTCATGGGCAGCAAAAAATATGGCTTATGTTTATGATGTATTTATCCTGCTGGTATGGGGTTCGTTAACTACATACATCGTATTGAGATGGATTGGGATAATTCAAACTACTCTTGATGGCAAACAAATTGACATGAGCGGTGTGCTTGGTATTTATTCCGGTGTAACTGCACTGGCTACAATGATAATTCAATTTCACAGGGGAAGCTCACAGGGGAGCAGGGATAAAACACAGTTAATTGATAAGATGAAGCAAGCCTAAGAAATGAAAAATGAACCCTGCGAAAGCGGGGTTTTATTTTTTTGTTAAATATCGGTGACACTTCACTAATTTACTTTCGTAAATTTACAATGTAAAATTGAACTGCAAATTAATTTACAATGCTTGTCAAACCGGATAAAAGGAAAAACATAAAAAGGAAGATCATTACAAAATTTGACATTAACTGGGATGCAAGGTATAGCGAATTACTTTTATACCGTAAGCGTTTCGGGCATTGTAATGTGCCTCAATATTGGAACAAAAATAAATCATTGGGCGGTTGGGTAATCCATCAAAGGGCTTACCGGGAATATCTAAGTCCCGAACGTTATGATAAATTAAAACGTATCGGGTTTATCTTTGATCTTCCCGAATATTGGTGGCAACAGAAATATAAGGAACTAAAAAAATACCGCCGCAAACATGGTCATTGCAAAGTTCCTAAAGGTTCAGGGCCTTCTGAGTCGTTAGCCGAATGGGTAGGTAAACAAAGAGGCGATTATAAAAATAAACTTGCCCGATTAACACCTGAAAAAATAGAGAAACTAAATAATCTTAATTTTTACTGGGGAGTAAGGAATACGCCTTGGCAAATACGTTTTGAGGAACTGAAAGAGTTTAAAGAAAGATTTAATCATTGCAGAGTTCCTCAACTGTGGAAAGAAAATCCATCTTTTGCTGCGTGGGTGGCGATCCAACGAAAAAAGCAAAAGTATGGCGAACTAAAACCAGAATATTTCAAGTTATTGGATAGACTCGGGTTTATTTGGAAAATAAAAAACCGGAAAATAAAGCAGTAGACTATCCACAAAGCAGGGACTTGAATTTTCTATTCTTTAGCAAATATTTCAAGTTGTTTAATCCAAAAATCTACTAATCTAGTAAGTTTCGGGTGTTTTTTTAAGTAATGACGTGCTGGAATCTCAAGTGCTATTTTTTCTCCAATTATATGTATATGCTTATAGCCACCTAAACTTTTTATAAGATTGTCAATTTCTTCGAAATTATCGCTAGGAGATTTAATAAATGAATCTAAGTCATAACCTGAAATAGTAATACCAATATCATTTATAGATTCAATTATCATAATATTACCTGTTAAGTATAATTCTTTGATTTCAGCATTAAGTTTGTTTAATTGTGTATCGGCATTTAGAATATCAGTATACTTTTTCATAGAGAGATCAGAAGGCTCAATCATTCCATAAAATATTTGTTGCCGATCACTTTTCTTTAAATTGAACTGAACGACAATTTGATTTTGCCGGGAGTTGAATTCGGTTAGTTTGAGTTTATAATTCTTAGATAATTTCTTAAGTTGATTTTTACTTTTTAGATGTGCACTATTCATTACATAATACTTTAACAACCTTCTCAACAGGACCAAACTGACTAAAGAAATTTTTAGATATTTCATTTTCATTATTTGGCAAATCAATTGAATCAAGGAAATTTGCCCTTATTTCCGGATTATTAATAATATCAATAGCTGACTTAGGAATATTGTTTTTATTTACTTCATAGTAATAAGTTGTGTTTGAGTAAACAATAATAATGATATCTACTTTTGTCTTTAATTCATAACAAACGGCTAATACAACATAGTTTCCCGAATTGTCAATACATTGTAACCTGCGATATATATTTTTTTTATCAGTCACATTGTCAATTTCTCCAATTACACGCAAACGTGATTTAGGGTCATTTGATGGATAGGTAGTAAGAATTAATAATTTATTAAATAAAAAACTGATATTGGGTTCGGCATGTTTTTTATCGCCATATTGATTCTCGCCGAAATATGCAATATAATACTTAATGGAATCAAAAACTGATTTTATTGAATGATATGGCGCTCCTTTAGGTTCAGGTTCTCTTGGCTCAATTCCAAGCATTTTGTTTGTTTCTTCTGAATATTGTGCCTTTGACAAAGCAAAACATGCAAAATAAAACAATATGATGAATAAGGATTTCATAAACTGGAATGTATAATTAGACGAGACTATCGTTAATGTATTGCTTAAGGCTACTTAATTCATTTAAAAATTGTTGCCATAAATTTCTTTTTATTTTATCAACGCTAGAATCAGCTATTAATCTCTTTAAAAGATGTAGTTTTTTTAACTTAAGTGTTTTATAAAATAACTCGTCATTAGGTTCTGATGAAACCAATCCTTTATATATTTCATCGTCTGATTTCGGCTTTAAAAAATCTTTTACTTGCATAAATTAAAATTTAATTGGTTTAAAATTGTGAATTTAAATGTATTCAAAACTGGTTTCCTCTATTTTGCGATAAGAGGAAACCAGAAATAGAAAGTTTATTTCCCTTTACTTTTTTTGTATTCAGATTTGCATTTTTCACTACAAAATTTTTTCATAGAAAAAACATTATCATTCACTTGATGTTTTGTGGTATCTGCACCACACCAATCACATTTATTAGCCATATTACAATGTATTTAATAAAGCTTACTCTTTTAAAGGTTTTCGGCTTCCCCTTTAAATTATAATTATCTATAAATATTAATTTGATCACCCAACTCCTTCATTTTTGAAGCAATTTCTATCCTTTTACTATCAGACCTCGCTGCATCATATTGTTGCTTTAATTTATCAAGTTGAATTTGTATGCGTTCAAGCTTTTCTTTAAGCTCACTTGCGCTAAGAATATCATCGTCACTATTATCATCTTCATTAGAATCATCAGATTCGTCTTCTATTTCTATATCTTCGTCGAAATCATTATTAAAGGAATCAGCATCTTCTTCTTCATTATCATCATCCTTTACATTTGGAGAATCATCTTCAACATTGCCATTTTGAATATTGGAGCGTAATCTGTCAAACTTCCTATCAAACTCATCAAGGATTGCATCTTGTTCTTTTTTAGATTCCTCTGATTCTTCCCAAGTATCTAATCCAAATAATTTGTCAATCCATTTTGCCATATTAGTATATTTTATGCGACTTTTCTATTATTGATATAATTAATAACATCAGTGTATTTATTTTCCCAATCACCACAACTTAAGTATCCTTTTACTTTTTCATAATCTTGCAATACTTTTTCATTTTTGTTTTTTTGAGCATTACTATGCATGCGAATAAAAAATGAATCTATGTACATTGATACTTCTTCTTCCTCTCCTTTATTAAAATTAATTATTGGCAGGTTATTTAAGACATAGTTTACATAATACATCGCTTTATTTTGTTCACCCAATTTGTGATGAATGATGCCAGCCAACTGAATAGCATCAAGATATTCAATATACGGAAACTCAAAATCAATAATGGTTTTATCTTTTTTATTTTCGGGGACACTATTAACGAACTGTATTATAGGAGCCAAATGTGAAAGTGAAAGCAGATATTCTTCATTTTGGAAATAAATTTTAGCAAGAATACTTTTAAAAGCATATTTATTTGGATACTTTTTAGAAGCCAATTCGAATACATTGGCAAAAATCTCTTTCATCCATTTTTCCCATGATGGTTTTATGATCAGTACATTTGTTTCATATAGGAAGTCGTCAAGATTTATCAGATAATCGTACTCAATAAATATGTTTTTTAGAAAGTCGGCAAATTCACTATCTAAATATTCGTCATTTCTAAAAAAATTTACTTTGTAATAAATCCATAATAACGGATAAATCCTAATTTTAGGATTGTTTTTCATATTTTGCTCAATCTCTTTAAAAGAATCTTCGCAAAATTCAAAATCATAAACTTTTAAAAGAATGTCAAGAATAAAATTGAAATTTTTCAGATGATTTAGTATTGAGCTACTTTTTATGACCGATATATATTCTTCAATATTACCTAATTCATCTTCAAGTGAGATAGAATTCAGAACTCTTATAAGTTCTTTTTCTTCTTCAAACCTGACAAGATTTTTTAATTCCTGACTGGCTATGTTTTTTAATTCCTGATTTATAAATTCATTTATTCTCATAGCTCAAAATATTAATTATTCATGAGCCAAAGTAACAATATGTTCAAATTATATGCATGTTCTTTTTGTTCATTTTAGTTTTCTTGCTGTATTATCATTTTACAAAAGATATTTGCGAGACCTTATTGTTCTGTCCAGAATTATAAGTTCCAAGTATAACTGTTCTTCTGTTTTTAACTCTTGAAATATTGCGACAGATCAATTCTTCACCAACTTCAAGTTGTGACAACTCCACTATATCACCAGCAATAATCTTCGAATTACTTGAATTAAGAATTTCAAACTTATTTACACTAAAAAATCTTGATGTTAATACTTTATTATCACCAAATTTAATTTCAATAAGATGATTTTTGAAAACAGAATTAAAATCGAATGTTTGATTTGAAGAATCAGGATGTAATAAAGAATATTCCAAATGCTTTAAAAATTGCTCTATATTTTGAAAATCCAAGTATCTAACCACAATTTCAAGAGTGCTTTTTCTAACTCCTTTGTTTTCCGAACCAGTTAATCCAGCTAAACGTTCGAGAGAAGAACCACTAATTTTTTCTGATACTTGATGTATTGCTGCTACAAGAGCTGGGTCATAATCATCATAAATTTTTCTATAATCTTTTGTTGTAGAAATTTTTCCAAATTTCTTATCAATAAGCTTTTTGATTTTATTCTTTTCCGTTTTTGAAAAATAATATGTATTGCCTTTTATTTCCATGTCATTAAATTTCAAAAAAATAAGTAATAAAGAGCGCCGTGGAAAAAGCAAGTATATGAAAATTAGGGGTTAGTTAAAGGGATCGGCTATAATAAACTTGCTTTTGCATGTTGGCTATTAATTATTTAAAAAATGTTGAGATTAATAATAATAACATAGCAACACAAAAAAGAATAATAAGGATAAATACTTTTTGAGGTATAAAATCATACAATCCTTTTTTCTTCAAAGGTACAAGTTTCTTTTCAAAAAAATCGGCTTCAGTATTAGAGCCAAATGAGCGCAATTTCATTAATCCGTATTCAATTTTTTCAATAATTGCATTTTTTATCTTTTTGTCTGGCTTTGAACTTGCAATGCTAAAAAGTTTATTTAACTGTTGTGAAATTTCATCGGCAGTTCCAGAAATATTGATTTCAGCGATTTCTTCAACTTTATTTTCAACTCTAATTTTTTCTTCTTGTTCTCGTTGTTCAATTTGATTAATCCGCAATAATTCATCGTTACTATTTTTTTGATTATTAGGAGTTGGAGAATTTTGAGCACTACTGAATGTTGAAACTGATCCTTTACTTTTACCTGAGTTGATAGATTCTTTTATTTGTTTAACTTCATTTTTAGTAAAACCATGAACAGATATATACGTTCCCTGTGCTTCAAAATGAATAGTTGAGTATCCG
The DNA here is from genome assembly GCA_963851385.1 of uncultured Bacteroidota bacterium. Lineage (GTDB taxonomy): Bacteria > Bacteroidota > Bacteroidia > Bacteroidales > DTGW01 > CAWEFA01. The sequence continues at coordinate 71,023 of CAWKPE010000008.1, read as the reverse complement.
ACTAAAGGTGTATCAACCGATACACTGGAAATAGCTGAATAAGGAAGAAAAGTCGATTGACCTTTAAAAAATCCTGGAATTTTAACATTAAGTCCATTTTCTTCAATATGAATTTCTGCTGGAAATACTTTATTCCCTTCAGATAATCTTGATGCAGTGAATTTCATAGTTTTTTTTTATTAATTTATAAAATCTTTGTTGTCATTGATTTCAAATTATTAGTCTAATAATAATAACCTTACTTTTAATATTTCGCAATTTGGGTATTGGTTGTTAACTTTCATTTTTGCTTCATCCTCAGAATCCGCCTTTATTGATACATCTTTGCTCCTATAATTAGGGCAATTTATTGTAATAATATAAGTTGTCATCTATACTTTATTAAAGTTAAAAAATTAATCAATAGCTTTTATATCTGTAATTGCAATTATTTCAGATAGATTAACCGAAACCATCATGCCATCTCCAAATCTTCTAATGGTTATCCCTTTTGTTTCGAATGGGTTTATTTCGATAATCTCGTAAGTTGATTCGGAATCAATCGCTAGTCTGACTTTTTCACCAATTTTTATTTCTTTCATAATTTTTTATTTCTAATAAATACGTTCATATTTGAAAAAATCAGCTTACAGTACTAATTTTTTTATAATAAAAATTTAATAACACTAAAATTCCCGTAATTGCTTATGAGTTATTATTGTAACCAATTTTTTATTAATCTAAAAGCAAAATTCATTATGAAACAAACATTCAATTTAGAGGATAATCTTGTTCCTCTTCAATCACTTTCATTACTTCATCAGAGTAAATGTATAGAGTTTTTTTGGAACCCTTATGAAACTCTACGTATGGATATTCCAGTGGCCTATAAAAATCATTCGGGAATGGATATTCAGGTAAGAACTTATAAAGTTGAGTGAAGACTTCAACTCCTTCATTAAACTGTGAAGGTACTCTATGAAAAATACAACCAATTACTGAACGCAACTCTTTCGCATCAACCCGAGTATTCTCATTTGAACGAAAATATACAAGGTCTGCAATACTTTTGTCAGCATCTGGTACGGAAGGAAAGTTATGCGATTTAGATATCGCATAATCAAGTCTGTAAATTGATGAAAGATGTTTTAATAATTGCAAAATATCAAACCGATAACAGTTTGAACTCATTTGGTCGTAATAAAGTACCACAACATTTAATCTCCAAAGTTTAATCCGTTTTGATTTTTCCATATCACTTAATTTTTTATTATTCTCATATTTGGAAAACAGAACTAATTAGAACTTTTTTTTTGCCAATAGTACGGAAGCGGTGGCAAAATTGCAGCTCTTTTGCAAACCATTGGATGAGGTGATGGCTCGTGCGGGTTTGCAAATGTGCTGCAATGTGTGTGTGCTGTTAATCGGAGCGTTCCTTAATGCGTCCCGAAGGGCGCAAGGCGGGCTGGGAAAAACTAAATCAATTTCATCGAGCATTACTGAACTTTCTATCCGAAATTAATTATCGAGTTACAACAAGTAATATTTCAATATTAAAAAAATGATAAACCTTTTCAGGAATTTAAAACGCCTTGTACCTTAACATATCTATAAAAACAATTGTGCTTTACATCCAAATTCAATACCAAAACATCAATTGTTGTTATATCTTAATTTCTAAGGAAAATTAAAAATAAAATGTTTTCCTCTAAATTCAAAACTATTATTTCATAATTTACAAACTGCATGGGAGTGCTTGCAAGATTGCAACTCTTTTGCAAACCATTAGATTAGAAGATGTCTTGTGAGGGTTTGTCCCGCAAAAGGCGGGATGTTGCAATGTGTGTTGGCTGTTAATCGAAGCGTTCCTTAATGCGCCTGATAAGGTCCCACCTTTGGCGGGATAAACACCAGGCAGGCGGGGAAAAACTACACTTCAACTTTCCTTCGGCAAGGCTCAGGACAGGCTGCTCAGTGTGACTTGCTAACCTGGTTGTGGAAAAATAAAAAGCTAAAAAAATTCATCAAACTTAACGGACTTAACTATAAGAAATCGGTAAAGAATAAAATAATTTTATTAAGACTATTATCGTGTCTCAATGAAAGAATGTGTCAATATGGTACTTAGTTATTTTTCTTACTTGTGCCTAAAACACTCCCCGGTTATGTAAAGTGCGGGATTTACTTGCACAATAAATCCCACTATACAAATATAATTAGAATGCAATGAACGTACAAACTTTCTGAAACCCGCATTTTATATGAGCCGATGTTATGCACAGTTTTTATTTATTATTTAATTGTTACTTCAGTTGATATATTAACTTTATTTCAATTATTTAAAATCCTTATTTCAAAAACACACTTTTTGCTTCCGCGAATAACTGACTCTAAACATTTTGCTTCAACTTCTCTTCCTAAAATTGTTTTATATGTCTGTGTTTGCCATCCAACTGAACATTGACAAATTGATTTTGAAATAACTTTACTGTCAACAAATGGACAGACACAATCTCTTTCAGGTGTTTCAATTCTTATTAATCCTTTTTCTTTATCATAAGTTGAATTCTCTCCCCATCTATTATGTATCTCATTAAAAAATCCATCAATATTATTTTTATAATTTTGAGCAAAACCATCTTTAGAACATTCTTGACCAAGATTTTCTATAATTTGATTTTTAGTATTTTCATCCAAAGTCAAATCCAATATACCAATCAACTTTGCAAATCGATATTTTATAAATCTTTCTTTCCAGTCAGTGTCAAGTTTTTCTGATGCTTGCAAATTACCATTTGATAATAATCCAGCTCCAACACATGAACAAATGCCAAGTGTACATGCGCTTTTAAAAAATTTCTTTCTATCCATATATAAGTTGTTAGTTAGACAAGACAATTGTGCTTAAACGATTTGCGCTATGAGCATGTGGCGGGTTTCGGAGCGCTTCACTATCAAACTGCACCAAAACTTGATGCGGGATTGAAAGCTAAATAACCGTATAAGCCCCGCCATTGCCCTTATGAGTGCGTGTTGTACGCTGGCTGTTATTTGTTCGCCTCTTTATTAATCACTTTGTCTGTTTTTGACATTGAATTCTCAATCTGCCATTGACCATTTAAATAGCGCCATTGGGTCAGCGAAATCCCAGTTGCAATAGGTATAGAATTGACATTGATTGCCCAAATGCCTCGCTCTACTGCAATCGAATCATTGACTACCTTAAAGGTTGATTTAATATTGGTAAAACGAAATCCTTGATTAAATAATTGTCTATTATAATCATTGATATTTTCTCTACCCATTATGGAGGAAGGAAAATCTGGCATTATACAAGCATTATCAAGATAAAGCATACCCAATGAATCAATCTGTCCAGAATTAAACAATCTGATAAATTTTGAACTAGAACTAGCTTTTTCAAATTTAGATATAATCGCTTGCCTGTTTTGAGCTTTAACATTTGAGTTATATGAAAATAACAAAAATGCACAAATAGTAAAAAATGGAACTGATAAAATCGTTATCTTTTTCATTGTTTTTGTTTTTAAGTTAAATAAATCAATTACATATTTATAAAGTTGCTCGAGCCATTTTGAAATAGTACCTTCAATTCTAATGAACCTACTTGTTAAGCTTTTCGTTGAATCATAAATATTGTAATCCAGAGCGGCAAAAATGATTTTTATTGTGTAACTTCTTGGAGTAGCCTCTCCGGTTTCAATTCTTTGAAGCGTTCTCACGTTAATGTTACATTTTTCAACTAGCTCATCTTGAGTAAGGCCTTTAGCCTTTCTAAGTTCAGCTATCTTTTTGCCTAATTCTGGTTGTTTCATGACTCATTGAAATTTTGAGCAAGATTATATTTAACTAAAAAACTGTCCAAGAAAACTTAATGAATTTGTCCCGGTGAAAGGACGACATTACCCCGACATTTTTATAATCATTTGATTATATATTAATTATAAATGACATTATCTTATCTAAGAAGCTTTTGTCGGCTTGCGTACAACGTACATGTGTAGGGCACGTTTTAATGTGCCCTACACGATGTTGGGGCCAGTGTATTATTTTTTTTCAAATCAATTTGCAATTTACATTATCTTGTTAAATTTTGTCTAATCTTATTGAAGTAAATTTCCTATCAATTTTATGTAATCAAAAAGCGTCTCTTAACTCAACCCGAATTTTATATTAACCTTAATTTGTTCTCTAAATCTCTTTACGTGTCTTGAAAGAAAATCTGCGTTTATTACTGATAAAATCATTAACAATTATAATCTTTATAATCTATCCAAGAATGTATCATGCTACATCAAACAAATTAAAAAACTAATCAAGACGAAGAATGAATCTACAAACAACTCTTGAACATTTTGGTCACAGTATGTGTCCACATAATATTCTTATAAGTCTGCGAAAGACTGTCTAAATGCAAATTGTAAATCAAAGAACAAGTCTAATCAAATTACAAATCTTGTTACAACAAAAGAATCTAAATGACAGTCTGCCGAAGACTTTTAAATCTTCTCTCGTGTTCTCATACATTGGCCCCCAACATATCTATAAAAACAATTATGCTTTACATCCAAATTCAATACCAAAACATCAATTGTTGTTATATCTTAATTTCTAAGGAAAATTAAAAATAAAATGTTTTCCTTTAAATTCAAAACTATTATTTCATAATTTAAAAACTGCTTGGGCGTGCTTGCAAGATTGCAGCTCTTTTGCAAACTATTGGATAAGTAGATGTCTTGTGAGGGTTTGTCCCGCAAAAGTCGGGATGTTGCAATGTGTGTTGGCTGTTAATCGGAGTATTCCCAAATGCGCCTGATAAGGTCCCGACTATTGCGGGATAAACACCAGGCAGGCGGGGAAAAACTAAATCAATTTCAGCGCACATAACGGACGTAACTATAAGAAATCGGTAAAGAATAAAATAATTGAATAAGACTATTACCGTGTCTCAATGAAAGAATGTGTCAATATAAGAATCAAGTGTCAATATGGTACTTAGTTATTTTTCTTACTTGTGCCTAAAACGCTCCCCGGCTATGTGAAGTGCGGGATTTACTTGCAGGATAAATCCCACTACACAAATATAATTAGAAAGCACTGAACTTGCAAACCTTCTATAACCCGCATTATATTTAGCCGATTTTGTGGCCAGTACATTTTTATTTTATATTATTTCTCCGACAAATAAATTCACCTTTTCCAATCGGTACTGTCAAACAATCAAATCTATAATCTCCGGTTGCTAAATCAATCATCGGCTTAATTGTCTCATAATGATTAATAGCATTATCAGCAATTAATAGTCCGTTTGGAACTAATTTTGATGCTATTTCTTTAAAACAATCCAAATATATTTCCTTTTCAGCATCAAGAAAACAAAAAGCAATCTTACTTAATTTGTCAATGTAGGTAAGAAAATCACCTTCAATTAAATCTATATAATTTTGAACGCCCGTAACTTTAAATGTCTCTTTTGCGAGTTTTATTTTTTCGGACAAAACTTCAAATGTCTTAATTTTTATTCCCAGTTCTTTTGCAGTTAATGAAAGCCATAAAGTTGAATAACCAGCACTTGTTCCTATCTCAATAAATTCACCATCAACAGGACAATTTGCCGCTAAGATTGCTATGAATTTTCCTGTCTCTGGCGGAATTTGTCTTAATCTTTGCAATCGTTGGGTGCCATCATTTCTGTCTCTTTTATCAATCTTTTCAAGATATTCCATTCTTGAGACTATTTTTTTATCAATCTGTGCAAACATATTCTTACGTTTTATTGTATTGACCATAAACGATTTGCGGCTATGGCCAGTGCGGGTTTTCGAAGTTGCGTAATTATCCAGTTACACCAAATTTAAATAAATATTCTGATCTTCACTCCCGAAGCTTCGGGACCACTGCACCCCTTATGACTTATACACTGTGTTAGCAACCGTAATTATTTTATTCTAGTTAAGTTTAATCTTGACTTATCAATTAGGAAAATTTTGTAAATAGACTTTACCTTATCATCAGCCAATATTAACTCATTATTCTTTTTAATCAAACCCCACTTTACATATTTTGGCATAATCACACTTCTACTAGTCTGTCCATTTGGTAAAACTCTATCAAAGTGAACGCACTCTTCAAAATCACCATTACTCTTAAAAGTCCATTTTATAAAATCACAATTTTTGTTTGTACATTCAATTTTTTCTTTTGTGAATAAAACAGAATCATTGATTTGTATTTTTTTCTTGCCATATCCCTGGGCATACCAATCTCCAATTAATAAATCATTTAAATCAATTTGTGCTGACAAACTCAATATTGTTACAAATAGAAAAACCAATATTAATTTAATCGTTTTCATAATTTTTACTATTAAACTTTGATACTAATTATTAAGTCTTGATTTTATAATTAAATAGTAATAAAAATCATTTTTTAATCTTATAAGCTTGTATTCATATTATTAGGTTTTATGGTTGCTAAACGTTCAAGTGTATAAACCGTAAGGGTCCCGAAGTTTCGGGACCACTTTAACCCTATGGCTTATACACTGTGTAGTACGTAGTATTTTATTTGCAATCAAACTTCTTTGTCATATAATCATTCCATATTTTCCCTGCCCTTTCTTTAGCCCACTTTTCAAGTCCTATCTTTCTTATCATACTCAAGTTGTAAATCTTTATATTATGCGGAATTTTATTTGCTCTGTCAGCTAATGGTTGTAATCTATCACAAGGAAAATCGTTACATTCACTACAATTATGTATCTTTTTGCTCTCTGCACAGAGATATATTAAACATTCTCCTTTATCATTCATTAACAAACATTTTCCATCTGGAAATATTTTGTTTTTCTCCGAAAGAAAACCAATCCCTTTTTTATTCCTGCAACCTTCACAATCAGATTTATTGTAGTCCAAACCTAAGTTTTCCGAAATACGTTTTTTTATTATTTCGTTCGATTTTGCCTTAAATGCAACACATTCAAAACAAGGGATTCCACAAGGTGCTGTCATATTTTCATAATCTATCATTTTTCCTCATTTTACATTTGATGTCTCAATAATATTGCGCACAAACGTTCCTCGGCTATTTGCCGTAAGGAATTTACTTGCAATATGTATCAAGCTACACAAATATAATTAGTAAGCACTGAACTTGCAAACCTTCTATAACCCGTATTTTATATGAGCCGATGTTGGGTGCTCGTGCATTATTTTATTGTTTTATAAATTCAAAGCCACAACTTACAAGATATGGGCCACTCAGGAAAAGAGTATCTTTAGCTAAGTTAACCTGCTCATCTGAATTACTGAAAAAAGTGCCACTTAATTTATCAGGTTTAAAATTAATTATTAATTCACTATCTTGCTTGACAATATTAATCTGACCAAATCCTATTGTCGTATCATTACGAATTATGCAATAAATGCCATTTGGTTTAAAAATAAAATTTTCACTATAGTTAACTCTTGTAGCAAAACTACAATAAGTATTAATCAATTTCCAATTATTGTATAGTCCTGAAAACTTAGGTTGTATTATATCACTTGCGTAATATCGTTTTGTCGAAACTGTATCAATAAATATAGAACCTGAACCATTAGAGATATTGTCCTTTTTGCAAGAAATAAATCCTATAAATAGGATAATTGAAAAAAATAATATTGTTTTCATAATCAATGATTTTTTTGTTGTTAAAAATTAAACTCCTCTACGTTTAATTAAGATGCTCGTTAATAATCTTTATGTTTAATCAAGATGCAAAATGATTAAAAAGGTTGCGTTGTTTATTACATGACCGCCAAACGCTTTGCACTCTGAGCAGTGGTGGGTTTCGGGGCGCTTCTCTATCAAAATACACCAAAACTTGAAGCGAGCTTGAAAGCTAAATAAACGCATAAACCCCGTTATTGCTTATGAGCTCGTGTTGGTGCTGGCGCTTAATTTATCTTTTTAAGATTAATTCTCTTTGAATTATATTACTATTGTGCTTTATACATAATACATAACAACCTGCTTTAAATGAATCAATATTTATTATAACCCGTGAATTATTAATATTTTTGCTCATAATCTTCATCCCGGTTAAATCATATATCTCAAGCAAATAATTATTTAAGTCTATTTCTTGCAACTCAATATTTATTAAACCATTGGTTGGATTTGGATATTCTATAATTTTAGAATTGGAAATAGGCGAAGATATTGAAGTTACAGATTTTATTGAAGGTTTTAATCTATATATAGTATCATTAAATTTTAAAATAGTATCTTTTTCAATATTATTAACTTTAATCTCAAAGCAAGAAATGTGCATACTATTGCAGACACAATTACCTAAACTTGTTGTATTTATTATTATCGAATCAGTTTTATAAGTGACTATGGCAACTGGTTTAGCACAAATAGCTACTCCAATAGTTCCATATATCATTAATGTATCGCCTATGTATTTAACATTAACACCTGTAGGACAGTCGGAGTTCGATAAATTATTAGCTATTGTATCCTGACTAATAGGATTAGATATTGTGTCATGAACGGACAAATGATAATTTTTCCCATCAAATATTATAATAGTATTGCTTGTTGGATAAGGTAAACTAAACTCAAAACAAGCAAATGCAATTATGTCACAATCATCAGCCTTCGTATTTATCTCCATTGTATTTATTATTATTGAATCCTTCATTTTATTAACCACAGCAACATGTTTGCCACAACCCCTTTTCATATATATTCCATTTAATTGCAAAAAGTTCCCGATATGCTGAAAAAAGCAAGTATCTACAGAATAAGTAATTCCACAATTAAATACTGAATCTAAAGGGATTGTATCCTGATTAATAAGCTTAGATATTGTGTCATGAACAGACAAATGATAATTTTTCCCATCAAATATTACTATAGTATTACTTGTTGGATAAGGTAAACTAAACTCAAAACAAGCAAATGCAATTATGTCACAATCATCAGCCTTCGTATTTATCTCCATTGTATTTATTATTATTGAATCCTTCATTTTATTAACCACAGCAACATGTTTGCCACAACCCCTTTTCATATATATTCCATTTAATTGCAAAAAGTTCCCGATATGCTGAAAAAAGCAAGTATCTACAGAATAAGTAATTCCACAATTAAATACTGAATCTAAAGGGATTGTATCCTGATTAATAAGCTTAGATATTGTGTCATGAACAGACAAATGATAATTTTTCCCATCAAATATTACTATAGTATTACTTGTTGGATAAGGTAAACTAAACTCAAAACAAGCGTTTGTAATTAAATCGCAATCATAAGGTTTTGGATTTACCTCAACTGTATTTATTAATATTGAATCTTTCAGTATCTTTACAACAGCAACATATTTGCTCCCACAACCGTTTGCCAAATAATTCCCATTTAACTCCAAAGAGTTTCCGATATGTTGAAAAAAGCAAGTATCACCAGTATGAGTAATTCCACAATTAAATACTGAATCTAAAGGAATAGTATCCTGATTAATAGTCTTTGATATTGTGTCATGAACAGACAAATGATAATTTTTCCCATCAAATATTACTATAGTATTACTTGTTGGATAAGGTAAACTAAACTCAAAACAAGCGTTTGTAATTAAATCGCAATCATAAGGTTTTGGATTTACCTCAACTGTATTTATTAATATTGAATCTTTCAGTATCTTTACAATAGCAACATATTTGCTCCCACAACCGTTTGCCAAATAATTCCCATTTAACTCCAAAGAGTTTCCGATATGTTGAAAAAAGCAAGTGTCTACAGTATAAGTAATTCCACAATTAAATGCTGAATCTAAAGGGATTGTATCCTGAATTTGACTGTTAACCTTGTTAACGAAGAAAATTGAAATCAGAACTAAACACAATTTCGTTTTCATAATTATTAATTTTTTATTATTAATAATCATATGATGCTTTTTTATCATAATTGGTTGCGTCAAGTGAATTCAAACTTGCACCCAAAGGTTCGAGTATATAAGCCGTAAGGGTCCCGAAGTTTCGGGACGAAGTCACATCTGTATTCAGCTACACCAAATTTAAATATATTTTCTGACCTTCGCTCCCGAAGCTTCGGGACCACCGCAACCCTTATAGAATATGAGCCCTTGTTAGCGGTTCGTTATTTTTTCTTGTTTACCCTTTCCACTTTCACAACTATCAACAAAAAAACTGTCGGAAGCATGAGTTTTTGTTTTTGGAGTAGAACTTTCAATCAATTTTGAAAATGTCTGGTAGCGCTACTTTATTTCTTCATTTTACCATCGGTAAGTATTTTTCTCGGTTCTCAAAAATTACCCATATTTCAATACCAAGCAGTATGAGCGCAATTGGCAGTCCTGACGGTTCAATTATTATATGAGTTAAAAGTATTCCTACAAGAACTGGAAAAATAATTATTGCGCCAATTGCGCTAAATTTATTAGTAATGAAAAGTACTCCTCCGACAATTTCGGCAACTGCAATAAGTGGCATCAGCCAGCCTATTTGCATAAATGCTGACATTAATTTCATCATTCTTTCTGGAATGTTGGTGGGCATGGGCATATAATTAAAAATTATATTAAGTCCCGAGTTGATGAACATTAGTCCAAAAAGTAGACTAACAACAAATAGAATTTTCTTTTTCATAGTTTTTAGTCTATTAATTATACAAATATACTCAACTTTTTTGTCAGTTGATTAATAGTCATTCGGCGGTGATTTTATGCAATGACAGCTATGCGGGCCTCGGCTATGTAAAGTGCGGGATTTACTAGCAGGATAAATCCAACTACAAAAATATTATTAGAAGCGCTGAACTTGCAAACCCTCTAAAACACGCATTAAATTTAGCCGATGTTGGGCGTAGGTATTAATTAAAATATAGTTGTAAATTAATACAATAGAAAACACAATTGCTATTAAAACTTTGAATTTCAGCAGGAGCACTTAAATTTGATTGATAAGCCTCATTTATCTTAAAAGTGGATAAATCAATCGAATTAATATTATATTTTATTATAATACTGCTTGAAATCCACTTAGCAATAAATATTTGAAAATTTGTCAATAATAATGGGCCATATGAACTTTTAAAATCATAATGGACATGTTGACTAATGGATTTTAAGTTAAAATTAATATCCATATTACTATTTAATATACAATTTACTCCAAACCCTAAACCAAAACTGTATCTATTTAATCGAATAGGATGAATAAAAGCCATTGGATATAAAACATATCTCTTGAAAAATCCATTTCCATTTGAATATTTGTATGTTAGTGACGATTGCTGGTAGTCATATCCAATAATAACATCTGCAAATTTATCAGTAAAGTAACCAATAGATCCTCCGACTAAATATCCACCATTAGTTACCATATTTATAGGATTTTGATTATTATCAATGAAGCCAGTATTGACTGACTTGGGAGATCCAATTGATGAACCAATATGCATTTCAACTACATGAATTCTCTCTTCAACATAATTACTATCCACAAATCGATTTTTGAATTGTGAATATGAATTATAAAATTGGAATGTGAAAATTATTAATATAACAATATTTTTCATAACTGCTGATATGTTTTTATACTTGCGCCCAAACGTTCCCTGGCTACGCACCTGTGCGGGATTTGTCCGCAGGATTTATCCCGCTACACAAATATAATTAGAATGCACTGAACTTGCAAACCCGCTAAAGCCAGCATTTTATATGAGCAACCGATGTTGCCAGCAGTGTCTTATTTATTTTTTTTATCATTGACAATCAAGTTATCCTTTTCTCTTAGTCCACCTTACCTATACCTCCCCAAGCTTGTAAAATTTGCAAAGCAGCATATGCTCCATCACTCATTGATTTTTGAATATTTTGTGTTTTATAATATGTTAAAGCAAAAGCTGCTTGATACGCATCTCCGCAACCCGTAGTATCAATTACTTTAGTTGCAGACAAAGCGGGTTGATAATATGACTCTCCATTATAATAAGCATAACTACCTTGAGCTCCAAGAGTAACCACTATGAGTTTTTTCATTCTAAAAGCCAATCTCTTGGTATATTGATAAAAGATTTGGACGAGCAGTTATAAATGCAATATCTGTAAAACCTACAGTTTCATCAAATGGAATATTATTTTCTATATCAAGATAATCGACAGACAGAAACTGATTGTCATGTTTTTTCTTTATCATAGTAGAAAAATTAGGATTATTGGCTGGCATCGCTACAATATCCTGATGAGCAACCCATTTCCAATCAGTGTCCGACAGCAAAAATGTTTCGTACACTCCACCTTGCCAGGCTCCCTCAATGCCGAAGCGTTCTCCATTTTCATCAACCCTTAACTTGTTACTTGCAGTTATGCCATCCTTGATATACACCCGAGAAATATCAATCCTTGTTTTCTTCAAGAAATCAATTATCATTTTACCGTATATGTCATTCCCCAAGCAAGTAATAACCGATATGTTCGAATGAGGTTCCAATTTATACCACATTGAAGCTACATTCAATGAATTCCCTCCAATAAACGACTTTCCTAACTGTGGATAATGATCAACACAACAAGGAGTCAGTGCCAATAAATTTAATTCTGTACTATTATTTTTCATAAACACAATTTTATAAATGATGTGAGGTGATTTTCACAACATATGGCACACAAACATTCGAGTATATAAGCCGTAAGGGTTCCGAAGTTTCGGGACGAAGCCACTTTTGTATCCAGTTACATCAAATTTAATTATATTTTCTGACCTTCGCTCCCGAAGCTTCGGGACCACAGCAACCCATATGGATTATACACTGTGTCGGGCGTTCGCGCATTATATTTTCTTTGTCTTCAAGTAAATAAATCCTGTTATATATGGTAATAATCCTGATATAAGCCAAATCATTACTGATTTGTATGAGAAATCATTATTAATAAGCACATGCATAATTAAACTTATAATCACCACAAACGATACAATTATTAAAGTTATCGAATTGCAATAATGCAATACTTGTGCTGGTTTATTTATAAGAAATTGCAAATAGAATAGAATAAAAAGCAATATGCAAAAGGCCATAAACCTTTGATAGGTTTCTGGTAAAAAAAACTGGTCAATCAAAATCCAACCAAATCCTATTACTATCAATCCAACTAAGGTCAAAATATCCTTAATTTTTAATGGCGCAAAATACTTTTTCATATTTGTTGTTTATTTATATTTACCAATAGTTTTTCATTAATTCAATTGTCCAATCTGGTTGTTTAACCTCTCCATGCGGTAAATACTCTTTAAATACTGGCTTAATATCAATCACTGGTGTTCCATTAATTGCATCAAGGTTTTTAACAATCAATTTCCGTCCATCTCGTTTTACCAAATTTACAATTGTAGCTCCTATATGATTTGGCCTATCCTTTTTTCTTTGGGCAAAAATCCCAACTTTTGGATAATTATTGTTTTCTCTTGGATGTTCACTTCCAATAAAAGTTTTTGTTGATTTATTGAAATAGTATATTATCTCAAGATGTGAAAACTGTTCAATGCCATCAAAACATTCATCAGGTAAATCCTCATCCAATTCAATTATTGAATCAATGGAAGACCAATTATCATCAATCGGTTCTGTTCTGCTATTGCTTATATTTCCAATCTGACTTATCTTAATTCGCTTTATATATTCATTCAAATACTTCTTCATTTAAATCAAAATTAGGAGTATGAACCAAAACAAGCATAACAACGCTTTCTGATGCATTATGATAACTAAATTTAAATCCCTTTTTAATAATGCAGAAATCACCTTGTTTTAGAATAATTGTTTTGTTATCAATTGTGAATTTTATTTCACCTTCAATAACATAGTAATATTTATCAGATCTTTTTGACCATGATACTTTGTGTCTTACGTTTTGAGGAACTTTTATGATTGCAAAAGATGATGATTCATTAGAGCCTGAAGTGTAATCAAGTATTGTTAAACCATCAAAATCAACTTGGTTTACTTGTTCTTTTCTTATTATCATATAGTTTTTATTTAATTTCAATTATTTTAGTTGCATAACGCTCAAATCATCAATATAATGACAATCGCGCTTTAAAACCAAATTATAACAAAAGCATCAATTGTTGTTATATCTTAAATGCTAAGGAAAATTAAAAATAAAATGTTTTCCTTTAAATTCAAAACTGTCATTTATTTTCGTTACCAAGAGAGTTGATTTTTTTGAACTAGTTTATACTTAAAAATCGTTACTTTGCCTAAATAATATAAGAAAATGAAAGGACAAAACAGAAGCGATGTAAAGGTTGGAAAAGAAGTAGGAATTGTTACAAAAGAAGATCAGAGTTCGGGTAATATTACTGAAGGCATTGTTCAGGATATCCTGACAAAAAGTTTATATCATCCCCGTGGAATAAAAGTGAGGCTTACTTCCGGCATTGTGGGGAGGGTTAAAATAGTGAAATAAAAAAGAGTTGTACAGTATGAAAGCTGCTTCTCTCAAAGAACTAAAAGAAGAACTCAATACTCTCCATCCTGCACAGGTATTAAATCTGTGCATGCATCTGGCTAAATACAAAAAAGAAAACAAAGAACTGCTCACTTACCTTTTATTTGAAGCCCATGACGAACAGTCTTATATTAAAGGAATAAAGGAACATATAGATGAACAATTTGAAGGGATGAACAAGAGTAATTTGTACCTGGCAAAAAAAACGATACGAAAAATACTAAGGACAACAAAAAAGTTTATTAAATATTCTGGCTCCAGGCAGACTGAAGTGGAATTGCTTATCTATTTCTGTAAAAAAATCAGAAACTCAGGAATAATATTGCACTCTAATACAGCACTTGGCAATCTTTATCAAAGGCAGATCCTAAAAATAAATAAAGCACTTTCAACACTTCATGAGGATTTGCAATATGACTATTCAGAGGAAATAAAGACATTTCTATAACAAAAATAAATGTGCATTTTAAAACCAGCCAATTAAAATTAAAAAAGCGAACCAATTTTGATTCGCCTTATCTGTCGGGGCGATGTGACTCGAACACACGACCACTTGCACCCCATGCAAGTACGCTAGCCAACTGCGCCACGCCCCGAAATTTAATTAATTCCGCAAAAATAGCTATCCAAAACAGATCTCCCAAAATTTATTGAACATAAATTAAAGAAATGTTATCTTGCAATATGGAATTTATTACACGATATTTTTTAAGCCCAATTGGACTTATTGAAATTAAAGTCGAAAACAACGCTCTGATTTCACTAAAATTTTTAAATGACAATTTTTCATTTGAACAAAATCCTTCGGATTCTGAATTAATCTCCCTAATAATTAATCAGCTTGATGAATATTTTAATCATAAACGTAAAGTATTTGATCTGCCTTTTCATCTAAAAGGAACTGAGTTCCAGGTTAAAGTATGGAATTCGTTGCTTAACATCTCATTTGGTCACACCACTACTTACGGCACAATAGCCAAGCAACTGGGTTCAATGAAAGTTGTAAGAGCAGTGGGTACTGCTAATGGTAAAAATCCGCTTGCCATAGTTGTTCCATGCCACCGGGTAATTGGCGAAAACAATGAATTGGTGGGTTATGCAGGTGGGTTATGGAGAAAAAAGTGGTTATTGGAACATGAGGCACAAGGAAAACAATTAAATCTGGAATTCTCGTAATATTTTAAGCAGATTGTTACGCATATTAAATGACTTTTTAGAACTCAGTTTTACTCAATGGTTATTTTTAATAGTAATTCAAAAAGCCATTCAACATAAATAGTACTTTAAAAACTTTCAATGATTACATATGTTTAATAAATTGGATAATGAATTCCTTTTATTTAAAAATTATAAAACATTTAGAAAATACTTTAATTTGCATTTTAATTATTAACCAATATACACATGGAGCTTTTTAAACCTTTAATTGTTGAAACAAATATAAAATCTTCAGCTATTCCATCTGGCGAAGCGGAAAAAGTAAAATGCTTAATTATTGGTTCGGGTCCGGCAGGCTATACAGCAGCCATTTATGCTGCACGCGCTAATCTTTCACCGGTACTTTGCGAAGGACTTGAGCCCGGTGGTCAACTGACTACTACAACTGAAGTTGAAAATTATCCAGGTTATCCTGATGGAATCACAGGACCAATCATGATGGAAAATTTCAAGAAGCAGGCCCAACGATTTGCCACAGATATAAGATATGGAATTGCAACTGCGGTAGATTTCTCAAAGCGTCCTTTTAAAGTAGTTATTGATGAAAAAAAACTTATAGAAGCTCAGGTAGTAATAATTGCTACTGGCGCTACTGCAATGTATCTTGGACTTGAAAGTGAAGAAAAATTTAAAGGTTCTGGTGTATCTGCATGTGCAACATGTGATGGATTTTTTTATAAGGGAATGGATGTGGCAGTGATTGGCGGCGGCGATACTGCCTGCGAAGAAGCTACTTACCTTGCCGGTTTGTGCAGAAAAGTATTTTTGATTGTTCGTAAAAATTACTTGCGTGCTTCCAAAGCAATGCAGAAAAGGGTTTTAAGTACTCCAAATATTGAAGTATTGTTTGAGCACACAACAAAAGAACTTACAGGTTCTAATGTAGTTGAAGGTATTGTACTAAAAAATGCTAAAGGTGAAGAAGTAAAACTAAATATATCAGGATATTTTGTTGCTATCGGGCATAAACCGAATTCAGATATCTTTAAACCCTGGATTGAAACCAATGAAGTTGGATATATTAAAACCATACCCGGCACAAGTAAAACCAACATTCCCGGAGTATTTGCCTGTGGAGATGTACAGGATCCTAATTACCGGCAGGCAGTTACTGCAGCAGGTTCTGGATGCGTTGCAGCTATTGATGCAGAAAGGTTTTTAGGGGAACATGGTATTGCTTAATTTGAAGATGTGTCAATTTGAAAATGAGAGAATTTGAAAATTATTAAATATTATATTGGCACATTAGCACATTGACTAACTGAAATCTAAATGAAAGAAATATCTTCTGTTTGCATTCTAGGTGCAGGAAATGTAGCTACTCATTTTGCAAAATCTATAAAGAAAACCGGACTGGAAATTGTTCAGATTTATAACCGTAAGGAAACTAAAGCAAGAGAACTGGCAGAATTTATTGGTTGCAGTTATATTTCTGACATAAATAAGATTTATGAAAATGCCGGTCTATATCTTTTTGCGGTTTCGGACTCCGCTATTTTACCTATTTTAAATTTATGTGACTGGAAAAATAAATTTTTGGTCCATACTTCAGGATTTCTTCCTTCAAATATTTTCAAACCTTTTACAAAAACATATGGCTGCATATATCCTTTGCAATCGTTCACGAAAGACAGAGAATTGAATTTCTTGAACATTCCCTTTTTCATTGAAGCAAATTCTACTGACACTTTAGCGAGCCTGAATTCCTTTACTAGCAAGTTGTCTGAAAAAGTACAAGAAATCGATCCGGTTAAAAAATCTATTCTGCATCTTGCAGCAGTCTTTGCAAATAATTTCAGCAATCATATGTATTCAATTGCATTTGAATTGTTGAAAAGAAATAATCTGCCATTTGAATATCTCGGACCGCTGATTGAAGAAACAATGCATAAGGCTCAGAACATAAATCCAGGAAAAGCTCAGACTGGACCAGCTGTGCGGAACGATCAGGAGGTTTTGAAACAGCATATAGAAATGCTGACAAACGAACCAGAATGGCAAAAAATATATACTTTTGTGAGCGAAAGCATTCAAAAATACTATAATTCAAGCGATGGAGAATTTTAGAAAAGGCATGATCAACATTAAGGCATTTATATTTGATGTTGATGGTGTATTGGGTTCGGATAAAGTATTGTTGCATCCAAATGGGGAAATGTTGCGAACCATGAATATCAAAGATGGTTATGCTATGCAATACGCGGTGCGGATGGGATACAAAATAGCCGTCATCTCGGGTGGTAATTCTGATTCTGTAAAAAACAGGTTTTTAAAACTGGGAATTGAAGACATTTATATGAAATCTCAAAATAAATTGGAAGATTATACCCAGTTTCTAATAAAATATAGTTTATCTGACGATGAAGTGCTTTATATGGGTGACGATTTGCCTGACTATGAGGTTATGCTTCAGGTAGGATTACCAACTTGCCCGGCCAGTGCTGTTGAAGAGATTAAAGCCATTTCTAAATACATATCAGATAAGCAAGGCGGCGATGGAGCTGCTCGTGACGTTATCCAACAAGTAATGTGCCTCCAGGGAAAATGGATGGATAAAGAAAATATGAATTGGTGAATGAATTTGAAAATTTGTATGTCTAAAAATATCCAGGTGGTTAATAAGAAAATATCAAAAAAAAACAAAACTTTTAAAACCGCCAGGAGGTTAGAGCGAACTTTAAACCTTGAACTTTAAACTTTGAACTTTTTAAGACTTATCCGCTGGCCTAATTTGCTGATTATTGCTGCAACAATGTATATGTTGCGGTATTTTATTTTATTACCTCTTCTTGAGTCCTACGGTCTCAATCCACAGATGAAAGATTTTGATTTTTTTCTTCTTGTTCTGGCTACTGCTCTCCTGGCTTCAGCTGGATATATTGTAAATGATTTATATGACTTAAATACAGATAAAATAAACAAACCTTCAAAAGTAATTATTGGAAATTTTATTGGAATCAGGCTTGCTGAAAATTTGCACCTTTTATTAAATTTCATTGCAATTGTTATTGGCATTTATATTTCCTTTTCAATTGGAATCCGCTCTGTAAGTCTTGCTTTTTTAATAGTAGCCGGGTTGCTTTATTTTTATTCAACAACTTATAAAAGCCTGCTAATTGCAGGAAATCTCATCGTAGCTTTTTTAGCAGCTCTTGTTCCATTTATGATATTGCTTTTTGAGCTTCCTCTTTTAAAAGCAAAATATAAAATATTTGAGGGACCTTCTTTTAATTTTAATTTCCTTATCCTTTGGTTCGGGTTTTACGCTGTATTTGCATTTCTCGTAAACCTGGCAAGAGAAATTGTAAAAGACTTACAGGATTTTGACGGAGACTCTTCAAATGAAATCAGAACATTGCCGGTTGTTTATGGAATAAAAGCCTCAAAAATTGCTGTATTGGTTGTTTTATTATTAATTGTAAGTCTTATAGTCTACTTGCTTATTCGATTCATCCATGATCCAATTTCGTTGACCTATATTCTGCCATTTGTTTTGTATCCTGTTGTTTATGCAGCTTGGATTGTTTATTATGCGTCCGAAAAAAATGATTATAAAAGAGCCAGTTTGAGCTGCAAACTCATAATGCTTACCGGAATATTATATTCTTTGATTGTCAAATATGTATTATTGAATGTCGCATGATAATTGAATTGTATGCTACTTGAAAAACTGAAAAATTATCATCTTATTTTAGCTACTCAGTCACTTTGCAGACATCAGTTAATGAAAGATTCTGGTTTTCAGTTTGACATTATTCTTCCTGAAGGCATAGAAGAAATATTCCCAAAAGAATTGCCAAATGAAAAAATACCTGAATATCTTGCTGAATTAAAAGCGTCATGGTTTTTAAATAAATTAAACAATAATGACATTGTAATAACTGCAGATACAATAGTTCTTCTTAATAATGAAATATTAGGCAAACCCTCAGATAGAATAAGCGCCGTTTCAATGTTACAGGCATTACGGGGCCGCTCGCACAAAGTAATTACCGGCGTATGCCTGTTGTCAAAAAAGAAGAAGAAATTATTTTCTTCAGATTCAATAGTATATTTCAGTAATTTTTCTGATGAGGAAATTAATTATTATGTAGATAAATATAAACCATACGATAAAGCAGGATCGTATGGAACACAGGAATGGATTGGATATATTGGAATAGTAAAAATTGAAGGATCATTTTTTAATGTTATGGGATTGCCAGTCCAACAATTATATATTGAACTTGAAAATTTTATTGAAAACCTCTAAAAAAAAGAAACCGTAACGTTTCCTAATAAAATTATTTTTAAAAATTGCGAAATAAATATAAATGCATCTGAAAAAGTTATATATCGACCAAAGCAAATTTCCCACAATTGAATTTTATCCTTTTAATTTAAAAGTATTTCATAATACTAAAGTTTTAGAATTTACTAATCCTGTTACATTTTTTGCAGGTGAAAATGGCTCTGGTAAATCTACTTTACTGGCAGCAATAGCGCGCAAAAGAAATATACACATTTGGCACGAGCATGATTTCAGGCCATTAAAGTACAACAAGTATGCTGAACTGTTACATAATTGTTTACAAATTGAAAACGGAGAGGAAATAGCAGGAGCATTCTTTTCATCTCAGAGTTTTAAACAATATTCGGAACTCATTGATGAATGGGCCAAAGCTGATCCAGGGGTTTTGAATTATTATGGAGGAGAATCACTCGCATCGCGTTCGCATGGACAAACCAATATGCAATATTTCAAAAATAGGTTTAAAATTAAAGGTTTGTATTTGCTAGATGAACCAGAAGCCGCATTATCACCAAAGAGCCAGATTGAGCTTTTGCAAATAATATCAGAAGTTACATCCGAAGGAAATGCACAATTCATAATAGCTACACATTCCCCTATTTTACTTGGTTTACCAGGTTCAACTATTTATAGTTTTGATCAAAGTCCTATTTCTACTGTTCGTTATGAGGAAACCGATTATTACCGGATTTACAAGGATTATCTTTTAAATCGAAAAAACAGCAGGTAAAGAAATATTATTTGTACACTTTCAATGTAAAAAAATATTATACATTTGTGCTACTTTTTGATTAATTCGTAACACTATGTCAGTTTCCCGGTTTGGAGTTTCACTTGAAGAAGACCTTCTAAAGGCTTTAGATTTATTTGTGAAAGAAAATAATTTTCCGAACCGTTCACAGGCTATCAGAAATCTTATTGAAAAGAATTTAGTTGAAAAAAAATGGTTGTGCAATAATATAGTTGCCGGAGCATTAATAATGTTATATAATCATCATAAAAAAGAAATCACAAATAAATTAAACAGCATCCAGCACGATTATTTTGATGTAATCCTTTCTTCCCAACATTTTCACCTGGATCATGACAATTGTTTGGAAATTATTGCAGTTAAAGGTAAAGCACAACGTCTTACTGAACTTTCAGATAAACTTATAGGAATAAAAGGCATTAAACATGGAAAATTGGTAATGAGTCAGGCAGATTGAAATATTTTTTTGACCATTGAGTAGCACGATAATATATAAAGGTAACACGATATTTTAGCTATGAATTTTAATAATAAAGTTTTTTTTAAAAAAATACTAAGATGAGAAATTTGCTATTATTAATTTTAATTTGTCCATTATCAGTTTCAGCCCACAATGCAGGCGATATTCGTGGAAAGGTTGCAGATGTCAAAAATGCTTCGCCCATTGTTGGAGCAGTGATCACACTTAAGGGAACATTAATAGGAACTATCAGTGATATTAACGGTAATTACGAGTTCAAGAATATCCAGATCGGCGATTATGAATTAGTCTGTTCACTTGTTGGTTACAAATCAATAACCAGACCTGTAATTATCAAAGAGAATATTACTGATACAATAAACTTTGAATTGGAAGAATCAGTTATTGGATTAAATGAAGTTACAATCGAAGGAATAAGACCGGTTTCAGCAGCTTCCTCGAAAGAGATCAGGGCAATTGACATGCAATTAAAACCTGTTCGTTCGTCGCAGGATATGTTGCTGATGGTTCCTGGTTTATTTATTGCGCAGCATCAGGGTGGTGGCAAAGCCGAACAAATATTCTTGCGAGGTTTCGATTGTGATCATGGTACTGATGTTTCGATCAATGTTGACGGTATGCCTGTGAATATGCCTACTCATGCTCACGGGCAAGGCTATGCTGATTTGCATTTTCTTATTGCAGAAACTGTGGATAAGATGGATGTAAATAAAGGCCCTTATTTGGCAGAATATGGTGACTTTTATACTGCTGGTGCTGTTTCTTTCACAACTAAAGATATCCTGGAAAATAATTTATTCAAAGTTGAAGCAGGCCAGTTTAATACCCAAAAATACACCCTGTTGTACCAACCAGACAATGGAGGAATAGAGCAAAACGGATATCTTGCTTTACAATATTACCATTCTGATGGACCATTTATAAACCGCGAACAATTTCAACGGATGAATGTTTTTGGAAAGTACTTTTTCCAGCTTACACACAATAGTAAGCTTACATTTTCCTTTGGTGGTTTTAATACCGGTTGGAATGCTTCAGGCCAAATCCCGGAACGTGCAGTAAAAGAAGGTCTTATCGGCAGGTTTGGGGCACTTGATGACAATGAAGGCGGTGCAACTGACAGGGAAAACATCAATATAGCCTACAATTTTCTTAGTAATAAAGGTAATGAGCTTGAAGTACGATCATTTTTCACAAATTATAATTTTAAATTATTTTCCGATTTTACGTATTTTCTTATTGACAGTGTAAACGGTGATATGATTGAACAAACCGAACATCGAACTGTACAAGGACTAAATGCAGATTATAAATTTGGATCAGAATTTTTCGGACTTAAATTTTTTAATAAAACCGGCGCAGGCTTTCGTGATGATGACATTGATGTTCAGTTATGGCATAGTCCAAATCGTATCCGTATGAATGTATTTACAAATGACATAATAAGTGAAAATAATCTTTTCGCCTGGTTAGAACAGGAAGTTGTTTTAAGTTCAAGAACCCGCATATTTTGGGGAATACGTCACGATTTATTTACTTTCTCGAAAAATGACAATGTGAATAATGCTCTCGATTCAATAAACAATGGACTGCCACATGCTTCAGGAATAGCATACAAATCGGTTTTTAGCCCTAAATTGAATTTTATAGTTTCTCCTACGCGTAATTTGGATTTATTTCTAAATTTCGGGCAAGGCTTCCATTCAAACGATGCCCGCGATGTAGTCATAGGGCAAACTGTTAATAATTTGACTTCAGCGTGGCAGCATAGTGGACAGAATTCAGAACAAATAAACAGCATGCTATTAAAATATAATTTTGATCCATCAATGCAAGGTATTACCACGCTTCCCAAAGCAACGGCAGGAGAAATTGGTTTACAAACCAGGCTTTTTAATAAACTCCATTTGAACCTGGCCGGCTGGTACCTTTATTTAGAAAAGGAATTTGTGTATAGCGGTGATGGTGGAACTACTGAACTTAGCAATCCAACTCAGCGCATAGGAATTGATGCAGAGATTCAATATTCTTTCTTATCCTGGTTATGGTTTGATTCAGATATTTCATTGGCCCGGGCTACCGAAACCAATCTGCCATCAGGCAAAAATTATGTCCCTCTTGCTCCAACGGTCATTGCATCCGGTGGTCTAAGCGTTTTGCGAAACAGCGGAATTAGCGGGGCTATTCGTTTCCGTCACATAGGCAATCGCCCCGGAGATGAGGAAAATGTATTTACTGCACACGGTTATACAATTTTCAATGCCAATATTTCGTATAAATTGAATAGTTTTATCTTGTCAATAAATTGTGAAAATATCTTCAATACTGAATGGAATGATGCACAGTTTGAAACTCTGACCAGGTTGAAAAATGAAAAACAACCGGTGAATGACATTTGCTTTACGCCCGGAAATCCGAGAAATTTCCAATTTGCATTAACATATATGTTTTAAATATTTTTGAAAGAAAACCTAATAAAAATAATTTATGCACATCCCTGATGGCTATTTAAGTCCGCAAACGTATGTTCCATTATACGCTGTGTTTATTGCTTCAGCCGCAGTTGCAGTAAAGAAAATAAAAGAGAAAATTGATAAAAAGCTTATTCCGTTTTTGGGCATGGCAGCCGCTTTTTCATTTCTGATTATGATGTTTAACATTCCTATTCCGGGAGGAACAACAGGTCATGCGGTTGGGGCGGCTATTATTGCTTTGCTTTTTGGCCCGTGGGTTGCGTTTATTGCAGTTTCTGTAGCACTTATCATTCAGGCTTTTGTATTTGGTGACGGAGGAATAACTGCCATAGGAGCAAATTGTATAAACATGGCATTGATAATTCCATTTGTATCGTGGTATGTTTTTAAAATTATCTCAGGCAAAAATGTTTCTATAACCAGAAATAGCATTGCTGCCTTCATTGCAGGATATGTAAGCTTAAATACAGCAGCTTTAATTACAGCAATTGAATTTGGCATTCAGCCTTTGATTGCATCCGGTAAAGACGGAAATCCTTTGTATGCGCCTTACCCGTTAAGTGTTGCCGTTCCCGCAATGTTACTGGAACATCTGTTGCTTTTCGGCATTATCGAGGGTATTGTTACCTTTTTAATATTTAGATATTTTTATAAAAATAACAGGGAAATTATTGGGGCATTAAAATGAGTGACTCAAAAGTTTGTTTAAAAGGTTCTCGCGAAGGTTTTGCCAAGATCGCAAAGAATTCATGATCTTGAAATCATCTCTTAGTACTTTATTTTTTCTTCGCTTACTTTGCGTGAAATTCTTCTTTTGAGACGGTATTAAAATATTTAAGAATTGATTTTTAGAATTATTTCAATTGTTATAAGTTTTTCATAAGAAAAATTAAAATGAAACCATATAAAAAATACCTGATGTTCCTGGGAATTCTTATTATACTCTCACCGTTGGGAGTAATACTTCCTAAATATTTTAAAGCAGGTGGTGCCTGGGGAGAATGGTCCATTGAATCGGTAAAACAGCAAACAGGAAAAGAACCTGCAGGTATGAAAAAAGATTCGAAATTATATAAAGCTCCTATTTCTGATTATAACATGGGTAAAGAAGATGATGTAATTTCAAAACAATCAATAAACTATATTATTTCAGGGCTTGTTGGAACAGGCATTATTTTAATAATTACCTTTGGTTTGACAAAACTCTTTACCAGAAAGCCAACAGAATGATACCATCTTTTCTATTACAAAAAGAACAAATCAATTTTGAAAAAAAAATTGTAAAGAACAATTTGTCTTTTGCTGAAAAAACAACGAGAAATGTTGCAACATTTATTACAAATTCATTTTCCCGATATTACACTTCATGCAAAACCGGATTGCTTCAATCTGTTGACCCGCGGGTTAAAGTTTCTTTTATGTTATGCTTTGTTTTACTTATTAGCCTTACACATGCTAACATCGTACATCTTGTTATATTTTTAATAATTCTATTTTTCTATATCTTATCTAGGATTAAACTAATAAGCGTATATAAAAAAATAGCGCTAATTGGTTTTTTATTTGGATTCTTAATATTTGTTCCGGCTTCCCTAAATATTTTCACTAATGGACAGCCTTTAATTACGTTATTTAGTTTTTCAAAAGAGCACCAATGGTGGATTTATAAAATACCAAAAGAAATTACAATTACCCGTGAAGGCATTTATGCTATTTTGAGATTGACATTAAAAATGGTCAATTCAGTTTCAATTGTATTATTGATAATTTCAACAACAACCTTCGAAAGCGTAATCAAATCCTTTTCCTTTTTCAAAATTCCAGGGATTTTTATACTGACTCTTACTATGAGTTATAAGTTTATTTTTGTTTTATCCAGGACAGTCGAAGAATCATATCAGGCTTTAAAAATGCGCTGGTGGAGCCGGGGTTCAGTAGTTGAAGCCGAAAAGATTGTTGCCGGACGAGTGGGATTCCTTTTCCGGAAATCATGGGAAAAATATGAACTGGTATATCAATCAATGATCGCTCGTGGATTTGATGGTTCTGTAAATTTTTATTATTTTGATAAATTAAAAATTAAAGATTACATATTTATTGGCGTTTTCGTTTTTCTTACTTCATTTGTTGTCTTAATGAATATTTGGTATGCATGAGATTTTTAACTTTAAAGATGTTAGTTTTAGTTACCTTCAAAACCATCCTGCTGTAACAAATATTAATCTCGTTGTTAATGAAGGTGAAATTTTATCAATAATTGGCGCTAACGGAAGTGGTAAATCAACTCTTTTGCATCTGTTTTGCGGACTTAATTTCCCGACAAAGGGACAAATTATATTTAAAGGCACAGAATTAACAGAGAAAGCCTTGAAAGACTCTGGTTTTAATAAAAAATTCAGGGCTTCAATTGGATATATTTTTCAAAATTCTGATGCACAATTATTTTGTCCTACAGTATTGGATGAGCTTTTATTTGGCCCTTTACAATTAGGATTATCAAAAGATTCGGCGTATAACCGTGCTGCTGAAATCTCGAAAATGCTTAACATTTCAGAACTTAATGACAGACCTCCATATTTACTTTCAGGAGGTGAAAAGAAAAGAGTTTCAATAGGTGCAGTTCTTACCACAAATCCTGAAATTCTTATTATTGATGAACCTGTAAGCGGACTTGATCCCAAAACAAGATCTTTCTTTATCGAACTAATTTTCCAATTGAATGAGGCAGGAAAAACTATTATTATAGCAACTCATCATCTTGAATTGGTTGATCATTTGCAATCACGGGTTGCTGTATTATCTGAACAGCACACGATCGAAAAAATCGGAAGTGCAGAAGAAGTGCTTAAAGATATTGATTTATTAATCCGGACAAATTTGATTCACGAACAATTACACCGTCATGGTGACAATATTCACAAACACTTGCCAAAGGGTTTTTTATTTCATAATCACTAAAGCCGATACTACACTTTTTTAATGCTATAGTTTCTTAAAAAAGGTTTTCAAACATAGTTCTATGCCTGTGAAAGAACATAAACAAAATAGTAATTCTGTTTATGTTTTAAAATTTCACTATGTCCTTTAACCCTGGGATTATCTTTTATATTAGGGCAATCGCAAGGCTTAGTATGGTTTTTATATTTGTGTGCCGCACAACTGCCTGCTAAAATAAGAAGTATAAAAGTGAACATGCATAATTGGCTTTTTCTAAACATAATTCTAAACAATTGGTTATTTAAAAAAACATGATTAATTCATCTTCTCATTTGCACATTAGTTTAACTCCAAACTCCAGCAATCTTTTCCCCACAAAACTTGCATTTTCCGTTTTGAATATTATTTTTTACAACCTGGTAACCCATCCGTTCAATTAAAAGACTTTTACATTTTGGACAATAAGTATTGAGTGCTTTGGGATCGGTTATGTTTCCTATATAAACATACTTGCATCCTGCTTTAACAGCAATTTCCTTAGCTTTTTGCAAGTCATTTACAGGTGTTGAAGGAAGCTGGGTAAGTTTGTACATGGGATGAAACCTGAGAAAATGCAACGGATAATTATCTAACCCGTTAGCGACAATCCAATCGCACATCCTTTTTATCATATCAAAATCATCGGTCCAAGTTGGAACTACAAGGTTGGTAATTTCAAGCCAAACATTTTCTTCTTTTAAAATTTTCAACGTATTTAAAACCGGCTGTAGCTTCCCCGCGTTAAGTCTAAGATAAATATCGTCGCTAAAAGATTTAAGATTGATATTGGCTGCATCAAGGCATTTACTAAGATCACGAAGTGGCTTTTCATTAATGTATCCGTTTGAAATAAATACATTTTTTATCTTCTTTTCCCTTGCAAGTTTGGCTGTATCGTAAACATATTCATAAAAAGCAATTGGTTCGGCATAAGTATATGCAATGGACTGGCAATTATTTTTCAGACATTCTTCAACTACTTTAGCCGGCATAAGATCCATATTGCTTGTCTCCTTGGGACTCGATTGCGAAATATCCCAATTCTGGCAATTAAGACATGCAAAGTTACATCCTGCAGTTGCTATGGAATATGCATAAATTCCGGGAAGGAAATGCATCAACGGTTTTTTCTCTATCGGATCAACATGCGCTGCGCAAGGATTACCATAAGCAATGGTATAAAGCTTATCCCTGTAAGTTTACATGATTCTTGCAAATACCTGTATTTCCTGAACGAATTGTACATTCATTCGGACAAAGGAGACATTTCACTCCCCTAGGAGTTTGAGTATAATAAATAGCTTCCCTGCTCCATTTCCAGAGCTTTTCATCATTTAAATAGTTCATCGCAGCAGATATTTTTTGATTTTCAAGAATACACATACTTCCAACCCCTGTCATTCCCAGTTTAAGAAAATCCCGCTTGTTCATTTTATTCATTAATTTCTTTACTTCTTTATCATTGTTTTGATAATCTAAGAACAGCTATTCCAACAATATTAATAACTGCCAAAGCTGTTGCTGTTAAAAACATACCTAATAATGGCAATAATAAAGTTGAAACAACCAACAAGCCAAATGCCGAACCTATCAAGTCGGCACCATATAAATATCCTGTAAATCCAGGTTTTTCATTCCCCACTTTTTTAAGTATAATTGAAAATTGAAATCCTGTCACTAAAGCCGGTGTAAAGATAAGAACGAAAAGTGCCGGGTAGGTTATTATATTTAAGTTGATTTTAACAAAAACTGTTAAAAATAATGGTATAAAAAAAGCCAAAATAACCATTACTAACTGTAAAATATTTATTTTGCTTAATTCATTACCAGCCGGAAGACCAATCCATGATCCAATTGCCAAACCAGTCATGAATATCGCAAAGATTATTCCTGCTGCGGCATATAAATAGCCGAACATAATTTGAAAAACCAGTAATACCAACATTTCAAGAGCTGATGCTGTTAATCCGGTAACGTACATGCAAAATGAAATGCTGTTTAGTTTAATAACTGGAATTAATAATAAAACAATTACAATAACTATCAATAAGATATTGTTGATTTTAAACTGGCTAAAAAACAAAGCAGTTTGAACAGAAGTTGCTATTGGTTTTAAATCGGTATTTACGGGTGCATGAATTATCAGATTCCGTTGAATTGACCGGCTTCGTTCCTCCAATGAGCGATCATCAATAAAACCTGGATTAACATATTGATTCACTATTTTTCGTTTGCTATATAAAAGACTTATTTCGCTCGACAAATTATTATCTGAGGCGAGAAAATAATCTTTTTCTCCCGGTAGTACAATAACATTTGAGAAACTGGTTTTTAAGGTATTGTAAAGCACAGAATGAATCATCCTATTCTCGAAATTCATATAATTCTCAGATGAATTCAGGCTGAAACTAATAATTGCGTTTGAGACAGAATGTAATTTCAGAATTTTTACAAATTCCTTTGTATAATAACGGTTTAATTGCAGTGTAGATGGCTCAGGCAATGCAATAATAATAACATTGTATTTTGAAGAATCGTTTGCCAGAAAATTTCTGCCGTCATGGTAATAAACTTTCAAACGATTATCAGCAGGAAGTTTTAAATGCTTCAGAGCATAATGAATCAGCCATGGATTTGGTTCTACATATACTAATTTTTGAACAGTTGAATACTTCAATATTTGACTTGCAACACCTGATATTCCACCTCCAATTAAAAGTACTTTAATAGGTTTTGAATACTGAAGCATTGGAAAATGAGCAGTTTCTTCATTGGTTATTGTATTTTCAGTTGTAAATAAAAGAGCAAGATTTTCAAATACATTTATTTGAGTATTGCTTTCTGTGAAAGTTAAATTGCCATAAGGTGTTTCATGTGTTACTATTATTTTCTGGTCAGGATAAAGAAATTGCCTGACTTTTAAATCGACATTATAAATAAAGAAAAATGATAGAACGGCTAAACCTGACAATATTATCGATATCTTGAAAAGTAATCTTCTGTTTGAAAAACATACTACCACTACCATCAGGTTTATAATAAATACAATTGCCAGAGATTGCATAGTATGTAACCAAAGAATCATTATCAAACTCACGACCAAACCGCCGACAATGCTTCCGACTGATTCGAGAGAATACATTTTACTACCACTATTCGAGTCATTATTTTGAAATGTGCTTTTGGTGATTATTTTAAAAATATTTCCTGATAATAAACATATTGGAGCAAGCACTACAACAATTATTGGGAGCAATTGCCAAAAGCCAACCAAAACTCCAGGTTGAAAAAAAATGTGCTTTAAATAGTTTAGAAGAAATACAAGTAATAATGGCAATAAACCTAAAAGCAGGAACATGAAAAAAAGTGTTTTTTTAGGATAAAGAGATTGAATTTTATTATTGCCTAACCACGCACCAAGACCAGTAAGAGTCATCCAAAATGCCAGTATTATCCCAAAAATAATTTCGTTGCTATAAAACACGCTAACAAATTCCCTGAGCATTATTACCTGGATAATACTTGTGCTAAATCCTAAGACGATTAACGGAAAAAATATTTTAAAAGTTTTTTTCATTTTTTTCAAGTCACAAATCCATTGGATAAGAATATCAACAGGAAATGACGACATATTATACATTCTAAACAAACTCAATATTAGATTAAATCTAGTTACGGCTTTTAACTTTATTATTATTTCATGGTAAGTTGCAATCCACGTCGATTGAGGTTGCCTAAAGGAACAATTTCACGCAAAGAACGCTAAGTTTTTCACAAAGAACGCAAAGAGTAATTTAATTGAAATCTTTACTTTGCGAACTTTACTTTTTTTCTTCGCTGTCTTTGCGTGAACAAAATTCAATCTGTTTTAGACAGTCTCATTGTAGCAATATATCAAAAGTTAAACCTCACGGAGGTTTGATTTATTCAATTAATTATTGAAAAATTTCAAAAAAATCTTCAATAAATCCTATTCCCCAAATACTATTGCTTCGTATGTATAGATGTCGGCATCTTTCCATCCATTCCAATCCAAACCGGCTTTGTCGCGGGCACAATGACCAAGAAATTCTTCCTTTGTCCATTTAGTCTCTGAAGCAACCTGTGGCAAAAAAGTTCCACTGTTTGCACCTTTCTTTATATAAATTCCGTTTTTACCCAAAACAATTTCATCAATAGATATAATTTTTTTCAATGGGGTAAGAACCGAAATTTCAATTTTCAGTTTATCTATTTCATCACCGGTAACCGGACTGAAGCGATAATCACTGGTGGATGATGAAATAGCCATATCCTGAACAGTTTTGTACAAGGGTTTTTCAGCAGAAAAACTTCCTATACAACCTCTGAGTTCACCATTTTCTCTTAATGTTACAAAAGCACCGCAAGGTTGAAGTAGCCCATTTGTCAAATCTTTACTGTCGATTTCAGGAGTTTTCCTGGTAGTAATATAACTTTTTATGACATCACGTGCTATTTGCAGCAATTTCTTTTTTTCATCCGGAGCTAAAAAGTCATCCTTATTATTAGTTGTTTGTTCTATCTTTTGACTAATAGCAATTGCGCAATATCCTACGACTTCTGATTTATTTCCGAATTTTGTATCTCCAGAATTTCTAAGCAATACTGATGTGAAGGTTAAATCAGGAATGTCCTTTGTAATATTTAACAGAGTAAGTACAGAAGTCCAGCCGCACATTGCAGTTTGAAGATTTGGTATCCCTGATGATTCCAATTGATGCAACGTTTTAAGAAATTTTTCAGGAGAATTGGTCATTACAGCTTCTGTAACAAGTTTATCGCTTGTTTGAGCATCATAGTAACCAGGATAATGAGATAAATCAGTACTTATCACGAAGAGATTATCGCTATTGAAATAGGGCTTTAAAGCTTTTGCAATTTCCTGACAGCCTTTCTCTGATTGAGTTCCAAGCAACACAGGTACAAGATTAATATCATCTCCCAATATATATTGTAAAAATGGTAATTGTACTTCAATAGAATGTTCGACTGTATCCGCATCAAAGTTTTGAACAAAACAAGTATTTGATTTTATTAGTTTCTCTGCAAGTTCTTTGTCAACTTTTACTTTTCCTAAAGGAGTTATATAATGATCAAACTCACAAATTGAAGCTCCATCATACAAGGCATGGTGGCTGGAACCAATAACAAAAATATTTTTATAATGCTTTTTCTCAATCTGCATGTATGATGAAGCAGCCACGACACCAGAAAAAACATAACCGGCATGAGGGCAAATTATTGCCAGCACTGGATTTGGAGTTTCTTTAGATTTAGCTCTTTTAAACATTTCCTTAAGACTATCTTCCAAAGCACTTTTATCTCCGGGATAAAATTTACCAGCCACTGCAGGCTGACGATCGACTTGTTTATTCATGTTTTTTTTGCCGGTATTTGATGTGCATTCAACACAAGAAAATAACATAATTGAAAGCAATAAAAACATCCGAACTGGAATAGTTTTCATATTAATATATTATTAAAGGTAGTTCAAATTACAAAATTATATGAAACTATTAGCGGAAATGCAATGAAATGAAGTAAAAATATTTATGAAACAATTTGAAGATTAAATGCCTGAAGAGTTTTTAATATCGTAAATCATTTAGTCACCCTTCGACATGCTCAGGGTGACTATTTAATTGGATCAGGCTGAGACTTCGGCGTGAGTTTAGTCGAACTCTTGTCGAAGCATTACTTACAATGAATCTTATTTGAATTAAACGATACTTGAATTATCTTTTATAACTTCTGATGAATTCTTTTATATTAACTGCAATTTTTTCAATTAATAGCTTCCTGGCTTCAATACTTGTCCAGGCACTGTGAGGCGAAAAAATGATTTTTTCTTTGTTTTTGATATGGAGCAAAGGATTATTTGATTCTATTGGTTCTTTAGAAAATACATCTAATCCGGCACCGGCAATCAAATCTTCATCTAAAGCTCTTGCAAGCGCTGCTTCATCAATAACACCTCCCCTGCCGGTGTTAATAATAATTGCTGAAGGTTTCATCAGCATTAATTTTTCGTAATTAATCAGATTACGTGTAGCTTCATTTAGAGGAGCATGGATAGAAATGAATTCTGAGTTTGATAAAAGATAATCAAGATTAACCCGCTTGTATTCTTTATTATCGTTCTTTTCACTGGTAGAATAATAAATTATATTGCAACCAAAAGCTTTTGCAATTTCTGCTACACGTTTACCAATCGTACCCAGACCAATTATTCCAAATTCTTTTCCATTTAGTTCCAGAATTGTCCTTCCCATGTGTGTGAACATATCATTTGAAGAATAACTGCCGGATTTGACATAATTATCGTAATATTCAATATGATTTAAAAGTGCAAGTATCAAAGAAAATGTTGCCTGCGCAACGCTGTTCGTTGAGTAGGCAGCCACATTTTTGACTTCGATGCCTTTCTGTCTGGCATATTCCCAATCTATATTATTTAAACCTGTTGCTGCAACACAAATAAGTTTTAAAGATGAAATTTTATCTATCACCGGTTTATCAATTACAACCTTACAGGTAATAGCAATATCGGCATCCATCAAACGGGCAATAGTTTCAGCAGGTGCCGTAACAGGATAATAAGTTACTTCACCCAATGAATTTAAAATATCGAGATTGGGAACAAAGCCCATTGTTTTTGTATCAAGAAAAACGATTTTCATAAGAGCCCCATCATAACCTTCCCCAAAGGGGAAAGAAAAAATAATAAATTCTAATCATTAAAATTATTCCAGAAAAAATACATTACTGAAACATTTACTTACCTTCTTTTAGGATTATTGACGCTAACATAATAAAAATATGAATGATGAACAAGGAACATAGAATGTTGAATTAGGAAGTAAATAAATTTCTTCATATTTCATAATTCCTTGTTCGATATTCGATATTTTATTAATCTATATTCTAAGCAATCTCCCTTCCCTTCGGGAAGGGCCGGGGATGGGCATTTTTTTTAATGCAACGTTGTTCCAATCAAATGTATAAATTCCTCCCTTGTTTTTGTCTCTTTTAAGAAAACACCAGTAAAAGCAGATGTAGTTGTAACAGAGTTTTGTTTCTGAATTCCACGCATCATCATGCATAAATGATGAGCTTCTATAACAACGGCCACACCCATCGGACAAAGACTTTCCTGAATACAATCGCGAATCTGCATGGTCAAGCGTTCCTGCAATTGCAGTCTTCGTGAAAATGCATCAGCAACTCTTGCAATTTTACTCAAACCGGTAATTTTACCATTTGGGATGTAAGCTATATGTGCCTTTCCGAAAAAAGGGACCATGTGATGTTCGCAAAGCGAGTATATTTCAATGTCTTTTACAATTACCATTTGCTTATAATCTTCAACAAAAGTGGCCGATTCAAGCATTTTATTAGGATCGATATTGTAACCATGAGTAAGAAATTGTAATGATTTTGCAACACGTAATGGAGTATTTTTAACGCCTTCGCGATCAGGTGTTGGTTCTATTATTGATAAGATTTCTTTATAAATTTCAGTAAGTCTTTCCGTTTTCTCTTTATTGAAACGTTCAATTTTAGCATAATTATCATCATCGACAATACCAGTTCCTTTAACATATATCTGTTCCATAAGTCAATTATTAATTACCAAAATATTCGACAAAATTATTTTCAGTTTCTTCAATTTTAATACAATGCAATTTTATTCCCAACTTATTTATGAAAGGTTCTAATTGATCCCAGATACCAATTGTAAGATTTTCGGAAGAAACAATTTTACCCTGCATAAAGTTGACCTCAAGGTTGATGTTTTTATGATCAACTTTATCAATTATCTCATTACGGATAATTTGACTAAGTTTGGTTAAATTTACCAAACAACCTGTTTCAGGATTTAATTCACCTTTCACAGTAACATAAAGAACATAATTATGTCCATGCCATAAAGGGTTTGAGCATTTACCAAATACTTCCAGATTTTTTTCATCGGACCATTCTGGTCTGAACATGCGGTGGGCAGCATTGAACCTTTCGCGACGAGTTAAATATATCATGTTCATTAAATATTAAAAAGCAAAGCAAATTCAACTAACTTTTTAATTAATTATGTTTTGCAAAGATAACCAGATTCTTTGTGTTAAAATTCTGAAAAAACTTCTTATTTTGTAAAATAAATCCTGATAATTTGTTGATAATATTTTAAATCACTAATTATGAAAAATTAATTCAATACTAAAAATATTAAATCTTGAAAACACTTATTGTAACAGCAACTGAAAAAGAAACCAACCTTCTTGTCCAACAAACTACTAATCTTCGTAAAGTTGGACAATGGCTCAATTCAGGGATGATTGGAAACAACGAAGTTGACTTTCTGATCTCGGGAATGGGACTGCCTTCTGTTATTTACAGGTTATCTATTCTTTTGAGCAAAGAAAAATATGATCTTGTAATTAATCCTGGCATAGCTGGAAGTTTTCGGGATGATTTGAAAATAGGTACTGTAGTTTATGTTAACCGTGAACAATTTGGCGATTTAGGAATTGATGATAATTGTGAACAACGTTCTTTATTCGAAATGGGATATGTTGATCCTAACAGTACTCCATTTTCAGGCGGATTGCTTATAAATCCGCTTGATATTTTGAAATACAAAACCATTGCAACTCTGCCTAAAGCAAATGGCCTAACAGTAAATGTGGCTTCTGGTAATCAAACTGATATTGCTAAAAGATGGGCCAAATTTAAACCAGACTTAGAAACAATGGAAGGAGCCGGGATATTTTATGTCTGCATACTTCAGAATATACCTTTTATAGAAATCCGGGCTATTTCAAATAAAATTGAACCCCGCAATGTGAAAAACTGGAACATTCCGCTTGCCCTGACAAACCTAAGCGAAATATTAACTAAGTTGTTTAATGATATCGATCAACGAAAATAATGAATTTAAAAATTGGCTTTTCTCCCTGCCCTAATGATACTTTTATTTTTGATGCTCTTGTAAACAAACGTATTGATACAAGGGAATTTAAGTTTCAAATCCACATGGCTGATGTAGAAGAGCTCAACAGAATGGCATTTGAAGCAATGCTCGATATAACCAAAATTAGTGCCGCATCTTATCCAAAAATAGCTGACAATTATCTTCTTCTTGATTCAGGAAGTGCATTAGGAAGCAACAACGGACCAATTCTAATAAGCAAACAAAAGATTTATCCTGATGAAATCAATGATCTGAAAATTGCAATACCCGGCTTCAATACAACGGCAAATCTTTTATTGTCAATTGCATTTCCTAAAGCTATAAATAAAAAAGAATATCTCTTTTCACATATTGAAGAAGCTGTGCTTTCAGGTGAGATTGATGCCGGTTTAATTATTCATGAAAGCCGGTTTACATACCATGCAAAAGGTTTAAAGAAAATTATTGATCTTGGTGAATATTGGGAAAGCAATTTTAATCATCTTATCCCGCTTGGTTGTATTGCTATTAAGCGCACTTATTCAAAAGAAAACATCAAAACCATAAATTCATTAATAAAGAAAAGTGTTGAATATGCATTTCAGCACCCTGATGAATCAACAAACTATATAAAAAAACATGTACAGGAACTTGACGACAATGTAATCCAAAAGCATATTGAATTGTATGTAAATCAATATTCAATTGATCTTGGCAAAAAAGGAAGAGAAGCAATAATGTTTTTATATAAAAAAGGAAATGAATTAGGATTACTTCCCGGAATTGAAAAAGACATATTTTTAGATTAATCTTTATTCTTTTCCAGGCTGTTATTTATTTAGTTACATCTTCAATAATCATTTTGTACACTTCTGCTACGGTAAGTCCTGCTTCCCAAATTTGTTTCGGGACAATACTATTTTCAGACATTCCGGGAACCGTATTCACTTCAAGAAAGTAAAGTTCGTTATCCGAAATAATATAATCAATACGCACAATACCGCGGCAATTTAACGCATCATAAATAATGGAAGAAGTTTTACGCACAATCTCTGCAAGTTCATTATTTATTCTTGCTGGAGTTATTTCGTCAGACAATCCGGGAGTATATTTGGCTTCGTAATCAAAAAATTCTTTCTTGGAAACAACTTCGGTAATTGGGAAAATAAGTGCTTTAGATGATGTTTTGAGAACTCCACATGTGACTTCAGTACCATTAATAAACTGTTCTACTATTACTTCGTTACTTTCTGAAAGAGCATGTTTGATGGCATTCTCAAGGTGATTGTTATCGGTTACTTTCGTGACTCCAAAGCTTGAGCCCGATTCATTTGGTTTGACAAAACAAGGCATTCCTAGTTCTTCCACTATTTTTTCTATTTGCCATTCCTGATCCCTTTTTAATAATAAAGCTTTTGCTGTAGTGATTCCATATTCTTTTAAGAAAAGTTTGCAGGCATATTTGTTAAAAGTCAGTGCTGATGCTAAAACTCCACAGGTAGAATAAGGTATTTCGAGAAGTTCAAAATATGATTGTAATTTACCATCCTCTCCGGGAGTGCCATGAATAAGTATCAAAGCAAAATCGAACTTAATTATTTTGTTATTCAATTTAAAACTAAAATCATTTTTATCGATAGGAGCTTTAACTTCTCCATCAATCAACACCTGCCATAGCTGATCTTTAATTTGTACAACATAACCCTTATACTCTGAATTATCTATTTCTTTTGAAACCAGTGCAGCACTCTTAACTGATATTACCCATTCTGATGAATTGCCCCCGGCAACAATAGCAATGTTTTTCATACTAAAACTATTTTGTTTATGTCTTTGTAAAGATAATGAATGAATGAAAATGTCTGTAATTTATCATCCATTTTCCCTGCCAACAATATAATTCCTCCATTTTTCAATTACCTGTTGCATATCCAAAGGAAGTTCAGAATCGAATGACAGTCGTTTCTTAGTTGTCGGATGATCAAAAGCAATTGATTTGGCATGTAAAGCCTGTCGTGGTAATATTGTAAAACAATTTTCAACAAACTGTTTGTATTTACTGAAAGTGGTACCCTTAATTATTTTGTCACCACCATATTCAGGATCGTTGAATAACGGATGACCTATATGTTTCAAATGTGCTCTTATCTGGTGGGTGCGACCGGTCTCAAGTTTGCAATCAATAAGGTTTACATATCCCAGCCTTTCGATCACTTTATAATGAGTGATGGCAGTTTTTCCCTGAGAGCCATCTTCATACACAGACATAATTTTTCGATCACGAATGCTCCTGCCTATATTCCCCGAAATAGTTCCTTCATCATCTTTCAGATTACCCCATACAAGCGCGACATAGTGTCTGTCGATAGTATGATAAAAAAACTGTTTTGCCAGTCTGTTTAATGCCTGTTCATTTTTAGCAATTATAATGATACCTGAAGTATTTTTATCAATCCGGTGAACCAAACCAGGGCGCATGTCGCCGCTTTGAAACAGAGGTAAATCCTTGTAACGCCAATATAATGCATTAACCAGAGTGCCTGTAAAATTTCCATAAGCAGGATGCACAACCATTCCTGCATCCTTGTTTACGACAACAATTTCATCATCTTCGAAAATAATATTTAAAGGAATATCTTCAGGAATAATTTCTTCATCGCGTGGAGGAAATGCAAGTACTACAGAAATAACATCGCCAGGTTTAACTTTATAATTCGATTTAACAGGTTTGTCGTTTACAAGAATATTCCCGGCTTCTGCCGCGTATTGGATTTTTGTTCTTGAAGCGTTTTCAATTCGGTTGTGAAGAAATTTATCAATTCTTACCTGGCTTTGTCCCTTATCTGCAATAAAACGGAAATGTTCATAAAGGTCAACCTGCTCATTGATGTCTTCTTCTTTCATTAATAATTAACTTATCTTGGACTGATAACCACTTTACCATTATAAATAGTGCCGGTATTGCTTTGCAAACGTAACAAGTATATTCCTGGTTTGAGCGCACTAATATCTAGACTTTGACCATAAAGAGTACGGCTAAGAACCATTTTACCTGTTAAATCAAAGATATTGGCAATAGTCTTCGAATAATCAGAATTATCAGACATCTTTATATTCAACCTGTCAATAGCAGGATTAGGATAGATTTCAAGCTTTCCTGTTACCAAATTTCTTACAGAAACTCCAGCATCTTTATAATTACCTAATACAGGGCGAATCATTAAAGCTCCGGATAGTGTTGTAGTTGTCCAATCTCCAGGATTACCCAGTGAATAATAAATTCTGTTTCTTGAATTATCCTTTACATCATAGCCAACATTTTTATTCATATCAAATCCGACATTCATAAAAACTTCCTTTGTTTGGGTCCACCCTACAAAAAAAGTATCAGGAATTACAATTGCCGTATCCAGGTAATATCTCTTAAACGTATTTAATCCATTTAATAAAGTATCCGGTTTATATGCAATTCCATACACGCTGTCTTTTTTATATAGAATTTGATCCGGATACCCATTTTTACTGTCCCAAACAGTCAGATAAAATCGGGCATAATTATCATTTTTATAAGAACGATTAAAGAAAATATCCACTGCCTGAAGCGAATCCCTCATATATCCCGGAAATTTATATGCAACCATTGCATTACCAGTTCCTACTCCTTCAATTCCATAACCAAATTCAGCAGTTCCGTCATCGTAAGAATAATAATTTTCAAAATTCTGGTAGTAAACAACTGTATCATTCGATTTCGGATCAAACGGACTAGTATTTTTTAATATAGCAGTAATTTTAAATTTTGCATAATGTGAACTATTTGAAACTAGTGGTTCCTGAATAGTATCATTAAACACAACAATTTCCCCAGGTTTTGCCTGAACGGCTTCAGGAGGAAAAAGTACATAAGATGTGTTTTCATATAAGTCCTTACATAAGTAACTTCTTTCAGTATTTCGTTCTGTTGTATCATTATTTCTAACGTACAAATTGAACCCACCAGCCATTTCTCTTGAGTATACATTTTGCAGTTGGAAATGACTCCAGGGCATAGATTCAAAGTCTCTTAAAGGTGAATAGAGAGGATTTATGATT
Source organism: uncultured Bacteroidota bacterium (assembly GCA_963851385.1). GTDB lineage: Bacteria > Bacteroidota > Bacteroidia > Bacteroidales > DTGW01 > CAWEFA01. The sequence goes on along the minus strand of CAWKPE010000008.1, from coordinate 31,254 downwards.
GCCAAATCCTGCAGAACAGTATCTGCCATACTTCTTCCACTGCCAAGTTGTACATAATCCAGATTCCAAATGTCACCATTGCCGTTTCTGCCAGGAACATCGCTATCAAAACTTATGCTTGCATAATTTAGAAACCTGAATTGAAAACCGTCATGGAAATACGCAGTATCTGTTAGAGGAATCGTAACCCTTTGAAATGGCATGACGGGACCACCCAGAGCCCACCAGATTGTGTCCCAATTTTTCTGCAAAGGTTTAAGAAACAGGAGCATTAATGAATCATTAGTATCAGGAGGATCGCCTAATCCACCCGGTTGATAATAAAAACTCAGATAAACGCTGTCTTTTGGTTGATATGAACCAAGTAATATAGGTTTTGAAGTAAGTTTATCTGCAATAAAACTACTATTTGTCAGAGCCTGTGGATAAAGTATCCCATTTTTGTCCAATGCATCAAATGTTGCTACACCAATTGTAATTGGGTCTTTACAAAATGAAGAATTAATATATACATCTGAATCATCCCAAAGATTAGCATCAGGATAAATTACTGTATCAGCAAAATCATAAGAGAAATCATCAAAAAAAGGTAATGAAAGTCCTGTTGATTTTAGCCTGTTTGATTTTAAAATATGTGCTGCTTGATTTTTATTAGTTTTATTATAGGCAGGATTATAAATCAAAGGTTTTAGCACTTCCTGGCCAAAAATATTAAATTGTAATGCCAGTAAAATAAAAAGAATATAGCGCTTAATTTTATTCATCCTTTTCAGTAGAATTGGTTTTAGTTTTTTCAGCATCGACACTAAGCCAGATGTCAACAATTGAACCCATTGCCGCAAATTGTCTGTTGTTTGGTTCCGGCTTTTGTTTGTAAATAATAGCATTTAGTGAATCATCTGAATTTTGAACACTGTTATCATAAATTGTTGCTCCTAAATTAAGATTTGCCTGAGCAATTTGTTTTTCAGCTTCACGTAAGTTAAGTCCAACCAGATTTGGCATTTCAGCTGCTTCGTTGTAATTAGATTTACCCAGTACCAGGTCAATGTGAGAACCCTTGATAATTTCTGAACCCGGAGAAATTTCTATTCCTTTGTATCGCTGATTGAGAACGTTATTGGTTGCTATATCCGGAACATAACGTAAGTGACCCGCAACAAGTCCATTTGATTCAAGTAATGCTATGGCTTGTCGCAACGAAACTCCGACTACATTAGGCATCATTACTTTTTCAGGATTCATGGCATTCATGACAAGAAATATGCGTCTGTTTCTCTTTACCTGTGTTCCTTCTTTAGGTTCCTGATCAACAACAGTGCCTCGCTTGTGAAACTGATTGTAAACAGAATCCATTATCTGAATGCGTAAATTATTATCATCGGCTAATTCCTTTGCCTGCGATATTGATAGCCCTTTGAAATTTGGCACAGGATGCGTAATGTTATGTTTCGTAAAAATTTTTATACATATACTGGCAAATAGTATTATGCCGAAAAATATCGCCAAAGCATATTTGACTTGCGTCCTGAATTCTTTACTTAGTAAAAACTGAACTAATTTGTTGTTTTTCATTTTTTATTGCAATATTATTTGAACGGTTGAAGATGAACAAAATTATATGATTATGTAAAGAATTGTTAAAAATTGTAACAACTGAAAGATGATTATTTATAACTCCCCATCTTAAGCATACCTATTTCCTGATCTGTCAGAAATCTCCAATGACCTCGTTGCAAGCCTTTTTTTGTCAATCCGGCAAAATAAACTCTATCCAGTCTGATTACACGATAATCCAAATGTTCAAAAATGCGACGAACTATGTGGTTACGGCCTGAATGTATTTCTATACCAACCTGCTTTTTGTCATCTGCATCAACAAAACTAATATCGTCAACTTTTATAAATCCATCATCCAAATCGATTCCATTTGATATGGTTTCCAAATCAGATGTTTTCAAATTCTTATCCAGAAAAACATGATATATTTTTTTCTTATTGAAACTCGGATGAGTAAGTTTTTTTGTCAATTCCCCATCGTTGGTCAACAATAAAACACCCGTGGTATTTCGATCGAGCCGACCAACTGGAAAAACACGTTCTTTGCAAGCTCCTTTAATCAAATCCAATACTGTATGTTTGGCATAAGGATCTTTAAGCGTTGTAACATATTCTTTAGGTTTGTTTAGCAAAATATAAACATTACGTTCCTTTTTAATAAGTTCACCGTTATATCTTACCTCATCATTCATAGATACTTTTGAACCCAATTCATTTACAAGTTTTCCATTTACTGTGATGAGGCCGGCCGAAATCAAGTCATCTGCTTCGCGCCTTGAACAAATTCCACTTGTTGAAATATACCTGTTTAACCGGATTTTGTCATTATCATGTTTAGGTCTTGCCGGAATAGATATTTCTCGTTTTTTGTATCCGGAATTTCTTCTTTCTCTCCTGTCATAGTCAGTAAATCTATTGTACCTGCCTTCTGTGTTTCTTCTGTCATAAGGTTTATCACTCCCTGTCCGGAATTTATCCTTGCCAACTTCTTCACTTCGATTTCTGCTTCCGGGTGTATAAGACCTTTTATTGTCTGAAGAAAATCTATCATATTTTTTTGCCGTGCCTTCACTGGTAAATGGTTCTTTTTTTCCAGTACGAGCTGAGTCTTTATCATATTCCACATTTCGTTGCTTAGAATAGGTCTTATAAGGTCCTTCTCTTTTTTCGTCCTTACGGAATATTTTTTTCTTGTTAATCTTGCCAGTTCTACCAGTATTGTAACCTGAATCTTTTTTCGGACCTTTCCGCTCAAATCTTCCTGTTCCTGCTTGATCTGTACGTTTTTTATTGTATTTCTTATTGAAAGCCATTTTATCGAATTTAGGTTGCAAATTTAATAAGAAAACAATAGTGCTTTGTTTTTTAATTATTTATTATTTACCGTCTATTATGGAATTTATATTTTACAAAAATTGCTAATATTAATGCATTAATATTTCACGCCAAGAACGCTAAGTTATTTCAATGTGTATTTTGCGCTCTTTGCTTTTTTATCTGTGCGACCTTTGCGAGAACAAATAATGAGATTAGAATTTATTCAGCACCTCCGAATAATATATAGCCTAATCTCGATTAACTAAATTAACTAAATTTACGTTTTAATAGTCAAAATATAAATAACCTATGACCCTAATTAAATCTATTTCCGGAATTCGCGGTACAATTGGTGGTAAGCCAGGAGAAAATCTTACACCATTAGATATTGTAAAATTCACAGCCGCATTTGGTATATGGATACAGAACAATTCTAAAAATGAAAAGTGTTCTATAGTTGTTGGACGTGATGCACGAATATCAGGACCAATGACTGAACATCTGGTATGCGGAACTCTTATGGGTTTAGGAATTAATGTTATTAATGCTGGTTTGGCTACTACACCAACAATTGAAATCGCGGTAACTGAAGTCCATGCCGATGGCGGAATAATTCTTACTGCAAGCCACAATCCAAAACAATGGAATGCACTAAAACTTCTTAATAACATGGGCGAATTTCTATCAGATAGTGATGGAAAGCAAATATTAAAAATGGCTGAGGCTGATTTTTATCAGTTTACCGAAGTTGATAAGCTTGGTAAAATTACGGTTAAAGAAGATTTTGATTTAATTCATATTGACAAAATACTGGCATTACCATTGGTTGATATTAAAGCAATAAAAGATGCAAAATTAAAAGTTGCTATTGATTGTGTTAATTCAGTCGGTGGCAAAATTCTGCCTGTCTTATTAAAGAAACTAGGAGTAAAAGAAATAATTGAATTGTACTGTACCCCTAACGGTGAGTTCCCGCATAATCCTGAACCATTACCTGAATATCTGATAGAAATATCTAAAGTTGTGAAAGATAAAAAGGCCGATCTGGGTTTCGTTGTTGATCCTGATGTCGACCGGCTTGCGATTATTTGTGAAGATGGTTTAATGTTTGGAGAAGAATATACTTTGGTTGCAGTCGCCGACTACGTGCTCTTAAATAAACCCGGCAACACAGTATCTAACCTGTCTTCAACAAGGGCGCTATGTGATGTTACCGAAACTTATGGTGGAAAATATACAGCCTCGGCAGTCGGCGAAGTGAATGTAGTTTCTATAATGAAACAGGTGAATGCAGTTATCGGTGGTGAAGGGAATGGCGGAGTAATTTTTCCTGAACTTCATTACGGTCGTGATGCATTGGTTGGCATTGCATTATTCCTTACCCATCTCGCTAAATCAAAATTGAAATGTTCCCAATTACGAGCCAAATATCCATCGTATTTTATTTCTAAAAATAAAATAGAACTTACTCCAGGTATCAATGTTGATAAAATTCTTGAAGCGATGAAAAACCGTCACAACAATGACAAAATAAATAATGCTGACGGTATACGTATTGACTTTGAAAAAGAATGGGTGCATTTACGTAAATCTAATACAGAACCTATAATAAGGATTTATGCTGAAAGCAGAACTGAGGAAAAAGCAAGACAATTAGCCGGAAAGATAATAGATGAAATTAAAAGATTAATATAGAAAATAGGAGCATAAGTCAATCTTTGTATTTGCAGATTTTCACATCTTCAGATTATTCAAGTACTCCGCTCCAAACAAAATTACCAGGAAATAAGTCAGCAATATCTGGTTCGTTTTTAAATATTCCATAAAGCGCGGAACCACTTCCAGACAATGATGCATATAAAGCACCTGCCTTATAAAGTTTTTCTTTTATTCTGGAAAGTTCAGGATATTTTACAAATAATTTTTTTTCAAAATCGTTTGTTATAATATCAGTCCACTTTTCAAGAGGTAGTTTAATACTCTCAATCAGATTGTAATAAGGAATTTCAGGAATTAATTCGGAATAGGCTTCAATAGTTGAAATGCCAAAAGGAGGCTTAACAATTAAAATATATAAACCGGTTAAATTAAGGTCAACCGATTGAATAACTTCTCCTCTTCCACTGGCAAAGACCGGAATACTTTCAATAAAAAAACTACAATCGCTTCCAAGCATTATGGCATAATTACGAATTTTATCATTTGTCAATTCTAAGGAAAAAAGCTTGTTTAGTAATTTTATTGTAAATACAGCATCACTTGATCCTCCACCTAAACCGGCACCAAATGGAATAATTTTATGAAGATGGATTGAGATTTCGGGAAGTTTGTAATCTTTTTGAAGCAAGTGATAAGCTTTAACACACAGATTTCTGTCGAGCGATACATCTATAAGTAAACCAGTATTATGAAACAATGGCATGCGACTACCTAAAGGATTTTCTAGAATTTCAAGTATATCGCAAATCTTAACGGGATAAAAAACCGTTTCAATATCATGAAAACCATCGTCACGCTTTCGAACAATATTGAGGCCAATGTTTATTTTGGCATTGGGAAATGAGATCATCTTATATCTTTCAATTCACCGGAAGGTGCCTGCTTAAATTTTCTTCAAGGCAAATAAATGTTTCGGTACGCGATATGCCTTTAATTGATTGCAATTTGTCAGCAAGTATTTCCTTTAAATGCTGATTGTCCCTAGTATAAATTTTAATAAAAATAGAATAATTACCAGTAGTATAATCACATTGAACAATCTCAGGAATTTTTTTTAATTCTTCCACTACATCTTTAAACATACCTGCCGTTTCAAGATAAATTCCTATGTAAGCACAAGTGTGATAGCCTATTTTTTTAGGATCAATAATGAATTCGGAACCTGTTATTACACCTGTTTTAATTAATTTTTGGACTCTTTGATGAATCGCTGCACCTGAAACATTGCATTCCCTGGCAACTTCAAGAAAAGGAATCCTGGCATTACCTTGAATTATGGATAGTATTTTTTTATCAAGACTGTCAATCAGAATATCGTCATCCATTTTTAATTCTTTTATTAAATTATTTACTCCTTAAAAATCAAATGTAAGTTATAAATTATTATCAAATTTAAAAAATTTGTTGAAAACTGTAAATTTATTTTAATATTGTATTGCATTTTATTACTTTTGCATGGGATTATGCTATATTTTTCGTTTCAAATCTTAAAACAAGGTTTCAATTTATCGAAAAAATAACATTTAAACTTACAAATTATTAATATCAAATTTTTGAACAATGTGCGGTATTTTAGCAATTATTGGAAAGAAAGACTTGGATAAAGTAAAAAAGCTTTCGAAAAGAATGAGTCATCGCGGGCCTGATGAAAGCGGATTCATCCAGTTTCCAAACGGATATATCATGACTCATGAAAGGTTGTCGATTATGGATCTTAGCACTGGGCGTCAGCCTATTCGTGGAACAGATAATGCTTTTGTTGTTCATAATGGTGAAATTTATAATTATATGGATTTGCGCAAAACAAAACTAGCCGATCATAATTTTCACACAACTTGCGATAGTGAGGTAATTGTTCATTTGTACGAGAAATACGGTTATGATTTCTGCAACGAACTCGATGGGGACTGGGCATTTGTTGTTATTGATGGCGATAAATTCATGGCAGGTCGTGACCCTATTGGTGTCAAACCTTTTTACTATGGCCATGACAACGAAGGCAATTTATATTTTTCATCTGAATTAAAGTCAATTTCTGACCAGTGCACCTGGTTCGAAGCCATTTCCTCCCGGACATTATTATAGTGGGGAGACAGGATTGGTTCAATATTATAAACCTAAATATCATGATTATAAAAATTGTAATGATGAAGTTGATTTGAAAAAATTACAATTTTTCTTGACAGAAGCAACAAGAAAAAGGCTTATGAGTGATGTTCCTTTAGGAGTATTGCTTTCCGGAGGTTTAGATTCAAGCCTGATTTCATCTATAACCAAACGCTTGTTACGTGGAACCAAACAGGAATTGCATTCTTTTTCCGTTGGATTAAATGCTGATGTCCCCGACATTAAAGCGGCACAAAAAGTTGCTGATTTTATCGGGACTAAACATCATAATGTATTTTTTTCAGTCGAACAAGGAATCGAAGCAATAGAAAAAATTATCTGGCATCTTGAATCCTATGATATAACTACCATTCGTGCCTCAACACCTATGTATTTCCTTTCTAAATATATTAGTGATATGGGTATTAAAGTTGTTCTTTCAGGTGAAGGAGCTGATGAAATTTTTGGCGGATATTTGTACTTTCATAATGCACCGTCCGATGAAGAATTTCAGAAAGAAACTATAAGAAGGGTTAGTCTGTTATCCACAGCGGATTGTTTAAGAGCCGATAAATCTACTATGGCACATGGATTGGAAGTGCGTGTTCCTTTTCTCGACAGGTATTTCCTTGATGTTGCAATGAACATCAGAGGTAATAGCAAGCAACCGGACAGGTCAATTGGTAAACCCGAAAAGTATATTCTCAGAGCAGCTTTTGATGATAAGAAAGATCCCTATTTGCCTCCGGAAATATTGTGGAGACAGAAAGAACAATTCAGTGATGGCGTAGGTTATAGCTGGATTGACGGAATTACAGATTATTGTAATAAAACGGTCTCCGATAAAGAATTTGCAACTGCTGCTGAACGATTCCCTTACAATACACCTGCTACGAAAGAAGCATTTTATTTTCGTGCTATTTTTGAAAAACATTATCCCCAGGAATCTGCAGCAAAATCGGTTTTGAAATGGATTCCAAAATGGCAAACGAACACAGACCCATCAGGCAGAGTATGCGATGTTCACGAGATGAAAGTCGAGAAGGCTAAGAAAAGAGCTTAGTATTTGTTTTCTATGATGATTTTAATGGTTAAGGTCGTCTCAAAAGTGGCTCAAAACTCAACACTGTCATTCCCATGTCCCGAAATTCTGGAAGCGGGAGTGACAATGAAAAATAACTTTTGAGACACCCTCTTTAAATCCATCTGAAGAAGTTATTCTTTGCGGGTATTTCTAAAAATAAGTAATAAGCCCAGTATGATCGAACCCAATGCTGCAATCAGGCCTTTTTTGATATGCACTGAGTTCGGATCAGATGCTCCTCTAATTCTTCCAAAATCATAAATCAAGCGACCAATTCCAAAAATCAATAAAGCTATTCCAGCTCCTAATAATAAAAATCGTATCATATTTATTTCTCTTTATTTCCGTGTTTTTTCTCAAATTTCTTTAACATAATATTAATAAGCAAATAGCTTACTATAATAATTGCTGGCAAAGTTAGCAGCCATACTATTCCATTTACGTACATATTTATCACTTATTAATCATCAATCTTTGTCTTTTGCTCTTTTACGTTCGTCGTCAGTCATCTGTCATCATTCTTTTTTAATACAAATGCCCTTCTTCATTTAATTCTTTCTCATCAATTTGCTTTTTGTTTATTGATTTCCATGTATAGGCAATATAAGCACCAACGAATGGAACAAGAATACTTACATAACTCATGGTTGTCAGAGTATAAAGGCTGGAAGAGCTATTCTCGATCGTGAGGGAACTCTGGAAATCAAAAATCGAAGGGTAAAAAGCAGTATTGTTAAAACCAGCATCTAAAAAAAGTGCAAAAATTGTAAGTATAGTGCCACTTCCACTAAACCATATACCTTTAGTAGTTTTTGTAAATAATGATACAATAATTCCATAAAGAACAAATAATACACCTATTAAAAAGAACAGTCCCACCAGCGGCATTTCTATCAGATTGATAAAATATTTATATTTTTCAAGAAAAATCAGCTTTGTATCGGGCATATATGCAAAGCCTTCAGCTAGAAATAAGTAAACGAGGAATGCTAAAAAGAAAACAAGGAAAGGGATGGCATTGAACCAAAGATGATGTCTTGCACGATTATTCAAAGTTTCATCTTTAATGTTATTCATAAAGTACAATAGACCTAATACCCTTGCAAGAAAGAAAACGGCTAAACCAAGAGTTAGATTATGAATATTCATTAGTGCTTCAAAGCCATGAGCCATTGATCCCCACCGTGAGATTGCGACTGCACTGTCATTTGTGATATTCTTTAAATCAATAAAAAACATAGAACCGGTAAAGAAAGTGCTGACTGCCACTCCTAATAGAAATGTACCCATTGCTCCATTAATTATTAAAAAGATTTCGTAAGTATGCTTTCCTAAAAAATTGTTGGGTTTTGAACGATATTCATATGAAATAGCCTGGATTATAAAGCAAAACAAGATACTCATCCAAAGCCAGTAAGCTCCGCCAAAACTTGTTGAATAAAACATAGGAAAAGAAGCAAAGAAAGCTCCACCGAAAACAACCAACGTTGTGAAAGTAAATTCCCATTTCCTGCCGAGCGAATTTACAATTATAGTTTGTTCAACTTCTGTTTTGCCTATTGTAAAAATAAAGGTTTGTCCTCCCTGAACAAACATTAGAAATACTAAGGTTCCAGCAATCAATGAAATAATTATCCACCAGTAATGCTGAAGTATATTTAAAGATAACGGATCAAACATATTATAGATTATTTTTTATAATTGTCAATTTGATTAATGGTCTTTAGGTCCTATCTTAATTTGTTTTGTCATAATCCTGATTTCAGCAATTAACAATGCCGTGAATAACGCTGCAAAAAGCCAGAAATGTAATTTGCACTGCCGACGCATTTATTTGTGATACGGCAGCGATGGTTGGCAAATAGTCCTGTATAACCCATGGCTGTCTTCCAACTTCAGTTAAAATCCATCCAGCCTGGCTTGCAAGGTAAGGCAAAGGAATGCTTAAAACTACAATCCATAAAATAAACTTTTGCTTTGCAATAATGTCTCGTAGTGAAACCCACAACAGATAAAATGAAAAAACCAATAAAATAAAACCCAAGCAATACCATCGCATGAAAGCTATAAACTGCAATGGGTATATTAGGAATTAAACTTTTTGGATTGTTAAAAAAGGCATATCCAAAATATGCGAAATATTTTTTTTGAAAATCGGGATTCATAAACTTGTCCTTAAGCTGCAAGTATTTTGCAGTATCCCTTTTTTGAGAAGCATCTTTTAATTCACGTAAAGTTTGCCGCGCAATTTTTCCACGTTCAATTTTTTCTTTAGCTGAAATTATTCTGTATTTTGGATTCCCATTCAATAAATCTTTAACTCCAGGTATAAAAGCATTTTTATTTTCATAAGCCAGAAATGATAACCCATTTGGAACTTCAATTTTTAAAATTAAGTTTGGCAGGTCATATTCTGATGTGTCTTTTCCCCAAATGATTCCAAAAAGTTTTAACGGAGCATTTGTTCTGCCTTTATAAAAACCTTCCATTGCAGCAAATTTCATGGGTTGCTTTCTGAGCTACCATTTTTGCTGAAATATCGCCTGTATATGCCAGATAAAGAGATGAAACTAATCCAAAAACAGATGCAATAATAATGCTTCTTGAAGCAAGAAATTTTTCACGATTTTTTAATAAGTACCATGCACTAATTCCTGCTACAAATACTGAAGCCAAAACAAATCCTGATGTTATTGTATGTAAAAATTTATTAATAGCAACCGGTGAAAATAATATTTCCCAAAAATTAATCATTTCATTGCGGGCTGTATCAGGATTAAAATGCATGCCGACCGGATATTGCATCCAGGCATTTGCAACTAAAATCCAAAGTGCTGAAAGACTTGCCCCAACTGCTACCAACCAGGTTGACACCAAATGAAATCTGCGGCTGACTTTATTCCAGCCAAAAAACATAACTGCAATGAAAGTGGATTCAAGAAAAAAAGCCATTATTCCCTCAATAGCTAAAGGTGCGCCAAAAATATCGCCTACAAACCACGAATAATTTGACCAGTTAGTTCCAAATTCAAATTCAAGAATAATACCAGTGGCTATACCAATAGCAAAATTTATCCCAAATAAAGTCATCCAGAATTTTGTAATTCTTTTCCATTCAGGATTATTGGTTTTAAAATAAATGTATTCCATAAAGGCAACTATAAAACTTAATCCAAGTGTTAACGGGACAAATAGCCAGTGATAAATCGCTGTAAGAGCAAATTGTCCGCGGGACCAGTCGATCAGGTTGATATCTATAGCATTATTCATAAATCTATTTAGTCAATTGTTCAATAACGTATTTACTCTTTTCCTGATTGTTTTTAAATTTTGAATTTAAAAAATCATTAAAAAAGAAAAGCCTTAGCAAAACAAACATAATAAAAAGCTTAATAAATATAATTGTCCAGAGTTTTTTCCCGATAGTCATTTCACGAAAACCGTCCAAATAAAAATAGAATATATTTTTTATCATCTGAAGCATTTGAGTTGTCATATTTATTCGGATAACAAATTTTGTTAAAAAGTGTTTAACATTCAAAACCTATTTTATTTCTCAAAATTTTTTATAATAAGTAATGAATTTCTTTGACAAATTTGTAAATAGTCATTTATCTCATCCTTAAATACATTTTGGCTAACTTTGTATAACATAGATTAAGAATGAAGAAAAATTGAAATATTTAAAGATTCAGAATAAAGATAACACAAAACATTTTCACTTACCAGTAATATAAATAATATGGAAGAATTAGGTACAGAATTTAATATAAATGAATTGGGAAACGATTTTATTAATCATTTAAATAATGTCAATCCTTTTAATGCTTTGCAGGAATTACTAAACTCATTGCCGTCTGCAGCAGCTATATTAAATTCTCAACGTAAAGTAATTTTTGTAAACTATTTTCTACTAAATAGCCTAGAGATAGAATCTTTTGAAAGTCTTTTTGGGAAGAGACCAGGAGAAATTTTAAATTGTTTACATGCTTTGGAAAACGAAAATCAATGCGGAATTTCTGAAAGCTGCAAAGTATGTGGTGCAATGCAAGCTTTAAGAAAAACCGAAACCACAAATAAAATAGCAATATCCGAGATGCGGCTTGCTGCCATTCAACGAGGTGTATTGATTGCACGTGATTTTAAAATAACCGTATCTCCACTTCTCTTGAACGACCACTCATACATGATTATGTATTTAAATGATATAAGCAATGAAAAGAGACGATTAGTACTGGAAAGAATTTTCTTTCATGATGTATTAAACAAAGTTTCGAGTCTGAGAGGAATGATTAGCTTGCTAAATCCAAATAAAATTAGCGATAGGTTTAATGATCATATGTCAACTATAAAACTCATTGTTGAAGATCTGACATCGGAAATTATTTCTCAACGTCAATTAGTAGCTGCAGAAAATGGGGAACTTGAATTAAATATTGGACCAGTTGATGTAACTGAATTGATCAATCGAATAGTTAAGCAAGCGCAACAGTTTAAAGGACCTATAGATATAATAATAAAAATAGAGCATGAAAATGAAAATATTAAAATAGGTACAGACCAAAATCTTCTTAATAGAATAATTACTAATATGCTAAAAAATGCAATTGAAGCATCAAGTTCAAACGATACTGTAACTTTAAAAACTAACATTTCGGAAAATAATCTGACAATTGCGGTTCATAATGAGTCTTTCATCCCAGAAGATGTGCAGTTACAAATATTTAATCGCTCATTTTCGACTAAAGGTGCAGATCGTGGTTTAGGAACATATAGCATCAAATTGCTTACTGAACGTTATCTGAAAGGAAAAGTATATTTTAAATCTTCCAGCAAAAATGGAACGACTTTCTATATTAAGTTACCAATAAAATTTTAAACAAAACTCATCTGTAGCTCAGTCTCTTTATTTTAATATATTTATATTTCAAATTTGGGCATAACGGAAATGCAATACATAAACATTCATACTCATAATCACATCAGGAACCAAGAAATTCTTGAAATTCAAAGTCTATATCATACACAAGCTAATTCCATAACAAAATATCCTGGATGTCTTTTCAGTATAGGTATTCATCCCTGGCATACAAAAGATATTAATTTAGGAAAAGAAATTGATAGAATAAAAAAAAATGCAAATTCAAAGAACGTTGTTGCAATTGGAGAATGTGGATTGGATAAATTAAAAGGTGCAGATATTGAAGTGCAAATTGAAATTTTTAAATCACATGCATTAATAGCTGAAGAGCAGAATAAGCCTTTAATCATTCATTGTGTTCATGCTTACCAGGAAATAATATCAATGCATCAACAAATCGGACCTGCTGCACCCTGGATTATCCATGACTTTAATAAGAATGAAACGTTGGCCAATCAGTTGATAAAAAATGGTTTTATATTATCATTTGGAAAATCTCTTATAGATAAAAAACCTAGTATATTTAAGATTTTTGCCGAAATAAAAGAAAGTGATTTTTTCTTAGAGACAGATGAAAAAATTGGCATTAACCTAAAACAAATTTATGAGCAAGCTGCAAATATTATGAATTTACCATTAGATAGACTTAGTGAAATAATTAAATTTAATTTTGAAAAGTGTTTTAAAATAAAGACCGATGATTGGCTCTAAAAATTGGGAACAACGAACTGACTTATTAATTGGAGAAAAAAATATTGAAAAACTTCATCATTCAAGAATTCTGGTAGTCGGACTCGGCGGTGTTGGTGCATATGCTGCAGAAATGCTCTGCCGTTCTGGAATAGGCCACCTTACAATTGTTGACGGGGATACTTTTCAAATCAGCAATTTAAATCGCCAACTTCCTTCACTTGTTAGTAATATTGGTCAAAAAAAAGCTAACTTATTAGAAAAGCGGTTTCATGATATTAACCCTGCAATTTCATTAAAAGTTGTTGATCGGTATATCAACAAAGACAACTTGCCAGAATTATTTATCGATTCATATAACTATGTTGTCGATGCAATTGACACGCTTTCTCCAAAAATACACCTTATATATAATAGTCTTAAAAAAAACATTCCTCTTGTAAGTTCTATGGGAGCAGGAGGCAAGTATGATCCATCACTCGTAAAAGTTGCAGACATCTCCGAATCGCATACCTGTAATTTAGCAAGGATATTAAGAAAGCGTCTTCATAAAATGGGAATTTACGATGGTTTTAAAGTAGTATTTTCTCCTGAAACAATTGACCCGAATGCAATTGAGCTTACTGAAAAGGAATTGAATAAACGTTCTGTGGTTGGTACAATATCTTATATGCCATCTGTTTTTGGCTGTCATTGCGCTTCGGTAGTAATAAGGGACTTAATAGACTTGACATAACTTAGGTAGAAGTCTGATTCAAGGATAAAGAACTTTTAAGACAACCTCTTACAACGTATGATAATAATCACATAATTAAATAAATTTCAATGCATTTGCAGTTAGATAATACATATCATTCCATTTGAGTTCTTTTTTAAACTCGCTCAAACAAGTATCCTTATTAATATGTAAGAATTCTATCCCGGCAATTTCACAAAAATCTTCAATATATTCTGCACTCACAGCCTGACTAAAAGCAGTGTGATGAGCCCCTCCGGCATATATCCATGCCGCTGCTCCAGTTTGCAAATTGGGTTGCGGAATCCAAATAGCCCTTGCTACTGGTAATTTTGGAAGATCGGCATCTGGCAACACGCAATCAACCGAATTTACGATAATTCGAAAGCGATTACCCAAATCTATCATGCTTACATTAATAGCAGGTCCTGCAGGCACATTAAATACAAGGCGTGCAGGAGCATCCTTGCCGCCAATGCCCAGAGGGTGAACTTCCAATTTATTTTTACCGTCACCAATTGAAGGACATATTTCAAGCATATGTGCGCCGAGTACCTTCATTCCGGCCGGGTTTAAATGATAAGTATAATCTTCCATAAAAGAACAACCACCTTTAAGGCCAGTTCCCATCATTTTTAAAGCGCGTACCAGGGCAGCATGTTTCCAGTCTCCTTCAGCGCCAAAACCGTATCCATCATCCATTAAACGCTGTGAAGCAAGACCAGGGAGCTGTTCCAAACCATGTAAATCTTCAAAAGTCGTTGTAAATGCTTTAAAGTTTCCATTTTCAAGAAATTTACGAATTCCAGCTTCAATTTTAGCTTGGTAGCGAACATTTTCATGATATTTTCCACCTGGTTTTCCTTCGGCAGATACTTGGAAAACTTCATTGTATTTCTTAACCAGTTTATCTACTTCAGCATTAGAAATTTCATTTATCACTTTTACAATATCTCCAACACCATATCCATTTACTGACATGCCAAATTTGATTTGTGCAGCAACTTTATCTCCTTCAGTAACCGCGACTTCGCGCATATTGTCTCCAAACCGGGCTATTTTCAGATCTTGCATATCATGCCATGCGACAGCCGCTCTAATCCAAATAGCAATTTTATTAATGACGTCATTATCCTGCCAATGTCCTACAATAACTTTGCGATTGATACGCATCCGGGACATAATGTAACCATGTTCACGATCGCCATGAGCTGATTGATTCAGGTTCATAAAATCCATATCTATTTCGCTCCAGGGAAGATCCCTGTTAAACTGTGTATGCAAGTGTAATAAAGGTTTCTGAAGGATTTTCAAACCATTTATCCACATTTTGGAAGGAGAAAATGTGTGACACCATGTAATTAATCCTATGCAATTATTAGTTGCATTTGCTTCAACACATAATTTACTAATTGCATCTGGTGTAGTCAAAACCGGCTTAAATACTACCTGAACAGGTATTTCCTCCGATTCATTAAATGCCTTAGCTATTGTTTGTGAATTTTGTGCAACTTGTTTAAGAGTTTCGGGGCCATATAAATGTTGACTACCAGTCACAAACCATACTTCTAAATTTTTAAATGCTTTCATAATTCAATTATTAAATTTCTATCGTAATAATATTTGTTTCATTTGAAATGAATAAAATAATTTTCTATCACCAGAAATATATATAAAAAGCAACACAGGCTGCAACCACAACCAGGGAAGTTATAACATCCAGTAAACTCCAGCTATTTTTGGTTTCAGCCATCTGTTCAGGTGATTGCGAAAAATAAGTAAGCCCTTGAAGCTGTTGCTCTCCAGCTTTTGATGTGAACAAACTGACAACAATCATGATTGCCATAGTCAGGAAAAATAAAAATACACAGAAATTTAACCAGTTGTAATTAAGGATTGTGAATAATCCGTGACGGAAAGTGGCATCAGTGACTAATTTATTAGCCAAAGTATCAAAATGCGTACCTGGATCAAATACCATTAATCCTAAGCGAAGCATACCTACCACAAAGCCTATAATTAAACCCCATTCACCAGCTTTTGGAGTAATTTTACGGTTGAATACACCTAAAAGGAATACTGCTGCAATTGCAGGTGCAATAAGAGATTGAACATTTTGTAAATATTCGTATAGTACGCTTCCCAAGCTTTTCATGATTGGTATCCAAACCAAACCCAATAGTACTACGGAAATGGTTGCAATACGTCCTACCCATACTAATTTGTGTTCACTTGTCTCGGGACGATAATGTTTATAAAAGTCAATAGTAAAAAGAGTTGCAGATGAATTAAAGTGAGCAGCTAAAGAGGTCATAAGAGCGGCAATAAAGCCAACCACGACAATCCCTTTAATACCCATTGGCAACAAATAACCAACAAGACTTCCATACGCTTCATTGTTGTCACTGAATATGACCATACCTTTTGCTCTTAAAGCAGCGGCAATCATACCAGGAATTAAAAACATAAATACCGGTAATATTTTAAGAAAACCGGCAAAAATGGTGCCTTTACGGGCATTATTGAGATTTTTGGCTGCAAGTGCCCGTTGCACAATATGCTGGTCGGTGCACCAGTACCAGAAACCAATAATCGAAGCGCCAAAAATAACACCCACGCCGGGAAATTTATCATACCATGGATCGCCCTTATGATGTATCAGGTGAATATTATTCCCGGCATATTTTACTACTTCGTGCCATCCGTCGATTATTCCTCCTCCGCCTACTTTCAGAAGTCCCAAAATTAAGATGGTTATCGCACCAACAATAAGAATGGGTGCCTGAACAACAGAAATAGTCATAATGCCTTTCATACCTCCAAGCACCGTAAATATGCCTGTAAGCAGCACTAAGCCTATTGCACCGTACCAAAAGTCGATGCCTATCACAGATTGTAAAAAAATTCCACCTGTAAAAGCAGTAACTGAGACTTTAGTCAGCACATAGCTTATAAGTGTAATAACTGATAGGGTGGAACTTGTATTCGTATTGTAACGCTTTTTTAAAAATTCGGGCATTGTAAATACCTTGCTGTGTGCATAGAAAGGAACAAAAACCCATCCAAGTATAAGTATCATCCAGCCCTGCATTTCCCAATGAGCCATTGCCATTCCACTTTCTGCGCCTGCTCCGGCCAAGCCGACAAGGTGTTCTGAACCTATATTAGCTGCAAATATAGCAGCACCCACTGCAAGCCAGGTTTCGCTACGTCCTGAAAGAAAATAATCGCTGGTATCATCCTTTTTGTGTTTGATAACCCAAAAAACAATACCCATAAGACTTGCAAAAAACAATACAAGAATAATCCAGTCTAATGTTGCCATAAACTCTTAATTTTAATTATTTATAATTTATATACACTCCAAGTATAATTTTGTTAATATATTAATTTTCAAACTATTGTGACAGTATAAGTCAATTTAATTTTATTGCCGGTTTCAAATGAATCCATATTTTTATGCGATTGCCAATGTCATTATAATGTTAAAATAAAAATATAGTATAATTTCTCTTCTGCCAAAAAAACTCTTATTATTTCTAATGGTTTACTAAAAAATGTTCTAATTGATTAAATATTATTTTATAGAATACTTTAATATCATATGGTTTAGTAATAAATCCGTCATAAATACCATGAACGCTGCTCACTCTTTCATTGTTCATAACTATTGCTGTTTGAATAATTATTGGTAAAAATGGATATTTTTTTTTCATAATCCGGCATATATCTATTCCATTCTGGCCTTTAGGTAATCTAATATCCATTAGAACCAAATGTATTTTTAATTCCGAATTTAATTGTATCAAAGCCTGATTACCATCTATTGCTCTGAATAAATTAAACCTATAAGGATTAAGTAATTCTTCAATAAGAAAATAATTTGTGTCATCATCTTCCACAATAAGAATATTTATATCCTGCCCAATAAGTTCTTGTTCCATCATTATGTAGCTTAAAAAATATAAAATTCAATTGAAATTATTTAACATAAATAACTAAAAAAATTTCAAATCATGTTTCGGTTAATTCTTAAAATGAAAAAATATAGAACACCTGTAAAGTCAAGTCTTTCAATTTACAATTACATGTAACCAGCAAAACCATAATTTTCTATTCATTTAATTCGTTTACCCCAAATTGCAAACCCATTATTAGACAACCCAGTATAAACAATAGTGCATCAATTATTTTCCCAGTCCCATTCCGACGATAGCAACAATTCAATATCGTAGTTGGTAGATATGGTTATAATATGCAAATTATTATCAATTAGTTTCCATGACTTATCAGGTTCATTCAAAATTTTTCCGTTTGGAAGGAATTCCAAAATGGTTGAATTATTAAATTGTAATGTATCATAATGCCATCCACCTGGTGGAATTTGTCCCTGCCAATGTTTTACCGGGTCTTTTATTTCTGAAAGCTGAATATTCTCCCATTTTCCTATTATGCCTTTGACATCAAATTGAGTTTTTGAAACACCGGCATATCTTTCTGGTGACACGACTGTCCAGCCATCAGAATTCCAAAAAATTTTACGTACATGCAATACCATCATCAGGTTATCCGGAGCTAGCCTTCCCTGATGAAACATATAATATTGCCCGTTATCGTTAATAACCCCACAATGGCCAACCCCAGCCCATCCAGGATGGTTACGAAACCTGTAAGCGTAAGTAATTACCGGATAATTATTATTTGTATCAGACATATCTTTTCCGAAGAAATCAAAATATGGTCCTTCAGGATCACTGGCACGGCCAACTCTTACGTTATATTTAGTAAAAAGAGCGTCATATGACACAAAGAGGTAATATTTCTTAAATTGAGGATTATAAATTACTTCAGGTGCTTCTATAATCCGGGTATCTCCATCGGCACGACGTGCGATACATTTTCCCTTATCATTTTCTTTTAATGTCAATCCGGTTATAGGGTTAAGCTGAACACAATAAATACCTCCAAAAAATGAACCGTAAATCATCCATTGTTTGCCATTACTTGAATTGGTAGCAACAGTTGGGTCAATTGCATTCATGATATCAGTTTTGAAAGTCATAACAACACAACCCTTTTGTTTCCATGGCCCTTCAGGTGAGTTACTTGCGGCAAGACCAATGTAAGAAGTATTGGCTCCAAAAACAGACACTGCATAATATAATCGATATTCCGAACCTGATTTCAAAATATAGGGAGCCCATATTCCTTTTGGAATCCTGCCTCCTGAAGCCGCTTTAATATGATTTACTGCATCTATCGGAATACTATCAAATGCCCAACCTAGAAATTCCCAATGCACAAGGTCTTTTGACCGCCTTACCTGAATGTTGCCAACATGAATAGTATCAGATTTTGTTATTGCACCTTTTGGAAAATAAATTGCATCAGTAGAATATAAATAATAGTTACTTCCTGATTTAATACATGAGGGATCATGAACATTATATACGCCCCACTTTTTGTAATCAATAATATTAGTCAGTTTGCTATAATCATCTGCTATCCCAGGGTTTAAATCTGTGTTAGCCTTTTTTGAAACAAATGAAATGATTGCTAAAAAGATACTAGTTAAAGTCACTATTTTGATGTATTTCATTGAGATTATATTCAATTTAATAATGTATTTTACCAATCTATTTTAATTTATAAAATAAAACCATTTGATTTTTTATTGTATTTTCTTCCCCCAATCACACAACCCGCTATTGCACATACCTGTATAAACAATGGTTCTTCTACTATTTTCCCAATCCCATTCCGAGAATACTTTAGCTTTATATGTTGTTGAATTATAATTTAAGGTAAGAATACTATCATTATATTGCCATTGGGCGTTATTGATTCCAGTAATTGTACCGTCAGCATTAAAAACCACTTCAGAAGATTGGTTTTGATAATCTGTCATTATAAGGTCTAAATGTTCCCATTTTCCAACTATTTTAGCTGCTGTTATTGTATCCTGGGGAACATTTACATAACGTTCAGGTGAAATAGTTGGCCATCCTGAAGGGGTCCAAACCATTCTATGAATATGAAGGTCCATTAAGTACTTATTGCTCGACAACCTGGCCTGGCTGACATAGTAATAATTATTACCATCGTGAAGCAAACAACAACCACCAATTCCTTGCCATCCGGCATGATTTTCGAACTTATATTGTGCAGTTAACATCGGTAGGTTATCACCAATTGCAGCCATGTCATTGCCGTTTATGTCATAGTATGGTCCTTGGGGAACATTGGAACGCCCGACCCTAACGTTGTATGTGTCTTCAAGCCAATCATAAGAAACAAATAAAAAATACTTTTTAAGTTCAGTGTTATAAAGGATATCGGCACCTTCAATCGCATCATTAAATTTTTTACGGAAGGCAATTAATTTGCCTTTATCTTTTGGACTCATCCTGAAACCAGTTGACGGGTCAAGTTCTACAATAAAAATTCCAGCGGAATAAGAACCATAAGCCATCCACATTCGACCTGAACTGACATCAGTTGTAACAGCAGGATCAATAGCATTATAATTGTCCGCTGGCAGACATTGTATTACAATACCTTCGTCATTCCATGGACCATTGGGACTTGAACCTGTTGCTAGCCCAATACAGGCAAGCTTTATATTGTTCCCAGGAACAGCATAGTATAATCTGAACTGTGTTCCGACCTTTACTATATAAGGAGCCCAAATTCCTGTTTGTTGGTATCCTGATTGATTTGAGTTCATAAATTGAAGCTCCTTATTAGGGACTCCATTAAATACCCAACCCAGAAATTGCCAATGTACCAAATCACTCGATTTGCGAAATATTATACCGCATTTACCATTTGGTCCATAGGCTACGTCTGTTGAAAAAATATAATAAGTGTCACCGCTTTTGATAATTGATGGATCATGCAAATTATATGGACCCCAAAGGCTAGAGTTACTTAAATCAGAAATTGAGCTGTAATCATCTGGTATATTAGGATTGTAATTAATTACTGTTTTTGTTGTATCTATATATTTAATTGGACTTTCATCATCTTTCTTAAGGCAAGACGAATTTAACATTAATATTATTAATGTTAATGAGATAAAATAGCTATTTACTTTTATTATCATTTAAAAAAATTGAGCCTTTTAAAAATGTATTTTGAAAAATAAAATTACTGTTAAAAATGAAGTTTGAACCGATTAAATTCGGTTCAAGCTTCATAGCTGCTAATTCCCAGTCCATCCTGGATTTTGAACTAAGTTTGTATTCGTGTACATTTCATATTGAGGTATGGGAAAATATTCATGGCCGGCAGAATATAAATTAAACTCTGGATCGTGTTGAACCAGTATAGCTAGTTTGGAAGCATCGGTAAACCAGCCCCAGCGAAGAATATCATAATATCGTTCAGCTTCAAAACATAATTCCAAAGCCCTTTCATGTGCAATTTGATCACGCATTTGATCCTGTGTCAAACCTGGTTTGGTAATTAACAAATTTGGCAATTTAGCCCTGTCGCGAACTTGTTGTATGTAGGAGTAAGCATCAACAGTTTGATTCATTTCATTCAGACACTCTGCATATAAAAGCAAAACTTCCGCATAACGAAATATTCGACGATGAATACCAGAACGCCAATCCTTTTCATTCTTTTCAGTTTCATCGTTTAAATATTTTCTAACATGTATGTCATATTTATTACCTACCCATTTAGTCATATTAGCTGCTTGCCACGTTAGGCCATATACCAAATAAGTTGAATCAGATATTGGATTTCCTTTATTATCCAATGAATCCTTACCATTAGCGCCTTTAAGAAAATGTTGGTAAAATAAGCTTGCTTCAAGCCTGGGATCAGGCAGGCTGTCGACTGTTTTCTCTTTCTGAAATTCTAAGTAAATCCAGTCAGTAGGAGTTATGTTGCCATACCCAAAAGGAATGTCTGCAATGCCGTAAGCATACCCGTCTGTTTTACTCCAGGTAGCAGAAGGAGAACCTACCCAACCCAATGTGGTACCACCAACATTTTTGTCAAACTGAATTTCAAACAATGATTCACTATTATTTGGATAGTCAATTGTGAAATTATCTTTGTAATTGGCCATTATACTATATGTTCCAAGCTTCTGGTCAATAATGTTTTTAAGAATAGGAGCAGCTTTATCCCATTGTTTTGTGAACATTAATGATTTGGCTAAAAAGGCTGCAGCAGCTCCACATGTGGCGCGCCCCATATCAGTAACACCATTATATTTTTGTTTCGTGGGAAGAACGGACATGGCAGCAGAAAAATCATTGATAATTTGCCTCCATGTAAGTGAATCGGGCGACTGCTTTGGGAATTCATCACTTTGTCCTTGAGGAAGAGTTGTAATTATTGGCACATTTTTATAAAGGACAACCAAATGATAATAAAATAAACCTCGTAAAAACTTTGCTTCGCCTAATATTCTATTTTTAAGTGTTGTATCCATGTCAATACCTGGAACGTAACTCAATACCTGATTTGCCCTGAATATCCCTATATAATTATATTGCCAGGGTTCTTCAACACAAGGATCGCCAGGAGTATAAATATATTTAGATGTTTCCAAAGTCCACCAAGGACTTGTATTATATTCATCATCTGCCCTTACATCCATTTCCCAAGGGTATACACGCATGTATAAACCATCGTAATAAAGAGTTGAATAAACGGCATTTATTCCTGCTAAAGCATCATCTGCTGTCTTCCAAAATGTGCCGTTTGTTTGTTGGTTCGGATTATTAAGATAAACAAAGTCCTTTTTACACGATGAACCAAAAATTATCAGGCTCATCATTATGAATATATATTTTACGCTTTTCATATCTCAATTATTTCTTAGTTAGTTTTAAAATGTTGCTTTTATACCAATTATAAAACTCCTTGGGCTCGGATACGATCCTGGATCGTTAGCCCTATACCAATAACCTCCATCACCACCAACAATTCCCTTAGCAGAAGTAGTAACTGCAGGTGCAATATTTTCATAAAGGTCAGGGTCATAACCTGTATATTTTGTAAAGGTGTAAAGGTTTTGTGCAGTAATATATATCCTGAAATTCTGAATTACTTTCAAATTATTTATCACCCCCTTTGGTAAATTGAAACCGAGCTGGACATTTTGTATCCTTAAATACGAACCGTCTTGAACCCAACGTTGCGACATACGATCATTCATATTGGCATCCAATGTAGTCAAACGAGGATAATTATTCGTTGATCCCGGACCTCTCCAATAATTATTGTATGCTTCAATCGAATAATTGGTTTCTTTATAATCATTCAATATCAAATATTCTCCATTTACTATTTTATTACCGCTTACACCCTGCAGAAATACAGATAAATCAATTATTCCTTTATAGTCTATACTAAAATTCATACCTCCGGTCACATTCGGGAATGCATTTCCTAAATACGTTTCATCTTTATCATCAATAACACCGTCACCATTAAGGTCTTTGAATTTGACATCACCAGGAACGGTAAATGTAGTCTGGAAAGCATGTTTTGATGCGCTATAGGCAGAACTTCCCGGTGCAGCATAATTAATTTCATTTGAGTTTTGAAAAATCCCTTCCATAATCCATCCGTAAATTTCACCCATTGGATGCCCGATAGCTGTTTGGCTCATCCATGTGGTAACCGGCTGACCTCCATTGCCTAAACTAGTAACCAAATTGTTTAAAGTTGAGAGGTTAGCTGATATTGAATAGTTAAAATCGCCCGATGTATTTTTGTAAGACAAGGTGAATTCAAAACCTTTATTTGTCATAGAGGCTGCATTCGTGGTAGGACTGGTCAGTGATCCTGTCGACCATGGTATAGGGAGTGGAAGTAAAAGATCAGTGCAATTGTCATTATAATATTCTGCTGAAAATTCAAGCTTATTTTTGAATAAGACCAAATCAATACCTATGTTTTTGGATTCTTTTTGTTCCCAATGAATTTTTGGGTCATACAAATTAATTTGGGTTGTACCTGGAGCTAGTGCGCTAGGTGTGCCAAAAACAGCATTGGCATTATCATTCATAGCCGATTGGTATAGATAATTGCCAATTTTTTCATTACCTATAAGACCCCATCCTGCACGTACTTTTAATAAGCTGATAAAAGTAAAATCTTTTAAAAAATCTTCATTGTTGACTTTCCAGCCTAAAGCAAGTGACGGAAAATTACCCCATTTATTATCCGGCCCAAAATTTGATGAAGCATCGCGACGAAAATTACCTGTAAATAAATATTTGTCTCCATACGAATAGTTGATTCGGCCAAGATATGAAAGCATGGTATGTTCATATAATTCACCCAGCGTGGTTTGTCCAGAAGTCCCGGCACTAAGTACTTCAAGATAAGGCTGCGTATAACCCTGGGCATATCCATATATATAATTAGAGTAATCATATTGACTAGTATATCCACCCATTACTGTAATAGCATGCTTCCCATATTCATGAATAAATGTAAGAGTATGTTCCATTATCATAAATGGGTTTTCTCCACGTTGTTCATCCAGGTAGGCAATTACATTTGCCTCCCTGCCTAACACATAGCTTGGAAGAAATTCATGGTTAAGCCAATCTGTCCGGTCGTAACTGAGGTTTATTTTATATGTAAGTCCTTTAAAAAATTCATATTCGCCATAAATAACGCCCAGGAACCTGTTCCTGTTGCTATAGGATTGTTTGATTGAATTAAAAGCTACTTCATTAGGAGAAATCACATCTTGTAACGTATCACTTTCGTTGCCGTACCCGGATGGGTCATTTTTATCATACAGTTTAATCGTAGGAATACATGATATTACGTTTATAATTGGATTTCCCCATTGTGTATTCTCAAGATTAATTCTGTGTGAATAGCTATAATAGAATGATTCTCCAACTTTAAATTTTCCTCTCGTTTGTTCTAAGTTTAGTTTTGCTGAATAACGTGTATATCTTGGTCCAGGCCCTACTAATGTTCCAGTTTGATCAAAATAATTTAAATTAACAGCAAAAGTGTTGGTTTCATTTCCTTCGGAAAAATCAAGTGTCTGATTTACTATGCTTCCAGCTTTAAAAGCTGCATTTTGCCGATCTGTATTAGCCCAATTATGAGTAGGTGAAATAAAATCTAAGCTGGTAGAGTCGTTTGCAGGAGCCAGTGAACGTCCATCATTAGTTCGGGCTATATTATTCATCTGCTGATATTGCGGAGTATTTGTGACATTAAAGTACCTTTCTTTCGGAATACGTTGCGTGCCAATGCTTCCGTCATAAGTGATCTTTAAATTGCCATTTTTCCCTCTTTTGGTAGTAATAATAACTACTCCATTAGCGCCACGTGCACCATAGATGGCACATGATGAAGCATCTTTCAATATTTGCATTGATTCTATATCAGAGGGCGAAAAATCACCAATCCCAATAGTAGGAACTCCGTCAATTACGTAAAGAGGATCTCCGTTGGTGAAAGAACCAATACCTCTTATATTAACTACCGGGGCAGCTCCTGGTTCACCGCTTGAATGAACCTGTACTCCACT
Source organism: uncultured Bacteroidota bacterium (assembly GCA_963851385.1). Classification (GTDB taxonomy): domain Bacteria; phylum Bacteroidota; class Bacteroidia; order Bacteroidales; family DTGW01; genus CAWEFA01. The sequence continues at coordinate 5,591 of CAWKPE010000008.1, read as the reverse complement.
AGCCTCACCTTGGAGTACTTTTGTTAAATCACTTTGGTCAATCTTTGCAAGATCTTCTGTTTTTACGACGGTAACGGCACCAGTGAGATCGCTTTTCTTTTGAGTTCCATAACCCACTACTACAACCTGATCAACTGCGGTGACTACTTCTTTTAAAGCCACATCCACCTGTGATAATGAAGTAACTTTAATTTCCTGTGATTCATATCCTACAAAGGAGAAAACCAAGATTGAATTTGGGGAAATGTTCAATGTGTATTTCCCATCTATTGAAGTAACAGTTCCCGTTAATGTCCCTTTTATGGACACATTTACTCCCGGCATGGCCTCGTGGGAAACTGCATCTGTCACAGTTCCTGAAACCACAAAGGATTGGGCATCAATTTTACCTGCAACTAAAATGAGCAAGAAATTGAGTACAAAAGCCTTTAGTAAAATTCGTTTCATTTTCATAATAAATATTAGTTAAATGAGTAGTTATTTATTATTATCATATAAATATTTTAAAATATGTTTAATTGAATATAATCTTATTTGTAAATATATTTTTTGCATTTTGAATTTGAATTATATAAATGCCAGGTTTCAGATTGAGATAAATTGTACTATTCTGTTGAAGATTCAATGTTTGATTAAATACATTAAAACCTCGTAAATCATATAAAGTTAATTTTGAATTTGTCAACAAAGATTGATTACTTGACATTATGGTAAAATTTCCATTATTAACTGGATTTGGTGTTATTTTGAATAAATTACTATAAAATCCTTGATTGTTAACTGATACAATAGTAGAATCTATGGAAACCTTTGTAAGTAACCATGCTTGATTACGATTACCTGAATATAAATTCGTTGTTAAAGGCTTATCCAATAAAGATGATGTAACCACTAATTTATTTTCACCTACAGAAATAATTAAATTTCCAATATTATTTTTTTCTATACGAAAAGTAGAACAAGTAGTATTTGAATCAGGAGATAAGATCAAATTAACCCCTGGGTCAAGGCAGTCGGGTAAAGAAGCTACAACATTCCCTAGACCGGAAGTAATAGTATAATTTCCATTTCCTAATTGATTTAAATTCCAGGTTTGGCATTTGTAATTAATCCAATTGTCCTGAACGACAGAAGTACCTGAATCATTAACGCAATTTAAGTTTGACCATATTAAATTATTCCCCGGGTTTGTAATTTTATAAAAACCATTCTCTATCCAGTTCTGTGTAATAATTGGCCATCCTTCATTCCATTCAAAGTATCCTATAGCAAGAGTAGGGTTTCCTGAATTATTTCCATCATAATAATGAAATGTTGCCCATTCTGTCCCATTTTCTGCATAATAGCCAATTGAACCCGGCCCTATAAAATTGCCAGATGAGCTCAGTACGGTTCTCCAGCCAGTATAGGGACCGTTAGGTTGTGTCGAACGGCTTACTTGTATATAATAGGTACTGTTAACGCCTTGGCAACATAAGCCTCGGTTTACAAACAAGTAATAATAGTTCCCATTTCGAACAACATGTGAATTCTCGGGATCACTAAAAGTACAAACATTATAAATTGTTGAATCAGAAGGTTTGCCGGTAATAGAGTCCAGCGCCTGCATTTTAATACCTGAGAACCATGACCCATAAGTCATCCAGACTTGTCCGGTGCTATCACGAAAAATTGATGGGTCTATTGTATTATAATTTTTTGAACTATTTGAATATACAACAACACCCTGATCAGTCCATACAGGTTTATTTAGTGAAGGGCTCGTTGCTAAACCTATGCATGAAGTATTTACTCCCCAGGTTGAGCATGCATAGTATAAATAATACATGCCATTCATAAAAATACATTCAGGTGCCCAAAAATTTCCTGCAAATGCTGGAACGTAAGTGTTTATCCAGGTTGGATATATTGATTGGGTAAATGGGGTTTGACCATTATTCCATTGGATTAAATCAGTGGAATATAGTGAGCTAATTCCATTACCTGTACCAAAAATCCAATATGTATTGCTGTCTTTCACAATAGAAGATGGATCATGAACACCAATCTGGTTTTGCAATGAAAATGCCGTTGATTCTAATGTAAGGTACAATAATATTAAGCAGGCGCAATGATGAAATATATTCAGGTTATAACAATTATTTTTTATCCTGAACCTTTTAAAAATTTTATTAATTAATTTATCGCCTTCTCTATTTTTTTGATATATTTTAAGAATTCTGAACATGCTCTTATTGCATTTTTGATCCATTAAACTTCAGGTTCTGAATATGAGTCAAACCTAATAACAATTATAATTCTTATAAATTATAAAATAACTGCCTGGCAAATGCCAGGCAGTTGCTTTAGAACTAACTTTATCTTATAATGACTTTTGATGAATAATTAAGATTTGCTCCTTTTAACCGAACAATATATATCCCAGAATTTAATTGAATACTGCTTAAGCCTGTTGCGGATTTAAAATTATATATATTTCTTCCTGTAATGTCATAAATTGCCCCTTGGCTTATTTGCTGGCGAAGGTTATTAATATATATTCTTCCATTCACTGAGTATAAATTAATATTAGAATTTATTGATGCAGTTTCAACAGCAGTATTAAGACCCGCTAAGTACAAAGTTGAAACTTGAGCTGAATCTAAAGCTGTTTTAAAGATTTCCAAATCCGTAATCATGCCTTTATATAAGGGATCTCCATACCAATGGCTTTTCCCAATTACATTCATGCTATCGGGATATAAATTACCCAGATTTGTAATTGATTCATTTACCGTATCAACTTCGTAGTATTTTTGATTGTTCATATAAAGACGTATTGTATCTCCATGCTGAACAAATACTGAATGATACCATTTGCCAGAATCTATTTTTACTGTAGCTATATCATGCCAAGGGCCTGCTGTTTGTTCGCAGAGATGCAAATCACCATTACCATCTGATGGAACAAGGTACAAGGTATTTACTTTTGTTGGTCCTGCTTGAAGTGCCCAAGAATTTGTATAACCAAAGCTATAAACCCTTTGCCACACAGCTCCACCAGTCCAATTCCACCAGCAGCTTACTGTTACGTCTTTGATCCCTTGACAAAATAGAGGAAGAGATACGTAACCCACTAGGCCATCGAGTTGCATAACCTTTCCTTTAGTAGCATCTGTTATAAAGCTGACACCTGATGGTGTTGCTTGGCCATTTAGTTTTCCACTGGCATCTTTAACGTCTGTCTGAAAAGCCCATTTGTAGTCTGGGGTTGGAACCGTTTGTCCAAAGCTGGATTGCATCGAAAGAGCCAGTACTGCAAATAAAAGTAGTTTTGTTTTCATAAAAAAATTTTTTAAGTTATAAACTAGTAACTATTATTGATATAATTAAATACAGACATTTTTCATACAACTAAATATTTCAAAAATCTGTTTTGGCTCGTCAAATATTGAATTACTAATACATATTTCATTTTAATTAATAGCTGATAGCTTAATAAATTATCACTTGTTCTTGTCACTTTTTATTGTTAATACAGTTATAGATGATGCAGGTAACTTATATTTAAAGTCATTACTTTCTATCTTAGAATCCAGTTCTTTTGGGGAGATTTTTTGCGGGTCTAAAAAGCTATTTTCGTCATCCCGGTTGCCAGAAATAACATTATCGTGTACGCTTGTATATTTCGCAGAGGATGCGTTAATGTTGATAGAAATAGTTTTTGCTTCATTGGTTGGATTTACTATTTTTACTATAATGTCACCGTTTAGCTGGATACCTGAAGACGCATAAACACCAGGTGTAACTTTTTCTGGTTCTTTTACTGCATGAATAAGTTTTCCGTCTAATGAACAAAATATGCTGTCATTTTTAACATGAATCGAAATGTCGTACCAATGACCGGTTTCAATAGAGCCGACTGCTTGTCCAAAATATGATTCATATCCATTGTCATACCATTGGAGCCAGTAATAACGGTTCCACCGGCCAATATTCCATTTGTAATGTTTGTTCTTTCCAGTTGTATAAAACAGTATGGTGAATCCCTCAATGTCATCAATCGTATCAGCTTTTGCTTTAAGGGAAAGTGTATAATCGTTCCAACCCGATGTTTCAGCAATCTTGTATATCTCAGGTTTAAATTTAAGTTCTAGATATTGAGATTTACTCACAGACCAGCTACCCTCATTTGATTTATTTATTGTTTCTTTGGTAAAAAGATTATTTAAGGAATACTCATTTTTGCCAATTTTTACTTTAATGTCTTTATAATGGCAATAATCATCAGAGTTATAAAACCCAACCATACCAACACCTTTTTCAGGATTATTAAGTTTAAATCCTGAGTCCTGAACTTTTGTTGATAGTATCTTATCTGGAATATTGTTTGAGAATAGTTTTTGAACCTGATATGATGGTGTACCAAATGACTGATTATTGTTGTACACGAGCAAATCTGGATTCCAAGTCCTGTTGTTAATATTTACAAAAGTAGGAGCTTGGGATGAAAGTTCAACGATATCGGCATTACGTTCAAGACCAGTCATAAAAGCAGCTTCAGCGAGTGCTGCATCAAGATTTCCAATTAAACTGTTATCCCATTTCTTAACGGCATATTCTCCAACATAAACTTTTGGGCCTTTACGATCGTAATTGTCGTACCTAAAAGCATTTTTATAAAAAAAGTCTGGACTTTCATAAAAATGTTCATCAATCATTTCAATAGGCTCTTGAATGCCAGGTAAATCAGAACATTTAAATGCATCCCGCATTCCAGGATCAGTGCAAGTTATGGTTGTTATTTGTGGATATTTTGCCTTTATCGCTTTGAAAAAATAATTATAATGTTGTTGGTAAACAAAACCATAGTTCTCATTTCCAATTTCCACATACTTGAGATTAAATGGATGAGGATGTCCATTTTTTGACCGTTCAGCTCCCCATTTTGAAGTAACGGGACCTAGTGCATATTCCAATGCATCCATAGCTTCATCAATGTATGGTTTTAATTGCGATGTATCTACAAATTCAGATTTACGAAATTGACAAGACATCCCAACAGGAATTACATACATTGCTGGACAATTTAAATCTTCACAAAATTGGAGAAATTCATGAAACCCTAATCCATCAGTCGAATGATAGTCCCATAACACCCAGTGGCCCGGACGATTGGCAATATCACCAATAGTATTTTCCCATCTTACTCTATTTGCCAATGTAGCTCCTTCTACAATGCATCCTCCTGGAAATCTAATAAAACCCGGTCTAAAATCTTCAATTTTTTGAGCCAAATCAAGCCTCATTCCATTGATTCGATTTTTAAAAGTATTTTCAGGAAACAGAGATACCATGTCAATCCATAAAGTACCTTCTGAAAGCGGCATTAAAACAAAGCTTGCTTGTGCATCAGTTTCCGAACTGACAAAAGAACATTCAAATTTTTTCCAATCAGTTCCTATACCATTTATATTCTGTTTAGAAATAAATTTTCCACCATTATCTTCAAGCATCACGATAATTTCACCTTTAAATTTTTCATCTGAATGTGCATATAACGATAGATTGTATTTTTCATCTTTTTTCACTGAGATGCCCCAAAATCCTCT
>CAWKPE010000007.1:0-78814 GCA_963851385.1 uncultured Bacteroidota bacterium | reverse complement strand
TATACTTTGATGACAAAGTTTTGAAAAAGATGAAAAAATATATAATTCTCATAATTCTAAGTATTATATTTTGCATATGTACATTTTCGCAGGAACTTAAATGCAATATTCAGGTTTCTACTGCGCAAATAGAAGGCACAAATAAAAAGATATTTCAAACATTGAACACAGCATTATATGAGTTCATGAACAACAGGATATGGACTAATCTTACTTTTGGAGTAAATGAAAGAATAGAATGCAATATTCTTATCACTATTCAGCAGCAACTATCGGCTGATGAATTTACAGGAAGTATACAAGTACAGTCGCGCAGACCGGTTTTCAATTCATCATATAATACGGTATTGCTAAATTACAAGGATGATAATTGCAATATTCAAGTTATGTGGAATTTGAAACTCTGGAATTTAACGAAAACACCCACCAATCAAATTTAACTGCTGTTTTAGCTTATTATGCATATATAATTTTGGGTCTCAATCTCAATTCGTTTTCATTATTAGGAGGAACTGAATATTTTAATAAAGCTGACAAAATTGTAAGTAATGCCCAGAACTCTACTGATAAAGGATGGAAGCCTTTTGAAGCAAAAGCTAATAGAAACAGGTATTGGTTAGTCAAAAATATTTTAGATCAAAGATACGAACCTGTCAGAACTTTTATTTACCGTTTTCACCGTCTTGGACTTGATATTATGGATTCAAAACCAAATGATGGACGTGCAGAAATAGCTGAAGATTTATTGTTATTACAGAAAGTTTATCGTGACAAACCAGATGCATTTTTGCATTTTTTAAATGTATTATTTGATGCTAAGGCAGACGAGTTTGTTAGTGTTTTTAGTGAATCTATGCCTGATGAAAAGAATCGTGTTTATCAAATTTTGAATGAGATTAATAATGCAAATGCAATAAAATATAAAAAGCTAATTGGGCAGTAGAAAGAAGGTAAATAGACAGTAGACTAATAGTCTATAGGAAGAGGGAAGATAGATTAACAGTCTGACAGTCTACAGCCTATCAGCCTTTTGTATTTTAAGTCCGATTAGTTGTTTTTCCCATTTCCCGTAAAATATTTTCAATTAAATTTGTCTTCAGAAAAAGCAAAGTTAAACTTATGCTACAAAGCTTATCAATACAAAATTATGCTCTTATTGAAGACTTAAGTATCACATTTGATAGTGGCTTTTCTATTATTACCGGCGAAACGGGAGCGGGCAAATCAATATTGCTTGGTGCGTTATCTTTACTCGTCGGACAAAGAGCAGACACTTCAATGCTTCTCGATAAATCAAAGAAATGTGTTGTGGAGGGTCAATTTGTAATAAGAGAATATAATCTGCAAAGCTTCTTTAAAATGAATGAACTTGACTATGACGACCAGGTTATAATCCGTCGCGAAATTCTTGACAATGGCCGTTCCAGAGCTTTCGTAAATGATACTCCAGTTAATTTGAATATTCTAAAAGATTTAGGAGACAAGTTAATCGACATTCATTCACAACATCAAAATTCTTATATTACCGATAGCCAATTTCAATTAAGACTGATTGATATACTTGCAAAAAATAGCGAATTACTAGGCTCGTACAAAGAATGCTATAATAAACATAATGAACTTCAACGGTTGCAGTCTGACTTGCAGGAAAAATCGTCAAAAGAAAAAGCTGACCTTGATTATTTCCAGTTTCAACTTAATGAATTAGAAAATGTTCGAATTAAACCAGGTGAGCAAATTGAACTTGAAAAAGAATTAAAAGTACTTTCTCATGCAGAGGAAATTAAATCAACACTTGTAAATATTACAGGATTGCTCTCATCTGAATCATCGGGCATTATTAGCCAACTTAAGGAAGCAACTTTCCAGGCGGGAAAAATTAAAGAACTATTGTCAAAGATTGCTCCTCTGCAGGAAAGACTTAATACCTGTTACATTGAATTAAAAGATATAGCTTCTGAGGCAGAATTACTTGCCGAGTCAATAGATTTAAATCCTTCCAGGCTTGAAGAAGTTAAAGAGCGTTTGGATTTACTTTATTCTCTCTGTCAGAAGCATCGTGTTGCAAATAGTGACGAATTAATAGCTCTCAGAGATTCTTTTAAACAAAAAATATTAGCAATTACCAGTTATGACGAACAATTGGAAAACCTCTCCAGGCAATTGAATTCTATGAGACAACAATTAGTTACGCTGGCTTCAAATCTTTCCAATTCACGTAAATCCATCATTCCGGCATTTGAAGAAAAAATTATTTCAATCCTTCGTCAATTAGGAATGCCTAATGCAATGTTCTCAATCAGGCTCGAGAATACTGAAGAATTTATGATGTCAGGGTGCGACAAAGTTTCATTTTTATTTAGCGCCAACAAACAGATTATTTTAATGGATATAACGAAAATTGCTTCAGGTGGAGAAATTTCAAGATTTATGTTGGCCGTTAAATCTATTATCGCATCTTCGTTAGCTATGCCTGCTGTAATTTTTGATGAAATTGATGCCGGTGTTTCAGGAGATATAGCTGATAAAATGGCAAATATAATGAAACTGATGTCTGAAAATATGCAGGTAATAAGCATTACTCATTTGCCTCAGGTAGCTTCAAAGGGTCAAAACCATTATCTGGTTTATAAAATAGAAAGCAAAAAAACCACAAATACTTTTATTAAACTGCTTAAAGGTGAAGATAGGGTTGCAGAAATAGCCAAAATGTTGAGTGGTGAACAAATTAGCGAAGCCGCTATTAAAAATGCAAGGGTACTGCTGAATAACTGATTATCGCTTATATGAACTTTTTTCATTTGCTGATGTTTTGAGGAATGGAATAAAATGAAGTTAATTGAATGAAATGGAAGTAATGAGTTATTGACTTCTACTATTTTCTTATAACTTCCGATAACTTCTTCTAACTTCTTTTTTTTTCAACAAATCAATAAATAACCAATATATATGGCTTATAATCTGTTAAAAGGGAAAAAAGGACTAATTTTTGGAGCCTTGAATCAAAACTCAATTGCATGGAAAGTTGCTGAACGGGCATACGAAGAAGGTGCGCAAATTATGCTTACTAATGCTCCAATGGCAAAACGCTTAGGTGAAATTGATGAACTGGCAAAATTATGCTGTACAGAAGTTATTTACGCAGATGCAACAAAACTCGAAGATATGGAAGGTCTCATTAAATCTACTTTAGAAAAGTTTGAAAGTAAAATTGACTTTATTCTTCATTCTATTGGAATGTCACCCAATGTGCGAAAAGCAATTCCATATGATAATATCAATTATGAGAATTACATGAAAACGATAGATGTTTCAGCGCTTTCATTTCACAAAATACTTCAAACATGCCGTAAGTTTGATGCAATAAATGAATGGGGTTCAGTAGTTGCACTTTCGTACATAGCATCAACACGAACACTTTATGGATATAATGATATGGCAGACGCGAAGGCTGCCCTCGAATCCATTGCCCGAAGTTTTGGTTATATTTATGGACGTGAAAGAAATGTTCGAATAAATACAGTATCACAATCTCCGACGATAACTTCTGCAAGTGGGGTTATAAAAGGTTTTGAATCCTTACTTGATTTTTCTGACCGGATGTCTCCTTTAGGAAATGCCAATGCACTTGAATGTGCAAATTATGTAATTACTCTTTTCTCTGATCTCACCCGTAAAGTAACAATGCAAAATCTTTATAATGACGGAGGTTTTTCAAGTATGGGTATGAGCCAGGAAGCAATGTATCAGTACGACAAAAGCTTTGAAGAATGCAAATAATACTTTGAATTAATTATTGTTATTATTCAATATAAATATTTGCTGTAATTATTATTCATATATTTTTTACTTCTTTTTCCCTCTCTGACTAATTATTTTAACATCTAATTTTAAATAAAAAAGAACTTTTTCGTTCTATTATATTACTATATAATACGGTATTCTTTTTGCCTGATTAACAAATTGTTTTTATTATTATTTAAATAAATTGTCAATATAACACTAAAATTATTGAAACAATAAGTAAAAAAAATTATATTTGAAACAGTTTTTAACCAACAAACAAATGAGTGAGAATTGATAATTGTTTTGAGATTTGAATTTTATAAATTCTTGTTTATTATAAATTTTAAAATCAGAAATTACAATTACCAAAAAACTGAACTAAGTTAAACTAAACTAACTAATTTTTATGAAGCAAAAAGTACGTTACAAAGCGCTTTACCAGCTGATAGCTAGAAGCATGCTGGTACTGATTTTATCTTTTGTTTTCTTAAGTTCCTTTGCCCAGGGACGCACGATTACAGGAGTTATAACTGACGATGGTGGAGTCCCTCTACCAGGAGTAAATGTAGTTGTTAAAGGAACTACTACTGGAACAATAACTGATTTGAATGGTAAATTCTCAATTAATGTACTAGGAAACGAAACCACTTTGTCATTTACCTATGTCGGTTATGTTGGACAAGAGATACAGGTCGGCACACAAACGACAATTAATGTGACCCTTAAAGAGGAATTACAACAGCTTAATGAAGTTGTTGTAATTGGTTATGGTGTTCAGAAGAAGAAGCTGAATACTGGGGCCACGCTTAATGTCGGTGGTGAAACTATTCAGAATCTGAAAACAAACAGCCCTATGGATGCTTTGAAGGGTATTACTCCTGGAATGAGTATTATCCAGAATAATGGAATGCCGGGAGCAGGTACCAGGGTTACTATTCGTGGTATTGGTACTAACGGTGATGCAAAACCTCTTTATGTAGTTGATGGCGTTGTTGTAGGGGATATTGATTACCTGAGTCCTTCAGATATTGAGTCAGTAGATGTTTTGAAAGATGCAGCTTCTTCAGCAATTTACGGTTCTCGTGCAGCTAATGGCGTTGTGCTCGTTAAAACCAAAACAGGTTCTCTGGATCAAAAAACAGTTGTTACATATGATGCATATTACGGTGTTTCAAATGTCTATAAAAAAGTGGATTTGCTTGATGCGAAGCAGTACATGATGATAATGGACGAAAGTCAAACAAATGGGGGTAGAAAACCTTACAATTGGGCGCAAGATATCCCTGATTATGATAGAATTATGAGTGGGCAGTGGAATGGTACCAATTGGTTTGATGAAATGCTGAATAAAAATGCTCCAGTTGTAAGTCATGCTATCAATATTACCGGAGGTTCTAAATTGAACACATATTCTTTGGGAGGATCATATTACTCGCAGGAAGGAATTTTAGGGAAACAGAGCAATAACATGTTTGAAAGGCTGAACCTTCGTTTAAATACAACTTTTATAATTTGGGAGAAGAATGGTAATAATATTTTAAGCGTAGGTGAAAATCTGACTTACACAAATACTAAAAAGCCGACTTTCCGGCAAGGTAATATTTATTGGAATGATTTGCATAATGCACTAGTAACTAATCCTTTAATGCCAGTTTATGACTCTACAGGTGCCTATCATAAAACTCTTGATAATTGGAATCCTAATGATGCAAACCCTATAGCTTTGATGGATTATAATGACAGGTATAATTATAATAATAACAATAACATAGTTGGAGCTGGTTTTGCTGATTTTCGTCCGTTAAAAGGACTGACAATTCATTCATCTTATGGAGTATCAAGCTGGTTTGGTTCTACACGGCAATGGATACCTGCTTATAACTTGGGACCAAAATTTATTACTACGCGTGACCAGGTTAATCAAGGCATGTACGATGGTTCAACATGGACGTGGACCAATACAGCTACCTACATTAAATCTATAGGAAAGCACAATTTTACAGCTTTAGTTGGTAATGAAATGACTAAAAACTCCCAGGCTTTGTTCATAAATGGACATAACGAAAACAGTATTTTTCAAAATGCGGATCAGGCTTACTTGTCAAATGTACCTGTAGTTGATCCCACTTATACCACGCTTTCAGGTAAAGATACTGCTGGATGGGCCATGATGTCATACTTTGGACGTCTTTCTTATGATTATAATGAGACATATATGTTTACTTTTGTTTTACGCGCAGACGGTTCTTCTACCTTCCCGCAGGGTCATCGCTGGGGGACTTTCCCTTCAGTATCCGGAGGCTGGTTAATTTCCAATGAACCATTTATGGAATGGTCAAAAGGTTTTATTAACAGCTTGAAACTTCGTGCAAGCTGGGGGGAAAATGGTAACCAGGACATTCCCAAGTTCCAATATCTTTCTACTTTGACTGAAAATAATAGTACAGATTATTTTTTTGGTAACGACAGAACAGTTCGTACGGTAGGTTCTTTTCCATCGCGGGTTCCAAATCCGAACCTGAAATGGGAAACTTCTGAACAAACTGACCTGGGCATGGATTTATATATTCTTAAGAACAGGTTGCAGTTTAATTTTGATTATTATGATAAAGAAACCAAAGACTGGCTTGTACTTCCTCCTACATTAACATCTTTTGGTACCAGTGGCGCTTATCTGAATGGAGGAACTGTTTCCAATAAAGGGATTGAATTGGCTTTGAGGTGGAATGATCAAATCGAGAAATTCAAATATGGTGTTACAGTGTCTGTTTCATATAATAAAAATAGAGTTACTCAACTAAATACTACAGACAGTATATTGCATGGGCAATCCAATGTGCTCAGCCAGGGTACAGGAGAAATGTATCGCTGCAAGGTGGGTTATCCTATGGGTTATTTCTGGGGATACAAAACAAATGGAATTTGCCAGGATTCTACTGAAGCTGCTAATTATGATAATTCAATATCAAAATCGAGTTATAATGCTAAACCTGGAGATTTACGTTATGTAGATATAAATCATGATAGTACTTTAAATGATAAAGATAAAGTAATGATTGGCGATCCGAACCCGCATTATATCCTGGGTATACAACTCAATGCCGATTTTAAAGGGTTTTATCTTTCAGCTACTGCCAATGGTGCTTTTGGTATGCAGGTAGCTGAATCATATCGTTCATTTGTTGATAATGCCCAGGCAAACTATACAACCGAAATACTTGGAAGATGGACAGGGCCGGGGACTTCATATACCATACCACGTGTAACACCCGTTGCTTCTACTTATATTTCTGATTATTATATTCATGATGCAGATTACTTGCGAATCAGTAATGTTACATTTGGGTACGATTTTAAATACATTTTCAAAAGTTTACCATTAGCTGAAGCAAAATTGTATTTTTCAGTCAACAATCTGCATACATTTACGAAATATAATGGAATGGATCCGGAAGTTGGTTATAGTCCTAGTCCAGATACCTGGGCATCTGGTATTGACTTGGGTTTATACCCGTCTTCCCAATCCTATATGGTAGGATTAAGTGTTAAATTTTAATACATCTATTTAAAATTGAAAAAAATGAAAAAGATAATAAAATTAAAATATTTGATATTCACCACTTTAATTGTATTGTTCTCTGGTTGTGGTGACAAGTTCCTTGATAGAAAGGATTTGTATGATATATCTGATGAAACTTACTACAAAAATGCTGCAGAAGTAGCTGAAGCCTTAACAGGTGCTTATTCTGAACTACCATCATACGGTGGTGCAACTAATCCTACTGTTATGGCTAACCTTGAGTCCGATGATTGTTTTGGTGGGGGTGGTTCAGGTGACTTGACTTTTCACGATCTGGACCAATGTACCAACCAGGTTGAGGATAATTACGGACCCTTGTGGCAACTATATTATGAAGGTATTCTAAGGGTCAATTTGATAATCAAAAGATTTGATCAGGCTGTATACACCGATGTTAATCAACAAAATCAGGACCATGGTGAAGCTTATTTCCTGCGCGCATATTTTTATTTTACATTGGCAAAGTTCTTTGGTAATGTGCCTTTAATTATTGACCCTGCTCCTGTAGACCTTCCGAAAGCTACAGCTGATGTTGAATATGCCCAAATTGCTTCGGACATGAAGAAAGCTATTGAATTAATGCCTGCCGTTAAATTACAGGATATTTCTCTCGATCGTCTAGGACATGCGACAAAATGGGCTGCTGAAGGTATGATGGCCCGTATCTTTTTGTTTTACACAGGATATTACAACAAAACCGAAATGCCATTAGCTGAAGGTGGTTCAATTACAAAAGATCAGGTAATTGCCTGGGTCGACGATTGTGTTGCTAATAGTGGACATGGTCTTATCCCTGACTTCAGAAATATTTGGCCTTATTCATATGACAAACTTAAACCGCAATATCCTTATTCCAAAAAAAATAATTTAAATTGGGCAGGTGAATGTTGGGGTAATGGATTTACGAATAATGAAACTATGTTTGCCGTGAAATATTCCACTTTTGGAGGATGGAGTTTACCTTCAGTAGTTACTTATAGCAACCAGGTTTGTTTGTATATGGGACTTAGGTATCAGACAAATCTTGTTCCCTGGAGTGGCGGATGGGGAGCTGGTCCGGTAAATCCACAACTTTGGGCAAGTTTTGAAACAGGAGATATTCGTAAGCAGGGATCTATTATTGACGTTACAGATACTTTGGAAGAAGGCACAGCAAAATATGTTTGGGGTGAAAATCAATGCCAGGACGAAACAGGATTGTGGAATAAAAAGTTTACATCCTTACAAATGAAAGAAGCAAGCGGTGCTATTGAAGGTATTTTTTTTGATTCAATATCTACCACTCCAAATAACTATCAATTATGGAACCTGCAGGATGAAATATTGCTGCGTTTTGCCGATGTACTACTTATGGGTGCCGAACTTGGCAGTTCGCATGCACAGGATTATCTTGATAGAGTGAGAACTCGTGCAGGATTACCTTCTGTAGCTGTCAGTCTGGACAATATTAAAAATGAGCGTCGTCATGAATTGGCATTTGAAGCTGTTCGTTATTTCGATCTGCTTCGCTGGCACGACGCTGAATCTGTCTTTGCTGCAATTAAAAATATTCCAGTTAAGGAATCAGGAGTTGATGCATTATACAATTCAACATACAGACCTGTGACCAATGGATTTCTGCCTATTCCGGAAACACAGATTCGTCTTTCTAATAACGTGTTAGTACAAAACCCTGGATGGTAAAATTAATTATCAAAAGGAGGCTTTCTTTTTCGTGAAGCCTCCTTTTTTATTGCTGATACTCGGCAAATAATTAATTATACCTTAATATGTGGCAAACAAACAAAAAGGTGGTTCAGTATTTCCGGATCACCTTTTTATATTTTATTGCTTGTATTAGGATTGTCAACCTCTTAAAAACAAATTTATACTTTATTAAATACTTTAAAAATTGTAGCTTTGATTATTGATTGTAACACAATTATAATTACTAATATGAAGCACCCATGATTCTGCTGATCGCAAACACGAATGAAGATATTATGGGTATTCCATCCGACAATAATAAAAAAAATATCTACGGATGAAATATTTTCTATCTATCAATTTTTTTATTTTATTTGGTAGTATTGTTGCTTTTTCAACCAATAATGTGCCTGAACCCGCGTATCACGCGAAGAAAATATATAATGTACCTGTTATAGATGGTGATCCTGGTGATGTTTGCTGGGACTCGGCAGTATGGGCACCTATTGACCAGGTTTGGATTGGTGCACCAACTTCACCTGACGATTATTCAGGAGCTTATAAAGTTTTGTGGACACCTAATCGTTTGTATATACTTATGAAATTTACCAGGAGCATTATTAATGATAATTATGCAGGTCCATGCGATGGAAATATCTATAACTTTGATTGTGCAGAAATTTTTATTGACGAAAATAATTCAGGTGGCAACTATTTGAATACATATAAAGCATTTGCTTATCATTTAATGACTACCGGTGACGTTTGTGCCATCGGACCTAGTGGTACTTTTGAACCGCACAATACGGATATGACTTTCAAATTCTATAACTCAGGAAACAATATTTATTATTGGGAAGTGGAATTAAAAGTTTTTGGTGATAAATATGTTTATGGAGGACATAATATGCCTGTAATACTTACATCAGGTAAACATTTAGGTTTTTCAGTTGCATACAATACCAATGATGGCGGACTAACTCGTAAAAATATGTTTGGGTCTCATTATCTTCCGGGTCCTGACAAAAATACAAGTTACAAAAATGCTTCTGATTTTGGCGATTTGTTTTTAAATGGGGATTCTGCAATAAACATTAATACGTTTCCTGTAAGAACCATAAAGGATGAGTTCCATTGCTATCCTAATCCCGTAAACAAAGAAATTAATATATATCTTGAGAACAGGAGTACCGGTAAATTAAAAGTTCAAATATTTAATATTCTTGGAGAAGAATTAAAGAAATTTGAAATAACTAAAAATCAGAGTATTTTAAATAAAAAAATAGATTTATCAGATTTACCAAAAGGTATATACATTATGAAAATTGGTAGTGGACAAAAGCACTATATAAATAAGATTACTTTGTAGTAAAATGATTTATTTTTTTTCTAATAATTAACTTTCATTTCCTCAGTAATTTTAGAGTCGGATTTTTACTTATGGGTACATTATTGAAGTCAGTTATATTCACACCCTGATAATAAAATTGAATTATTTCGCGAAAATTATATCCAAGCTTTGCCATTTGCATAGCACCTTCCTGGCATAATCCAACACCATGTCCGTATCCGCGTCCATGAATTTGAATGCTATCGCCTTTAACTTCCAAAGAAAAAAAAGCAGAACGTAAGTTGAAATCATTTCTTATTTTATGGAAAGTTAAAGAATCTTTTCCCAGTCGATAATATTGACGTCTGCAATATTGAGTATAATTAAAAAACGAAACCGGCATGTTGGTTTTCAAATGAAAATTATTTTTTATTAAATACTGTTTCCATTGTTCAAGATTCAATTTTCGTTCCCATCTGAAATTCTTTTGATTTTGGCAATAAGGATCCTGAACCGACTTTAAATAAGGCTTATTAATAAGCCAAACATTACTGGAATTTTCTGTTTCGCCACCACAATTTGAATGAAATGCTGCAGTAATAAATGTGGAATCTGTATCTAATACAACCAATCCGCGTGTATCAAATGAAGCCTTTAGAATTGTCGTATTTCCGGTATTTCGTCCATTATATGCCTGGCAATGAGTACCATCACAGAGATTAAAGTATTCATCAGTATGTCTGTCTAAATGGTTTAATGCATAAGTACGACATAAAACAGCCTGTGATTTGTAATATTCAGAAGCTGCTTTGTTTCCTCCTTCAGCTTCCACAACCCCGGAAATATATTTATCAATATCAACAAGATTTATAGTTTGTAACTTGCCAAGTTGTTTACACAATTCCAAATTATCATCATAAAAGCGAATATTTACTTGTGGATCAACAGGCCTGAGACTGAAAATTCCGCTATCAACCATAGAATTAAAATGCAAATCCCTAAACAATCCATAATTTATTTGTGAGCCAATGCACCTAAGCGAATCCCCATCAATTGCAATATAAAGGTTTTGCCCTTGTTTTATTGATTTAATTGCCCTGCCATCACCTGATATTAAGTAACTACCATTAACGACAGAAAAAACTACTGCTTTTGTATTTAATTCATTGAACAAACCTATTTTTAAAAGTTGGGCACCAAGAGACAAAAAATTCAGCCAGGATATGCTGAAAAGAAGGGTCAATCTTTGCATTTTGTAGTTATTAAAACCAAAAAGATATTTATTTATACGCGTACAATGTTTATATAAAATTTTAAAATTACTATCTACCTCTATTTAAATTTTCAATAAACTGATCATTTTTTGAGCAATTTTGTCTGAAACTCCTTTTTGCATCACCATCTGCTCAAGAATATCAAAATCTTTCAGCATTTTCTCGCGATAATTATTGTCATTAATTATTTTAGTGAGTTCATTTTTTATATCACGAGCCAGATTAAATTGAAGCAATTCTTTTACTACCTCGCGCCCCAAGATTATATTGACCAGAGAAAAGAATTTTATATCAACAATCAGTTTTCCAATATGATAAGTAATTGTATTAGTTTTGAAGACAACTACTTCAGGTGTTTTAAGCAGAGCAGTTTCGAGCGTGGCTGTGCCAGAGGTGACAATTGCAATTTTTGAATTTGAAATCAGATTGTAAGTTTGCCCATAAACAACTCTGATATTATTTCGACCGATTATTTTTTTATATAGTTCTTCAGGAATTGATGGTGCTCCTGCAACCACTAGCTGAAAATCATTCATATCTTTAGTAGCAGTTATCATTTCCGGAAGCAAGCGTTTAATTTCTCCAGGACGACTTCCAGCTACCAAGGCTATGATCGGACGAATACCTAATCCATTATTTTTAACGAATGTTCCTAATTCTTCTTTTTGCTCATTAAATTCTTGGATGACATCGCTTAAAGGATTACCAAAATATTCAACTTCTATTTGAAATTTCCTGAAGTATTCAATTTCAAAAGGAAAAATTACAAAAATCTTGTCAACAAAATTCTTTAGCTTTTTAACCCGCGATTCTTTCCACGCCCAAACTTTAGGAGATATATAATAAAATGTTTTAATTCTATTTTTATGTGCAAATTCAGCAACAGGCAGGTTGAATCCTGCATAATCTATTAATATTACTACGTCTGGCTTCCAGTTTATTATATCCTTTTTACAATTACTTAAATTTTTCAGAACAGACTTAAGATGCATAATTGCATCAAGTCCCATAAATGCCATTTCCCGGAAATGCTTTACAAGAGTACCTCCCTGGGCTTTCATTAAATCTCCACCTAAAAAGCGAAAATCAGCTTTAGAGTCATGTGTTTTTAATGATTTCATCAGATTTGATCCATGAAGATCTCCTGAAGCTTCACCAGCTATAATATAGTATTTCATGACTTAGTTTAAAATTCAAGATTCAAAGTTCAAAATTTAGAATTAAGAATCAGAAGAACTGAAGTAATGAAATTCTGAAGTATTGAATTTTCATAGATATTCCGATCTTCTGAAATTCAGTAATTCTGGTATGTCCCATTCCTATCTCATTTATTCGCTAATTCACTACTTTAAAAAGCGCTTCATCTACTGCCTTAAGCATTGGTTCTATTGATATTTCTTCACCTACAGCCTTTATCATCCATTCTTTGGGTGTCAATTTGCCAATACTATAAATCCTCTCAATTTCTTTTCCGAAATTTTTACCAACCAGATACTGCTCAATTTGGAATTCAATTAAGTACCCGATAGGATAGGCTGACAAATATAAAGGATCTTCAATCATATGCGAATAAATTGCAAGTATGACCTGATCTTTTATACCAAAAATGTCCGCATAATATTTATTCCAGATTTCTTTAGATATTTTCAGGACTTCTTGTTTTAATTCGTAAGCAGAAGCGTTAGGATTTTTATACAACCATTTCCAGACGTTCATATCAACAAGCGAAACTCCCATTATTTCGTATAGTGACCAGAAATCATCTAAAGCAAGCATATTTATTTTTTCTGGATTTCTATCAATTATTCCAAGAACATCAAGATCACGACGCTGAAATATAAATGCTAAAGCTTCTGTAAAAGCAGTACTTGGCACACTGGACAAAGTATAATAATCAATGTTCTGAATGCTAAATGTCTGTTCAACGGTATGACCAAATTCGTGTATGGCAATGTTGTACCCTTTATAATTAAGTCCTCCAGAATCTACACGCGTACGGAGGTGAGAATTCTGTCCTTGCATTTGTGAACCCCATGCATGTCCGGAACCTCTGACAGCATCAACATCAACTCTCGATGCAATAAATTCAGCTTTTTCTTTAGTGAATGATAGTTTAAGGAGAATATTGACCAAATCTTTTTTTAATGCTTCAATAGTTGGATACTTTTTTTTGGTAATCGCATCCAGTTCTTCATTTTTAAAACTGCTTCTTGCTTTGAAACCGTCATACCAAATATCAAAAGGTTGTAATTCACGTCCAAGACGTTTTTTTATCAACTCTGATACTTTCTTTACTTCAGGAGACGAAATAAATTCAATAAAAAGCTTTTCAATATCTTCCTGTGATATTTCCATTTCACCTTCAAATTTACGTTTAATAAAGGTGTTGAAATCTGGATTAAAAACATCAACAGCTTTCACTGCCTGGAAATTATCAATTATCTTCTGATACCTTGTATCTGGTTCCGGTTTTGCTGATATTTCTTTGCCATTGTCTATTATTTTATTAGTATAAGGATTCCATAAATATTTATCGCTATTGATGACTTTTTCAGGGATATCCTGGTAAATAATGTGCTTCATGGCTTCATATATGAGCTTTTGCTTTTCCAGTCCGTTCTCTTTTCCGTAATTGGCTTTAATTTCATCGCGAAGATTCCAGTGAGAAAGCAATTTCATGTTTTTATCAAAAAGAGTTTTCCTGTCATTTGTAAGTAATTTGCCAACATAAATATTGTATTCTGAAATGTACATTTCAGCGTCGACAAATGCTTTATTTATGTTTTGCTGATAAACGGCCGGAATGCGTGAATTGAATAAGTCACCCATGCGTGCGTAAGCCCATTCTAACCTTGTCCAATTTTTTCCAAATTCATTTTTTTCCTTCAATGAATAATATGGAAAATTAAGAATAGTAAAAAAAGCAATTTTATTTGCAAACAAATCATCAGTAAAGTGAGCGGCAGGGTCATACGAGGCAAACATTTGATCAATCGGAAGTACGGGGCCTAAATCAAAATCAATATATTTTTTAAGGCCAAGAACCATACTATTATAATTACCTCCAGTAGCTTCCAGGTAAGAGGACAAATGTTTAAAAGTTTTTAATCTTGAGCTATCATTTTCTATATAATTTTCCTCGCAAAACTTCTCGAAATCTGCTACAGAGCCGTCCTCTTTTGTCCAAAGGCTTGCAGCTTGCTTTACTCCTTTTTCAATTAAAGAAAGATGAGTTTTCCCATTTTTACTAATCAAGCTGTCAATTGTACAATTTGTTGTTTTTTCCATAATTAAAGTTCTTCCGGTTTCAGTGTGTTTTGTACAGGTAATAAAAAAAATGCCTACCAGAATAAGTATGAGTAAATTTTTCATCTTATATCATTTTAGTTTATAAGTATCAAAGATATAAAATGCAGCTTAATATATTAAGGTATCCCTAAACTCTTAACATATTTCAAATAAAGAAAGCAACAATAAGTAAAATTAATTACATGATTAAACCGATTAATAAAAGGAGGCTTTGTTAATTCCGTGTTTCAAATTACTAAATGTATTAAAAAATGATATAAAAGTTATGAAATGAAACATAAAATGATAAATAAGTTTTAAAATGAAATATAATACTACAATATAGCAACTAATTGTAATTCAGAGATTAAAAAAATTATAAACAAGGGGTATGATTGTAAAAACATATAAAATAAAAATTTAAACCTTAAAAAAAATAAAAAAGAAACATTAAAAGCTATAAAAAATAAAATATAAATATAAAAAAAGGGGGGTAATAAAAAATAAAAAGTATATTTGTATCAAAATTATGCGATAAATTATTTTTTAATTAAAAACGGAGATTATGAAAGCATCTACAAAAATCTTATCAATAGGTGCCATAGTGGCGGCAATTGGTATGACGTTAACGGTTAATTCGCTAAAAGCAACACCGTCAACACAAATTTGGATCCCTTCAAAGGACGTCCAGGGTTTTAAAACTTTTCACCTGGGTATTGATAATTACACAAGAACTGAATTAATCAATGGTGTCCGTGGTGCTGGTATGTATGACATGGGTTTAACAGCAGGTTTTTTACCTTTTAACAATCTACAAGGCGAAATTGGGGCTGACTTTTTATCAATGGGTGATAATATTTACGATAATTATCCATTTTATTTTAATGCTAAAATTGCCACACCCGAAGACTCTTTATTTAAATATATGCCGGCAATTGCTGTAGGTGTCTTTAATGTCGGACTAAAAAAAGATTTGACGGATTACAATATTATGTATGGTATTATTGCCAAGACTCTTCCAATGATTGGTCGAATATCCGTTGGATATTATACTGGAAATAAAAAAATCCTTTTAGATGAAAATGGCAATAAAGCAAATAGTGGACTTTTATTGTCATGGGACAGGGCATTAACTGAAATATCCGACAAACTCTGGGTTGCAGTTGATTATCAAGGAGGTCGAAGCTTTTTAGGAGGTACAAGCTTTGGTTTCTCATGGTCTTTTTCGAAAAATATATCTGTAATTTTTGGATATGATATTTGGAACAATAAAAAAGTAGTATATAATTCGACTGATTATAACGCTACCAGTTTTACAACGCAATTGGATATAAACTTCTAGAAGGTAAGTCCAAGCTTCATATAATATGTTGTTAAGAACAATAAAAATTTTACACTAAATATAATTCATTATGAAAAAAATTGAAGCAATTATTAGAACTTCTAAGTTCGAAGAAGTCAAGCAAGCTCTGCATGAAATAGATATTGATTTTTTCACTTATTCGGACACTACCGGTGTAGGTAATGAAAAGAAAAAAGAACAACAAATGTACCGTGGTACAGTACTCGATACAGGTTGGATTCCGCGAAGATTACTCGAAATTGTGGTTCGCGATCAAAATGTGAGAAAAACAGTTGATTGTTTACTTAAAGTAGCTTATACCGGTGAAGTTGGAGACGGCAGAATCTTTGTCACACCTGTGGAGGAAGCCTGGAAAATAAGAACAAAGCAAAGTGGCGATGAAACCTTAAAAGGAGAAGATGAAAAGTAAATTATTTTAGGATTGTTAACCAAAAAAAATAAGATTATGAAAAAGATATATATTTTAATGATGTGCCTCATCGTCGCATTTGTGTGCACTTCAATATTTAGTACTTATACATACGGTGAGAGAAAGCCTGATCCAAGTGGAACTAATACGGGCAACGCTTCTGAAATAGTTCAGGCTAAACCCGGAGAAACGACAATTACTGATGTAGCCAACCAGGCAGGTCATAACAAAATAGCAATCAATATCATGTGGACATTAATTACAGGCTTTTTGGTAATGTTCATGCAGGCCGGATTTGCAATGGTTGAAACTGGTTTAACCCGGGCAAAAAACGTTGCCCATACAATGGCTATGAACTTAATGATATACCCTCTGGGTATGCTCGGCTTCTGGATATGCGGTTTTGCAGTTATGTTTGGAGGCCTTGGCGCTATAGGAACCATGGGTGGATTTGATGGCCTTAGCCACGAAGTTACTGTTCATTTATTTGGACATGCATTCGGAATATTTGGAGGTAAGGGCTTTTTCCTGAGCGGTACTTATGATGTTGCAGTATTTGCATTGTTCCTCTTCCAAATGGTATTTATGGATACAACAGCCACCATTCCTACAGGAGCCATGGCTGAAAGATGGAAATATTCTGCATTTGTTTTATATGGAATCGCCGTAGGTACAATTATTTACCCTGTTTACGGAAACTGGGTATGGGGCGGTGGTTGGTTGACACAATTAGGTACAAATTTCCATCTTGGACATGGGCATTCGGATTTTGCCGGCTCTTCGGTGGTGCATATGACTGGTGGTGTAATTGCTTTAGTAGGTGCTTGGATTCTGGGACCACGAATTGGTAAATATAACAAAAATGGCAAACCAAATGCTATTCCTGCTCATAGTATACCTATGGCTGTAATTGGTACATTCATCCTGGCTTTTGGTTGGTTCGGTTTTAACCCCGGTTCAACATTAGCTGGTACCGACTTAAGAATAGCTGTAGTCGCTGTCAATACTATGATTGCTTCTGCAACTGGCGCTGCTGCTGCAATGCTTTACATGTGGTGGTTCAAAACCAAAAAACCAGACGTAAGTATGATGTGTAATGGAATGTTAGCTGGTTTAGTTGCAATTACTGCGCCTTGTGCTTTTGTAAATGTTACCAGTGCTGCAATTATCGGTTTGATCGCTGGTATACTTGTAGTAGAATCTTCATTCTTCTTTGAAAGAAAAGCAAAGATTGACGATCCCGTTGGTGCAATTTCAGTTCATGGTGTGAACGGTGCATGGGGTGTTTTAGCACTTGGATTATTTGCCGATGGCACATACGGAGATGGTTGGAATGGCGTAGCAGGGACAGTGAAAGGTTTATTTTATGGAGATACTGGTCAATTTTTTGCTGAATGTATTGGTGTATTAACTAACTTAATTTATGTAGGCTTAATTTCATACATTGTATTTAAACTCATTGATATTACAATAGGCAACAGAGTTTCTGCAAAAGCTGAAATGGAAGGTCTTGATGTACCTGAAATGGGAGCTGATGGATATGCAGGTATTAAATTGGATAAAGGTTCTGAAACCCCACTTTCAATATAAATTTCTTAGTGTATGTTAGTTAGTTAAATTAAGTTCAAAAAAACAACTCCTCTTTTTTACGCAAAAGTTGTTTAACAGGGTAACAGAAAAAGACTTGCGGATAAGTGGCTTCAACTGTTACCTTGTTTTTTAAAATTAAGTAATGAACCTAAATATAAATATTAATCAAAAAAAGACGTGGGGGTTGTTCTTCAGAACAGCACTTTTGATAATTGCAATATTTCTTCCAATGCAGCTAAATGCTGCAGATTTTAGAAGCATTCCTTCATTTATTGGAATAAGATTTGAATTTGTGTTTTTTGCAATGGTGCTGGTTGGAGTTGCAATTTTCAGCAGGTATTCAATGCACATTGCATTGATTGGATTGGCTGTGACAATACTTTTTAAGATATTTTACCTGCCCGATTTTTCTTTGATTACGCATATAATTGGAAGTCCGGCGAAACATGGAGAGTGGGAGTCATTATTAAATCTGGCCGGTCTTCTTTTTGGTTTCTCCCTTCTTGCCAAGCATTTCGAAGAATCAAAGATTCCCGAAGTATTGCCGGATTATCTTCCAAATGACTGGAAGGGAGGATTTATCCTGCTTTTTGCAATCATGATAATTTCATCTTTCCTTGATAATATAGCAGCTGCTATGATAGGCGGTGCTATAGCAATGGTTGTTTTCAAAGGTAAAGTTCATATCGGTTATCTTACTGCTATCGTTGCCGCAAGTAATGCAGGCGGTGCAGGTAGTGTAGTAGGAGATACTACTACTACGCTCATGTGGATAGACGGTGTAGCCCCATTACATATCCTGAGGGCTTTTATTGCATCAGTTGTCGCCATTTTTATTTTCGGAATTGCTGCGTCTGTTCAACAGGACAAATACCAAAGGATTCAAAAAGATGCATCCGTTGGGGTCAAAGTTGATTTTGGAAGGATTCTTATCGTAATTTTTATTCTTGCAGGAGCTATTATTACCAACTGGTTGCTCAATTTTCCGGCATTAGGGGTTTGGATTGCAATTTTTATTGGTGCGATTTTTTGCAAAACAAACTGGAAAATACTTGTCTCTGCTATTCCCGGAACTATTTTTCTTTTGGCAATGGTTGCATGTGCCTCATTAATGCCTGTTGAAGAATTACCTAAAGCTACCTGGCAATCTTCATTTTCGCTGGGATTCGTCTCGGCAGTCTTTGATAATATTCCACTTACAAAATTGTGCCTTGTCCAGGGTGGTTATGATTGGGGAATACTTGCATTTACGGTTGGTTTCGGCGGTTCTATGATTTGGTTTGGATCTTCTGCAGGAGTAGCATTGTCCAATATGTATACCGAAACTAAATCTGTAGTGAATTATGTCAAAAAAGGTTGGCATGTGTGGGTTGCTTATGTGGTCGGCTTTTTTGTAATGCTGCAGATAGCAGGCTGGAAGCCTGATAACCACAAAATAACTTTGACTACTTCAGTCCTGACTGATCTTCAGGCACACAAATTGATAAACCAGACCGATCTGCTTTTTCCAAAAACCGGTGATAAAAAATAATAACAATAAACCTATTTTATATTGTTTTTAGTTCGTCAGGCAAATAAGGATAACTTATAAAATTTATCTTTATTTGATGTTTATAATATAATTTGAAACTATATTAGGTAAAATAATTTCAATATGAAACATTAATATGATTTTTCATAACTATTTATAAGTCAATGTACAAAACAATTATGATTTCAGCAAAAAATAGGAGTATAATAAAATAAAAGTATAAAAAAGTATTATAACCCCCAATAAAAACATAATAATAAATTAATAAAAACTATAATTGAACAAAATAAATAATAAAAAGAGGGTATTAAAATAAAAATATATATTTTTGCTTTCATAAAATATAGATAGATTTTTTAATTATAATTATTAAATAACAGGGTATGAAAAAAATTGAAGCAATTATCCGTAAGTCAAAGTTCGAAGACGTAAAAACTGCGTTGCATACTGTCGACATTGACTTTTTTACCTATTGGGACGCCACAGGCGTGGGAAAACAGACAGAAAAAATAATTTTCAGAGGTAAATCTTATGACACCAGCAAAATTCAACGTACGATGCTTTCAATAGTTGTTCGTGACCAAAATGCCGATAAAACTATAAACGCTATAGTTAAAGCTGCAAGAACAGGCGATATGGGAGACGGAAAAATATTTATATCAAATATTGAAGAAGTCTACAGAATAAGGAATGCAGAGCAGGGTCCGGAAGCCTTATATATTAAAGGTGAAGAATAATCAATTTATTTTAATATCGGATTTAACTAAAATTGAAATCATATGAAAACATATTTATATAAATTATTTACTATTATATTGTTGTTATTTATTTGCCTATTAACAACCGGTCTGTTTGCGCAGGAATCTGTTAAACCTGTAATTGTAGATACAAATAAAACCTCCATAATTCAGTCATCTGTTTCTAATATTGTTCCTAAAATAGATACGGGTGATACTGCTTGGATGATCGTGGCCACTTTATTAGTACTATTAATGACCATTCCCGGACTTGCATTGTTTTACGGTGGATTGGTTCGCCGGAAAAACGTCTTGAACGTTTTAATGCAATGTTTTATAATAACAGCCGTAATCTCACTCGAATGGGTAATTTGCGGGTATAGCATGGCATTTGGATCCTCAAAAGGCACATTGGCGCCTTATTTAGGTGGATTTGACTGGGCATTTTTACATAATATAAAGGTAAGTGATATTAGTCCGTATTTTATATCTCATTCCCAGCCAACTGCTAATGGTGGGTCGATCGGAACCATTCCGCATATAGTATTTATTTTATTTCAATGTATGTTTGCGGTTATAACGCCTGCTTTAATTATAGGAGCATTTGCTGAACGTATTAAATTTCGCGGTTTTTTGATTTTTACAATATTATGGGCACTTTTCGTTTATAATCCTATTGCTCATTGGGTTTGGTCATCTGATGGATGGTTGTTTAAGAAAGGCGCACTCGATTTTGCAGGGGGTACGGTAGTACATATTAATGCAGGATTTGCAGCATTAATTACAGCCCTTATGATTGGCAAAAGAAAGTATCAAAACGGGCATGCAATTCAACCACATAGCATCCCATTGGTAGTTATCGGTGCAGCATTATTATGGGTTGGTTGGTTCGGATTCAATGCGGGAAGTGGATTGGCCGCGGACGGTCTTGCAGCAAATGCATTTCTTGTAACTCATATAGCTACAGCTGCTGCAGCATTAACATGGGCATTATTGGACTGGTTTATCAATAAGAAACCCACAGTTGTTGGTATTTGTACTGGTGCTGTTGCCGGGTTGGTTGCTATCACTCCTGCTTCTGGATTTGTAGATGTGACTGGAGCTTTCATAATAGGAATCCTGGTTTCGGTATTTTGTTTTATTATGGTGGGTCTTGTTAAACCAAAATTGGGTTATGATGATGCTCTTGATGCATTTGGTGTTCATGGAATAGGAGGGTTGTGGGGTGCACTTGCTACAGGCTTATTTGCTACAGCAACTGTTCAAAGTGCATGCAGTGGTGCATTTTATGGGAACCCAAAACAATTTGGAATACAGGTAGTGGCCGTTTTAGCAACAATTATTTATACAGTGGTCATTACAGCAATTCTCTTTAAAATAGTTGATTTGATTTTTGGAGTCAGAGCATCAGCAGAAGAAGAAACTACTGGTCTTGATTTGACTCAACACGAAGAAATAGCATATACAGAAGCAGAATAAAACGCTCTCATTTTCTCCAATTATTATTTTTACACACATTCATGTTGAATGGGAAAGCTAAACGGCTTTCCCATTCTTTTTTATTTCTTGTTTAAAACTTCATTTGTATTGATTTCAAAATTGATTTTGAATTCGATATAATAATTTCAATATTTCAAAAATGAATTATGGAATCTTACAATTTGTAACAATCTACCACATTTTATTAACAATATTTGATTTAATAATTAATTTTCATTAAAAAGATATTATTTTTGCTGCGTGTGTGAAAAAAATAAGGATATAATCAAATAAAAAATTATTTAGGAGAAAATAGCTATGAAAAAAAGGTTGTCCATTTTATTAATTATGGGTATTTTATTGTTATGCCCCTTTTATAACATTTTTGGTCAAGCAACTTTAATTCAAGAAAATAGTGTTAGTTCAATTAGCTTCGCTAATACGGCGTGGATGCTGATTGCGACGGCCCTGGTACTATTTATGACGATTCCGGGACTTGCTTTTTTTTATGGCGGACTGGTGCATAGAAAAAATGTATTGAATATAATTATGCAGTGTTTCGTTATTACTGCAGTAATTAGTGTAGAGTGGATTGCTTTTGGTTATAGTAATGCATTTGGTTCTTCAAAAGGTGTATTGGCTCCTTATATTGGTGATTTTAAATGGGCCTTCTTGAATAATATAGGGGTGAATGATCCAAGTCCATATACCGTTACAATGCCACATCATCCAATACCGCATATTTTATTTATTATGTTCCAATGCATGTTTGCAGTTATCACTCCTGCTTTAATTATAGGTGCATTTGCTGAAAGAATTAAATTTAAAGGATTTCTTATGTTTAGTATTTTATGGGCAATACTAATATACAACCCAGTAGCTCATTGGATATGGTCATCTGATGGTTGGTTGAATAAAATGGGTGTTCTGGACTTTGCAGGAGGCATTGTAGTTCATTTAACAGCTGGTATATCTGCACTCGTTATGGCTGTTTTAATAGGAAAAAGAAGGTACTACAAAAACATACCTACTCAACCTCACAATATTCCTTTTGTAGCTATAGGTGCTGGTATGTTATGGGTAGGATGGTTTGGTTTTAATGCCGGAAGCGGATTAGCTGCGGATGGAGTTGCAGCAAATGCATTTCTTGTGACTCATGTTGCAGCTGCAACAGCTGCTTTAACCTGGGTAATTCTGGATTGGATAATTAACAAAAAGCCTACAACGGTAGGGTTTTGTACTGGAGCCGTTGCAGGCCTTGCTGCCATTACACCCACTGCTGGTTTTGTCAATGTGCATGCTGCCTTGATAATTAGTATAATTAGTGCTGTTTGCTGCTTTATAATGGTAGGTACTGTGAAAATTAAATTCTCATATGATGACTCCCTAGATGCTTTTGGAGTTCATGGTGTAGCTGGTTTTTTGGGTTCACTGCTGGTGGGTGTCTTCGCCACACCTTTTGTACAAAAATCATTCAGCGGTGCTTTATACGGGAATCCTAAACAATTGGGAATACAAGCTTTAGCTGTTGGCGTCGTTCTTGTTTATTGTTTGATATTTACTTTTATTATCTATAAATTTGTTGACAAAGTATTTGGTATACGGGCTGATGTTGAAGAAGAAACTACAGGTTTGGATTTGACTCAACATGAAGAAATTGCTTATACTGAAGCTGAATAAAAAATAAATTATTATTAATTTATAATATTTAAATAAAAACGAGAATTTATTAAAAGTTCTCGTTTTTATTTTCACCCCCTTATTTTTTTTTATTATTTAATTCAAAATACAATTTTTCGATTTTAAACTGTCTATTTCTCAATAACGATTTCTTAAAAAAATATATTTTTGTGAGTCAAACACTATTTTTAATTAAGCTATAATATTGTAAATCAATAATTAAGAATTTGAATAAAGTTACATCATTTAATATTTGTATTAACTTTGTAATCTTATATCGGAAAAAATTATTCAAAATTATAATTCTTATTAAAATGAAAAAGATAGAAGCAATTATTAGAAAATCAAAGTTTGAAGAAGTTAAAAATGCATTACATGATGTAGATATTCAATTTTTTACATATTGGGATGTTACTGGTACAGGAAAGGAAACCGAAGGACATATATACAGAGGAGCTGTATATGCAGCAAACAGAATACAAAGAAGGGTATTATCTATTGTGGTTCGTGATCATAATGCTCAAAAAACTATTGATGCTATACTTAAATCAGCCTGGACAGGTGTTGTGGGTGATGGGAAAATATTTGTTTCTGATATTGAAGATGTCATTCGTATAAGAACCGGTGAAAAGGGGCCTGAAGCGCTTTATTTGAAAGAAGACGAACCAGCCCTGAATAATTAAGGATATTTCTGTTATCAATTAAGAAAACCTGGATAAAACTGCAAAGCTTATCCGGGTTTCTTGTAATTCAGGTTTATTTTACCATTTACCCGTCTTATGTAATTCAGGTTTTGGTAAATTCTTTAGAATTTCAAGATTGCGATCTATTTCTTCTTGGGGAAGTTCATAATCTGTCAATTCGCCGTTCATATATCTTTCATATCCTGATAAGTCCATTAAACCATGACCAGAAAAGTTAAACAGAATTGTTTTTTCTTTGCCTTCTTCTTTTGCCTTTTTTGCTTCCTGAATAACAGCTGCAATGGCATGACTGGTTTCAGGAGCCGGAATAATACCTTCTGTTTTTGCAAACAGCAAAGCAGACTGATAACATTCATTTTGATGAAGAGCCCTGGGCGCTACCAGACCTTCCACAATGGTTTGACTTATTAATGGAGCTATTCCATGATAGCGTAAACCACCCGCATGTATTGGTGCCGGAATAAAATTGTGTCCTAAACTGTGCATGGGTAATAGTGGAGTCATTTTTGCAGTGTCGCCATGATCGTATACAAAAGGAGCTCTGGTCATTGTTGGGCATGATGCAGGTTCAACAGGAATAATCTCGATTTTGTCACCGTGAATCTTATCATAAACAAAAGGAAAGGCCAAGCCTGCAAAATTACTTCCGCCGCCAGCACATCCAATTATGATGTCCGGTTTTTTAATGCCAAATTTTTTTAACTGTTTTTTAGCTTCAAGTCCAATAATAGTCTGATGAAGGAGAACATGGTTCAAAACACTTCCAAGCGCATACCTGGTTTTTCCTCCAGGATCTGTAACTGCTTCCTCAATTGCTTCACTGATAGCAATCCCCAAACTTCCCGGAGTATCCGGATATTGTGCAAGAATAGCACGTCCGGCGTTGGTCTGTGTACTTGGACTTGCCACACAGGTTGCGCCCCATGTTTGCATCATCAATTTCCTGAAGGGTTTTTGATCAAAACTAATGCGAACCATATAAACTTTACATTCCAGACCTAATAAAGCACATGCAAAAGCAAGGGCACTTCCCCATTGTCCTGCACCGGTTTCTGTGACAATTTTCTGAATGCCAAATTCTTTATTATACCATGCCTGGGCTACGGCGGTATTAGGCTTATGAGATCCTGCAGGAGACAAACTTTCATTTTTATAGAAAATTTTTGCGGGTGTACCTAACGCTTTCTCTAAATGAATAGCACGTTGCAAGGGAGCAGGTCTCCATCGGTATAGCAATTCCAAAACACCTTCCGGAATATCAATCCATCGTTTAGTGCTTACTTCTTGTTCAATAAGGTTCATTGGGAACACAGGAGCAAGCATATCAGGTGTTACAGGTTTACCATCCGGGCCTAAAGGCGGTTGCATTGGTGAAGGAAGATCTGCGGCTAAGTTATACCATTGTTTTGGCATGTCATCTTCATCAAGAAAAGCTTTAAATTTAGTGCTCATTTTATTTATGTTTTGTTTTTGGTTAATTTGTATCTTGCTTAATAAAATTTATTTTATTCTTTTTATACTTATTCATAAATTCAACTCATTCAAAAATATAAATATTTATTCAAAATGCAATGTTTTTGCTTTCCAGATAAAAAACTAATTTTAGCGTTGAAAAACTAAATGCAAATATTTTTATGTTACGCGTTAAACCAACATTATTAGTATTGGCAGCAGGTATAGGTAGTCGTTATGGAAGTTTAAAACAAATTGATAAACTTGGGCCTTCAGGCGAAACAATAATGGATTATTCTATATATGATTCAATTCGTGCCGGTTTTGGCAAGGTTGTTTTTGTAATACGCAGGAGTATTGAGGCTGATTTCAATGAAGTTATTAATAAATTCAACAGGAAAATATTAGTTGAATTTGTTTATCAGGAACTTGACAATGTACCTGCCGATATCCAGATACCTCCTGAAAGACAAAAACCTTGGGGTACAGGGCATGCAGTAATGATTGCTGCAGAAAAAATTAATACACCATTTGCAGTAATTAATGCAGATGATTTTTATGGTGCAAATTCATTCCAAATTATTGGTGAGTATCTAACTTCTAAACGTGACTCCGATATAGATACTTATTGCATGGTTGGATATACCCTTAAAAACACTTTATCTGAAAACGGGCATGTAGCAAGGGGAGTGTGTGAGAAATCAAGTGATCATATACTTAAAAGTATAATAGAACGTACTCAAATTCAACGGATGAATGAAAAAATTCAATTTAAGGATTCTGACGAAACATGGAAGGACTTAAATGGTGAAGAGATTGTTTCCATGAATTTTTGGGGTTTCCCGGTAAGTATATTTCAACATTTGAATAAAAAATTCAACTCGTTTATAACAAATAATTTCAATAACCCAAAAGCTGAATTTTATATTCCATTGGCTGTAAACGAACTAATAAAAGAAGGAGAAGCAAGGGTAAGAGTATTAAGCACGCCGGATCCGTGGTTTGGTGTTACTTATAAAGAAGACAAAGAAGAATCAATTAAGAAACTGAATGAATTAATAAAAGAGGGTGTATATCCTAAGAAATTATGGAAATAAGAAATTTATTTCAACTTTCAATGTTGCCATTAACAAACATAAAGTTGTTAAATAATATTCTTAATATTTAAAATTAAATTTATTACTCTGTATTCAATAATTGAATCATAACATGTATGCAATAGTGGATATTGAGACAACGGGAGGGAGTCCACAATACGAAAAGATTACCGAGATTGCAATTTTAATCCATAATGGCAATAAAGTTATAGATGAATTTGTCACTCTAATAAATCCAGAGAAAACAATTCCATATTATATTACCGGACTTACCGGTATTACTAATGAAATGGTTGCAGATGCACCCAAATTTCATGAAGTTGCACGAAAAATCTTAGAACTCACAGAGAATAATGTTTTTATCGCGCATAATGCTTCATTCGACTACAATTTCTTGCGAAGTGAGTACCGTAGCCTTGGATATAATTTTAAACGAGAAATTTTATGCACTGTAAGACTTAGCAGAAAACTTATTCCTGGTAAAAAATCATATAGTCTTGGAAATATTTGTCGTGAATTAGGCATTATTATTACAGATCGACATAGAGCTGCAGGTGATGCTCTGGCTACTTCAAAGCTATTTGATATATTACTAAATTTGAACAAGAAAAATGGTGAAGCCGGAATCGAAAAAAGCGATTTTGGCATTCTTCATCCGTCTCTTGATTTGAAAAAAGTTACTAATCTTCCTGAAGAAACAGGAGTATATTATTTATATAATGAAGAAAAAAATATTATTTATGTAGGTAAAAGTAAAGATATAAAATCACGCATCATTAGTCATTTAAGTGCGGCAAAGACTAAGACTGTTCTTAAAATGAGAAAAGAGATAGCAGATATTTCTTATGAATTAACCGGAAGTGAGCTTATTGCCTTGTTGTTGGAATCAGATGAAATTAAAAAATTAAAACCTCTTTACAACAGATCTCAGCGACGAACTGCACGAAATTATGGAATTTATAATTACTTTAATGAATCTGGATATCTATGTTTTAAAATTGAAGAGACTAATTCAAAAGATGTACTTCCTATTAATACATACGAAAGTCTTGAATATTCACGATTAACTTTAATTAATCTGATTGAAGAATATGCTTTATGTCAAAAATTATGCGGGTTATATAAATCGCTAGGACCTTGTTTTCACTATGAATTAAGGCAATGTAATGGTGCATGTGTCGGAATTGAAACTCCTGAAGAATATAACCATCGGGCTACAATGGCGATGAATTCTATTGGTAATGGAAATGAAAATCTTCTGATTATCGATAAGGGGAGAAACAGCGATGAGAAAACAGTCGTCAGAATTGAAAATGGGAAATATTTAGGATATGGTTTTATAGATAATACTTGTATAACTGGAATAGAGACCTTAAAGGAATGTATAGTATCTCGAATGGACAATCGTGAAGTTTACCAGATAATAAAAGGATTTCTTAAGAAAAACAAGGTTGAAAGGATTATCAGATACTAGTTCTTTAATAAAAAAAGGCTGAAACTTCTCAGCCTTTATAATCGGGATTCTCTAAATCTTCAAAATCGACCGCAATATATTCTTCGTTCACTTCATTTACTTCATCTTCCCCACTTTCAGTTATTAAAACAGGATTTGCAGTTTTAATAAATTCAATAACTTCAGTCAATCCATCCATAAATTTTTCGAAATCTTCCTTGTACAGGAAAATTTTGTGCTTTTCGTAGTAAAATCTACCATCTTTATTAAAACGCTTTTTACTTTCTGTAATTGTTAAGTAATAGTCGTTTCTCTTGGTGGCTTTTACATCAAAAAAATATGTTCTCTTTCCGGCCCTGACTGCTTTTGAATGAATTTCTTCTCGTACAATAGTTTCAGAGCTACTAGCTTTTTCATTTCCTTCTTCCATTTTGATCTGTTTTAGTTACTAAATAATCATCACACATTCAAGCTGATAAATCAAAGTTGATATAATATAAGTTACTACTATCTAAGGTTATTTTTTAATCTAAATGACCGAAGAAAATTAATATTTTTTAGGAAAATTCACAATTTATTTTAAACTATTCTTTAACAAATAGTTATATGATTCTATAATCTTTTTGTAATATAAATCTGATATATAATCAGTTAATATAGTTCATAAAAGAATTAAATTATTAAATTAATTTTAATAAAAACATTAAATTTTTTCATTCTTCCTCAAAAATCCAAGTAAAAAGTATAAATTTGCCCCGCATTTGATTTTATTAATTTCAGTTCTTTCGTAATGATAAGCAGAAGGCTTCTCAGAGTTAAAATTTTGCAGGTTTTGTATGCCAGTCATAACAAACAAGACCAAACAATTAACAATCCGAAAAAGAATTATTCTTTAGCATTAATAAATCTTACGATTTGTACTATTTTCTTCTGCTTTTACCTATTGAGCTTGTAAGAGTTGATGAACAACGTATTGATTTGGCAAAACAAAAACTTATGCCAACATATAATGATCTGCATCCAAATAATAATTTTATTCTAAATAAACATGTAATCCAATTAAGGAAAGAATTCCCAACTTAACAAGTATATCTTAGAAAATAAGATTAACTGGGTTAATCACTTTGAAATCATTAAAAACCTTTTTAACAAAATTAAAGGAAAGTGAATATTTCAATCAATATTTAGCAAAAATAGACAACATTCATACGAAGAAGATAAAGATATAATATCTTAAAATAATTGAAGAAGAAGTTCCATTATTTCAACCTTTAGAAAACACTCTTGAAGAATTAAGTATTTTTTGGAATGATGATATAGATTTCATATTGAGTATGGTATTTAAAACTCTAAAAGCATTTAAAGAATCAGACGGACCAGAAAAAAAATTAATGTCTTTATTTAAAAATGAAGATGATCGAGAATTTGCAATGAAACTGTTCCACAAAGTAAGTCTCAATTGTAATGATTATAATGAACTTATTAAAAACCATTCACAGAATTGGGAATTTGATCGTATTGCAATAATGGATATTTTGATTATGCGAATGGCATTGGCTGAAATTCTGGAGTTTCCATCCATACCAATTAAAGTATCTCTAAATGAATACATTGAAATAGCTAAAGATTACAGTACGTCCAATAGTAATACATTTATTAATGGTATACTTGATAACATTGTTAAATATTTAAAAAAAGAAGACAAGATAATTAAAACAGGCAGAGGTTTGATTGAGAAGTAAATTATGTGTTTTGTTATTAAAGCTCAAAGTCACTTAAATAATAAATATTAATGCAATGTCGTTTAGTTAAGCAGTTTTATATCATTGGTCATACTTCGACATGCTCAGTATGACCTTATTTTATTGTCACCCTGAGCTTGTCGAAGGGTGTTTCGTTCCTTAACTAAACGACATTGAATATTAATGATTCACAACTTCACATTTCACACATTCTCATCTTTATTGTTCATTGCAAAAAATATTGTTAATTTGCTAATTATAAATAAATTCTCTATAAAGTTTTACATTTAAATAAAAAAATAATGAAAAGTTTAATCTCGGTTATGTTAGTAAGTTCGGCTCCTGGCGGACAAGGTGCATCAATGCAATTTTTGTTAATGATGGTGCTTATCATAGTAGTTTTCTACTTTTTTATGATTCGTCCCCAAACCAAAAGACAAAAAGAGCTGAAGAATTTTCGTGAATTATTAAAAAAAGGAGATAAAGTTTTGACGACAGGAGGCATTTATGGTCGTATAGTTGAAATTGATAATCATACTGCTTTAATTGAAGTAGACTCGAATGTGAAGATTAGAGTTGATAAAGCTGCGATTTTAAAGGACCCAAGTGATATTGAACCCAAATAAATTAATTTGCCGGTAATTTCATTCCTGGGAATTGCCGGTTTTAAAATCTCTTTGCTTTGGAAAAAAAACCTAGAGACAAAGAAAGATATTTAAACCGGAGAGAGTATAAGTTTAATCAAAAAATTTTTACTTTTTTCTTTTTCCTGGCTCTTTCTTCTATTTTTTGGCTTCTCAATGCTTTAGATCATAACTATTCCACTAATATTAGTTTTCCTATTACATACAGGTTTCATTTTCAAAATAAAATAATGGTAGATGATTTACCAACAGAGCTAAACCTGAATGTAAGTGGAAGAGGTTATACTCTTTTACGTAATGTTTTCACGGCAAGTCAGCATCCTATTATTCTCAGAGAAATAGCTCTTAATTATAACAGTTATAGTCCTGATTCAAATAAGTCTTATGTTTTAACCCGTAGTTTGAAAGAAATAATTCAGCTTCAATTAGGTTCTGAATTAGTTTTGAATTATATAGCGCCTGATACTATTTTTTATGAATTTTCAATTGTTGAACGGAAAAAGGTTCCTGTTGAACCTAATATAGATTTAGATTTTGCAAGTCAATGTATGCTTGGTAGTGATATAATCTCTAAACCAGACAGTATAATCATTTCAGGGCCTCGTTCACTTACTGATACCATAAAAAAGGTTCAAACAATATATAAGAGATTTACTAAGGTTGATAAATCTTTTTCAATTGATTTAGAACTTATTCCTATTAAGGGAGTTTTTTTTGTGGGAAAGCAAGTAACACTTAATATTTCGGTTGATAAATACACCGAATCATTTGTAATGATACCCATTAAAGTTATTAATCTTCCAGACAGTATGGAAATGAAAACGTTTCCAGCTTCCGTTAGAATAAACTATATTGTTGCATTACGAAATTATAATAAAGTCCGACCACGTCAATTTAGGGCAATTGTTGATTACCGGACCATTTATAATTCAATTAACAATAAGTTGAAAGTTACGTTAGAAAGGCAACCAGCCTTTGCAAAGTCAGTTTCTTTCAAACCTAAAAATGTTGATTATATCATTGAAAAATAAATGCTTAAAGTTGGTATTACAGGAGGTATAGGTTCAGGAAAATCTACTGTTTGTGAAATATTCAGGCAGCTTGGAGTACCAATTTTTAATTCTGATTACGAAGCCAAAAAACTTCTTGAGACAACTGATATTATCGATTTTTATAAAAAAGAATTTGGTGATAAAGTTTTTATTAATGGTTTATTGGACAAACAAAAAATTGCAACTTTAATTTTTAATAATACTGAAGCACTTCAAAAGGTCAATAATTTCATTCATCCTATTGTGATTGATAACTTTGCTAAATGGATTAGAATTCAGAAAAACTGCAAATATGTAATCAAAGAATCAGCTTTATTGCTTGAAAAAAATAACAAAGGAGATTTAGACTATGTTGTACTTGTTCTTGCTCCGGAAGAATTAAGGTTGAAACGAGTAATGTCTCGTGATGGCATTGATGAAAGTGGAGTATTAAAAAGAATTATAAATCAAACTCCTGATGAAGAAAAAATGAAGATAGCCAGTTTCATTATTAGTAATGACGATCATTCGCTTTTGTTACCGCAGGTTTTAAGACTTCATCAGATGTTTTTGAATGAACTTCAAACTCACTTTTAATTTCCAAATTATTATTTGATCAATTTCGAAATATTATGTCTGGATTTGCAAAATGGATTGGAGGTGGCTTAGGATGGGCATTTGGTGGCCCAATTGGTGGAATTCTGGGTTTTACAATTGGTGCCATAATGGATGGTGTTGAGGTTAAGAATTTGAGTAAAATGCCTACTACTTCAGGAGACTTCCTTGTTAGTCTTTTGGTTCTAATGGCTGCGATTATGAAAGCTGACGGAAAAGTTTTAAAATCGGAACTTGATTATGTAAAAAAATACCTTTTATTGACTTTTGGTGAGGATGACGCTTCAGAAGCATTGAAATTATTAAAAGAAATTCTAAATAAACCAATTCCTTTGACTGACGTTTGTTACCAAATCCGTTCCCATATTGATTATTCGTCTCGTTTACAATTGATGCATCTTCTTTTTGGTATAGCTCAGGCAGATGGTATAATAAGCCCTGAGGAAGTAAATGTCATAGAAGATATTAGCAAAAGGCTGGAAATTAATAGGGCTGAATTTGTATCTATTAAATCAATGTTTATTGAAGATACTGACTGGGCATATAAAATACTTGAAATAAGCAACTCAGCTACAAATGATGATATTAAAAAGGCATATCGTAAAATGGCAGTTAAATATCATCCTGATAAAGTAGCCTATCTGGGAGAAGATATTAAGAAATCAGCTAATGAAAAATTCCAAAAAGTAAATGAAGCTTATGAAAGAATAAAGAAGGAGAGGGGAATGGTTTAAGGATCAAGAGCAAAGAAAAAGAGCCAAAAATTGAGAACAAGGAATTTAATTTTTTCTAATTTCAGAAAAAAATTATGAAATTAGAAAAGAATATTGAAAGTTTCTTTCGGCAATCCCTGCTTAAAAAATACAATACCCATTTGGTATACATCAATCTTTGTAGTTGGTTTTGGATGTCTGCAAATTTCTATCCAGGCTTTTTCCATTTCTTTTGACCAATGAATATCATCGATGATTATTATGCTATCGTCGATTGCCAATTCAGCAAATGCTTCAAAATACCTGAGAGTTTGTTCATATCGATGATTCCCGTCCAAATACAAAATGAACGGATGATGAATTTCTTTAAGAATATTATCAATTTGTTCATCAAACAAATCAATATATTGAATAATGTTTTTTAGTTGAAGTTGTTTAAAGTTTTCTTCCGCTACCTTAGCAATTGCATCACTTCCTTCTACAGTATATATTTTAGCATCTGGTGCGGCTAAAGACAATGCAATTGTAGAAATTCCCAAAGAAGTTCCAAATTCAATTATAGTTTCAGGTTTCATTTCCCTGGTAACTTTGAATAAGAGTCTGCAATAACGGGTTCTGGTCGAAGCACGACGAAATATTTTCGATACTTTCTGCATTTTGATTCCTTCAATTGGACGTGCTCCATATTCAGAAACTGTCAATAGCCTGTTATCTGATTTTAATTGACATTTTTGTTTTTCAATTTCTGTTAATGGAATATTTTTTTTATTTGCAGAGCGTAAAATATTAGAAGCAAAATTAAAAACGAAAGGGGAATGAATACCGTATCCTGCCAATGGTTTGGCTTTTATAATAAATTTCAAAAAAGACTTTATTCTGAAAATCAGATTCATTTTTCGTTTTGAATTTTACAACGAAATTAATTGGTTCCTGAAAAAGGATCATAATAATACGAAAAGATTTATGCAAATTTTACAATGTACTTAACGAAATGAAAAAATTACTCACTAAGAAAAAAGTCATAATAAAGTAGTACCATATTTTAACGACATTAAAAGTATTCTTTCTTAAATTTGACTCCCAAATTTTAGAAAATAGTATATAAAAGCAATAAAGAAAATAAGAACTGAAAATATTAAACTTAATGAATATAGACAGTAGACGAAAAATAAAAGAAATGATTGTTAGCCAGAGAACAGTTTCTATTTGGCTAATTGGTCTTTCTGGTTCGGGTAAATCAACTCTTGCATATGAATTAGATACTGCTTTAGCAGCCCAGGGCTATCTTTCTGTTATTCTTGATGGAGATGATATCAGAAAGGGTCTTAATTCAAATTTAGGATATTCAGAATCAGATCGCTTTGAAAATATCAGACGCATTGCCGAAGTTTCAAAACTTTTTGTTAACAATGGGGTTATTACAATAAATGCATTTATATGCCCGGTAGAAAAAATGAGGGTTTTAGCAAAAGAAATTATAGGGGAAGAAGATTTTATTTTAATTTATCTGGATACTCCTATTGAAATTTGCGAAAAACGTGACGTTAAGGGTCTTTATAAAAAAGCCAGGAAAGGTGAAATTAAGGATTTTACCGGTATTAGTGCTGGTTTTGAAAAGCCAAAAACGGCAAATCTTATTCTTGATACTGCCAAGCTTGATGTAGATGAATGCACCGTTCGGTTAGTGGAATATGTGCTTCCAAGAGTTTCTGGCAAAATACAATAATTGAGTTAGAATAGTAGAAAATTTTAAAATGATATGTCGGGATTACATAAAAAACATACATTAAATCATTTGCGCTTGCTGGAATCAGAATCAATTTATGTTATTCGTGAGGTGGTTGCGCAATTTGAAAAACCTTGTCTGCTTTTTTCCGGTGGAAAAGACTCTATTGTAATGTTTCATATAGCATGTAAAGCCTTCTGGCCGGCTAAAATACCTTTTCCTCTTTTACATATTGATACAGGACACAATTTTCCTGAAACTCTTGAATTTCGTGATAACTTGATGGCAAAGACAGGCACAACCTGTATTGTAAGATGTGTGCAGGATACAATTGATTCTGGTAAAGTAAAAGAAGAAACTGGTCCAAATGCAAGCCGCAATGTGCTTCAAACAGTAACTCTTTTGGATGCAATTGAAGAATTTAAGTTTGATTCAGCGATGGGAGGTGGGAGACGAGATGAGGAAAAGGCCCGTTCAAAAGAACGTTTCTTTTCGCACCGGGATGAATTCGGACAGTGGGATCCCAAGAACCAAAGGCCTGAATTGTGGAATCTGTTTAATGGCCGAAAACGCATGGGTGAACACTTTAGGGTATTTCCATTAAGTAATTGGACTGAAATGGATATCTGGCAGTATATTTATGCAGAAAATATTGAGATACCCAATCTGTATTTTACTCATCAAAGGGAAATGATTAATAGGGATGGTGTTTTATTAGCTAATTGTCCTTATATCCCATTGAAGAAAAGTGATTCTATATTGTTAATGCAAATCCGCTTCCGTACTATTGGTGATATGACTTGTACAGGCGGAGTTGAATCACCAGCTTCTTCACTTGAAGATATTATTGCAGAAGTAGCTGCTACTCGGACTACCGAACGAGGCACCCGTTGGGATGATAAAAGATCTGACTCTGCAATGGAAGATAGAAAAAAGGAAGGTTACTTTTAACTTTTAGAGTTCCAAATCTCCCAAGATTTTTCTGCTTGCATATGAAGCATCTTTAGACCATTTATTGTTGTTGCACCTTTCTCTTTTCCCTTTTTTAAATATAGCGTTTCTTCAGGGTTGTAAACAAGATCAAATAAAACATGTTTTGGCGTAATAAATTCATAAGGAATTGGTGGGCACGAATTAATATTTGGAAATGTACCAAGAGGAGTAGCATGAATAATAAGCAAACGATCTTCAATCATTTTTTTATCAATAACTTCATATCGTATTTCATTTTCTTTCAATTCTTCAATTGATGCTGATATATATTCAATATTTAATTTTTTGAGAACAAATTTTATAGCTTTTGAAGCTCCACCAGTACCTAAAATAAGAGCTTTTTTATGAAAATTTTTCAGATAGGGCTGAAGCGATGTTTGAAATCCGTAAACATCGCTGTTGAAA
Organism: uncultured Bacteroidota bacterium; assembly: GCA_963851385.1. Taxonomy (GTDB): domain Bacteria; phylum Bacteroidota; class Bacteroidia; order Bacteroidales; family DTGW01; genus CAWEFA01. The sequence continues at coordinate 42,506 of CAWKPE010000007.1, read as the reverse complement.
CCTTTTAATTTGTAGCTATTTTCATTCCTTAATATTTTTAATGTATTAACAGCTCCAACTCCCTTTGCTTCAGCATCAATTTCATCCAGAAATTGAATGACTTGTTCTTTATATGGAATAGTAACATTAAGCCCAATTAACTCATGATTATCGGATATAATATTGGCCAATTTAGAGATGTTTTCTATAGGAAAGTTTCTGTAAACACTGTCTTTAATATTCTCGTTTTTAAATTTGTCTGCAAAATATCCGGCAGAAAAAGAGTGTCCCAAAGGATATCCAATTAAGCCATAAATCTTCATGTTAAAGAAATGATATTAAGTGTTGTTGTATTTTTTTACTATACTTTCAGGCAGGAACTGAAAAAAAGTATCACCTCTGAAACCAAGTCTGAGTGTTTCCAGAGGAATTACTTCAGAAGGACTGATGTTTCCCAGATTTACATTGCATCCCAATAGTTTGATGAACCAAACTTGTTGAGGTTTGTTTGGTGCTTCCCAAATAATATTTTCAGTATTTACATGTTCAATAATATCATTAATGAGTTCTTTATTTGCAGTACCATCCGGATTATAAATTCCAATATTACCGGCTTCGCGTGCTTCAGCTATTACTTTCCATGATCCTGCCTTGAGCTCATTTTTCATCATTTTTACCCATTTTTCATGGGAAATTACTACTCCGGCTTGTTTTGAACCAACTTCAGAAATTACTGTGGCATGTTTGGAAAAGTCTTCAATATGTTTTAATTTTTCATCATGAGGTAAAGCAATTGAACCATCGGATATTTCAATCAAATCTAATTTATATTTGTCTACAAATTTTTTAAACTCTTTATGCAATCCACGAACTAAAAACATTTCAAACAAGGTACCGCCAAAATACGGCCTAATATTAGCATCCCTGTAAAGTTTTATTTTTTCGTCAAGGTTGTTAGTGATTAATGAAGTACCAAAACCAAATTTTACAAGGTCAGTAAAATCGCTACATGAAGAAATAAAATTTTCTGTTTCCCTTAGACTCAATCCTTTGTCCATAACCATAGTAAGACCTGTGGACCTGATTTTATGGATACGGGAAGGTACATGAGAGAGGCTAAAATTCATTGCTTTATAGAATTGAATTGCTGAATCAGCTCACTAATTTCCTTAATATTGGAAGCTGCAGGGTAAAATTTGAAAAGTTCTTCATGCTCTTTAAAATTACTTTTCATGCCCCTTTTGACATAAACAAGACTTTCAGAAATATTATGCCTTAAAAGATTATAAGCTGCAAGACGATAATTAATCAGGGCAACATCGGCATTGAAAATATAGGCGTCTTCTAAAGTTTTAATGGCCTTTGTAAGAAGATTTTTCTTAAAATAAAGTTCAGATAAGTTTAGCCATGATTCATAATCATTTGGATCCAATTCAGTAGAATGCCTGAAAGCCTCAATGGCCTTTTCAGCTTGGTTTAACCGTGAATAAATATTTCCCAACGAAAACCAGTAATCTGAACTACCCGGATTGCGATCAATAGCTTTAAGAATATATTGGATACTTTCATCGTAATTTTCACGGATGCTATGTATAATGCCTATTCCGTAAATAGCATCTGAATAATTAGGATCGGTTTCGAGAGATCTATAATAGTATTCAAGCGCATGGCCTAATTTTCCCATTCGCTCATAACACTCACCAACATAACATAAGGTTTCGGAGTGATTCTCATCTAAGGACAGATATTCTTTATAAGCTTCAATTGCCTTATCGTATCTGCTTTTATTTACCAGGGCATTACCTTTATTATAATAGGCTAATGCATAATTTTCATTAATTGAAATGGTAAAATCGAATGCTTCGATAGCTTTATCAAAATCCAATTTTTTAGAGTATATAACACCTAAATTAAACCAAACAGTATCAGAAAATGGATTGATATCCAGGTATTCATTATAAAGCTTTTTTGAATTCTCATAATCTTCTAATCGATCATAGCATGAGCCTAATTCAAAAAGAATAGTAAGGTTATAGTTGTCTTCTTTTTTTGCTGACTGAAGATAGGTCAATGCGGTGTTATAATCGTTAAGGTTCTCAAAATTTACTGCTATGCTGAAAAGCGTATCGACAATATTTTCACCAGAAATTTCAATTGCTTTATTAAAATAATCTCTTGCTTCCTTTTTTTTACCTGTAAAATTACATGCAATACCTTTTAATAGAAATAATTCAAAGTTGCCGGTTTCCATTTTTTCGGCATTATCAAGTATTTTCAAAGCATTAGCACTGTCACCTTTATCAATGAGTACCTGTGCTTTTTTTAACACCAGATCACCTGAATAGGGATGCTGGCGAATACCGATATCAATCGCTTTGGAGGCATTTTCCAAATCTCCGAATTGTAGAAATTGTTCGATAAGAATTTCGAATTCATGAACATCAAAAAAATAATCTTTACCGCTGCGCAGCATCCTTTTATAGCGATCCATAACATATGCATACTCACGGTCGTCGAAAAGCGGTTCTCTTTCCTGGTTCATAAAATTTCCCCTCAATTTCTGCCCAAAAATAATAACATTTTTGTCAATATTTCAAATACTTAAGGTTGGAAATATGAACCAAATCTTGTTAGTAACTCATATAATTCTTCTTTATATTATTGCAGAACAATGATTAAGGTTAAAATAAATAAGATAATTATATTGTATTTTTATGAAAATACAGGAATTAAATAACTCATATTTCAAGTTCCTGCAATTTGGTTATTTTCATTTCAGGTTGAGGACTACCTGAATTGTTCTATTAATGTTACTTTAGTTAGTTCTGATATAAATTAAAAAGCTTTGCATTTCAAAAACACAAAGCTTTTTTAATATATGCTATATATTTCCGTAAAATTTAATAATTCAGACTCAAGCCGATAAGATAAAGCCCGCCAACCTTGTCAAGAAATGCAAATTCTTTTTTATCGTTATTAAACAAGTTTCTTGCATTAAAAAATATTGAATTTTCTTTCCAGAATTTATAAGATACTTTAAGGTTTATAATAACCTTTGGCTGGACGGTATATTCATCAGTATATTTCCCATTATTTTTATATGTATAATTACCAAAAGCATCATAATTTGAAGGATTATTGAGATTTACAGGCATACCTGAACCAATTTCATCAGTTCTATTAGTAAGCAAGGTTTGCTGTGTATAAAAATAGAAACTGGAGTTGATGTTCCATTTTTTTAATGGCGTATAATTTAATGTTAAACCGCCAAAAAAAGTTGGTGTTGCTTTGTTGTCCATTGATTGGTTGCTGCTATCCTTATACATTGAATTGGTTGCAGTGTAAGACCTTTTAGGATTCGTAAAAGGGCTTTTGTCGCCATTTCTTAGTTTTGAAAAAATATCTGCAGTATCTAATATAAATTTATATCCACTGACTTGTTCAAGATAATTGAGATCATCAAAAATAGTACGCGGATATACATTGGTAAGCTTTGACTGTTGTATGGTTCCAAAAACCTTAAAATTAAGTTTACTGGAAACCACGACACTTACATTTAGAGTAATCCCATTTTGAGTAGATTTCATATTAAGGTTTTCATACTGTCCATGACCAACAACATTAACAATAGGCGTTCCATTAGTTTCAAGAGGTGTAATATCTAAATTTATACTCATTGAGTCTGGGTTCCAAAAAGTAAGGTCTTTCAATACGGTATGAAATGCTTCCAGTTCAACCATAATGTTTTTCGATATTTTGCTTCGATAACCTACTTCAAACATATCCATAGTGGGAAGCTTGAGGTTTTGGTTGCCTTCGTATTGTATGGTTGTAGGTGGCATTTGAGATACGTTCCAGTAATAATCGGCATAAGTGTCGGAAATAAATGGACCACGGTTAGCTTGTGAATATCCGGCACGAACAATATTGTTTTCATTAATATCATAAGTAGAGATGAACTGGTAAGTGAGTTTGTTCACGTCGGGCTTATTATATTTATCTCCGCGAATAGCTGCAATAAGGCGCAGTTTATCAAAAGCTTTGTAATCGGCACGTAAATAATAAGCAAATGATGAGAGTGTTTTAGGCCCGTTTAAAAAACCATCCTTTAATGCTGCATGTCCCCACTTACTGTCATCATAGGTTGTGTTTTGCAAACTAACGCCAGGCCGCAAAACAAGAGTGCCAAAAGTATGTTCATATTCAATGGATGATTGAAATACACTGGGAGCAATATGCCAGCCTTGATAATTATGTTGAACATCCTGATCGCCATTCATAAAGTTTGCCTGGGCTTGGAATCCATAGATTTTTGCACGGAAATCAATATATTTTGTATTTGAAGTACGCGGAACAATAGGAATATTGTTGTTGCCCAAGGTACTTGAGATGACATCTGAATTTTGGGCGCCAATAGCCAGGTTTAGCCCAATATCCTTGGTTGCATCATACGTTAAGAAAGCATTTGCCGCATACTTCTCAGTGGCAAGAGATGGCTTAGGGAATGTAGTATTGAAATTTTCTTCCACAGGCCCACCAGGAACACCATTTATAGTTGGCATCTGAAGAGTAGCCATTTCACTTGGACTGTATTTTTGATTATAATCAAATACATAAAAATCATCCTCAAACCTATTGAAGTGATTATAATTCCCGGAAACCCTTACTTTCAGTTTATCAACCCCAAATGAAACAGCGGCATTTGTCAGCATGGAATTGTTGTTCCCAACCTGTGCCTGTGCATCGGCATGCAGTTTTTTGCTATCAACTGACCGGGTGATTATATTTATCGCACCCGAAACTGCATTAGGTCCGTAGAGCGCACTGGAAGGTCCACGAATAACCTCAATACGCTCAATATCGTTTAGTTCAACAGGCAAAGTTTCCCAAAAAGTGCCACCAAAACCATAATTGTAAACTGGGCGTCCATCTATCATAACCAATGTCATAGAGTTTTCTGTATACACCATGATGCCCATAGGTGGCAGATTATCATTGCCCCTGATTTGAACATCATAGTTGCCAGGTGTTTTTTCGCGCACTATCATTCCGGGAACCAATCTTAAAACTTCGGGGATACTTGTAGCTCCTGAATTAACAATTTCATCCCTTGAAATAACGGTTGATGATAAAGGCGAATTCAAAGATTTTTCTGAACGTTTTGATGCAGAAGTCACATCTTTATTTAGAAAATAATCTAGTAATTCGTCAGAAGACATTCCAAATTTGTTTGCAACTATAATAAGATCTTCAAAAGAAATTTTCAATAGATCATCGTACTTTAGTTCCATCATTTCTTCTTTTGTCATTTCTGAAACTTTTTTCTGGGGAGTTTGTCCATAAATTGCTGGAATTGCTATAGCAAAAAATGTTATTAAAACTATTATGTATTTTATTTTTTTCATCTTTAAATTATTTAAGCATTAATATTTTTAGAAAATTTATAATTATTTAGACACTACGATACCTAAAGATAACAGTGTATTACTTACAGCAAGTCCCTTATTTTCAATATTAGATTTATTAATCTCATATTTTAGTTTGTCTCCATCCATCACATAATTGATTCCTGCTCCCTGAAGGGCCAAACCTGCTTTATCAGAAATTATAAGCGTATTTTTGCCACTGAGTTTAGCAACTACCTGACTTATGTTTGCGCTTTTAGATGAAGGCAAATACAAGATATGGCAACTTTGGATTTCATCAACTGAAGCAAACGTTTTAACTACAATGTTTTGCAGACCAATCTTTTGCCTTTCTGCGATAATTTCCAGTTCTTTTGTTAAAGGAGAGTTTCCCAATACGCCAATTATAAAATCTCCTTGGCGCTGAACAGCAGGCCATTCAATGTATTTCGTGAAATTATACATAAATAGTGCTTTGAATTTTTCATTTTGAGCTTTGGAGTTCAGACAGCCCATAAATCCCAAAAAGGCAAATAAACAAATTACATTTTTCATAGTGTTCCATTTAGATATTAAAAAACAAGATATTTTTTGATTGAATTGAAAAGCAAAGTAAACGGCACATTAGTTTAATAGAGGTAATAATTTTCCTGAACTTTGAATTCATAAACTACTAAAATTTACTTAATTAAAATATTATATGTAAAATCATTTGTAAAGTTTAATTTAAGAAAAAAAAATCAAACAAAAGAATTAATTCCAGTTTATTCTGAATTCAACAGATTGAAACCATAAAAATAATGTACTCTGCTGTGCAGGGTTGAAGATAATATAAGCTCATTTAGTTTAAACCCTAAAGTACCCTGCTGTTCGTTTTAGTTCAGAAGCAAGCTTGGCAAGGTCATCTGAATTTAATGACATTTTTTCAGCAGATGCTGCACTTTGTTGCGTTGAAGTATTAAGTTGTTGTATGGAATTATTGATCTGGTCTATACTTGAATTCTGTTCAAGATTGGCTGCAGTAATCTCCTTAACCAATTTGGCAGTATGTTCTATTTCGGGCACTACAGCTTCTAATTGTTTACTTGACTCTTCTGAATCAAGCAAACTTTTACGCGATAATTCTCCAATTTCTTCAGCAGCTATTTTGCTGCGTTCTGCTAATTTGCGGACTTCTGCTGCAACTACTGCAAATCCTTTTCCATGTTCACCGGCACGTGCAGCTTCAACTGCGGCATTTAGAGCTAATATGTTTGTTTGGAAAGCTATGTCATTAATTACAGTTATTCTCTCATCAATTCGTTTCATTGATGAAGCCGAATTTTTAGCAGCTTCATTTACTTTTTTGATTTCATTTGCAGCAAGTAATGAAATTTTTTCAGTTTGCATCGAATTATCCGTATTTTGCTGGATATTTGATGCAATTTCTTCAATTGATGAAGAAATTTCTTCTGTTGAAGCGGCCTGGCTGGAAGCATTCATAGAAAGATTTCTTGAACTATCATTTATTTGGTTGCTTGCTTCTGCAATATTCTCGGCACTGGTTATAAAAATACCTATAATTTCCGCAAGCTTGGCCTGCATGCTTCGCAGTGCATTTGCAAGATCTCCAAATTCATCACTTTGATTTATATCAATAGTTGCAGTTATATCACCGTTCTCAAAAGTTTGAGCAAATTCTACTCCTTTTTTTAATGGATTGGATATTGAACTTGTAATCCAAAAAGATATAATCAGTGTTATAAAAATTACTATTATTCCAGCTATTATGGTAAATGTCTGAAAACTATTAAATGATTCTCCCATAGCAAGACGAAGTTCATTTGCTTTTTCATTAAATGTATTCTCCAGATTTTTAATTTCCTTTACTGTGTTATCGGTCTGGATCATTAATGATCCATTTCCTTCAACTAGGGGAGTAATTTCCGACATGATCATAAAATCGTCGTAGTTTGCAAGGTTCGTTAATTTCTCCATTATTTGCTTATGCTGAACAAACAAGCTGTCTGTAATTATTTTTGAAATTCTTTGATAAGTATTTTCTACTTCAGGTGACAAATATTTAGCCCACAATTTTGAAGTATCTGTTATTAACTTGTTAAGCAATGGAAAATCTTTTTCATGTAATTCTTTTAATTTATTTTTCTCAGGTGTGTCAGCAACTTTGTCAATATAAACCCAATTTTTAATGAGCATTTTTGAGTTCGAGATTTGATTTGCCAAATCATTTAAAAGACTTGCTGATGGCACAAATACATTGGTAATTTCTTCATTTAACTTTTTATTATTATGTGACATAATAGAAGTTAAAAAAACATTTACAATGATTATAAATACTACCGTTCCAAAGCCAATACTTAATTTTCGGGTAATGGTTAGTCTCATATTTAATTTAATTTAATTAACAAGTCCTAAATTACAAAATAGATTCAACTTTTAAATACTATCCCTATATTTTCAAAATTTTAGGTATAAATTTTTTAATTATCTATTATTTAGATGAATGAAAGATTTATCAAACTAAAATTTTACGTTAAAATTAAACTAATGTTTCTGCTGCTTTTACAAACATTAAAAAAAATTAGCTAAATATTTCTTTCGGATATTCAATATCAACTAAATATAAACCATGAGCAGGAACTGAGGTTCCTGCTTTACTTCGATTACGAGCTTCAATTATGTTTCTGAAATCTGATATTGTTTTTTTTCTATAACCCACATTCAACATTGTGCCAACAAGTGCCCTAACCATATCTCTCAAGAAACGATTGGCTCTTATTTTAAAAATCAGTTTATTGTTTTCGTTTCGCCACTCAGCCTCGAATATTTTGCAGATATTCGTTTTATTATCGCTATGCAATTTACAAAAGCTTGTAAAATCAGAATATTCATATAATAATTCACTAGCTTTATTTAATAATAATAAATCCGGTTGGTGATTTAAAAGTAAACAATATTCAGTTTCGAAGGGATTTTTACATAGGGTTATATAATATTCATAAGTGCGTGAAATTGCACTAAAACGTGAATGTGCGGATGCAATAACCGGGAATATATTCTGAATTACAATATCATTTGGCAAGATATGATTCAATTGGTAAATAAATTTTTTATTATCTGTTATTAATTCTTCAGAATCAAAATGCGCCATAAAAAAATCAGCATGAACTCCGGTATCTGTGCGACCCGCTCCAATAATCGGAGTGTGCTTGCGCAACAAAACAGCTAATGACTTTTCTAATACTGCCTGAGCTGTAATTGTATTCGCCTGATTTTGCCAGCCATGAAAATTAGTACCCTTAAAGCATAATTGTATGAAATAACGCTGTTTCAATTTTTTTTATTCAAATGTACAAGTTTTAGAAATAATAGTCAGTGCAGGATCAATTCAATTGATTAGAACAATATGCTTTATTATAGATGTATTAAATAGATTTTTTTAACAGAAAACTTTTCACTAACTGCTTCCTTTAATATCCAATTACCCAAAGTATCCGGCTTTCATCAATGCAACGATCAACTATGGTAATCATTTCTTTATTAATTTCTTTTAATTTTAAATTATACGATTCCCAGTTTTCTTTCCAGGACGAATCAGCCTTTTCCAGTTCAATAAGAAAAGTTTTACCCAGAAATACATTATCAATATAATTTACGAATTCATCAACAGTTTTAATTCTGGAAAGTTTTTCGAGATTAACAGTAAGTTCATTGCGAAGAACTATTATTTTACGCGAATTGTATTTTGTCGGTTCAAAATATTCATACAATTCATTGCTTTGCTCATAACAATGAGCATACAAGTTAAAGACTTCGCTGCTCAGGAAAAATGATTCTTCATTTAAGCGATGACAGTTTAAATCATCGCCTGTGAAGTTAAACTCAACAAAATTTAAATTTTCAATACCGAAAAACTCAAGCCTCATAAATAATTCTAAATAATTTCTTTATAAAAGTATAAAAAAATTGAAATAATATCAATTTCATTATTTGCATCTTAATAATTTATAACAAGTTTTATTAGCTTAACAAGCGAATTGTGACCTTGCAAAATAATAATGAATGTTTTATTTAAATTTGTAATGAATAATCCGGAAAATCAAAATGAATATTGAATTAAAAGCTATTGAAAGACTTTTTAAAAGTTTTAGAAATAAGAAACCAGATACAATTGAACTTTTACCATCTTCCGGTTCTTACAGGAAATATTACAGGATTAAGAGTAGCAATGATAGCTATATTGGCGTATTTAATGAAGACAAAAAAGAAAACATTGCTTTTATGGGCTTTACAAAAAGTTTTCTTAAACTTGGTTTAAATGTTCCGGAAATTTATTCTGAAAATATTGAAAATAATGTTTACATTTTACAGGATTTTGGAGATACGACACTTCTTAAATGTTTCTCCGATAATGAAGATGAAAGTAATTATACATCCAGAAAATTAAATATTTATAAAAAAGTTCTTGAACAACTTCCTTTATTTCAGGTTAAAGGAAGCAAGGCAATAGATTATTCAATCTGTTATCCTCGCAGCGCATTCGATAAGCTATCTATGATGTGGGATTTGAATTACTTTAAATATTATTTTTTAAAATTAGCTAAAGTACCTTTCGATGAACAGCATCTTGAAAATGACTTTCAAACTTTCAGCGATTTTCTTTTAGAAGCTAACTGCAATTATTTTATGTATCGCGATTTTCAGTCTCGCAATATTATGATATTTAAAGATGAGCCGTTTTTTATAGATTACCAGGGTGGTCGCCGTGGAGCACTTCAGTATGACATTGCTTCAATACTATTTGAGGCAAAAACATCATTGAATAGCGATATCAGGGAACAATTGCTGGACTATTATTTAAATGTTCTGAGAAAGTATATTAATATAGATACAAAATCATTTTTGAAGTATTATTATGGATATGTTTATATCAGGTTGATGCAGGCAATGGGGGCGTATGGTTTCAGGGGTTTGTATGAGAAAAAAAAATTATTTCTTCAAAGCATTCCAAAAGCACTTGAGCATTTAAAATGGCTTCGATCAAATATCAAGTTGCCTGTTTCTTTTCCTGAGTTGGAGAAGGTTTGGGATAATCTTGTGATTTCCGAGCAAATTAAAAATATTTCTTCTGGTACAATTAATGTAACAGTAAATATTAACAGTTTTTCATATCGTCGGGGTATACCAGTTGATGAAACACTTAATGGCGGTGGATTTGTTTTTGATTGCAGGTTATTCAATAATCCTGGCAAACTGGAAAAATTCAAAAATCTTACAGGACTTGATAAATCGGTTATCGATTTTTTAGATGAAGATTCAAAAGTTTCTTTGTTCCTGGAAAATATATTTAATATAGTCGATTCTGCAATAGAGTCATATCATATTAAAGGATATACGCAGCTTATGGTAAATTTTGGATGTACCGGGGGGCAACATAGATCAATTTATGCTGCGGAAAAACTATCATCTCATCTTTCTAGAAAATTTAGTGAAATAAATATCATTGCAAGACACAGGGAGATGGAATTGAAAACAACAAATATTGAATAGCAATTTGTTTTGTTTTGTTTGGCGAATAAATCAAAATCAATAAATAAAATATCTTGAACTTTGAACTTAAATTTTTGTAAATTAGAATTTAATTATAAATGAATTGACAAAAAAAAGCTAATAATAAATTTAAACTACATAAAATGAAGAACTTTATAAAAATACTTTCAGGACTTATTTTTATTTGTCTATTTATTATTTCCTGCGATAAGCTTGAAAATGCCGGATTATCTAATGATGATATAGTAAATGGACTTAAAACTGCTTTACAGGTTGGAACTGATAGTGCTGTTAAAATTACATCGGTGGTAGATGGATATTATAAGGATGCTGCTATTAAGATATTGCTTCCGCCAGAGGCAAGTATAATTACAAATAATATTCCTACTATAAATCAATACAGTTCTGAGTTAGGAGTAGACTTAAATCCATATGTAGATAAAGTGATTCATTCAATGAACAGGGCAGCTGAATATGCAGCCGATTCTGCCAGGCCAATTTTAACAAATGCTATTACTTCATTGACCATTTCGGATGGTCTGTCAATCCTTAACGGAACAAATCCGGCTGCAGGAAGTAAAAAAAGTGCTTCAAGTTTTGATTCTACAGCTGCTACAGATTACCTCAGATCAACAACGTATAACGACCTTGTGAGAGCTTATAAAGCTCCGATTGATGGAGAATTGGATAAAGATGTGCTGGGTCTTGGTTTCTCAACGAATGAAATATGGTCTGAATTGACATCTCTTTATAACCAAGCTGCAAGCGCGGCCACTACAATTTTGGAAGCAGATCAATTAGTACCTTATTTATCTTCTGACGAGAGAACTGCACTTCAGTCCATTACTCCAATAAGAGATACAACGTTGGGCGAATATGTTACAGAGAAAGCCCTGGATGGCTTGTTTTTGAAAATTGGTGATCAGGAACGTTCTATCAGAAAGGATCCCCTCAAATGGGCCAGCGATGCAGTTGGAGATATTTTGCAGAAAGTATTTGGGAAATAACTATGTTTTTTAATTGTACCATTAGTCATGACACAACCAAAAACTAAAGTCTGGATTCATTTAATATTAAGTACAAAAGATAAATTACCACTTTTACATCCTGATTTTGAGAATAAAATACATGCATTTTTAAAAGAAGAAATTACGAACTATGGTTGCTTTGTGGAAATGATTAATGGAACAGCAGATCATGTGCATGCCATTTTTTTATTGAACCCGGAAAAATCATTAAATAAAACTGTAGAGGAATTAATAACTACAAGTGCTGCTATTATAAATAAGAATTATTTTTCTTCCGGTTCTTTTGCCTGGCAACCGGAATATGCTGCTTTTAGCGTCAGTGAATCACTATTATCAAAAATGATGGAATACATTAAAAACCAGAAAGAACATCATAAAAAGCAGACCTTTACAAATGAATTAAAAGAATTTCTAAAGCTTCATAAGTTGAGCAAATAATTTTATGCACTTAAAACATCAGATTTTCTAGGCAGGGTTAATGAGAAAATTAGTATATATAACAGACATGCAAGCAACACAAGCATTCCTCCTAATTGGCCAACTTTATCTGAAAGAAATCCCATTACAGGAAGTACAAGCGCACCTCCGGAAACGCCCATTATCATTAAACCTGATATCTCATTCATTTTCTCAGGCATTTTTTGAATAGCCAGGGAAAAGATCATTGAAAATACATTGGCACATGAAAGACCAATAATCACAATATTTATTAAAATAAGCCCTAAACCTGAAATGAAAAGCATAGATACAAATGCTATTACTGCAATTATTGCAGAAATTGGAAATATTGATCTGATTGGAATTTTAAATAATATAAAGGTACCAATAAAAGTTCCGGCAATTTTTGCTCCAAAATAATATGTTATATCAAATACTGCCTGATCATTAGATAGATGAAATTTGCTTTTAAGATATTCGGGGATTGTAGTGTTCATTCCTACGTCAACTCCTACAATTAAAAGAATGCTTATAAATAGCAATAATATATAATTGTTCTTTAGTAAGCCAATACACTCGTTAAATGTAGTAGTTTTACTTGTTATCTTTTCTTTTTCAATTTTTATTGAGACTAACCATATTGCTGAAATAAATGAAACAATTGCATAAACAGGAAATATTAATTTCCAATTGTCAAAGTATCTTGCTGCACAGGTTATGGTTACAGGTCCCAGAAAAGAAGAAGATGCTTTGATAAATTGTCCCAGCGTAAGGCTGCCAGGTATTTTTTCATTGGATATTACATTAGTTACTAATGGATTCAAAGAGACTTGCAAAATTGTATTCCCTATTCCCAGTAAAGCAAAAGCTGCGAGCGCCGTAAGAAAACTGTAGTTGATAAATGGTACTAATAATGCAATTATTGTAATAATTAAACTTATTAAAACAGTATTCTTTCTGCCATATTTGTTCATTATCAGACCAACCGGAACCGACAGTATTAGGAACCAAAGAAACACCATCATTGGCAAAAAGTTAGCTAAAGTATTATTTAAGGAAAAATCAGCTTTTACGTAGTTTCTTACACTGCCAACAATATCTACAAAACCCATGACAAAAAAACCAAAAAAAATGGGCAATAGAACGAGGATACCGGATTTTTTCATTTTTTTAATTTTTATTTATTGAAAGAATAAAGGCTCTGATTATTCATCAGAGCCTCATATTTAATTTTGGTTTATTACAATATTTTAATTCCACCCGGGATATTGTACCAGGTTAGGATCATTAATTGTTTCAGACTCTGGTATTGGAAAAAATTCATTTCTCCCCAGAATAAATGAAGCTGATACAGGCGAAGCTTGCGGCTTGCCATTAAGAAAATTTTGTAATGCCTGCCCGTTAATTTTTGCTTCAGCCTGTTTCCAACGTACCAGGTCGAAGAAACGTTGACCTTCCATAGCAAGTTCAAGACGGCGCTCATTAACAACATCATTAAATCCAACACTTGGTAAATCAGCAGGGACGGCACTCATGTCATTGTTTCTTGCACGCTGACGAATCATATTTACTAATTGAAGCGGAGTTTTGTTTGATAAAGGTAATGAAGCAACGCCTGCTTTTATAGCAGCTTCAGCGGCCATAAGCACTACATCAGCATAACGAAGGTATGGGAAATTATTTGGTCCTGCACCATCTGTTGTATGATTTCCCCAGTATTCCCATGAATCTGCTTCAAATTTTCGGCCTATCATATTTGTAGGGCTTTGCATACAATTAATTTTACCCCAGGAATTGTTTAGGTATACCGGATCACCTGTTCTTCCAATTGAAACTTTAAACCTGGGATCCAGTGTATCGTAAGCATTTACAAGGTCCTGCGTAGGACAATTGAAACCCCATCCCAGTGTAGTACCATTATAGTTACGTACTGTCATATATACGGTCAGATAAGTTCCACGAGTAACCTGATAGCCTAATTTATCATTTAAACTTTGAGTTTCGAAAACAGCTTCATGAGGGTTTTTATATGTTTTACTGGCACTAGTAAAAATATAACGGTAACCAGGTGTGAAGTTTGGATAAGTAGGTGATGAAGTTGAATCCCAATAAGAATTATAATGATCTCCATTCATTCCCAATAAATAGTATTCACCCGAATTAATTACACTGTCAGCATAAATCATAGCTAAATTGTAAGTATTTTTGCAACCGGAAAAACGCATATCACCAGGATAATTTTCTGCATAAGAAGCTTCGTAAAGATATGCTTTTGCTAAAAAACCCTGTGCGGCTCCTTTTGTTGCTCTTCCCATGTCGGCAGCAGCATATTGACTTTGTAACGGCAATAAATTTGACGCTTTTCTGAGGCAGCTTTCTACAAAATGTAAACAAGCAGATATTGAATCACGTGGTAAGTTATACGAACTACCTCCAAGGGGACGATCAACAATTATTATGCCTCCATATACCTGTATCAATTTGAAATGAATAAATGCCAAAATAAAATACATTTCACCTTCATATTGGTTTAAAGTTTTTAGATCGGCCTGACTAAGCCCGGGATTAGCACTCCTGAATGAGTTAATACCTTGCAAAGTTGAAGTTGCACGTAAAATGGTTTTGTAATTATAAGCCCAGAAATAATCAGATAGTTGTTTATTTTCTTCCGGTTGAGTTGTACCTTTATCGGCATCCTGAATGTCAATAAAATCATTACCTCCTGCTTCTCCACCTGCCTCAGCATCATCCGAAGCAATACTTCCAAAAACAATGTACATCACATCCAGAGTATTAATTGGATTAACCAATGAGTTCAGAGATCCATAAGTTCCGTTTACTCCAAGTTTTATATTATCCATTGTAGTATAGAATGCTTCTTCAGTTTGTACTCCAGTTTGTTTTCTATCAAGAAAATCTTTACTGCAGGAAAAGAAGAGTACTGACACAGATAAAAATATGAATATAATTTTATTAATATGTTTCATAGCTCTTATTTTTAAGTTATTCATTATTTATGATTTCAAATTATTAAAATGTAAGGTTTAAACCTAAAAGGAACATTTTTGACTGAGGATATGTCCCACGGTCAAAACCTCTCTCAAGTATACTATTTGGTATAGTCGTATTTTCCCCTACTTCTGGATCAAACCCGGAATACTTTGTAAAAGTCAGGAGATTTTTAGCGCCAATATAAACGCGCAATTTTTCAATCTTAACCTTTTGAGTTAAAGAAGCAGGTAAAGTATAACCTAATTGTATATTCTTTAAACGTAAATAAGAACCGTCTTCTATATAAAAGGAAGAAGGACTTAAGTTAGGATCCATACGAGCGATTCCCGTGTTTGTATTCCCGGCAGGAGTAATTACTGTTGGAATTTCAGTATTATCAGTGGTATAAGTTGCCGGAATATAACTTCTCATCAAATCAGGGGAAAAGTTTAATCCTCCATTGTTTATGGTATAAAGATTAACTTTTAACAAATTAAATATTTTATTGCCATAGCAACCCTGGAAAAACATGCTTAAGTCAAAAGCCTTGTATTTAAAATTTGCATTTATCCCATAAGAAAATTTTGGGTTAGGATCGCCAATTGGAACCATATCTTTTGCATCAATCTTTCCATCATGATTGGTATCTACAAATTTAAAATCTCCCGGTTTGGCGTTAGTAGAAAGAGTAGTAAGTGAAGAGCTGTCACCATTTATATCGAAGGCCGGAACAATAACTGTTCCTTGAGGATTCAGCAACCACTCTGGCCCATTTTCCACCATTACCAGGACTATTATTCAAGTACCATGTGAAGTCTGATTCCTTGTAAATGCCACTTATTTGATAACCGTAAAATTCAGATACAGGTTGTCCATCCTCAGTCCGGCAAACACCAGAAACTCCACGGCCATTTCCTTCCAACAGGGGGTCGCCAATGTTTGTCATTGTTGTAGTTAAATGTGATACGTTTGCATTAATGTCATATTCAAAATCTCCAATTTTATCTTTGTATCCAAGATTTATCTCAAATCCCCTGTTGTCCAACGTACCATAATTTACCAACGGGCGTGTGTCAAGACTTGGATTGCCAAGTTCTTGTGTTGCGCCGGTTACAACAAAACCAACGTAATAAGGTACAGATTTTCTAAGAAGCATGTCTTGATTATTTCGAATAAAATAATCAAAAGAAAAACTCAGGCGATTTTTTAAAAATCCAAGATCAATCCCAATATTTTTTGTTATTACTGTTTCCCAATGAAGATCAGGATTTCCTGCCGTCAATAAGGCAGCCCCGGGTTGTGATGTTACACCTCCAAAAGGATAACCAAAACTTGGTAATACACCTACAGTAGAATTATATGAGAATGCTGGAATGTCTGAATTTCCGGTTTCACCATATCCTATTCTTATTTTACCAAAGTCAATAAAATTAAGGTCTTTAATATATTCTATCTCGCTGAATTTGATACCGGCCGATGCTGCAGGAAAAGTCCCCTCTCTTTTATTAGGTCCAAACTTTGAATTGTTATCGTCACTAATAGTCCCTTCTAACAATACAATATCGGCAAAATTATAATTTAACCTGCCGAAATATCTATATTCTGACCATTCTATAGTTTGTTGCGGAGCTACTGCTATCATACCTGTTGTATTAGTATAATCCTCCCAATTTCCTTTCATGATTATATTGCTTGCAGTTTTATTTACAAATGTATTTGTATTAAACATTGACTCATATCCTGCAACAACATTGAATGTATGCTTATCTGCCAAAGTTAAATTGTATGTGAAATAGTTTTGCCATTGCCAGCCATTCCAATCATTTGTATTTCTTTGATATTGAGGTATGAAATTACTTTGTGAAGAACCTATTGAACCCCATGCACCAACACTATCTACAGGGGTATATTGTTTATAAAGATTTGTATTACTATAGAATCCAAATTTGCTTTCAAAACTTAATCCTTTAATTATATCCAACTTTATATGAACATTTCCAAAAATTTCTTTATAAGTATTTATATTGTTATTACGATATATTTGATCCATAGGATTCTGAATATTAGAAGCCAGGTTATCTGCTTGATATGCATAATGGCCTGAACCATCACTTGCAAATACAGGAACTATGGGCAACATTTGAATTGCCGTGCTTAAAGGAGAACCATATTCGTTAAATTCACCCTGATTGGAACTAATATTATCTGACAAATTCAGGTTTTCTCCAATTTTAATCATTTTTATAATTTGATATTCAGAGTTTAGCCTGAATGTGTATTTTTTATTATAAGTTCGAAGTAAAGTTCCGTCTTCATCACTATAACCAATACTGGAGAAGAGACTTGTTTTTTTTCCGGCTGTACTAATATTTAAATTGTAGTTTTGAACCATGCTGGTATTGAAAATTTGATCTATCCAGTTTGTATTAGTCAATGCTTTAGTGCTGTCAATGTGGTCCATATAACTCTTTGTTGCAGGATTGTAATAGAAATAGCCTGCATGAGTAGGAGTTTGATCATAAATAGCAGCATACTGCTGGGCATTTGCAACTTTTACATTATCTGTACTCCAGGGGGACTGAACTCCGCAAAACATATCAAAATTTACTTTAAACTTACCCTCTTTACCGTGCTTGGTGGTTATTAAAATTACACCATTTCCACCCGCAGAACCATAAATTGCCTGAGAAGCAGCATCCTTTAAAATTTCCATTGATTCTATATCTCCAGGATTAATATCTTTGAGTGAACCCCCGCTCACTCCGTCAATAACAATCAATGGATTGCCGCCATTAATAGTCGCATAGCCTCTAACACGTATTTTTGGATCGGCACCTGGTTGACCTGAATTTTGAATAATCTCTACACCGGCTGCTTTCCCTTGAAGGGCATCATCAATCCTTAAAACCGGCATATTCTTTATATCATCAGAGGTAACAGACGCAATAGCACCTGTAAGATCGCTTTTCTTTTGCACGCCATAACCAACAACAACTACTTCATTAAGTAGAGTTACTTCTTCTTTCAAGGTTACTTTGATTTGTGTTTGGGTACCAACGGCAATTTCTTCTGATTTGTACCCGACAAAAGTAAAACTCAGAATATCTGAACTTGCAGCATTTATTGAAAATTTACCATCAAGATCAGTTATTGTCCCATTAGTTTTCCCTTTTACGATAACATTTACTCCCGTCAAAGGTTGGTTTTTTTCATCAACAACAGTACCCGTTACCGTTGTTCCCTGAGCTGACATTTTAAATACTAATGAATTTAATAGAATACTTATTACCATTAGCATTTTCCATGTAGCCCGAAACTGTTTTCTTAGACTTTCGTTAGTATAACAATATTTCATAAGTTAAGTAGTTAATGGTTTAATTAATATAGTTAGTAATTATTTCTAAAATTATTTTGTAAAGTATATTAACTGCGTTAAATATAGCTAAAATTTGTTAATAAAATTAAATTTTTTTGTGATTAGCAAGGTAAAGATATGGTCTGGCTGAACTGAAAACTTGTAGTATTGTATATACTTTTAATACTATTGTTTAATTTCTTGTACAAATGTTCGGGGAATTGAACATTTGTACAAAAGCTTTGGTTGTAATTTAATAATCAGAAAGTCTTTCTATAATTTCAAAACAAGCACGGCTGTTATGATAAGGGCATTTCCAAAAACCTGCTTTTACTTCATTTGTATAAGGCATTCCATCTTTGGAAACTTTCCAAAACCATTCGCCAGATTTTCTATCTGATATATATGTTTCAATAAATTTCCAACTGTTTAGAGCCAAGTCAAAATATTTATTATCTCGTGTAATTTGCCAGGCATTCATGAATCCGACAACTGCTTCAGCTTGTGGCCACCAGTGTTTATCCGTGTCTTTTACACCCTCTTTTGCATTACCCTCGTAAAATTGTCCGCCATCAACATCAATACTTTCTTTTGCTGTTGTATCAACCATTTTTAAAATTATTGGAATAGTTCTTTTTTCAAGTTCAGGTTTGTCAAGAGATTTTACTGCATCCCACAAAAGCCAGGTACCTTCTATATCATGGCCGTATGAAACCAAATTGCTTTTTGTATTCCATTCATCATCAAAAAATAACAGGAAATGATGGTTAGCAGGATTATAAAATTTATCGAGCATCAAATTGACCAGGTTTTCTAATGCAGATTTTACTTTGCTGTTTTTAGTTACCTTATAAAGAGCTGTATATCCTTCCAGAAGGTGAAGATGTGTATTGTAGGTTTTATTTTCATTAAGATCCTTTTCGCTAATCCGCACATCACCTGTTATAGACCAATCTCTTGCGAATGCTTCAATATATCCGTTTTTTATTTTATCAAGAGCTTTATCCTCAATTATGGAAAAAATATCTAGAGCAAGCTTTATACTATCAGGATTTTTAGATGCAATATAAAACTCACTTAATGCATAAATCCAGAATCCCTGTGTGTAGCAATATTTTCTTGTATTAACAGGTTGTCCTTTATAATCCAGTTCCCAATAGACACCATTATATTCTTTGTCTCTGAAATAATTGTTAATAAACTCATATGCTTTTAAAGCAAGATCAAAATATTCTTTTTTGCCAAGAACATTAAATGCTTTTGAAAATGTCCACAAAATTCTAGTATTAAGTACAGCACCTTTTGTAGCCGTTTTATTAATATTGCCATAAAAGTCAATACTTCCGTAAAAACCACCGTTCTCTTTATCAATTGTGTAAGTTTGCCAATATGATAAAATATTTCCCGTTAATTCTTTGAGAGCGGCATCTTTCAGTATTTCTATTTCTTTTGTCATAATATTTGAATTAGAAAGCAAATATAGAAACATAGTCAAAAACCTTTTATCGCCATCTTTGTTAGCGTATATGGTTCATACCTTGATCCAAATTAATTATGCAGTTTTTATAATAGCATAAATGATTTTATCAAAATTACTTTATGCCTCTATTTATTTTTAGGTTTTTTTCAATAATATTATTCAAAGTGGCGACTGACGCATGGGTTCGATAACCATCAGCAGGGGTTTTTGTACAATAATCTATTAGCTTATCTATATTTGTCGTAGCAACATGCATTCGTGTATCTGAAGAAGCATAATAAATTAAGACATCACCATTGTCTTTTTTAATCCAGCCATTTGAAAACAAGACGTTCGAAACATCACCAATTCTCTCATCACCTCTGGGAGTCATAAAGTAACCACCAGGTGTAGCTATGACTTTCCATGGCTCTTTCAAATCTGTCATAAACATATAAAGCAAATAACGTAAGCCTGCAGCACAACCACGAACACCATGAGCAAGATGCAGCCAACCCTTGTTTGTTTTAATAGGGGCAGGGCCCTGTCCGTTCTTAACTTCTTTAATTGTGTGATAAACACGCGGTTCAATAATAAGTTCGTCTTTCACTTCAGCTTTTTCCATACTATCTATCAATGCCCAGCCAATACCACCTCCTGACCCGGCGTCAATAAAACTGTCCTGAGGTCTTGTATATAAAGCATATTTGTTATTAATAAATTCAGGATGCAATACTACATTTCGTTGCTGACTCTTAGTTTTTAGGTCGGGAAGGCGTTCCCATTTTACTAAGTCTTTTGTACGAACAATTCCTGCTTTTGCAATGGCAGATGACAAATCGCCAGCGGGAGCATCTGGGTCTTTATGTTCTGAGCAGAAAATTCCGTATATCCAACCATCCTGGTGATAAGTAAGACGCATATCGTAAACATTAGTCTCGTCTTTGTCAATATCGGGAAGGTTAATGGGATAATCCCAAAAACGCCATTGGTCAATTCCGTTTGGGCTCTCTGCAACAGCAAAAAATGATTTCCGATCCCATCCTTCTACTCTTGCAACCATTAAATAACGATTGTCTAAAAGAATAGCTCCTGCATTGAATGTGGCATTTATACCAAAGATTTGTAATAAATTTGGATTGCTGTTGTAATCGAGATCATAGCGCCAAAATACAGGGGCATGTTCATTAGTAAGTATTGGGTATTTGTAACGATCATAAATTCCATTTCCATGCTCATGCTTTTCATTGCGTCGCATTATAACAGATTCATTAAGTTCAAATAACTTTTTTACTTCAATATCAAATTTATTTCTATTCATAAACTCAAGAATTTATAATATTTAATTGGGTAAATTAATAAACTAAAAAAAACGCGACAAATATTTCGGATGAAAATTAAAGTTTGATTTATTATTGTGCCCAGGACAAGACTCGAACTTGCACACCTTTGCAGGCGCCAGCCCCTCAAGCTGGTGTGTCTACCAATTTCACCACCTGGGCAGATTAGCTTAAAGTTCAAAATTCAAAGTTTAGGTTTCAAAACAACATTGAACTTTAAACTTCAAACTTGAAACTGTTTTCGTACCCGAAACAGGACTCGAACCTGCACATCCTTACGGACACTAGTCCCTGAAACTAGCGCGTCTACCAATTCCGCCATTCGGGTAAAATATACCATTAAGAACTTTTAATTTCGTAATTTATTACGATGTGCCTCAAATCCTTTTGACGGAATATATTAATTCCACCTTATATTTTAGCGGATTGCAAATTTACTAATTTTCTTTATTCTTAAATTATATTTGAAAAATTTGTCGTGGAAAACATGAATGACTCAATAAAATAATGAGTGAGGTATTTGTAATAATATAATATTTATTTGGTAAATCAGGTTTTGTTTTTTATTTGTTCATTACCAGATGGCTCTCCAATTATCATGGGTGATCGCAACTTGTGCCCGGCAATTGTTTCTTTTACTTTTGAAGTATCATAATTTGCATAACAGTATATACAGTTGTGCAAACATGTATTGTATGCTCCAATATCGATGCTTTCAGCACAATGACAATGCATACGCTGGCTGGGATCTTTCTTGTATTTAATGTCTGTTCCTTTTAAAATATTGATCAATTGAGTATCAATGCAGCAACTTTTTTCAATACCGTCTACATTATTCTCATCAGCGCAAAGAGAGAGTCTCATATTAAAATTTTCGGCAATTTTTTTTAGAGAATTTAATAAATTGCTTTTCCTGACAATATCGATATTTTCAACTTTAACATCATGCATGTTTCTTATGCATTTTTTATAAGTCACCATGAAACTTGTAATACATCTTGAAGTATAATCATTTAATGAAGATGCAAGATTATAAAAACTGTCAAGATGAAAATTTACATCAGTAACATCTGATATTATTATTGGATCGTAACGCCAAATAACCCTTTCTTTACCTATTAATTCTGCCAAATGATGAAAGCTATCTACTAAATGTTGATTAGCGGGTACATTAGGTTCGAAATTTATTTCCATAAGGAGTAATTGTAAATAGAAAATAATAGAAGAAACCTCTTTCATCGAGTTCAGGTAATTTTTCGATAAGTAATTGTGGATTTTTTGTCCAAAAAACTATAGCATCTATTTTTTGCGGGTCAAGAATAACTTTTGTAACTATTTTTTTAAATAACGGATTTCGAACCATGACATATCCTTCACGCACTCTATTCATGAACCAATTACTGTAAAAAGCAGGAATGTCTGTCCTGCGACTTGCACTGATTATCATTTTAAATTAAGTTACATTGCTAATTTATACGAGTACAATTCAATATAAGATTCTTTTTATACCTGTTTTTTTCATAAGCTTCACTTTTCCAACTAATAGCATTTAAATTGCTGTTTTGATCTCATTTTATGATTTTTTTTAATGAAAATGATTTAGGTATTTGCTAAATTTGATATAAAGGCTGCAATAGAATGAAGTGTGAGAATAGCGATAGAAATGAAATGTTGCAACATTTGGTTGAAAGTATGCCCATAGATGAATATGAAGGTCGCACTTTCAAAGAGATTCATTATCTCATTTATGATCCTTTTGGCACTAATTCACCAATGACTTTATCCGATACTATAGACGATGAAGTACTTCAGAAAATTCCATTTCATAACCTTGTAAAATACTTTCTTAATTTGGTTGAGCAAGCACAGCCTATAAAGTTGAATGCCAATGGATTTTTACCGTTGCAAATTATTCGGCCAGTTTATGACCAGCATTTTATAACTGAAGATTATGAAGACGTTGGTGAAACAAAAATGGTAAGACACTCCAAATCTTTAGCAGTTAAGAATGTTAGGATAATTACTGATTTAGCTGAATTGACCAAAACAAAGAAAAAGGAGTTTATGCTCACTCAGAAAGGAGAAAAATACAAATCTGTATTATACGGTCCAAAATTATTTGTTGAAATTATCAAAACCTATACTACAAAATTTAAATGGTCCTTTAATGACAATTATGGCAATAACAATATCGGACAATACGGTTTTGCTTACATGTTGGACTTAATTTTTAAATACGGTAGTTTGCCAAGAGATTTCAAGTTTTATATTGATAAATATTATAAAGCTTTTAGTTCAGTTCTGGTAAACTCTGACGAAAATGAATTTCACCAGGATTTTTTTCAGAGGTGTTTTATTCTTCGTACTTTTATTCGTTTTTTAAATTGGTTCGGATTAATAAATATTATTGATGACACAAATACTTCAAATCGGGAATATACCATTGAAAAATCTAAAATATTTGATACGCTTATTAAATTCGATTGAAATGAGTTTACCTCAAAATACCAGGTTTTCATCTGCAAATTGACAAATGCCTATTAATGTCGACATAATTAATTTCCTGCATTTAAAAAAGACAATGCCAATTATAGACGTTCGCTCTCCTGGAGAATATGCACAAGGGCATATTCCTGATGCAATTAATCTACCTTTATTTGATGACAATGAAAGGGCTGAAATTGGGAAAACCTATTTTCAGAAAAGTAAATCTGAAGCTTATTTGCTTGCTCTTGAAATTATAGGTCC
The DNA here is from genome assembly GCA_963851385.1 of uncultured Bacteroidota bacterium. Classification (GTDB taxonomy): domain Bacteria; phylum Bacteroidota; class Bacteroidia; order Bacteroidales; family DTGW01; genus CAWEFA01. Next base: position 18,213 of record CAWKPE010000007.1, on the reverse strand, counting down.
TCAATTAAAGAAAAAAATTATTGAACTTAATTCTAACACCAATCAAAAAAAGTTGATTGTTTATTGTTGGAGAGGAGGAATGCGGAGTGCAAGCATGTCTTGGTTGTTTGAACTGTTTGGTTATGAAACTTTCATAATTAAGGGAGGATATAAATCTTACCGAAGACATATCAGGAAATCTTTTAATCAGAAAGCCAACTTCATTGTAATAGGAGGTATGACAGGTTCAGGCAAGACAGAAATTCTGGAACATTTGGCTAGCAGTGGTCATCAAGTTTTGAATCTCGAAAAATTGGCACAGCATAAAGGATCGGCATTTGGAAGTATTGGCATGGGAAACCAACCAACAAATGAGCAGTTTGAAAATAATCTGTTTGAATGCTGGCAATTACTTGATCTTTCTAAAACTGTTTTTATTGAAGATGAAAGTTTTTTAATAGGTAAAGTTCAGGTTCCAAATGAACTTTATGAACAAATGCAAAACGCACCTTTATTGGAAATTAAAATTAATAAAGAATTCAGGATTAATAAACTTGTTAACGAATATGCAACTTGTGATAATGACTTATTAAAAGATGGCATAACCAGAATCAGTAAACGGTTAGGTGGACTGAATACAAAGAATGCAATTAGTGCTATTGATAAAGGACAATTTTCATTAGCAGCCGATATTCTACTACAATATTACGATAAATCGTATATTCAAGTAATGAGTAAAAGGGACAGTAAAAAATATTTTAGTATTAATTTAAGTTCAGATGACGTAACAATAAATCTTGCAAATATTTTACAATTTATAAACGAAAATAAAATCAATGGAGCAGCTTAAATTGACCCATTTTAGTCCAGGTGCTGGTTGTGGTTGCAAAATATCATCAAAGGATTTGGAAGAAATTATCAAACCAGCAGAACAAATAAGTATCAATCCAAATTTACTTGTTGGATACCAATTTAAGGATGATGCTGCTGTATATAATATAGGTCAGGGGAAAGCCATAATAAGCACTACTGATTTTTTTACACCTATCGTAGATGACCCATTTGATTTTGGGCGCATAGCTGCCGTGAATGCTATAAGCGATATCTATGCTATGGGAGGAAAACCTTTGTTGGCATTATCTGTTCTGGGTTGGCCTCTTGATAAACTATCAAAAGAAATGGCTGGACAAGTAATTGAAGGAGCACGTTTGGCATGTAAAGAAGCAGATTGTGAGTTGGCAGGTGGACATAGTATAAGTATTTCTGATCCAATATTTGGTCTTGCTGTTACAGGAATAATAAATATTGAGAACATAAAACAAAATAGTAAAGCTGTTGAAGGTTGCAGGCTATTCCTTACAAAACCAATAGGATTAGGCCTTATTACTACTGCGGAAAAACAAGGTATCGTTAAACCAAATCATATTAAACTGGCTATTGAGTTAATGGTACAACTAAATAAAGCCGGAATCGATTTTGGCCGCATGCAGCAGGTAATGGCTATGACTGATGTTACAGGTTTTGGATTGTTAGGTCATTTAATGGAAATATGCGAAGCAAGTAAATTGTCGTCAATCATAGAGTACAAAAAAATACCGGTTATTGAAGGTATTGAAGAATACATAGAAAAAAAGGCTATTCCCGGGGGCACATTCAGAAATTGGAAAAGTTACGGGCATAAAGTTTCTTTGATTGACGAAAATCAAAAGACGATTCTTTGTGATCCTCAAACCAGCGGTGGTTTGTTAATTGCAGTGGCTGAAGATGGTATTAATGAATTTCTTGAACTGGCAGAAACAATGGATATAATTATTGCTGAAATAGGATATTTGACAAAAATGCAGGACGGTCAGCCTAAGATAATTATTAACTAATTATCGATTAAACTAATTTTTTTGATTCTTTTTCAACTAAAACATTTGAAGTTATTATGCAGCCTGTATGAGATAAGTGTTGTATTTTATCAGATGCATTGCGACATTTATCCAAGGTTTTTCGGAGTTGTTCAATTGCATTTGCCAAAGTTTCTCTGTTATCTTGATTTTTTAATTTTTCCAATGCGGAAAGTAATGCAACCTGAATAGTCTGATAACAAATTTCGTTGTATGAACTTATTTGCTCAAATATCTCTAATAATGAATTTAATATAACGTTATCCAAAAGGTTTTCCCAATTGTTATTTATTGAAATCTTTTCCATAATATCTTTATTTTAAAATACTGCCGGTTATTTTACCAAAATTCTAAAACCAATCAACACTAAAACCAAACCGCAATAACCGGCAGTATTATTTCTATACAAAATAAGTTCCTAACATGCTGAAAAGATTCAGCATTTTTACTATATTTTTATAGTAACACTACTCTATTTTATTATCATTAAATACTACAAAAAATGTCATGAAATACTCAATAGAACAAAATCAAAATTTTTGAATAACAATACAGAATTCATATCATTCATAATCTGTCGCTATTTACCCCAACCCCTTAAAAAGGGTAATTTCCTATTTTGTGGCACATTTAAAATCTATTTTCGACTTTAAATGTCATTTTTGCAAATACTTCCTTCTACTTTTTTCTTGATAAAAAAGTAGCAAAATCCCGATATTAATTTTATAAGGTTTTGCAATGCAAAACCAACAAAAATTTAATCGGGACAAGAAAATTTGAAGCTTCATCCCACAATGCCATCACACCCTCGCCAAATTTTCCTGCCGATGCGCTTCCAGCCTTTCGGCTGGTCTTTGGAAGTGGTAACTATTAGTTTTAAGCATTTTAAAACTCTGTGTAACTCTGTGTTTATGTTTTTTGTGCCATATTCTAGGTAATTTCCCTTAATAAGGAGGGTAGAAAGGTTAAAATAATTCAATCGGCACGAGATTATTTTTTATTATTATGTCTATACCCAGAATAGAGTTATTAAAAGCTAAATAACCAATTTATATAATCACTTTTTTTATTTACTTTGTATGCCTTTTTATAAAATAACAAACTGAATTTATGGCAAAAGAATTGACAAGCAGGAGTGTGGATTATTCACAGTGGTACAACGATTTGGTAATTAAGGCCGGTTTAGCAGAAAATTCGGCTGTGCGCGGATGTATGGTAATTAAACCATATGGTTATTCAATATGGGAAAAAATGCAGGCAGCACTTGATAAAATGTTTAAAGATACAGGACATTCCAACGCTTATTTCCCTTTGTTTATTCCAAAATCATTTTTTTCAAAAGAAGCGGCACATGTTGAAGGTTTTGCCAAGGAATGTGCTATTGTTACACATTACAGACTGAAAAATGCACCGGATGGAAATGGTGTAGTAGTTGATGAAACATCTAAGCTGGAAGAAGAACTTATCATTCGTCCTACTTCTGAAACAATAATCTGGAACACTTATAAAGGATGGATCCAATCATACCGTGATTTGCCAATACTTGTTAATCAATGGGCAAATGTGGTTCGCTGGGAAATGCGTACACGATTGTTTTTACGAACTGCTGAATTTCTTTGGCAGGAAGGTCATACTGCCCATGAAACAAAAGACGAAGCCGTTGAAGAAACTTTAAAAATGTTGAATGTCTATTCTACTTTTGCAGAAGACTATTTGGCAATTCCGGTTCTTACTGGGAAAAAAACTGAAAATGAAAAATTTGCAGGAGGAGAAGATACATACACTATTGAAGCTTTAATGCAAGATGGAAAAGCATTACAGTGTGGAACATCTCATTTTTTAGGTCAAAATTTCGCAAAAGCATTTGACGTAAAATTTGCCAACAAGAGTGGAGCACTAGAATATGTTTGGGCTACTTCCTGGGGCGTTACGACAAGGTTGATAGGAGCACTGGTGATGGCACATTCTGATGACAACGGTTTGATTTTACCGCCAAAGATGGCTCCAACTCAGGTTGTAATTGTGCCTATTTATAAAAATGATACTGAATTAGCACAAATATCTGAGAAAGCCAATCAAATTAAAAAACTTCTTGAAGCAAAAAATATTTCTGTTCAATATGACAATCGAGATACACAGAAACCAGGCTGGAAATTTGCTGAATACGAACTTAAGGGTGTTCCCATTCGAATTGCTATTGGTCCAAAAGACCTTGCTAATAATACAATTGAAATCGCTCGGCGCGACACCTTAGAAAAGAAACTATATCCTGACGCTCAGGTAGAAACTATTGTAGAACAAATGTTGACGGATATTCAAATTGGTCTATATATGAAAGCTTTGAAATTTAGAGAGGAAAATACTTTTAAAGTTGAAAATTATGAAGATTTCAAAAAAACTTTAGAAGAAAAAGGTGGTTTTATTTCTGCTCATTGGGATGGAACTTCAGAAACTGAAAATAAAATAAAAGAAGAAACTAAAGCTACAATCAGATGCATTCCATTAGATCAGGCTGAAGAAAATGGAAAATGTATTTATAGTGGCAAACCTTCAAAAGGAAGAGTAATATTTGCGAAAGCATATTAAACCGGATGCCTGAGACCGAAACAAGGAAGAGACAAATTTTGTAAGCAGAAAGAAAAAATGATTTAAGAACAAAGAATGCTGATTTTTGATTTACGAATTGAAAGACTTAATAGTACAAATCAGTGCAACCAAAAACTTCTGAAATCAAAATTCGCTGATTCTTGTTCTTAAATCAAAATAAAGAACTTATTGATAGATATAATTATGTTTACAAATTAAAGTTAACCTTAGTTATGAAATAATAATTAATTGACTTTTAAACATTCTAACTTTTTAACCTTTTAACCTTCTAACTTTTTTATACCATGGAAACTAAGGATGAAATATTACAGGTGTTAAAGGAGAAATCACTTATAAAGCAAAAAGTATTTGACAATACACTTAATGCGTTCGATATTATTAAGTTGGTTCTTCATGAATTTCAAAGGGAGTTTAATGACAGACTTGACGGATTGGATCAAAGGATACACATGGAATATAAAGATAATGGCAAGTTTGAGGCACAATTAAAAGTAGCTGGTGATTTGCTTATTTTCAGTATGCATTCAAATGCTTTTGAGTTCAATCGTGAACACAGTATTTGGAAAACTACATATGCTCAGCAGGACAAATTGAATACTTATTGTGGCATTATTAATATATATAATTTTCTGGCTGACTCTTTTCGTTACCACCGAGATGAAGATTTAGGATATCTAATTGCAAGAATTTTTATTAATAAAGATTCATATTATTTGGTAGAAGGAAAAAGGCAACTGGGTTACTTATATAATTCATTCGGACAACAAAAAATCAAAAAAGATATTTTGGCCGAGATTATACGCAGTACAATTATGTATGCACTTGAATTTGATTTGTTAGTTCCACCTTATGACGCGGTTAAAATTGCTTCGGTAGCCCAAATGAATCAAAACATTGAAAATTCGAAACTACAGACAGGCAAGCGTCTTGGCTTTAAATTTAATTCTGATGATGTAGGTGAACAATAAAAAAACGCTAATTTTGCGCCTTACTAAAAAATTGAAAATATTAAATTAAAAATGTAATAGCTGTGGATATTTTTGACAAAATAGTGAACAGGGGGCCATTAGGACAATACCAAAAAGAGGCTGACGGATATTTTATGTTTCCAAAACTTGAAGGTGAGATAGGACCTCGTATGCGCTTTAGGGGAAAAGAAATGCTTAACTGGAGTTTGAATAATTATCTTGGATTGGCAAATCATCCTGAAGTTAGAAAGGCAGATGCTGAAGCTGCAAAGGAATATGGACTTGGTTCACCAATGGGTGCCCGCATGATGTCTGGTCAGACTTTAAAACATGAAGAACTTGAAAATAAACTGGCAAAATTTGTAAAGAGAGAAGCTGCTTATTTGCTCAATTATGGTTACCAGGGTATGATTTCAATAATTGACAGTTTATGCAGCCGTAACGACGTGATAGTTTATGATTCTGAATCGCATGCCTGTATTATTGACGGATTAAGGCTTCACATGGGTAAAAGGTTTGTTTATCCTCATAACAATATAGAAAACCTGGAAAAAGAACTTGATCGCGCTACTAAAATGGCAGAACAGACCAAAGGTGGAATAATTTTAATTACTGAAGGTGTTTTTGGGATGGCAGGAGATCTAGGTAAATTAGATAAAATTGTTGCCTTAAAAAAGAAATTTAATTTCAGGATTTTTATTGATGATGCGCATGGTTTTGGAACTATGGGTCCAACAGGTGCCGGCACAGATGAACATTTTAACGTTCAAAAAGAGGTAGATATTTATTTTGGAACATTTGCAAAAGCTATGGCTGGGATTGGTGCCTTTGTCGCTTCCAGGCAGGATGTGGTAGATTTTCTCAGATTCAATATGCGTTCCCAGATTTTTGCAAAATCGTTACCAATGGCAATGACTATTGGTGCTCTAAAACGCCTTGAATTAATTCAAAATAATCCTTCTTTACGTGAAAATCTTTGGAAAATTGCAAATGCTCTTCAATCGGGGTTAAAAGCAAAAGGACTTAATCTGGGCAATACAAATTCCCAGGTTACACCTGTATATCTTTCAGGAAGTGTACCTGAAGGTACAAATGTGGTTTTTGATTTAAGAGAGAATTATAATATATTTTGTTCCCTGGTTGGCTATCCGGTTGTACCCAAAGGTGTAATAATGCTTCGACTTATTCCCACTGCTGATCATACACTTGCTGATGTTGAATATACCGTGAATGCATTTAGTGAAATTGCTGTAAAATTTAAAGCAGGTAAGTATCAAGCTGAAAAACTACCAAATGTGAAGAAGTGAATTATGGAGATGAGAATTTTATTGTTTGAGTGATTTCAATAATAATTCTTTATTCCTAAAAGAGCTAAAGCAAAAGTTTTTTTTGTAAGAAAGAAAGAATAATACTATGTCATCCCTACGGGATTTTAAAATAGGTTTTAATAACCATACTACCAATATTTCATTCCTAACGGGATGAGGAATTTAAGTCCCGGAGGGACGTTATATTGGTAGAAAATAAAATAAATCGCAATTTATAAGTCCCATAGGGACGACATAATTAAATCAATTGTCTTGAAATAATACCTTCTTCTCTCAAACAGTTTTGATCAAAGAACTTAATTAGCCATTTCAAAAAACTCATTGAGTTCAAATGATTTCAATGAGTTAATACGCTTTTAGGTAAGTGGAATTTTCAATATTACAGATTGTTCTATAAGGCTTAAGTGAGTATGTAATTATATTTTTTAATAGTTATAATAAGAAGACTTATTAAAATCTTCTTTAATTTTTGAAGTAGCTGCTTTTGCTAGCTTTTTGCAAAGATCATCATAATTTGAAAAAGCATTACCTCTTGTTTTAACTGAAGCTTTCCATATATTTTCTTTTATACTATAATCAAAAATCTCAACATCAAAATTCATTCTTGGTTTTGATATTTTCTGTCCTCCAGAAACATCTGTTCTGGAATGTTCAGTTATGATATTTCCGTTACCAATATATGTAGAATGTGTAGAATAAGATTCAGGTATAGTAACTTCCTTTTGAAAAACATCAGTAATATCTATCGACAAATACATTGTAATTTTATTTTTGTTCAAAATAGAATCAACATAATTTTGATCATATTCTCTTAATGGAGGAAATAATATAATATAGCTTACAGCATTAATTCCAATTTTATTTAATTCATCAACAAAATATTGTTCTGCATTTTTTCTTAAACTTAAATCTGATGCATTAAATGTAATTAGGATGTTTGCGTTCAATTTAATTTCATAATTATCCTTTTTAAATGAAGTTATATCAGAACCAGAAAACTGAGCATTAACCTTTATGAAAAATAAGAATGTAATCTGAATAATTAAAAATTTCCTCATACTAATAGTTATTAATACGGTTATCGGATACGCAAGTTAAATATCAAGTTCGCCAAATTGGATATTACTTACTATTGAATTATTGTTAAATCTACGGAGATTAACTAATTTTTGGCTTTTATTTATTTGTATGACAATATATATGTTGGTATCGTTAATTAATTTTACTTCCTGTCCAACTTCAAGGTCTATATCACGATAATAGGTCCTTTTTAACCATTCGATAATTCTATTTCCTTCTTCCCCACGTTGAAAAATCAATACAGAATTAGCATTATATTTATCATAAATAGTTGTTTTATCAGGCATAGATTGCGCATTTGCAAAAAGCCTTAAAAAATCAGATATATAGTCTGGCTCATATGATTGCCAATCCCATTCATAACCTTTTCCAATTTTACGAGCATTACACAAAATATAAATACCACCACCAGATGGAACTTTTTTACCATTAAAAAAGAAAAATTCACATCTTTGTTTTTCACGAAAATTATTTATAGGGAACAAACAAAAACTAATTCCATCAGATTCTTTAAAATGTTCCATAATCATGGATTTATTCCTTCAAAGGTACATTGAACCCTCAAAGGTTTGCAATTAATATTTATTTTAGTTTTCAATAATTAATCAACTAATTAATTATCCATGTTGACGCTCTTTGTTCCATGTACCTTTTCTCATATAGATATATTCAAGTATCCAAATTTCCTATATAACACATGTAATCCTTCTCCACTTATAGCCATGAAGGAGGCTTGTCCACAAAGTGTGCACAATTCAACCGGGTTATTGCATAATCCCAAATTACGCATTAGAAATGTTAAAAATTGATTTACAATAAGTTTCTTATGATTGTGTTGCGTAAATGCTTTTGAAACATCTTCAACGATATTTTTAGTGGCAAAAGTTGCAGCAATGTCAAGCGGATTCATTTAATTGCTGCCCATAAGGCATAATTTACCGTTAATGTTTAAAATATTATTTTCATTTTTCCCAATGGGCCATTCTGCTTTACCAAAGAGAAATTCTGAATTATTCGTACTGTATTTTAGAAGTAACCAGGTTATAAAATACCTCCGGATCTTTCTCGATAAAAAATTTACTGTTATAAAAATGTTTAAAGGTATGAGAAATGAAAAACTGTATTTTGACATCTTCGAATAATCCTTCAAACCCGGAGTGAATGCTGCATCCCAACGCTGAGAAAAACATGGCTATTGCTATACTTTTTTCTGAAATTGGCATCGGTGCCGATACCAAAAATGGCATATCAGCAATTTCCTTTTTTGAGTAGGCAGCAATTTTAGCAAATATTTTTGCAATCCTTGCATTATTCACACACGACCCCAGATGAAAAAATCTCTTTGCATCTAATAGTTCGTTTTTTCCAAATTCAAAAGCTATGCAACCTGTCGTAAGAATTAGATAATCTTTGCTAAGTCTACGAAAAACTTCAATCCATTTAAGCCTTTCCATCTGTGGGTTTACGCAACCCACTACTCCAAGAATGCCTTTTAGGGTTCCATCTTTCAATTGATTTGATATCAGTTTAAGGTCGAGAGTTTCTTCTGTGAATCCTACAACTACTTTCTTAGTATCATTTACCTGGTTAGTAAAATCAGCTACTGCATTTTCTCTTCGAAAACGTTTGTTGTGAATCGCTTGTTTTATTATCTCTTTCGCATTCTTTTGAGCATTCTTTTTATTCGTAATGGGTAAATGAGTAGCATTTGGAAATCTCCCTATCTCACTCGTTGAAAAAAGTATTGTATGGTAACAATCACATAATTCTGCAACTGATGGCATAACGCATTGATTGTCCACGACCAATGCATCAACAATTCCTGTTGTTATTACATCTTCCTGCATTAAAAAATGAGATGCCAAAGGTATTCCATGTTTTGCTAAAATACCTGAACCTGAACAACAAACTCCAATCAGATTTATGTTGTTATACTTTTTTGATTCTGCAACCAAATATTCTGCCATCATGGGTTCATGTCCATGGATTGCAATGTTAACTTTATCCGGAACGATACAATGCAGGTTAAGAAGCGATTCTGTAATTTTTGGCTTTCCAAAATAATGGTCTTCCAATTCAGTAGCCAAATAAAGTCCATAAAACCCATCAATGATACCTAATTTCAGTGACCATTTTAAAATATCGCGGTAGTCGGAATTTACACCCAAAGTAGATAAATGCAGTGCTTCAGAGATATTTTCAAAAGCCTCTGCAAAATTTTTTGGTAGTTTTAAACCAATTTCATTCCAAAGTTTATATAAATATGGGGGGGCGCTTTTTTTAATGTAGTTTTTACTTTTCCTCTTTCCAAGGAATTTGAGTACATGCAATGAATGACCGCAGTGGGCAGCTGTTCCTCCGGCAACAAACCTGAGTATGTTTCTCGCAATTATCAACGATTGCTCCGAGCCGCAAAGAGTTTTTTCATCGGATTTAAATAACCTGCAAGGTCCCATATAACACATTTTGCAACAATACCCGCCTGAACCCAATTTGCAGGGTTTCACAGTTAAAAGTCTATTGTAAATATTATTGCTTTTGTTATACTCGCGAATCTCAATTTTTTTTTCATCTATCATGCAAAGCAATATTAACCGGTTAGTTTCCTCATGTCTTCTGTCTATGCTAAGAAAAGAATTCTTAACTGACTGGTACCAATTTTTTCAACGACTATTTTTTCCCTGAAATAAGTTCCAACCCCTTTTACCAGACCCGATAAAATATCTATTAAACCTCTGGATGAATTGTATTTCATTAATAAGGCATTGTCCGATTCCCATTTGTATTCAAATCTGGGTGGCCTTGCTCCTTTTATATTTTTAGTGACAATTTCATGAATGCTATCCATTTTTAGAATAAATTCTCTTGCAGTTTTGCAGCCTTCATAAAAATTTTTGTAAATTTTTGGTGCAAATGTATTCACCCAATAATCACCAAATGCATCTGCTGCCTGTTGCAATGAGATATTCAATATTGAACATGTATTCGTTAACATATTAATCACCATAGTATCGTCAATATCTTCCGATATATAAAATACTTTGTTTTTATCAATTCCAGATTTAGATTTTATCTGTTCCCATTTTTCATTGCCGAACTTAGTTTTTACAAGTTCTTCGAGACACTGTACAATTACTGCTTTCATAATTTTTGATTTTTAGTTATCGATTACTTAATCTGTCCTGTCTTCCCAATTTTGAAATTTTTGAAAAGTTTAATTTTTACGAAATCACCAATTTTAAATATTAATAGCCTATTAACAAAAAAAGTAACCTTTATTTGAAAAATAATTCGCAAATTTCTTAAAGTGGGTTAAGAAATTGCATCTCTTTGTAAACCATTGGATTGGGAGTTTGAATATGAGGGTTTGCAAATTTGTTGCAATGTGTGTGAGTTGTCAATCGGCTTTTTGGCTTGTCTGTGATTTGCGGCTAAAAAGACAAATATGCTTTCAAATACGGTTAGACTATTATATTTTAAATAAGAAACCCAGATACAGTAATTGTAATCTCAAAACAGAATAAGGTATAAGGTATCTAGGTTGTCAGAAGTCCATTTTTTATTAAAGATTATTTATAGAATTAAATTCTTCTGTGAAATTATTATATCGCTGGTTTTTAATTCTACTTTGACAGATTAAATATAGAACAGCAGTTCATACGTTGACAAGCTTATGACCTAAATATCTGGTTACTCTGAGTTCCGATGGTTATCGGGAAGGAATTGTTCCTTAACTTAATGACATTCGGCACTCTCCAGTTTGGTTCGTAACAATCGCAATTTGGTTATTAATCTCTTAATCTGTGCTCGACTAATTTGTCTTTAGAATTATATACAAAGAATTCCAATGGCATTTGACCCAACGCATGTGTAGCACAGCTCAGGCAGGGATCATAAGCTCTGATTACTGTCTCAACAGCATTCATCATACCTTCGGTAATTTTCTTTTTTCCGTTCATGTATGTTTTAGCCACCATATTTACAGCTTCATTCATAGGCTGATTGTTATTTGTAGTGGAAACTATCAGGTTACACATTTCAATCTGGTCGTTGCTGTTAATCCTGTAATGGTGGAAAAGAGTTCCGCGCGGAGCCTCAATAAGTCCGACACCTTCGCTATTTTTAGTTCCTGTTTTGATTAACTCTCCCTGGATGATATCAGGATCATTCAAAAGGTTTTGCATTTCTTCGGCAGCATGAAGTATTTCAATAAGTCTTGCCCAGTGCATGTGCATTGACATGCCATTAGGTTTGCCATTTGTATAGGCTTTGAATTTTTCAAATTCTTTTTGAGCAAGTGGAGTAGATATAAAATCCGCAGTATTCATGCGGGCCAATGGGCCAACCGTATACCATCCGTTTTGTTTACCTAATGCTTTCAGATATGGAAATTTCATGTAGCTCCATGACTTTACTTCTTCGTCTATATAATGGAAATATTCCTGGTAATCTACATCGTGTAATATTTTTTTACCTTTTGAATCAATAGCCCGCAAAACTCCATGATAAAGATCAAGAGCACCGTCTTTTCTTACGAGACTTAAGTGACTGGAAGGAAAAACAGAAAAATTATCAATTAGTTCTTTGTTTTTTTTGTGAAAATTTGAAAAGAATTCCAGTGCGCTTTGAGACCATTCAATCATTTTTGATATGTTGAGGGGATCAGGTCTTTTTAAAAAAGTATCTCTTTCTTCAGGAGAAAGGTGTTTATTGATTCCACCTGGAATTGCTCCTGTTCCATGAATTTTCTTACCTGCTGTGGCCAATATGATTTCCTGTCCGAACTTACGCATCATTACGCCCTGAACGGCCAGATCCTTATGTTTTATGGCAACTCCGATAATATTTCGTGTTGCAGGATCTCCGTCAATTCCAAAAAGTAAATCAGGAGAAGCAAGATGGAAAAAGTGCAGAGAATGAGATTGAAATATCTGACCATAATGCATAAGCCGGCGCATCTTCTCAGCCGTTGGGGTCAAACCGTCGCCAGTTCCGGCACCTACAATAACGTCCATTGCTTTTGCGGAAGCTAAATGATGGCTAACGGGACAAATGCCGCATAATCTTTGCACTAATACCGGCGCCTCCCAGTAAGGTCTCCCTTGTATAAACCGCTCGAATCCTCTGAATTCAACTATATGAAGACGGGTTTGTTCTACCTTTCCTTCATCGTCAAGATGGATAGTCACCTTTCCGTGCCCTTCAACCCTTGTTACCGGTTCTATTGTAATTTTGTTTGCCATGGATATTTAAAAATAAATCAGCAATTTAATCGTATTTAAATACTTCATATGGAAGTTCCAGTTCATTCCCTTTTACTAATGCGACCAAAGCATCCCAAATAAGATCAGCTCTTGGCGGACAGCCGGGAATAAAAAAATCAATTTTTACTATTTCGTGACAAGGATATACTTTGTCAAGAATGATAGGTAATTCCTCATCATTGGGAATAATGTGTTCATCGTTAGCCTGAACAGTAGGGCCTTTCAAATATGCTTCATCAAAACATTCTTTGATAGATATGCCATTTCTAAGTGCGGGCAGACCTCCCATAATGGCGCATTCTCCAAGTGACACAAGAACTTTACAGTTTTTCCTAAACTCGCGTAATAAATGAATATTTTCACTATTACAACAGCCACCTTCAATGAGTCCTATGTCACATTTTTTTGTAAAAACTTTAATATCGTCAACAGGTGATTTATTGAATTCTACCAATTCTATTAAATCCAGGATGCGTTCATCAATATCCAGGAATGACATGTGACACCCGAAGCATCCTGCAAGTGAAGTGGTAGCTATTATTTTTTTTGCCATGTGAACTAGGTTTAAAGTTTATAATTCAATGTCGTATAGTTAAGAAATTATGTTAGTGTGCCATACTTCGACAAGCTCAGTATGACACAGTTGCAAAGTCATCCTGAGCTTATCGAAGGGTGACTTAAGCGTAAATAAACGACATTGGTTTATAATTTGTCATTTCACAACTAAGGTTGACCTTAATTTGTAAACTTATATTATCTGTTAATAAGTTTTTTATTTTGATTTAAGAACAAGGATCAACGAATTTTGATTTCAGAAGTTTTTTGGCTGCACTAACTTGTACTATCGAATCTTTCTCTTCATAAATCAAAAATCAGCATTCTTTGTTCTTAAATCATTTTTCTTTCTGCTTACAAAATTTATCTCTTCCAAGTAATCGGTATCCGGGTTCCAAATTAATTTTGAACTCTAATTACCTATAGGTTTTTTATCGTATTTTCTTTGTCCGATAGGAACTCTGAAAGCTTTTTCCCTGGGAAGTATTGCGCCAACCGGACATATATCAACAGCTTTCTGGGCTAATTCTTCAGTAAGGGCGTGAGCCAATTCGGGATCAATACTTATTTCGAGCTTAGGGCCTCGACGCTTAAAAGCAAAAATACTACGACCATTAGCGTCTTTTATAACTCTTACACATCGTTTACATAGTATGCAACGATTATGATCTTTAATGATAAGAGGATGAGTGGCATCAACATCTCTTATTGCAAATTGATAAGGAAATCGCGGAACCATTATTCTATAACGATAAGCAAGTGCCTGCAATTCACAATTTCCGCTCTTTTCGCAAGATGGACAAAAATGATTGCCTTCAACAAAAAGAATTTCAATAATGGATTTCCTGATTTCTTCAATTTCTTCAGTAAGATTTTGAACATCCATTCCATCGGAAACAGGTGTTGTACATGCAGTCATAAACTTATTATTAACCTTTACATTGCAAACTCTGCAAGCTCCTCGAGGTTTGACACCTTTAATATTGCATAGTGTGGGTATATAAATGCCATTTTCTTGTGCAGCGTCTACAAGATATTTGCCCTTTTCCGAAAGACATTCTTTCCCATCGATAAAAAATTTAATTACTTCAGACATGGAATCAGTTTAAAGTTTAAAGTGGCTTGGAGGTTCTCCAATAAATTTGCTTAGTTCAAAGTTCAAAATTTAATATTTTAAGTTTTTAGGCTATTGACATTAGGCTTTATTTTACAGTTTTAATTTTTCAATTTTCAATTTTCAATTCTCAATTTCCAAGTTTCGATATCAGGTATCATGTATCATGTATCCTGTATCCTTTTACCCTTTATCATCTACCTTTCTATGAGTATATTCAGCTGCGTCTGCTTCGGCTAATGCAAGATCAAATCCACTTTCATAGTCAGAATCCTTATGTATTAAATCATCATAAAGCTTTCTGAAATTTTTTATACTACTAAGAATTGGATTTGCTGCAGTGTGCCCCAATCCACAACGATTTATTTTCATTGATTTACCCCAATCTATAAAATCATCAATATCTTTTTTAACACCATGACCATTCAGAATTTTTACCAGCTTGTCACGCATAAATGAAGGAACTGTCCTGCATGGCACACAGGAGCCACAAGATTCTTCAATAAAGAATTCCATGAAGTTAAGAACTACATCCTTTAACAAATTTCGGTGATTCCCAAAAATAATGATTGAACCACCTGTTGAAAGATCTTCGAAGCTAAGAGTCCTGTTAAATTCATTTTGAGCAATCAAAGTTCCTGATGGTCCGCCAACCTGAACTGCCTGAACTTCATCGGCACCAGTCATAGATATAATATCATTGACATTGAAACCCCATTCTATTTCGTAGACACCGGGATATTTGCAATCGCCGCTTATGCTGATCAATTTTGTTCCTGTCGAATCTTTTGTGCCAAATGAGCGGTACCATTCACCACCATTTAGCAATATTTTAACAACCGAACAAAAGGTTTCTACATTATTTACTACAGTTGGCATTCCAAGATAGCCGACTTCAATCGGGAATGGAGGCCTGTCACGAGGTTCTCCGCGCTTACCTTCTGCACTTTCAATCAAAGCAGATTCTTCTCCACACACATAAGCACCGGCGCCAAATTGAATGCGAATATCAAAATCAAATCCTTGGATACCTCCAATGTTTTTACCTAACAGGTTTCGATCACGAGCACCTTGGAGTATGTCTTCAAGATAGTTTTGCAAATACTTGTATTCATATCGAACATAAAGAATTCCTTCTGAAGCACCAACGGCATATCCGGCAATTACCATTCCTTCGAACAGTAATTTAGGTCTCTCCGTAAGTATAACACGGTCCTTAAATGTACCTGGTTCACCTTCATCAGCATTACAGAAAATATATCTTTTTTCTCCTTTAGCTTTTCTGCAAAATTCCCATTTTAGTCCGGTTGGAAATCCTGCGCCACCACGTCCTCGAATGTTAGAAAGTTTGACCTGTTCCAAAACATTCTCAGGTGTCATTTTAGGAAGAATTTCCCAAATGACAATGCCGGGTTTATAATCGTCAGAAAGCACTGGGCCGATTTTGCGAATATTGTTATAGACCATTGCTTTGATGAGCTCTGTATTATTCATTCCGTCACCATAACTTTCAACAATCAGATCGTTGAGGCTTTTACCTTTTTTGATATCTTTAATAATTTCTTTGACTCTGAAAGGAGTAAGTTTGGTAAAAACATGTCCATTTATAATTGCAGCCGGTTCCTGATCGTTCATTCCAATACAGGAAGTATTGAACAATCCTATCAGTCCGTCTCCTGATACTTCGCCGAATTTGCATCCAGCTTCCTGTTCTAAGGCTTCAACAATTTCAGAGCGTCCCATCATGTTGGCGACAACACTGTTATTCAAATAAATTGAAAATTTTCCGGTTGGCTTCTGTGAAAGGAAGTGATAAAAAGAAATAGTTTGTTCAACATCAACCTTAGAAATACCTAATTCATGAGCAATTTGAATAGTTGCTTCCTGGGAAATATATCCAAGTTCAGCCTGGATATCAATTAAAATGTCCATTAAACGATTGCGGTTTTTGCCAAACCTGTCTATGATTTGTTTCACCAGCGCTATCATAAGAATTTATTTAAGTGAAACTTTTAATGTTATTCTTATAACAAAGATAATTTCTTTTTGTTTTTTATGCACAGAAAAGAAAGAACTTAACATTTTATTAAGCTGCAGAAAATGATTATTATTTCAAATGACAATTAATTCAGCAATCTGAAAAATTCTATTGGCATTTATTTTTCAGTTTATTTAAAAATTAAAAGATTAGTTCTTCAATTTTACTTTTGTCACTTATTAACTGTGCTCTTAGTTTTTCTGCAGAAATAAAACTGAGATGTTTCCTGATTCTTTTATGGAAATTAATAGAAATAGTTTTTCCGGCAAAATTCATTTCATTTGATTTAAAAAAATGTACTTCAATAAGTCGTTCTTTACGTTTGATAGGAGTATCAGCGTATGTTGAAATCATAAGCATTCCCCGCAAATGGTTGTTAGTAGAGTCAGCTGAAATTGCATATATGCCGGATGGTGGAAAAAGTTTAGTACTGTTGTCAAAAGGAATTACTATATACATTGGAAATCCAATAAGACCAAAATTTTTATCTCCTTTTTTTAGAATTCCCCTTACACTATAATAATGGTCAAGATAGGCATTTGCACGTTGAATATTTCCATCAATTAATGCATAACGTATGCGGGTCGAACTGATGGTCTCGTTTTCCAGCTCCTGCGCAGGAATTTCTTCAACTTCAAAATCAAATTCTTTTCCCATTTTTTTCAGGAATGCATAGTTCCCGGTTTTCAAATGACCAAACTGATGATTGAATCCGACAACTACTTTTTTAGCTTTAAGTTTGTTCACAAGAATTTCTTTGACAAATTGCTGCGAAGTAGTTGCTGCAAATTCTTTTGTAAACGACAGTATAATCAGATGGTCAATACCCATATCCTGCAAGAGCTGAATTTTTTCGTCCCGGGAGTATATTAATTTCAAATTTTTCCCTTTTGTTTTCGGATAAAGAACAGCACGTGGATGAGGATGAAAAGTTATAATGACAGTTTCACCATTGATTTCTTTTGCATTTTTTTTCAATCGGTTAAGTATAGCTTTATGACCTATATGAACACCATCAAAAATACCTGTAGTGATCACAGGATTTTTAATTTTCCCGACTTCATCAATATCATAATAAACCTGCATCGTTTAAAGATAATTGATATTTCCTTACTTTATCCATTAAAGACCGAAGATATTATTTTTAATTATTACAATCAAACTGATAAAATTAAAAATTCATTTCTTTTGATAAGCTCAAGAATACTTATCTTAAAAAAATAAATAAAAAAAATTACCTGGGAAAATGAAAAAAATTTGAAGACATTAAGAAGAGCAGCGAATAAAACTAAGCAATATCTTTAGTCTTGATTCAAAGTTCGACAAAACAACTTAGCTATTTCATTTCTTTATAAAATCTTTATACTTTTTATATGAATTTTTATCTA
>CAWKPE010000006.1:0-4144 GCA_963851385.1 uncultured Bacteroidota bacterium | reverse complement strand
AATATCATTATTTACTTTACACTATATTATTAAGTTATGCCAATTAATGTCCCTGATAAATTACCTGCAATTAATATTCTGAAAGAAGAGAATATTTTCGTGATGGATGAAAGCAGGGCCACACATCAGGATATCAGACCATTGAAGATTGCTATTCTGAACCTGATGCCAATTAAACAAACAACTGAAACACAACTTATCAGGATGCTTTCAAATAATCCGTTACAGATTGAACTAGAACTTTTGCATATTGCAAGTCATGTGTCAAAAAATACTCCTGAAGAACATTTAAAAGAATTTTTATAAAAGTTTTGATGAAATAAAAATGAGAAATTCGATGGAATGATTATTACCGGCGCACCAATTGAACATCTGGAGTTTGAAGAAGTGACTTATTGGAATGAAATAAAAGAAATCATGGACTGGACAACCCACCATGTTACTTCAACTTTGTTTATCTGCTGGGCAGCCCAAGCAGGACTTTATCATTTTTATAATGTGCCCAAATATAAATTCCTTCAAAAATGTTTGGTGTATTTAAGCATAAAGTCACTTAACACTAAACTCCCTTTAGTAAGAGGTTTTGATGATATTTTTATGGCACCGCATTCAAGGCATACAGAAATTAAGCGTACAGATATTGATAAAGTCAGGGACATTGAAATATTACAGAATCTGAAGAAGCCGGAGTTTATATTGTAATGGCAAACGAATGGACGACGAATTTTTGTTACAGGTCATTTTGAATATGATCCATATACTCTTTGAAAACCGAATATTTTCGCGATATTAATAAAGGTATGAATATTGATGTTCCGTAAAAACTATTTTCCTGAACAATAACCCCGAAAAAGCACCATTGGTTACCTGGCGTAGGTCATGCCAATTTATTTTTTTCAAATTGGTTAAATTACTATGTTTATCAGATTACTCCTTATAATATAGAGAAAATTAAATAATAATCGACAGATAACAAAAGACGGCAGACAGACTGAAAGATAAATACAGGAGATTGAAAACAGGAAATAACATATTTAAAACTTTATAACTTTCTTCTCTTACAACCTCACAATATACATCTACCCCATTTGCATCTTCTCAAAAAATAAATGTTAAAATATTTGGTTTATATTTAAACTTATTTATATTTGTGTCTTATTTATAATTTAAAATATTTAATACCATGGAAAATATTGAAAAAGAATTTACACCTGAAGAAAGTCTTCAATTGATTAGTCAAATTATTGCCAAAACACGCAGAAATATCAAAATCGCAAGTTTCTTTTTTATCCTTTGGGGTTGGGTCACGGTATTTGCTTCGCTTGCTTGTTTTTTCTTAATCAAGATATTTGTGTAGTATTCATCAATACAAATACATTAACTTTAGGAGCCTGGATGGCATGGATTATTCCTGTTTTTATTGGATTTATTATCAATATGGCTCATGCAAAAAAAATGAAAAGAATTTGAAAAGGTTAAGAGCCAAATAGGAAGTATTATAAAAGCATTGTGGTATACCAATGCTATAGCTATTACAATAGGTTGCTTCATTTCCTATAAGCTACATTTTTATCCTGCTCCCATTATACTTATTATTATTGGCTTATCGACATTTATGACTGGTTATATAATTAAATTTAAACCATTAATGTTTGGAGGAACCATCTTTTGGCTGGCAGGTAATATCATCTGTATTTATCCAAAGTGATTACCAATTGATTCCTGACTGCTGCTTCAATTGTTGCAGGCTACTTGGTTCCAGGATATATGCTTAAATATAGTAAAGACTAATTGCCATGTACAAAGATTTAGATCCCATATTACATTCACAACTGCGTCTTGCAATTGTATCAATGTTATTAACAAACGAAGAAGTTGACTTTAATTATATAAAGGAGACAACCAATGCAACGTCTGGTAACATAAGTATTCAGATTAAGAAATTACAGGAAGCAGGATATATTGAAGTTGTTAAATCTTTTAAAAAGAATTATCAAAATACTTCATTGAAAATTACGAAAACCGGCATAAAATCTTTTGAAAAATATGTCGAAAGACTGAAGCAATATATTAAAACTTCCAGATAATCTTTCAAATTAATTCCCGTTATGTGAGGTAAAATCATATAATCCATTTCACATGGCGGGAATTTTTTCAAACGATAACTCATTTCAATAATCCTCTTTACTTTCTCTTTGGCATCTCCATAATAGAAGTACCAATGATAAACGATCCAAACGAAGCAAATGTACTTACTTCTTTTGGTTGCGAAATATACTCCAGATAATTGTTTTGAATTCCAATACTGCTGCAATCAATCAGATCAATAAATCCTTTTTCGCTAATACTGGTTTTTTTGATTATTCCTTCGTAAGCCTTTTTTACAGTTGAAGAATAATCATTTGAGCTTATAAAACCTTTATCAATTGATTTTTTCAACAGGTATAAATACATTCCGGTTCCTGAAGTTTCGTTCCAATTCCCGGGTTGGTCACATTTATCAACTACCTGGCACCACATTCCAGTTTTAGGGTCCTGAGCATCTTTTAATCCTTTACAAAGTTTTTGAAGCACTGACACGAGATATGGATAATCCGGATTATATTTGGGTAAATAATCAAATACGTCTGCCATTAAAACTGCATACCAGCCAAGCCCTTCGCTCCATACTTCAGAGGCTAAGCCGGTTTCTTTATTTGCCCAATTTGCTTTTTTCGATTCGTCCCAGCCATGGAGCAAAAGTCCGTTTGGCTTCAGACAATGTTTAATGGCCAGTTTCATTTGTTTAGTGACTTCACCGAAAGCATAGGCACTATCGCCAATTACACTTCCATACCTGGCAAGGAACATTTGTCCCATAAAAACACCATCAACCCATAATTGATGTTTGGCCCAGTCGGCATGCCAGAAGCTTCCATCGCTATTGCGTGGATAATTTATGAATCCTTCCCGAACTTTTTTAGCTGCTATTTTGTATTTGTCATTTTTGGTTTGTTCATACATAAAAATGATGGCATACCCGGGAAGAAAATTATCCAATGCTTTATTACTAAACCCAGGCACATTACCCTTATTATCAACATGTTGATCAACATATTTTTTGATATAATTGAAATAGGCTGAATCGCCTGTTGAGCGCCACATCTTTTCCATAGCAAACATAATGTATCCGGCCTGCCAGCTAAAACTGTTAGCTGTCCAATCCAATGGATACTATCAGGATCAGGTATTCTCTTAATAAAACTTTTAGTAACTAAAACTGAATAGTTTTTACCTTTTTCCTGAGCTATCAATGCTTGATGAAGAAACTGGAGTTCCGAAAGCAAAATGAAAAGGAAAATTCGAATGCCTGGTTTCATATCGTTTAAAAATTTAATGTTATGTATTTATGTTTACTGCTATTTTTGAACGGGATAAAAAGCAAGTTTTTACTTAACGAAATCCAAATGTAAAAGAAAGCATCGACTTTGCCAAACCCACTCCACCCTTATAGATTATACGCATTGTTGGCAACGTTTATCTATCAAATAACAAAACTCTATAATTGTCTGAAAACAACGTTAAATGAATTCCAAAAATAATCTCATAATTCAATTATTTAGAACCACCACATTGCATTTTGTATTGTTCGCGAGCCAATGAAAAGCCTAATTTGCCTGATAGAAGCAAATCTGAACAACCATCGTCTTTCATTTTCAGGTTTATTTTGCTCATTCCCCTGAAATAATAAGCTAACGCGTTATTTGAAGTTAAATTTATTTCCGTATCCATATCAGCAATAGCTTCTTTATATTGATTATTCCTAAAATATGCTACTCCTCTATTATGGTATAATCTGTAGTCATTCGGGTTTAATGTAATTGCATTAGAATAGTCATTAATTGCCCCTTTTAAGTCGCCTGAATTTAATTTAAAATTTGCCCTGTTCACGAAGGCATAATAGTTGGGTGATAATTCAATGGCTTTGTTAAAATCCTTCAAAGCCTCAGCAGGTTTATTTATACTTTGGAATGAAATTCCCCGGTTAACATAAATATTGGAATTTTCAGGAAATAATTCAATTGCTTTATTAAAATTTAATATTGCCTCCTGATACTTTTGCAATGTATTATATAGATTCCCTATGTTATAATAAGCTTCCCAT
>CAWKPE010000005.1:0-10725 GCA_963851385.1 uncultured Bacteroidota bacterium | reverse complement strand
TAGCGCTAGTTTGTAGAGATTTACCCAAAGCCCGAAATAAACAAGAAATAAATTTACTTTATAGAAACTAAAATTTTTTAAGCTTTAAACCCTTTATTTTATGAAAAAGAAAACCTATACTCTACTAATGTTTTTAGCTTGCATTTATTCTTATGCAAATGGTCAAAACTGGAAAGAAATTACATATCCCTATTCAGATAATGTACGTTTCTTATCTGTAGCATTTCCTTCGGTTGATACAGGTTTTATTTGTGGGACTGATGGAAGAATTTTGAGGACAATAAACGGTGGTCTAACTTGGGATTCTTTAACATCAAATATAAAATATGAATTGGAATCAATAGTATTTGTTGATAATAATACAGGCTTTGCTGCAGGTGGGGATACAATAATTAAAACAATTAATGGTGGAAATACTTGGAGTATTGACACAACCATTGATATCAGCAACTATATATTTGGTATGTATTTTAATCCAAAGGATTCGGGGTATATAGTCGGTACAAATGGATTGATCATGAAGTATAGTAATCACAGGTGGAACATTACCAATCCATCTATTGGTTCAGATTTATATTCTGTATTTTTTACTAACCGTGATACAGGTTATTGCGTAGGTGGTTTTTCAGCAGCGAATCATTTATTGCAAAAACAACTAATGCAGGGTTGTCATGGGAGCCAAAATCAGCACCAAATAATAATCAAACTTTTAGTGTATTTTTCCCTTCGGATAGCATTGGCTATGCTGTCGGTTGGGCAGGAAATATTATTAAAACTAATGATTATGGCGAAAATTGGAAAGCTCTGTCAAGTCCTACTACAAAAGTACTGAATTCAGTCTATTTTATTAATGATACAATTGGTTATATATGTGGAAACAATGGTGCTTTAATCAAAACAACAAATGGTGGTAATTCATGGACAAATGAATCAATAACTACCAATGACTTGCAGTGTATAAAATTTGTAAATGATACATTAGGTATCGCTGTCGGATACAATACCATATTTAGATACTCAAAATCAGGAGTATCGGCGCTGAAAACACAATCTTATTCAGAAAGCTTAAAAATTAGTCCTAATCCCTGTAGTAAAATATTGAATTTAAAAGTAAATAAGGGAAATGCGATAAGGATATTCGATAATACCGGAAAAATTGTACTGTCTTTTAATAAAACATTCAATAATAGTTTTGAAATTAATGTAGCTAAACTTAAACCGGGAGTTTACAGTATTTTTGTTTTTTCAAACGATAGAATTTATAGTGATAGATTTATTAAAAAATAAAATTCGTTTAAAAAGAGTGACCCAAACCTATATAAAATAATAATTTAAATTTTTTATGTCAGTTGTGAAACTTTTAAAAAAAAATTATATGAAAACCTATATTCAAATTACAATACTCATTACAACTATAGTATGCATTTTTCTTCAATCATGTAAGAAGGAGGATAATACACAGAAACCAACACCGCCGTCCTTGCCAACTGTTGCTACCGACAGTGTTTATAATATTTGCATACATTCAGCTTTATGTACTATCTCCGCTACATCTAAGAAAGGAGAATACATTTCCCAGTATGGTATTTGCTGGAGTACTTCCCCGGAACCCAATATTAATGATGAAAATATACGTATCGATTATTACACTAGTAATTATACATTTTCTTTTTCTGGACTAAAACCAAGTACGACTTATTATATCAGGGCATTTGCAATTAATGCTGCAGGAATGGCATATAGCAACATCATAAGTTTTACTACATTCAGTTCAACTGTTAAGGACAACGAAGGTAATACATATAATGCAATTGATATTGGCAACCAAATATGGATGAAAGAAAATTTAAAAGTATCCCATTATAATAACGGTGATGAAATTCTTACAACTTCATCAGATATATCTTACGTTACTGAACCAAAGTATCAGTGGCCTGTAAATGGAAATAATGCTAATTTAGCACTATACGGACGGTTATATACATGGTATGTGACTACTGATGAACGTGGAATATGTCCAACAGGATGGCATGTGCCAAGTGAAGGGGATTTTAATACACTTATAACAAATACAGCAAGTATATATGGCAATAGTATAGAATTACTTGATTCAGGTGATGTTCATTGGCATGATATAACAGTTGTTTATCCTACCAGTGATACAGTTTTTAAAAATAAATCAAGTAATAAAAGTGGTTTTACAGCATTACCTGGCGGATATCGAAGGCCAACAGGTGAATTTGAAGGCTTTGGTGATGTGGCATTTTATGGCACCACAGAATTTGACATAGATACTGTAGGGAGTGATATATATTATATCACAGTTCCTTTATGTCCTTCTTTATTTGATGGAATTAGTTTTATTGGTTTTGAAAATGGCGGAAGAGAAGGTTTCAGTATCCGATGTCTAATGAATAGATAACTTAAATGTAATTTTTGTTTCTAGCAGGGTCTTCGGAACGTTCGTTTGCAACGAGTGTTTCACCCAATACTTGCATTAATGAAAATACATGCGTTACAGAGGTTGTGTAAAAATGAACTCCATGCTACAATAATTGTCATTCCATCTTTCGGAGAATGACATAAAAAATCCATTTTTATACAGCTTCACAAACGCGCGTCAGCGTTTGTAGCCAAATGTTGTTAAATTTGTGTTAATAGTTTAATTTGAAAACAGATTTCCAAATATTTTTCTTGAACTTGGGGTTGAAAATATATATGGAATTGAATAATTTACAGATATTTGTAATATCAATTTATTCTATATAAAACTTAATCTATTAAATTACTAAACAACTAAACAACTATTTGGAGGAAATTTATGAGAACACTTATCATGTTATTTGAAATTAAATTATGGCTTTTCTTTTTTATCGGAGTTATGTTGGGCATTTTTGTTTTGCCGTCTTATTGTCAACAAAAGGATATAAAAGAAGCTGAGATTTACATCACCGCAAAGTCCACAGGACAACTATTAGCAGATTGCGGATTCACTGCTTTTGAATCCCTGGAACAACCTGATGAAAATTATCCGACGATCATAATCGATAGACACAAATCCTTCCAGGTCATCGAAGGTTTCGGCGGGGCATTTACAGATGCAGCCGCGGTTACGTTTGGCAAGCTGCCCAAAGAGTCGCAGGAAAAGGTATTAAAGGCATGTTTTGATCCTCTGGAAGGGAATGCATATACCTTATGCCGTACGACGATTCATAGCTGCGACTATTCGGATGAGATGTATACGTATGATGATGTGGCAGGAGATAAGGAACTGAAAAATTTTACGATTGAGCATGATCTGAAATATCGAATACCTTTTATGAAAAGGGCTCAGGAAACTGCAAAAGGAAACATCAAAATTTTTGCTTCACCCTGGAGTCCTCCTGCGTGGATGAAAACGAACAATGAGATGCTTCATGGCGGAAAACTCAAATTGGAATACTTATCAAACCTGGGCAAATTATTTTGTTAAATACATTAAAGCCTATCAGGCAGCAGGAATTCCTATGTGGGGTGTAACGGTTCAAAATGAGGCACTCGCAACCCAGGTATGGGAATCGTGCATTTATACTGCCACAGAAGAAAAAGATTTTGTACGCGATTATCTAGGACCGGCATTTAAAAAAAATGGATTATCCGATCTTAAACTCATGATCTGGGACCATAATCGTGGAATTATGTATCAACGTGCAGAAGTCGCTTACGAAGATCCTCAAGCATCTCAATATATTTGGGGAACAGCATTTCATTGGTATGTCGGTGAACATTTCGAAAATGTCCGGCATGGTTCATGATGCGTTTCCGGATAAAAAACTTTTATATACTGAAGCGGGAATGGATGGATCGTGGTCATCTGCAATCCGTATTGCGAAGAATATGATCATGGATTTAAACAATTGGGCCAATGGATATACGTTCTGGAACCTTGCTTCTCGATCAGAATGGCGGCCCCCGTCATGCTGGCGTCCAGCACGGATCAAATATTATCACGGCTGATTTACGGACAGGTGAAATTATATTTAACCCGCCTCACTATACATTCGGACAATTTTCAAGATTTATCAAACCAGGTGCCAAACGGATTGCATGCACTTCAAGCAGCGATGATTTTATTGCCACTGCATTTATCAATCCAGATGGGAAAATTGCAGTGGTCATTCTTAATCTGAAAGATACCGAACAAATAATGCAACTTTGGGTTGAAGGAAAAGCATTGAAATTAAAAGTCCGGCTGAGGCAGTCATCACAATGATTTTATAAAAAAAACTTGTTTCTGAAATTCGGTGATGAATAGTTCATTTATTAGTCATCACTTTCAGGTATTTTTTAAACTCTGTCAGATTAGCCTTTTTGCGAACTGACAGAGTTTAGTATGAAGATACAGACTCCTGTATTTATGTTTAGCATTTCTCTCTATTAAGTTATAACCGGTTTTCTGCTGGCATAAATAGCTTTACCTTTTGTCTCTAATCTGGATTTATAGCGACTACGGGCTTCATCCGGATCCATTCCAACTGCAACATATATTTTCGTCCTGTCATCTATTACAACTTCCTGCAGCTTAGTTATATCAGGTGATTTAAAATTATTCGTCTTTCTTTCTTGCATCTTATTATCCTTTCCTATTATTAATGTTGCTATTTGTTTACAATTTATATTAATTAATATATTTAATATGTAAACAAATTAATTAATACTTTAAACCACAGTTAAAGCATTTTAGCTTTAGTCAATTTTATCTATATTAGTGTATTGAATATGTTAAGAAGCTATCCCCAATTCGTAATAGAATTTTCCGAACGGTTTTCATAAATGCGGTATTTTTATTTTTGCTCTTAACCAGAAGTACATAATATATGGATTAGAATTGCTATATGGTAAACTCGTAATTAATGACAAAGTTTATTTAAAGGGGCAAATATACGTCGAAATAAGCGTTAATTTATGCTTTATGACATATTAATTCATTAGGAATAGATTTTAGTCAGTCCCGAATGTATGAGAAAACCTATGATTGTCCCTATAGCAAACAAGCAAACAGCAGGACTTTTCGAGGAAAACCTGCCAGATTCACTGCCTTTGAGTTTGCAAAGTTTGAATAGAAGAAATTATTGTTCTAAGGTACAATATCTAAAACAACAAAAGTACCGGGGATTATCTTAGGCCTGAATCTAGAGTTACCTTGATCGTTTTGAGAAATTGGCTCAAAATCAGCTGTAGGTAAATAGACATGATGGGTGACCCTGTTTACTGCAATGGTTCTTGCACCTTTTTGTGTCTGCACGGTTTTTAAAACAGCGAATAAATCTTTGTTTTCTTCTTTTACAACGGTTAATGTACCTTCTCCATTTGAACTGTAAGCACATTTTAACTCTGGATCGAATGCAGTACCATCTACTCTTTCGCCAATGGGCAATGTTGAAATAATTTTACCTGTTTCGGCATCCATAACTACCATAGTTTTATTGCCGCAAACGCTAAATAAACGATGAGCATCATTGTCAAGTGCCAATCCGGATGGCCCTTCTCCCGGTGTTAGAGGCCATGTATTTTCTATTTTTAAAGTTGAAGAATTAATTACACAAATTTTGCTTTTATCTTCAATATTGACAAATACTTTTCCTTTTCCATCTGAAACCGAAAATTCCGGTTTTCCATCTAATGCAATAGTTGCAATTATTTGATTTGTTTCGGCATTGATTACCGTGGCATTTGAACTTCGTCCATTGAATGTAAAAACCTTTTTGCTAAAAGGATCAAATAAAATTGCATCAGGGTTTTGACCCGTGACAATAATTTTAGTGGTTACTTGTAATGATTTTGTATCGAAAACCGTTACTGACGAATCTCTTCCGTTACTGATAAATCCTTTATTAAGGTCGGATGCTATTGCTATCCCATGTACACCTTTTAATCCGGTAATAGTTCCAACTAACGAATCGGTTTTCGTGTTTACAACCTGTACAATAGTTCCATGTGATACATAAAGCCTTCCGGACAGGTCGTCGGAGTATAGGTAATCCCAACCTGCTTCACCTTCAAGATGAATTTTATTCACTATACGGTAGGCTGGTTGTATGTTTTGCGATTTTGTTGTTAATGCAAAGCAAACTGTCAGGAAATAAAAGGCAATTAATTTAATTCTCATATGTCAATAATTTTAAGTTAAGAAAACTATTTTAAAATTTAATTCTATTTAAGTTTATAAAACAGACAATTATACTTAAAGTTCATGTTCCTGTATTACTAAGGTTGATTTTTGTTTAGCTATTATGCAAAAAGCTCAAATTAATGTTAAAAAGCAAAAAGTATTCATAGTTATATTATCCGAATAATTACAATAAAGATAAGAAATTAATAATTTCAAAAAAATATTATAACGACATTGAAAATGATGATGGGGTATTTATTCCCACTCAATGGTTGCGGGAGGTTTGGAGCTTATATCGTAAACAACCCTGTTTACACCTTTGACTTTGTTAATAATTTCATTTGAAACTTTTGCCAGGAAGTCATATGGCAAATGTGACCAGTCCGCAGTCATACCATCGGTAGAAGTTACAGCGCGTAAGGTTACCACATTTTCGTATGTACGTTCATCTCCCATTACGCCTACAGATTGTATTGGAAGTAATATAGCTGCCGCTTGCCAAACAGAATTGTATAAATTTGATGATTTGAGTCCTTCGATAAAAATATTATCTACTTCTTGTAAAATGGCAATTTTTTCAGGAGTAATGTCCCCGATTATTCTAATTGCCAATCCGGGGCCAGGAAAAGGATGTCTGTTTAAAAATTGAGGAGGAAGCTGCAATGTTCGGCCAACGCGCCGTACTTCATCTTTAAATAGAAGGCGCAGTGGCTCAATAACTTTAAGGTTCATCTTCTCAGGTAATCCGCCAACATTA
Organism: uncultured Bacteroidota bacterium; assembly: GCA_963851385.1. GTDB lineage: Bacteria > Bacteroidota > Bacteroidia > Bacteroidales > DTGW01 > CAWEFA01. Next base: position 3,817 of record CAWKPE010000005.1, on the reverse strand, counting down.
TGATGAGATTTGATTGTTGCAGATGGTCCGTTAACGGATACCGATTCGATAACATCAGGATAAATAGTACCTTGTCCAAGCCATCTGGCATCTTTTATTTTTCGAGCTTCTGCTTCAAAAACTTCAATGAAGCAGCGGCCAATAATCTTTCTTTTTTGTTCAGGCTCTGAAATTCCTTTTAATTCATTTAGAAATTTATCTTTTGCATCAACGCCTACAACATTTAACCCCAAATCCTTATAGGAAGATAAAACAGTCACGAATTCATTTTTTCTAAGTAATCCATTGTCTACGAAAATACAAGTAAGATTTTTACCAACCGCTTTGTGTAATAGTAAAGAAGCAACAGAAGAATCAACACCACCGGACAAACCTAAAATAACTTTATCATTGCCAATTTTGCTTTTTATTTCCGCTACAGTTGCTTCAACAAAAGAAGCTGGCGTCCATGTTTGCTTGCATCCGCAAATATCTACGAGGAAATTTTTTAGCAATATATTACCCTCGGTTGTATGATAAACTTCAGGATGAAATTGTATGCCGTAAGTATTCTCTCCTTCTGTCACAAACGCTCCGACTTTCACATCATCAGTGCTGCCAATGATTTTAAATGATTTTGGTATTTTCGTTATCGTATCGCCATGAGACATCCAAACCTGTGTGCCCTTGTTGATATCTTTGAACAGGGGATTGCTATTATCTACAAATGAAAGGTTGGCACGGCCATATTCCCGGGTTTTGGAAGGCAATACTTCTCCGCCTGATGATTGGGCAATATATTGAGCACCATAGCAAATACCAAGTATAGGAAGGTTTCCTTTAATTGAGGATAAATCGGGAAAAGGTGCATTAATATCACGCACAGACGAAGGACTTCCTGAAAGTATCAAACCTTTTACTTCTGAATCTATTACTGCTTTTTTATTAAAGGGATGTATTTCACAGTATACATTCAATTCACGAACCTTGCGCGCTATCAGCTGGGTATATTGTGATCCAAAATCAAGGATTATTATTTTTTCAGACACTACTATTGGTTTAAAGTTCAAAATTCAAAGTTCAAAGTTAATAATTTCATGTTTGTAGTTTACAATTTCCGGACTCTGGTTTCCATTTAAATCTCGATTTCCATTCCATCTTCAGCTAAAATAGTATTTTGAAAAATGGCACTTGCTTCTTCAAGAAATTTTTCTTCATGTTTATATCTTGATGAGAAATGTCCCAAAACAAGTCTTTTCACATTTGCAGTTTTTGCTAGTTTTGCTGCTTGTGCCGCAGTCGAGTGATAAGTGATTTTAGCAAGTTTGGCATCATCATCCATAAAAGTCGCTTCATGATATAGTAAATCGATATTTTTTATAGAAGGAACAATCGAATCAGTGGCTTTAGTGTCTGTAATATAAGCATAAGCTTTAGGTGGTTTTGGCAGATAAGTTAACTTTTCATTAGGAATAATTTTCCCTTCTATTGTTTCAAAGTCGCTGCCATTTTTAATATTGATAATATCTTTAATACCTATATTATAATATTGAATCATTTCTTTTTTGACATTTAACAGCTTAACCTTCTCCCTAAATATAAATCCCGAACACGGAATTCTATGTTTTAGAGGAATGCACAACACTTCAAGCTTATCATCCTCATAAAGAGTAAGTGATTTTTTCGCTCCAAATGGATGAAATTTTAAAGGATAAATCAAATCTGTTTCAAAATATCGAAAGTGGTCATTTAGAACTTCTTCAAGTTTTGGATGGGCATAAATATTAAGTACATTTTTTCGACCCAGCATTGATAAAGAAGAAATTAATCCAAAGAGACCATAAACATGATCGCCGTGTAAATGACTTATAAAAATATTATTAATCCGGGCTGTTTTCTTCTTAAACCGGCGTAATTGAAGTTGGGTACCTTCACCGCAGTCAATTAAAAAAAAGCGCTCATCATGATTGACAAGATGAGCGCTTAAAAATCTTTTCGAAGTAGGCAGTGCTGAACTACTACCTAATATCGTTACTGTAAATGACATTTTTGTTTAATACATTGAACTATTTTTTACCGCTTTCTAAAATCATTTCTACTGCTTCGTTTACCGATTCAGTGATATTCAAAACAGTATCCAGTTGTGAAATAATTATAAGACGTTCCACAGCATCGTTTAATCCAGTAAGTACAAATTTACCACCAGCATTTTTACATAGGCGGTTGGCTACAAGAATTGCACTTAAACCGGATGAATCGCAATAGCGACAATTACTCAGGTCGAGAATAATATTTTTCTCTCCGTTACCTGAAATCAAGACGAGTTCTGATTTCAATGAAGGAGCAACATGAGTGTCAAGCTTCTCTTCAAGAACCTGTATTAATGTATGACTCTCCAGTTTTTCAATCTTGAATTCCATTTTATTTAATTTTAGAATTTGATATTCAGATTACTCAGTTTTCTTAGATTTGGTCGTTTTTACAGCCTTACTTAATTTCTCAGATTTTTCAGCTTTAGCTGTTTTTTCAGCTTTCACTGATTTTAAAGGTTTATCAGCTTTCTCAGCCTTAACTGCCTTTTTAGTTTTTACTGGTTTATCAGATATCTCCGCTTTTTCAGCATTAACTGCCTTTTCAATTTTTACTGGTTTATCAGATATCTCTGCTTTTTCAGCCTTAACAACTTTTTCAGGCTTTTCTGATATCTCAATATTTTCTGATTTTTCAGATTTCACAGAACTTTCAGTTTTATCTGTTTTTTCAGATTTTTTAACTTTTTTCTGGTTTTCCTCCATCTCAGTTTTTAAGGCTGCTAAATCGGAGATATCTCCAAGTGTTGTTTTTTCAATATTTCCTTTAGCCTTTCTTGTTGATCTTTTTGCTGATGCTTCTGGTGACTTTTTGGTTGTAGCTTCTTCGGCTTTTTTAGCATCTTCGAATATTCTGCTATGTGACAAGATAATTCTTTTTGCCGATTTATTAAACTCAATGACCTTAAATTCCAGCTTCTCGTCAATTTTTGCCGCACTACCATCAGTTTTCACCATATGTTTAGGAGTTACAAAACCTTCCACACCATATGGAAGAGCAACAATTGCACCTTTTTCAAAAATGTCAACTATTGTTCCTTCGTGGACACTATCAACTGTGAAAATAGTTTCAAATACATCCCATGGATTTTCTTCAAGTTGCTTGTGACCAAGGCTCAGGCGACGATTATCTTTATCAATTTCCAGTACAACAACTTCAATTTCGTCTCCTATATTTGTAAATTCAGCAGGATGTTTAATCTTCTTTGTCCACGATAAGTCTGAAATATGAATAAGACCATCAACACCTTCTTCTATTTCAACGAACACTCCAAAGTTAGTAAAGTTACGAACTTTTGCATTATGTTTACTACCTACTGCATATTTTTCTTCAATATTTTGCCATGGATCTGTTTTTAGCTGTTTCATGCCTAAAGACATCTTTCTTTCTTCACGGTCGAGTGTAAGAATTACAGCATCAACTTGATCACCAACTTTTAAAAATTCTTGCGCACTTCGTAAATGTTGTGACCATGACATTTCAGAAACGTGGATTAATCCCTCAACACCAGTAGCAATTTCTACAAATGCTCCATAATCAGCCATGACAACAACTTTACCACTTACCTTATCGCCAACTTTGAAGTTTGGATCAAGTGAATCCCACGGACGCTGTTGAGCTGGCTCGCCGACTCGGCGGGGTGAGTAGGTGCCGCCGGTCATGGCCGCGATCTGCTTGAGCGTCGCCTCGTCGATCCCTCGGGGGAAGTTGCCGCCGCCCCCACCGCACCCGCCCCCGCCGCCGTACG
>CAWKPE010000004.1:0-43193 GCA_963851385.1 uncultured Bacteroidota bacterium | reverse complement strand
GGTTAAGCAAAACATTCAAACGCCTTCAAATAATAGGAGAAAATGATTGATAATAACTTTACAGGCTAAGAGAAGTTATGCCAAAAAGTGAAAAATTTTGACTAATTAAAAAACTAACCGCAAAGGCCGCGAAGTTCGTCGTGACGAACCGCAAAGAACGAAAATATTTTAATACATGCACATATAACTCAGCGTACTTTGCGCTTCATTGCGCACTTTGCGGTTAAAACATTTTATCTGATTTAAAAATATTCTGATACTTCATTTTTCTTCAAGGAAATTGGTTCTAAAATGCCAATTAAGAAAATTTCGAATATCGAACAAGGAACTATGAATGTCGAAGTATTTGATTTACTTCATCCCGAAGCATCGGGATTCGGCATTCGGTGTTCTTTATTCATCATTCTTTTTTTACTTATGTTAGTGATAAGTAATCAATAGTATCATTTGCAGCTTGTCGAAGGGTGTTTCGTTCCTAAATTAAACGACATAGCATAATAATTTATAAAAATGTTCAAATTCCATATTTAGTATAACCAGAAAACAGCTGAAAATTATTTTTCATTTTGTCCAAAACAATAATTCAAAATAAGTTTTTTTTATTTTTTTCGCAATTTCAGTATCTGAAGTTTGATATTTTGTAATATTCATAATTTGTTTTAACTCTATTATCATTTCCAATCCTGCAATAAATAGTTCCTTTAAATTGTGGTTTATTACAAGAAGCCAATATTATTATGAATGTAAAAAAATAAGAAAATTTGTTCGTTTTCATTTTTATAATCTTTTCAAATTGTAAGATACAATATTTAATTTTATTATTCAACCACTTCAAAGCAGACATAATATTGGTAACAAATTAATTTGATTTTATAAAAACTATTATCTTATTCCTTGAATATTGAAATCGCTTCTTTCATAAGAGATGATATCGGAAGCTCTTGAGGACATACTTCTTCACATGCTTTACATTCAGTGCATTTGCCAGCTTTGCCACCTATGCTGGTGTATCCAGTCATCCATGGGTTCGGATCATTCCAAATGGCAGCATTATTCAGAGCAGACAATACGTCAGGGATATCAACCCCGGATGCGCATGGCATACAATATAAGCAAGCAGTACAATCTGCTTTTAATTTTTTACCCATTGCATTTCGTAATGTGTCATACATCAATAATTCATCTTTGCTGAGTGAATTCGCAATTCCGTCATTAGAAACACTGATGTTTTCTACTACTTGCTCCATGTTGTTCATGCCTGACAGAAGGCTTGATACACCGGCCTCGTTCCAGACGAAGCGCAATGCCCATTCTGCAGGACTTCTTTTAACTTCAGATTTATTGAAGACAGACATCATTTCCGCAGGAAGGTTCTGCGCAAGTTTACCTCCTTTTAATGGCTCCATCACCACGATCCCTATTCCTTTATCAGCTGCATATTTTAGGCCCTTATACCCTGCTTGAAAATCTATATCCATGTAGTTGTACTGTATCTGCGCAAACGTCCAGTCATATTCGTCGCAAATCCGGATGAAATCTTCAGCTTTTCCATGAAATGAAAAAGCAGGAAACTTGATTTTTCCTTCAGCTTTCTTTTTATCCAGAAACTCACGTACACCAATATCCCGAATCCTGTTCCAGGTTTCACCATTAAGACCATGCAGGAGATAGAAGTCTAAATAATCCGTTTTCAATCTTTCTAGCTGTTCTTTAAGAAACGAATCCATCTGTTCACGCTGCCTGACTAAAAAAAGCGGCATCTTGGTTGCCAGATGAACCTTTTTTCTCCATCCTCCTGATAGTGCTTCACCTACGAAGGACTCGCTTTCCCCACGTTGACCAAAGACTGCAGCGTGATAAAAATAAGCAGTATCAATATAGTTGATGCCTTGATCTATAGCATAACGGAGCAACCGGGTTGCTTCCGGATAGTTTATCTTTTCAGGTTTTTTGTCAATAGTTGGGAGTCGCATACACCCGAATCCCAGTATCGAAAGATCAATCCCTGTTTTGCTAAGTTGTCTGTAAAGCATAGAGTATCCTCCTGGTTTTATATTTAAAATATTTTCAGAATGTTTAAGAAAATAAATTATATGCCATATATGAATTGCTACAAAAAAAGCTATATGAAATAATGCTGCTTAGTTTACAAATTATTTTTATCCGGTTTTTCATATAGTAATATAACTATTAACTAATGATATTTATAAAATTTATTATAATAATAAGAATAAAAAGTAAAGCAATTAATAAAAATTTTTTCATAGTTACATTTATTTATATTTTAAGCCTTTTGTAGAGTAATAACAGTTATTTCAGGATATATACCTACTCGTCCGGGATAACCGATAAAACCAAAACCCCTGTTTACATAAATAAACTTGTTTTGCTTTTCGTACAATCCTGCCCACTCTGGGTACAAATATTGTACAGGACTCCATTTATATCCGGGTATTTCCACACCAAACTGCATACCATGCGTATGTCCCGAAAGTGTTAGGTGTATATGCTGCTGATGCTTCAGAATTTCTGCATCCCAATAAGATGGATCATGGGAAAGGAGTATTTTAAAGCTTTTATCATCTACCCCGGTCAAAGCCTTATTTAAATTACCGTACCTGTGAAAACCAAGTTTACCCCAATTTTCTACTCCAATTAGGGTTATGCTTTGACCTTCCTTTTCAATTTTAAGGTTTTCATTCAGAAGAAGACGAAAACCCAGTTCTTTTTCAATTGCTTTTAATTGTTCGAGATTCTTAATTTTGTCTTCTTTACATTTCCATCTTACATAATCTCCATAATCGTGATTACCCAAAATCGAAAATTTTCCAAATGGTGCATGAAGTTTTGAAAAAGTATCTATCCAAGGGTTCATTTCTACTGCCCTGGCATTTACAAAATCGCCGGTAAAGAAAAGAATGTCGCTATTTTGGCTGTTCGCAAGCTCAACACCCCGTAATACTTCACCGGGATCATCAAAACTTCCGGAATGGATATCCGACAATTGCGTTATCGTAAAATCGTGAAAAGCTTCCGGAAGGTCTTTAAATGATAAAGTTACACGGTGAATTTTGTAATTATATTTTCCTTTTATCATTCCGTGAATCAATCCTGCAAAAGGAACAAAAGCAACACCAAGTGCTATCTGGCTGACAAATTTCCTTCTATCATCCATCAACGGATTATGCTTGAACTGACTGGAGTTAAAAATTCTAATAAAAATTTTTATTATGGCATTAAAAATCCGAAAAATATCTTCGATCAGTAAAATGGGCGCGATAATTAATTTAGGGATAAGTGAAACAAACATCATCCCAATCAGGTAAGACTCAACTTTTGAATGATTCATGTTAAATTTTCCGATAGTTGTAAAATACACAATGACTCCTGCAAGAGTAAAGTCAATTATCCAGTAACTACACCGAAGGAAGCGTCTCCAAGAGTAATTCATTCCGGATGTAATAGTTTTTACAGCCTGGAAAATGTAAATGTCAACAATTACAAATGTTGCTATGATAATCAGAAAACGGATGAACATATAAATAATTAATAATAATTCAATGTAAACTAGCAAAAAATATCTAAAAATGCAATATTCTGCGTTAGGAATAACTCAGAATCCATTTTATTATTTTTCAATTTCAAATTTATAAATAATGTAGATTTTAGTTGGTCTCGATTTTTAGTACTTTTGAAATACATTTTTTAAGCTATTCAGGAATAAAACAACAGAAATGGCATTAAATGAAAAGTAAAGTAGCTCTTGTTCGTTGTAATTCTTATGATTTAAGTGAAGTAAGGCAAGCTGTTTCGAGAGGTATCGAACTTATTGGAGGAGCTGGAAATTTTGTAAAGAGTGGTGAAAAAATTGTTTTAAAAGTTAACTTACTTGCCGGTGATATACCTGAAAAATGTGTCACTACGCACCCTTCAGTTTTCTGGGCTGTTGCTGAATTGTTTGCCAATGAAGGTGCAATAATCAGTTATGGAGATTCTCCAGGTTTCGGTACACCATTCGCAACTGCAAAAAAAGCTGGCCTTACAGATGTCGCGGAAGAAATAAATATTGAATTGGCCGATTTCAAAGAAGGCAAGGAAATTTTTTTTGAAACCGGAAAACAAAATAAGAAATTCTTTATAGCTAACGGAGTTCTGGAATCCGATGGTTTAATTAGCCTTCCTAAATTGAAAACGCATGGGCTTGAAAAGTTTACAGGTTGCATTAAAAACCAGTTCGGTTGTGTTGTTGGAATGAGAAAAGCTGAGTTTCATGTTAAGCTTCCAACGGCTATAGATTTTGCAAAAATGATTGTCGATTTAAACAATTTTATTAACCCCCGGCTTTATATTTTGGATGGTATTATTGCAATGGAAGGCAATGGCCCACGTGGCGGTACTCCAAAGCCCATGAATGTTTTGCTGTTTTCAACCGATCCGGTAGCACTCGATGCAACTGCTTGCAGGCTAATTGATCTTAATCCTGTTCTTGTACCAACAACAATAATTGCCAGCGAAACTGGCACAGGCACTTATTTCGAAGAAGAAATAGAAATTTTAGGAGATGAACAAAAAAGCTTTATCAATACTGACTTTGTTGTAGACCGCACTCCTGTGAGAATAACAAATAAGAAAAAAATTATTCAGTTTCTGAACAACCATTTGGTTCCAAAGCCTGTAATAATTTTTGAAAAATGCACCAAATGTGGAACTTGCGTAAATAGTTGCCCCGTCGAAGGTAAAGCAGTCAATTGGTTCGATGGGGATCATCTGAAAGTTCCGACTTATAACTATGACAAATGCATCAGGTGTTATTGTTGCCAGGAATTGTGTCCTGAGAGCGCAATTGTATTAAAAGATCCGCTAATTAGAAAAGTCTCAAAAATATTTTCAAAATAAAAATATTATAGTAACTAAGGTAGAAAAACAATAGAATATTAGGAAAGGAGGTTGATATAGTATGTTTTCAAACCGATTAATTCTTCAATCTTTTTATTATTCATTTTGTTCTTTCCTTTTTCGAATGGGATAAAAAGTAATAAAGTTTAATTAAGTTTTGAAATATACTATTGAGTATTTATAGAATTTAATTGACCTTTATTAGAACTTCTCAACATCATATAATCAGTTACTCTAATAATTGTTGTGACAGGTAGCGTTTTCCTGGTTTTTTTTTCGTAAATTAGATTGCAGTTATTGCTAGGTTAAAATCAATAAGTAATTAGCTGCTGGTTTACTTCAGATTTATGAATTGTAAGATGTTTTGTGTTTCATTTATTTAACTTGGCTTAAAACCAAATTTATAGTAAAGCAAAATCATGAAGCAAATAATTGTTATAATTCTGATAATTTCAAACATTAACATATTTGGTTTAAATATCTCTTTTACTTATAAAGTAACAAAAGATGTTAAACAGGATAAAAGTTATGAAAATATATCTCAAAACAATAAGGTTATTTCTGAAAGTTATATAAACATTCAAAAATTTATTTTGTACGATGACGGATTTATGATTACGCAAGATACTTCTTCTCAATTAAGAATAATTTACGATTTCAATTCTGAAAAAGTAACAACTTTAAAAGAAGGTAAATATGATATTGTTTCATTATTTAGTATTATTAATTACCGTGAAGCAGAATTTCAAAACAGAAAATATTTATTGGACGGGTCAAAAGCAGGCGGGTTAAATGATGCATTTGTCGGATTATTTGGACTAGAATCGTTATTTGTCATTGAAGATAAGCCCAATAAACTTAAACCAGATATCATTGAGAAGAAGAACAATAATTCTGTTGAATATTACTATAAAACTGATAAAGCAGTTACAATTGAATATTCGCAAAACAAATTGGATGTTAGATACAAAAATATTTTTAGAAAATTTTTAATTTATAATACCAATATTCATCCATTAATAATAAAATCGATAGTTCAGTACGGATTTATTCCAAAATATATCGAATTTAGTTATTCTAATAATGCTTCACAATATACTGAGAAATATGAGTTATTAGAGACTTCTAACAAAGAACAATCTCTGGAAAGTCTTATGTCTATTACTGGATTAAACCCGGATACAACTATTAATGATTCTTTGGAATTACTAATAAATAAAATTTATTATAAATTATCAAATTGCAATATTTCTTTAATTAGTAAAGATGAATGTAATAATAAAAATAAAGAATTTATTCAGCAGGAAAAATATTTTGATGCCTTATTAACCCTTTATGAATATTTGTTACAAAGTGGCGATCAAACTGCCGATGCCATTAAACAAACAATGGTTTATGCAGGAAAAAATACAGATATGAAAACTTTCGTAAATGCATTAAATTCAGAAAATACCAAAGAAGAATTGAAAAAATCAATCCATGATTTAGAAAGTATTGATCAAAGTAAATATGAAAAAGGATATATCATTAATATTTTTTTAGCTAATTTTTATACCGATATAGGTTTTAACAAATCATTACCTTATTTTCAAAAAGTTATATTAAAAAATCCTTACATAACCAATGTGTATAAAGACCTTGGTGACTATTATAACAACAATTATTTAATGGATTATGGTTGGAAATGTTTTGATATAGCTCTTTTAATTAATAAAAACTATCCTATGTCAATAGAGATTGAAAAAATGAAATCCAAATTCAGAAATGATTTTCCCGATTATTTTATTGCAAAAATCGAATGATAGTAAATATATCAATTCCAAAAAAAAATATTAAAGAATTTGTACAACTACTAATAAAAGGATACAGGAAACTTAATAGTCGTTCAAAAACCTATTAATTTCTACAAAAAATAAAACCTTTTATCCTCCTCCCAAATTTTAGTACCTTTGCAAAGCGCATATATGAATATTGCTCTTAGCTTATTGACAACTGCTAACCTGGGGCTGACCGGTTTTGACAGCAGGGTAAATGGACATGTAAGCATGCAGGCCCACGCAACAAAGGCCTTGAAAATGGTTGCAAACAATAAAAGGCGAAAACAATTACGCTCTTGCTGCTTAATTCACTATGTGAATTTTGCTTAATCCCGGTTCTAGGAACTGGGACAAGACGTCATCCGGCAAGCATGTCTGACGCTTTCCGATCCGATGGCGCTCGTGAGTTCGGACTAGCAGTTAAAAGTTCCTGGTTTAACCGCGAAACTAAAAGGAATAAGGTATGGTTCGGCTGCCGATTGCCTGGCTATATTCGAAAACCAATAACCGGATAAGCATGTAGAAAGCATTTCTGTTTCTTGTTTGGACGCGGGTTCGACTCCCGCCAGCTCCACTGAATAATTGATTATTATCGGTTGATTATTGATTATTCGATGCAATATACTAAAAAATAGACTAGGCAAACGAAGCTCTTCTATTCCATTACTTCGCTACACTTGCGGTCAGTTTAATAAATCATTGTCATCCTGCTTAAGCAAAGATAATCTAGGTTTAGAGCTATTAACCATAACAAATTCTGCTTATTACTAATTATTTTTCAATTTTTTATTTTTATTCGTTATTTTACGAAATACAATTCGTATATTTGCGAACAACAAAATTAATATTTGATCATTTGATGAAAAACTTCTTTGCAAATAAGGAACACAGAAAGATTTTAATCACACTGCTATTACTGCCTGTTTGGTATCTCATTTATCATTTTCTACAACCTTTAACTGATTGGCTTATTTACGGTGTATTGGGCATGGAGAAAGGGACACGCTTAACCGAAGCTGTTCGCTTTTTCGTGTTTGAGTTTCCGAAAGTTTTAATGCTATTAACATTAATCATTTTCTTTGTAGGCATTATCCGTTCTTACTTTTCACCCGAACGCACTCGCAAGATACTCGAAGGCAAATCGCAATTTACAGGTAACATATTAGCAAGCTTATTGGGCATTGTTACCCCATTCTGCTCATGTTCAGCTATTCCTTTATTTTTAGGCTTTGTCGAATCGGGCGTTTCGTTAGGTGTTACATTCTCATTTCTTATAGCATCACCTATGATTAACGAGGTTGCTGTAATCCTTTTATTCGGGTTATTTGGCTGGAAAACAGCTTTAATATATGTTGTTACAGGTTTAATAATTGCAATCACAGCCGGATGGGTCATAGGTCGCTTAAAACTTGAAAAATGGGTTGAAGATTGGGTATATAAAACACAGCTTGGAGCAAACACACTTCAGGAAGAAAAGTTAACTTTTGCTGACCGCATAAAGTTTGGATACATCGCAGTAAAGGATATTGTCAGCAAAGTATGGATCTACGTTGCAATAGGCATATTGGTTGGTGCTGGCGCTCATGGTTATGTTCCCGAATCTTTTATGGCTTCGCTCATGGGCAAATCAGCATGGTACTCTGTGCCTTTATCAGTTTTAATTGGAGTGCCCTTATATTCAAATGCTGCCGGGATTATTCCCATTGTTTCGGTTTTAATTGAAAAAGGAGCATCGCTTGGAACGGCCTTAGCCTTCATGATGTCCGTTATCGGCTTGTCATTGCCTGAAATGATTATCCTTCGTAAAGTACTCAAACTGCCTTTAATTTTTACCTTCATAGGCATTGTTGCCGCAGGCATAATGATAGTAGGTTTTTTATTCAATTTATTAATGTGATAATATGCTAATGTGCTAATTGCAAATTATGGAAAATAGAAACATTGTATTGGAGAAAAGTCTTGAATTTGCGCTTGAAATAATAAAATATTCAGAATATCTTGAAGAGCAGAAAAAATATATTATTGCCCGTCAACTGTTAAGAGCCGGCACTTCAATTGGTGCCAGCATCAAAGAAGCTCAATCATGTGAAAGTCGGGCAGATTTTATTCATAGACTAAAAATTGCAGCAAAAGAAGCTGGCGAATTGTGGAATAATCATGAATACCTTATAAATAATTAAATTATGAATAAACCGAATATTGGTTGATTTTATGCAATAAATCAGAATCATATCCAAACAATGATTTTTTATTACCAGCATTAACTGAAATTCAGAAATTATTGTCAAGTATAATAAGCAAAACTAAAAGTAATGCTCATTAGCAAATTAGCATATTAACAAATTAAAATATTAATATTATGTCACATCCAATAAGTACCGATTACAAAGACGATGAAATTGCACTTGCCCGCTTTGCTAAAGCATTGGGGCATCCTGCACGTATCGCCATCATGAAACACTTGGCTTCGATGACAGATTGTTGCTTTACAGATATTCTTAATGAATTACCTATTGCACAGGCAACAGTTTCTCAGCATTTAAAAGAATTGAAAGATTCAGGGCTTATTCAGGGCAACTTCGAACCACCTAAGGTTAAATATTGTGTGAATAAAGAAAATTGGAAAAAAGCGCAGAAATTATTTTACGCATTCCTGGGCAATCCAAAAACCGAAGCTAAAAAAGCAGAATGTTGTTAAACCAATAAATACATAATAATTATGATAATAAAAGTATTAGGCACAGGTTGTGCTAATTGCAAAAACCTTGAAAAAGCCACTCAAATAGCCGTTTCTGAAATGGGTATCACGGCTGAAATAATTAAGGAGGAAGATATTCAAAAAATAATGGCTTATGGTATCATGCGCACACCCGCTTTGGTCATTGATGAAAAAGTGGTTTTATACGGCCGTGTACCATCTGTAAAGGAACTCAAAGAAATTATTACTATGAACACAGCCCAATAGTTCAACAATTTATAATTATCAACTTTAAAACGGATTAAATCATGAAAAATCTCATCCTTGCATTTACATTCTTGCTTTTTGGCTTTAATAGTTTTAGCCAGCAAAATAATGCCAGCACATTAGTATCAAAAGATGCAAAAATTCTTGTGTATTTCTTTCATGGCACACATCGTTGCTCAGGTTGTATCAATGCCGAAAAAGGCACTGTAAATGCACTAAATGCTTTATACAAAGCTCAGCTCGACAACGGAACAATTAAGTTTGAATCTATTAATGTTGAAGAAAGCAAAAACAAAGCACTGGCTGAAAAATATGAAGCTGCCTGGAACAAATTGATATTTGTTAAAAACGACAAATCTGGTCAAACAGTTGAATTAACAGAAAAAGCATTTGCCTATGGTATAGACAATCCGGAGGAAATGAATAAACTTGTCAAGGCCACGGTTGATAATATGCTGAAATAATCATCATGGAATACTTACAGCATCTACTTGATAGCAGCACCACTCCATTTTGGACTGCTATTATTCTTGGGCTGATGACTGCTATTAGCCCATGTCCATTGTCAACCAATATTACAGCTATAGGATTTATCAGCAAGGATATTGAAAACAAGCGGAAGATTTTCCTAAATGGCCTACTGTATACGTTGGGTAGGGCTATAAGTTATACGTCGCTTGGTATTGCTTTATATTTCGGCACAAGTAAATTTCATGTAGCAAGGTTCTTTCAAATCTATGGTGAAGGAATTTTAGGACCACTTTTAATAATCATTGGTATTTTAATGCTCGATGTTATCAAAATCAAATTCCCTGCATTTAGTAAGTTGTCCGATAAATTTTCCAGCAATGCTAAGAAAGGTAGTGGTTGGAGTGCATTATTGCTTGGAATCATTTTTGCCCTTGCTTTTTGTCCTTATAGCGGGGTATTGTATTTCGGAATGCTGATACCCATGTCAATTGCCAGCCCATTGGGTTTATACCTGCCTATTATATTGCTTTAGCAACAGGTTTACCTGTCATCATTATTGCATGGTTATTGGCTTACAGCGTGTCAAGTATTGGAGGCTTTTACAATAAACTCAAAGCATTCGAAAAGTGGTTCAGGATTATTATTGCAGTGCTGTTTATATTGATAGGTCTGTATTATTGCTAAATTATTTATATCAAATAAAATAACATTTTCAAATTATCTCATTTTCAAAATTTAATATTATGGAAACTAAAAAATCATCTTGTAATTGTTCATCAAGTGGCGAAATGCTGGTAATGGCTTGTTCAGGTGCTTCCGATATTGGTTGCTTATCCGACAAAGTGGCTCGTAAATTACGTGACAATGATGTTCGCTCCATGAAATGCCTGGCAATGGTAGCAACCGATGACCAACCCCTTATCGAATCGCTTAAAACTGCAAATGTGTTGGTTATTGATGGTTGCTCCATAGATTGCGGTAAAAAAATAATGGATAAAGCAGGTATTAGCAATTACGGTTATCTAAGACTTTCTGACCACGGTTTTCAAAAAGGGCAATCTCCCGTTAATGATGAAAACATTAATGCTGTGTACGAAATTGCAGAGACTTATTGTTAGTTTCTGTGTTAAAAGCACATTATCAATAATTACTTATGAAAGTATTAATTCTTTGTACAGGCAACAGTTGCCGCAGTCAAATGGCTCAAGGCTTTTTACAGTCTTTCGACAAAAATATTGAAGTTCATTCGGCAGGGACAATACCAGCTACGCAAATAAATCAAAAAGCTGTTAAAGTAATGGCCGAAGCAGGCATTGATATTAGCTCACACTACCCCAAACATGTTGATAAATATGTTAATGATGAATGGGATTTTGTAATTACAGTTTGTAATGATGCCAACGAAACTTGTCCAGTTTTTATGGGCAAAGTAAAACATCGTTTACACAAGGGTTTTGAAGATCCTTCTCACGCTACAGGAACAGATGAATTTATTTGGAGCGAATTTCACACGGTTAGAGACGAGATTAAAGAAGGCTTTTATAAGTTATATATTGAACAAATAAAACCACAATTATAATAGTGTATTTCAGTTTCAGGTTACAAACAATAATAAATAAAAAAAATATGCCATCAAAGAAACGCTTAAAATTTCTCGACCGCTACCTGACAGTATGGATTTTCCTTGCCATGTTTATAGGAGTATTTGCAGGGTGGTTAAATCCCAATGTAGCTAAATTCTGGAACAGTTTTTCTTCAGGAACTACCAATATTCCCATTGCCATAGGTTTAATGGTAATGATGTTCCCCCCATTGGCCAAAGTTAAATATGAAGAATTGGGCGATGTATTTAAAAATACAAAAATACTTAGTCTTTCATTAGTTCAAAACTGGATTATTGGACCTGTATTGATGTTCTTACTGGCAATTATATTCCTTCAATTCAATATAGCCTATATGTATGGAGTAATCCTTATAGGACTTGCCCGTTGTATAGCAATGGTAATTGTTTGGAATGACCTTGCCAAAGGTGACACAGAATATGCAGCCGGATTGGTAGCCTTTAATTCTATATTCCAGGTATTGCTTTTTTCAGTATATGCTTACGTATTCATTGCCATATTACCCGGATGGTTTGGTTTACCAGTAAACGATAGTGTGGCTCAAATAACCATTGGGCAAATAGCAAAGAGCGTTTTCATATATCTTGGGATTCCCTTTATATCAGGATTTTTAACTCGCTTTATACTTATCAGGATTAAAAGTAAACAATGGTATGAAACTAAATTTGTTCCTAAAATAAGTCCTTTAACTTTAATTGCTTTATTATTTACTATTGTAGTAATGTTTTCACTCAAAGGAGAATATATCGTTAAAATCCCGATGGATGTTATCCGAATTGCAATTCCTTTAACAATCTACTTTGCGGTGATGTTTGTATTATCATTTTTCATAAGCAAAAGGGTAGGGGCAACTTACGAACAGGCAACAACCTTATCATTTACAGCAGCTAGTAATAATTTTGAATTAGCCATTGCAGTGGCTATTGCAATATTTGGCATCAATTCAGGCGAAGCATTTGCCGCAGTGATTGGTCCCTTAGTTGAAGTTCCTGTAATGATAGCTTTAGTTAATGTTGCGTTCTTCTTTAAGAAGAAATATTATAATATTCAATAAAACAAATTTTAACTTTAAGGATTTTTTTTACACTAAGCAGGTTAAAAATTATTTCTCTTTTAACCTCAGTATTAAAACAATTCATTTTTTTTCAGTTGCTTAAAAAGAGAAATCGCTTTATTCTATTCCGTTCTTTCCCTTTTATTCAAGCGGTGCAAGCGGTGCAAGAGAAGCTCATCCACTCTATTACTTTGCTACACTTGCAGAAGCTTTAAATTCTATAGTTAACTTGGTCATGCTAATATTCAAAAATGTTCGTAATAGTGCAGTTAAACTCTTATAAAATAATAAATACGTGAAAATTTAACAAATTTTTAAATTTAGATATGGGAATATGAATAATATATCACTATATTTGTGATAAAATCACATAAACCATATGTTAATTTCATTTAGTTTTGAGAATTTTTATTCCTTTAAAGATGAACAGGAATTTAGTATGATCGCAAGCAATCGAAAAGAACTTTTCAATTGCGAGGAAAACGTTTGTTCAATTGGGGAAGACCTAGAATTATTAAAATCAGCTGTCATTTATGGAGCAAATGCAAGTGGTAAAAGTAACTTACTAAAGGCATTTGATTTTTTTAAAAACTTGATTTTCAGGTCTATTGGTGATAATGTAATCATAGGCTTTTTACCTTTTCTACTTAATAAAGAAACTCAGCTTAAAAATGCTTGGTTTGAATTATCATTTTTTTTAAAAAATAAAATTTATCGTTATGGATTTGAATTATCAAAAGATGAAATAATTGAAGAATGGTTATATGTAAAAGAACAACGTGAAAGCAAAGTATTTTATAGAAAGAAGGATGATATCGAAATCACAGATAAGTATAAAATTCTTCTCGAACTTAAAAACAAAAAAATGGTCCGCAAAAATAGTCTACTATTAAATTTAGCGGCTCAGTTTAATGATCCTACTTGCAATGAAATAATTAATTGGTTTCTGAATTTTAATGTTATTTCTGGGATTGATGACCGGTTATATAAAAATTATACTAATGAAAGAATTTTAGACCCTCAAGTGAAAGCTAAAGCGCTTTCATTATTACAAGTTGCTGATTTTGGAATTGAAGAAATAGATTTGGAGATAACCAATAAAACTAAAGAACCAGTACTTTCAAATGATAAAAAGACCCCAATATCAAAACCGGATTATAATTTACTTTCAACTCGGAATGTATTAAATACTGAAGGAATTGTAATTGATAGTATTAAGACCCCATTTGAATATTTTGAATCTGAAGGAACAAAAAAGTTCTATCATTTATTAGGTCCTATACTTAATACGCTAGAAACTGGTAAAGTTTTAGTTATTGATGAGTTTGACGTTAAACTTCATCCATTGTTAACTCAGAGACTAGTGAAACTTTTTAATTCGGAAATAAATGTCAATAATGCACAGTTAATTTTTGCAACGCAGGATACTCACTTATTAGATGGTAATCTTTTCAGAAGAGACCAAATATGGTTTACAGAAAAAGATAAATTTGGAGTTTCTCATCTATATCCTTTGACTGATTTTAAACCTCGAAATGACGAAAATCTGGAAAAGAATTATATTGCAGGAAAATATGGTGCAATTCCATTCTTAGGTGATTTTTATGCACTTTTCGAAACTAATAAATTTAAAAAAGACAATGTCAAGGAATAGGTTAGAGGAAAGGATTTATAAGCGAAAGCCACCCTTTAGGGAAATAAAAGATTCATTTCTAATCTATTGCCAAGGGAAGAATACGGAACCAGAATATTTTAGATCATTTAGGTTATCTTCAGCACACACAAAAATCTTAAATATTAAAGGAGGTGATTCTTTAAAATTTGTTGAGGAAGTCGTAAAAGATAAAAATAAAAGAATAAACAAGTATGATCAATATTGGCTAGTATTTGATAAAGATGATACGATAGATTCAAAATTCAACCAAAGTATCAAATTAGGGCAAGAAAATGGGATGAAAATTGCATATTCAATTCAGGCATTTGAATTTTGGTATATATTACATTTTGAAAATATCACTGGGAAACTTTCAAGAAAAGAATACTCAGATAAATTAAAAAAATACCTGAGTACGCCTTATTCAAAAGAAAAGAAAGATATTCCAAAAATTTTAAATTTAATAAATCCAAATTGTAATATTGCAATTGCAAGAGCAAAAAATATATATGTTTCATTTGAACCTCATAACAATCCTGCAAGCGAAGAATCATCGACGACTGTATTCAAACTAGTTGAAGCATTGATAAAATTTATATGAGACTAAAAATTAGGGAGAATACTAACTTATAATACTAAGACATTTCCGAGAAGTTGAAACTTATCTGAGATGGCTGAGTGGCTGAAAGCAACAGTTTAAGAATCTGTTAATCCATATTGGATTCAGGGGTTCGAATCCCCTTCTCCCCGCAAAAAAGGATGATCATAATGATTATCCTTTTTTCATTATATGAACTTAATACATTAAATCGTTTTCATTTTTGCAAAAGAAAAGGAAAATGACTTCATATGAGAAGACTATTAATAAAAAAAGAGAAATCACATCATTCCATTATGCTCTTTCACTTTTGGGGAAGCGGTGCAAGAGAAGCTCATCCACTTCGTTACTACGCTACCCTCGCGGTATATTTAATAATTCATTGTCATCCTGGTTAGGCAAAGATAATCTGCGCTAAGTCTTTGTCAAGGGTATACAAGCGATGATAAGATATGTTATTTAAAATGTATCAGTTCCCTTAACAAAAACTCCGCTTAATATTTAAGGTGGCTTAACAGGATGACAATGGATAACTATATTCCTTTTGCTCTATACAGAATATATTTTAATATAATATCTTTATATTACTAAAATAAACTTTTATATATTTGCAATATAAACTCTTATTTCATGGTTCTTTATTCAGAAATAGAAAAGGCATTCATAGAACAAAACGAAAATCTTTTTCAGGGGAAAGATGATGTTCGGAGAAAAATACCTAATATGCCTGGAAAAACTGGTCATGTAGACATTATTACCGGAGTTCGCAGGTGTGGTAAAAGCACTTTTTTGAATCAACTAGCAGCCGGGAAAAAGCAAAATTCAGCGTACTTCAATTTTGAAGATCCCCGAATATTTGATTTCGAAGCAGGTGATTTCATTAAATTGCTGCAGGTTATGGGTGAATCAGTTAAAGAGTTTTATTTTGATGAAATTCAAAATATAAAAGGTTGGGAAGTACTTGTAAGAAACCTTCACGATAAGGGAAAAAAAGTTTTTATAACAGGTTCAAATGCCTCTTTACTTAGTAGGGAGTTAGGTACCAGGCTTACAGGTAGGCAGATAAGCCATGAACTTTTTCCATTTTCATTTCAAGAATATTTGCAGTTCAAAAATGTCGCAGCTTCTGCAAAGCAATTTAATGAGTATCTCGAAAATGGAGGTTTTCCTGAATATCTAAAGTATAATTCCTTAGAGACATTGCAAAATCTTTTTAAGGACATAATATACAGGGATATTGTAATAAGATATGGAGTCAGGAATGTTAAAGTTCTTATGGAATTAGCTCTTTATTTAATATCTAATGCAGGAAAAGAGTACACCTTAAACAGGCTTAAAAATACTTTCAATATAGGCTCTGCCAATTCGGTGGCTGAATATGTAAACTGGTTTGAAGATTCATACCTTATATTTTCAATACCGCAATTTAGCTGGTCGGCTAGGAGTAAAGCAGTTAATCCAAAAAAGGTTTATTCAGTTGATACCGGGTTTGCAAGAGCCAATTCACTCAGTTATTCTGATGATTTGGGACGTTTGCTTGAGAACTCAGTATTTCTGCATTTGCGTAGGAATAGTTATGAGGTAAATTATTTTAAACAAAAAAATGAATGCGATTTTGTAACATTCAACTTTAAAGAGTTTGCAGGCGCTTTTCAGGTTTGCTCTGACCTAAATCTTGATAATAAAGATCGCGAAATAAATGGACTCGTAGAAGTACTTGATTTCTTTGGAAAAAATTCAGGTTCTATATTGACCTTGGATCAAGAAGATTTTTTTTCAGTCTCGGGTAAAAAAATAAAAGTTATTCCTGCTTGGAAATGGATAATCAATAAATCTTAATAACAACTCAGCAAACCAATTTTATTTGCTCGACGTTTTTTGGTTGTGCAGGTAATATGATGATAATAGATAATAAAGTAAATGAAGATATATTATACATTCTTTTTATCACAGATTACTAAAAAATGTTTATTGGTTTAAAATAAACGAAGCTAAATTTAACTAGTTAAGTTTTAGGTAATATTCTAATAAACTATCTTACACCATTTGATATCCGTATTCTAAAACATTCTGTAGTTTTGGGTAAAATGGGTAAGCAATTTTATCAATATTTTTATTCTGAAAAAATATTTTAAGAGGCGAAATTGAATATAACCAGTGACCAATTCGGTGACCTAACCAATTTTTTAAATCGCATTTATTTAATTAATTGCTATATATGAAATAAAGTTCGACTCCCGCCAGCTCCACTAAATAATTGATTATTATCGGTTGATTATTGATTATTCGATGCAATATACTAAAAAATAGACTAGGCAAGCGAAGCTCATCCATTCCATTACTTCGTTTCCCTTGCAATTATTTTATAATTCATTATAATCTTGCTCAAATAATGATAATCTACTTTCTAATTTTTTAAATAAATTGCAAATTGGCGTTAACAGGAATAAGAAATTATGGTTTTATTGTAAGTGCATTATTATTTTCTTCAAGTTTGAAAATTCCGTTAAAAGCAGTTCCAAACCATTTATTGCCATGCCTATCGATAGCAATAGAAGGGACTTGATTATTATTAATACCAATAAAATTTGAATAATTTGTTCAATGTGTACCATCAAACATAGATATGCCGCCATTAGTAGCAAACCATTTATTGCCATGATTATCGAATGCAATAGCAGTGATACTAGGACTAATCAAACCATCGGATGTCTTGTAATTAGTCCAAGTTTTACCATCAAATTTTGAAATCCCATTATTAGTTCCAATCCATTTATTACCTTCTTTATCTATGGCAATAGCACTTACATTGTTATCAATTAAACCATCAGCTTTGGTATATGTAACCCATGTTGTGTCATTAAATTTCGATACACCAGCATTGTCATAACCATAAGCATAACCAAACCATTTATTACCCTTATTATCTATAGCTATTGTGGTAACCCATTTGCCTGCCAAACCATTGCCTTTTGTATAGGAAGTCCAATTATTTCCATCAAATTTAGATACGCCGTTGGTAGTGCCAAACCATTTGTTACCTTGAGCATCAATGGCAATAACCCTAACATCATCATTTACCAAACCATTTTTTGTAGAATACCATGTCCAATTGGTGCCATCAAACTTTAGCACGCCAACAAAACCACCAGCAAACCATTTATTACCCTTTGCATCTATAGCAATTGTAGATGCGCCATCATTAAAATTAACCCAATGTTTCCCATCAAATTTTGAAATCTTTCCAGTACCTATCCACATATTATCAGAACTATCAAATTTAATATCCCGGATAGAATTATCAGCCAAACCATTTGTTGTAGTAAAAATTGACCAGTTTTTACCATCAGATTTCAAGACTCCTCCTCCATTTGTTCCAAACCATTTATTCCCCTGTTCATCAAAAGCCATGGAATTAACTGCATTTGCCAACCGACCATATGGGAAGACACTTAATACCCATTCTTCATTATTAAATTTAAATACTCCGTTACAAGTTGCAACCCAGATACTATCCTGTTTATCTAATGTAATTGCCAAAATCCTATTAGAATTATACCATTGTTTTACTGGTAGTGTGTATGTTGTCCATTTTGCACCATCAAATTTTGAGATGGAGCCATTTTTTGTTGAAACCCATAAATTGTTCTGTTTATCAATTATCAAATGTGTAACATCATCTTCTGGCAGACCATTATTTTTATCATAGGTTAACCAATTTATGCCATTAAACTCTGAAACTCCTCCATTAGACCCAAACCACATATTTCCATGTTTATCAGAAGCAACGCCCATCACATAATTCCCTGCCAACCCATCAAATGTGGTATATTTTACCCAATTTTTACTATCAAATTTTAAAACACCAGCCCATGTTCCAAACCAAATATTGCCAATAGTATCTAATGCAATTGAATTTACTTGAGTACCTATCCCAGTCCATAAATTATATGTTGACCAATGGTTGCCATCAAATTTCGAAATGCCATTATCACAACAAATCCATTTATCACCCTTTTTGTCTATAGCTATCAGGTTAACCTTATTATTAACTAAACCATCTACCATAGTGTAAGTTGTCCATTTTGACCCATCAAATTTCGATACTCCATCCCAGGTTCCAAACCATTTATTGCCTATTGAATCTATTGAAATGGTAGTCACAAAATTATTGCATAAAGTTGTTGAAGTATTGGCAGTAGTATAGTTTGTCCACTTTACACTGTCATTTTTTATTGTGGAAGCACTATTGTTTATTAAGGTTTTATTGTTCTTATCAATATTGACATTGGTTACAAACTGATCCATTAATCCGTTTATATTAGATATTTTCCAATTTTTATCATTAAACTCGGATATGCCTTTGTAAGTACCAAACCAAATATTGTCAGCCGTATCTATTGAAATAGTTGTAGCACTAAAGTCTGTCGAGCCATCAGATGGTGCATAATTTGTGAAACTTTTTCCATCAAATTTTGAGACACCGTGATAACTTACCACAACTCCATCTTGTGTTGAAGCACTGTACCAAATATTGTTTTTGGAATCTATAGCCAAAGCAATAACAGAACCATTTAATCCATTGGTTTTATTATAAGTAACCCATCTTGAACCATCGAATTTTGATAACCCTTTTTGAGTACCAAACCATTTATTGCCGTTTTTATCAATGGCTATTGCCGTGATATAATCATTGGCTAAGCCATCGTTAGTAGTATAATTTACCCAATTTGTACCATTAAATTTTAATACACCATAGTCTGTTCCAAACCAAACATTATCATTGGAATCAATATTGATTTTATTAAACCTTATTCTTTTCTTTTCTAAATCAGGTGGCAATTTAAAATTCTGCCAGCTAACTCCATCAAATTTAAAAATACTGCCCCATGCCCCGCACCACATATTCCCTTTGGAGTCAAACCCAATGGAATATATTGAATTATTTAAGTGAAATTTATTTTGATGTATGGTGTCCTTAAACCATTGTCCATTGCTAATTTCCCAGGTGTCAACAATTTTATAATTTATAGTATCTGTAGTCCATTTTGACCCATCGTATTTTGAAACACCTACACTTGTGCCGAACCATTTATTGTTTTCTGCATCAACTGCCATACAATTTATATCTATAACAGGTTTATAACCAGGGAGTGTAAATGCATTCGAATAAGTCGTTGGCAAGGTATTATTAGTCCAATGCTTGCCATCAAATTTTGAAATAGTATTTCCTTGTCTTGAAAGAACCCATTTAATGCTATTTTTATCTATGTTAATTGAACGAATGCCATCGCTATATAAGCAATTAGCAACAGTATAAGTAGTCCAATTCGTATCATCGAACTTAGAAACACCTTCAGAAGTACCAAACCATTTGTTGCCTTGCTTATCAATTGCAATAGCATCAACATTATCATCCGCTAAACCATTCGTTGAACTATAAGTTGTAAAATTCGTCCCATCAAATTTTGAAACACCCGAAGGCATAATTTGCATATAATCGGTAACACAAGTATAGCCCCAAGAACAAGCAAACCATTTATTGCCTTGCATATCAATCGCTGATGCTTGCACATGGTTACCGCCTAATCCTTTATTATAAGATGTCCAATTAGTACCGTCAAATTTTAAAGCACCACCACCCCATGTTCCAACCCACTTATTGTCTTGGGCATCTATTATAATATTTAAAACTGAACTGCAATCATAAGGTATTTTATAATAAGACCAATGCTTATCATCAAACTTGGTCAATATATTGTACGAACCAAACCAAATATTTCCTTTTGCATCTATTGCTATTGAAGTAACCGAGCTTGTGGTTATATCCCTACATCCTTTACATTGGTAGTCATTTATTTTAGCATAGGTTGTCCATTTCTTATTATCATATTTTGAAACCCCTTCATTTGTTCCAAACCATATATTGCCTTTGTTATCAATAGCAATTGCATTAATTGCATTACTAACTAATCCATTTGTTTTATTGTATGTAGTCCAATTGGTACCATCAAATTTTGATACTCCAACATAATAAATTCCAAACCATTTATTGCCTTTTTTATCAATAGCTATTTCCCTAACATCATCCCCTGCCAAACCATCGACCGTTGTGTAACTTTTCCAATGGGTGCCATCAAATCTTGTTACACCATGAGAAGTTCCAAACCACAATGCCCCATCAATATCAACTGTGATGGTATTTACATGGTTGTTGCATAGCTGAGTAGAGGTATTTGCTGTTGTATAGGTTGCCCACTTTTGAGCAGTTATCGTTAAAGAGCATATTATTATAAGAGCTGAGGCTAATGTAATTTTCATTCGATTTTGTATTAAATTATAATAGACTATCTTACAATTAAGTACCAAATTATTAAAAGAACGGGCGTGGTACAAAATAAGCAACTTATTGCGACTTTTTGAAAATAAACATTCCTATAATTAATAATTAGGTTTTTCATGATCAAATAGTTTGAATTTGTTTTCTCATAGGATGAAAATAATCTTTAAATTCCACAAACTGCATTGAATAATTTTCGAATAATATAAAATATTCCAATAAAAGAGAAACTCTTTATTCCATTCCGTTCTTTCCCTTTTATTGAAGCGGTGCAAGAGAAGCTCATCCACTCCGTTACTTCGCTACTCTTGCGGTATATTTAATAATTCATAGTCATCCTGGTTAAGCGAAGATAATCTACGCTAAGTCTTTGTCAAGGGTACACAAGCGATGATAAGATATGTTATTTAAATGTATCATCGCCCTTGACAGTATCTCAGCTTAAGATTTAAAGTGGCCTAACAGGATGACAATGAAATGATAGGATTTTGTATCTTTGCTAACTAAAGTAACAAATTTTTATAATAAGTAGTAATGCTTACAACAAAAGACATATTGAACTATCTAAATGAAAACAAATCTTATTTCAGGCAAAATTATTTTGTCGATAAAATTGCTATTGTAGGTTCATATGCAAGAGGTGATTATAATAAGGATAGTGATGTTGATTTAGCTTGTTTATTTTTTGCCAGAAGCTAAAAATAACCGGATTTTTCGAATATATATCAATCTGCAGGAGGATATATCTTCTCATTTAAATAAAAGCGTGGATATTATTTCTAATGGGAAAGTGCTGCCAGCATTTAAAGACGTTATTGAGAAAGAAGCAATATATGTTTAAGAAAAACGACTTAGCAAACCTTAAAAACATTATCTGGGCAATTGAGAAAATAGAAAAAAGCCTGATAAATATTGATACGTTGGAGATGATGGTACAGAATGAAGAAAAGTTTGACTCAATAATCGTAAAACTAATGAATATAGGAGAGTCCGCATATAATATCAGCGATGAATTAAAGAATAAATTTCCTGAAGCGGACTGGGATGGCATGTATAAAATGAGAAATATTATAGCCCATTCGTACCATAGTATAGATGAATCAATAGTTTGGGATATTATCAAAAATGAATTGCCATCAGATAAAATTAAAATTCAAAATATCCTGGATAAATTATAAGCGGTTATTACAACTAAAATTTCACATTTTTTGCCCTATTAACCCCCCTCTAAGTTTTAGATTCGATGTAAAGTGTTTAATATAAGCAATTTACATTAAATCATTCGACTCCCGCCAGCTCCACAAAGGAATTGATGATTGCTGATAGCCGATCGAAGAATGAAAATCTGATTTTGGCGAAGTAAAAATAATTGTAAATTAAATTTTTCTTGTTTAAATTTACTTAATAATGCTAGTAAGAAAAAATCCCGCATTATTTGATTTGCAATTAATCACAATAATAAGATTCAATTAAATAAATGGAGTCCAGAAACCATTAAAAAAACGGGGCAAATCCTAATAGCCTTAATGTAGGAAACTAAACTAATAATTATGAATTGGTATTTAGCTGTCTTAAGAAATTATGTCGGCTTCAGTGGAAGAGCCAGACGAAAAGAATATTGGATGTTTGTACTATTCAATTTTATCTTCCTCATTATAGCAATGATTCTTGATAGTATTTTGGGCACAAGATATGAAATGAATGGCCTAACTTTGCCTTATGGTTATGTGTATACTCTATATGCTTTGGCGGTATTAATACCAGCTCTGGCAGTTCTGGTCCGTCGTTTGCATGATGTAGGAAAAGGTGGTGGATTCATATTTATTGCTCTTATTCCAATTGCCGGGCCAATATGGCTTTTAGTTTTATTGTGCACCGATAGCGAAAGAGGTGAAAATAGATTCGGACAAAGTCCCAAAGAAGGCGGCCCGTTACCAGGAACTAGCGGAACGCTTGACAGCGATATTAAAATTTAATATAGATTTTACCTTGTGAGGCTCACATAATCCTTTATCAAGGTATTTAGAAATTCTCTTTTATCCTGAGGGGCAACTATCCCAAGTTGCCCTTCTATTTTGCTTATAAGTAAATCCATAGCTTCCAGATGATTTTCATTTGGATACTTGATAGACCTGTCCAGTGTTTCTTTTATCATTAACATTTCTTCTTCAGTAAATTTAATTATCTCAGGATATTTTGGTGAGTATGTCTTCAACTTTTCCATAGATAAAATCCTGTTTAGTGAAAAACTATTGATATTAATGAGTTTTACAACTGTTGTATCCGCAAAAAAATCGCCTAAACGCTGACCTTTGCCTGATGATGAGATTGTTATTAAAGCCAATGTACCGAGAGAAAGAGTTATATCAAGTAATCGAAATGCGGTGCGCATCATAAAATCAAAAAATTCTGGACGTTCACCGGTAATTTTTACAACCCTTATTTTCATTACCTTTTTACCTGGGGTTTGTCCATGATTTAAAGTTTCAAACAGCAAATGATATAAAAACGAACATGGAATCCACACGTATAAGTAATTAAATTCTTTGCCTGTATTGAAAATAGACGCCAGAAGTGCAAATAAGATTAAGCTGCCAAATGCTAAAATTGCTAAGTCAAGTAATGTTGATGTTGCTCTTTCCCGAACTGTTGCAAGTTCGTATTCAATTGTAACATTTTGTGTTGTGATAATGTCTATTTTTTTCATTAAAACAATGGTTAAAAAATAGTTTTTAGATAAATTGCAAAATGTTTATAAATATATGAAAGAATCAAAATTTATAGAACAAAATAAAGAAAATTGGCTGGAGTTTGAAAAAAACTTACGTTATAAAAAAAGCCATGCATCAAGACTTGATCGTCTTTTTATTCAAATTACTGATGATTTGTCTTACGCACGCACATTTTACAAAACCAGATCTGTAAAAATTTACCTCAACGGAATAGCCCAAATTCTTTTTAATAATTTGTACCGGAATAAATCAGGGAATTTAAAAAGTTTTTTGAATTTCTGGAAAATTGATTTGCCAATATGCATTTACGAAGCCAGAAAAGAATTCAGGATATCTTTTATTGTTTTCGTTTTGGCATTCGCCATAGGGATGCTTTCAAGTATGTATGACAAAGATTTTTGCAGGGTGATTTTGGGCAAAGAATATGTTGAAATGACCCTTGAAAATATAAAACATCATGACCCGCTTGCTGTATACAAAAAAGCTCATGAAACAACTATGTTTATCGGTATAACAATTAACAACCTTTTAGTAGCCTTATCAACCTTTTTATTTGGAGCTTTCTTTTCTGTCGGTACAATTATAAGTTTAATACGCAATGCAATTATGGTAGGTGGATTTCAATATTTCTTCATTGAAAAAGGCCTTTTTAAAGAATCTTTTATAACCATATGGCAACATGGGACTCTGGAAATATCGTCTATAATTATTGCAGGTGCTGCAGGAATTACTCTGGGAATGGGACTACTTTTTCCCGGTTCATTTTCCCGGATCGATGCATTTAAAATTTCTGCCCGACGCGGGTTAAAAATTTTTATGGGCATTTCACCAATTATAATTCTGGCTGCATTTATTGAAGGTTTTGTCACAAGGCATAATGAAATTAGTGATTTTATCCGCATAATGCTAATAGTTTTTTCCCTGGCATTTGTGTTACTCTATTTTGTATTTTATCCATTGCATTTAGCCAGGAAAAATTCATTTATAACAATGAAAAAAGTAAGCCACAGATATACTGAAAACTATCATTTTGGTTTTGATAAGATTCTAACCGCTGAAGAGATATTAGGGCATGTAATAAGCTTTACAAAAAAAAATATTTTCTGGCTAATCTTTGTGATAACAGGGATATCATTTATACATGCGACAGGTGCCGCTATATATGAAGTAAGTTTGGGTCTATCGAATCCTTCCATTGGAAGACATACAGGGAATACTTTTTTTAATATTACCAGCAATTATTTCCAATTTTATCTTGCAATAGCCACATTAACCTTTTTGATAATTGTCACTTGTATCAGAATGAAAAAACAAATAGAAGGAAATTTAAAAGAAAAAATCAAAAAAATCGTATATTTTAAATTAATTATAAACTCGCTGTTTATTGCAGCTATTGTTTGGTTTCCTTTCCGTTATGGGATTTTTTGGGGACTGCTTTCTTCCGTAATTATTTCCCCTTTAATTTTTATTGCTGTTTTTTACAGCTTTTTCAAACAAATACACATTATTGAGGCCATATATCAGTTATATGATTTTCTGAATTTTTCATGGAAAAAAATATTCTGGAATAGCGTAAAGATAACAACGTTTTTGTCAATTCTATATCTAATGATGAATTCGCCGATATTTTGGTATTACATTGAAAGCATTTATATGAATTTCAATTATAATGTAAACATAATGTACTTAATCACAGTATTTCTGACAACGTTCTCGGGAACTGCTTTGTTTGTGATGTACTATTTTCTTCAAATATCGGTCTCAGTTATCGCTACGTACAATATAAAAGAAACGGTATTTGCAGAAAATTTAAAAGAAAGAATTGACCAGCTTGGAGAAAGAAACAGTTTATTTGGATTTGAAAAGGAGTAACGATTGTTTTATAATGCAGATGAAATTATTTAAAGTTATATTAATTATCCTGGCTATTTTTCATATTCCAGGACATGCTCATGATATTAAAGAGAAACCCTTTTTTACTGCACAGCAATGGTTTGAAAAAGCAAAAAAATATGATTATAGCGAGAATTACAAAACAGCCAAACTGAAGAATGTCACTAATAAACACTCATCAGGTTTTTTGAATTCTTTATTTTCGAATCTTTCAGGCTTAAAACTCATTTTTATCCTGGTGGTAATTGCAGTTCTAGTGTTTTTATTAATTCTGTTAATCCTTGGACTATATAAAGACTCAGGCGGAAAATTTAAAAATAACATAAAAATCAATTCCCAGGAAATAGATGATATTGATACTGCCGATCTTGAAAACCTTTTAATCCAGGCAATCGATGAGCATCGTTTCAGAGATGCGGTTCGTTACAAATACCTTATTTTAATAAGGACATTAAACGAAAACAAACTTATTGTCTGGAAAAGAAATAAAACTAACGGACATTATATGAAAGAAATGTCAGAAAAAAAAGAGTATGAGATTTTCAGGTTTCTTACTTTTAAATTTGAATGTTTCTGGTATGGAGAATACAATGTTAAAGAAGACGATTATCAAGCTTAATTCCGTTATACGATAAAATCAATTTACTGATTACAGGCTATGAAAAATAGCAGCAAGAAAATACTAATAACGTTATTAACCATTGCACTCGTGGGACTGGTTATATTTTATTATGGGAAACAATACATACCCAAATATCATTGGGACGAGAATTATTTAAACACAAATGATCAACCTTATGGATTGAAATTTCTATTCGATTTGTTTGCAAATTCCCGTCCAAAATCCAATTTTGTTGTAATAAACAAAGAATTAAAATATTTGAACTTTAAAGATACCTCTGCTCTCTACATTTTTATAGGTGGTAAATATTACATAGATAAATTAAGTTCTTATCTTTTAATTGATTTTGTGCGAAGAGGAAATAATGCATTTATATCCAGCAGAGCATCTACACATAATATTTTTACAATTCTCACGCAAGGGAAAAAACCGACTATTTACTTTAAATATTATCTTGATTCACTGGTTCAGATTAATTTTAATAACTTACTGGATACGGAAAATTATGAATTTGACTATAAGTTTTTGAAGAAGAAAGCCATTTATAGGTGGATTGGATTTGACAGTTTGTATTTCGCTGACACGCTTTCAGTACTTGGATTTGAAAAAATATCATCTTTTCGTCATTACTATGTAGATTGTTTTAGAATCAAATGCGGTAAGGGTTGGTTTATTTTTCATTTTAACCCTATTTTGTTATCAAATTATAATTTAACTGGTAAAGATGGTTACAAATATTTCAATTCCTTGTTTTCACAGTACAATAAAAAAACTATATTTTGGGACGAATATAGTAAGTTAAGTATGGACAACAGGGGTTTTGGGAATGTGTATGAGACACCCTTACGGTTCATCCTTTCTGAAAGGAGCTTAAAATGGGCCTGGTATTTGATTTGCATTTTTGTCTTGCTTTTTATATTAATTAACGCCAAACGTAGACAAGCTTTCATACCTATACTGCGAGATAACAGGAATACTACAATTGAATATTTAAATTCCATTTCAGTTTTATATTATCAGAATAATTCACTTGAGTTCCTTGCTGATCAAATATTCAAGCAACTATCAATTTTCATAAAACATAAATATGAAATTATTGTGGATCAAAGAAACCAGGAAATTGCAAAATTACTTGCTTTGAAATCAGGTATTCCTATGGAGAAGGTAACGGAGCTATTCACTTATTACTCTTATGTAAAATATAGCTATGATAGAGAGAATAAAGAATTAATCAAATTTTATCAACTCACAGAATATTTTTATAAAAACTGTAAATAAAATATGGAAGAAAACGTAAATTATGAAGTACCGTTGATACCCGACAACAGGCCGGAAGAACAACGCAATAATTCCGATATTTCAGTTGTCATGGATTTTGGTTTTCTAATTAAGGCCGAAATACATAAAGTTATCATTGGAATGGATGATACTATCGATATGCTTATTGTCGGATTACTTACCAACGGACATATTTTGCTTGAAGGCGTGCCTGGAATTGCAAAAACCCTGATGGTGAAGCTGCTGGCTAACGTACTCAACCTGGAATATAAGCGAATACAGTTTACTCCTGATTTAATGCCCTCTGATGTTATCGGCACCAATATCTATAACATGAAGTCAGCTTCGTTTAATTTTCGCAAGGGACCCGTATTCAGCAATATTATCCTGGCTGATGAAATTAACCGTGCACCAGCCAAAACACAGTCCTCATTATTTGAAGTTATGGAAGAAAGACAGGTTACTGTTGATGGTGAAACTTATAAAATGAAATATCCTTTATATGTAATAGCCACTCAGAATCCTATTGAACAGGAAGGTACCTACAAACTGCCTGAAGCTCAACTCGATCGTTTTCTTTTTCGTCTTAAAATCGGTTATCCATCCATAGAAGAAGAAAACCTCATTTTATCGCGGTTCAAGTCAGACTTCTTTAATAAATTGGAACATAAGCTGGATAAATTATTTGGTCCTGAAGATATTTTACGTTTTACCAATATCACAGAGAAAGTATATATAAAAGATGAACTATTGAATTATATTGCACAACTAATACATTATACACGCAACAATTCAAATATATTTCTTGGTGCCTCACCAAGGGCTTCCATAGCAATTATGCGCTCTTCAAAAGCACATGCAGCTATGCATGGACGCGATTTTGTTACTCCCGATGATATTCAGAAAGTCGCCAACCCGGTTTTGAACCATCGTTTAATACTAACTCCTGAGCGTGAAATTGAGGGCGTAAATACTACAGATGTTATTAATGATATTATTAAAAAGATAGAAGTTCCAAGATGATTAACATATACAGGCAGTTATATTTGCAGGCAAGGTTCTTTATAATTGCATCGACCATTGTAATTATATTTGCCCTTAGTTTTATTATTGGCTGGCTATTTCCAATAGGTCAATCGTTATTGTTACTATTATTTATTGTTACTCTGGCTGACTCATTCCTGTTATTAAGCAAAAAACAGGTTTTGTTTGCAGAACGCAAGGTTCAATCCATTATTTCACTTGATGATGAAAATAAAATAGTAATCAGGATAAAAAACTTAAGTGGATTGAATTTAAATATCACTATTTATGACGATTTACCCTATCAACTTCAAAAAAGAGATTTTGTAATTCGTTCATCGCTTAAGAAGGATGAGGAAAAACTTTTCGAATATTTCATAGTACCAAAAATACGCGGTGAATATATATTTGGAAATATAATTAATCTGGTTAGTTCTTCTTTAGGATTTGTAAGCAGAAAAATTAAGTTTGAACAAAAAACTGCAGTTCATGTCTATCCATCTGTTATACAAATGAAAAAATTCGAACTGAAATCACCGCAACGTATTTCTCAAAATGAAGGTATTAAAAAAATCAGACGTATTGGCCATACATATGAATTCGAACATATAAAGGAGTATGTAACGGGTGATGACAGCCGAACTATAAATTGGAAGGCAAGTAGCAGAAGAGCTACACTAATGGTTAATCAATATGAAGATGAACAATCCCAACAGATTTATTCTATTATCGACAAAAGCCGGATTATGCGAATGACATTTAACGATTTGACATTACTTGATTATTCAATAAATACATCACTCATTCTGTCAAATTTAATTCTTCAAAAACACGACAAAGCTGGTTTAATAACGTTTTCAGATAAAATTGGAACAATAATTACAGCTGAAAAAAGTAAACAACAACTCAAAAAAATTTTTGAAGCTTTATATAATGAGAAAGAAAATTTTCTTGAAGCAGATTATGAACTGTTGTATCATATAATAAGGAAAGTAATTAAAAATAAAAGTCTTATTTTCTTGTATACTAACTTCGAAAGTATACAGGCATTCGAAAGGTTACTGCCAATACTTAGGCAAATCAGTAAATCACATTCGTTAGTGGTTATGTTCTTTGAGAACGAGGAAATAAATGACCTGAGCAAAAAACCTGCTTCCAGTTTATTTGATATTTACAATCAAACCGTTGTGCGTAAATATTTATTTGATAAGAACCAGATTAAAACTGAGCTTAATAACCATGGCATTTACTGCATTAAATCTGTTCCACGAGAATTATACGTTCATACCATAAATAAATATCTTGAATTAAAATCAAGAGGTTTGACATAAAGTCTAAATTTTTAAATCCGTGCTTTTTGTGAATTTAAAAGATTCTGACTCTTATTTTTCATCTATGGTTATTAATGAGATTGTTAACTCATTGGTCAAAATTCAGGTTAAAATAACTCTAATCGATCTTATTTGTAGTAAATTTGATACAGTAAATCTCTGATTTACTCAGGATACTTAAGAAATTCAACTACTAGTAAAATAGATGCCAAAAAGCAACAGATAACAGGAATATTTTGAATATTGCAACTATTAGAATAAATCTCCTGGTATGAAAAAGAAATTGCTGTTATTTTTTTTCTCTTTATTAACCTTGATGGTTATAGGGGATATTTTACCTCCACAGGCGCATATTTCAGAATTATCTTTTGATGGCCCTTACGGTTGGAGATTAGAATTAGGGTTGCATTATATAGACTTAAGTAACGGTCTTGATTCGATTAAAATTATTACATCATCAGGCAGTTCGACAATAATTTTATCATCTATTAAAATTTTAGAAGGGACATCTTGGCCAGGTTTTGATCATATTGCTGTTATTTGTGATTCAAATTTAATGTCGCCATTAACAATTAACCCTGATAGCGATTTCGTTAAGCTAATAAGTTATTCGTTTGGTAATTCATCATTTGACTATGTGGCTTTTGGTAATTATGAAGGATCATTTTTACATTGTTTTGACTGGACAGAGTCAATATCATATTTAAATTATACAACTCAATATTATACTGTATCCAGCTTTTGTATTAACAGGGTTCCAACAATTGGCTTATCTAATGATACTACCGGATCTTTAGGTACTTTCACAGGAAAAATATACGATCCATCAGGCACCCCTTTTACGGATGCGGTAATTATCATGCCTGATGTTGCAAGTTTCTATATAAATATTGATTCGGCAGGTGCTTTTAACAGTAGAATTTTTGCGCGTGAATATAATTTTCAAACAATTACAATATATTATTTAGGTGTTCATTGGAAAATCATGACATATACAATTGAACCATTTAATTTTTGTCTCGAACCCGAATCCACATACCAACATAACATATATGCAAAATCTCTTATTTCGGTGGTTTCAGGAATTGAAGGGCAGGAATTTGATTTCTCAAATGTCACTGTATTTCCAAATCCATTTAAAAGTCAAACAAGCTTTTATTTTAATTTAGGAAATGAGAAATTTCATTATTTTAAAGATATTAATCTTTTAATTTATTCAATAAATGGTGAAAAATTGGCTGATATTAAAATACCATCAACACTTAGTAAATATAATTGGTGTCCAAAACAAATGATTCCATCCGGAGTTTTAATTTATAAATTGCAGGCCGATAATAAAATTATAGCAAAAGGAAAATTCATAAAACAATAAACGGTAGATGAAATACATTTTTATTGTCTTGGTACTTATTCTACCTTTAAACTGCATTAATCAGGAATTTTCGTCTGTCCAGGAAAATGTTACAATGAGAATTTCAAATGACTATTTCTGTGTTTCGGGATTTTATCAGATTAAAGGCGAAAGTCAAAATAAGCAAGTGTTGGTTTATCATTTCCCGGTTGACACATTATATGGAGATGTTGACTCATTAAAAATTTATAATCTTTCAACGAATGAGTTGATAATTCCCTTAGTAAGTGACAATAAAAAAGTAACATTTAAAATTCATTTTGATAAAAACGCAGAACTC
Source organism: uncultured Bacteroidota bacterium (assembly GCA_963851385.1). Taxonomy (GTDB): domain Bacteria; phylum Bacteroidota; class Bacteroidia; order Bacteroidales; family DTGW01; genus CAWEFA01. The sequence continues at coordinate 11,206 of CAWKPE010000004.1, read as the reverse complement.
GACGTCCAGATTTCATATTGTCAAAAACTATTAGGGCATCAGGCTGAATATTTTCTAAAATCAAACATTAGTCGGGAAAGACCTTTAATTCAAGCTAATTTTCAGCTAATAGTACCTGATAATATTAAAATTACTCATTTTTCATATTTACCTCAGGATTCCATTAAAACTAATAATGAGGTTGTTTATTATTGGAGAAAAATTAATTTCATGCCAAAAGAAAATATGTTTTTTAAATTTAAATCAAATTCTAAATAAAAACTTCGGCTTTTAGACACACTGTTACGTATTAAATTTTAAGTAATCTTATACCAATGAAATTCAATATTCATTTAGGATTTGTAATTCTGGGTAAAATGGCTAAGCAATAGCTATTTTAGCATATTTGATTGATTTTAAAATTCAGTCTAGTCAAATAATATTTACTGACTGATTTTTAATTCTTCATGTTGATAAAGATTATTACACTAATTATGCTGATAAAATGTAGTAATAGTTTTGTTATTTTTGTTCAAAAGTAGCGGGAGATGAGTTGTGTTTTGCCTGAAGTTCGGCAAGTTTTTTCTTGCCATAAGTAAGACGGATTATTAAGATAAACAAAACCGGTATTATGAAAATACCTAATGCAGTGGCTGCGAGCATACCTCCCAGGACTGACCATCCGATAGTCTGACGTGCAATGGCGCCGGCACCTGTGGCAAATACCAAAGGAGATACTCCAAAGATGAAAGCAAACGATGTCATCAATATAGGACGCAGTCGCAAACGAACAGCCTCAATAGTGGCTGCAACAATTTCGATACCACGGTCAACACGCTCTTTGGCAAATTCAACTATAAGAATAGAGTTTTTAGCAGCAAGACCAATCAGAGTAATGAGACCTATCTGTGCATAAACATTATTTGTAAGACTTGTGGTAAATGTCAGTGCCAAATATAGCTCCGAAAGCAGCGAGGGGAACTCCGAGCAGAATAGTGAAAGGGACTGTCCAGCTTTCATATAAGGCAGAAAGGAAAAGAAAGACGAATAATATTGATAGTATGAAAATATAGGTAGAAGTGTTACCTGCTTTCATCTCTTCACGGCTCAAGCCCTGAGAACTCATATCCATATCCTTTTGGCAGCACCTGCTGGGCAGTTTCCTGTAATGCTTTAAGAGCCTGACCGGTGCTGTATCCGGCTTTTGCATCACCAACAAATTCAGCCATGCGGTAAAGATTATAATGAGAAAGCATAGAAGCACTTTCGTTAACTTTATAACTCATCACAGAGCTTAATGGCAGCATAGTGCCCTGCTGATTACGGACATAATATTTATCCATATCAACAATGTCATTCCTGTAAAGAGTATCTGCCTGGGCAATTACGTGGAAATTCCTGTTATATATAGTGAAATCATTTATATAGCTGCTGCCGAGATATGTCTGAATGGTATTAAAGACTTCAGACAGGCTGACACCCATCTTTTTGCATTTATCACGGTCAACAGTGAGCTGATAGTTGGGAGTGCGTGCATTGAAAAAAGTGATAGCACGGGCAATTTCAGGACGTTTGTTGGCAGCTGCCATGAATGCGTAAACATTTCGTTCGAAAGTTTTTATATCATCATTGCTTTCGCGTTGCTGCAGTTCAAAAGTGAAACCGCCTGTAGCGCCAAGTCCCGGGAATAGCAGGAGGAGGTATGACAATAATATTAGCTTCCTTGATGGCAGCGAATTTTGCCTGCATCTGGGCCATTAAAGCAAAAAGCTGTTCAGACTTGCTTTTACGTTCATCCCAGGGTTTTAACTGGCAGAAGAGAGTGCCGCTGTTGGTTTTGGTGGCACCGGTAACTACATTAAGCCCGGCTATAGCAGAATAATGGCCGACACCCTTAATCTGACTCAGTATATTCATTATTTTCTTCAGCACATCCACAGTACGCGAGGTGGAAGAAGCTTCGGGCAGTTCGAATGTTATATACAAACGTCCTTCATCCTCTAAGGGAATGAAACCTGTGGGTTTATTAATAATCATAACATAAGCACCAAAGATTATCATAACCAGCAGGATGACAATATAACGGGAATGCTTTATAGCTATCCGGACATTGTTTGTATATCCCTCTGTTCTCCTGTTGAACCATTTATTAAAATGGAAGAAGAGGTAGTTAAGTCCTTTTGAAGATTGATTGATATGGTGGGGTTTCAGAAATAAAGAACATAAGGCAGGAGTGAGAGACAGAGCAACAAATGCAGATATGAGAACTGAGATGGCAATAGTGATAGCAAACTGCTGATACAACCTGCCGACAATGCCGGGCAAAAAGCCGGCAGGGACAAAGACAGCAGCAAGAACAAGTGCAATGGCAACAACAGGTCCGGATATATCTGCCATAGCTTTGTGGGCAGCTTCTTTTGGCGAGAGGTGCTGTTCTTCCATATAACGCTGTACCGCTTCAACTACTATTATCGCATCATCCACAACTATGCCGATTGCAAGAACAAAGCCGAAATAGTGTAAGCTTATTAATAGTAAAACCCAGAGGTATAAAGAAAATGAAAGTGCCTATTATTGACACAGGAATTGCAAGAACCGGAATAATAGTAGAACGCCAGTCCTGCAGGAAGATAAATACTACCAGTACTACGAGAGCCAATGCCTCAAGCAGAGTTTTAACAACTTCGCTTATAGATACTTTTACGACTGAAACAGATTCAAAAGGCACAATGTAAGCAACATCGCTTGGAAAAGATTTGCTAAGCTGAGCCATTGCATTGTAAATACCATTGGCAACATCAAGAGCATTGCTGCCAGGAGTCTGGTATATCATCATGTATGAAGCAGGTTGCTTGTCAACAAATGACACACCTGAATAATTGAATTTACCTAACTCGACACGTGCAACATCCTTTAAATAAACAATAGAACCATTATCAGGATTAGACCTGACAATAATATTTTTGAAATCTTCTACACTGCTAAGTCTTCCATTGACAATTGCCGTGTATTCAAAAGGCTGACCGGAAGGCTGGGGAGGAGTGCCAATTGAGCCGGCAGCCACCTGCACATTCTGTTCCTGAACAGCATTAAGAACGTCAGTAGCTGTTAACCCCAGGCTTGCCATCTTATCAGGCTTAAGCCAGATACGCATGCTGAAATCATCAGCCCTTGTGAATATATCCCCGACACCCTTAACCCTCAAAAGAGCATCCCTGACAAATATATTCGTGTAATTATCAAGAAACCGGATGTTATGTGTGCCTTTTGGAGAGTAAATAGCTACATGCATAAGAGCGCTCGGATTACGCCTGCGAACTGTAATTCCCAGTCTTTTCACTTCATCAGGCAGAATAGGAGTTGCAATATTTACCCTGTTCTGAACTTCAGTAGTGGCAATATCAACATTAGTGCCTATATCAAAATAAACATTCATTGTCGAACGGCCATCATTAGTGCTGTTGCTCTGGATATAATTCATGCCGGGAACTCCATTCACCTGTATTTCTAATGGTGTAGTGACAGTTTGTTCAACAGTTGTAGCATCAGCACCAATATACTGACTTGATACCTTAACTACAGGCGGAGTAATATCAGGATACTGACTGACAGGCAGGTTAAGTATCGCCAATGTTCCTATAATGACTAAGACCATTGAAATTACTATTGCTGTGATTGGACGTTTTATGAAGGTATCGGCTATCATGAAATTAGTTTCAAGTTTATTTGCTTTCCTTAAATTATTTATATTGTTGTTTTTTGGGAAGGGCAATTGTGATCTCTGTACCATCGTGAAGTCTCTGAATGCCGTCAACAACAATTGTTTCACCACCATTTAGCCCTTTCAATACAATAACATTTGAATTGACCCTTGGACCAAGTGTGACCTTTACCTGGTTAACATTTTTATCATTTTTTATAAAAACAAAATATTCACCCAATTGCTCCATCACTGCCTTAAATGGAATAAGTATCTGTTGACCTGCATTTGCATTCAACACAAGAACCTTACAACTCATGCCTGGTTTAAGCATTTTTTCATGATTAGGAACAGTTATTCTGACTCTGATTGAACCTGTCTGGGGATCAACAGCCCTGTCAATGACACTGATTTTTCCTATATATGGATAAGTTGAATTATCAGGAAGAGTAATTCTGAATGTTGAATCATTTTTTGATATTACTGCATTTTCCAGTTTTTGAAAACGACTAAGTTCAGTTTCGCTTATTTCAAAATCAACTCCCATAGGGTCATCTGAAGAAACCGTATTAAGAAGAGTCTGTCCCGGGGTTATGAGAGCTCCTAGCTTAACACTTGAAAAACCTATTGTGCCATCAAAAGGAGCATTGATTAAAGAATAATCATAATCCGTTTTAGCTTTTATCAGTTCTGAATTTGCTGCATCTCACCTGCTGTTTGGCATTTTTAAGATCTGTCATTGCATTGTCAAAAAGCTGTTGTGCAATAGCCTCCTGCTTTGCAAGATCAGTATAACGGTCGGCATCACGCTGAACTTTCTCAAGATTATCTTCAGCAATCTTTACATTTGATTGTGCTTCCTCGTATGCTGCCTGATATTTGCGTCGATCAATTTCATATAGTTTCTCTCCCGAATGAACCTCTTTCCCCTCAGTAAAATATATTCCAGTAATATATCCACTCACCTGCCCTCGTAACTCAACCTCTTTTAATGCCACTATATTTGCAGGATATGAATTGTAGAAAATAGCTTTTGAAAAATTGACGTTAGTAACTGTCACAGGTATTACAGGATCTTCCGTTTTTTTATTTGCTGTATTTCCACTGCAGGATAGTAAAGCTATAATCAGTGTAAAATATATAATTATATGAAAAATTTTATACATAGTTTTTAAATTTAATTTCTACTATTAGCTATCAATAAGAAATTATTTATAGTTCATTTTTAATTGATTTCTATTACTCCTAAAGCTTTTTCCAAATCCATTTTGCTGGTAAGAACCCGGAAAAGTATATTTAAATAATTAAGTTCCGCTGTTCGTAAATCTGTTTCAGATACTATAACTTCTAAATATGCCTTAATTCCTTTATCATATTGAAGCTTCACAGTGTTAAAGATATTCTTTGCAATAGTGATATTTTTTTTTGCGATTCTCATCTCATTCAGACTACTAATATAATTTGATAGAGCCAGCGTATATTCACTGTTAATTTCGCTTTTCAGATAGTCCATTCCAAGCTGGAGCCTTTGGTATTGAACTTTGCCTTGCTCAGGTTTTCAATCCTGTTCATTCCTTGAAATAAAGGAAGTGCTAATTTTAAACCAATCAGGGAACTTGGATTATTCTTATTATATAAATCAGAAAATTGGTTATTCGAGTACAGCGGGTCATAGTTATAAAAAGCAGATAATGTTGGAAGAAATGACCATTTGTAATAGCTGATTTGAGTACCTTGTAATTGTAATGCAGTCTGTAATTGCTTATATTCAATTCGATTGTTGTAATCTAAATTTTTTGCTGTATCAATTAATATTTCATTTTCATATTTTGAGGAATCATATAAAACTGACAGTTGCTTTTCAGGTATAACTCCCATAAGTTGTTTTAAAACAGAATATTTGGCTTTTATTGCTTCTTCTGTAGATTTTCTTTGTGCCTGGGCATTGCTGAGGGCTATTTCAGCACGTTGATAGTCGATATTGTCTGTCAGTCCATCCTGATAAAGATTATAAGCATCTTTATAATTACGTTGCAGACGAAATATATCTTCATTCAGGACATTAAGCTGCTCCTCCGTTAACAATACATCGAAGAATGCTTTAGTTACATCAACATATGTATTAATTTTCGAATTTTCAGTGTTTTCTGAAGCCTGATTGCGAAGTTGTTTAAAAGTTTTGGCAGCAAAGAATAAATTATTACTGTATAAGGTCTGGTTCGCAGAAAATATGCCAGATGATACATAAGTTGCTGTAGAGGGAAAAGGAACATATGGAGTATACGGGGCAGGAATACTCAGGTTTGGATAATAGGCTGTAGGAATTTGCAAAAAATGTTGCACATTGGCATCAATTTCCAGTTGCGGATACCAGCCCGACAAAGATATTCTTATGTTTCTTTTTGTTATATCTTCATCAAGCAAAGATTGTTTTATCAATGATAGATTTGTCAATGCATAAGTTATACATTGCGATAATGTAACTTTGGAAGGAAGCGTATCTTGAGTTGTTTGCCCTGTAATAATACCTGAAATGACAAGAAAAAGCATACATATCTCACTTTTCCTGCATTTCATAAATCTGTTTTCTTTTTTAAGCATGTTTTAAAAAATATCTCATTCCAGAATATAAGCTACTTTAATCTTTATTTTGGTTTTCTAAAATGGAAATGCAAAATTAAGAGAATTAATGATGCAATTATATTGAATTATTTGAAAGAACATTTAAAATTTGTTAATACAAAATTCTTAATAAATAATTCGGGGTATAAATTTCCAACTATTTTTCTATTATTGCTATAAATATGTCATTTGCAAATTAGATATTTATAAATTATAAAGTTATTCTGCAATTGTAGAGCTAATCTACATCAGGCACAAAATAGCTCAAAAAATACTTGTACTAAAATATTATCAAATGGATCAAGATATTTTAAATCTTTGATTCATTAAATTGTAAAAGACGATTAGACAATTTATTTACTGAATAAAAACAATACTATTTTCATATTGTTTATTTTTGAGCAAAATTCATCATAAAAATAAGAAGGGTAATTCATAACTTTCTATTGATTATTGAATGAGAAAATTTATAATGTAAAATAAATAGAATGGAAAACTTTTTGAATATTAAAATTATACCAAAAAATAATGAAAATAAATCTTTGACTAAAAGTAGGTTGTTATGTCTGCTGTTTATTACAGGCAATTTGTTATTATTTAATGGATGTAGTTCTGATAACCCTGAGGCTAATTTCACCGCAAGTGCTACGACTACTGCAGTAGGTGATACCGTTTATTTTACGAACAGTTCTTTAAATGCCAGTTATTTCCAATGGACATTTGGCGACGGAAGTGCAGCTGTAACAAAAAATACTGCTCATGCATATGTACAAAAAGGTAACTACACAATAACCTTAGTGGCAATTGGAAACGACAAATCAAATTCTATATCAAAAAACATCTTAGTAACGGGCACAATAAGTATTTTTGAAGGTGTCGGGATAACGGAAGTCAGTCTTACCGATACTTGGAATACGATTAAAAATAAATTCTCGGGACAAGATAGTACTATGTTTGTTGATACTTCCGGACAATATTATCAGCATTCGGTTTATTATTCCCAAAAAGGCATTGTTGTGAATTTTTTTAATTTTCTTCCTACTGATATAGATTCTAGCGAGTATCCGGATGAAATTGCAGTATTATACCCCTATGCAGGATATACAGCAAAAGGAATTTCTCTTGGACAAGATATATCACTGATAAAAACAGCATATGGAACTCCTTCTACACAGACCATAAATGGTTACATTTGTCATTATTATGATAATCTGGGTATACAATTTTGGACAACAACCTCATCTACATTGATAGTCGAAATAGATATTTTTCTTCCCATTACAAATAATAGTAATTCGCTCCAAAGTAGGAAACCGAGAATAAGACCGTTAAAGAATAACTTAAAAGGGAAAGCGATAAGACCGACATTAGGACATATTAAAAAAAGCTGGTATTAAAGTTAGCCTTAAAGAAGCCTTAAGAACATTTAAATTAATAGAAGTAAAGCTATTTGCTTATAACCAGGAAGATGTTACAAAAACAAATTGTTTTACGATAAAGATTTTGCCTGAAGGAGATAACATTTTTTTCGCTTTTTATCTTTATTCCGATTTTCAATCTCTGCATCCTATTAGAGTTTTGAAAGGCGCTGCGAAACAGCGTTGGAAACATCTTTAAAATGTCCAATAAATAAGTGCCTGTAGTTAATTTTTATTATCTCATAAGAAGAATTAGCAGCCAATGATTTGCAAATAGTTTCTTTGTAATGATCGCAATAAATAATAAACATATTGGGATTGATTTTCGCCATTTCAGGTATTACTTTTTTACTTTTAGCAGGATTATAATAATAAATCGGACTCACCTTAAAATCAGCCAAATTGGAAGGAGCAAGCATCAATATTTTCTTAACTTTACTTTTTGTAATGCTGTCCAGTTGGTTGTATGTAAAAGGAAGTATTTCTGCTCCAAATGAATATCCTCCAATTATTACTGAATCTATTTTCCATACCGATGAAAAATTTCTTATCACTCTCCCTAAGTCCCTTGCAATTTGCTTTGGGCTTTTATAAGCAGAGAAATAAGGTATGGTATTAAATCCGACTACATTTATTCCTTTCTTTGCAAGGTTTTTCGAAATATAATCAATTACATCTCGCCAACCACCATCACCCGGAAAAATAATTAAATAATAATTTTTTTGGTGATTGTGAGCTTCAAATTTTAATAATGGTAAATCTGAAAGATTATCATTTTTAAATTCGGAATTATTATGATATAATTTATTAATTTCAGAAATCTGATTTGATTTATCTTTGTGCAATAAAACAATTGCGATACATAATGCTAAAAATAAAACTATATAAATGACAAATTTTATTCTTTTTCTCATCTTAAAAAAATCTTAATTATATTTAGCAAACAAATATAATATCTTAAATGCTTATAATTTTGATTCAGTTAATTATTAATAAATAATGCTTAAGACTAAGACTACAACATCCGGTATTCAAGGCAAATTTATTTTTCAAATATCTCTTGCTTTAATACCTATTGCCTTTTGCATATATTTTCTTAAACACAAAGGATATCAGCTTCACCAGTCTTTCAGTTTAATTCAACAGGCCAATCCTAGATATATAGTCCTGGCTTTATTAGTTACTCTGATATATATTATCGTGCATGGTTTTATGTATAAAGCCAGTTTTCAGTGCCTGAATGCAAACGTTCCATATAAGAATATGTTGCTTCTTGCATTGAAAAGAAATTTTATAAGTGTCTTTTTACCTGCAGGAGGAGTATCTTCATATGCTTTTTTTACGCAGGAAATTAAAAACAAGGGTGTTTCAAATATTAGGATACACCTGTCTTCTGTTGTTTATGGAATTGCAGGATTTGCATCGCTTTTTTTAATTGCTATACCGGCTTTAGTAATACTGGCTTTATCCCATGAGTTAAGTAAAAACATTATTTTAGCATTTATTTTACTGGCATTAATATTTCTTTTTCTTTTTTGGGGGTTTAAATCTCTATTATATAAGGGAATAATATACAAAATACTGGCCAAATATTTTCCTGGTATCGTTCTTTTAATGGATGATTTACAAAATGAAAAATATTCTTCCGTATTTTTTCTTAAAGCTATTTTCTTTTCTTTTATAATTGAAATATGTGGCATAGCTCATCTTTATTTTGTTTCATATGCCTTGGGAATAAATATTCAATTATCAACTGCATTAATTGGATATGTTGTAGCCACAATAATGTACGCGCTATCTCCTTTTATGCGTGGTTTAGGAGCTGTAGAACTAATATTAACCTTAACGCTTATCGGATTTGGTATTTCAAAAATTGTAGCTATTTCTATAAGTATACTTTACCGGTTTTTTGAATTTTGGCTGCCCTTATTAATTAGTGCCGCCAGTTTCCTTTATAAAAAACAAAATTTTCTATTAAGAATTTTACCAGCTTTTTTAACTCTGATTCTTGGAATAGTAAATATTATTTCAGTGCTGACTCCAGGTATTGCTCAACGATTACAAATTCTCAAAGATTTTATTCCTGAGAATATCAGGTATTTTTCAAATTTCTCCATTATTATTTCAGGTGTAATTTTGATTATTTTGTCCGCTTATTTAATGAGAGGATTAAGAAACAGTTGGATTGCAACAGTAGTTATCGTTGCATTCTCAATCGTTGGTCATCTCACAAAAGCTATTGACTACGAAGAGGCCTCTTTCGCTCTGATTGTACTGCTAATGTTAATATATACAAGGGAGAATTATTTTGTAAGAAGCGATAAAAGGCTTTTTCATAATACCAAATGGTATCTGGCTGGAATATTCATGTTTGTTTTTACTTACGGAATTATCGGGTTTTATCTTCTCAGCAAAAATCATTTTGGGATTAAACTCGATATTTGGCATTCATTTTTATATATGTTGAATTCTCTTCTTATTTTTAACAATGATGCTCTTACTCCATATACTCATTTTGCAAGATGGTTCCTGCATTCTCTGAATTTTCTGGGTGCAGTTATAATATTTTCTTCACTGTATTTACTCTTAAAGCCATATCGCCACATTATAAAAAATGAACTTACAGACATTGAAAAGGCAAAATCATTACTCCAGGTTTACGGGAAATCTTCACTGGACTATTTTAAAGTTTACCCCGATAAATCAATTTATTTTGGTGCAGACGGAAAATTTTTTGTCGCATTTAAGATTGCCAATGATTATGCAATGGTGCTTGAAACACCTGTATGTGAAAACGATTCAAAATTGCCATCTGCTATTTTTGAATTTGATAAATATTGTATTAAAAATGGATTGAGAACTATGTATTACAGGGTCGACGAACAACATTTAAAATATTTCGAAGATCACGGTAAAAAATCTCTTTTTATTGGACAGGAAGGAATTGTTGATCTTTCAAACTTTTCTCTTGAAGGTGGCGATAAAAAGCCCGAGCGTAACGCACTTAACAAAATGAAAGCATTGGGTTATATATGCAATTTCTATTTTCCACTACAAAAAGACGGACTACTTCAAAAATTAAAACAAGTATCTGATGATTGGTTAATTGACTGTGATAAGAGAGAATTGTCTTTTACACAAGGAGTATGGAACGCTTCCGAATTGAAAGGCCAGATCATACTTACTGTCGAAAATTTAGAGGAACAAGTAGTTGCATTTACCAATCTAATTCCTGATTATGATCCAGACGAAGGAACTTATGACCTGATTAGGAAATTAAGAGATGCTCCTAATGGTGTGCTGGATGTTCTTATGGTTAATATGATTGAATACTTTAGAAATGAAAAGAAAAATTATCTGAACCTTGGAATGGCACCATTTTCGGGTATTGAACAGGCAAAAAATTTCAAAGAAAGAACCATTAAGTTTGCTTACGCAGGCTGCGCACCACGAGCGCAGTGCTGGTGGCGCCGTCCGCATCGAAATC
>CAWKPE010000003.1:0-71493 GCA_963851385.1 uncultured Bacteroidota bacterium | reverse complement strand
AGTCGTTTTACAGGTCTGGCTCCATATTGAGGATCATATCCGGCTTTTGCTATCCATTCAATTGCTGCATCACTAATGCTAATGTCAATGCCAGGTTCTTCCAATTGTTTCTTTACAGCGGCAAATTGCAATCTTACAATATCTGCAACATCTTTTTCTGTTAATGGAGTAAACATTATAAGTTCATCAATCCTGTTTAAAAATTCAGGTCTAATGGTCTGACGGAGCAGGTTAAATACATCTGATTTGGTTTGTTCAAGTATTTTCTCCCGGTTTGTAGAGTTTATATTGCCTATATTTTCCTGGATAATATGCGAACCGATATTTGAAGTCATAATAATAATTGCATTTCTGAAATTTGCCACAGCGGCCTTTATTGTCAGTAAGCCGTCCATCATCCAGCACCTGCAATAAGATATTAAAAACATCAGGATGCGCTTTTTCAATTTCATCAAGCAGAACTACTGAATAAGGTTTATGTCTGACTGCTTCGGTCAGTTGGCCTCCTTCATCATATCCAACATATCCCGGAGGTGCGCCAATAAGTCGCGAAACAGAATGTCTTTCCTGGTATTCCGACATATCAATCCGGGTAAGTAGATTTTCATCATTAAATAAGAAATTCAGCCAAGTGCTTTTGCCAGTTCTGTTTTACCCACACCGGTAGTGCCCAGAAAAATAAATGAACCGATTGGACGTTTGGCATCTTGTAAGCCTGCACGGCTGCGTCGTACAGCTTCAGAAACTGCTGAAATGGCCTCATCCTGGCCAACTATTCTTTTGTGAAGTTCATTTTCCAGATTTAACAGTTTGTCTTTTTCGCTTTGCAGCATGCGGCTAACAGGAATACCTGTCCAACGGGAAACTATTTCTGCTATATCTTCTGCACTGACTTCCTCTTTTATAAGTGCCATATCTGTCTGGCTTTTTTCAAGTTTGGCTTTTAGATATTCAATATTTTTTTCTGCCTCTTTTATTTTTCCATATCTCAATTCAGCAACTCTTCCATAATTACCCTGCCGTTCAGCCTGGTCAGCTTCGAATTTAAAATTCTCAATAGCCTGTTTGTTTTTTTGTATATTGTCAATAATCTCTTTTTCAGACTGCCATTTTGTTCGTAATTTTTTTCGTTCTTCATCAAGATTTGCTATTTCCTTCAATAAATGAATTTAGTTTTTCCTTATCACCTTCCCGTTTTATTGCTTCGCGTTCGATTTCAAGTTGTTTGATTTTTCGTTCAATTTCATCAATTTCTGTTGGTACAGAATTCATCTCCAGCCTTAGTTTTGAAGCAGCTTCATCTATCAGATCAATTGCCTTATCAGGTAAAAACCTGTTTGTAATATAACGTTGCGAAAGCTCAACTGCTGCAATTATTGCTTCATCTTTAATCCTGACTTTGTGATGATTTTCATAACGTTCTTTTAATCCCCGAAGGATAGAAATTGCACTTAATTTATCAGGTTCGTCAACCATTACAACCTGGAACCTGCGTTCGAGCGCTTTATCTTTTTCAAAATATTTTTGATATTCGTCAAGGGTTGTAGCACCAATTGCCCTCAAGTCACCACGCGAAAGTGCAGGTTTTAGGATATTAGCTGCATCCATTGCACCTTCGCTTTTTCCTGCACCAACAAGAGTATGAATTTCATCAATAAATAATATACTTCACCATTTGATGAAATTACTTCATTTACAACAGCTTTTAATCTTTCTTCAAATTCGCCTTTGTATTTTGCACCGGCAATCAGTGCGCCCATATCGAGCGAAAATATCTGTTTCGATTTAAGATTTTCAGGTACATCACCTCCGACTATACGATGCGCCAAACCTTCGGCAATTGCAGTTTTTCCAACACCCGGTTCACCAATTAAAATAGGATTATTCTTTGTTCTTCGTGAAAGTATTTGCAGTAATCTCCTGATTTCATCATCGCGGCCAATAACCGGATCAAGTTTTCCCTGGCTGGCACGTTCATTCAGGTTTATAGCATAACGGTTCAAAGCATCGTAAGTTTCGTCAGAAGTTTGTGAATTTACTGTCGAGCCTTTTCGCATTTCTTTTATTGCTGCATTTAATCCTTTCTCACTTATTCCTGCATCTTTCATCATTTGTGATGTACGGTCCTTATTTGCCAGTAAGCCAAAATAATAGTTTCGGCAGAAACATATTGATCACCCATCTTTTGGAAATTTCAATTGATTTTTGCAGAGCTTTTGCATTTCAGGTGATAAATATTGTTCACCACCAGTAACTTTAGGATAACTTTCAATTATTTTATCTATTGTTTGAGCGAACACAGGAATATTGACTTCACACTTTTTTAATAAATGATTGGTAACACTTTCGGCTTGCAACATCATCCTTTTAATATATGAGCAGTTTCAACTGCCTGTTGATGCGAGCCCTGCGCAATCTGAAATGCCTGTTGAATGGCTTCCTGCGCTTTTATTGTAAAATTGTTTAAATTCATACTAAATAAGTTCAAAGTTTAAAGTTCAAAGTTTAAAATACAAGGTACAAGGCGTTAGTCATTAGTCATTAGTCTCAACTCTCATTTCCTTCAAATAATTTACCAATCTAATTTACTAAACAAATAGCAACAGATTGGCAATTCAAATAGTTAATTAATGTCAATATTTCAGGAATAATTGAACGTTGGCTGAAAAGATGGCAAAAGGAAAGAAGGTAGAGGGTGAAAGGTAAAAGGTAAAAGGCAAAAGATTAAGAAATATTATAAATGCTGAAAACATTGTATAAAAAATAATTTTGCTAAACTGATTTTTACTTCAAAAATTCTATATATTTGAAACATAGATATTTAATTAACGTTCTGGCACAAAGTATTATATAATGCAATGCGGAAGCCGAAAAGCTTACTAGCCAAAAGGTGTGGCTTTAAAAGAGTAGGCAGACCCCTTAAAACTTTAAAAAGTATGAAGTCTAAAACAATTATTTTAAGTTTTCTATTTGTTCCGTTTTTCCAATTATCTTTTTCACAAACAGCCGGGCCAAACGGTACTGTCAGTTACGATATAAAAGGTGCAAATGTTTATTATGCCAATGGTGCTATATTATCTGTATTTAGCGGTGTAGCATCACCTTCAGCTGTTGGCGGAAGTATTACCCTAACGCCCGGAAATGGATACAGCTCAAATGGTACAATAAATTTAAACGGGAATACAATTTTAAATAGCACTTTATCTGTAACTGGTTCAATTTCTGCCGGAAGTTTTTCGACTACTGCTTCTATTTCGGCTGGAAATATAACAGCAACTGGTACAATTTCCGCAGCAAATCTCAATATCACCACAGGATCAATAGGTATTGGCACGACCAATTATCAAGGCTACAAACTAGCTGTGAACGGCGGTATTATAGCAGAAGAAGTAAAAGTTGTAACTGATGTGCCTGCTTCGGATTATGTGTTTAAGAAAGATTACAAGCTTATGAATCTTTCTGTCTTGGAAAAGTTTGTAAGTGAACATCAGCATTTGCCGGGCGTACAAAGTGCTGAAGAATTTAAAAAGAACGGCTACACTGTTGGACAAATGGATAACATGCTGTTGAAAAAAGTGGAAGAAATTACGCTTTACCTGATAGAATTGAAAAAGGAAAATGAGCGTTTGACAAAAGAAGTTGAAAAACTTAAAAAACAATAGCAATGAAAGATATTTGTATTTTAATTATTACAATGCTCATATATAATATATCTTTTAGCCAGGTAGTTGATGAGCAATTGGCCCGCAAGGTGGCCGAAAACCATTTTAATCAAATATTACCTGACAGTCTCAGACAAAAAAGGCTTGGAGTTAATAGTATTTTTACCCCGGGAATAAGAATAAAAGTGAAAGCGAAAGATTCTTTTGTGAAGAATTTCAAAGGACATCCAAGTTATTATGTAATTTCAATGGAAGGAGGCGGATTTGAAGTGGTGGCAGCATATAAAGCCAATGGTCCTATTTTATTGTATTCTGAAACAGGTAATTTCAATACCACTAATGCTCCAAAAGTTTTTTGGGACTGGATGGCCCAATATGATACTGTAATAGACAATTCTTTTAAAAAGAACAAAATTGATACAATTAAATTAACTAAATGGCAAAATTTGGAAAACGACACAATTGTGAATAGTTCTCTTAAATCTGCAAGTTACACACCAGGAAATTATTTGGTTCAAACAATGTGGGATCAGACCTATCCTTATAATACCCAGGTGCCGTCAGCTACTGCAAATTGTGATCCTACTTACAATGGTCATTGCCCAGCGGGTTGTGTTGCCATAGCGTTAAGCCAAATAGTAAATTACTGGGGCTATGGCCAGGGAAATCAGGCAAACTTTGAATATTGGAACATGCCAAATGATTTACGATTAAGTGTTCAAACACAAGTTGATGCAACAGCCTATATGATAGAAAGGTTAGGCAATGTTTTTCTTCAAAGTAATTATTGCGAAAATTGCGGTTGTAGTTGTACTAGTGAGTGTAGCACAAGTGCCTATGCTATTGAGCCGACATGGCCATTATGCGGTTGGGATGCCGCGGATTGCATAAGTTCATTGAAGTATTTGGGTTATTTTGATATGCTAATCGATTCCCATTATTGTTGGCATTATACTTATAATGAATGGGTAGATTTGTTAAAAAGCGATATAGATGCAGGCCTGCCAATAATATATACTTATATAGGTGAGCATACGTTTATTTGTGACGGTTATGAGGATACACATACGTTTCACTTTAACATGGGATGGAATGGTTTTTCTAGTGTGTGGTCTGATTACGAAGATCTTAAAGGCCCTAAAGTAAATAATAATGATTATTCTAACACATTCTGGCATGAATGTATAACTGGTATATTACCTTTCATACCAGATAACAACACTATTAACAATTTGACGTACAATAGCGGAGATAACTGGACATGGCAGGTTGGAAACACACTTACAGTACAAAATATTACGTTTGCTTCCGGCTCAACAGGTCAGCTTGTTGCAGGTAGTTGTGTTGATTTACAGCCTGGTTTCTGGGCTAAACCCGGAAGCAATGTTGTAACAAAGGCTTATTTGAAAGCTCCATTGGGTGGCAGTTCTAAATCGGCCAGGATAGTAGAGAACGAAGTTAATAGTAAACAAACTGCAACAAAATTAAATGCACAGACAAAAAATAAGTACGTCCTCTTTCCTAATCCCAGTAGTGGTATAATTAATCTGGAATTTAGTAACTTAATACCGACAAACAACAGTTATTATGTAGTTTATGGCATATCAGGCAATATTGTGGCAGGCAATAGGATTTTGAGCAAGAAAAATATAATTGATTTAAGCAATGTTTCCAATGGCATTTATATTTTTAAAATTATGTATAATAACCAATTATTTATACAAAAAGTAATTAAACAATAAAATTTTTATATATGAAAAAAGTAATTAATTTAATATTATTTGCGGTTTTAACAGGACTTGTCGGATGTGTATCATTTTCATCTTTACAAACTGCCAGGACAACACCAAAAAATGATTTTGGATTTTCACTTGGAGTGGGTACACAGGATTATATGTTTTCTGAAAAGGGAAATGAACTGATACCAGGTTTTGATTTGGCTGGAAGGTATGGAATTAATAAAAGAATGGATATTGGATTAAAAGTTACAATTGGAGGCTCGCCTATACTAGATACCAAAATTCAAATTATAGGAAATGACAGTTCAAAATTTGCTGCAAGCATCGGCTTTGGATTGGGTTGGTTTTTTGATAAAAATTTTATACTTCCTTTTTATTTTTCATATTATCCAAATGATAAAATTGGATTTTATATCAATCCGAAAATTGCATCTGATTATCACATTTTTAAATTTTCATATTACAAATCAAATGAAATACCATTTATCGAAGGTGCCAGTATTGGAATGAGATATGGCCGTAAAAATGCTGTTTTTATTGAGTATTCAATTTATTATGATTATTCAAAAAAAGTAATGAATCAATATGCGATTGGATTTGCATTAGGTATTAAATAGAAATGAATCATATCTAATACTTTTCTTTGCATCTTGTTTCATAAAAATAATGTCTATGCATTCCCTAAGAATGCATGTATTGTCGGAGGATCCATTTGCCGAGTTTTATTACAATAACAAATATATTTTGGGCGCATGTGGAGATCCTAAATACTGGGATACTACCAAACTTAACCAGATTATAGATGCAGGAGAATTAGAAAAATATTTTGAGAGGTTGAAATAGTATATTGAAGCAAATAATATAAAAGAAAATTACAAGCACGAAAAATAATTTAAAATGAGATTAGTAAAAATCATAAAATGGATAATAAAATTTAAAATAAACATAATACTATTTGCAGTTCTTATTCCGCTTTTATCGTGTCTTAAAGGAGGAACTTGTTGCGATGAACCGGCTCTTTCAATTTATAAACTAAATGATACTTCCTACATCAATTACCTGCCGGTCTGTAAGAAAGGTATTTGTTTCCCCGGTCAAACATTTAAAGCATCGCCTATGAAAATGCATAAAGGCTATTATCTGGAATACGCTGGGTTTTCTATGTTTGGTCCAAATATAGTAGTGCTTGATATTAAAATTACTGATTATGATAAACTGGGCATAAATTTCAATTATGATTCCCTGAGAATGCATGTATTGTCGGATGATCCGTTTGCCGAGTTTTATTACGATAGCAATTATATTTTAGGCGGGGGAGGAAATCCTAAATATTGGGATACTACTAAACTTAACCAGATTATAGATGCAGGAGAATTAGCAAAATATTTTGAGAAGTTGAAGTAAACTCTTTCTCCTTGCTGATTTTAAAAAGGTACAAGTTTCATAATCTTGTGCCTTTTGCTAAAATTCAATAGTTTCTTATTCTAAATTTCTAACGTGTATAAAAGAAATAACCAAAGTAACAATTTAGTCAACTCAAAATTACCAGTTAAGCACCTTAATTCCTATATCGAACGGATGAACTTCGGGTACTTTGCCAGGTTCAAACAGCTTATTTGATGCAAATACTTTTAATGGAATGTTGGTGTCGGAGGTTTGAATTTCTGATTTCCAGGAAAATTAGGATTATACAACATTGGGTTATTCCACATAGGATAATAATAAAATTTTTGCGGTTCAGAACCCGGAATTTCAAAACTTATTGGTAAAATTATTTCTTCACAAACGTTGACATCATTGTAGCTTCCAGGTGACCAATGCTTTTTTATTTTTGTAATTTTAAAATAGTTCATTACAGTGCTGTCTAACTCTTCGCTTATTCCTTTAATTATTGAATAATCTTTTATATATCCTTTTTCATCAATTATAAATTTCACATAAACCATACCGCCAACGTTATTTGCAATGGCATTATCAGTGAATTTTAATGCTGGATCCATTTCTTTGAGAGACTTAGATGGTGTTTGTCCAAGAAAAATTTCAGATATTGGTAATATTTTATCCAATTTTTTATATTTTGCCAAATCCTCGGTAAACTGGTATTCTATTGAACTGTCCTTATTATAAAAAGCAGAGACATTTAATTTGAAATCTTTAAACCTTCTTATCATCCTTCTGTTTTCGGTTTCGTCATAGAATTTTTCTACTCCATTGCCAACTTTATTGAGGATAACGTTTCCACTTTCAGAAAATACGGTATCATATTGCAGATATTTTTTCTTTACTTCATAGATATAATGAATTTTATTTCCTTTAAAGTATTCCTTGATTTTACCTTCGGGTTCATTATTTTTAAAATTGGCAATTTGTCTGATATTCCCATTTTGATAATAAATGTTTTGCGTTCCATTCCTGTTAACCGGATTAAAAGAAGAATATTTCGGAAGAAAACAATGGAATATTGTTCTTTAAATAAAATTTAAAATTCAGAACAGTATCTTTAATGTCAATGATTTTTGCATAATAAACATAATTTGAAGTATCGGTTACTATATCCCAATACCTGTTATAATATATTCTTCTGTCGTTCTTATTTATTTTATCAAAAAAATATAAATCGATATAATCAGACACCTTGGAATATTTTAAAGCATCATATTCCATTATTTTTTTAATAGCATTACATCCAAAATAATTATTAATAAAAGCTTTAAATAATTCTTTTTTCTTAGGAATAGCAATGAGTGAATCTAATGTATCAGTTTTCAAAAAGTAAGTTGTCACCTCGCTACCACCAATAAATTGATAATAATGATATTTATAAAGCGATAGTTTGTCTCGCTGCTTAATTAATTTGACAAATAATTTATTTTTATCCTTTTCTAAACCGAAGTCAGTTGGTATTCTATATCCATTGATTATTACAAATGTGTCTGCACCTATTTTAAGACCAGAGCACTCACCGGCTTCAATCTTACTTTCATTAGTTCCATCATCGAATTCAAACTTCTTGTAATTACTTGTTAATTTAATTTTCCCAGAATGTAATTTCCCGTTTAAGTCCTTATAACTTCCAGCAGTCTGATTATCCTGGATATAATAGTTTACATTCAGAGAATTTTTAGGGCTATAAGAAATATCAAAAAATCCGTCAATCGGCATTCCGTTGATGTCAATATAATATCCACAATTTAAGTCTCCAAGTACCTTTACTTGTGAATAAGAATAGAAATTTAAAAATGAAATGATTATGAAAATGACGACTTTAAGACAAAAAACATTTTTCATATTCAGCTTAATTTTATTTAAAGCATGGATAATCGCAATAAGTATTATTTTTTCAAAATTTAATTGATGAGTGTCAATAGACTAATCAAATGTATAAAAAATAATTTATATGGATAATTTTTCTTATTATATGATTTTCATTTAACATGACTTCGTTAAACTTTTGTTTAAAAAGACTTGCAAGATAAATTATATGTCAATTATATAAATTAAATAAAATAACAATTATTCAAAAGTAATAAAGCCAAAGAAAGTTCATATTTTGAATTTAAATAAAATCAGCGACAAAATTAAATTATATTAATGTCCGGATAAAATTTATAATAATGGGTTAAAATTCTTTGTATGCTGGAGACCCAGTGGCCACGGCCTTAAGGTAGGAGGTTGCTTATTGAAGTATAATAATGATGCTGCTGAAGAGTCAACTCCAAATTACCAGTTAAGCACCTTAATTCCTATATCGAAAGGATGAACTTCTGGTCCTTTGCCAGGTTCAAACAGTGTTGTTTGATAATACGTGGCGACCAAATGTATTCTGCGGTAACCTAACCGAACCTGGTATCCAAACCTTAAAGGCGCTATGTAGATGTTGCCTGATGAAATATCTTCTTTGTCCTCGCCATTCAATTGATAATACTCTTTTGTGGTAGAGCCAAGATTTAGTCCACCGATTACACCGGCTGAAAAATACAACGGCCGCTTACTATTTCCTAAAGGAAATTGAATTTCATAAGCCAAAGGAATTGTGAGATATGTATCTTTCATTTTATTTTTAGAATAATCACCGGCATCTTTGGGTTTCATTTTAGGAACAATATATCCATTTTCTTTTTGAATATTATTGGAATCACTGTCAAAATAATAGCTGTTGAATTCAAGTCCTAACCCGGTTGCAAAACCTTGTCTACTTGAAATAGGTATTGCATACTCCAGCACATTAAGTCTTACTCCAATCGATTTTCCTGCGTTGAGTTCCAGAAAACGGCTTTCCTTTGGTAAGTTCATGGAAAAACCAGAAGTCATGAAATTATTCAACGTAAGTTCAAGGCCTCCCCAATGAGGATTAAACTTATGACTTTCCCGGTTTTTATGAAAGCGGTTAAAATTTGGAAAATCATTATCCTTATCTGCATAATCTTCTTTGTTTTGTTCTGATTCTTCAATGCTGTCATTTTTATCTTCGTCCAACTTATCAATTTGAACAGTTGTCTTGCCATTTTCTTCTTTAATAATGGTAATGTTTTTCTTTCCCAACTTTATTCGTGTGGTGTCTCCTTTATTAATAATTTCAGGACGATCTCCTAACACTTTATGACCTGTTGTATCAAAGTTTGCATCTTGTTTATTTTCTTTTTTGATATTAGATGTACTATCGATACTTTGTCCTTTTAATACAACCAAAAAAAGACACATTCCAAATATTAAAAATAACTTTCTCATATTTTATTTTTTATATAATTCTAAAATCCGTGTTATCATGTGACGGTTTATTTATATTAATTGTTACAATCATTTATTTTGTGATGAAGAGTAATAACCCAGCAAACCGGTATTAATTTCAATCCTGGTGCGATTTGTAGTTGTATCAGTTGTCTTTTTTAAATTTACATTAGTACCAATCAGTCGGTCAAGTTCCTTTGCGCCTGATTTTACCAATGCCCAGAGATTTAGACCTTTTTCATCAATAACTTGCTGATTTTTAATCACGCTTTTAATTTCCTGCTCTGCATATTCATTAAGAGAAAGGTACTTATCTTTTGGCTCAGATGCAGTTTTATTTTTCTCTTGCAACTGAATTTGTGCTATTATAGGAGATGCCTGAAAAAACAGTACTTTCAATTCGTTTGGCTCAATACTTTTTAGAGGTTCGAGTGAAGCAGCCTCCTTTTTTGTTTTAAATTCTTCTTTGTTGACAATATTTATAAATTCATTTTTTTCTTCTTTTTTGAAGTCCAGGTTTTTAGATTGCTTTTCGATTTTATTTTCTTTCAATGATTTCAAATTGTTTCGTAAAATATGCATTGCCGAGTTTTCTTTTGGTGATGTTATAGTGACATTATTATTCGTTATATTTTTAGTTGTTACGATATTGTAAGCTAAAAATATTAATGCCAGTGATGCAGCTACGGCTGTTGCAGTAAAAATTGACTTTTTCTGCAAAGCAATCCTGAAATGTTTTAGCTTTCTTTTTTCATTAAATATTATTTTCTTATCTGGATTGAGTCTGGTTTGTAAGTAAAGTTTGTATTCTTTAAATTTATCCGGATGCTGACGCAAAAATGAATCAAAAATGGTTTCTGTATTTTTATCCAAATCGCCTTCAAGACGTGCAATACAGAATTCTTCAAAATTTGATTCGTTAATGTTTGAAATGTTCAGTATATCTTTTTTTAATGAATCTTTTTCAATGAAAACATTTGTGTCGGGCAAAAGAGTGACAGGTTCGTAACTTTCTAATTCTGTTTTAAGATCAGGATTGTCGGCAAGAAATATTTTCAATTCTGCAACTTGTGCCGCATTGAGTTTTCCTTCGATATAATCGAGGAAATATGCTTCATAATTTTGCCGGTTGATAATCATTTTCTTTTAAATAACTGTTTCAATTTTCCCGATGTATTCTTTAAGGAACATCCGGCCTCGATAAATATAGACTTTCACTTGCGGTTCATTCAGGCCGGTAATCTGAGCTATTTCATCATAAGAATATCCTTCATAATCCCTCAGCATAATGACAGAACGTTGTGCATCGGGCAATCTGCCTAAAGCTTCATGCAGAATTTCATTCAAATCCGAATATTGTTTATTGCTTGAATAGTTGTCTTGCTTAATCAAATTAAAATCGCCTTGTTTCTTTTCTCGTCTAAGCAAATCAATCATTGTATGATAAGCAACTGTAAAAAGGTAAGAGCGAACTTTTTCATAAGATACATTTTTGACATTCAGCCAAAGCTTCTCGTAAGTATCCTGAACAATATCCTTTGCTTTGTCTATATCCTTTATGTTTTTTAGAATAAAGCGGTAAATATTGTCTGAATAAGCATCAATGCTGATGTTGTATTCCTCAACTGTCATATTTTGTTTCGTTCAATTAAGCAGACGAATTGGAATAATAAAATGTTACAGCCGAAATAAAATTTTTATAAAGATAATATAGAAAGAGACAGGTTTAATTATACAACCGCTTTTCTCCAGTTCCCGAACTTCAGGTACAGACCTGATATTGCAGCCATAGCAATACCATACAAAATTTCCGCGGTCCACACTACTGCGATAGACGCTTTAACATGATGCACCAGGAAATAGGTCCATGCCACGTACAAGCTGATAACAAAACATTCGGTAAATAAAGTGACTTTGGTTTTACCAGTTCCTGAAACGACATTGAACAGTATTACGGCAAACGTAACAAGTACAGAACTGATGCTGACAACAATCAGGATAGGATGACATGCCTCTATAAGAGCCTGATTGGTAGTATATATTTTAAAAAACGAATGTGAAAATAAATTAGTCAACAGGACAAGTGATAAAACAGTCAGCAGGCTCAGTCCGATTATTTTTCTTACCAGAGGTAATATTTCTTCAATTGCCGCACTTCCCATTTTATAACTTACAAGTGTATTTGTAGCTGCCGCATATCCCCAAACAGGTAACAAAACAATCATATAGAAAGTGCGAATAATATTGGATGCTGCCAACGGAATTTCACCCATTCTTTCCACCAACATGAAGAAAACAAACCATCCTCCGAATGAAATTGAAAATTGAAGCATCACCGGACTGGCTACTTTGAAAATTTTTCCCAAAAGATCAAAACTGAATTTTACGAATCGCGTTAATGCAAATTCGCTGATATCACGCCGGGAAATTGTATAAATCATAAGAAACAAAGTGCCTACAACTTCAGAAATTACTGAAGATAAACCGGCTCCGGCAACTCCCATTTTTGGAAAACCAAAATTTCCAAATATCAGGGAGTAGTCTAAGAAAATATTAAAAATGGCGATTATAGCACTGCTATATCCAATTGCTCGGGTTTTCTGAATACCCGTGTAAAATGCCCTGAATAAAATATTTGTAAAAGCAAATGCTATTCCCCAAATACGGTAATGCATAAATGCAATAACACCTGAATAAATTTCAGGTGATTTTAAAAAGTTATGAAAAAAGAACTTACCAAAGTACTGAACTAAAAAGAAAATTATTATTGCTAGCGGAAGAAGAAAAGCCATTGAATGATGTAAGGTGTTTCCAATATCGCTGTAATTCTTTTCACCATAACGTCTTGCAATTATAATTTGAGTGCCGATTCCAAATCCGAAACCCAGCATTACTAATGCAAGATTAAAAATTCCACCGATAGCCACAGCACCCAATGCAATTGTACCAACTCTTCCAAGAAAGGCCGTGTTAATTATAGCAGTTGCGTTTTCTATAGCACTCCCAGCCATTATGGGAAGACTTAGCTGGAATATTTCTTTATATGTTACATTTGAGGCGGTTTTCAAAATATTTTATAATTACTTTCCAATAAAATAATTGGTTTCTTCATTTAGTATCAGCTTTCTATTTTTCTGCAATGATACTATGAAATTAGGAAATACGAAAAATACAGTGAGAGTTTAAAGTTTTATGTTCAAAGTTTAAAATTCTTATAAGTACAACCAAACCTCCTAGCGGTTTTGAACTTTAGTTCTTTTTTAATCTTTTCCTATTAACCGCTTGGAGGTTTTCAACCTTTTATCTTAAACCCTTAACCTTTTAATCCTTTACCTTTCTCACTCATGCTTGTCCGCGGGTTCCGGTCTCCGGTTTCAGGATTCCAACATATTTTCCCTCCATTTAATTACCTTTGCATTCCAATTTTCAGATGAAATGGATTTAAAATTATTATATAAAACACATCCGCATTTTAATGAGTTTCGGAAAGCACTTATTTCAAAAAGTAATACGATTATAAATATCCCTGGCTTGACAGGTTCATCTTTATCTTTATTTACAGCCAATATTTCTGCTGATATACCTCAGGTGCATTTAATTGTTCTGCCCGAAAAAGAAGACGCATCCTATTTTGCCAATGATTTATTATCGGTCATTGAAGAAAGCAAGCTAAAACTTTTTCCTTCTTCTTACAAAAGACCCGGACAAAGCAATCTTATTGACAGTTCAGGAACTATTCAACGAACAGAACTACTCAATAATATTGTTCAGAAAGAGCAAAATGAAAATTTGTTTATTATTACTTATCCGGAAGCATTGGCTGAAAAAGTCGTTTCAAAAAATAAATTATTACAAAATACTATTCAGGTTCAGAAAAGTGAAAAAATTACTATTGAATTTTTAAAAGATGCTTTGAAAGAGTACCAGTTTGAACGTGTGGATTTTGTTTATGAGCCTGGTCAATACTCTGTACGTGGTAGCATTGTAGATGTGTTTTCTTATGCGGCTAAATATCCATACCGGCTGGATTTTTTCGGTGATGAAGTTGATTCTATACGCAGTTTTGACATTGAAAACCAGCTTTCAGTGGATAAGTTTGAGAAAGTTCAGATTGTTCCGGATGTTAAAAAATTTGAAAAAAATGAATCAAAAATATCATTTATAGAATACTTGCCTGAAAATTCAGTAATCTGGTTTAGTAATCTCCAATTTACCCTTGACAGAATAAAGGAATTACTCAAAAGCCCATGGCATAATAATGAAGATCGTTATGCTGAAGATGAGGCTCAATTGATGCCCGACCTGGTTCATACGGAAGAATTGGTTTCTGCATTGAAAAAAATGAAAGTAATTGAATGCAGCAGCCAACAATATTTCAACAGTACATTAAAATTTACTTTCAACACATCTCCGCAACCTGCTTTTAACAAGAACTTCGAACTTCTGGTTCATGATATTCGTGATAAACAAAATAATGGATATACTTGTATAATTTGTAGCGAAAATCCTTTACAGTTCGAAAGGCTAAAAGAAATTTTTTCAAGTATTGATAAGGATACAACTTTTATTCCTATTGTTGCAAGCCTTAATGCAGGTTTTATAGATCACGATTTAAAAATTTGCATTTACACGGACCACCAGATATTTGAACGTTATCATAAATACCGAATTCAACAAAATTTTACCAGGAATGATGCTCTTGTCATTAGTGAACTAAATGATCTCCATCCCGGAGATTATGTAGTTCATGTAGATCATGGTGTCGGAAAATTTGGCGGTATTGAGAAAGCAGAAATTAATGGGCGCTGGCAGGAAGTAATCAAACTGGTTTATCGTGACGGCGATATTCTTTATGTTGGTATTCATTCGTTACATCGGATTTCTAAATTTAAAAGTAAAGATGGAGAAGAACCGAAAATTTATAAATTAGGAACCGGCGCTTGGCAAAAACTAAAGTCTACTGCCAAAAGCAAAGTAAAAGATATAGCTAAAGAACTTATTGCACTTTATGCAAGCAGAAAATCAGCACCCGGATTTCAATTCAGCGCTGATACATACCTTCAGCAAGAACTGGAAGCTTCATTTGTATACGAAGATACTCCTGACCAGGATAAAGGCTACAAAAGCTGTAAAGAAAGGCATGGAAACCAGCTATCCGATGGATATGCTTGTATGTGGCGATGTCGGTTTTGGAAAGACCGAAGTAGCTATTCGCGCAGCATTTAAGGCTGTGGCTGACAGCAAACAGGTTGCAATGCTAGTTCCCACAACCATCCTTGCTTTGCAGCATTTCAAAACCTTTAACGACAGGTTAAAAGATTTTCCATGCTCAGTAGATTACATAAGCCGTTTAAAGAAAGCAAAAGATCAAAAGGAAACTCTCAGAAAAGTTGAGACTGGGAAAATAGATATTATTATTGGTACTCACAAGTTGCTTGGAAAGGAAATAAAATTCAAAGATCTTGGCCTGCTTATTATAGACGAAGAGCAGAAATTTGGTGTAGCAATGAAAGAAAAGCTTAAACGGTTTAAACTTAATGTAGATACACTGACTTTAACAGCAACACCTATTCCACGAACATTGCAATTTTCATTGATGGGAGCACGTGATTTGGCGATTATAAATACTCCTCCGCCTAACAGGCACCCAATATCAACAGAATTGCACACATTCAACGATGACATTATCCGTGAAGGAATAATGTATGAGGTTTCTCGTGGAGGACAAGTATTCTTTATAAATAACCGCATTCAAAACATTTATGAACTCGAGAAAAAGATAAATCAGATTGTACCTGAAATTAAAACTGTGGTTGCACATGGACAAATGGAAGGGGAGAAGCTTGAAAAAGTAATGCTTGATTTTGTCAATGGGAATTTCGATGTGTTGATAGCAACTGCAATAATTGAATCAGGACTTGACATTCCGAATGCCAATACCATTTTTGTAAATGAAGCGCATCATTTTGGACTAAGTGATTTGCACCAGCTTCGAGGTCGCGTTGGCCGTTCAAATAAAAAAGCATTTTGTTATTTAATAGCCCCGCCGCTAAATACGCTTACTCCTGATGCCAGACGCCGTTTAAAGGCTATTGAAGACTTTTCGGAATTAGGAAGCGGATTTAATATAGCTATGCATGATCTTGATATTCGCGGGGCTGGAAATCTTTTAGGTGCTGAGCAAAGCGGATTCATTGCTGAGATAGGCCTTGAAACATATCAACGAATACTTAATGAGGCATTACAGGAATTGAAAGAAGGAGAATTCAGGGATTTGTTTTTTAATCCTGATATAGAAAAAGAAGAGTCTGAACAGACAAGAACCAACATCCTTGATGAAATTAAATTTGTCAATGATTGCGTCATAGATACTGATTTGGAAATTATGCTTCCTGAAATTTATATTGAAAATATAACAGAACGGATAAAGCTTTATCGCGAATTAGACAATGTACAGGACGAAGAAAACCTTAAACAATTTGAAACACATTTAATAGACAGGTTTGGTACTCTTCCTTCTCCGACCATTGATTTAATGAATGTAGTGAGGCTTCGTTGGCTGGCTATTAAACTGGGTTTCGAACGTATATCAATTAAGAACAACCGGATGACTATTTATTTTGTTGCCAATCAGAAATCACCCTATTATCAGTCGGCAATTTTTAAACAGATTCTTGGTTTTATACAAAAGAATCCGCGATTATTTCAAATGAAAGAAGGTAAAGATAAATTGTCAATGAGCATTGAGAATATTGACACAGTTAATAAGGCCATTGAATTATTAAAGAAGATTGTATCTTTGTGAAACGGAAACCATAGAACGAAAATCGGAGAACGAAAACCTGAATCTGGAAACCGGATAAATGGTGAAGGGATTTCAGATTTTCGAACTTTGAACTTTAAACTTTGAACTTAGTAATTGACATAGGAAATACTCGCACGAAAGTTGCAATATTTGACAAGGGGAAAATTGTTGAACTGAAAATTTTCGATGATCTTAATCCCGGCGATATAGAAGCATTAACGCAATTATATAAAGAAATAGAGAATTGCATTCTTTCCTCTGTTGGAAAAACTAATGAATCCCTCACAGATTATCTTCAATATATATTACCTGTATTTATTGAATTAACCGGAGATACACCTTTGCCTTTTATAAACCAATATGAATCAAAAACAACTCAAGGCACTGATCGTATTGCTGCAATAGCCGGTGCACAAATTGTATTTCCAGCTTCTGAGGTATTAGTTATTGATGCTGGCACTATGATAACTTTTGATTTTATTGATAAGTCAGGAATATATAAAGGAGGTAATATATCTCCCGGGTTGGATACCCGTTTTAAGGCATTAAATACATTTTCCGAGAATTTACCTTTATTGAGCAGAAAAGATATTAAAAACTTCTTAGGAAAAAACACAAATCAGGCAATTGAATCTGGAGTACAAAACGGAATCATATATGAGATTGAAGGATATATTACTTCGATGAAAAAAGAATATGATAATCTGAAAACAATTTTAACAGGTGGAGATGCTGAGTTTTTTGCCAATAAAACTAAAAATAGCATCTTTGTAGAAGAAAATTTAGTATTAATAGGTTTAAACAGCATACTGGAGTACAATGTCAGAAAATAAAAAATGTCATTTGCTTTTGGTCCTTTCGTTTATTGTTAATGGATCAATTTTTAGTCAGCTTAATACAAATTCAATTTATTCACATTACGGTCTGGGCGATATTAATCAAAGTGGCTTTGTTCAGAACAGGGCTTTGGGAGGTTTATTGATGGGTATGCGTCAATCGAATCAAATAAATTATTTCAATCCGGCTTCATATAATTCGATGGATAGTATATCATTTATATTTGATATTGGTTTTTTAAGCGATTGTAATACAGTTATTAATTCCGAAAGTTCAACCGGCAATGTCAATTCATATTTTGATCATTTGGCAATAGCATTTCCATTAATGAAAACTTTTTCTATAAGTACCGGTATTGCACCATTTAGTGATGCGGATTATGAGACAACGCAAGCAAATCAGAATGGATCGGCTGTAAATTCTTATGAAGGTTTCGGCAAACTAAGCCGGTTTTATTTTGGGAGTGCTTACGGGATACTCAATAACCATTTAAATTTTGGTTTGAATTTTTCGTACATTTTTAATGCAATTAATTCTGATGAGACTACAGAATACTATGACAATACTGGCTATTACGAATTTGTTCCTGGTTATTTTTATGTTAATACAGGTGCAAGAAGAAATTTTGCAGTCAAAGGTGTACGTTGGAATTTTGGAATTCAGGGAATTAAAGAATTACCAAACGATGACAAAGTAATTGGTGGAATTACATTTGAACCAAGAACCAGTTTAAAATATAATTATTCTGAAGTTTTTTACCCATTGACTAATCGAAGAGATACGCTTTTTTTCTTTAATACTTCGGCCAATCTTGTTATACCTGCCCGTTTGGGAATAGGAGCCAGTCTTATTCTAAAAGATAAACTTTTGATAGGAATAGATTATTCAAGTCAGGATTGGAGCAAAACATCATTCCCTGATCAGGAAGCAACATTTGATGCAGATAAATGGTTGAGATTTGGAATACAATTTACTCCTGATAGCAGATCGTATCGAAATTATTTTAAAAGAATAAATTACCGTTTAGGTAGTTTTTATGGCAACACATATCTTTCTCTTAATGGTAAACCGATAAATGATTACGGATTGACATTTGGGTTTGGTTTACCATTTAATAATAATATGGTTAATATCTCGGTTGAAATCGGCAGGCGCGGTACAACATCTGATGACCTTGAAAAAACAGATTACACCCGTATTGCACTTAGCCTTAATTTATGTAAATGATTTTTTAACATTAGAAAATCATATTAAAACCTCAGCGCAACAAATAATTATTAATTTTGTATTTAGTGGAACTTCCAATTCAATATTGGTTTTCTGTAAGAATTTTTACATTAATGAGCATTTTATCAAAATATAATTTTAATATTCTTTCGAGATGGTTTATTATAATTTCGATATTTTTTTTATTTGCAGCCTGTGAAAATAATATTGAGGTAATTAAAAACATAACGAAAGTAAAAGATATTCCTGCAGTTTCTTCAAGCGATATGGAAATACTTTATAGCGATTCAGCAAAAGTCAGGTTGAAAGTAATTGCAAAAGTTTTAAATAAATACAATACGCCTGAAAAGCAATATATTGAATTTCCGAAAGGCATTACTCTGTACAAGTACGATTCAAGTATGCAGGTTGTAGCTATTATACAAGCTAATTATGCATTGTATCGCGAAAACAAAAAACTTTGGGAAGCACGAGATGACGTTGTTGCAAAAAATCTTGAAAAAAATGAACAACTCTATACGGAAGAATTATTTTGGGATCAAAATCTAGGTATTATATATTCCAGCAAATTTACCAAGATAATAAATCGCGATGGTGTATTTTATGGAGATGGTGGTTTTACTTCAAAAGAAGATTTGTCATATTGGAAATTAATAGGTATAAAAGGTAAAGTTAATATTAAAGACAATGACAGCACTCAGACGAATCCTTGAGTATATTTGGCTTGCTGTTTTTATTTTCTGCTTGTTTGCAGGGATACAACAAACATATCGTCAGGGTATATCAAAAAGCTATATCTTCTTTCTATTTGCTGTATTTTCATTTGGATTTTACTGGCTTAGAAAAAATCGCAGAAATATAAATTCAAAAGAATAAAAATAGTAATGCATTTAGGTATAATCATTTTTATATGCCTTTTGCTTTCGGCCTTTTTTTCAGGCATGGAAATTGCCTTTATTAGTGCCAACAGGTTAAGAATTGAACTTGATAAAAAGCAGGGTTTATTTTCTTCAAGAATTGTTGGCATATTTACGAATAATCCTGCACAATTAATAGCGACTTTACTAATTGGGAACAACGCTGTACTTGTAATATACGGGATTAAAATGGCTCAAATACTTGAACCTTTTCTTTTCAAAATTACAATTCATGAGTACTATGTGCTCATTTTACAAACATTAATTTCCACTTTATTAATATTGATAACTGCTGAATTTTTACCTAAAGCAGTATTCAGACTTTCACCCAACTTATTTTTGAATTACTTATGTATTCCCGTATTCTTTTTTTATACAATTTTATATCCTCTTACTCAGGCTGTGATGTGGTTTTCAAATCTATTTTTGCATTGGATTGCAAAAATTGATATTACATCACAAAATCCAATGTACGTTTTTGGTAAGGTAGATTTAAGTCACTTGGTTCAAAATACAAAACGAAAAGGACAACAGATTCTTGATACAGAACACGAAATTAGAATATTCCAGAATGCTCTTGATTTCTCAAATGTTAAACTTCGTGAATGTATGGTTCCCCGGCCTGAAGTCGTTGCAGTTGAAGATACCTGTACTATTGAAGAACTTCGTGAAAAATTTATAGAGACAGGATTTTCAAAAATACTTGTCTATTCAGGTAATATAGATAATATAATAGGGTACTTAAATTCAAAAGATCTTTTTAAAAATCCGTTGAACCTGAAATCAAAAATAATTAAAGCTCCAATTGTTCCTGAAACTATGAATGCCAATAAACTTTTACGCATTTTGCTTCAGGAAAGAAAGAGTCTTGCAGTTGTAGTTGATGAATTTGGTGGCACTTCAGGAATTGTTACGACAGAAGATATCATGGAAGAAATTTTTGGAGAAATTGAAGATGAACACGATACTGATGAAATTGTAGAAAAAGTATTGTCAGAAAATGCATTTATTTTTTCAGGAAAGCTTCAAATCGATTATATTAATAAAAAATACAATCTCAATATTAATGATTCTGAAGAATACGAAACACTGGCAGGTTTTGTTTTTTATTATTTAGGCCGTATTCCTGCTTTAGGCGAACAGTTTAACATAGGACAATTTACATTTAAAATTCTTAAGGTAAATAATAAGCGGCTTGAGTTGATATACCTTAAACATATTGAGGAATAAAATTTGCTTTTCTTTTGAATTTATAACCATTATAATTATTATATTCGTAGCCTTAAAAAAATTGAAAAACATAAAAATTATATAATCCAATGGCAGTACTGGAAAGCATTAGAAGCAGAATAGGAATTCTGGTTTCAATAATTATAGGTATCTCATTATTGGCTTTTATCCTGACTGATTTTCTCAGTCAGGGAAAATCTATTTTTGCCAGCAGAGAAACAGAAATTGCACAAATTGCAGGAAAATCAATAAACTATAAAGATTTTGAAGCTAGAAGTAAATATCTGACTGACGTATATAAATTTCAATCTCAGCGTCCCAATACAGATGAGAAAGAAACTGAAAAAATAAATGAACAAGCCTGGCAACAATTAGTAGACGAAACTGTAATGGGTGAGGAATATAATAAACTAGACATTACAGTTACAGATAAGGAATTGAGAGAAGTTATGGCTGCTCCGCATCCGATTATTCGAAACTTTTTTTTAAATCCTGAAACTAAAATGTTTGACAGGAATGCATTTTATAATTTTGGAAGAAGCCTTAATACGGAAAAAGATCCTGGTAAGAAGGCATTTTGGCTTTACATTGAGAATCTGATTAGAAGAGAGCAGTTAATGAACAAATTCAACAGTTTGGTTAGAAATGGCTTTAATGTCACGACAAAACAAACAACTTCTATTATTAAGGATAATACCAAAAAAGTAAATTTTAATTATATTTCAGTGAATTTAAATTCAATTTCTGATTCCATGGTAATTATTAAGGAGTCGGATCTTGAAAATTATTATAAAAAGCATGTTTATGAATTTGATCAACAAGAAGCCACTCGTAATATCGAATATATAACTTATAACATTTTACCTTCGGCACTTGATTTTCAGCAAGCAAAAAAATGGATTGATGATAGAAAATCTGAGTTTGAAGCTTCAACTGAAATAAAACAATATGTCAGCTTAAATTCAGATTCCACTTTTAATGATAAGTATTTTAAAGAAAGTGAACTATCTGATACTTTAAGAAAATTTTTGTTTTCAGCAAAAATTGGAACTTCACATGGACCCTATTTTGAAAATAACACATATAAAATTGCCAGACTGGCCGATATTAAAAATCTTTCTGATTCTGTCAAAGTTCGCATCATATTAATCAGACCAAAAGCCAATACTGAAGATGCAGTGAAAAGTGCTGCATTTATCGCAGATAGTCTTAAAAATGCTTTAAAGAAAAAGGGAAGCAATTTTGCATCAGTTGCTTTGAAATACTCTGAAGATAATGCAACATCTGCTAAAGGTGGTGAAATGGGTTGGGTCAAAGAAGATTCCCTGGGTGGAATTTTTAATGAATGCTTTTTTGGTAAAAAAGGTGATATTTCTGTTGTTAAAGGTTCAAATGGATTTCTTGTAACTGAAATTTCCGATATAGGAAAAGAAGTTAAAAAGGTTCAGATAGGAATTTTGGCTAGAAAAGTTGAGCCCAGCAGTAATACTATTCAAGGTATTTACCAAACAGCAAGTGCCTTTTTAGGTACATATAACACTGGTGAAAAATTCACTCTTGGATTAAAGAAACTAGGCATTAGTCCAAAAATGGTTACAATAAATTCCGAAATGAAAATAGTTCCCGGGTTGACAGGTTCACGTGATATAATACGTTGGGCATTCTCATCCGAGCTAGATGAATTGTCGGATATTAAAACCTATCCGGATAAATTTGTAATTGCTCATTTAACACAAATCAGGGATAAAGGAAATCTTCCTTTGAAACAAGTAAGAGATCAAATTATAATAGCCGTAAAAAGGGAAAAGAAATTAGACCTAATAATGGAAAAAGTAAAGAAGGACATGACAGGTACAAACCTTTTGGAAGAATTGGCAAATAAACTTCATTCCAGTGTTAAATCAGCAAATGATGTAACTTTTGGTTCATACAGTATACCCGAAGTTGGATATGAACCTGCATTGATAGCAACTGCTGTAAGTATATCTCCCAATAAAATTTCAGAACCAATAAAAGGTAAAAACGCTGTTTATGTAATAAATGTTACAAATGTGAGCGATAGAGAACCGTCAGATTTGCAGATGGTTAAAATGCGCTTAAATTCTATTTATGCAGCTAAAGTTAATGGTGTAACTTCAATCCTTATGAAATTGGCAAAAATTAATGACAATAGAATCAAGTTTTTCTAATATATATGTAAAGAGAACCTCTAAAAACTCACTTTTATTAGCAGATGCAGGATGAAAGAAAAAAACTAATAATCCTCGTATCATAAAACCTGCATCTATTATAGATGAAATATAGTTATTAAAAATATCTGTAGATTTTTTTCAGGAAGAGACACGGGAATGACAAATAAAAGGACTTTTTAGACATCCTCTTTTTTACCCTGCAAGCAGTTTTTTTACAGTTTCGGCAATTAGTTTTCCATCAGCTTTTCCAGCTAGTTCCTTACTTGCTACACCCATAACTTTTCCCATGTCTGAAGGCAACTTAGCTCCGACCTTTTCTATAATTGCTTTCAATATTTTTGCAAGTTCATCAACATCTAATTGTTTAGGTAAATATTGTTCAATTACTGAAGCTTCAAAAAGCTCTTTGTCATGCAAGTCTTTGCGATTTT
Source organism: uncultured Bacteroidota bacterium (assembly GCA_963851385.1). Lineage (GTDB taxonomy): Bacteria > Bacteroidota > Bacteroidia > Bacteroidales > DTGW01 > CAWEFA01. The sequence continues at coordinate 47,725 of CAWKPE010000003.1, read as the reverse complement.
GAGAAATATAAATTTCAGCAGATTCTTTTCTCTGTTTTATAAGTTTTTGGATTATTTTTATCTCCATCTCTGAGGTTAATTCTGATGGAGCTCCTTTTTCAGTTTTTGCAAGAAGAAAAGCTGCCTTAATAGCTCTTAATGCTTCAAGCTTTTCTTTTTCTCTTGCAAGCATTGTAGTTTTTATGTCCTCATTTACTTTGTCAAACAAGCTCATGGCTAAAGTTTTTATAATTGAAATAACAATTTGTGAAGATAATAAATCGCTAATATTTTGCAAAATCAAAGTTTATTAACGGTAAAATTAAGTTACTAAATCTGTAATTCAAATTATGTCATAGAATCAATATTAACTCGTTTATACAATAATTAATTATCTTTAGCCGGTTTCAATATTTGAAAATCTTTACAATGAACCAATTTGTAATTTTGCTGGAGTTGAAATACTTTCATAGTACATATAAAATTATAAGAATTAGAATTGGATAATAGAAATGGATGACCTGCTGTTTAAAAACAGGAATAAGGAATATGGAGCTTATAAATTAAGGAAGCTATATAATAAAACGCTTGCATTTTCTCTTTTAATAAGTGTTATTTGTACATTGTTATTTGTTTTAGTTCCATTTGTTCTAAATTTAAAAGAACAATATAAAGAAGACTTTGTAATTAGAACAAATATTGTTGCTGTTGAATTAATGCCTATTGAAGAAATTAAAAAAAATGAACTAAAACCTCAGGCTAAACCTGTAAAGCCTTTGATTATTGAGAAACCTGAAGATAAAACTGAACTGGTAAAAGACTCAACCCTAAACAATCCAAATCAAAAAGATTCTCTGATAGAAGCTGAAAAAAAGAAAAAAGCGCAAGAATTAGAGGATGAAATAGAAGAAAATAAAGCAATCTTTTCAATAGTCAAAGGACAAGCTTTTTCTAAATGGGTTAATGAAAACTTTAATAGAAATCTTCTTATAAACAATAAACTTAATGGTTGTATTATTCTTAAATTTTATATCAATGAAAGAGGAATTGTAGATAGTGCAAAAGTAATTAAAGGTTTAAGCCCCATTTTAGACAATGAAGCCAAACGGGTAATACTAAGTTCTCCACGATGGAAGCCCTTTATATATAAAGGGCTTCGCAGAAGAATAGAATATACAATTCCTATCAACATAGTTTCTTATTAGACAAAGCTTTCAGTGAGATTTTAACATTTGTCAAAATGTACTTCTGTGCATTTTAAATCTAACATTATAATGCACTATATGCCGACCGACTATTCTAAAAATCAGATTTTGACTATCTTTTCTTTTTGAATGATATTATTATTTCTTAAAATATTTAAAATATAGATTCCTTTAGGGAGACCTGTCAAATTTTTGTTCTCAAGTTTATATCTGTCTTGTCCTTCATGCAAATTGAGATTTTGAACCATATATATAATTCTGCCATTTAAATCGCATAATTGCAAGGAATATATTCCCGGGTTTACAATATTGTACTCAATATTTAAATAATTGCTGAAAGGATTTGGGGAAATGTCAAATTTGTCATTGGAACCGGTTTCGCCTGCAGAAATTATTTTTGCATTATTCGGGTAATAAATACTACCGATATTGTCATCTATCCATGTAAGCCGTTGAGCAATCCAATTATGCAAGTTATCCATAGCACCTGAATAAGTTGTTGAAATGCAAACATTTTTAAAATTCCACATATAATAAAAATCTTTATCAATTAATGGCCATACTTGATAGTTTAAGTCCTGGTCATCTTTAATATTTCCTGCTAATGTATCTATTAAATTTGAAAGAGAATCATCACGTAGGAAACCATTTGTTCTCAGGTCATGCCATTTATTTATAAAACGGTTCACAAAAGTTGTGTCTCTTAGTATCTTGGTTATTCTCAAGTATCCAGTAACATTAAATTGCCAACCTTTGTATGTAGCGGCTTGCTGCCATTCATCCGGAGCATCACCAAAAGCCAGATCGTTGTCCCATAAAGGACCATATTTGATTCTACCATCTTTATCGTCCCTGTCTTTATAAAAATATGTACTGCCAGAATATGAATCGCAATTTTTTAAAAGTTCATTGGCTATTACGTAGTCGAGCAAAGTTTGATCATCAATGTATTTTTTATAACCAACATTTGGATCAAGGAATTTGGCACTATCTAGTAAGGCATAATAATTATTTATGTAATTGTTAATATAATTAGTTTGTGCAGCTGTAATTTCATCGGATTTTGGATATTCTATTAAATACAAATTGACTATATAACCACCTGTGAGTTCAACACCAGAATTATCGTCAGGAGTCATCTTCGTTATATTAACCCTGTTTACACCTCTTTTTATTTTTTCCATAAATACATATAAACCCTGAAATTCACCGTTAATGATAAGTTCACAGTATCTTGTCCTGGGTTCATAATATCCGAGTTTTCTGCCAATAGTGAAAGCCAATTCATTTCTAATTAATGTTTTGTCAAAAACTGGTCCATATATGACCCAGTCATTATCTTTTGGCATACCAAGCAGAGGAACATTAATTTGTTCTCCTGTAGAATCCTGTGTCTCAATTCTGAAAGATTTTTTAGGCATATCTTTAGAAAGGTTACCTTTTATCTCAATTGTTATTCTTCCATTGTAATCTGTGCATGTGTCTGTAGGTCTGTTTAATTTTCCCGGGCCATTATTAATGATTCCCATGTGCGCTACATATCTTGTATGTGCAACGGGCAGGCCAAATTCATCTGTATTGATAACTACAATGGGGAGTTTGGTAGAATCGAGCGGATATTGCCTGTAATAATAATTGTAATAAATGAAATTTGACCCGTAACTATAATTAGTCCAAAAACTATATATCTCATTTGTCAAATCAAACAAAATGCTGTTAAAAAATAAATCAGAACCTTTTACGCTATCGTTGTGCACCTGGACAGATAAAATATTATCTCCGTTTACCAGGCAGTGAGACAATAAAGAATCGTCAAGATAAAATCCATTAGGTTCAAAATAATTCCGGTATAAATATGCTTCATGCGATCGATCAGTTAACCTGTCGTGAGCAATATATTCACCTGGTTTACCCAAATTGATACGGGTAATTTCATTTCCATTAAGATAAGCTACAAACCCATCATCGAAATCAGCAAAAAAATTAGCTGCCTTTATAGCGTCTTTATTTGATACTGTGAATTTAATTCTAAGATATACTGATGTTGTTGTATCTATTACTGTACTATCATGTTTAACTCCATAACCTATGCTACAATTTCCCTGTTTCCAGCCGGAATCATCAAAACCAGGTTTGTACCAGTTTGTATCAGGCTCGCTGGTGCCCACGAAATATTTATAACTTCCATTAGAACGAAAAATAATTTTTTGTGAATAAGCATTAATAGCTAACGCAATGAGCAGAAATGTAATAAAATTTTTCATAGGTTGTATAATTTAGGTTTTAATTAGTTAATATTTGAATTTTACTTTGTATTAAAAAAAATCTTTAAATATGGAAATGCTATTCATTGTTTAATAATTATTTCACATATATTCACTTTATAGGCCTCATAGTTAAACATATAAAATGTCATTCCCGGAATTATAAGTATTTTTTTTAACCAACAAACAACAGTTTCATTTTTCCCAGGAATGACAAGGATTCTGAGATATAATGGTTTAGTTAGCTTTGGCATTTAGTCCCTTTGAAAAATTCATTTTCTATCATATATATTATTTTTATGACACTTGAAATGAATTTATCCCTTAATAATATTGTAAATTGATATCATTAATTAATAGAAATTGTGGCATATTTATTCAAGCTCTGTCCATTGCTATTTAAATTTGATAAGCTCATTGCAATTAAAAGAAATCCGGTTTCAATAATAGTTTTCATAACGCATGGCTTCTAATTATGAATTGGCATGTGCAATATGCTTAAATGCCTAAAATACAAATGCAAATTGATTTACCCTGAAAGACGATAGCAATAAATTTTCAGAATATTGATAATATTCTAATTATTGAGAGTTGAAAGAAGAAAATTATTTCTTCTTTTTAACCATATTGTGAAATGCTTTTAACTCCTTTTTCTTTTCCGGCGACAGGTATTGCTTGCTAATGCCTTCAATTGAGGCTTCCAGTGCACAAAGCAAACTTAAACAGGCACCTGGATCAATAGTTTGCAATTTCAAAAATGCCTTTTCACTTCCAATAGATTCTAATTTTTTAAACGAATCAATTCCCACTCGGATTAGTTTTTTCTCGGTGTCCTTACCTATATTGATGTGTTTTGATAAATCGCTTGGCATGGATTAAATTATAGTTTGTTTTAATTTAATAACCAATAGACATTAAATAAATCAAATCTTATTTTTTATCATCTAATATTTGATTAGTTGTACATACTACAGGTTCATATGGACAAGAATCCTTTAAAACAATAAAAGATACGCGTATTATTCTTCCCACTTTACATCTTCCAATTTGCATTTTATCTACCTTAAGAAATAATGCATTATCTTTTTTTGCTTTAAGTAACCAATAATTTACACGTGGTCGTTTACATCCTCCTGAACCAAAAATTCCAAAAAAAAGATTGTACTTATTAAAATCAATACTCGTTGTATCAACTGTTGAATATGATTTAAAAGCTTCGTAATTAGTAATAAACAAATTATTCTGATCTCGCGGTAATTTTAGTTTAACATTGACCTTAGATGTAATAATATTATTATACTCCTTAGCATCAAACGTGCAATTATTTTGAGATTTTGCTTCAGAGCATAAAAGCGATGAAATAATTATGAGAAATATTAGCTTCATCAGAATTATTTAGTATTCAATGTCGTTTAATTAAGGAACAAAACACCCTTCGACAAGCTCAGGGTGACAATAAAATGATGTCATACTGAGCTTGTCGAAGTATGACTAATGATATAAAACTGCTTAACTAAACGACATTTATTTAGTATTGCTAATTTAAGGATTTTTCTTGTATGTACAATTTCTTTGACCAAATATGATTGACATTACATTGTACGATTATTTGGGCTCATAGTTCAAACGGAGCAATTTCTATTGCATAATTTTGTTATGAAAAAAAATAAAAACCCGGCAATTTGCCGGGTTTTTATTTTATATATCTAATCATTATTGAACTTCAACGATGGTATAATCTTTTGGGTAGTCGAATTTATCTGCAGGAATTGAAACATTTTCTTCAAATTTTTCGGCCGTAATGTTTATCATATCCATTACTGTTTGCAACATTATATTTTTATACATTACTCCGGTAATTTTTGATTTCCCCATTTTCATAGAGTATTTTGTTCCGGTTACACCTGCAATGTTCACTGTTCCTTCTTCCTTATATTCATATTGCTTTTTCATTTCTTCGGACATAGCACTTGCCATTGAACCCATACCGGCAGAAGCCATGCTTAAATCTTTACTTTTTTTGATTTCTTTTTTTAATTTGTTTTCTTTATTTGTTATATTTTCAAGATCGTATAAATATCTGTAACCATCTTTAGTAAGTTCAACAGTAACTTTATGGGATTTGACTCCAAGCATTTCAAGTTCGGTAGTTGTTTCTCTGAGTTCTTTTGCTCCGTAATCATCAAAATAAAGCTTTTGAGAGTTTTTTATTCCCATAGCAGTGGTAACATAAGTGACAATACCAGATTTAATGTCGTACTTTTTAGGCATTGTCGTGGAAGGTTGTTCACTTGTTTTTACTTTGGTTGTATCACTTGATGCTGTTGATCCGGCTCCGGTTTTATTTTTACAGGAGATAGAAAACATTACAAATGATGCAATGATTACAACTGATAATAGTTTAACTTTCATAATATAGGGTTTAAGATTAATTGTTTATAAAACAAAGATAGAATATTATTTAATTAATGCATTAGTGAGCGGAAGTTGATTTAATAAGGATTAAATTCATTTTTAATTCAAATGTGTAATTAAAGAAGTGATTTTACAAATTCAAGCCGGATTTTTGATTCGGGGTTTTCAATAAAAAACTTACTTAACGTTTCACAAGAGCCGTATTCGCTGCAATAAGCACAATTTTGTAAATTTTTCCCCCTGATGCAATTTCTTATTTTGCAATTGAAACATCCTGCAAAAAGTTTTCCATTTTCAGTTAAACATCCGTCACAATCTGTAATATCTTTTGAAGTATGATTGGTCTTATAAAGGTTATTGCTCATTATAGCAATTTCAACTTTCATTTTTTCCTTTAACACTTCATCCTTTTCAACGGTTGCCCAAAAGATTGGACAACCCTGACAAAGAAGGCCACAATATGATACTTTTGCTTCCATGGGTTTGAAATTTATTTTTATCAGAATCCGTTGTTTGAATTCCAAGAATTTAAATTGTATAGTAAAATTAATACGAATTTTTCATTATTGAGTCGGCTCATGAAATTCAAAATTTGCCACAAAAACACAATCCTAAAAATTTGGGACACAAAATTTCATTAATGTTTTTGTTATTTTTTTGTGGAATTTTGTGATTTGATGTTTTAGTAGCATTTTTATTTTTAAAATTTTCTCAATAAAATATGCTATAGTACAACTTCGTATTATCTAGGTATAAAGAAATTGCATATAATTATCCAAAAATATTTGAACCCCAAAATTGCAATCAACCGGTAATAAAGATTAATTTCGCAACTTCTTTTTAGGAAATAAAAAATTTAATTTTATGGCAGAGATTAGAAATGTTGCTATTATAGCACATGTCGATCATGGCAAGACTACTTTGGTTGACAGGATACTGTACCAGGTAAAAATGTTCAGGGACAACCAGGAAGTCCGGGAGCTGTTACTCGACTCCAACGATCTGGAGCGTGAAAGAGGAATAACAATATTGGCTAAGAATGTTTCCGTTAGGTACAAAGATGTTAAAATAAATATCATTGACACACCAGGACATTCTGATTTCGGCGGCGAAGTGGAACGTGTGATTAATATGGCTGACGGGGTATTGCTGTTGGTTGATGCATTTGAAGGTCCAATGCCGCAAACAAGGTTTGTACTTGAAAAAGCGCTTGAGCTAGGATTAAAACCCATAGTTGTAATCAACAAAGTTGACAAACCAAATTGCAATCCGGATGATGCTCATGAAGCTGTCTTCGATTTGATGGTGAGCCTGGATGCCAACGAAGAACAATTAAATTTTCCAACTGTTTTCGGGTCATCAAAACAAGGATGGATGTCTGATGATTGGAAGAAACCGACTCATGATATCAGTATACTTCTCGACACAATTATTGAACATTTTAAACCACCGGTTAAAGAACCCGGAACATTGCAAATGCAGATTACATCGCTTGATTATTCATCGTATGTAGGACGCATTGCCGTTGGGCGCATATCACGGGGATCAATAAAAATGGGACAACCGATCTCAATTGTAAAAAAAGATGGAAGTATTGTCAAATCGGTAGTTAAGGAATTGTATCTTTTTGAAGGCCTTGCAAAAGAAAAAGTAAAATTTGAAGTGGAAGCAGGGGAAATTTGTGCAGTACTTTGTCCGGAGAACTTTGAAATTGGCGATACCATAGCAGATTTCGAAAATCCTGAAGGTCTTATTCCAATTCATGTTGATGAGCCTACCATGAGCATGCTTTTTACTATAAACAATTCTCCTTTTGCAGGAAGAGAAGGTCAGTATGTCACTTCAAGACACATAAGGGAAAGGCTTTTTAAAGAAATTGAGAAAAATCTTGCATTAAAAGTAGAAGAAACTGATTCTCCTGAAAAATTTTTGGTATATGGCCGGGGTATATTGCACCTTTCTATACTTGTTGAAACAATGCGTCGCGAAGGTTATGAAATGCAACTCGGACAGCCGAAAGTAATTGAGAAGACAATTAATGGAGTAAGACATGAACCTATAGAATCTCTTACAATTCATGTACCGGAAGTATTTGTAGGGAAAGTAATAGATATTGTTACGAAGAGAAAAGGTGATTTAATGAGCATTGATGAAAAAAACGACAGGAAAGCATTAAAATTTCTTATGCCGGCAAGAGGACTGATTGGATTGACAAACAACATTCTAACATCAACCGAAGGAGAAGCAGTAATAGCTCATCGTTTTAAAGAATACATGCCATGGAAAGGAGAAATCCCGGGCCGCATTAATGGTTCACTTATTGCAATGGAAACAGGTACCGCCAGCGCATATTCAATCGATAAATTGCAGGACAGAGGTAAATTTTTTGTAGGACCTGATGATGAAATTTATGCAGGACAAATTGTAGGAGAAAACACCCGTCAGGATGATATTGTTGTGAATCTTGTTAAGACCAAAAAATTTTCTAATATGCGTGCATCAGGTTCTGATGAAAAAATTATTATTGTTCCGGCAATTAAGTTTTCCTTAGAAGAATCAATGGAATACATTCGGCTTGATGAATATGTTGAAGTAACTCCAAAATCAATCCGGATGCGAAAAATTCTCTTAAACGAAACGGATAGAAAAAGAAACAAGAAAAGTTAATAAAAATGTATTGTTCCGGAATTTATTCTGAAGTTTTTTTTGAAGAAGTGCAATTAATAAAAAGAACTGTTAGAATTATTAATATAATTAAATAGTTTCTCATGTAACCAATTGTTGGTTTAAATTTTTAAATCAAATCTACATATATTCTGTGTTATTATTTAATGCCATAAAGTTCAAAAAAGCTAACTATAAAATCCACAAAGTTTGTAATATTGTATTTAATGAGACAAACTATCTTAATATTAATATTCACGTTATTTTATTTATCAAATGTCAATGGGCAGGATTATAAAATGGGTGTCCCATTTACTACTTCTTTTACTGAAAAAGATTTTGGCGTATCAAATCAGAATTCAGATATAGTACAAGACTCCAGGGGAATCATTTATCTTGCCAACGACTATGGTGTACTTGAATTCGATGGAAGCCAATGGAACATTATTCAATCACCTTATAACAGGAGTATTACCTGGTCTCTGGCATTTGGTGCTGATAACAAACTTTATATAGGTGCTCAGGATTTCTTTGGCTTCATCGAATATGAAGGCAAGGCAGGTTTGGGAGTGAAATCATTAGTTGATTTACTTCCAATGCAGGAAAAAAATTTTGGTAATGTTTGGAAAATTTTTCCTAAAGGGGAAAAAGTAGTTTTTTTTACTTGGAGCGCTATATTTATTTATCATCAAAATGCCATTAAGGTAGTAAAAGACAAACATCCCATGAAGATGATTTTTAAGGTCGGGGAACAACTTTTTATTTCAGGAGCAGAAGGCCTGATGGAATTGAAGAATGACAGTTTGTTATTATTACCTAATACTTCAAAGTTCATTGACCATGATATTGCTTTTATTGCTTCTTATTCCAATGGCAAAATTCTTATTGCCACACAAAACGATGGACTATTTTTATATGATTTCCAGGATTTAAAACCTTTCCGGGTATCTGATTATGAGTTATTCAAAAATAGCAAACTTCAGTGTGGGATAATATTACGAAATGGATTTTACCTTGCCGGAACTTCAGAAAACGGTTTGATTCTTTTTAATAATGAAGGTAAAGTTTTACAGCATATCACAAAAATATGCGGGCTTGGACACAATCATATCAAGCAAGTCCTGGAAGATAAAGATGGCAACTGGTGGATAATTAATGAAAAAGGAATTGATATTGTAGAAGCTTCATCTCCGTTTTACAGGATCAGTATAGATTCGGAAAATCCTTTTTCAGTTTATACATCTTGCGTTTTTAACAATAATTTATACGTTGGTTGCCATGCCGGTTTATATTACACCGGTTGGAAAGATTTCTTTAATTATCTTTCGCATCCATTGCAATTTATTAAAATTCCCGGAGTCGGCGATATTTGCTGGAAACTGGATACAATGGCTGGTAACCTGTATCTTTTTAATGGAGACGGATTTTATATTATTAAAAATAATGTTTCTAAACTGCTTTATAAGGGTGCCGGTACATGGACCTTTATTCGTCCAGTCAAAAACCCTCATGTTGTAATAGTTGGTACCTATGAAGGTTTAACGTTATTTGCAATAGAAAATGGACAATTGAATTTTAAGAGAAAACTGGGAGGATATTCTGAAACCAGCCGTGTAATGGAGGAAGATAATGAGGGCAATATTTGGATATCTCATGGTTATAAAGGTGTTTATAAGGTTACACTCACTGAAAAATATGATTCAATAATTTCCGTTAAATTTTATAATAGTCTGAAAGGTTTCCCTTCGAATTTGTTTATCAACGTTTTTAAAATCAATAATGAAATTGTTTTCGGAACCCAGTCGGGAGTTTATAAATATGATAAAGCTAAAGACTCAATGATAATACATCCTTATTATGCTTCAATACTAGGTACAAAATATCATGTAAGATACCTGCACGAGGATAAACTCAAACGTATTTGGTACATCATGGATAAATATACCGGTACTATTGTAATGCATCCAGACGGCACCTATTCTATTCAAAAAGTTCCTTTTCAAAAACTGACAAGCGATTATATACCGGGTTTTGAGAATTTTTTCTTTTTTAATAACGGCGATGCTTTAGTGGGGACAAAGAATGGAATGATTTTCTATAACCAGCAAATGCCATTCCAACCCAAATCTGACTATGCTGCAATAATCTCAAAAGTTACCTATCCATCGGATTTATCAAAAAAGTTTTATGATGAACGCTTGCGTTTTTTTGGTGATACTTGCCAGGTAACTAAAATAGAAATTCCATTTAAGCGTAACAGTCTTCGTTTCGATTATACAGCATGTTTTTATGAGAACATTGATCAAACAGAGTTCAGCTATTACCTGGAAGGATATGACGAAATATGGTCCGATTGGACTGTTGTACGATTTAAGGATTTTACAAATTTACCTGAAGGAAAATATGCTTTTCATGTAAAAGCAAAAAATGTTTTTGAAGAAGAATCAAAAGAGGCTATATTCCGCTTTGTTGTTCTTGCTCCATGGTACAGGACTCCATATGCTTATGTTGCTTATTTTATCTTAATATTTATATTGGTCTGGGCTTTATTTAAAATCAGAGCAAAACGTTTTGAACTTGAGAAACGGCGTATTATTGAAGAGCGGGAAAAAGAAAGGCAGCTTGAACAATCAAAGTATTATGAAGAAAAGCTGACATCTGATCTTGACAATAAAAACAAAGAACTGGCATCTTCAGCATTAAAAATTATTTATAAAAATGAAAAGATGCTTGAGATTAAAAAACTAATTGAGACAATAAATCCGAACACAAATGATGAATTATTGCGGAAACTATCTTCAATTCTGCAATTTATTGACAAGGAACTAAAAGATGATCAGTGGGACGATTTTGAATTGCGCTTTGACCAGGCCAATAACAATTTTATTAAAAGATTAAAAGAAGCATATCCCGATTTATCTTCATGGGATTTGAAAGTTTGTGCTTATTTAAAAATGAATCTTTCCACAAAAGAAATAGCGCAAATATTGAATATGACAGTGCGAGGCGTTGAAACTGCCAGGTTCAGAATTAGAAAACGAATGGGACTGGAATCAACAGACAATCTAAATGATTTTATTTTAAAGTTTTAGAAAAGAAAATTGCTCCAGTTTAAATTATTGTTGAAATATTCACAATTCTCTTCACCCACACCTTGCCATGCGCGTTGGCTAGTCCACGAATGGTGCGAAATTCAGCCGGGTAAGAATTGACGACCTAATTCTGGGTACATAGATTAGGTTGAATTTTTCATTCGTGGTGACTTTTCTTTTGTTATCTTTTCTTTGTGTGGTTGACAAAGAAAAGTAATTTATCGCAGTTTATGCAATTTTCAACACTTTCTTAAACTAAAGCTAAGAAAATTTAAAATCAAAATAGCAATAAATATTTCTCTTCATATCAACTATCAAAACATTGACAATTATAAAATTATTTTTTCTGACATTCAAACAAGCGTAATTTTAGCGTAGCCTCACAAAATGTTTAGCGTACCTCAATAATTGACATACCTTTTTTTCTAATTTACTTTTGAATCATCAATCTGCAAGACTTAAAGTTTTAAGTGAGTTAATTGGTTTGGTTTAGTTAGCTAAGTGAATGCAATTACTGTGTTTTACAACAGAGAGAAATCACTGAGCTGGGTCGGATTTAAAAAGAGGAAAATTTTTATTTTCAAAAACTCAGTGATTCTCTATGTTATCACATCTTAATGAATACATTCTTTTAAAATTATAAAATGAAAAAAATTACAACACTTCTTATCACATTACTTTGTACTTTCCAGATTTTTAGCCAGTATAGCGAGTTGGTTTGGTCTGATGAATTTGATGAAGATACTATTGATACTGCGAAATGGAATTTTGAAATTGGTAATGGTACAAATGGCTGGGGAAATAACGAAAGTGAATATTATACAAATCTTACAGAAAATGCACGCATAGATAGTGGAAAGTTGATAATTACTGCACTGCATGAAAACTATGAAGGGTTTCAATACACATCTGCCCGTATGCAGACCAGTAATAAAGGCGATTGGAAATATGGGCGAATTGAAATGAAGGCTAAATTACCCCGAGGTAAAGGGACATGGGCTGCATTCTGGATGATGCCTCAAAATCAAATTTATGGATCAAACCTTTGGCCGGATAACGGAGAGATAGATATCATGGAGTATGTTGGTTATATTCCCAGTACTGTCTACGGAACTGTACATACAAATAAAAATTATGGTAGCAATGCAATTTCAAAATCATATATTTCTTCAGGCATTGAAAATGATTTTCATGTATACTCTTTAGAGTGGTCTCCTGATACAATTAAATGGTTTGTCGACTCGAATATGTACGCTACCTACCTCCGTTCAGGGCGAAGCTGGCAATATTGGCCGTTTGATCAGGATTTTTATATCGTTATTAACCTGGCAATAGGTGGTAATTGGGGTGGAGTGCAAGGTATAGATAATACAATTTTTCCTCAAACCTTTGAAATTGATTATATACGGGTATATCAATCCTTGAATGCAAACATTATTATCAATAATTGGGATAGCGGGAACATTTTTATTTCTCCAAACCCGGTTAAAAAAGATTTAAAAATTTATTTGAGGGATAACAATATAAAGGATTCTAAAGTATCGGTTTACGATTTAAAAGGTAACTTAATCGTTTCTCCAATTTTATTCAAATCCCAATTTACTGAAATTGATTTTTCCTCGTTAATTGCCGGTACTTATGTTGTGTTTTTGCAAACCAGAGATCAAAAAAGAAGTTTTAAGGTAGTTAAAATATAGAGTTTGCGGAAGTTTTCAAGCAATTTCATTATATAAATTCTGATAAGTTTAATAATTTTTTTCTCAGCTCCATTTTTTAAATATTAAATAAGTAAGTAGGCGGATTAGAGAGTGACTAACTGAAATAAATGGAAAATAAGCCAGCTAATGTATTTTCATGAGAATAAAGTTTTTAAATACTAACTATAAAATATAAACACTAACTAAAAAGAAATCTATGTCAAAAAAGTTAACACTTATTATTGCTTTCCTGTTTATTTTGTTTCAGGCATACTCTCAAGAAAGAACCATTTCAGGAAAGCTGGTCGATGAAACAGGTGCTCCACTAATCGGTGCAACAGTTTCATTAAAAGGTACTACTAAAGCTGCTGTGTCTGATATTAACGGCAGGTATACTATTACAGTCCCTTCTGATGGAGGTGTATTGGTATTCTCATTTATTGGTTATCAAACCCAGGAAATAAAAGTAGGAACGAGCGATGTAATTGATATTGCTATGACTCCTGAAGTCAAATCACTTAACGAAGTTATAGTAATAGGTTATGGTGTGCAAAAGAAAAGTCTGGTTACTGCAGCTATTACCAAAGTTGATGCAAAGGATATGAAAAACTCTGTCGCAACAAACTTTGAGCAAGCCATACAGGGAAAAGCAGCAGGCGTAATGATTACACAAAACTCTGGTGTTCCCGGCGCTGAACTAGCAATTAAAATTAGGGGTAACAGTTCAGATGGAAATAATTCTCCAATTTATATTGTTGATGGAGTAAAAACCAGTAGTATGAGCTATTTGAATCCTTCAGACATCCAGTCTGTCGAGATTTTAAAAGATGCATCATCAGCAGCTATTTATGGTGCAGAAGGTGGAAATGGTGTTGTTCTTATTACCACTAAAAAAGGAGAAAAAGGTTCGTCTCAAATTGAATACTCTTATTCTCATGGTATGCAAATCGCTACAAATCTTCCGTCATCAATGACCGGTACTCAATATAGGAAATATTTTATTGAAGCTGCAACCTGGGAGAAAAATAATGCAAAAATTGCAGAATTTAGTGCTCTCGATTCCGTTACCAATACCAATTGGGTAAAGCAAGTCTTCCAAACTGCTCCGATAAACGAACACAAAATAAGCTTTTCTGGCGGTACGGATAAAACCACTTACTTTGTTAGTGGTGCATATTTAACTCAGGATGGTATTGTGGGTGGACCAAAAAATAACTTTACACGTTATGCATTAAGAGCTAATCTTCAAAATGAAGTAAAGTCGTGGTTCGATATGGGATCTGATATATCTTATACACGGGTGAAGCAAAACAATCTGAATGCAGAAAATGAATATGGAGGAATCATTAACAATGCAATAGTTTACCAACCCGATCTGCCGGTTTTTTATAAAGATACTTCAGAGATTCCTGATAAAAGTTTGATTCCATACTGGAATAACAAAAACGGGAAATATTATACTAAATCTGATATAACTACTGGTGAAGCCTGGAATCCATTAGCACAAATTGATTATTCAAACGATGTACAAACGCAGGATAAAATTGTAGCTGATTTACATGTTGATTTCAAACCTGTAAAATGGGCAAAATTAACTTCAAGAATTTTTGTAGATTATGCCTATCAGTTACATGATATTTTCAGCGGGTACGAGGTTTATGGAACTTCTCCTATAATAGCTGATACTTTAACAAATATTAATGAATCGTGGGATCGTTGGTACAGGTACGGTGCAGAAAATTTCGCAACTTTCACAAAGCAATTTGGCGAACATAATGTTGATTTGATGATAGGTCAGAGTTATGACTATTATGCTCATTATTGGTTAAATTTTGTAGGTTACGGAGTACCATACGGCGATGCTTCTTATGCGTACCCTGCTGCAACAATCCCTCAAATGAAGAATAATAAAATCAGTGATGAATCAACTGCACCGGAAGGCGAAAAAGAAGCATCTTACTTTGGCCGTTTTATTTATAATTATAAAGAAAAATATTTGTTGCAGGGAAGTATGCGAATAGATGGTTCATCAAAATTCGGTTCGGAACATCCGTGGGGGTACTTTCCTTCGGTTTCAGCAGGATGGACGATTAGTAAAGAAGAATTTTTTAATACAATAAACCAATCATTATTAGTTAATAATTTGAAATTGAGGGCAAGCTGGGGGAATAATGGTAGCAAGCAAAATTTGCCTTCATTTCCATCGCTGGCAGTAATGAATCCAGTTTATTATACCGATAATTCCGGAAATGCGCAATTACAGGGATTGTATCCCGGGATTACTACAGCAGGATTAAAATGGGAAACGAGCCGGCAAACCGATATAGGAGTTGATTTAGGAATTTTAAAAAATTCTTTAACAATGTCTATTGATTGGTACAATAAAACATCGATTGATCAATTGGCACAGAATTCAACTCAGCCTTACGATTTGGGCTTTAATAACTTTGGATGGATTAATAGCGGGAAAGTTGAAAATAAAGGTTGGGAATTTGATATAAATTACAGAAACAGTATTGGAGCTTTCAAATATAATATTTTGGTCAATGCTTCTCATAACAAAAACGAAGTACTGTCCTATGTTTCTGCAGGAAAAAATGGTGCCAATGTTGGACAGCTTGGATATATTAACAGATATGAAGTGGGTCAACCTGTATGGTATTTTGTAGGGAGAAAAGCTATTGGAATTTTTCAAACCCAGGATGAAATTAACAACTATGTTAATATTAAAGGCCAGAAATTGCAACCAGTTGCTAAACCCGGTGATGTGAAATGGGCAGATATAAATGGTGATGGAGTTATTAATGATAATGATGCTACATATCTTGGTAAACCTGAACCCGACTGGTATTATGGATTCACTCTCAACGGGGAATATAAAGGATTGGAAATAAGTTTGTTTTTCCAGGGTGTCGCAGGAAATCAAATTTACTGGGCAGGATATAGACAAGATCGTACTGAGTATAATAAACCTTCCATTTGGTATGACAAAAGGTGGACCGGACCAGGAACATCCAATACATATCCGCGTGCCACTAATAGTGACGTAAACAAAAACTTTGCTGTAAGTTCTCTAAATGTCTTTAATGGTGATTATTTACGTTTTAAAAACCTGACTTTAGCTTATACATTCCCTGATAAATGGTCCAAAAAAATAGCAATCAGCAGGCTCAGAATATTCTATACAGGAACCAATTTATGGACCACAACAAAATATCCAGGAACGGACCCAGAAGTCGGTTATTATGATGTTAATAACAATTATTCTTACGGCATTGATAAAGGACTTTACCCGCCAACAAGAGTCAATACTATTGGTGTAACAGTAACTTTTTAATTTTATTTACCACTTTTAAAATGATTAATTATGAAAAATAAAATGAAATATATTTTAGGCGTACTGTTATTAATGGGTTTTAACGCCTGTACAAAAAACGACTTATTAGATTTAAAACCCGATGGTGCTATTTCACCCGCTACTTTTTATAAAACTGATGAACAGGTTCAACAGGCATTATTTGCAGTATATGATCCATTGCAATGGAATGTATGGACAGGTGAAACATTTATGTGGGGCAGTATTGCTTCAGATGATGCCACAGCCGGTGGCGCTGATGAATCTGACCAGTTAGATTTTCAATTGGTAGACCGGTTTCAATTAACTGCCTATACATCAAAGGGACAAAATAACCTATTGATTTATGAACAATGGTTTCAATTGATTGCAAGGGCTAATTATTTAATTTGTAATATACAAATATCAGACAACTTTGCGAAAAGTGCAATTGACCAGGCTTACTTCCTTAAAGCATTTGCTTACTTTCAGCTTACGCGTATGTATGGAGGATTGCCCATTATTGATAAGATACCGATTGCTACTGATAAATTTCCTAGGGCATCACAGGCAGATACTTGGACAGCTATTGAAGGTTATTTAAAGAAAGCATTAAATGATAATTTGATACCGGTACGTTTAGGAGGACAAGATCCGTCTGATGGTCAGGCAACATTGGCAGCTGCCCAAACATTACTGGGCAAAGTATATCTGTACGAGAAAAAATATTCAGATGCTATCTCCATTCTTGAACAGGTGGCACAAAACAATCAGTATTCCTTGGAAGACAATTATAGCGATATTTTTAGTCCGGCTAATAAACATGGTAAGGAATCGATTTTCGAAATCAATTTTTCTGAAGTAAATCAGGGTGCCGGTTGGGATAATCTTGCAAACAGCAATAGTACGTTTACGCTTTGCGGCCCTCGAACTGGTGAAGTAAGCATACCTGATCCTGCAACATTTCAATGGGGCTGGGGAATGAACCAACCGACAAGTAAATTAGCTACCGCATTTGATGCATTGGGCGATATTGTTCGCAAAAATAATTCCATTATATCTTCAGATTCAGTAAGGTGGTACTACACAAATGATTCATCAACAGTGACATTTCAAAATGAAGAAACGGGTTGGTGGGATTTAAAACATGTCCGGAGAAAAGGATATTTTGCAACTACAAATCAGGTTGGACAAAATACAATTGTCTTTCGGCTTTCTGATGTATTCTTAATGTTAGCTGAAGCCTATAACCAAAGTGGAAATGATGCAAAAGCACTTGAAAATTTTAATAAAGTCAGAACTCGTGCGAAGTTGGCTTCTGCTTCAGGAAGTGGTGCTGATTTATTTGAGCAAATTAAAAAAGAACGTCGGTTGGAACTTTGCCTTGAAGGTGACAGGTATTTTGATCTGGTGCGCTGGGGTGATGCTGCAACAGTGCTTACTGCAGAAACTTATGAACCCAGTTCAAGCAGTTATGCAGATGGTGCTCCTGGAACCAAGACCAATGGGCTTTTTCCAATTCCACAGCAGGAGATGGATGCTTATGGTGCTGACACTACTTCATTTCAACAAAATCCGGGTTACTAAAATTTGAAAAGGAAGAGGTTGTCTTATAAATATAATATGTCTCGTATTTTTCTTTGTGTCCTTTTGAGTGTATATGAGAGCCATTGTAGTTCAGACAATTGCTTTTACCTCAAAGTTCACAGAGGTATTCCATAAATATCACAAGGAAATTATGAGACAACTTCTTCCTTTCGTATATATATTTTATTGCTTTTATTTAATCAGGTTTAAGTAAATTTAACCATGTTAATTGCGAATATTCCGGCAGGATAATATGAATGGTGCAGTTTACCAATCATTGATTTTATAGAGTTGTTATTTAATTTAATTTGAATTATGAAGAAGCTATTTATATTATGTACTTGGGTAATAGTTGTCCTTTTTTCTTGCAATAAAAATTATTTAAATACTGATGCAAAAATAGAAGCGCGGGTAGATTCATTGCTGACGCTTATGACTCTTGATGAGAAGATTGGCCAAATGAATCAGTTGAATTCATCAGGTAATGTAAGTGAATTCAGCGATTTAATTAAAAGTGGAAAAGTAGGGTCATTTTTAAATGAAATAGATCCTGCTAAAATCAACGAGATGCAAAAAATTGCTATAGAAGAAAGCAGACTTAAGATACCTTTGGTTTTTGCACGTGATGTTATCCATGGGTTTAAAACAATACTTCCTATTCCTTTAGGACAGGCTGCTTCATGGAACCCAATGCTTATAGAAACCGGAGCGAGGATTGCAGCCATTGAAGCCAGTGAGGTTGGCATTCGCTGGACATTTGCACCAATGATAGATATTTCGCGAGATCCTCGCTGGGGAAGAATTGCGGAGTCATTAGGAGAAGATACTTATCTTACAAGCATTTTGGGTGCTGCAATGGTAAAGGGATTTCAGGGTAAAAAATTATCTGACTCCACTAGTATTGCTGCTTGTATAAAACACTTTGCTGCTTATGGTGCAGTCGAAGGCGGACGCGATTATAATTCTGTCCAAATTTCTGAACAAGCCTTGCGGGATATTTATTTGCCATCATTTAAGGCTGCCATTAATGCTGGTTCCGCCACACTCATGACATCTTTTAATGAAGTCAATGGGATTCCTTCTTCATGCAATAATCTCCTTCTTCAAAAAATTCTACGACATGAATGGAAATTTACTGGCGTTGTTGTAAGCGATTGGGGATCTGTAGGGGAATTAATTTCTCATGGCATCTGTAATGATGGAAAAGATGCTGCAATGAATGCAGTTAATGCCGGTGTAGATATTGAAATGGTCAGCTCATTATATTCTCAGCACTTAAAAAATCTTATTAAAGAAGGTAAGGTGTCAGAAAAAACTATCGACGAATCTGTACGTAATATTTTACGAATGAAATTTAAGCTGGGATTATTTGAAAAGCCATATGTTGCACAAAATTCCAAAAGTACATTATATTCTGCAGAACATTTAAAACAAGCAAAAGAACTGGCAATTCAAAGTATTGTTTTATTAAAAAATGAAAATAAAACTTTACCTATTAGAGACAACGTAAAGACGATTGCTGTGATAGGGCCTTTGGCCGATGCTCCTTATGACCAACTTGGAACATGGGTACTCGATGGTGAAGCGAACCATACTCAAACACCTTTAATGGCAATTAAGCAGGAATTCTCCGATAAAGTAAAAATTCTTTATGAAAAAGGATTAGAGTACAGTCGTGATAAAAATACTTCAAATATTGGAAAAGCATTAAGTATAGCATCAAAAGCTGATCTGGTGCTGTTATTTTTAGGTGAAGAATCTATATTGTCCGGAGAAGCACGATGCCGGGCAGATATCAGTTTGCCGGGAGCTCAAAGCTTGCTCATTCAGGAAATTAAAAAAGCAGGTAAACCAATTGTTTTAATAATTTTAGCTGGCCGACCGTTAACAATTGAAAAAGAATGTTCATTATCAGATGCAGTTCTTTATGCATGGCACCCCGGAACAATGGGTGGCCCGGCAATTGCTGATATACTTTTTGGAAAAGCAGTTCCTTCCGGTAAACTGCCGGTTACTTTTCCTAAAATGGTGGGACAAATTCCTATTTACTATTCACATAAAAATACGGGTCGTCCACCGCACGAGCCGCTTGATCAGATTGATGATATTCCTGTAGGAGCTAGGCAATTTTCAATCGGGAATTCCTGTTATTACCTTGATGCCGGGGCAAGTCCTCTGTTTCCATTTGGCTTCGGAATATCTTATACTTCCTTTAAATATAATGAGCTTAAACTTTCGACTCAAAAATTGAAAATAGGAGGCGAACTAATTGTTACTTGCAATATTTCAAACACAGGCAATTTTGAAGGTGATGAAATAGTCCAATTATATACAAGAGATTTAGTAGGTTCTCTGACCCGTCCTGTAAAAGAATTAAAAGGTTTTCAGCGGATATCTTTAAAACCGGGAGAAGAAAAATCTGTCAGATTTAGTTTAAATACAAATGATTTATCATTTTGGAATGCAGATATGAACAAGGTTACCGAACCAGGCGATTTTAATCTTTGGGTGGGAGGAAGCAGCAATTCCGGATTAAAAGCAGATTTTTCAGTTGTTCAGTAAATATTATAAAATGAGTGTCCGCATAAATAACTACGAACTTTCTATTTGCGTATTTTGTCATGCTGAGCGAAGTCGAAGCATGTTTCTTACTAGTTCATTCCTCGACTCCGCTCGGAATGACATTTTGCACTTCTTCAATAGTCATTAATACGGATATACATAATATTATAATTTTGGAATAGCATATAAATTAAAAGTAGATTTTCTTTTTATCATTTCCTGACTGCTATTTATTTTTGCTACTTCAGCTCTTTTATCGAAATCATAAAAATAGTATATTTCATATCCCATTTTATCAAGTATTTCATAGAGTTCAATTTTTTCCTCATTTGAATTTGGACCAAAGCACTCGGCTACGATAACCGGTTTAAATGTTTTTATAAGATTTGAGATTGTTTTTATTATCTCTTTATCATAACCTTCAGTATCGATTTTTATAAACGAAAGTTTTGAAAGCCATTCGCTGTAATTCTTTTTAAGATAATCCTCCAGCATTATGGCTTTGACTTTTTCTTTATAAACAAATTTTCCATGTTTTTTTGAAATTTCTTTTGAAATACCTCCATTACTGAACGAAGCTTCAGATGATATATAAAAGAATTCTTCTTCTGAATCGGCTATGGCAAATGGTAAAGGAATAATATTTGTCTTTTCTTTATTGAGTTTAGAGTTAACTTGTAGAATTTTAAAAATAAGTGGATTTGGTTCAAAAGCTAATGTCAATCCGGTATTTCCCGCCACCAAAGCCATTGGAACTGTGGTATCTCCAATATTTGCTCCAATGTCAATAACAAAGCTATCTTTTTTAATAAACTTCCCATAAAAGTCCATCATTTCCTGGTTGATAATTCTCTCCCAAACCAACGGATTTTTCCAATTTGCAAATTCGACTTTACCTTCAACCGGTAATTCAAATGATACAACTTCTGCAGGATATTCTCGTGTTATTCTTCTTGCTTTTTTTCTCGCCCAGGATTTTTTGAAGTATTCAAACATATGTTTATGATTTTTAATAACAATATTAAATTGCTATAGTCTTAAATAGCTTAGCATGCTGCTAATGTATTTAAAAGAATTGAATTCCCAAAATGCCATGATGCCTTTCAGTTGATTAATTATACAGAACTAAAACCAAACTAAAACTTGGTTTTAACTAACCCAATCTGCCAACTTAAGAATTGGGTTATAAAGGTGACTTTATGAGTGACTTTTGTCCGTATACTTTTCCAGGAACTAAAATAAATTAGCTATCGAACCAGGATGATTTTATCAAATCTATTATTTCCCAAGGTAAATTTAATATTATACAGACCTCCGTGCAGTCCTTCTATATTAATTGATTGTTGCAAACTGTAAACATATTTATTAATGCTATAAGTTTTAACTACCCTTCCCGACATATCGGAAATGACTAATTCAGCAGTACCGGTATGAGGATCATTTATCTTTATGTTAATGAAATTATGTGCAGGAACAGGATAAATAATAAAGGCGTTATTTGCTAATTCATCATTTATTCCAACTGTTGATGTGATTTCGGATTCATTGCTGAAAGGAGAATATTCGGTTGCTGTAACTCGTTTTAAACGGTAATAGCAAATCTGACCACCTGTTGTGGAATTATCTGTATAATCTATTGCATCGCCATTCAATGTTGCAATTGGTTTAAAATTGGTATTTACACCAATTGATTTATATACAACTATATTACCTGTGGTAATACTTTCGTTAGACCAGGAAAGAGAAACAGGGTCTCCATTGTCTTCTGTTGCAATGAGTAAAGCAGGAGGCACAAGGGTAGGAGATACCGAGTCTAATTCAATCCCGCTTCCTGTACCCAGGTTCCTTGTATATTGTTTATGAATGGGATCGTTCCAGTGCTCATGTACGCCCAGGCTGGTTAGTCTTACTCCATCTCCGTTAGGGGCATATTTTGTTCCTGAAGGAGGGGCATATGCCTGAGCTGCTTCATGAAGATAATTATCAATATTACCAAAAACAACATTGGTATTGGTATAATACACACCGGCTATAGAATCAACAACAAACGCAGGCTGGGTTATATTTGTATTTATTTCCTGTTCATATCTGAAAAAATCTATCAGAACACTTTCGAGTGCAACATCGTCCAGTGAAACAAAAATACTTGATGTCCAATCATTGTTGAAGGGTGACTGAAGCCATTTACAGGTATTGTTAATTTCTGAATTTTCATAAGGCACTCCGTATAAACCGTCAACCATAAATAACAAAGTTTTTTCACCAAGGTCCCTGTGTCCCATTAAATCCACAAGTGCATTATAGCTGCCCATGGGTCGTTTTTGGAAACTCCATTCTGCAGAACTAGGTAAAATAAAGTTATGTACCGTAACATAAACATGTACACCAACTGAATGTGGTATGGCATCTGAAGCGATATCGACAGTCATTGAACCAAAATTATTTTTGGCGCAACCTGTTACACCTACGTAACGATGCCCTTTAAATTGCGCCAGGTTTATAATATAGTGAGCCTGGGTAACTGTTGTTGGAAGATATGCAGCATGACCGCCGTTAATTTCTTCGGTAAGATTTTGTGACCAGTGAATGATAGTTGTATCTCTAACATATTGTTCCTGGTTGTGTCCACTGACATAACCCATAAAATGGACATCGGGAAATTCTTCTTTGCACCTGTCAGAAACCGATTTGGGAATGCTTCGGGTTGCATCGTAAAACGTAATGTTTCCATTACTTACACCGGCATTATATACCAATTGCCGCAGCAATGCCAAAACAGTTTGTGGTGGTGAAAAATTATTGTTTCCTCCATCACTGGAGGGAACTAAAGATTGTACAAGACTTAATTTAATAGCTATTTTTTCTCCGGCCTGATATCCAACTGAGCCTTTTCCATGTTTGGAATTAAAGAATTTGAACAAAGTATCCCAAGCAGCCACATCATTATCTTTACCTGTAATTTGTTGTAACGAGTGTGAAAGCATATCAGAAACCACAGCCTGATCGGTACTGTTGTCATCCCACCAATGACCAGAGGAACCATTCCATTTAGCAGCATATTTGTCATGAATCCAAACAACTCTTCCCGGAAAAATACCTCTTGCAGTACCAACTGGTGAATTTACCGAATCGATTGGCTGAAAAACTTCGTTCGTAACTGGCACATATGTGGCTAAAGTAGATGCGATAATATTGTTTACTGGATACCATGAAAGCCAGATTACATAAAATAAAGCAGCAGGAATAATCACAGATAATGTAATAAGTTTCCCTTTTTTACTGAAATTGGCAATAAGTCTCTTAAGTCCAATATATGAAAGTACATTTACAGACATCCAGATAATAAAGCCTGAGGCAATAGGAAAAGCAATTCTTTGACATGGATAAGTTGCTCGTGATGGTTTAGGAATCACACGTATTAAAAACCATATAACTGAAACCAGTCCAATTAGAATAAAATATATGCGGGGAATATTTTTTAATACTCTTTTTAAAATGCAGTAGATTTTTTTCATATAACATTTATTGTATAAAAGGTTAAAAGGTTATTTTAATTGTTAAATCAATAATTAAAGGTAGTACAATTGCTGGATTACAACTTATAGAAGTTGTTAAATTAATTGGCTTTTAAAATGATTCTTGTCATTCGGTAGTGCTGTGTGTTTTAATGTTTCATCAAAATGAATACTTTGAAATCTCAGTGTTTCTCGATTGCTGATGAATTTATTTTCTAAGTTATTTTCAATGAATTGTTTTGACATTTAAAGTTTTTCCGTTGCTTGTGAAAACAATCGAATTTGAAATTGTGGTAAAAACAGAAATATTTTTTTTCCTTAACTCTTTTAGTGTGTATGTGCATAACAAAGTGTCACCACTTGAGATAACTGCATATTTCGGGGATACTTTTTTCAGAAACTTCTTATAAAGTTCATCTTCTCCGTGATGCGGCACTTTCAGTACATCGGCTTTTAAATTAAAGTTTTTAGCTACCATTTCCTCTTGTGAAATCCAAACTGCATCTCCGGTTAATAAAAATGAAACTTTGTTATAAGTAAGTTTTAAAACAATGGATGAATTATTGCAATCTTTATAATATTCATTGTTAGGTGCAAAAATATCGATTTGCAGGGCGCGATCAACAAATATGTTGTCCTCAGCCATGATATATTTTAAAGGTATGCCTTTGGACTGGGATAAATTGATTACTTCATCGCAGTTTTTTAAATCGCAATTATTTACAGGCATATAAAATTTGTCCACTTTAAAATTAGCAATTACATCAAACAAACCCCCGCAATGATCAATATGTGGATGGGTAAGTATCATCATATCAATCTTTGAAATTTTTCGATCTTTTATGTATTTAACGACTTCATCGCCGGCAATAGGCAGACCGCCATCGATAAGAATATTTTTGTTATTCGGAGTTTGAATTAAAATGCAATCGCCTTTTCCAACATCTATAAAGTTTACAGTTAAATCACCTGAAAAAGATGAACACGCGAAAAAGAGTGAAAACAGAACAAGGTATCTCATAATATTTTTATAGTTAATCGAAATTAGAAATTAGGCTTTAGGTGTTGGGCTTTGGGTTTTGCTAATCAGTAATGAGTAATTAGTAATCAGTAATCAGTAATTAGTCAATTAAGCATTTGATAAAAAAAGAATAAATTTAACTAAGTAGCACATAACGCTTGTTTTTATTTTCTTAATAATTCATAAAAAACCTTATTGTTCTTAATGGTAATTATTTTAAGATAAACCACAAAGGAACTCAAAGTATATCACAAAGGTGCACAAAGAAATTTTTTAATGCAAAAATGTCTAATTCAAAAACTTTGTCTCAAATATCCAATATCCTGCATCCTGCATCTTGATTCTTGGTTCTTGGTTCTTGCAACTTACTTAAACAATTCTTCTATTTCCTCTTTTTTAAAACTCCTGAAAGGATTGTTATTATTAATAAAAATATCTGCTATTGCTGATTTCCTTTGCTGTAGAGTTTGAATTTTTTCTTCAATTGTATCGCGACTGATAAAACGGTATACAAAAACTTTCTTATCTTGTCCAATGCGATGTGCCCTGCTTATGGCCTGGTTTTCAGCTGCAGGATTCCACCAGGGATCCAGAAGAAATACATAATCGGCCGCTGTAAGATTTAGTCCTGTTCCTCCTGCTTTCAGGCTGATAAGAAATACTCTTGTATTCTCTTCTTTTTGAAAAGTAGCAATTGTACTTTCCCTGTTTTTTGTCACGCCGGTAAGCATTGTGAAATCTATATTTTGTTGCTTGATATAATTAGCTACCAAGTTAAGATGTTTTACATAAGAAGAAAAAATAAGTACTTTGTGCTTTTCCAGTACAATATTTTCAATGCTACGAATAATTTCATCGAATTTGCCTGAATCAGCAGTATATTGAGGTTCTGTAAGAACAGGATGATTGGCAAGCAAACGAAGTTTATTCAAAGCTTTCAGAATAAGTATTGACGATTTTTCAAATCCCTTATTATCTATACTTTCATAGATTAAGTTGCGGATTGATGATTTTTCAGTCTCATAAATCTTTTGTTGCTCTTCAGTCATGTCGCAATATAGAACTTGTTCAGTCAATGAAGGTAATTCCTTAACTACTTCCTCTTTTTTCCTGCGCAGAATAAAAGGATTGATAATAATCTGCAGCTTCCTTTGTTTCTCTTCATCATTATGTTTTTCAATTGGGACGACGAATTCTTCCCGGAAATAATTCTGGTTTTTCAAAAGATCATGATTCAGGAAATTGAGTTGTGCCCATAAGTCAGTAAGGCTATTTTCAATAGGAGTACCGGTAAGCACCAGCTTGTGTTCCGATTGAAGCTGGATGATAGCTTTGTAAATTTTCGAGTCAGGATTTTTGATCAATTGACTTTCATCAAGAATTATATATTTAAAATTAAGATTTCTCAGACTTTCAATATCATTGCGCACAACGCCGTATGAAGCGAGTACTATATCAACAGTAAGCAGATCATCGAAATTACGGGTACGTTGGGTGCCATAGAATTTATAAACTTTTAATGAAGGAGCAAACTTCAATATTTCGTTTTCCCAATTATGGATAAGCGAAACAGGCATTATTATTAGAGAAGTATTTAGTGGTTTATTTCCGTAATGGCCGGAATATCGAAAAGATTCAATTGCCTGGTTGATTTGAAATGTCAGATATTGAAGCCATGCTGTTGGCATCATTTTTAACTAACAATAACAATGCTATGGTCTGTAAAGTTTTGCCCAGACCCATATCATCAGCAAGACAACCACCAAAATTATTGATGGTATAACTGATACATCCAGTACAAGCCTGTTTTTTGATATTCACGTAATGTGCCATGCAAATTTTCTGGTTCAATGAATTCTTCTTTATTCGACAAATCAAATTTATTTTGAAGATTCAAGATTACATCTAATTGTATCTGCTTCCCATTGCTTCCTGTAATATCCGGAAATGGTGCTTTTTTAATTTAATCTGTTCATTTTCTTCATTTCCAAAAATAAATATTTCATGATAACGGGAAAACCATTCTGATGGCAATACGACTATTTGGTTATCAGGAAGTGTGAATTCCCTTATACCCATAATTATATGTTTTCTGAAACGGCTGAATGGAAATAAGAACTCACCAATTTTAACTGTAGCTTTAACATCAAACCAATCATTGGAATCGTCCACTTTAAAATCAAGGTCGATAGAATCAAGGTAATAATCTTTTTCAGTTTTTGCTTTTTGAACTTCGAATCCGGCAATGCGAAGATTTTCAATATTAAAGTTGAGCCAATTCACGAATTCATAAAATTGCCAGGAAACTTCATCATTAGACTTTTCTTTTTGAAATGTTGCACCATAAGAATTAACTAAACTGAATGATTTCAATTTTGAAAACATTTCAGATTCCCATTCTAAATTGCGTGAGTACTTATAATATAGTATATCGGCCATTTTCTTCATTCAATATAACTGAAGTATCTTTTTCGCTGTCGAACAAAAAACTCACGGGTCCATAAATAAATTTGAGAAAAAGTACCGGATCATTATTCAAATTCGGTTCAAGGGTAAGTACAGCCTTATGACCAGTGTCAGCTTCGACAATATCGAAACCAGTTGCTTTAACAGAATAATTCAGAATAGCATTTTTTACAAAAGTATCAAGATAATCGCGTTCGTGAGCCTTAGGTATGGTTATCAAATCTTTTAAGAAAAAGGGTAATAGCTTTTTGGAATCGATATTCTCGACACCATAAAGATGGTTATTTAGAATAATTACACATGGTTTTTGAGATAGAAAAATGTGAGGCTGGTTGAAAAGTTTAATGTCAGAATCTTTTAATCTTATAGAGAGAAAGTATTTAAAGTCAGCATCAGTTTTAATAAAATTAAACACAGGTTGTACGCGATCCTTCACAACAATAATGCGTTCTTCATCATGAACTACATGGTATTTTTTTTCTTTTTTATAAACCCGGATATTATTTTCGGCAATTATTTCGAAGCATTTGGAAATTCTTTTTTCTATATAAGGACTTATTTGCTGATTAATAAGGCTATCATCAAGATTATCAAAAAAATCTTTCAGGTTCTTTTTCTTACTGAATATTTTATGAATATTTTTTTCGGAATATTCTGAAGTAATTTTTACTAATAAATGTTCCGGTTCAGAAAGAGCAGCATGTTGCTTGTTAATATTTTCAGAATTTATAATTTCATTTAGTTGAAAAAATGTCTGCTTGGAATTTCGCTCAATCACGTATGGCAAAAACAAATTCCCTAGTTTACGATGCAAAGCAACAACAATTATAAATTCACCCGGCATATTAAAACATTTGCGCAATAGTACAAATTTTCTTGTTTTACCAGCAGTATAAACGAGCAATATTTTTAATTATAGAATTTATTAAGTTTGAAATAAAATACTATACGTTTAAAAAAAATCACGCAAAGACCTCAAAGAAAAGTTCACAAAGCTCGCAAAGAACCTACTATATATAAAGAAATCTTTGCGTTCTTCTCTTCACTTTGTGAACTTTGCGTGAAAATATTTTTTTAATTGTATAATTTGAATTACTATTTTGAACTAATATTGAATTGATTTTTTAACTATTATGATTAACTCAAAAGATACCTATAAGTTATTCGCAGAATATTACGACTTGTATACAGCTAGGTATGCTGAAGATTTAGATTTTTATTTGTCTTTTTGTAATAAGCATGATAGAATTCTGGAGATAGGTTGCGGCACAGGACGTGTTTTAAAACCTTTTCTTGACGCTGGTTACAAAATTACTGGGGTTGATATTTCAGATGAAATGCTGGAAATAGCAAAGGGAAAATTTAGAGAATTTGAAATGTCCGGTCAACTTACTTTGCTCAACCATGATTTTTCTAATGGTAAACATAAAGATCAGTTTGACAAAGCACTTGTGACCTTTTATATATTTAATTATTTAATCAAAGAACCGATAACTTTTTTGAAGAATATTTACAATTCTCTCGCTGAAGATGCCATTATTCTTTTTGATTTGTTCTATCCGCAATCAATTTTAAATAATAATGCCGAAAATAAATTGATAGAGCATGATATCGAAATTAACAACAGAAAAATCAATTTGAGGGATAAACGCCAGATTGAAAACAATATTGAACACCGAATACAGATTTACAGGGAGAATTCAAAAGAAATTCAAATTGAAACAGATAGAAAATATTACAATCCAAAAGAAATAAAAGAATTGCTGGAACAATCAGGGTTTAACAATGTTTTGTTCTCAGTATATTTTCAAAAAGACAAATTCATAAAAGAAATAAATGAAAAAGATCTTGTGAAAAATTACATAGTGAAAGCTACAAAATAATACTTTTAATCTGCATATCTGCACATTTGCAAATCTTCACATTTTCAAATTTTCAAATTGACGAATCTTCAAATTTTCAAATCATTTTTTCTTTATCACATTTTTCCTAATCATTTCCACATCTTTTCGTATATTTTCCATTGCCTTGAAGAGATCATTTTTTGAATCTACAGGTTCAGGAAGTTCGGTACTTATAAAATGCACAAACTGCCATACTTCCTTAATTTGAGATACATGCACATCATAAGGCTGGTAAGCTGCATTAAGAGAGAACAAAGTCAGTTTATGTTCATTCTTCAGCAGATTTTCTACAATTTTAAAAACTATCCCTTCATCAATCGTAAGAATGATGTAAGCATGTCCGTTGATAATAGAGTTCCAGTCCAGTAAAAATTCACCTGTAACCCAAGAACCATGAGGAATAGGAAGCATTGAGTCTCCGGTAAGCTGAAATGTCCTGTATTTCTTTTGTTTCGAAAGGAAAGGTAACTGGAACATAGGCAACTCCTTTATGTATTCAGGATCAGCAAAACCACTGGCGTATCCGGCCTTTGCTTTTTCAGGTACCAGTTCTATATTTTCTTCATTTTTTGTGTCGACACTTGTTGCTAAAACACGAAGTTTAGTTCCTGTAATATAAATATCGCTGCCGTGTTCAAGCTTCGAGAGTTGGGGTTCTGATAGTTTTGTTAAATCTACTTTTACCAGGGTATCAATAGATATTCCGAAATACCTGGAAAAGGCAACTATAGTATTTATATTAGGTTGAGCCACTCCGTTTTCGTAACCGCTCAGGGTAGGGCGCTTCATGCCTAAGGCAGTGGCCACATCGTCCTGTGTGCGTTGCCTTCGCTTGCGGAGGAATTTGATGTTATTTGTGAAGTTCATAATATTAGTTGTTAGTTATTGGCTATTAGCTGTTGGCTGCTAATTTTAATTTTAGAGATGAAGCTATTAATCATTCTTTGTCCTTTAATAAGAAATATTGGCCACAAAAACACGAAGACACTAAAACCCACAAAAGTTTCTTTTTGATTTTTTTCGTGTTTGGTCAGGCTAAAGTTTGTAATTATTTGGTTCTATTTTATTTTGCATATAATAGTAGCCAATTTTAATTCTATTCCCTAACATCCCGATTCCATCGGGAAGCGTGTTGGCAGGAAAATCTGGCGCGTGTGCGAAAGCTTTTGAGCGCTGAAGCTTCAGATTTTCTTGATTTTTGGCAACCTTTTTATCAAGAAAAAGGTTGAAGGAAAATATTTAAAACCAAAACTCATTATAATCTAAAGAAAACATTCAATGAACTTTATGAACATTCACATAAAGGCTATGGTCTCAGGCGGGATTGAGTTTTTGTGGCGAGATTAAATACTTTTTTCATAGTGATGTTAAATTTTGATAAATGCATGGTAAAATAAATATAAAAAGATTATATTTTAACCTAAAATAAAGATTAAAAACTAATCAAAATTATATTGATTTTTATTGAAATACAAGTTTTTTATCAATTATTTCGTCACCTAATGCCTTGATATTAAATTTCCAAAATATTATTCATCTTGACCTTGACACGTTTTTTGTGTCGGTAGAGCGGTTGCAAAACAGCAAGCTGGTGGGAAAACCTGTGATTGTAGGTGGCTTTGGTGACAGGAGCGTAGTTGCAAGTTGTAGTTACGAAGCGCGAAAATACGGTGTGCATTCGGCTATGCCCATGAAAATGGCACGTATGTTATGCGCCGATGCAATCATTATCCGGGGCGACATGGACCTGTATAGCAAATATTCGCACACGGTCACCGATATTATTGCAGAAGCTGCACCGGTATATGAAAAAGCCTCTATTGACGAACACTATATTGATATTACCGGCATGGATCGCTTTTTTGGCACTCTTAAATGGACTCATGAGTTACGGGAACGCATTATCCATGAAACAGGTTTACCAATATCATTTGGCTTGTCTGTAAATAAAACAGTGTCGAAAATTGCTACTGATGTTGCCAAACCCAATGGCGAAAGATATGTGCCTAAACCGGAAGTGCTGATTTTTCTTGAGCCTTTGTCCATTAAGAAAATTCCGGGTATAGGAGATAAAACTTTTCATCTGTTACGTTCAATGGGTATTGTAACAATTGGCACCTTGCGCCAGATACCGCAGGATATGATGGAAAAAGTGCTGGGCAAAAATGGTATTGTCCTCTGGGAAAAGGCCAATGGCATTGACAATACGCCTGTACAACCGTACTCAGAACAAAAGTTGATGAGCAGCGAACGTACATTTGAACAGGATACCATTGATGTGAATTACTTGAATCGTGTGCTGGTTGGCATGGTTGAAAAGCTAGCTTTTGAACTTCGAAAAAACGAAAGACTAACTTCGTGTATTACGGTAAAAATCCGCTATTCAAACTTCGATACGTTTACACTTCAGAAACGGTTGCCTTATACGGCATTTGACCATGTGCTTATTGCGGAGGCCAAGGATTTATTTAAGCGCTTGTACCAACGCCGCATGCTTATTCGGATGATTGGCGTAAAATTCAGCAACATGGTATATGGTGCGCAGCAATTGAATATGTTTGAAGATACACCCGAAATGGTAAATTTATACCGTGCTATGGATAAAATCCGCCGGCGTTATGGAAGCCATGCTTTGTACAGGGCGGTAGGGATGAGGGATGATGAGAAAATTTGACAATTTGAAAATGTGCAAACGTGCAAATATGCAAATGTTCAGATATTCTAATGTCCAGATGTTTCTTTGCCGTTTTCCAGGTTATTGAGAATAGAATAAACTTTTTCCAGCGATTCATGTAATTCTCCCCTCATATGTTTTGTATAAGGGTTAAATCTTTGCAAATCCAAAAATAACTGCCAGTTATCGTTACAGGTTTGCTGGATGATTTCAAGAAGTTTACCATATCCCAGCGTATTAATCCGGGTTGATTTCAGATTCAGATCAGCCAATACCCTGCCAATATAATGAGTAATTCCCTGTGAATAAGCTACCATTTCGTCATGTTCTTCAGGTGTCATTTCTTCAACGCGCATAAGCTTTTTTGAAAAATAATCTTTCCACCAGGCAAATACTTTTTGTTGAGCGTTGATATTACACATTACCATTGGCAGCTTTGATGCCGAATTATTATACGAATCCGGACCAAACATTGGGTGGGTTGCAATAATCGGCTTTCACGGGGAATATATTTAGTCATCCAGTTTACAGGAAAAACTTTTACAGAACAAGTATCGAAATAAACAGTATTGGTTTTAAAATATTTTTTTGAATCAATTAATAATTGCTCAAATGAGGAAATGGCAACGCAAAAGAACATAGCATCACAATTGAACAAATCTTCGATTGTTGAAATTTGTATTCCTTTGCTTACTTCTTCCTTTTTGAGACCTCTCCTTGAATATACTTTTACTGAAAAGTCTTTTGATAAAATATCAGCCCAAAGCTTTCCAAAACGACCATATCCATATACTGAAACGACCTTCGTCATCGAAATTTATTTTTGTACAATTGACTTTGCAAAGAAAATGATTACAATTTGAATATTCGAGTTAAATTTAAGAAATTTTCAAATCAAAATACCAGCATATTTCATTATCAAAAGATTTATGCTTTTGATTTAGAAAATTCTTAGCTGAATAAAGTAAACTCCAGCACCTGCGAGGTATCCAATTAACGCCAGCAAGGATATCCTTTTCAAATACCAGAAGAAATTTATTTTCTCCATACCCATCACAGCTACTCCGGCAGCAGAACCAATAATTAATATACTTCCGCCTGTACCGGTGCAATATGCCAGAAGTTCCCACAGAGTATGATCGGCAGGGTAGGAGTGGATATTGAACATGCCAATAGTTCCTGCAACTAAAGGCACATTGTCGAATATCGATGATGTGAGGCCTATTGCCATTGCAATAGTATGGATGTTTTTAAGTTTTTCGATAAGAAATTGTGCAACATTATTTAGAATACCTGTTGCGTCAAGTACAGCAATGCTTAGTAATATGCCTGCAAAGAACAATATGCTAGGAATATCTATGTTTTGAAGCGCCTTTGCAACTGTAGGTTTATGCTTTTCAACTGATTTTTGTCTTAAATTGTGAATTTCTATATATATCCACAGAATACTTAAAGCCATAAGCATGCCCATAAACGGGGGCAAATTTGTGACAATTTTAAATATAGGTACTATGAGCAAAAGACTTGATCCTATATAAAATATAGTACTGCTTTTTGAATGGTTTTCTTTTACGGAATTATTTTCAGAAAAATTACCCTTAAAACGAAAACTTATTATTACTAATGGTATTAATAACGAAACGATGCCTGGCAAAAATAACGTGTGAATTATCTTAACTGTTGTAATCTGTCCGCCAATCCATAGCATCGAAGTTGTAACATCTCCTATTGGCGACCAAACGCCTCCTGCATTTGCTGCAATTACAATTAAAGCTGCAAACCATAGCATTTCTTTCTTTTCGGGTATTAGTTTCCGGCATAGCGAAACCATTACTATTGAAGTTGTAAGATTGTCGAGAACTGCCGATAAGAAAAAAGTGATAATTCCGATTATCCATAACAGTTTAACTTTTTTCTTTGTTTTGATTTTTTCACTGATAAAACTAAAACCATTATTCATGTCTATGAGTTCAACGATGGTCATAGCACCCATAAGAAAGAAAAGGATTCCGGCTATATCACTAAAATGTTTTGTCAGTTGTTCAAGTACTTTACTGTCTGATGGAAAATACAGAATATAAATTGTCCAGCACGCAACACCTGTCATTAGAGCTGTTGCGGCCTTGTTTATTCGTATACTGCTTTCTATGGTTATTGCAAAATAACCGATAAGAAAGGCAATTATTATTAAGGCTTCCATTGAAGTATTATTGAGTCATTTATCATTGGGCTTTGAGCATTAGACATTGGGTATTAGTCATTAGAATTTGACCTAAATAATAATTTTGAAATACTATTTATTATTTTTGAGTGTTGAGAATTCAGAAGTTACTTTGTGATTTTGTTCTTAATCGTCTTACAACAGTTTAAGTTCCAAAAACACCTATTTTAATCCTATCTTTTATCCATTCCTTTGCGTTCACAAATGCTTCAATCCATGGAGAAACTTCATCATTTTTTCGTTCTCCAGGATATAATGCCCAGTTCCATGGATAAATTGAACGCTCCAGGTGAGGCATAACAGCTAAATGACGGCCGTCTGACGAGCATATTCCTGCAACATCATAATTACTGCCGTTTGGATTACCCGGATAACCGGAATAACTATATTTCATTGTAATATGATATCGGTTTTCATCATATGGAAAACTAAATTTTCCTTCACCATGAGCAACCCATATACCGAGTCTTGAACCAGCAAGAGTTTTTAACATTACAGAATAATTCTCAGTAATGTTTACATTGATGAAACCTGATTCGAATTTATGTGATTCATTCCTTAGCATTTTAGGTTTTAATTTATGCTCCGGATTAATTAGACCTAATTCTATCATTAACTGGCAACCATTACAAACTCCTAGACTTAGCGTATCATGGCGATCATAGAATTTTTCGAGTGCATCTTTTGCTTTTGGATTGTATAGAAATGCTCCTGCCCAGCCTTTTGCTGAACCAAGAACATCGGAATTTGAAAAACCTCCTACAAATACTATCATATTAACATTTTCCAATGTTTCTCTTCCACTGATTAAATCGGTCATGTGAATATCTTTAACATCGAAACCTGCAAGATGCATTATCCACGCCATTTCACGGTCGCCATTTACTCCTTTTTCTCGAATTATTGCACCTTTAATTCCTGTTTGTTTCCTCCTTTTAATATCAATATTATATTGTGCTAATTTACCAGTAAAGCTTTCCTTAAACAAAAATGTTAAAGGTTGTGCTTTATAATTATTATAACGTTCTGAAGCTTTCTGTTCACCGCTTTGCTTACGATCCAGTAAGTATGACGTTTTGTACCAGATGTCCCTGAACCTGTCTATGTCGAAGGAATAAATGCTGCCTGATTTCTTGATATTGAAAATTCTGTCAGATATTGGCTTTCCTATAATATGAACACTTATTTCCTTTTGTTTCATCAGCATTGCCATACTTTCTTTATCGCAAGCCCCAACCTGAATGATAATTCCCGGATTTTCACTAAAAAGCAGTTTAATTATGTCTTTTTCTGATATGCTGGTGAGATCAACTTCCAGACCTACAAATGGATTTGCAAAAACCATTTCCAATAATGTTGCAATCATTCCACCAGACGATATGTCGTGGCCTGATAGAATCTTTCCTTCATTAATAAGGAGTTGTATGGTATTGAAAACGTTCGCAAAATAAGTCGGGTCTTTAACAGTGGGAGTAGAAGTGCCCACTTTGTTTATTACCTGGGCGAAACTGCTGCCACCAAGTGCATAAGGAGCTAGAGAGAGATCGATATAAATGAGTAGACTCGTGGGATCACTTATCAATACCGGACTTAAAACTTTTTTAATATCTGACACTTCACTTGCAGCGGAAATTATTACAGTTCCAGGAGAATAAACGACTTCTCCTTCTGGGTATTTTTGTGTCATGGACAATGAGTCTTTGCCTGTAGGAATATTTACACCCAGGGCAAGTGCAAAATCGCTAGCAGCTTTCACTGCTTGATAAAGCCGGGTATCTTCACCGGTATTTCTACACGGCCACATCCAGTTTGCACTTAGCGATACACTACGTATGCCGCCTTCAACAGGTGCCCATATTATATTTGTTAATGCCTCGGCAATTGAAAGAATAGAACCATTCTCAGAATTTATCAAGCCTGCAGATGGTGCATGCCCGAGTGATGTAGCTATTCCTTTTTCACCTTTATAATCCAGAGCTACAACTGCTACGTCATTTAACGGAAGCTGAATAATACCTGCAGTTTGCTGCTTAGCTACTCGTCCTGTCACTGAACGATCAACTTTATTTGTAAGCCAGTCCTTACAAGCTACTCCTTCGAGTTGAAGTACCTGTTCAAGATATTCATGAAGTTTTGAAACATCATAAGTGACTTCTTCAAAATTATTGTTTTGTTTACAGTCGGTTAAAATAGTGCTTGGAGGATTACCAAACATATCTTCCAGCTTCAGGTCAATAGGTTTTTCGTTTTTAATTGGATCAATAAAAGTAAATTGATGGTCGCCTGTTACTTCGCCTATAATGTAAATTGGTGCTCTTTCCCTTTCAGCTATATGTTTCAGCAAATTAATATCCTTGTTTTTAACGACCAATCCCATGCGTTCCTGGGATTCATTGCCAGCAATTTCTTTTGCCGATAACGTAGGATCACCAACAGGTAGTTTGCTCATATCGATAATTCCGCCAGTTGCTTCAACTAATTCCGATAAGCAATTGAGATGTCCACCCGCACCGTGATCATGTATTGAAATAATTGGATTTTTATCCAACTCGGCCAATGCCCTGATGGCATTGTATATACGTTTTTGCATTTCGGGATTTGAACGTTGAACGGCATTTAATTCAATGGCATTATCATATTCACCCGTAGCTACGGACGAAACGGCACCACCACCCATCCCAATCCGATAATTGTCTCCGCCAAGAAGTATCAGTTTATCACCTTTCTCAGGTATTTCTTTTATGCTGTCTTTTTTCTTACCAAAGCCAACTCCTCCGGCCAACATAATTACTTTATCAAATCCGAATTTTTTACCATTTTCAAAGTGTTCAAAAGTGAAAACACTTCCGCAGATTAAAGGTTGGCCGTATTTATTACCAAAATCACTGGCTCCGTTTGAGGCCTTGATAAGAATTTCTTCAGGAGTTTGATAAAGCCACTTTCTGGGTTCAGTAGCTTTTTCCCAATTACGACCGCCATTGGTTCTAGGATACGAAGTCATATATACTGCCGTACCGGCAATTGGAAAAGCACCTTTACCTCCTCCAATACGGTCGCGGATTTCGCCACCAGTTCCAGTTGCAGCTCCATTGAAAGGTTCAACCGTTGTTGGAAAATTATGTGTTTCTGCCTTAAGCGAGATAACAGTTTCTATTTCTTTAATTTCAAAGAAGTCAGGTTTATCCTGGGAATGTGGAGCAAACTGTTCAACAACCGGTCCCTGTAAAAATGCACAATTGTCTTTATATGCAGAAACAACGCGGTTAGGATTGGCCTGTGTTGTCTTTTTTATTAGTTGAAAAAGACTGCTGTCCTGTTCTTTTCCATCAATAACAAACTTTCCATTAAAAATTTTATGACGGCAATGTTCTGAATTTACCTGGGAAAAACCAAATATTTCACTATCGGTAAGCTTACGTTTTATCTTTTTACTCAGATTCTTAAGATATTGAATTTCCTCTTCGCTTAAGGCAAGCCCTTCTTTTTGATTGTAGGCTTCAATATCTTCAATATGGAGTACGGGTTCTGGTTGTCTTTTGATATTGAATGTATCCTCGTTAAGGTTTTTGTATAATGCCTGGAGCATTGGATCAAATTCGTGCTGGGCAGATGCTGTTTGGAAAAACTCCTCAATCCGGACGATTCCTTCAATGCCCATATTTTGGGTAATTTCCACCGCGTTGGTACTCCAGGGAGTAATCATTTCTTTTCGCGGACCAACAAAATAACCTTTAATTTCAGATTCTTCATTGAGAGTGGCTCCAAAAAGCCAACCAAGTTTTATCTTATCACCATCACTTAATTCAAGCTGAGATTGAATTGCAAAATACTTATTGTCTACACCTTTAAAAAATAATATCATCAGTATTCTTTGGGGTTTTATTATTTAGCAAAGTTACTAAAATATTTATGAGTTAAAATTAACTGTTATCTTTCCAATGATATTATAAAAATGTTTAACTATTTTTTCAAATCTTTTTATTTTTAATACTGTAATTATGATTTTCATTTTTAAATTTAAATACGATATTTTTAAATACAGACGAATTATAAAGTACCATAATATTATATACATAAGATAAATCATATTTGAAAATAATAAAGTCAAAAAAAAATATTTTGAACCGTATACTTTATATTACCATTTATACATATGGAAAACAACCTTGATATTGTCAGAGGACTGCTGCAGGGAGACGAAAAATCTTTTGAACAGGTTTTCCATAAGTATTTTAAAATGATTTTTATTTATGCAAAATCTTATGTTTTAGACAAAGAAGTCGCAAGAGAATTAGCACAGGAATCTTTTTTAAAATTATGGGAAATAAAATTTCAGATCAGGACTGATACAAATGTTTCTGCGCTTTTGTATACTATTACACGCAACAATTCAATAAATTATTTACGACAGGCTACAGCTAACAAAAAGTATATTGAGTACAGTAAACAGAAGCATTATGAATATCAACTTAATTATTATGCTTTGAACGACAGTACATCTGATATAATATTTTTTGATGAGTTAAATGAAAAAATTGAGTCTGCTATTAATAATCTCCCGCCAAAATGCAAAAAAGTATTTGAACTTAGCCGGTTTAACGATTTAAAATATAAAGAAATTGCAGAAAGTTTGAATATCTCTGTTAAGACAGTCGAAAATCAAATTGTTATAGCTCTGAAAAGAATACATGAGCAAATAAAGGAATATCTATAGCATATATTATTTCATTTTTTTTGGGGGTAAAGAAGGATAATATTGTTATATAGTTAATCTAACAAATCATTTTTTTAATATTTTATGGATTATAATTTAATAAGTAAGTACTTATCGGGAGATATAGATGAAGAACAATTAAAAATTCTATTTGATTGGGTTAATGAAAATGAAGACAATAAAAAGAATTTTTCACAAATTAAAAACATCTGGACTTTAAAGCAAATAAATTCAAGTCAAACCGAATTGGATACAAATAATGAATATGAGATTTTTTCATTTAAATTAAGACAGAATATTGCTAAAAAAGAAGACTTTTCCATTAAATCTGACAATATATCCAGATCAAAATTTTCAATTAATAAAGTATTTTTAAGGGTTGCAGCCATAATACTATTATTTTATAGTATCGGAATAACAATTAAATATCTTGTGGATAATCAGAAAGTAGAATATAATGAATTAATAACTAAAAGAGGAGAAAAATCTCAATTAGTCTTATCAGACGGAACGAAAATATGGCTGAATTCTGAGACAAAAATTAAATATCCTGCTAATATAAAAAGAGGTGATGTTCAAGTTTATCTCGATGGAGAAGCCTATTTTAGCGTAACTAAAAATCATGGTAGAAAATTTGTGGTTAATACTTCTTCACTTGGAATTTCTGTTTTAGGAACCTCTTTTAATGTCAAATCATATTCTAATGAAGGAATTATTGAAACTACACTTGAAAAAGGAAAAATATCTATTACTGAAAATGCCGATGCTGATAATAATGGAGAAGTAGTTTTACGTCAAAATCAGCGAATGGTATTTAATAAGAGTACTTCAAAAATTTTAATTACTGATTTAGCAGAGAAATCTGATAATGATAATCGTAAACAGTTAAAGTCAGAAAATTTACCTATTACTTCTAAATCTAAACTAAATGCTCTTATCAGCAATCAGGCTGACATAAAACTTTATACTTCATGGAAAGAGGGTAAATTGGTTTTTAAAAGTGAACGCTTTGAAGACCTGGCTATTAAAATGGAGCGATGGTATAATGTGCAAATAAAAATCAATGATGAAGAATTAAAAAATTGCAGGTATACCGGTATTTTTGAAAAAGAGACGATTGAGCAGGCTATTAAAGCGCTAAGTCTTACACTACCATTTTACTATAAAATTGACCAGAATATAATTACAATCGAAAAAAATAAATCAAGTTTATTATAATCGTGATGTAAAAACTAAATAACTAACTTAATTAATTAACTAATTTAAAAACTATACCTATGACGTAATTATAACACATTAAAAAAAGAACCAGAAAATGCGGTCACATTTCCCGGTTCCCGAGTTTGTTTGCTATTTAAAAATGGCAAGAGAAAGTTTATTTTAAATAACTAAACCCAAACAAAATTATGAAAATACATGATGAGAATAAGGTCATTTTTGCTAAAAAATGTGAAATAAAGATTCTTAAAATTATGAAATTAACTTCACTACTTATTTTATGCTCGACTTTACAAATTTATGCAACTGGTTACTCACAAAGTCGAAAGTTAACTATTAAACTGGACAATGCTTCAATTACAGATGTTTTTAAAGTAATTGAAATGCAAAGTGATTTTAAATTTCTTTATCACGATGCCTTAGTAAGTGATAAGAAAGACATTAATATTGATGTCAAAGATGAAACAGTTGAAGAAGTGCTTAACGGACTTTTGGCAGAAACTAACGAAACGTACAAAGTGTTAGAAAATAATCTTATAGTAATTACACCTAAGTCTAATGAAGCACTACAGGAAGTGAAAATTAAAGGTAAAGTTACAACTTCAGAAACTGGTGAACCACTACCAGGAGTGAATGTTGTTATTAAAGGAACTACAACCGGAACAGTGACAGATATTGATGGTAAGTATGAACTGGTAGTACCGTCTGAAAATTCAGTACTTGTTTTTTCATTTGTCAGTTATGCAACTCAGGAAGTAAAAGTAGGGAACCAGACAGCTATAGATATTGCATTAACTGAAAGTGTAAAATCTTTAGATGAAGTTGTGGTAATTGGTTATGGTTCCGTAAAGAAAAAAGAAATTACAGGAGCAATTGCTTCTGTTAAAGAAAAGGACTTTAATCAGGGTGCTATAACTAATCCATTTCAAT
The DNA here is from genome assembly GCA_963851385.1 of uncultured Bacteroidota bacterium. Taxonomy (GTDB): domain Bacteria; phylum Bacteroidota; class Bacteroidia; order Bacteroidales; family DTGW01; genus CAWEFA01. Next base: position 6,263 of record CAWKPE010000003.1, on the reverse strand, counting down.
TGATACAAGGCCAGGTAGCCGGACTATCGGTTGTCAGGCCAAATGGTGGTGATCCTACCTCCGGATTGGAAATACGTATCCGTGGCGCTTCAAGTTTTTATGCAAATCAGGATCCTCTTGTAGTTCTTGATGGAGTTGCCGTTGGCGATTTAAAATCTATTTCTATCTCACCTGAAGATATTGAATCAATGGATGTTTTAAAAGACGGTTCTGCGGCCGCTATTTATGGTACACGTGGAAATAGTGGCGTAATCTTAATTACAACAAAACATGGCAACAGAGGCCAAACACAAGTTGAATTTTCATCAAAATTGACAACAGAAAGTGTTTTAAAAGAAACAGAGGTTCTTACTGGAGATGAATACAGGGAATTGAAAAATAAATTGCTTGCAGATCCTCCTGGAAGTGATCTACGTATTGCCGGTAAGTCTATGCAAGACTTAGGGTCGTCCACAGATTGGTTCGATCAAATCATTAGAAAGCCGCTTAGCCAAAATTATTACCTTGCTGTAAGCGGTGGAAACGATAAATCATCATACCGTGCCTCATTCAATTATCTCAACCAGCAAGGGATAATGCTAACTTCTGGCAATGAAGAGTACAAGATGAACATGAATGCCAGCCAGTTGGCGCTGAACGACATATTGAAATTCGACTTTCAAATGGGACTCGATAATTTTTTACAGCACCCAGTGGATTATGATGCTATTCGCCAGTCCGAACAGTTTAACCCAACTGCACCTGTGCATAATCCAGATGGAACTTTATATGAAAATTATAATGCATGGCAATATATGAATCCTGTTGGGGAGTTAATACAAAGGACAAGGGATAATTCGGGTTTACGAAATTTCGGGAATTTCGGTGTAACGCTTAATCTGACAAATTCTCTTAAAATTAATGCAATTGGTGGAATACAAGCCAATAAATTTTCCTTTGGTTACTACGAACCTAGTTATTCATATCCGCAAGTATCGGCTGGTACAAATGGTTTTGCCCAACTTAGCACAAGAAACTCTACTACCGAAACTTTTGAATCAACTATTGCATGGACAAAACATACTAATATCCATAATATTGACCTTGTGGGAGGTTATTCTTTCCAGCAATATGTTACTGATACATCAAGTGCTAGCAATAAGAATTTTATTAGCGATGATGTGCTTTACAATGCCCTTCAAACAGGGGATATTCCTGCCGACGGAAATATGGCCGAATATTCTTATAAAGAGAAAAGCAATTTAGTGGCATTTTTTGCCCGTACCATTTATAATTTCAAGTCCAAATACTTTTTGACGGCAAGTGTGCGCCGTGAAGGGTCTTCAAAATTTGGGATCAATAATAAGTGGGGGACTTTTCCTGCCGTTTCTGCAGGATGGGATATTGCCAGGGAAGATTTTATGAACGGGTTAAAATTTGACCAGTTAAAATTTCGTATCGGTTATGGGGTAACAGGAAATCAGAACATTCCATCGTATCTTTCATTGGTACAGTATAATCCTTCTGGAACTTTCTATTATAATGGCGAGAATATTACAGGATATGGACCTACACAAGATGCAAATCCTGATTTGAAATGGGAAACCAAAACAGAAGAGAATATTGGTATAGATTGGGCTATTTTGGGTAACAGGTTAGGAGGCACATTGGACTTGTATACCAGAACAACGAATGGTTTGTTAGGGAAATATCAAGTGCCAGTTCCACCTAATGTTGCTCCGACAATGTGGGCCAATGCCATGTCTATGCAAAATTCAGGTATTGAAATTTTAGTTAAAACTATTCCGGTGAAAAAACAAAAATTCGAATGGGAATCTAATTTAAGTTTCGAATATCGTACCAGTAAAATATTATCGTTAAAAAACCAGTATTATTCATTAACCTATGAATATATAGGAGCAATACCTGCGCCTGGAATTTCCGCCTGGACTCACGTTCTTCAAGAAGGCCTGCCTTTAGGAAATATTAGTGGTTATAAATACCTGGGCCTTGATTCTGTCGGCGGTTTTAAATACCTCGATGCTAACCACGATGGTAAAATTAATATTAATGACAGGGTTGTTATTGGTAATAGTATTCCCAAATATTACCTTGGGTTTACCAATAATTTCCAATATGGTAATTGGGGATTATCTATAATGTGTAGAGGGATGTTTAATTTTCAAATTATTAATGAAAAACGGATATGGAGTGAAAACCCACTTTATTTGCCAAATAACTTACTAAAATCAACTCTGAATTCTCAGTTTATTAATGATCCTAATTTTTCTGCTGAACCAGATTTTTCAAGTTTATACGTTGAAAATGGCGATTTTTTGAAAATAGATAACGTAACTCTCAGTTATACTATGCCTTTCAAAAATTCAAAATGGATAAAGAACGGAAAAGTTTTTATTACAGGCACAAACCTATTGGTGATTACTGGCTATAAAGGGAACGATCCGGAAGTATCATTTGCCGGGTTAACACCGGGTATTGATAACATGTATGGTTATCCCAGTACACGTACGTATACATTTGGCATTAATTTAATATTTTAAAATTAAGAAATATGAAACCAATATATTTAAATAATAAAAACAAGAATAAAGAGAGTTGTGATAACATTCTTGAATATAATTTCTTGTCCTTATCATTAAAAAAATGCAACTTAATGATAATGTGGATGTTAATAATTGTACCTATACTCATGTTTAGTATTGTTTCATGTACAAAACTTGATGAACAGGTATATTCAACGATGACTTATGATAATTTTTTCAAAACAGAAGCTCAGGTATTGTCTGCAGCAGGACCTGCTTATTCGACTTTAAAAGCTTATGTTGATCCTAATTATACCTGGGGAGCAAATGAACTTTCTACAGATGAAATGTTGCTTCCTCATCGGGGCGTGGATTGGTTTAATGGTGGAATTTATGAAAGGTTCCATACCAATACGTGGCTTTCGTCAGATTTTATTGTTAATAATGCTTGGTATGCTAATTATTTGGGAATAACATATTGTAATAACACTATTTATCAGTACAAGGCTATCAAGGAACAGACAAGTGCGCTGGTTTCGGTTTCAAACGAGCTGAAGGGATTACGTGCTTTCTATTATTTCAATATTTTAGACCTTTTTGGCAATGCGCCTCTTGTTGATAGTTTTAATACACCCAAGAATTATGAGCCAAAAATGAATACCCGCCAGGAACTATTTAATTTTGTCAGTCAGGAGCTTATTACTGCAATACCTCTTTTAAATCCTGCCCATGACATGACTACTTATGGGAGGTTTCACAAATGGGCAGCATTTGCTTTACAAGCAAAATTGTACCTTAATGCGGTTACTTATACCGGTACACCTATGTGGGACGAATGTATTGCAGCTTGCGATTCAATAATTAATTCTGGCAAGTTCACTTTAACACCGGATAATTTTTCAAATTTTGCCAGGAATAATGTGTCGTCTACTGAAAATATATTTGTTATTCCATTTGATGATTCCCAGGCTCCTAATTATAATACCCTTGTTATGAGTATGTTTCAGCTTTGTTATTGGACACTTCATTTTAATGGCGGATGGAAGTTTAATATACAAGCGGGTTGTTGGAATGGAATTTGTGGGGTACCTTCTTTCTATCGTTCCTATGATTCTACAGATATTAGAAGAACAGCCTGGCTTGTGGGCCTTCAGTTTCTTGCAACTGGCGATACAGCCCGTTGTATTCGCGAAAAAGCCGGCCAACCGTTGATTTATACTGTTGATGTAACGTCGTTGGATGGGGCTGCTGAAAACGAAGGCGCCCGTATAGCAAAATATGATTATAGAGGAGAAATGAATACACAAATGGCAAACGATTTTGTAGTTTTTCGGTTAGCTGATGTGCTTTTAATGAAAGCTGAGGCATTAATGCGAAAAAATGGTGGCGTAGCTACTCAGGATGCAGTGGATCTTGTAAATCAGTTGCGTTCTCGTGCTTTTAATAAAAATCCTAATAAAATGTATACAACTACAACACTTACGCTAGATGCTTTGCTTGCTGAACGAGGGTGGGAACTTTGCAGCGAAGGATGGCGCAGAAACGATATGATAAGATTTGGTGTATTTAAAAATACAAGGGGATTCAAAACCTTAGCCACGGATGATAATCATAATGTTTTTCCTATTCCTCAACCTCAATTGAACGCTAACCCGAATTTGGTGCAGAACCCGGGTTATTAAAAATTGTATATCTGAAGTTATTCTATTTACCAGCAGGGTCTTCTTTTGAGAGACCCTGTTGTTTTTTTTCTTTATTTAATGCAGGGATTCTCTACCAAAGACACTTTTAGGAACAAAAATGTTGAACATATCAAACCAAATGTTGAATTGAACGAACTGATATATTGAACAATTCCTAACCAAATATCAGCAATTTCAAACCAAACTATGGCAATATTTGAATCAATAACTAGGGCTGTCGTGGCGGCACTCGTCAGTTCGAGTATCGTTCGGTCGTGAGCAAATCGAGCGCACCCACTTGTCCAGACCCGAGTGCCCAGTTGGTCGTGGACCGCGTTTCGAGGTCCTTCGGCGCAATGGCGGCCTTGAGCGACATCAACTTGAACATACAGCGCGGGCAGATTGTAGTGATCATCGGCGGTTCTGGTGCCGGAGATGATCCGCTGTCGAACAGACTCATCGGTCTTGACCGTCCCACCAGCGGTCACGTCTGGTTCAACGGGGTCGATCTCGTGACCCTCGGAGAAGTAGCGCTGAACCGCGAACGCAAGAAGTTCGGAATGGTGTTTCAGTATTCCGCACTTCTGGATCTCATGACTGTTTTCGACAACGTCGCGTTTCCGCTGCGTGAGCACACCAAGCTTTCCAGCCGCGAGATTCGCGATCGGGTGCTCGATAAACTCGGGATATTGAATCTTTCAGGCGTGGACCTTTTTATGCCAGTGACTCTCTGGCGGCATGAGAAAACGCGTGGGCCTAGCCCGAGCGCTGATGCTGGAGCCTGAAGTACTTCTCTATGATGAGCCGACGAGCGGCCTCGACCCGCTTTCATCCACGCCTGGTAGACGAACTCATCGAAAGCACCCGCAACCGCTTCGGCATTACGAGCGTCGTCATTTCCCATGACATGGCCGGCGCGTTGAGGATTGCCGACACAATCGTGCTACTTGCAAACGGCCGTGTTCGGGTAGCAGGCACCCCTGAACAACTGGTGGACAGCACGACCGGGCTTGCTCAAGACTTCTTCAAAGCCAGCGGCATCGATGCCGTGAGATTGGTAAACGATCGGCGCCCCTCGCCCATGCGTTAGGTAAGTTCAAAGATGACTTCGATGGTTGGCGTTGAAGCGGCAGTGAACTGGCGTGTGCCACTCGTTGACCCGAAGTCGATCTACAAGGATCTGAAGGGAGCTCGAGTCCGCATTCCGCCGCATTCTGCGCAGCGGTCGATCTACTGGGATATTACGCATTCGAACAAACTGCTGCTGAATGGTCGGTTTAACAGTGTGTCGCCGTATCCTCGGGCACCGACGCCCTCCTTAGTTCACTCATGGCGTTGGATATCGGCCCCGGTGACGAAGTCATTACTTCACCGTTCACTTTCGTTTCATCTGCTGAGGTCATATTGCGAGTGGGAGCCAATCCCGTCTTCGCGGACGTCTGTCCACGCTGCTTGTGCCTCGATCCAGCTTCCGTGATGGACATGCTCCAGACCAAACACGAAGGCCGTGATCCCGATTCACTTGTATGGCGACTTGGGCCACATCGAAGAATTGAAAGAACTCACCTGTCGTCGGGGGGTGCATCGATCGAAGACGCCTGTCAGGCATTCGGATCCAGACTGAATTCTCGCAAGGCCGGCACCTCGGTCACGTAGGTTGCTTCAGTTTCTTTCCGACCAAGACGCTCGGTGGTTTTGGCGACGCCGGGCTGCTGTGTACCGACGATGAAGCGTTGGCAACTCCTTGCGATCTCTTCGATTTACATGGTCGCTCCGACAGCGCCATTTCTTCCAACTAGGGAAACTTCCGGATGGATGCTTTGCATGCTGCGCCTGAGCGTCACCGGGAAAGTAGATGGTTGGATAGGATCGCGCACCGATGTCGCCCGCCACTACACGAAGACGCTTAGCGGTCTACCCGGGGTTACGACTCCTTCGACCTGTTCGGGCTGCAATTCAGCGTGGAACGCGTACACGATCTTCGTGTACTGCACCATCGAAATGCACTGGTGCAGTACTTGAAGATCAGCTGGAATAGAGATCGGACTCTACTACCCAG
>CAWKPE010000002.1:0-28349 GCA_963851385.1 uncultured Bacteroidota bacterium | reverse complement strand
TTCCTTTTTGTTCTATTTCAAATACCTGTTCATTATGTTCTACTCCACACCGGTCGTATTCTGTAGCGTGCACATGAACTACCAGAGGCTTGCCTGATACTTTTTTAGCTTCAATTCCTGCCGGGTACGTCAACCAATCATGGGCATGAATAACATCATAATGTTCCTTCTTGGCTAATTCCGATGCTATAACCCCATATCGTGATATTTCTTCGAATAAGCTGTTTCCATATTGGCCACTGAATTCCATCTTCCCTGTTAAAACGTTTTCACTGGGAGTTAGTTTTTTTTCATTCAGTTTACTAATGATTTCTTCGTATTGTACCGGTGTTGTGTAAGCAGAAATACTCTGATTAAATTCATAAAATTTTTTCTTTTCCCAATCTCTCTGCTTTGCAATTATTTCATCTGAAACTTCTACCTCGCTGGCACCAATCAATTTCAAACCTTGCTTGTCTTCATCTCCAAATACTTTAGGAACAATGAAAGTGAGGTCAATGTCGTTGAAAGTTGCTAATCCTTTAGCTAAACCATGACAAGCAGTACCTAAACCGCCTGAAATATGGGGAGGATATTCCCATCCAAACATGAGCACTTTCATTGACTTTCTTTTGGGTTTTCATTAGAAAGTTATGAAATAAAGTACATGCAGAAAAGCTAATTATGAATAATTAATATCAGAATCTCAATGAGATTTATCACTTTTAATATTGATTTATCTCATTTAAGATATGTTAAACTCCGGAATTTTTATTGACTAAATTGATGTTCAATTCCATGAAATTGAGTTCTTAACTATTGATTAAAGAAACAGAATTATATTGACTTTTAGTTATCGTAAAAATTTTAAAAGCAGCTTTTTCAGGGCTGCTTTTTTTGTTCTTTTTTTTCGATCTTGTCAGCTTTATTACAAGTATCCCTTTTGTTTTTAAGCTGGGATCAGTTTTCAAATATAATTGATAATTTCTTATTTAAATTATTTTCTATATATTGTTTTTTCTTTGATTTTTATAATAAATCATATTCAAACATTTTTCATTTAAAAAAAAGTTCTGGAAAAATAAATGTCATGAAAGGGATTACTCGTTTTAAAGAATATTCTGATTCGACAACATATAAAATCGAGGCTAAAGAACAAGACTATTTGTATATCAAGGAATCTCAAATACCTGGTTCAGGGAATGGTTTATTTACTGCAATTCCACTTTACAAAGATGAAGTAATTTCAATTTTTAAAGGAGAGATTTTATCAGATAAAGAAGCCCAATACAGAACAAAAAATGGAGATGATGGCTATTTTATTAACTTGCCCGATGGATCAGTATTAGATTCCATGAGAGTGAATTGTTTTGCTAAATATGCAAATGATGCTTTAGGTCATGTGAAAATTAAACGCAAAAATAATTCGAAAATAATTCTGGACGAAAATGGGAATATTTGTATTGTAGCGATCAGAAATATTATGACAGGAGAAGAAATATTCTGTAGCTATGGTAAAAAATATTGGAATAAATAAATGATTTAGTCTCACAAACCTAAGGACTATTAATATCTCAAACTCCGTCAGGATTTCTTAATTATCAATTTAAAAAACAAGTAGTATAATTTTATAAATTTATCAACTCATTCCGTTAATTGTAGTTAATGAAAAACCCTGCCGAATATAAGCAGGGTCATTTCTAATTCTATCATCATTGGCGATAACTTATTCTCACACTGACGTCTTTCTCAATGTCGTTGAGGAGACTTCCGTGGTGAGGAGTCTATTTTCCAGCCTTTATAGCAGCTTGTGCAGCAGCCAACCTTGCAATTGGAACGCGGAAAGGTGAGCAGCTCACGTAAGTCAAACCTGTCTTATAGCAAAATTCAACCGAAGCAGGGTCACCACCCTGTTCACCGCAAATACCGACTTTTAAATCCTTTCGCGTAGCACGGCCTTTTTCAACAGACATTTTAATAAGCTGGCCAACGCCGTCCTGGTCAATTGTCTGGAATGGGTCAGCGGCCAACATTTTATTATCAAGATAATCGTTCATAAAACCACCAATATCATCACGGCTGAAACCAAAAGTCATTTGTGTCAGGTCGTTTGTGCCAAATGAGAAAAATTCAGCTGTTTTTGCCATACGATCTGCAAGTAATGAAGCACGTGGAATTTCAATCATCGTGCCATATTTGAATTCAATTTGCTTCATTCCAAATTTAGCAATTATCTCAGCATATACATTGTCAACAATTTTCTTGGTAAAATCAAGTTCTGAAACATCACAGGTAACCGGAACCATAATTTCAGGATGTGGTTGTTTCCCTTCTTTAATAAGTTCTGCAGCCGATTCGAAAATAGCACGAATCTGCATTTCAGAAACCTCAGGATAAGTGACACCTAAACGTACACCACGGTGACCCATCATTGGATTAGATTCATGTAAATCTTCACCACGCTTTGCAATTTCTTCCGGTTTGATGCCCAGAGCTTTTGCAAGTTCAGCCTGCTTATCATGGCTTTGAGGAACGAACTCATGTAAGGGTGGATCAAGCAAACGGAAGGTAACAGGCAGTGTATCCATTGCAAGCATAGTTGCTTTAATATCTTTCTTGACAAAAGAATAAAGTTCATCAAGTGCTTTACGACGTTCTTCTACTCCCTTGCTAAGAATCATCTTACGAAGCAAGAATAATGGCTGATCCGAACCTTCACCATAAAACATATGCTCAGTACGGAAAAGACCGATACCTTCAGCACCGAAATCGCGTGCAATCTTTGCATCAGTCGGAGTATCAGCGTTTGTACGGACACCCATAGTACGGAACTTGTCGACCATTTTCATGAAACCCTGGAAACGTGGGTTTTCTGAAGCATCCATTAATGGAATAGCACCATTATAAACAGATCCTTTAGTACCATTCAACGTAACTACATCACCTTCTTTAATAACGATATCGCTACCTGCATATTTTGGCTTTTTTGGTAGCAGCATCAACATGAATACCACCGGCACCTACTATACAACATTTACCCCAACCACGGGCAACTAGAGCAGCATGGGAGGTCATACCACCACGGGCGGTAAGGATACCTTCGGCAGCACGCATTCCTTCAACATCTTCAGGGTTGGTTTCTTCACGGAGAAGTATAACTTTTTCACCTTTGCGGTGCCAAGCAACTGCATCTTCGGCAGTAAAAACTATTTTTCCAACAGCAGCACCAGGTCCTGCAGGTAACCCTTTAACTAAAATAGATACTTTCTTTTCTTCAGCCGGATCGCAAATGGGATGTAACAATTCATCGAGTTGTGCAGGCTCAACGCGTGTAACAGCATCTCTTTTCATCAATAAGTTTTTCAGAAAGCATATCCATTGCCATGTTCAGTGCAGCAGTTCCTGTACGTTTTCCGGCACGGCACTGTAACATATAAAGTTTACCTTCCTGGATTGTGAACTCAATATCTAACATATCCTTGTATGCATTTTCAAGAATGTTGCGGATATTATCAAGTTCTTTATAAGTCGGAGGCATAGCTTCCTGCATGCTCTTAAGATGTTTGTTTTGTTCGTTTTTGGTATCGTTATTCAATGGACTTGGAGTGCGGATTCCGGCAACAACATCTTCACCCTGCGCATTAACCAACCATTCACCGTAAAACTTGTTTTCTCCGGTTGCCGGGTTACGTGTAAAAGCAACACCGGTAGCAGAAGTGTCGCCCATATTGCCAAATACCATGGACTGAACATTTACGGCTGTTCCCCAATCATCGGGAATACCTTCGATACGGCGGTATGAAACTGCTTTTTTACCGTTCCAGCTTTTGAATACTGCCTTTATCCCACCTTCAAGTTGTTCTTTGGCATCGTCAGGAAATTCTTTTCCAAGTACTTCTTTTACTTTTTTCTTGAAATCTTCAGCCAATTGTTTTAATTCATCAGCAGTGATTTCAGTATCTGATTTATATCCTTTTTTATGCTTAAATGTATCAAGCATATCATCCAATACTTTACGAATGCCTTTGCCATCTTTAGGTTCAATACCTTCAGCTTTTTCCATCACGACGTCAGCATACATCATAATTAAACGACGGTATGAGTCCCATACAAAACGTGGGTTATTAGTTTTTTTTATAAAACCAGGAATAGTAGCTGAGCATAATCCAACGTTCAATACTGTGTCCATCATTCCAGGCATCGATTTACGAGCACCTGAACGACATGAAACCAATAAAACATTTTCAGGATCTCCATACTTCATGCCCATTATTTTTTCCACCATCTTCATATTTTCCCATACTTCCGGCATAAGTTCTTTTGGAAGCTGGCAATCATTTTCATAATACTCCGTACATACGTCGGTTGTGACAGTAAAACCTGCAGGAACAGGTAAACCTAACAGGCACATCTCAGCAAGGTTTGCACCTTTACCACCAAGCAAATTTTTCATATCTGCTTTTCCATCGGCTTTTTTAGCACCGAAAAAATAAACTCTTTTAACCTTTGACATTGTAATTTATTTAAAATTTAACTGATTGATATTTAATAATTTATATGTTTTTCTTTAAAAGAAAGGTACAAAGGTACTTAAAAATTTAATTTAGTGTTTTCAAATAGAAAAAATAAGTTAAATGTTTGGAAAGGATGATGATTTAAAGATTAATGAGTTAGAACTTGCAATTAAATTAAAGTCAACAATAAGTAAGCAAAATTATTAACAGAGGTATTAAAGATAATATCTGGAAAGAAAAATTTTAAAAAAAATATTTGTGTCAGATTATCAGTAATAAGAGAGCTAAATTTATAAATAAAAATACCTTAAAAAATGTAATACTTATTTCTAATTTAGAAATTATAAGTCAGTAATAAAATTTATTTCTTTTTCAAATTAATAACTGATAGAAATATTGTTACCATTCCATATTTTATTAATATACTTAGTAATAGAAAAATGGCTTGAAAATAAATTATCATACAAAAATTACACATGCTCAATCTAATCATGAGTAAGAAATAAAAACAAAAGCTTGATCTAATTTAAATCGAACAGATTTTAAAATAATCTAAATTACACTATATGAATCAATGTCGTTTAATTAAGGAACGAAACACCCTTCGACAAGCTCAGGGTGACAATAAAATGAGGTCATACTGAGCTTGTCGAAGTATGACCAATGATATAAAACTGCTTAACTAAACGACATTGCTATGTGAATATTATACAATTTCAAAGCTCTCATTTAGTAAACGATTTAAGTTGCCTGTTTCATTACTTTTTAATACGTTAATTATTGAATTACTATAATAATATCCTAACAAAGTATGCAACTATATTCAATTGCAGCTATATTTGCATCAATTTATGTTTTAAAAATGTTCCTTATTTTAATTTTAACGAAACAAGCTCAATGCATAATTGTATAGTCAGGTCTAAGTTCAAAAATATTTTAATTATGAAAAAAATCAGTTTATTTTTTATTGTGGCGATTTTTTGCATATCTGCACATTCACATGTTGATTCGCTTTTTTGTTCACATCCACAGATTAATTTGAAAGTTGAAGCAGCAACGAACTTTCCATTTGGAACTATGAATAACTATTATCATAATAGTCCAGGTGTCGATATAAATGTAAAGTGTCTTTTAACAAAAAGATTGGGTGTTGGCATAAGTAGCGGATTTGAATATTTTTATGCTAAATATTGGGGAAATACATACTGGAATAATTATAGTAATATTAATTTTTACATAATTCCAATACGTGCTTCAATAAATTATTTTTTATTGACTAAATGGTTTAAACCTTATTTAGGATTTGAATTTGGACTTAATCTGACAAACCTTAAATACGTTTCCGCTAATTATGATATAAATACAGCAAATTATATTTTCCTTCATAGAAATTCTTTTCATGCCAGGTTTGGTGATGCCCCAGTTGCCGGCATTCAGATTGATATAGCTAAAACTTTTGCCCTGGATATAAACTCAAAAATAAATTATATAAGTAATTTAAGTAATTCTGTTATTGAAACTACAAACCAGATATCAGATTATTATAGCATTAGTGCCGGATTGGTATATAAGTTTGGTGTCAAAAAACAAGAATTGTCAAAAAAATAGAATAGAAATGATTTAAATAATCATCTTAAAAGTTTTTTACAACTGACAATTTAGAAGAGATTTTATTGAATAACAGAATTATTACCAAATAAAATATATAAAAATGTCAATCCCAATCCCGATTTAATCTGGAAAGAATATATTTCTGTTTCAGTAAGAATTTCTATTAAGAGAAATACCTGCATTGATAAGTTCATTCTTTGTCAATGCAGGTATTTTTCTATGAATGATTTTACATCTTACCATTTCAGCAGCCTTTAACGCATCATTCTTTGAATGAAATGGTTCATTTCCTTCTATTACGGGAATATTTGGCTGATAGATAATAGTTTTATTCTTTTTCTTGATTTTGTATCCCCAACCATTATTAATTTCAAATACGGTTATGTTTAATTCAACTTTATTTGAATTATGATTTATTATTAAAAAAAAGATAAAGCATAAAATTATAGCAATAAGAACAAATCCCTTAGTGATGATTGTTATACGCATTGACCGCAGCATTTGGTAAAAACTCAAAACAATCATCATATCTGGAGCTTCCGCTTAGACCGGTAGTAACAAAACCTCTGTTACTAACAGAAAAAGCAACTGCACCATATCTTGCATTACCTTCAAATCGCGGTTTTTTCTGTCCATAAATCATTAATTGGATCATATTCCCAAGTGTGGGAATTAATTGAAGTGTGTATGCTCCAGTGGCAAGGTATCCTTTACCATTAATTACAAATGATACACCATATGCCCTGACAATTGTGGTGTAAAGATCGTCAAAAGTTGAATCAGTGCTGTTTGTAATTTCACGCCTTGGTTCCCACTTCTGTATTAATGGATCAAACATCCAAATATCACCGTACATAGTTTCCATTACTAACACCGCTAACTACATATGCTTTTCCATCTATTACAAAAGCTGTCGCGCCTTCCCGTTTTGATCCTCTTATATTGGAATCGCCTGCCAGCTATCAGTAGCCTGTATATATCTATAAAAATCGCTAAGATAACTACCATCAAATCCTGTGCCTACATAACCAGTATCATTCAAAGTGAAGCTTACAGCATAATTACGGGCTGACCCAATAAAATCAGTTTTCCTGGTCCATGAATTCGATTCCTGATCATATTCCCATAACATCTTTCAAATAAACATTATTGTTTCCATCGTAGCCCGTAGTAACATAACCTTTAGTTCCGATTGAAAAAGCTGTTGCATTTGTTCTGGCGGTTCCCTTAAAATCAGCTATTTGTGTCCAAGCATCTCCGCTTGCATTATATGCATACATTGCTAACAATGTGTCTGTACCATTATCTCCTAAGCCAACATATGCTTCATCTCCAATTGTAAAAGAAATTGCATCGCTTCTGATGGCTCCAGGATAATCGGAAACTTAACCCAGTCTCCCACTAATGTTGTACTACTATCTGAACTGCATGAGCTTATTACTACACATGCAACAATACAAACAATACCAAACTTAATAATTCTCATTGTATAATAAATTAATTAATACTATTTATAATCGGGCAAAGCTATTCGTTTGAATTGCGGCTTCAAAATATTTTCTATGAAACATATTTGTATTCTGGCAGGATTGGTATTATTATCGGTCAAATAAAACTAACAATTATGCAACTGCCATTTTAACCATTAACAGGCAAATAATTATCATTCGACTGCATTAAAGTTTAGCCTATATATTCTATTTCTAAAGGTGGTTAAAAGTTCTTTTTTTTGCTGCTTGGCAATTTTTTAAGAGTAAAAAATGATTTATCGTTTAAAGCTAGTTCTGTTAGTAATTATTATGTTCCCCTTCCTGGTCATCTCATGTATAAAAGATGATTTTTCAATGGGTAGTGAGAATCTGCAAAGCAATGTGATAGTTACAGTAACAGACACGTGTACTGCGAACTTATCAACCTTCCAGGATGATTCAGTTTTGACTTCAAATTTGGGTTTTGCGTGGGTTGGCCAATTTAATGATACTGTTAAATACTTTGGATCATCAATAAGTTCTATAAGCTATTTGCCATTTTCCCTCCCGACTTATACTGCTGATACTTTGGCTGTTTTTGATTCATTAAAGCTTTCATTGAAATGTTACCCCGATTATATTGGCGATACTTCTGTTCTGCAAAAAATCTTGGTTTATCATTTGACAAGTGAGATCCAACTGGAGAATAATGGGTATTTATACAGTAATGATTCATTTCTCAGGGAACCGACTCCCATTGCAACTATTGCTTTTTATCCAAAACCTACTCTTCGTAAAAATATTGTTACTAATTTGTCTGTTGAATTCGGACAAAGCTTACTTGATACATTGATGCGCAAAATCAATGGCTTTTCTACCGATGATCAGTTTTCAAACTATTTTAAAGGACTGGCTTTAGTACCTGATCCTTCAAGTAAATCAATATGTAGTTTTGTTGCTTCTAGTTCTGAAATTTTCATGTCACTTTATTATCATATTCGTCATAATCATCAATTGACTAATGATTCTATCAATATTTCATTAAGTTCAAGTTCTCAATTCAATCAAATTAAGAATATAGAGATAACTAATAGTAAAGGAAAATCCTCAAATCTTACAGGCCACCAGACATTTGTACAGGGAATAACCGGTATTCATACAAGAATTGAATTCCCATATGTTAATTATTTAGAATTCCTTGGCAAATTTGTAACTGTTACTGCTGCTCAAATAAATATGAAACCCATATTAGGAAGTTATAAAGTAAATACTCTTTTACCTGATAGTCTTTATTTGAGTTTGTTAAGTAAAGAAACAAATGATCAGTTATCTTCGTCTTATGTGTTTTTAACCAGGGATTATCTCAATAATGATCTGAACACAAGATATGGAATAGACATAACAAGTTTTATTAAAAATCAAGCAACTGCTTTTGCAAAAGATAAGCAAATTATTGCATTAAGTATACCACTTAAAGGAACAAGGTATCCCTTTGAGAAGATTGATGCTTGGAGATGAGAAAAATTTAAAAAATCAGCTTTCATTTGAAATTAAACTGATGATTTATGAAGGTAATTAGCAAGACATACTTGTGGATATTTTGCACAATAGCTCACTTAATTATTCAGGAAAACGTATTAAATGCACAGAACATATATAATCCTAATTCCATGTACGGAATAGGTGAACTTGAAACTGGAGAGTATGGAAGAAATGCAGGAATGGCAGGAGTTAGCATAGGAATAAGAAGCCATGACATGCTCAATAATTCAAACCCGGCATCATTGACCGGAATTGACAGTATGACATTTTTATATGATTTTTCAGCTTTGGTTCAATGGTCCACTTTTAATTTTGATAATCAAACAGCAAATACTACCATTGCAAGTTTCAAAAAAATTGCCATGGGATTTTGTATTTCACATAGATGGGCAATTGGCTTTGGATTGGCACCATACTCCACAGTAGGATATACAATCAATTCAACTCAGCCAGTTGAAGGTACATATGGTTTAACTGTACCTGTAAATTATAATGGTGATGGAGGCCTCAATAAATTATTTATGAGTAATGCCTACATGATTACTCCCAAAATTTCTATTGGAATTAACACTTCCGCTCTTTTTGGATCTATTAATAATAATATTGTAATAAATGGATGGAACATAGAGACAACCTCAAATACAAATAAGTTTTATTTTGATTTTGGATTGCAATATATCGACACGTTTGCAAAAAATATTTCATATGTATTTGGGTTAGTTTACGGATATAATGCAAGTATCACCATGAATACCAATCTGGCAATTTATGATCAAAACAACTCTACCCTGGAAAATGAATCAATTGGTACCGAAAATCAATATCTACCTATGTTTTATGGTGCAGGAATATCTGTCTCCTTAAATAATAAGTACACTTTTGCTGCAGATTACAGGTATCAGAATTCGTCAAAAATTGTTTCCAATGCTCCGGGAGTTTATCTTGCAGATATGCATAATATTAAATTGGGTCTTGAATATAAGAACATTAGACCTTACTATGAAAATTATTTTCAAAGAATTAGTTATCAGACCGGCATCGCAATTGGAAATTCTTACCTTAAGATAAATGGTTATAATCCGCTATCTTATGGAGTTTGTGCAGGATTAAGTATGCCTATTAGAAACATTGCAATGTTAAATTTCTCTTTTGAATTACGGTAAAACAGGTTCCGCAGCCGATGGGCAAATTCAGGAGAATTATCTAAAATGGAATCTTAATTTATCATTTAAAGAAACATGGTTTGTTAAGCGTAAATATGACTAAATAAATAATAAATTTTCATTTTAATATACTTTTAAAGACTAAAGCACAACCATGTCAAAGTCTGATTGAAACTCTTCCTCAAAAATCATAATTCATTCGAATTTAAAAAAAACAAAAATTCACTTTTTCAATCGCAGTGAAGAAAGATTTGCTGTATGACAGGCTAATAGGAATACTATGTTTACCGATCATGATGCGTTTCTTTTCAATGCTGTCTATTCTATGAATCGAAACGATATATGAACGATGAACTCTTACAAATTCAGTAACCGGTAATTTTTCTTCCAGGTTTCTAAGGCTTAATAAAGATAAAATAGGCTTGTATCATCAGTATGAATCTTTCACGTAATCATTGAAACCTTCAATATATAAAATATCATTAGTATATAATTTCAATATTCTGTAATCTGATTTGATAAAAATGCAATTCTGGTGATTAGGTTGAGTTTCTGCTAAATTTATTAAGTTTCTGTTCTTGTCATTAATAAAAATATCGTATGCTTTATTTGCAGCTTTTAAAAGCCTGTCAAAAAGAACAGGTTTTAAAACATAATCCAGTGCATCTATATTGTACCCCTCAATTGCATATTTATCATAAGCAGATACTATAGATTACCAGGGGCTTAATTTTTAAACTATTGATAAGTTGTATGCCGTTCAGTCCATTCATTTCAATATCAGAGAAAATCAAGTCAATCTTATTTTTATTAATGTAGCTTATTGCATTTATAGGGTTAACAAATGTTGCAGATAATTCTAAAAATGGAATTTTATTTAATAAGTCTGATAGCAATTCCAGTGAATATTGATCGTCATCTATTGCTATACAATTAATTTTTAAATTCTCGTTTTGCATATTTTAATTTATGAATAGATCAATAACTAATTAAATACAATATTATTATAAAAAGACACAACGCAGTTACAAAATTTTGCGATATAATAGAATATTTTTTTACTTAAAAACATTTTTTTAAGAATTTTATCAACATTATCCCTATATTTTCGCTAACAAGGATGTAAATCTATCCAACAACTATCAGACATTCTTACTTATTACTAGTCAATTTCAATTTTTTTTTCATAAATTTTATAATAACGAGCAAAACCATTACATTTGCCGGGAATTTTATAAACCAATAACTAATGTAAAATGGCAGAAATCAAAAAGGGACCCGAACATAGTCGTATCGAAAATGTTGGCGAAGCATTAACAAAAGCCGAATTCTTCATTGAAAAAAACCAAAAAATAATAACTTATGTTGTTATAGCTATTCTTGTTGTGATTGGTGCAATTCTTCTGATCAAAAAAGAGTACCTTGAACCATTGAACGAACAAGCTCACGATCAAATGTATGTGGCCGAACAATATTTTCAAAAAGATTCATTCTATCTTGCGCTTAATGGAGACGGCAATAATTTTGGAATGATAAAAATAATAGATGAATTTGGTTTGACTAGTGCAGCTAACTTAGCGCATTACTATGCCGGAATCTGTTATTATAAATTAGGAAAATACCAGGATGCAATTGAACAATTAGAAAAATTTAAAGCCAATGATAAACTGGTTGCTCCTTTAGCTCTGGGAACAATAGGTGATGCTTATTCTGAAATTGGAAATAATGAAAAAGCTATCAAATATTATCTTAAAGCTGCCAAAAAAAGTGAAAATGAACTTACTTCTCCCGTTTATTTAATGAAAGCTGGTGGAATTTGTGAGGATATTGGTGATTTTAATACAAGCACTTGATATATACAAGATCATTCAGGATAAATATCCAATTTCAATGGAAGGAAGAGAAATTGATAAGTATATGACGAGGTTACAAATTAAAATTGGGAAAAAACAGTAGTATAATGTCAAGCATTCTGAAACCCTTTATAACCAAATTCCATCTGCAAAAGATATGTCATTTGGAATAGTTGTTTCAGAATGGAATCCTGCAATTACCGAATCGCTTTTTGAAGCTTCTTACAATGCTTTAATCGCGAATGGCGCACATCCTAAAAATATCCATGTTAAATATGTCCAGGTAGTTTTGAATTAACACTTGGTGCACAATTTTTTGCTGAATATACCGATGTGGATGCAGTTATTTGTCTAGGTTGTGTTATTCAGGGTGAAACTCCACATTTTAATTATATTTGTCAAAGTGCTGCTTATGGGATCACCGAACTAAATATGCAATATAATATGCCATTTGTTTTTGGAGTATTAACAACAAATTCTTATGAACAAGCTCTTGAAAGAGCCGGAGGTAAACATGGCAATAAAGGAGAAGATGCTGCAATTACTGCAATCAAAATGGTAGCCCTTCATTTGAAAATGGAAGAAGAAGCGAATTAATTCAATTAGCTGTTAACTGTTTGTAAGAATTTGATCAATGTAAATTGTAATTTGCTTTTACCTTTCACCTTTTACCATTGACCTTTTAACTCTTTCTTCAGTTTCCGATTCCGTTTCCAGCATCCGTATTCCTGCCCCACTATTTTTGATAATACCACTACAGAATTTCTACTTTAGCCTTACCATTATTTATTTCATTATGTCAAAGCTAAAAGTAATCCGTGCATCTGCCGGTTCTGGCAAAACATTTCGCATTACTGCGGATTACTTACGATTATTATTTCGCTATCCTAAAAATTATAAACATATCCTTTCAGTAACATTTACCAATAAAGCGACGGAGGAAATGAAAACCCGGATAGTTGAAGAACTATATAATCTATCAAGCGGGATGCCTTCCAATCATGCTGCTTCATTAGCTAAAGAATTTAATTTATCGCATCCGGAAGTACAGGAAAAGTCAAAACGAATTCTTGAATCCATTCTTCATAATTATTCCCGGTTCACAATTTGCACGATAGACAGTTTTTTTCAACGAATCATAAAGTCGTTTGCACGAGAAGCAGGTTTGCAATATAATTTTGACCTGGAACTTGATATAAAAAATGTATTTAGATAAAGCGACCGATCAAATGCTTTTAAAGCTTGAGAATGATAAAACCATGCTTGATTGGCTTGTTCAATATGCAGAACAAAGAATTGAAGAAGGCAAAAACTGGGATTTTAAAAAGGAAGTGCTAAACTTGGGCAAAGAGTTGTTCAATGAAAAATTTAAATCTTTTGACAAAACATTTCACCAAAAGCTATGCTAATCGAGAAGCATTAAAATCATTTCAAAAACAATTATACGCTATCCGAAATTCATTTGAATCAAAGTTGAAAAAAGCTGGTGTTGATGGCATGAATATCATTTCTTCTTATGGATTAAAACCTGAAAACTTTAAATTTGGAGTACAGGGTGGCGTTGGTCAATATTTCTACAAACTATCGCTTGGTGGTAAAATCGAAGCCTTCCAAACGGATTTGTGATGCAGCAGAATCATTGGATAATTGGTTGCCAAAAGATAAAGAAGATTCTATCCTTGTGCAGTCTGCTGCAGATGCAGGCTTATTTGAATTATTGCAAAAACTGTAAGTTTCTTCCAAGAACAATTTTTTGGTTATAAAAGTGCCTGTGAAGTATTGGCAAGTTTTTTTACTTTAGGCATATTAGCCGATTTATCTGGAGAAGTTAACAAATATGCAGATACAGAAAAATATTTTTATGCTTGCCAATTCCGGAATTTTTCTAAAAGCAATAATCAACGAAAATGATTCTCCATTTATTTATGAAAAAACAGGCCAAAATTTATATCATTTTATGATAGATGAATTCCAGGATACTTCTGCAATTCAATGGCACAATTTTTTACCGCTTATCAATAATAGCCTTTCCGAAAATCACGAATGTATGGTAGTTGGAGATGTCAAACAATCCATTTATCGCTGGCGTAATACCGATTGGAAAATAATGGCATCGGAACTTGATAAAGACCTTTCCGAACACGGTATTCGTTTTGACAACCTTAATATAAACTGGCGCAGTAAATCAAATATAGTCGCATTTAACAACACATTTTTTAGCCTTGCCTCAAGGTCATTGCAACAGACATTTAATTTAAATCTATCAGTAGAAAATATACCTGAAAAGGAAATTGAATTTTTTAAGCATATTATTTCAAATGCTTATGAAGGATGTCTGCAGAAATTGCCATCGGGTCGAAAAAACAATGAAGGTTATATTAAATTTCAATTTATTGATAATACAAATTTAAGTTGGAAGGAAAAAGTGCTTGCCTCACTCCCATCTATACTTGAGAACCTTCAAAAGGCAGGAAATCGTCTAAAAGATATAGCCATCCTTGTACGCACGAGCTCTGAAGGACAAGAAGTAGCTGAATTTTTAAATGCATACCAGGATAAAATTCCTGAAAATCATCCATATAATTTTAAGGTGCTTTCAAATGAATCGACATTCCTTAAAAATTCTCCTGTAGTTATCTTTCTTATCAAGCTTTTTAAATACCTGGAAACTCCTGAAGATGATATTAATACTGCATCACTTGCTTATGATTATGATTTTTTCTTCAAAGAATTTGATAATGCCCAAAATCAAAAACAAAGTCTCATTAATCCGCCACCAGCAGCCAATAGCCAACTACCGACAGCCAATAGTTCTCTTCATTCTCTTCCAATCGAATTCACCGAAAAAACAGAGCAACTTAAACATCTGCCGCCTGATGAATTATTCGAACGCTTAGTCCGGTTGTTTGAATTAAATAAGAAATTGTCCGATTTACCTTTTTTACAGGCTTTTCATGATTGCATTATTGAATTTTTACAAAATAACCCTTCCAATCTGTCAGCATTTTTGAATTATTGGGAAGAAAAAAAAGATACACTTTCCGTTTCGGTATCAGAGGATCAGGATGCAATAAAAATTATGACCATACATAAATCCAAGGGTCTTGAGTTTAAAAATGTCATAGTTCCATTTTGCAACTGGAGCCTTGACCATAACGGGCCAAATTTTCCTTTCATATGGTGTTCAGCGCACGGAGAACCATTTAATCAATATGAATTTCTGCCTATACGTTATTCGTCAGGGTTGCAGGACACTGTATTTGCATACCATTATTTCCTTGAAAAGGTACAAACTCGCGTAGACAATCTGAATCTATTATATGTAGCTTTTACACGTGCTTCAGATAATTTATTTGCTTTCATGCCTTTCCCGGATAAAGAAGAGAAGCTTTCTACAATAGGAGAATTGATTTATAATTGGATAAAAACAAATGATGCAATACAGGACAATGAATATCCGCATATAAATATTTCAGATTGCTGGAAATCTGGTGAAAAAATTTTTGAATTAGGAAAACTCAGCCTGCTGTCAGCTAAAGAATATTCTGAGACGAATGAATTGAAATTAAATACATATCTAAATTTTGAATTGAAAGAAAAGCTAAGACAACGATATTCGTATCCTGGATTTTGGAATGCTGAAGAGAATCGGAAACCTCCCATAAGAATTTATGGAAACCTTATGCATAGATTGTTTCAGGAAATCCAAATTAAAGATGATGTTGAAATGGCTGTTGACAAAATGATTTTTCAGGGCTTAATAAAAGATGCTGATAAAAAAGAAATGCTTTTTGAAGTAAATGGCCTGCTCGCTGAAATGCCTTTTTCAGATTGGTTCAGCGGAAACTGGAAAGTAATGAATGAAGCAGGTATTTTGGTACCTGGCCAGCATCTTTACCGCCCGGACAGGGTCATGATTAAAGGAAAAGAAACACTTGTAATTGATTATAAGTTTGGCAAAATACAAAACTCAAGATATAATTTCACAAGTAAAGCGTTATGTTGAATATTTAAAAGAAATGGGATATTCAAAAGCAGAAGGTGTAATTTGGTATGTCAACTTAAATCTGGTTGAAAGAGTGTAAAAACTGAAACCGGATGCAAGATGCAGGATATAGAAAAACTTTTGAACTTTGAACTTTAAACTTGAAACTTTAAACCTTGAACTTTGAACTATTCATGGGGTCATAACAGGCGTTTTAATACATATGCCGAGTATTTTAAAAAGTATTTTGGACATAGGGTTCAGAAGCTTACAATAGATGCTGGATTTACTTGCCCTAACCGCGATGGCACATTATCAACCGGAGGCTGCACCTATTGTAACAATGATGCTTTTAATCCTTCCTATTGCAATCCCGGCAAATCAATAACTCAACAACTATCCGAAGGAGTTGAATTTCATCAGGTACGGTACAGACGTGCAAAAAATTACCTTGCCTATTTCCAGGCATATTCAAATACTCACGCACCTTTAGAAAAATTAAAGACGCTTTATGAAGAAGCTCTTCAATTTCCCGGAGTAATTGGTCTGGTTATTGGCACAAGACCCGATTGTATCGACGATGAAAAACTTGATTATTTTAGTCGTCTGGCTGAAAAATATTACATCACAATTGAATATGGTGTCGAATCGATATATAATAAAACTCTTGAACGAATTAACAGAGGACATACTTTCGAGCAATCAGTTAAAGCAATTGAGGATACAGCCAAAAGAAATATCTATGCTGGAGCACATTTTATTATTGGTTTACCTGGTGAATCGGAGCAGGAAATAATCAATTCAATCGGAATAATTTCCAAACTCCCTTTATCAACAATTAAATTTCATCAATTGCAAATAGTGAATGACACAGCAATGGCGCTCCACTATCAAAAAAACAATTCTCAATTCTTATTTTATACATTAGAAGAATATCTCAATTTGCTAGTAAAAATTGTAGAAAGGCTCAATCCTACTTTTGTAGTAGAAAGAATAGCAGGAGAAGTGCCACCTTGGTTTTTAGCAGGTCCTGGATGGGGTCTATTGCGTGTAGCAGATATCATTCGTGCTTTTGAGAAAAAGTTAAAAGAACTTGACACTTGGCAAGGAAAACAATACAAATGCTGATTTGCAGATTTGCAGATTGAAAAGTTAAGAATTTCGTTTCTTCAAGAATTAAGGGATTTAGTATATCTGTTAATTATTCTAAAATTCAATGATTTGGTATAAAAGTTGTCATCTTTATAATATTAAAACTTTAATGAAATGAGAACACTATTAGTGACCATTACAGCCATATTTCTTATCGCAGGCATTTCTGCACAAGAAGTAAAAAAAGACACACTAACTAAGCAACAGGTACGGATGCTAAAAAAACAAAAAAAAGAAGCTGAACGGCAGAAGCAATATGATAGTATTTCTCAAATTCTGGAAAGTAGGCAGTTTGTTCTGGAAGCTAATTTTCTTTCTAATATGAGAGGACGCAGAATATATGTATTATCAGAGCTGAACTTTATAAAGGTTGATACAACCTATGGTGTTCTTCAAATTGGTTCGCTGAGAGGAATTGGATATAACGGCGTTGGAGGTGTAACTGCCGAAGGTAATATCACCGAATGGAAGCTTGAGAAAGATGAAAAGAAGAAAAATTTTTATCTCGAAATGAACATAATGACAAATATTGGGATATATGATGTCTTTATAAATATTGGTGCTGACGGTTATGCAGTTGCTACAG
Source organism: uncultured Bacteroidota bacterium (assembly GCA_963851385.1). GTDB lineage: Bacteria > Bacteroidota > Bacteroidia > Bacteroidales > DTGW01 > CAWEFA01. Next base: position 10,495 of record CAWKPE010000002.1, on the reverse strand, counting down.
TATCCGGATTGAGAGCCGGAAAACTCGAATATGATGGTAATATAGTTCCCTTGGATGAATCATCAATATTTAAAGGGCATACACCTTAATTTAATATATAGAGGCAGTTGGTAGTGGGGTTAAGCAACAGTAACAGGTAACTTATGTTCATTAAATTAAATTGCTAGTTACTGTTGCTTTTGTTTCGTTTAATTCAAATTATTGAAGCATAAATTCTTATTATTTTGAAGATTGTGAATTGGAAGTTTTTCTTCCAGCCTTTTTTAAAGACTGATCAAGTATCCATTCAATTTGTCCATTAATGCTTCGAAACTCATCTGCAGCCCATTTTTCAAGAGCCTTTAGTTTCTCAGGATCAATACGCAATATGAATGCTTTTTTTTGCATGTTCAAAATTACCCACTTAACTTTACAAGAACAAAGTTTAGAAACTAGAAACCTTGATTCATTTTATCTATAAATCTTTGGCAAACTTATCCTTTTGTAAAGGCAAATGAAAATTTAAGTTATTTTCAGCTATACAGCGAACCGGCATTTATAACAGGTCTTGCAGACTCTTCGGAGCAAAGAACAACCAAAAGATTGCTAACCATAGTTGCTTTGCGTTCGTCGTCAAGTTCTACAATTTTTTTCTTTGCCAGGCTATCCAAAGCAGCCTCAACCATTCCTACAGCACCTTCAACAATTTTACTTCGTGCTGCAATTATAGCAGTTGCTTGCTGGCGCCTTAGCATTGAACCTGCAATTTCTGAAGCATAAGCCAAATGGTTGATACGAGATTCGACTACTTCTATTCCTGCAATAGAAAGACGTTCCTTGATTTCATCTTCCAATTTTGAATTTACTTCATCACCGCTGGAACGCAAGGTAATTGTTGCCGCTTCATCTTCAAAATTATCATAAGGATATAGACCCGCCAGTTTACGCAGAGCAGCTTCACTTTGAACAACAACGAATTTCTCATAAGCATCTACTTCAAACATAGCTTTGAAAGTATCAGATACTTTCCATACAAGCACCATACCAATCATTACAGGATTACCCACTTTATCATTTACCTTAATGGTCTCACTGATGAAATTGCGTGCTCGTAATGAAATTCTTTTTTTCACAAAGAATGGGTTTGTCCAAAAGTAGCCATTCTCTATAATGCTTCCTTTGTATGCTCCAAAGAGCGTAAGAACTACTGCCTCGTTAGGATTGATAACAGTAAAACCAATTGCGGTAAAAACAAATAAGAACGTTGTAATTACTGCGTATAAAGGCATTTGGTTAACAGCCGATATAATAATTATTGAAATAAAAATTATCTCAATCACCAGGAACAAATAGCCTGATAGAGCAGTAAAAGTTTTTTCTGTTTTCATATAATTTGATATTAAAATGATATCACAAAGATATAATGTATTTTGAAAACAAAAAGTAAAATCAATAATTTTTAATTTCGATTTTTTTGCAATGAAGTTCAAATATAAATAAGACGAGTAATTTTTTGTGACAACCTAAATTATGTATTTTTTTATTTAGACAGACACGTTTTAATATCAGTTATTAGTTCGTAAATACTTTCTTCGGTAGTATCCCATGAACACATAAAGCGGGCATTATCAGCGCTAATAAATGAATAAAAATGCCAACCCATTTCATGCAGCGCATCTGATACTTTTTTCGGAATTTGGACAAATACAGCATTCGCTTCACGAGGATAAACAATTTTAAGTTCCGGTATTTTTTTAATTTGTTCTTCAAGAAGTACAGCACAATGATTGGCATGCTTTGCATTATGCAACCAAACATTATTCTTTAAAATTCCGACCCAGGGCGCTGCCAGAAATCTCATTTTAGACGATAATTGACCCGCTTGCTTACAACGGTAAGCAAATTCATCAGCCATTTGTCTGTTAAAAAATAAAATAGCTTCACCAACGGCCAGACCGTTTTTTACTCCTCCAAAACACAACACATCAACACCGCACTGCCAGCTAATTTCTTTTGGTTTAGTGCCCAGAGTTACTAGTGCATTTGCAAAACGTGCTCCATCCATGTGAATATGCAGACCATACTTTTTAGTCGTAGCATTGATCTCATTAAGTTCTGACTGAGTATATACTGTTCCCAATTCTGTAGATTGTGTCAGGCTAACGACTTTGGGTTTTGGAAAATGGATATCAGATCGTTTGTTAACTATAAATTCAATACTTTTCGGATCAAGTTTGCCATTCGTTCCATTTCCCAATAAGATTTTAGCCCCATTAGAGAAGAACTCCGGTGCACCACATTCATCAGTCTCAATATGGCTGTTTTCATGACATATTATGCTGTTATAGGGTCTGCATAAACTTGCAAGCGAAAGCGAATTCGCAGCAGTACCAGTAAATACAAAAAACGCCTCGCAATCAATTTCAAAAATTTCACGAAACAGGTCGCAAGCTTCTGCTGTCCACGGATCATCACCATAGGAAATGGCGTGTCCCTGATTTGCATTAATAAGACTTTGCAATGCCTCGGGACAAATGCCAGCGCAATTATCACTGGCAAATTGTTGCTTTTTGAAATTTATGTCTTCCATTTTATTAAGATAAATTATTTAAGAAACTTTTTATAATACAGAATCAAATTCTCTGGAATAAAACTGTAAAGGGCTTTTCTAATTAAAACCCAGTGTTTAGTAATAATATTAGTATTATATATGGAATAAAATTAATAATTTAATCAAACTTGGAATTTATAATTAACAAAATATAAAAGACATAGTTATTATCTAATTCAAAGTAAGATATTAATTTTGAAATAGAATAAGACTTATTACTATTATGAAACTCAAAGCAATTATAACGGGAGCAACCGGAATGGTTGGTGAAGGTGTGTTGCACGAATGCCTTCTACACCCCGATGTTGAAAAGGTGCTTGTAATAAACAGGCGACCATGTAATATCCTGCACCCTAAATTAAGCGAGATAATTCATGACAATTTTTTTGATTTCTCGATAATAGAAAATAAACTGGCAGGTTATAGTGCTTGTTTTTTCTGTCTAGGTGTATCCTCTTTAGGAATGAAAGCAGAAAAATACAACCGAATAACTTATGATATTACAATAAATTTTGCAAGTGTTATTGCAAAACTAAACCCCGAAATGACCTTTTGCTATGTTTCAGGTGCTGGAACAGATAGCAGTGAAAAGGGCCGCAGCATGTGGGCAAGAGTAAAAGGCAAAACTGAAAATAAACTTATGGAATTATTTCCAAAAAAAGCATACATGTTTAGACCAGGATATATTCAGCCAACAAAGGGATTAAAAAATACTTATAAAATTTATAGAGTTTTAAGTTTTATTTATCCACTGCTAAAACTGTTGATGTCACGTTATGTTACAACCCTGAAAGAAGTAAGTCTGGGAATGATAAATGCTACAATTAAAGGCTATGAAAAGCAAATCCTAGAATGTAAGGATATAGTCAGACTGGCTCATTCATAAATTATATCTTTATAATTTTTTAGTTTTCTTTACAATTTCCAATAGTTCTTTTGCAGCAATTTTAGGATCATTTGAAGAACAAATTGCAGACACGACTGACACACCGTCAGCACCGGCATTTATTACATCAGCAACATTGTTAGTATTTATTCCACCAATTGCAACTAATTTATGTTTTGAAAAGCTTCTTAATTTTTTCAAACCTTCAAGACCCCATGGCCTTTCGTTAAAATTTGTTTTGGTAGGAGTTGAAAAAATAGGGCTTACTCCTAAATAATCTATATCATATTTTTCAGCTTCACGGGCTTGTTCCATTGTTTCAACAGACAATCCTATAATCATTTCTTTTGGAACCATTTGTTTAACCATCTCAAAAGGCATATCGCTTTGCCCGATATGAATACCATCAGCATTGATAGCAATTGCTATATCAACTCTGTCATTTATAATTAAGGGAACTCGCAAAGGATTTAGAATTTTTTTTAATTCAAGAGCACGTTCAATAAATTGTCTAGTACTCAATTCTTTTTCCCTCAATTGAACTATTGTCACTCCACCTTCAACAGCAAGCCTAACAACATTAATAATACTTCTTCCTTTCGAAACCTTTTCATCTGTTACAAGATAGAGACTGTAATCCATTTTATATTTTATTTGTTTGAGCCAATTATTAAATAGTGGAGACCGGAAACCGGAGAATGGAAACCGAAATTTAAAGACTGCAAAATATAAAATAAATTCTTTAGTTAGACATATTAAAATTCTATTTTGATCGTCTTGAAGAATTCCTCTTCGGTCAAGTTGTATAACTTGTCTAAAAAATTCATTTGAAGACTTCCAGGTCCATGGGAAATTGAAAAAGCCAATTCTCCGGCTATTGCCATTACTGCAGTCGCTGCAACAGTTGAATCAAAAATATCTTCACCTGTTCCTATAAAAGCTCCTATTAATGCAGTTGCTGTACAACCCATTCCGGTTACCTTTGACATCAAAGGATGCCCATTGCTAATTTTAACTAATTTATCATTGTTTATGATATAGTCAATTGCTCCACTTATGCAAATTATACTTCCATATTTCTTATTTAAAAACTTGGCTGCTGATTCAGCATTCGAAGAAGATTCCATGCTATCGACTCCCCGGGTTTTATGCTGTGCAAAAGCCAAAGCCATAATTTCTGATGCATTTCCCCGGATGACAGAAAAATTTCCCTTTGCCAATAATTCGGTTAGAACCTTATTTCTAAATGGCGTAGCTCCTGCGCCAACAGGATCAAGAACTATAGGTTTATGCATTTGGTTTGCTTTTATTAATGCCAGCTTCATCGCATTCACCCATTTGTTGCTTAAAGTCCCTATATTGATTACAAGTGAACTGGCAATTTGAACCATGTCTTCTACTTCATCTTCTGCATGAGCCATAACAGGTGAAGCACCAATGGCCAATAACGCATTCGCTGTAGTGTTCATCACTACATAATTTGTAATGTTATGAACTAGCGGGGAAGTTTCATTAACTTTCTGTCTTAATTGCCAAAGATGTTCTTTCATTGCGATGTTCTTTATTGACTAAATTATTTTTTGTTATATAAAATAACAAAGATAAGATTTATCAGGTTTGGATATTCTATTGTATTAGTCGATGTTTAAGAAAAAGATGCAAGATACAGGATTCATAATAACATTTCTCTATCTTGAAAATCAGTATCTACTATCCTTCATCCGGTATCCGGTATAAATATTTCTCATATCTTTGTCCTTTAAAATAATAATAATGAAATAATAAATGTACTCACACGATTATTTATCTGAATTCACAAGTACGATTTTCAAAAAAATGGGTTGCAGCCCAATACATTCTGAAGTTATTGCAAAAGTATTTATTGCTGCTGAATTACACGGACTTCCTTCCCATGGAATGATGCGTCTTAAAGATTATTTTGAACTGTGGAAAGCTAAACGGATTAACACAACTCCGCAAATTAAAATAATTCATGAAACACCAAGTACAGCAGTAGTTGATGGAGACAATGCTATTGGAATGGTTGCTGCTACAAATTCTATGAATGTAGCAATAAACAAAGCAAAACATGCAGGCACTGGTTGGGTTTCAACCCGCAATTCAAATCATTTTGGTATTGCCGGTTATTATGCAATGATGGCGCTGGAACATGACATGATAGGTATTTGTATGACCAATGCAAATCCTCTTGTGGCTCCTACATTCTCAATTTCCCGTTTGCTGGGAACTAATCCTATTGCAGTTGCAATTCCGGCGGGCAAGCAACCTCCTTTTGTTGCTGATTTTGCCACAACGCCTATTGCACGTGGTAAACTTGCCATTTCTGAAAAGAAAAATGAAAAAGTATCTTTTGGTTTTGTGCAGGATAAAGACGGTAACCAATCAGATGACCCGGGAATACTTGCAAAAGGTGGATCTATGGTTACTCTTGGAGGAGATTATGAACATGGCAGTCATAAAGGATATTGTCTTGCATCTATAGTTGATATTCTCTCTGCAGTGCTTTCAGGTGCTAATTTTGGACCATTTGTTCCACCTTCTGTTGCATACTTACCAGTGCTCGATAAAAAAGTAGGTGAAGGAACAGGACATTTTTTTGGTGCTATGCGTATTGATGCTTTCCAGTCATCCGATCAATTCAAAGCTAAAATGGATGAATGGATTGGAACTTTCAGAAATGCGAAAGTTGCACCGGGCAAAACAAAAGTTCTTATTCCGGGAGACCCTGAGAGAGAAAAAGAAGAATTTTTGAAAAAAAATGGAATAACCATAATCCATGAAATTGTAAGAGATATCGAAGAGGTTGCCAAATATTTCGGGGTTGAGTTTAAATAAAAAGCAGTTGGCTGGAGGCTGAAATTTATTGATTTTTAGCAAAGAGTTAAAGGTTCAATAAAATTGTAGTCATAATCACTTCAAAGATGAAATTATTTTGTTAAGTTTTTTAATTTTAATCAAAAATATTCAATGAAGAGTAAAAATGTACAAACAAATACTATCAATAAATTTCTTTCAGCTAAAGAAATTGCCATTGCCGGAGCATCACGCGATAAGAAGAAATTTGGAAATAGGGTATTTGAGTTATTTAAGACTTCTGGTTACGACCTGTATCCTATTCATCCGGAAGTTAATAGTATAGAAGGAGTACCTTGTTATAAATTACCTTTAGATGTTCCACAAAATGTAAGGCACCTTTATGTTGTAACTCCTCAACACGCAACTGACGAACTCATTGAATCAGCCGTAGAAAGAGGTTTTGATATGGTATGGATTCAGCAAAAATCCGATACTCCTAAATCCGAACAATTAATAAAGGCAAAAGAAATTGAATTGATAACAGGAAAATGCATTTTCATGTATTTAAATCCAAAAGGAGGGCATGCCATGCACCGGTTCTTTGCAAAACTTTTCGGAAAACTTTGAATTAGTAAGTATTCGTAAAATCTATTTTTTTTGATATTTCCTTAAGGGAATAGTATAGTATAATGAATAATTGAATCCCAGTGTAATATTACTATATCCGCTGCCGAATCCAGGAATGATAAAAGGTTGTACTTTCTCATCGCCTGTTGTATGAGTACGAAATCGTAAACGCCCTGACCAGCCCATAGAAAAATTTCTGACTATCTCAACTCTTATACCTGCAGCAATTTCTATCCATTGAGCACTTACTTTTGCATTAGGAATGGAATCAATTTTATAATTTCCCCATTTCTCGCTAACGATAGTAATGCTGTCGGCACTATGATTTAATGATGACAGGCCGTACCTCAAACCAATAAAAATCATATTATTTTCATCGGGTGTTTTTCTTTTATAAAAATTGTAATCAAAACCTGCTCTTATATATTTGCCATCAGCATAATAATTAAAGTTGGTTTCTTTGTCATTTATTTTAAGAAGTCCTGCTTCAACAGTATAATAAAACTTTTTAAATGCACCGGCATTAATAGAGACTTCACCTGTGGTTTGATATGGTTGAAAAATTTTAACAAATAATCCCGAAAAATCATATCCAATGCTTATTCCCTGCTTCTGCGCATTCATTTCCTGGCAACTTGCATCAGACAATGATGCTATTATAAACCAAATTAAAATTATTACTGTTCTTTTCACTAAAAATTGAATTAACCTGTTAGAATTATCTTAATATAATCTTCTTTTTCAATTTAGCAGTATCTGATTTTATTACAACATTATAGTTTATTGTGACATTTGAATTTATATCAGCTACAACTAATATAATTGAATCAATTATATTATGAGTATAATTGGGCTCAAGTTGTAAATTCGTAAAAACCGCATTAAATCCGCATTCAGATGATATCAGTTGAATATCCCTATGATAAGTAAAAGTCAATGTATCAATAATTTTTGAAGTAATAATAGAATCCGTTTTAAAATAAAAGACTGAAGTATCACTATTCAGATTAAGCTCCAGGCTGACTGTTGAAGCTGTTTCATTGGTATATAACATGGTGTCATGTCTGATAGAAATAAATACATGACTAAGAGTAGTATCAACAAAAGTACTACCATTTCTATATTCAAAAGCCAATTTTATTTCCCTATTTGCAGTCATTTGAGAAGTGCATGTATCTGTGCAGGAAGAGAAGAAAAGAACTATGAATACAATAAATAATAATCCAATAATGATTTTTTTTATAACGCGCATAATGTTTATTATCTTCTTATTAAATTTAGTGCAATTCACTTTTTTCTTTTTAAAATCATAGAAACTTAAGCCAGTATAAAAATAGCAATTACTGGTTTAATAGCAAAGATAATATAAACATAGAGAAGATGTGAATTGAGAATTGAGAATTCCAGAACCAAAACTTGAAACTATAAAGTTCTTTGTCGTCAGTCGTTCATCATTCGTCTATTTTATTTTACTTTTTTTCCTTTAATAATTTGTCCAGCATATAAATTTCATCGCGCAGGCGAGCAGCTTCAATAAAATCCAGCTTTTTTGCTGCAGCTTCCATGGCCTTACGAGTTTTATCAATAGTTTTCTGTAAAGCATTTTTATCCATGTACTTTATTACAGGATCAGCTGCAATATCAATAGATTCAGGTTCAGTATAACCCTTTGAAGATTCTTGTTTATAAATTGAACCTATAATTGGTGTAATTGCTTTAACAATTTGCCGGGGAGTAATATTATTAATTTCATTGTATTTTAATTGTTTTTCGCGGCGCCGGTTTGTTTCGTCTATTGTTCTATGCATGCTATCTGTAATTTTATCTGCATACATAATTACTTTTCCATTGATATTGCGGGCAGCACGTCCTGCTGTTTGCGTGAGGGAACGTTCTGAACGTAAAAAACCTTCTTTATCGGCATCAATAATTGCTACCAGTGAAACCTCAGGTAAATCAAGACCTTCCCGAAGTAAATTGACTCCTACTAATACATCAAAGACATTGTTGCGTAAATCATCCAGAATTTTTACACGTTCCAGGGTATCAACATCCGAATGGATGTATTGGCATCGAATGTCCATTCTTGCAAGATATTCTGTCAATTCTTCAGCCATGCGTTTGGTTAATGTAGTAACCAATACTCGTTCATTATTCTCAGCCCTTCTATTTATTTCACCAATCAGGTTATCTATCTGGTTAAGGCTGGGTCTTACTTCAATTGCAGGATCTATCAATCCTGTTGGCCTTACAACCTGCTCCACAATAACACCTTTAGTTTTCTCCAATTCATAATCTGCAGGTGTAGCACTGACAAAAATGGTCTGATTAACGATTCTTTCAAATTCTTCAAATTTCAAAGGACGATTATCAATTGCAGCAGGTAAGCGAAACCCATACTCAACCAATGTTTGTTTTCTTGAATGATCTCCTCCTTGCATCGCCCTGATTTGAGGGATAGTAACATGACTTTCATCAATTACCATCAGAAAATCCTTTGGAAAATAATCAAGCAAACAGAATGGTCTGCTTCCCGGCAGGCGGCCATCAAAATAACGTGAATAATTTTCAATTCCCGAACAATAACCAATTTCTTTTATCATTTCAAGATCATAAGTGACCCTGTCATGCAAACGTTTTGCTTCAAAATCTTTTCCTATACTTTTAAAAAATTCAACCTGTGTTACCATGTCATCCTGAATTTGCTGAAGCGCTTTTTGCATTCGATCTCGAGTTGTAACAAAAATATTGGCAGGATAAATCAGAGCTTTTTCAAGATACTCAATATTGGTTCCATTTATAGGATCGAAAGATTCAATTTCTTCAATTTCATCACCTAAAAAAGTTATCCGGTATGCATAATCATTATATGGCAAACGTATATCCACAGTATCTCCACGTACCCGGAAAGTTCCCCTTTTAAAATCAACTTCATTACGTGAATAAAGACTGTCGACCAATCGACGTAAAAACTTATTACGTCCAATTTTTTGTCCTTTTTCAATAGTTACAATATTGCTATGAAAATCCTCCGGATTGCCAATACCATAAATACAAGAAACCGAGGCAACAACAATAACATCTTTCCTGCCTGAAAGAAGCGCTGATGTTGCACTAAGTCTAAGCTTTTCAATTTCATCATTTATAGAAAGGTCCTTTTCAATATAAGTATCAGTTACCGGAAGATAAGCCTCGGGCTGGTAATAATCATAATAAGAAACAAAATACTCAACAAGATTTTCGGGAAAGAATTGCCTGAATTCACCATACAATTGGGCTGCCAGAGTTTTATTATGGCTTAAAACCAACGTGGGCTTTTGAACTTTCTCAATTAAATTGGCAATTGTAAATGTTTTCCCGGACCTGTTACACCAAGCAATACCTGGAATTTATCACCGCGCTAGAATACCTTCAGCAAGTTGTTGAATTGCTTCCGGCTGATCTCCTGTCGGCTTAAAATCAGATATTAATTTAAATTGCATAATATGCAAAATTATAAAATGCTATTAACCTTAACACAAAACTAAAGAGGCTGTCTCAAATAAACTCCGACAACCTCTTTTCAATTATTTAAG
>CAWKPE010000001.1:0-107676 GCA_963851385.1 uncultured Bacteroidota bacterium | reverse complement strand
AGCAGTAGGTGTTGGTTTTGCATTAACAGTTACAGTTGTGCTGCCACTTGCATTGCATCCTTTACTATCTGTTACGCTATAATTAAGTCCGAATGTCCCTGATCCGGTATATTTAAAAATAGGAGTTTGTACAATTTTTGAACTTAAAGAGTCAGACCCTGAACCTGACCAACTATGAATATAACCACCATTGCCTCCGCTTGGATTTCCATTAACTGTTATTCCGATTCCAGAACATGTCGAAGCAGGATTCGGTTGAACATTTACAATCAATGGAGAAGGAGTTCCAACATCAATAGTAGGGGGAATTGGATAGTATGTTGCTCCGCTACCATTATTATCTTTGACTCCTACCAGGTAAGTACCAGCACTCAAATTTGTAAAAGTATGATTAAGAGAGGGTGTAGTATCAGCATGAGATAATAACGGTGGTTCAAACCAAAAATATACATAAGGTGGAATACCTCCAGAAATAGACAGACTAATCGTGCCATCAGAGTTTCCACTACATTTAACCGGAGTACTGGTAACACTATTGAATACTACTTGTGACCAAATTGTATTAGTGATTAATAAAAATGTCACAATACCAACCAAATGCTTTCCTAAATATTTCATAACCAGCATGTAAAATTCAGTTCAAACATCAATAAATACTAACTTTCTGATAAGAATTGTTCCGCCACTTAGTTCCCAAATTTGATTATCGTTGAAATTTCAGGGCGAAAATTAACAATTTTTACGTTTAAAATCCAAATTTGTTGCATCAAAAAAATGACGGCTGGCAAGGGTTTTCAAAGGCCAATAACGCTGAAAGCCTTGATATTATTGAAACGTAGTCCATTAATGCTAAAAAATTAATTTCCACCAACTTACAAAATCTGTTGATAAATTGTTTTTCAAAATTTAAAAATTTCGTTTAATAATTATTAAATGAAGTTTTTGAAGATTAAAATCATTAACGACAAAATGAATTTTTCTAGTGGCATAAATAGTTTTTAAAATCGAGAGATAAAGGATTTTTTTATAATTTTGAACTCTTTTTCTAAAATATGAATCTATTAGAACAATACAGATCCTATAGTCGGGGAATTTACTTTTGGTCGTTAATCGTCATTGCAATTTCATTACTTTTTTTTCGACAAGGTATGGTTATTGGCCAGATATTGTTAATTTTTAATTGGTTTCTCGAAAGTAATTTGCGACAAAGGCTAAATCTTATATATAAACGTAAAAGTATTCTGATATTTTCTGTCATTTACATTGTACATGTGTTATGGCTTATCAATACTTCAAATTTTTCTTTTGCTTATGCAAATATTTTTATGAAATTGCCTTTATTGATTCTACCAGTAATTATTGGTACGTCAGAGCCTTTACCCAGAAATAAGGTCAAGCAATTAATTCACATCTTTATTGGTGCTGTAATTATTTCTACGCTTATCAGCACTCTAATACTTTTTGGAATTATACCATATAAATTCAGCGATGTGAGAGAGATTTCAATTTTTATTTCGCATATCAGGTTTTCATTATTTATAGTTGTATGCATGCTTATACTTTTTCATTGGATGATTTCAGAAGGAAATAATTTTAGCAAGAAACACCTTATTTATTTAAGTATTTGTTTATGGCTTTTTTTCTTTCTTATTCTGCTTAAATCATTAACAGGAATAATAATTCTTTTTATTACTACTTTTCTATTAATAATAAAATATGTTAGGTATGTTAAAAACCAGTTTCTAAAGATCGGTCTGATATTAGTATTATACGCAATTCCCATTTTTACCGCAGGTTATATAATTACCGTGCTAAATTTCTATTTATCAAAAGATCAAATTGATTTTAAAAAACTTGATGAATTCACTGTTAATGGCAACCATTATTTAAATGACACATCCAATAGAGAAAGAGAAAATGGCCATTTTATATGGCTTTATGTTTGTCAGGATGAATTACAGAAAGAATGGAACAAACGAAGTAAATTTAAATATGACAGCTTAGATTTGAAAAATCAACAAATTAAGTTTACACTTATCAGATATTTGACATCTAAAGGACTGAGAAAGGACTCTGTTGGGGTTTGTCAGTTGACTTCTCATGATATTCTGAATATAGAAAACGGAGTAACCAATGAAATTTTTAGTAGAAAGAGCAGTCTATTCCCAAGAGTTTACGAGGTGTTATGGGAATTAGATGAATATATCAAATATGGAAACTCGAATGGGCATTCTGTAACACAGCGATTTGTCTATTCAAAAATTGCATTTAATTTATTTATTGAACATCCATTGTTCGGAATTGGTGTAGGTGATGTTCAAGATGTTCTCCATAATTATTACAAAACTCATGACACAGGCTTAACAAAGGAATTTCAAAGAGATATCCATAATGAATATTTACGTCTTTTAGTACCTTTTGGTATTATAGGGTTCTTGTTGATTCTTTTCGGTTTTATTGTTCCACCTATAATTGAAAAAAAGTGGAAATCATATTATTTTGTCATGATCTTTATCATCATTTTTTTATCGTTTATTAACGAAGATACTCTCGAAACTCAGGTTGGAGTTACATTTGCAGCATTTTTCTATTCACTCTTTTTATGGGGTACAAACGACAAGGCATTGGATGAAAAAAATGTTAAATAAAGAAAGATTAGGACTTGATTTTTTTTCGAAAGATGTTTTGGAAGTCGCTCCTGCTTTATTAGGAAAATTTCTTGTAAGAGTATTTCCAGATGGTAAGATTGTCACTTCCACTATTACTGAAACTGAGGCATATAAAGGTGAAGAAGATATAGCATGTCATGCAAGTAAAGGTAGAACAGACAGAACAGAAATCATGTATCATCAGGGAGGAGCTATTTACATCTACTTAATATATGGAATGTATTGGATGCTAAATTTTGTAACTGGCAATGAAGGAAATCCACAGGCAGTTCTTATTAGAGGCTTGAATAATGTATATGGCCCAGGAAGACTCACGAAGTTTCTGAATATTGACAAATCTTTTTATGGAGAAAATCTGACAAACTCAAAACGGATATATGTTTGCGATAATAGAAATCCTATTTCATATAAAGTCAATAAAAGGATTGGAATTGATTACTCAGGTGAAATATGGAAAAATAAACCGTGGAGATTTACGCTACTAGAAAAAAAATTGAAGATCTGTTAATTTGAAAAACTGAATAATAAAAAGATTAACATAATAATTGAAGTTAGGAAATATAGAAACTAAAAATTGAATTAAATACTTCATTCTTCAATTCGAATTAAAACGCGTGCAATAAAAACCTTCCGTTATAAAGTAAGTGAAATGAAAAATTATAATCAAAAAGTTTTTCATGTGTATCATAATATCCTTCAAAACCGGCATTAATAGAAATGCCTTTTCCTAAATTTTTAGAATAAGCAATTTTACCGATAAAAAGATTCCTGCATTTTTCGTTTTTAGCTGTGTCTATTATTGAACCCGACTGGTCTATTGCTTCAGTTGAGACTGATTGGTATATTGCTTCACCTCGTGGACCAATAAAATTATTTGAATGCCACCAGGATAATTTTAGAAACACATTTCCTGAATTAATAAAGATATTAGGATATAAAGCCCATCCATTTTTATAAGGTATCAGTGGCAGATTAGCACTTGATTCTTTTTTATAAATAAAGAATTGTGGTCTAAACATTATTCTCTTTATAAAAGCGTCATCATTATTATATTCAACACATAAACCCGAACCTAAATTAACCAGTGTTTCTATTGGAGTTTTAGGACGATTAATTTGCCCGCCTTTATGTGAAATTATAGTTTGTAAAGGAATAGATATACCCCAGCTTGAATTTTTAATAACAAAAAATTCACTTGAAGTTCCTGATGTAAATTGTTCCTGCACTGTATCACCGTACCAGATGAAATTATCACAGGTAAACCAGATATCAGATTTTATTCTTTCACTATTTATTAAAAATTGAACACCATTGTCCACTTGTTTAAAATAAAATCTTTCTGGATCAAGCAAAGGTTCTGGCATTTGATGGTTGTTATTTGAATTCAGGGTGCCCATGATCAATATAATATTTGGGTCAAGCTGTTGTGAGAAAGTAAAAACGGGCAGGATGTTAAAATACCTGTCTCTTCCTGAAAATTTCAATAAATGTATTCCTGCTTCCAAAGTTGAATTTTTACCCGGATGATATTCAAAGGAAGGTGTGATCCAATATCCGGATAAAGTATATCCTTCAACTATTTGATTGAAATATTCATTATCTTTTACAAAATTGGCATTACGGATTTTCAAGCAAAGTTTATTGCTGTCAGAATTTAATGGAAGCGGGTTATTCATAAGCTGAATCTCGGGCATTTGGGCATCCAGCGAAAAGCTCAGCGAAACAATGAACAAAGTAAATAGAAGCCTGGTAAATCTGTTACAAGACATAATATTGTTATAAATGAATGTGTCAAAGTAAAGAAAAAGAATAATATTTTTCCTACTGAGGCTAACTAATTTCTAAATTTTACTTTATTTTGAGTCTTCATTTTTATAAAATATTTAAATAGATGAAACAATTTAAAATTCTGAATAGTCTTTTCGGCTGGGTTTCATTTGCAATAGCAGCTATTGTTTACTTTTCAACAATGGAACCTACAGTAAGTTTTTGGGACTGCGGCGAATTTATAGCTACAGCATTTAAGCTTCAGGTAAATCATCCGCCGGGAAACTCGTTTTTCGAACTCATGGGACATTTCTTTACAATGTTTGCAGGTAATAATCTTGAGAAAGTACCGGCAGCAATGAATGTAATGTCATCGTTGGCAAGTGCATTTACTATTTTGCTGCTATTTTGGAGCATCACACACATGGCCCGAAAAATAATTATCAAGAATAATGAATATACAATTGGCAATACAATTGCAATAATCGGGTCAGGTTTGGTTGGAGCTTTGGCATTTACATTTTCCGATTCTTTTTGGTTTTCTGCAGTTGAAGGTATTGTTTGGTCATCGTCATCGCTTTTTACAGCTATAGTTTTTTGGGCAATTTTAAAATGGGAAGAACATGCAGATGAAAAACATGCTAACAGATGGCTGATTTTTCTTGCCTATATGGTAGGACTTTCTATAGGTGTTCATTTATTGAATTTACTGGCCATCCCTGCTATTGTTTATATTTATTATTTTAAAAAATATCCGTTTACAAAAAGAGGGATAATATATGCTGCAATTATTACAGTTGTACTTATCGCAACTGTGATGTTCGGAGTCGTCCGTGGATTAATTTATGGAGCTGCTTATATAGACTTACTTTTTGTAAATGGTTTCGGACTTCCGTTTTATTCAGGTGTAATATTTTATATAATCGCAATAATTGCATTCGTAATTTGGGGATTGATTTTTACTTATAGAAAAAGGAAAGTTCTTCTTAATACTATTTTACTTGTGTTTACTGTTCTTTTGTTGGGATATTCTTCAGTCACTTTAATCGTGATACGTTCCATGGCTCATACCCCTTTGAATGAAAATGATCCTGAAAATATGTTCAGTTTGTTGTATTATTTGAACCGCGAACAATATGGCGATAGGCCTTTAATATATGGGCCTGTTTATAATGCGCCTGTAGACAGGGAGAAGCCTTATAACGAAAATGGTAAACCAACTTATACTCCTATAAATGGGAAATATGAAATTACCTATCGAAAAGTTGATTACAATTATGACTCCAGGTTCATGATGTTATTTCCAAGAATGTATAGCCCTGAACCCGATCATGTTAAAGCATATCAGTGGTGGGCAAATATCAAAGGTGAACCTATTGAAGTTACTGACAATAATGGAGAACCACAAACAATTTACAAACCATCATATTTTGAAAATCTTAAATTTTTCTGGAAATACCAGGTTAAACATATGTACATCCGGTACTTTATGTGGAATTTTGTTGGGCGACAGAACGATATCCAGGGTAATGGTGAGATAACCAAAGGAAACTGGCTGACTGGTATTAAGTTCTTTGATGAACGGCGACTGGGACCTCAGGATAAATTACCAGAATCAATGGCGAAAAACAAAGGGATGCATAAATATTATATGTTTCCTCTATTCCTTGGATTGATTGGTTTAATGTATCATTTAATAAGAGAAAAGAAAGATTTCACTGTACTAGCGCTATTTTTCTTTTTTACAGGACTTGCAATTATTTTGTATCTTAACCAAAACCCTTATCAGCCGAGGGAAAGGGATTACTCCTACGTTGCCTCGTTTTACGTTTTTGCAATGTGGATAGGGTTAGGTGTGCTGGGGCTTTACGATATGATTTTGAAAAAAGTCCATGCTCCTACAAAAGCTGTTATAATTACATTGCTTTGTTTAGGACTGGTTCCTACAATTATGGCAAAAGAAAACTGGGCAGATCATGATCGTTCAGGTCGATATACAGCAAGGGATTTTGCTTATGATTATCTTATGTCATGCGAGAAAGACGCGATCATTTTCACAAATGGCGATAACGATACTTTCCCGCTTTGGTATATCCAGGAAGTTGAAGGTGTGCGCACAGATGTCCGTATAGTAAACCTTAGTTATCTTAGTGCCGATTGGTATATTGATCAGATGGAACGCAAATGTTATGAATCCGATCCGGTTCCATTTTCACTTAAACGAAATCAAGTATTACAAGGCAGACGTGATGTCATATACCTTACAAAAGATCCCCGTATAAATGATTATATTCCACTTGATCAAGCTATTTCCTTTGTAGCAAGTGACAACCCCCAAACTAAGCAGATAAATTATGGAGATACCATTTATTATATACCAACAAAGAAATTTAGAGTAAAAGTTGATACATCAGCTTTATTTAGTAATGGATATCTTTCACGTGATTTATCAAATGTAGTTGTGCCCAATATAGATTGGTCTATAAACAGGAGCTATATTACGAAGAGCGATCTTATGATTCTTGATCTTTTGGCCCATAATAATTGGAAACGGCCTGTTTATTTTGCAATTACTGTTGGTCGTGAGAATTATTTAAACCTTGATAATTACATGCAAATATGCGGGCTTACTTATAAAATAGTACCTGTTAAAAGTGAAGTGACAAGAGGAGACATAACGAATATTGATACTAAAACCGTGTATGATAATTTCATGAATAAGTTTAGATGGGGAGGCATTAATAATCCTAAAGTATATCTGGATGAAAATAATATGAGAATGTTGTCAAATTTCCGAAATAGTTTTTCAAAATTAGCAGAGGCTTTAATAATTGAAGGTAAACGTGACTCTGCCTCAGCTGTATTGGATAAGTGCATGGAAATTTTGCCAGATAATTGCGTGCCATATAATTTCTTTATGACTAATATTATTGAACTGTATTATAAACTTAATAAGCCTCAAAAAGCAAATGCTATTGTTAGTCGACTTGGCGATCTTATGGAGGGCGAATTAAATTACTATTCAAGATTAAAATCTGAAGATTTGGATATGATTGAGAATGATATCCAAATTGCTTTATATACTATTCAACAATTAGCGGTCAAGACTAAACTTTACGGATATCCTGATATGTCAAGTAAATTTGAGAATCTGCTTAATATTTATGGCTATCTTTACCGTCCAAATAATTAAATTGTAGCTATTGTTACTTTGAATATTATTTCTTTAGTTTATCCACAGATTATAAAGAGCTTTCCTAAATCGAAGGGAAAGCTCTTTATAACTTTTGATGACGGACCAAATCCTTTTGTAACACCATTAATACTGGATATCTTAAAAGAATACAACGCTAAGGCAACTTTTTTTTGTACAGGTGAAAATGTAGAAAAATATCCTGAATTATATTGTAGGATATTATATGAGGGGCACATTACTGGTAATCATTCCTATTCTCATATTAACGGTTTTAAACATAGCACAAAGGAATATATTGAAAATGTTGAAAAAGCGGATAAAATTATTAATTCAAAAATTTTTAGACCTCCATTTGGCAATATGCGACCATCTCAATATAAATATCTTGTAAAGCAATACTGGATTATTCTATGGGACATAATGGCGTACGATTTTGACGAAAATTTAAAACCAATAAATTGCATCAATAACGTAATAAAAAAAACTAAGGATGGATCTATTATCGTGTTTCATGATAACGATAAAGCTAAGGAAATGGTAATTGAGGTTCTTCCAATTATCTTAAATCATTTTAAAGAAACAGGTTTTTCTTTTGAATGCATAAAACTACTTTAAGTATGAAAATTTTGTTTTGAAAAGAATAAATAAATCTTTAAAGCTACGTTGAAACCTGATTCACCAGATTCCTTTTTGGCAATGAGAAAGCTGGTCTTAAAAGCCTGCGATTCAATGCATCGAGCAATAATTGACTACTATCAAAATCCGGAAACACCAAAACACAAAACTTCATAATATCTATAAATCTTGCATCAAAAGCTTTATTTCTATTTTTAATCCTTTTAAAGATTAAATACTCATCATGGATATTACAATTAATTTTCAAATTAGAACTTCTCAATAATAATTATTGTAAAAACCACATAAAATAAATACATTTAATATATGAAGCCATTATTCCTTAAAATGGTTTTAGTATATTGGTAACAATTTATAGATTTGTTTTTTATAAGAATTATTGCATCGATTATAAGATGGTTGAAGATCAGGACATACAAAATTTTGTGATGACTTTAAAGAGCTCATCAGGGTACGATTTTAGTGAATATTCTGAAAAATCGCTTAAGAGAAGGCTTGCAAAAGTTCTTATGGATAACAGGCTTGACATAATTGGATTAATTAGTGAAATAAAAAAAAGTCAATCATTTGCAGAAAAAATTGTTAAAGAGATTACAGTAAATACTACTGAACTATTCAGGGATCCACCTGTATGGCAAATTATTCGATACAAGGCTCTTAATACTTTTCGCGATTTTAAAACTATTAATATCTGGCATGCTGGTTGTTCAACCGGACAGGAAGTATATTCAATGATGATCCTCCTTAATGAGATGGGATTGTACGATAAAGCCAAAATATATGGTTCAGATATTAATGGTGATGTGTTGGAAATCGCAAAAAGGGGAATTTACAAATACCGTTTTAACATTGGATACCTTGATAACTTTGATAAGGTTATTAAAGAAAATCCTTATAACTATGAAAAGTATAATGAAATTCCATATTCAAAATATTTTGAAATTGATCAAACAAAGGATTATATTAAAATGCTTCCACTTCTAACTGAAAAACCAGTTTTTAAAAAGCATGACCTTGTAAAAGAAAACAATATATTTTATACAAAATTTGATATCATCTTTTGCAGAAATGTTATTATTTACTTTAATTATAATTTACAAAACAGGGTATTTGACATGTTTAATAATTGCCTTTATGAAGGAGGATATTTAATATTGGGCATGCATGAAACAATTCTGGGTCCACATACTTCAAGTTTTGAAAAAAAGGATCAATTATATATTAAAAAATAAGTTACTCACAAATAAATATACTTTATTCGAATAAAACTTTAAATATGAAACACCCACGTTTTGCATACGCAACTAAGCGAAATGTTTTCATGGCACACCAGTTGGTGGAGGATAGACACAATGCTGATAAAATTAACAAAATATTTCGCCGTCGCGGCAGAAAGAATACCATTAAAAATTATATTATATTATGATGAAACTTAAACATTTTTCATTGAATAAAAGGTTCTCACTTATCGTGTACACTTTAATATTTTTGATCTGTGCGTTTTTTATTACCGCACTCAACCAGCTTAAAAAAGTTAAAGATTACGGTAAATTAGTCGAGGAAATAACAATGCTTTCTGAATCAGGTTACACTATTGATAGCCTTCAGAATGTGATGTACTCGATACTACCTAGTGATTATAATTTTTATAAAACAGGCAATGGCAAAATAATTAAGGATTTAAAAAATTACACTGCATTTCTTTCAAATAGTGCCAATCAGATTACTAATAATTTCTTATTTTCTCAAAATTCAAAAAT
Organism: uncultured Bacteroidota bacterium; assembly: GCA_963851385.1. Lineage (GTDB taxonomy): Bacteria > Bacteroidota > Bacteroidia > Bacteroidales > DTGW01 > CAWEFA01. Next base: position 97,648 of record CAWKPE010000001.1, on the reverse strand, counting down.
AAAATTTGAAACATCAAATAAAATCAATCAACATTTAAAAAAATACAATGAATCACTGCACGAATATTTAGAATTGTCCACACAACGAGGTTTTGATGGATATGGCATTAATGGACAAATCAATATCATAGCTGAAAACTTAATTGATTATTGCAAAAAAGAAAATTTAATTATTCTGGTTCAGAAAATTAATGAACTTTTAAAATTAAAAAATGAATATCTTATTGAAAAAGAACCATCATTAATCAACAGGTTTAGAATTGAAAACGAAGAAGCGAAAGCGCTCGCTATTCTTTCAGCCAAAAATCAAAAACTTGATTTACTTTCTAAACTTCAAAAATTTGAAGAGCTTGTGCTAAAATTAAGCGACATTGATGAAACTATTGGGATAACTTCTAATGATGGCGTATTGGGGCAAATGAAAAATGCAAAAGAACAATTTGCTTTGGATATTATAGAACTCAAAGATCTTGTTAAAGATGAAATGTCGAGAGTCATTACTTGGGGCTATTTTTGGCTTTCATTAGTATTTGTATTTCTAATGTTGGCAATTGTTGGATTGAGACATTATCTAAATAAATTTTTTCATAAACCCTTAGGTGTCATGAAATCTTTTATTGCTGAACTGGTTGTTGGCAAATTGCCGGAACCGCTTAAGTCCAAGCACAAAGATGAGATAACTGAAATGGCCGGATATTTAAATAAAGTTGTTGAAGGTTTAAAAACTAAAGCAGGCTTTGCGACTGAGATAGGCAAAGGGAAATTGGATTCACGCTATCAACCATTAAGTGAGGATGATATACTTGGAAATGCTTTAATAGAAATGGAAAAAAGTCTGCAAAAAGCCGATTTGGAAGATCAAAAATATAAAAATGAAGAAAAGAAACGCATCTGGACAAATGAAGGTATAGCAAAATTTAGCGAAATTCTCAGGCTTCATAATAATAATATCAATACTTTGGCAGATGAAACCATTCAGAACCTGGTAAAATATCTTAACGCAGCGCAAGGAGGATTATTCTTTTATAATGATGAACAGAAAGACAATGTGCACCTTGAGCTAGTTGCAACATTCGCTTATGATAGAAAAAAATATGTAAAACAAACTGTAAAACTAGGTGAAGGGTTAATAGGTACTGCTGCACTTGAAAAAGAAAGAATATTTTTAACGGAAATACCTGAAGATTATTTGACTATTTCATCCGGGTTGGGTAATGCTCCTCCCAGAAGTATATTAATAGTTCCATTAAAACTTGAAGATGAAATTTTAGGCATAGTAGAACTGGCCTCATTTAATATTTTTGAACCTCATGAGATTGAGTTCATTGAAAAAGTCGGGCAAACAATTGCATCTACAATTACCAATGTAAAAATGAATGCAAGAACTGCCAAGTTGCTTGAACAATCGCAACAACAAGCTGAGGAAATGGCCGAACAGGAAGAAGAAATGAGACAAAACATGGAAGAATTGCGCACTACCCAAGAGGATTTTAATCGCCGTGAAACTGAAATATCAAGCTTTTTGGCTGCAATTCAAAACTCAGCCATGGTACTTATTTTCGATAGTTCAGGCAAAATTATTGATGTAAACGATATTTTTCTGGATATTTTAAATTCAAAACGCGAAGATATCATCGGACGTCTGCATCGTGAATTTTCATCATTAGGCCGTACAGCTGAGGAGCACGATCGTTTCTGGGAAGAATTAAAAACAGGTCATACACGCACAATAATTGAAAAGATAATATTGCCTAATGGCAAAGAAATCTACCTGAGACAAACATTCTCACCTGTAATAGACAATAAGGGAGTACTTCTTAAAGTACTCTGCATCTCAAATGATATAACTGAATTAAAAATTAGCGAAAAAATACTGGAAGATAAAACAATTGAGCTGGCAAAACTTAAGAAAGATGTTGAACAAACAAATCTTGCAATTGACAGTTCATTTTTTCGTTGTGAGTATTCCTTAGAAGGAAGAATTATCAATGTAAATGATAATTATTGCCGGATAACCGGCCATTCAAGGAGTGAACTCATTGGTAAAATAAATACTATTTATTTGAAAGAAGAAGAAAAAGTTCAATTTGAAAAAATCTGGAATGAAGTAATAAAAAATAAACCTTATAATGGCAGTATTAAACGCTCAAAGCCAACTGGTGAAGAAATTTGGCTCGTGTCCTCATTTATACCTGTCACTGATAATGAAGGGAATATTATAAAGGTATATTTCCTTGGTCAGGATATTACGGAACGCAGGTTAAAATATCAGTTATTAGAAGAAGCTAATAAAGAAATTGAAAGACTAAAAAAGGTTAAGAAATAAGATGATGACTTATTAATTATGGACTTTTCTTTGGATTTTGAAATAGGTATTGTTGATTTTCGGAATATTATAAAGGTCATTAAAGAGACTTATAATTATGATTTCTCCGATTATACGCTTATTGCTTTAAAAAGAAAATTCGAACAGGTTATTCAGTTTCATAATCTGAAACTTGCCGATTTATTAATTGATAAATTACGTGAGGATAAACTTTTTTTTCAGGCATTTTTGCAGGAAATATGCTGTTGAATCAACAGAAATGTTCAGGGATCCGTCGCTATGGCGATATTTACGAGATGAACTTCTGCCATCCTTACTGTGTGATGGCTGCAAACTAAAAATTTGGATGCCCTTAAGTGTTTCCGGAGATGAACTATTTACTTTGACAATTTTGCTTATAGAACAAGGTTGGATAGATCAGGTTGAAATTGTTACTTCATGTTTGAACGATCTTATCATTGACCGAATTAAAAGTGGATTATTTAGAAATTATAAAATTGAAGTAAGCGAAGATAATTATGCCCGATACCAGGGAAAAGGAAAGCTGTCAGATTATTATCATAAGAGTAATGACAAGCTATTAGAGATAGTTCATTAATTAAAAATGTTCATTTTATTAAACAAAATATTAATTTTGATAATTCACCCCAGGATATAAAGCTGATCCTTATGCAGGAACCAGCTTATTTATTTTACTCAAAGCCTTCATGATAAAACGCTGAAGGTTTTTTCTGATAGCCTGATAACAGGCGGGCATCTTATACTGGGAGTTAAAGAACAAATAGGACTTATAAGTGCCAAGTATTTCAGGCTCATTAACGAAGCTGAAAGTGTATATAAAAAGATTTAGAAAAGGAATAATGTATAAAGCTATCATGATAGGCGGTTCAGCAGGAAGTTTCCAGGTAGTTGCCAATATTCTTAGTGCAATTCCTCACGATTTTGATATTCCTGTTTTTCTTTGCTTGCATAGATTAAAACATGTGCGTTCGGGTTTTGTTGAAGCACTTTCATTAAAGTCAAATATTCCCGTAATTGAGCCATTCGATAAAGAGCCGATCAAATCAGGACGTGCTTACCTTGCTCCAGCCAATTATCATATGTTTATTGAATTGGGTAACCGGTTTGCACTATCTACTGAAGAACCTGTAAATCATTCAAGACCTTCGATAGATCTTACTTTTATAACTGCCGCGCAGGCTTATCGAAATAAACTTATAGGTGTAATTTTATCAGGTGCGAATAAAGACGGCGCTTATGGTTTGAAAAAAATAGCTGAATTAGGTGGCATGACCATAGTTCAGGATCCTAACGATTGTGAAGTCAAAACTATGACAGAAGCAGCATTGCAATTGACAAAAGCCAATTATATTTTTTCTGCTGATAAAATTATTAATTATTTCAGACAAATTAAATTGACAACTGCATGATTTCTTTGAAAGGTTACAAAATATTATCTTATATTTTATTGGCGCTGGTAATAATTATTTCATTTGTTATTACCAACTTGTTGCTTAACCTTATAATTTCAGGCAAACTTGGTGGATATGTAATTATTTACATTATTCTTAATTTGCTGCTGAACTTTACTATGTTCTATCTTATCTTCAGGTTTACACAACATTTAATTGAAAAGGAAACGGCATTAAAAGAACTCCTTGAAAGAATGCAAACTTCTAAAGAAAATATGGAAGAATATTATTGAGTCTGAAGAAACGAAAAAAATTGATATCGAAGAATTAATACAACAGATTATACCGCCATCTCCACAAAGTATGGGGATTGAAAAATTTTCAGAAAAAGTTTTGGCAAATATAGCTAAGATTTCGGAGCTTGTTCAAGGTGTTTTTTATGTAAAGAATAAAGAAAATGGAGAATTCAGTCCGGTTGGCAAATATGCTTATTTCTCAAATCAGCCTCCTAAATCATTCATTGAAGGTGAAACACTTCCTGGGCAAGTAGCCAAAGACAAAAAATTGCTTAATATAAACAATATACCTACAGATTATTTTACTGTAGTATCCGGCTTAGGTGAAAGCTTACCCAGAAATCTTCTTATATTACCAATTCCAGATAAAGAAGGAACAATTGCAGTACTTGAATTAGCTACGTTTAAGGCTTATAATAAGGATTTCGAGAAACTATTCGAAAAACTGGCAATTTTGCTGGGAAAAATTATTAACAAAATTAAATAGTATTTATTATAAATGTTTAATTCTGTAAGACGCAATATACTTCATTTACCCAGCATAAAATATTATGCGCTGATGGGATTTTTATATTCGTTGGTGCTGCCAGTATCGCTTTGGATTATTGAAATTGTGCTTTGGAAAACACAATTTTCCTTTGCAAGTCTCAAATTTATTCATCTCAAAAATCCTGCTCTTTGGGTTATTGACATCATTCCATTTGCTGTCGGGATTACTATCTATTTTCAATTAATAGTCAAAACTAGGGAACGCAGCAAATATGCCCAGGAAATTAAGCAAATGCAGGAACGTATGGATATTACTGCGCGATTTGCAAAAGATATTGGTGAGGGCAACTATTACAGCGAATTTTCAATTTCAGATGAAGAAGATATTCTTGGAAAATCCTTATTGTTAATGCGCAATAACCTTTTACTGAACAATAAAAAGGAAGCTGAGCAAAGCTGGATTGCCGAAGGGAAAGAGGAAATTTCAAATATTCTTCGTCTTCATAACAAAATTGCTGAACTGGCCGGTGAAGTAATTGTCAAGCTTATTAAATATATTAATGCAATACAAGGTGCATTTTATGTTTATGATGATGAAAAAGGCAAGATTATTAATGTAGCAACTTTTGCTTATAACCGCAAGAAATTTGTCAATCAGGAATTTTCTTTGGGTGAAGGGTTAGTTGGGGAATGTGCTTATGAATTAGACATAATTTACCGGACAGAAATACCTGATGATTATGTAACCATTACTTCAGGTATTCTTGGTGATAAGAAACCTAAAAGCTTATTACTAGTCCCTTTAATTTCTGATGAAAAACTTCAGGGAGTTCTTGAATTTGCTTCATTGCAGGAAGAAATTCCTGAACTTACCATAACCTTCATGAAGGAACTGGGTGAAATTATTGCCCGTACAGTATTTAACCTTCGAATTAGCCAAAAAACAGAACGTTTGTTGCTGGAATCACAACAAATGACTGAAGAATTACAGCAAAATGAAGAACAACTGCGTCAGAATGCCGAAGAAATGAGGGCCACGCAGGAAGAACTTCAAAAGTCATATGAAAAACTGGAAGGTCAAATTGCTGAAGTCGAAAATGCACAAAAACGTCTTAACTCGCTTCTCGAAAATTCTTCTGAAATTATTATTATTTATGATGAGAGCCTTAACCTGATGTATCAAAGTCCCTCGGTAAAAAAGATTCTTGGCTATACTCCTGATGAAATGAGTCACGGCAAATATTTCGATCGACTGACACGAAAAGGAGAGCAGGAAATTCGTAATATGTTCAAACAACTAATGGAAAATCCACTTGAGGTAATTTCTATTCAGTATACCTATATGAAAAAAGATGGCCAGAAAATTTTTCTTGAAACTACTGGCCGGAATTTATTGCATGATCCTGCCATTAAAGGAATATTGCTTAATTCACAGGATATTACTGAACGCAAAAGGGCTGAAAAAGAAGAAAGAATGAAAAGCAAGATGCAATCACTTTCGGAAAACTCACTTGACCTCATATTGCGTCTCAGCCTTCAGGGACATTTCTTTTATTCAAATCCAATTGTGGAAGATTATTTTGGTGTTGATACCCGGGCAGTCATCAATAAAACTATTGATGAACTTGGCATGGATGATGAATTAAGAGATTTTTTCAAATCAACACTTAAACTACTTAAATCGAAACCGGAAAAACTTAACCGCGAAATTAAAGTACCTGTAAAATTGGGTGAAAAAATTTCACACCGAATCATGAGTTTCGATGCTATTCCTGAATTTAATGAGAATGAACTTGAAACCGTACTTTTCGTTGGTCACGATATTACAGAGGCTAAGCGTATTGAACTTGAAATTCAGGATAAAAACAAAAAAATTGAAGATAGTATCAATTATGCTCAACGCATCCAGTCTTCTATTTTGCCCGATAACAAGATGATACGGGAATTCTTTCCAAAATCATTTGTATTTTATAAGCCTCGCGATGTGGTTAGCGGAGATTTTCCCTGGTTCTTTCATAAAGATGACAGAATATACCTTGCAGCTGTAGACTGCACCGGACATGGAGTTCCAGGTGCTATGCTTTCATTTATTGGATATTTTCTTCTTAATAGTATAGTAGATAAGGATAAAGATATGAATGCCGGACAAATTTGTGACATGTTACATGAAGGAGTTCGTACTACTTTAAAACAGGATCGTGAGGATGCCAGCGGTCGCGATGGCATGGACATTGCCTTATGCAAGATAAATATTAAAAAGAAAGAATTGAATTATGCCGGAGCCCACAGACCTTTGTACTTGCTTCGGAAAGGTGAATTAATAGAGTACAAAGGCGACAGAAAAGCAATTGGCGGAATTCCAATGGGAAGCAAAACTGAAGAGCCCTTTACCAATTATGCCATTAATCTTCTTTCAGGAGACAAAGTATTTTTCTATTCCGATGGCTTAGCAGATCAATTAGGAGGACCGGAACATAAAAAATATTCTCCGGGCAGGGTAAGAAATATTATTTTAGAGAATATAAATTTTTCGATGACTCAATATTATGAATATTTTATTGAAGATTTTGAATCATGGAAAGGCCAAAATAAGCAGATTGACGATGTATTATTAATTGGGATTGAATTTTAGTCTTTGGATTTTATAGACAGTATCCCAATTTTCTTTAAATTTGAAAAAGAAAGCTGTTTAAGTAAAACAATATAAGTCCTTATAAAAATAGTTACTTATAAAAATTAATATGTTTGTTATGAAGAAGGATCCTAAAGGTTTTTTGGAATTTGTCTACGAATTCTACAAGACCATGAAGACTCATGAAATAACGCTTGTTTATGAAGGTGAGATTACTCACCAGATTACAAAAGCATTTACTTCTCTTACTGAATCGAATATGGCCAGGGAAGAAGAATCAGGGACTGTACAGAGAAAAGTATTTCATGTAATGGTTGAATGTCTGCAAAATATTAGCAAACATGCGGAAGACTTTGGTACCAACGATTTTTTATATTCAGGAAGAGGTATTTTCATGGTAAGTAAAGGTGAAACTGAATATACGGTTACTACAGGTAATGCGGTAGATAATTCAAAAATCGATGATATGAAAGTGATGCTTGAAAAGATTAACAGCATGGACAAAGAAGAACTAAACGAGCTATATAAAGTGCAGATCAAAGAAGGAAGATTATCAGAAAAAGGTGGAGCTGGCCTAGGTTTTATCGATATAAAGAGAAAAACCGGTAAACGTTTAGAATATCATTTCCTTCCTATAGATGATGATATTTCATTCTTTTTACTTACTTCAACAATTCCAAGAGTATAAAAATTTAAATTTGAAATTATGGAAGCAATCAAAATTAAAGGAACTGAAGATACTCCTAGCGTTATTCTTGATGCAACAGAAAATAATATGGAAATATCGGGTCGTTCCTTACCCGAAGATGTAAGCAGCTTCTATGGCCCAATACTTAATTGGCTTGCTGAATATTCAAAGAGTCCAAACCAAAAAACAATTTTTAATTTCAGATTGGTATATTTTAATACAGCATCATCAAAGCTCATCCTCGATATATTAATGAAACTCGAAGAACTAAATAAAAAAGGAAACAATGTGGTTGTACGTTGGTATTACCCTGAGGATGATGAGGATATGCAGGAGGCAGGCAACGAATATGCAGATATTGTTGAAGTTCCTTTTGAACAAATTTCATATTCCGGTTAATGAAAAAATAATCATTTAAGATGTCTTTAACATGTTGAATTTCATTAAACCTCGCTTGTACTACATATCTGAATTAATAGGATCATTGGAAGTAAAAGACAACTTAACTTTTTCCAAAGAGGTACCTTTGGTAGAAAGAGTTTTGCGAGGTTTCTTAATATTCACTATAATTGTACTCATATTCATAAATAATAGATTAAGTTTTCCAATTTTGTAATTTATGAGTGAAGAGATTCTGAAAGCCCTTATGCAACTGTTTGCTATTATAGCTAAACAGGATTCGGGTGTTGAAAGTAACGAGAGAGAATATGTTAAGAATTTTCTTACACAGCAACTCTCCGATGAACAATCAAAGGAATATTATGCACTTTTTGAGAAACATGCTGAGTGGGGAGATGAAGAAGAGGGCGAATCGGAAACAAAAAAAATACGTCTTACTAAAGTCACTGACTCTGTTCGCACTCTTGGCATTTGCAGGAAAATAAATAAAACACTAACTCAAAATCAGAAAATTGTTGCTTTGGTCCGCCTATTTGAATTGATCAATGCCGATCGCAAATTCTCCGACCAAAGAATGGCCATCATTAATACAGTAGCTGAAGTTTTTAATGTTTCTCATGAAGAATTTAAAAGTATTGAAATCTTTGTTATTAAAAATGAACCTTCTGAAATAAATGATCCTCACGTAATAATTATAAATGACAAAGATCAAACCCAGAATCTATGTAAACATATAAAAACTGAAAAACTAGATACCAACATATTTATCCTTCGAATACCCAGCGTAGAACTTTACTTTCTTAAATATACAGGCGAAGAAGATCTTTTCCTGAATGGCCTTGCAATCAACAACAAACGTATATACCTGTTTGCTAACGGAAGTACTGTAAAACTGCCAAAAGGTAAACCAATTTATTATTCCGATGTAGCTGCGCACTTCCTTGTAGACATTCATGCAAATAAAATATCATTTGTTGTACAAAACCTTGAATATAAATTTCCAAATGGCAATGTTGGTTTATATAATATAAATTTTGCCGAATCGCATGGCCGTTTGGTTGGAATCATGGGTGCAAGCGGCGCTGGTAAAACAACTTTGCTTAATGTATTGTGCGGAATCGAAAAACCTTCAAATGGTGAAGTATTAATCAATGGTCTTAATTTACACACTCAGAAAAAGGAACTGGAAGGCGTCATTGGTCTAATTCCACAGGATGATTTGTTAATTGAAGATTTAACGGTATTTGAAAATTTGTACTTCAGCGCTAAGCTTTGTTTTCGGGATAAAACTGAAGAAGAACTGACACAACTTGTCAATAATACTCTTGTCAATCTTGGCTTGCTCGACAGAAGAGATTTGAAGGTGGGTGGCATTATGAACAAGACCATATCTGGAGGACAACGAAAAAGACTTAACATTGCACTTGAACTTATCCGGGAACCTTCCATACTTTTTGTTGACGAACCTACTTCAGGACTTTCATCACGCGATTCTGACAATGTTATGGATCTTTTACGCGAACTCGCGCTTAAAGGAAAACTTATCTTTGTGGTTATTCATCAGCCTTCATCTGATATTTATAAAATGTTCGACAGGATGATTATTCTCGATACCGGAGGATACCAGGTTTACAGTGGCAATCCTGTTGAAGCTGTCATGTACTTTAAACGGATAGATGCACAAATTAACAGTGATGTTGGTGAATGCCCTACTTGCGGAAATGTCAATCCTGAATTGCTTTTCAATATTATTGAAGCACAGGTAGTGGATGAATTTGGCAATTATACCGGTGTCAGAAAAGTTTCACCGCCAAAATGGGAAGAACATTTCAAAACTAATTTTGAAAAAGAACAGGTTGAAGAGGTTGAAGATGCACCTCCAAAATCGCTTAATATCCCAGGCAGGTTAAAACAATTCAGAATATATGTTTTGCGCGACTTTCTGTCAAAGATTAGCAATAAGCAATATATCATTTTAAACTTGCTGGAATATCCTTTATTAGCATTTGTGCTTTCCTATATAATAAGGTATATTGCAGATCCCACTTCAAATGTTTATATTTTCCGCGAAAATGAAAATATTTCAATTTACATTTTCATGAGCATTATTGTTGCATTATTCTTTGGGTTAACTGTAAGTGCTGAAGAAATATTTCACGATCAGAAAATATTAAAACGGGAAGCATTTTTAAATTTAAGTAAGACGAGCTATTTAATTTCTAAAATATTTATACTCTTTGCGCTTTCTGCAATTCAAACTCTTACGTTTGTATATATCGGAAATACTGTACTGGGGATTAAAGATATGTACTATTCTTATTGGTTTGCTTTATTTACAACTGCTGCGTTCGCGAATATTCTTGGACTGAATATTTCAGCTGCTTTCAATTCAGTGGTTACCATTTATATTGTAATTCCTCTGTTGGTTATTCCTATGATGGTTTTGAGCGGTGCGATGTTTAGTTTCGATAAATTAAACAGGAATGTTAGCAGTGTTGACAAAACACCGTTAATTGCCGATTTAATGCCTACCAAATGGAGTTATGAAGCGCTTATGGTTCGGCAATTTAAGGATAACGGTTATGAGAAATACTTTTATGATCTTGAAAAAGAAATCAGTAATTCAAATTTTAAAATAGTCTATTATATTCCTGAATTAGTCAAACGTCTGGATGCAATTAACTGTTGAACTAAACTCAAAAGGAAAGCTTGATAAAACAAAGGGCAATTTATTGTTACTTAAAAATGAAATCTCTCTTCAGAAAAAGCTTGTTCCGGAAGTGGAATTTCAAAACATGAATATACTCGATTTATCTAAATTCAATTTGGAGGCATCAATAACGGTTCGTGATTATTTAACTTCATTATTGGATTATTATCAGAAAGTATATGATAAGGCAGATAAGAGAAAAAATAATAAATTAAATTACTTAAATTTAAATAAGTCTCTGGTTTACAAAAATTTTAATGACGATTATTATAATGAACATCTTGCAGATATGGTTCAGAAGGTGTTTGAAAAAGAGAAAAATAAACTTTTGGAATATAACCACAGGCTTATACAACAAATTGATCCTATTTATCTGGATCCTAGCCCTCGCGGATATTTCGATTTCAGGGCACATTTTTATGCTCCGGTGAAACATTTTAAAGGTTCATTTTACGATACTTATTGGTTTAATATGATTATAATCTGGTGCTTTACTTTGTTTTTTTATCTGACATTATATTTTGATGCTTTAAAGAAATTATTGGATCTGCCTGAAAAAATAAGAATGAGGAAAAAATAATCAGGGGATTTAATGTATTCATATTCAATGTTTGTTTTGATAAATTTAGAAAAATAAAACCATGGTAAAAAGAATACTGATAACGTTAGGAGTGGTAGTTGTTGCTGCCGGTATATATTTTATCCCGAAAATAACCAGTTTCAGTAGAAATCATGATCTGAATGTGCCACTGGATGAAGAAATGAAAGGAGTTGATATTCCTGAAGAAGCAGTAATAAATATAACAGATAATATTTCATCTCCTGTTGAAATTGCAGCAATGATTAAATCAATGGGTGCTCCTTTTTCAAAAGGATTTCTGGCTCCTACTGAATATACTGTCAAATTACATCACAAGCTATTCGCAGGCTTTTGCTTTGGGTGTATTTAGTGCCGACTTGGGTTATCTTAATATGTACAACAAAACAGGTTCGGTTATTGATTACCTGAGTACCATTAAAAATTTGGCCAATGCAATTAATGTAGGTCAGTTTTTTGATTTTACTACTTTAAAACGCCTTGCTACAAATAACTCAAACATTGATTCTCTTAAATTTATTTCTGTTCATAGTTTTAACCAGATGGACTATTCGTTGCGGATGAGGAAAACGAGGAAATCTAAGTGCCCTTATCATTGCCGGAGCATGGATTGAAGGTATTTATATTACAGTTCAGGTAGCAAAAGAACAACCGGATCCAAAGCTTATGGAAAAAATCGGAGAGCAAAAAATTATTCTTACGGATTTGATGCTTTTATTGTCTTCTTATGCAAAAGATCCAATTTTTAAGAATTATGTAAATGAATTTAAATCAATAAAAAGTAAATTTGACGACGTAAATATTACTTATGTATCAGGTGAGCCTCAATATATAGAGGAAAATGGTATGCTTACCATAAAACAAACTGAAAAAAGCATTGTCAATATAACTGATACGCAATTGAAGAACATTACAGAAACAATAGAAGGAGTACGTAACAGGTTAATCAGAATGTAATATGAAAAAAATATTTCCCTTTCTAATTAGCTTTATTTTCTTAGCCTGGTTCGGAGAAACTTATTCAAGTGCCCAATCCAGTTCTAAGTTAGTTGAATTTTGTGCGGCAAGCGCAGGAGACGATGCTACTTACCTGAAAGATTTTGTAGTTGAACTCCCGGAAGCAGGCGCTGATGGTAAAGCCCCCGAACAACGCTATACAATGGTTTTAAGTAAAAATACCGAGTACCGGTTTACCGTTTGTAATGCTGATGGTTCCGAAGGAAAAGCTATGGTACAATTATATGATATGAATAAATTGTACGGAAGTACATACAATCCTGCAACCGGACAAAGTGTAAAATCAGTAAATTTTCAATGCCAGAAAACCGGTGCTTATCATCTGATAATTTCATTTATCGATGGCAAGAAAGGATCAGCGGTGGCGATTGTATCGTTTATCAGAACGCTGTAAGTTTAAAATTTAAAATTCAAAATAGTATTTCAATCCCCGGTTTAGTGCCGGGTTTTTATTTTATTAAAAAGCGTGGGGTCTTGGTTTTATATTATAAATCAATGTCGTTTAGTTAAGGAACGAAACACCCTTCGACAAGCTCAGGGTGACAATAAAATGAGGTCATACTGAGCTTGTCGAAGTATGACCAATGATATAAAACTGCTTAACTAAACGACATTGATTTATAAATGTTAATATTTTCTTCATTCATTTCACTTATATATTTTTGCATCTTTATTTTAATTAAATGAATAAACAATTTTCTAATGATGCTTTTGCTGTGCTGAAAGTTGAAAATTTCAGATTCTTTCTCGCTTTTCGTTCTTTCATTACAATGGCAACCCTGATGCAAACTGTTGTAGTAGGATGGCAGATTTACAGCCTTACAAAAAATGTTTTAGCTTTAGGTATAATCGGACTTACCGAAGTAATTCCACAAGTAAGCATAGCTTTATTTGCAGGTCATTTTGTGGATTTATGGGACCGTAAGAAAATAATAAGTTATACAACTTTTATTCTGATGTTCGGTTCGGTTCTGTTATTAATTTACAGCATCCCATCATTCAATTGTTACAAATTGTTTGGGACATTCCCGATTTATGTTGCAATTTTTCTCACAGGTCTGACAAGAGGCATAATGATGCCTGCGAATACAGCTTTTTTAGGTCAGCTGGTTCCTCGCGAATTGTATGCAAACGCTGCAACATGGAACAGTGCCAACTGGCAGGTTGCAGCCGTTATGGGTCCTGCCATAGGTGGATTAATATATGGTTTCTTAGGAATTATTGCTGCTTATATTACTGTCTTTTCATTTTACCTGTTTTCATTCCTGTTACTGATGAAAGTTAAAAGTACCTCGATATTTGTTGTTGCGGAAAATGTTGAAAATATTTTTGTCCGCATCCATGAAGGAATCAGGTATGTATTTAACAACAAGCTTCTTTTAGGAGCCTTCTCTCTGGACATGTTTGCTGTATTCTTTGGAGGAGCTGTGGCCATGTTGCCGGTTTTTGCCTCGGATATATTAAAAGTAGGACCCGAAGGTCTTGGCCTTTTAAGGGCTAGTCCTGCTGTAGGTGCAATAATTATGTCGGTTATACTCATGTTTTATCCTCCGGTAAGAGAGACCGGGAAACTTCTTTTCACTTGTGTTGCAGGATTCGGAATCTGTATGATTGCTTTTGCACTTTCAAAGATATTTTATGTATCGGTAATCATACTTGTATTAAGCGGCGCTTTTGACAGTGTAAGTGTTATTATCAGGGCTACAATACTTCAGCTTTTTACTCCTCATGAAATCCGTGGCAGGGTAGCAGCAGTGAACAGCATATTTATCGGTTCGTCGAATGAATTAGGAGCATTTGAATCCGGACTGGCTGCAAAAATTATGGGTCTTATTCCTTCTGTAATATTTGGCGGTTCTGTTACTTTGCTGGTAGTTGCTGTAACAGCATCAGTTTCACCTGCTCTGCGAAAATTATCTTTGAAAAAAAGTGTACGTTTTTTGAATACTGATAATTCCTGAAATATGAAAATTAATAACCCCGCTGAAATGCGAATATACTGTTTGAAGCTAAATAAATTATAAAGTTGTTATTCAATTTCCTGTATCTCTTCTTTCATCTTGTTCTTATAATAAAAATAAAAGATTACATACAATGGCATACCTATTAAAAAATAGGTTAATTGATCTCCGGAACCAATTTTTTTTCCGAGATTTTTGTAAAAACTCATCTGATCAAAAAAAGATTTGAGTAAGAAAACCAAAAAACATATTACAAAAAAAAGAGCTGACATCAGGAATACAATACCCATAATATCTGAATTTCTTCCAAATAGTGATGACAATATTTTTGCAGTAATCATAAGACCATAAAATGTAAAGGCTAATTTCGAATTTTTAGTACACATCAATAAAATATCTTTTGCAGATTCAAACGTATTATTTTTATCATTTCCTGTTAATCTCAGAATTTCTTCATCAATTCTCCGTTCAGCTAAAATTGATAAAGCTGTATTTCTGATATCTTCATCATAACCAAATTGTTTATAGTTTTTTACAATATCTATTAATCTAACGTTATTCAGCTTTTTTAAAATTTCAGATTTATCAGGCATAATTGAATTATTTTATCAAAGCGTTAAATTATCTAATACAAAAAAGTAAAATGAGAAACGAAGCATTATATCAAAGACTAAATTACATACTTATTATTAATAATTCAATAAACAGGTTATTGACTTTCTATGCTGAGAAAGCATTAGAAGTTGCCGTGGCAGGTGGGCTGAATGTTATAATGTTATGAGCAGTTTAATAATGTTTATTTTAATTCTTTTGGTAATAGACTATCAGAAGTATTTACTTTTCAGTCTTCATTTAATAATTCAACGGAATTCATAAAATATATTGTCAAATAATTAATTGTTATAAATTAGCAATTTGAAGCGGGATATTTTCAAATCAGACAGGATGAAACCTTCATGCTTAAAGAAATTAAATTCAAGGGTATAAGCACAAAAGATGATGAATATTACTTAAAAGTAAGGACGTTGTTGCATGAAGGTTCGCCGGAGTGACATGTGGGCTGTATTGCGGGAGAGACCGGCAACTAAAAAAGTTAGCGATCTTGTGCGACATTAAATTGAAGTACATTAACAGGTTAAGCAATTTTTATTCTCATGAATATAAAAAATACTTTCAGGTCATTACGGTACAGAAATTATTTACTTTTTTTCAGCGGGCAAAGCATATCATTAATTGGTACCTGGACCCAACGTATTGCAACACCCTGGTTGGTTTACAGGATGACACATTCGCCGATGCTTTTAGGATTGGTAGGATTTGCAGGGCAATTACCTACTTTTTTATTGAGTCCATATGCCGGAGTTGTTACCGACAGGATTGACCGGTATAAAGTATTGCTCTCAACCCAGATTTTGGCAATGACTCAGGCCTTTATTTTATGCATTTTGTTTTTTATGCATAAATTAGAGGTATGGCAAATAATCGTTCTTGGTACTTTTCTCGGAATGATCAATGCTTTTGATGTTCCTGCCCGGCAATCACTGGTTATAAAAATGGTCGACAACAAACAGGACTTAGGGAATGCCATAGCATTAAACTCATCGATGGTAAATGCTGCACGCCTTATAGGTCCATCTATTGCCGGAGTATTAATTGCATATTTCGGTGAAGGATATTGTTTCCTGATTAATGGAATAAGTTATTTATTCGTGATTACCACTTTATCATTTATAAGAATAAAACGCGATTTCAAATTGCAAGTAGAGAAAAATTTTTTCCAGGAGTTTAGTGAAGGCTTCTATTATACATTTAGTAACATAACTATCCGAACTCTTATATTACTGCTTGGTTTGATTAGCTTGGTTGGAATGCCTTATACCATCCTGATGCCTGTTTTTGCAGGTAAAATTCTTCATGGCTCATCGCACACTTTTGGTTTTCTCATGGCTGCAACCGGGATAGGTGCTTTGGTCGGTTCATTGTATATGGCATCAAGAAAAACTGTGGCAGGTCTTGAAAAATTGATCCCGGTATCAACTATTATTTTTGGTTGCGGAATTATTGTTTTTGCATTGTCCAGGAATTTTTATTTTTCCCTGTTCATTTTACTATTTACAGGCCTCGGAATGATTTTTCAAATGGCATCCAGCAATACGATTATTCAAACAATTGTAGATGAAAAAAAACGTGGCAGGGTGATGAGTTTTTATACAATGGCTTTCATGGGTACGGCTCCATTTGGAAGTTTTCTTGCAGGTTGGTCAGCCAAATTAATTGGCGCACCAGCTACATTGGTCATAGGAGGTGTACTGTGTTTAGCAGGTTCCATGGCATACCTGTTTGTTTTACCAAAAATTCGAAAAATGCTTACTCTGATTTACGCGCAACCTAGTTTGGATAAAAAATAAAATTCTATTATGTTACCTATGTTAAAGTCACCAAAATGATAATAATCTCACCTAAACCAATCATGTAATTTCATAATAAGCATATAAAAGCATAAAGGTTTTATGACATTTTAGTATCTTCACCACGAATAATTTAATCTTCTTTTTTTATTAACTGTCAACCGTGAACCATTGACAAATTATTAAACACGAATGCCTATACTTGTAAAAACTTTCGGCAGTGCCGTACATGGCATAAAAGCTACTACCATAACTATAGAAGTTGATGTTTCCCAGGGTATTAATTTTTTTATTGTAGGATTACCGGATAACGCGGTAAAAGAAAGCCAGCAAAGGATTGACTCTGCATTAAGATCGAATGGTTACAAAATACCTGGCCGAAAGATTGTAATTAACATGGCCCCGGCTGATATTCGTAAAGAAGGTTCTGCTTATGATCTGCCAATTGCAATAGGAATTCTGGCTTCGTCGGAACAAATTGTTTCTGATAAACTCGATAAATATCTGATGATGGGTGAACTTAGCCTTGATAGCGGACTGCAACCAATCAAAGGAGTATTGCCCATTGCCATTCAGGCAAGTGAAGAAGGGTTCAAAGGTTTCATACTTCCTAAACAAAATGCCAGGGAAGCTGCTGTTGTAGGTAACCTAGAAGTTTATGGTGTGGAAAACCTGAAACAGGTGATTGATTTTCTCACTGGTGCTGTTACTTTTGAACCGACTGTAGTTAAAACAGAAGATGAATTTTATGCCAATGCATCAAATTACGATGTTGACTTTTCAGATGTAAAAGGTCAGGAAAATGTGAAAAGAGCTTTGGAAGTTGCTGCAGCAGGAGGGCATAATATTATTATGATTGGTCCTCCGGGTGCCGGAAAAACAATGCTCGCAAAACGTATTCCTACTATATTGCCTCCATTGACATTGCAGGAAGCACTTGAGACAACTAAAATACATTCCGTGGCAGGTAGAATGGGGAAAAATTCATCTTTGATGACAACCCGTCCGTACCGTAGTCCCCATCATACTATCTCCGACGTTGCATTGGTTGGAGGAGGTACTTTCCCGCAACCTGGTGAAATTTCTCTTGCACATAACGGAGTGTTGTTTCTGGATGAATTACCGGAATTTAAAAGGACAGTACTGGAAGTTATGCGTCAGCCATTAGAGGATAGAATAGTTTCGGTGTCGCGTGCAAAATTCAGCGTCGAATATCCTGCCAGCTTTATGCTTGTTGCTTCAATGAATCCATGTCCATGTGGATTTTATAATCATCCTGAAAAGGAATGTGTATGTTCACCGGGCATTGTACAAAAATACCTGAATCGCATTTCAGGTCCTTTGCTTGATCGAATAGATATTCATCTTGAAGTCGTGCCGGTTCCTTTTGACAAATTATCTGACAAACATTCAACTGAAGCTAGTAGTACTATTCGTACGCGTGTTGCAGAAGCTCGTAAAATACAGGAAGAGCGTTTTAAGGAACAGAAGAATATACATAGTAATGCTCAAATGACATCGAAACTTTTGCGTAAACATTGTGAACTTGATGCTGCCTGCCAGTCATTAATTAAAAATGCAATGGAAAAACTTGGTTTATCTGCAAGGGCTTATGACAGGATATTAAAAGTTTCCCGCACTATTGCAGATCTTGAAAAATCAGAAAACATCGGGCCAAACCATTTGGCCGAGGCTATTCAATACCGCAGTCTCGATCGCGATGGTTGGGCTGGATAGAAATTTTCTAAAAAAGATTTTACTATGAAATAATTGTTCGGAAATATTTTTGAAAGGATAACTTATTAACCATTCCATTTTTTTCAAGTAATGAACTTTTTTTCAAACAAATTAAATCTTTCGATTTTTAATCTTTTTAATTGTTGTCTTGTTTATCTTTAATACTGCAACCTATAGCTTTTGTAAATGAAGGTTCCGGAGAACGACCTGCTAAAAGAGCATCAATGGCATTGACAAGATATGGATGCATTACTTTTGAAGCGTCTTCATAATTGTCGTCAATTGCTCCAATATATCGCACTATAAAAACTTTACCAACTTTTTGCAAAAGGAATACGTCAGGTGTGCGTTTTGCTCCATATTTTCGATGAATCTCTTGTGTTTCGTCCAAAACATAAGGGAAAGTGAATGCTTTTTCTTTAGCTCTTTCTATCATTTTTTCATAGGAGTCGTCGGGAACAATTTTCGGATCATTAGGATTAATAGCAATTACAGGAATACCCAACGGTTTGTATTTCTTGTCAATTGCAATAATCCTATCCTGGTATGCCTGTGCATATGGACAATGATTGCACGTAAAAATTACCACGACACCTTTTGCTTCTGAATAATCTTTTAAAGAAATGTATTTGCCATCGACATTTTTTAAATTAAAATCCGATGCAATATCACCTACTTTGTATCCTTGTGAGAATGCCAGAGGCACCGCAAATAGATAGATACTTACGATTATTAATATTTGTCTTTTCATTTTATTTAATTGTTTAATTTTCATTGTGAACTAAGTTTACGTTTAAGAATAGAATCCAATTCATCAGGTTTAAATGAATGGGAATAGAATTCTCTAAAATCTTTCCCATAAATGACTGTAAAAGGTATTTCACCTGACCAATCAGGATCAACTAAATCAATCCATCGATTTTGATCAGGATCATCAAGTAATATTACTTTTGATTTTATCTGATTAGAACGAATAAAGGGTATAAGACGACTTTTAAGCTGATTTGGAAAATCAAGACTAACCAGCAAAATCTTGAATTTCTTTTTTGAATATTTATTTTCTGCATTCTGAATTTCATGCATTTCTTCGCGGCAGGGAGCACACCATGTTGCCCAGAAATTTACTAAATATATTGTATCGTTCTGCTTGTGAAGATTTGGTTTAAACTGGTCAAATTTCATTACCTGAACCTTGTTTGATTCAAATAATTTAGTAGAATCAAATTGAAGTAAATTGAATATTAATAACAAAAAAATTGTACTGTTCATCATTCCAAAATATTTAAAAAATGACTTATAAATAGTACGATGAATTTTTAGTTTTATAATGTCATTCGGAATTAACAACTGACAAAAGAAAATAGATTAAAAAATTGAAGTATTTAAGACTATTTAATAGTTTGCTGGATAAAAAATGTAGATGTATTAATGGCAAATGTCTGAAATTTAATGATATAAAATGTTAAAAATAATGTCAAAACTTAAGTGATCACAGATGTTAAAAATCTGTTATTAAGATTTAAATTTAATAACAACAGGCACAAATATTTTTAGATAGGATTCGATTAAATATCATTAACTTTAATAAAAAGGATGAAATGTAGAAAAAAATTCATTGTAATCGTCCAAGTATTTATAAATTTGCGCTTCATTTTTAATAAATATGTTTCAGATAAAATTTAGTTAACATGAAGAAAATCTTTAGTTTACTTAGTGTATTGCTTTTACCTGTAATTGCAATGGCAAGTGAAGCAGACCTTAAAATTCCTAATTTATCCCATGGACAGAACTCATTGCTTATGTTGGGCTTTGTTATTTGTTTAT
This sequence comes from uncultured Bacteroidota bacterium, assembly GCA_963851385.1. Classification (GTDB taxonomy): domain Bacteria; phylum Bacteroidota; class Bacteroidia; order Bacteroidales; family DTGW01; genus CAWEFA01. Next base: position 77,151 of record CAWKPE010000001.1, on the reverse strand, counting down.
TAGGCCTGATATTTGGTTTGTACCAGTTTGTGAGAGTTAAGAAGTCTGAAGGCTCATCAATCGATGTTAGATGTTTCAAAAATTATTTTCGAAACTTGTAAAACCTATCTAATCCAGCAAGGTAAATTTCTTATTTATCTATTCCTGTTCATTGCTGCCTGTGTTGCTTTTTATTTTGGATTTTTACAAGGTTCAGGCGTTGGTGGTGTATTGCTGATTCTTTCATGGACAGTTGTTGGTATTTTAGGTTCGTATGGAGTTGCTTGGTTTGGTATTCGTATGAATACTTTGGCAAACAGCCGAATGGCTTTTGCTTCGCTTGAAGCGCAAACCTTTAAAACTTCTTAACATACCTTTAAATTCTGGTATGAGTATTGGTGTTGTGTTAGTGTGTGTTGAACTTATCATGATGCTTATCATTTTATTTTTGATGCCGCGTCATTTAGCCGGTGCCTGTTTTATTGGTTTTGCAATTGGTGAATCATTAGGAGCTTCTGCTCTTCGTATTGCCGGTGGTATTTTTACTAAAATTGCTGATATTGGTTCTGACCTGATGAAAGTTGTATTTAAAATTGGTGAAGATGATCCCCGTAATCCGGGTGTTATTGCCGATTGTACAGGTGATAATGCAGGTGATAGTGTTGGACCTACCGCCGACGGTTTTGAAACTTATGGTGTAACAGGTGTTGCTCTGATTTCATTTATTGTACTGGCTGTTGGCATGGTGCCAGGATATTGATGAAACTTCCAGATTTGCATTACAGGCTACTTTTCTTACCTGGATATTTGTCATGCGCATTCTGATGATTATTACTTCTATTGTTTCCTTTTGGATTAATGAGCTTTAAGCAAAGCTTTGTATAGCAAAAAAGATGATCTTGATTTTGAACAACCACTTACAAATTTAGTTTGGATAACATCTATTATGTCTATTATTGTTACTTTTGTAGCAAGTTATTTTCTTATTGGTCCTGCCACATCAGTAGGTATGAAAAACCCAAACCTTTGGGCTATTCTTTCTACTATTATTAGTTGTGGAACTGTAGGAGGTGCACTTATTCCTGAATTTACTAAAATTTTTACCAGTCCTAAATCATCGCATGTACAGGAAGTTGTAAGTGCAGGTCGTGAAGGTGGTGCTTCGTTAACCATTCTTTCAGGTTTTGTTGCAGGTAATTTCAGTGCTTTCTGGATGGGCCTTGTTTTCTTCTTGCTTATGTTTATAGCTTATTTTGCAAGTACTTTTGGACTTGATCAATTTATGGTTTATTCTTCAATTTTTGCATTTGGTCTTGTTGCTTTTGGTTTACTTGGCATGGGTCCTGTAACCATTGCAGTTGACAGTTATGGACCTGTAACAGATAATGCACAATCGGTTTATGAACTTTCACTTATTGAAAGTATTCCTAATGTTGCTGATGAAATTGAAAAAGATTTTGGTTTCAAACCTGATTTTGAAAAAGCTAAACATTATCTGGAAGCAAACGATGGTGCAGGAAATACATTTAAAGCTACTGCAAAACCGGTTTTAATTGGTACTGCCGTTGTAGGAGCTACAACAATGATTTTCTCATTGATTCTGGTTATCAAAAATGTTCTTCATGTTAATCCTGAAGAAATTCTAAATATTTTGAACCCATGGACAATTCTTGGATTTCTATGCGGTGGAGCTGTCATTTACTGGTTTACAGGTGCATCTACTCAGGCTGTGACAACAGGTGCATATCGTGCAGTTGAGTATATCAAGAAAAATATCAACCTTGATCCAAATGCTGATAAGAAAGCATCTACAGAAAAATCTAAGGAAGTTGTTAAGATATGTACGCAATATGCACAGAATGGAATGTGGAACATATTTCCTGCTGTATTTTTATTTGCATTGGCATTTGCTTTCATCTCGGGCCGCGAAGCAAATAGTACCGAGCCCAGGATTGCTTTTGCTGCTGCATCATTCTTTGTCAGCTACCTGATTTCTATAGCCGTGTTTGGTTTATTTCAGGCAATATTTATGGCAAATGCTGGTGGTTGCTGGGACAACGCTAAGAAAGTTGTTGAAGTTGACTTGAAGGAAAAAGGTACTCCTTTGCATGATGCTACTATCGTTGGTGACACTGTTGGTGATCCTTTTAAAGATACATCTTCTGTTGCTATGAACCCAATTATCAAGTTTACTACTTTGTTTGGTTTGCTTGCAATGGAAATTGCTATTTCAGCAAGTTTCCGTCCTGTTGCACCATATGTTGGTATTGTGTTCTTTATTATTGCCTTATATTTTGTATGGCGTTCATTCTATAAAATGAGAATTGAAAAACAATAAACAAATCTTCTCTGAAATATAAAAAGCCGCTTTTTTCTGAGCGGCTTTTTTGTTTACACTAAGGAAAGGAAATAATGCATGAGTAATTACCGACAGGACATATAAGTGGATTATGTCTGAAAAATTGGGGAGTTTTTTGTTTGAAATGTAGTGAATATGCTGAAATAAATAGGATCACATAGGAATAATTTTGGTTATGAAATTAATAAATAAATACTATGCGACCATTTATACAATTTAGTTCAAGATTCATTCAAAAATGCGACGAATTTTACCTTGCATTTCATATCGATGAAGATTGGTTTGCAGCTAATTTTCCAAGAATCGCAGGTTTTTCCAAAGATTACAAATTTGAACAATGCCACAATACAAAATCATTTGTTATTGGCAATGTCTATGTTAATAATGAGATTTTACCTGTTATTGATCTTAAAAAGAAAATCGGAATGAATTCTGATTTTATTCGAGATACTGGTAAAATCATTGTGATTGAGACAAAAATTTATGAGAACGTTTTAAAATTCGCTATTTTTTATGAAACCATTGGTGATGCATTTGAGATACCTTCGAAAAATATTTTACCAACACCAAATATTGGAAAATATTTCACTTCCGGTGATATTAAAGGATTATATATACATGAAAGTCAATGCATAATGCTGCTTGATTTTCAAAATATTTTCTCTCTTGATGACTTAATTGATATAAAAATCTCTTCTTATCAAAAATCAGAGACATTATTGACAGAATAGAAGAAAACAAAAATATTAAATAAGTAATAAGTGCGTTTTCTTTAAACCTTGTTGGTAAGAACCAACAAGGTTTTTTGATGGATAATAATTAAAAATTAATATTAATTAATTTTCTTTGTATTCTTTAACTCTCTAAAATTTGAAATTCAAATGTCAAGAATCGTAATTGCAGGAATACTTATAGTCAATATTGCACTTATATCATATTCAATTGCTATCATAATCGAGCAAATAAAAAAAATAGTAAGCAACCTGGTCTTGTTTTTTTTAACATTTGGAGTTATACTTGATATTACTGCTACAATTTGTATGATTATAGGTTCTACACATACTGCTTTATCTTCTCATGGAATATTTGGTTACTCAGCTTTGCTGGGTATGTTAGTTGATTGTGTCTTTTTATGGAAGCAAAGATTGGCGTTTGGTCAGACTACAAAGGTGCAAAAACCTCTGCACCTGTATTCCAGATTTGCCTATTTATGGTGGTTACTGGCATATGTTACAGGAATAATTATAGTCAGTCTCAGGCATATTCATTGATAAGTTCCATTACATATAATCTCTTATATTAATTTTTCAGAAATATTTTACATAAACTTATCTAATTCTTTATTAAGAACAACTGTCATTTTATTGTTATATTTACACAGGTCATGCAGGTTATTGATTTTTTAAAAATCAATTCTATGATGTCCCCAAAATCAAAATCACAATTGGCCCAACTTAAAAAAGAATTTGCATCCTTTAAACTGCAAGTAGAGATTCAACGTTCACTTCTTGATAAGCTAAATATTGGCATTATTAATATAAAGAATTTATTATTACCTTGCCTATGAACCTAAAATAGATATCAATATAGTACCAAAAAGAACCTAAAGTTTTATGACAACAAATACTAAAGAACCAATTTTGTATGTAGATGCTGAAAAAGAAAACCTGCAAAGTTTTAATTACCTTATGCAACGCGATTTTCATGTGTTGCTGGCTTCATCTGCAAAAGAAGGAATGGAAATTCTAAGAACCCGGGAGGTAAAAGCAGTTCTTGCTGATCAAAATTTGCCCGTTACATCTGGAGTCAAATTCCTTGAAAATGTCTTAAATGAATTCCCTGATGTCGTGAGAATGATTACAAGTGCTTATTTTGATGCGGAGACATTGCTACAAGCTATTAATGTTAGTAAAATTTTTCATTTTGTAATTAAACCTTGGAATAGTAATGACCTAAAAAAAATATTTAATCTTGCTATTGAAATCTTTAATCATAACCTTAAAAAGAATGAGCTTATCAAGTCACTTCAGAAAAAAAACGCTGAACTTAAGCGAGCTAATATGAAAGCTGAAGAGTTGGATCAGTTGAAATCATCTTTTTTAGCAAATATGTCGCATGAAATTAGAACGCCTCTTAACGCGATAGTTGGTTTTTCAAATTTATTTACTTCTCAGATAGAAAATTCAGATTTGCAAAAAGAATATGCAAGTGTTATTGAAAGCAGCGCTAACGACTTGTTAAATATAATCGAAGATCTTCTTGATACATCAAGGATTGAGTTGGGAACCGTGCCAATAAATATAACTAATGTAGATGTTCATAAACTTATGAACGATTTAGTGGTTGTATTTAAAAACCATATTCATTTAAAAAACAAACCAATAGAATTAAAATATAAATATCCAAAAATAATAGATAAACAATTTATTAAAACTGATGCCCTTCGCTTAAAGCAAATAATTTCAAATCTTTTAAATAATTCTTTAAAATTTACAGAAAAAGGCGAAATAGAATTTGGCTATGATCTTAAGCTGAACAGAAAATAATCCAATTGTGCAATTTTTTGTGCGAGATACAGGTATAGGAATTCCAACAGATATGATAGAATATATATTTGAGAAATTTGGAAAAATTGAAAAAGATATAAATAGAGTACATAGAGGAAATGGTCTGGGTTTATTTATTGCAAGAAAACTTGCCCAAATGCTTGGTGGCGATATTACTGTTGAATCTGTAGATAAGAAAGGGTCAACATTTTATGTCAAAATCCCGTATATTGAAAAAAGTAAAAATAATATCAAAGAAAACGAGAATATATTTAATTGGAAAAAACAAATGTGGCCAGATAAAACCATATTAATTGTAGAAGATGAAAATTCTAACTATAAATATCTTGAAGCTTTATTACTTAACAAGGTCAAATTACTTTGGACGAATAATGGCATAGATGCAGTTAAGATAAGTAATGAAATGCCTGTTGATTTGATATTGATGGATATTAAACTTCCCAAAATGGACGGTTTTGAGGCTACCCGGATTATTAAAAAAAATAAGCCTAATATACCAATTATTGCAGTTACAGCTTATGCAATGGAGGCTGACAAAAAACAAAGTATCGAAGCCGGTTGCGATAAATACATTTCAAAGCCGTATAAAATGGAAGAATTATTTTCACTTATAGATTTATATTTGCATTAAGATATATGAGTTCAGTGAAAAATATTAGCAGTATACTATATGTAGATGATGAAAAGACTAACCTGGATGGGTTCAAATTTAATTTTCGCAAGAGTTATAATATTTTTTTAGCAAATTCAATTAAGGAAGCTTTCGAGATTATTGACAAAAATAAGATTAAAGTAGTCATATGCGATCATAAGATTATTGAAATGCTTGGTACGGATTTCTTTGAAGTTATATCAGTTTCTCACCCCGACATAATAAGAATTTTGGTTACAAATTACATAGATACTGATGCCATAATGCAGGCAATAAATAAAGGTAAAATTTATCGTTTTTTGACAAAACCCTGGGACAAAAACGATCTTAAATTAACGATAGATAACGCTATTGAAGCTTTTGACCTGAAAAAACAAAATCAAGAATTAATTGCAAATCTCACTCATAGTAATCAGGAATTAGAAAGCCTGAACTCTCGTTTGAAATTCGAAATTGAAGAAGATAATAAATCTGAAGAAGCAGTGCGTCAATACACCGATATTATTTATAACATGCAGGTGGCTCTTTGTGTTTGTAATCTTGCTGATATAGAAGATGACGAGTCACTTGTTGTCATAAAAGTTAATCCTGCGGCTGAAAAGATTATAGGAATAAATTCATCAGAACTTATTGGCAAAAGAATTCTTGAGATTTTTCCGGATATTAAGGAATATAACCTGGACCAAATTCTGGCTGATGTTGTCAGGACAGGACAACCTTATGAAAATGAAGAATTCAGATACTATAGCAATACAGGTGAGATATTCTTTTATATAATTAAGGCATTCAAAATGCCAAAGAACCGTGTGAGTTTACTTTTTGAAGATATAACCAAACGTAAACGAATAGAACAAGCTGTAAAAGAAAATGAGGAAAGGTACAGAGCCCTTTTTGATAAGTCTCCTGATGGAATACACCTTGTAGGCACTAATGAAGAATTCTCTGGAAAACTTGTTTCTGCAAATCCAAAAGTTTTGGAAATGTTGGGTATACTATTGATGAATTAATCGGAAAACCATCTGACGAAATCATGCGGGACTTGAAAATAAGTGATAAAATGCTATGGACTGAAAAATTGATGGCAGGCGAAACAATTATTTTCGAAACAAATTTTTACAGGAAAGATAATATTTCATTTCCTGTTGAAGTAACCAGTAGTATAATAAGTTTAGGAGATCAAATTTTAATATTAGGTATAGATCGGGACATATCGGAACGTAAAAGATCAGAGCAGTTAATTAAAGAAAGTGAACAAAAGCTTCTTAATGTTTTTAATAGCAGCAGTGACGGAATTATCATTGCTGATTTTGAATTCGCAATTATAGAGGTCAATCAGACACTTATGGACATGATAGGTGAGGAAAATTTTGAAATTATTGAACGAAGTAATATTGAAAAAATTTTGCCTGGCTATCAAGAAATATTTTCAAAAAGATTTGACAAATTAAAACCTGATGATAGAATTTTAAATATCGAAATTGAATTGTACCACAAAAATGGCATGATAATACCAGTTGAAATTAACAGTAAAATAATAAATCATGGTGGGAAACCTGCAATTCTTACAATTGTGCGAGACATAATTGAAAGAAAATCTATGGAGAAAAAATTATTTGAAACTATAATTAATACTGAAGAGAAAGAACGTGAAAAATTTGCAGGTGACCTGCATGATGAAGTAGGGCCATTACTTTCCAGCTTAAAAATGTATGTTTCACTGTTAGCAGAGACAGAAGACAAAAAGAAAAAAGAATATATTACACCGCAAATTCAAACACTCATAAAAGAAGCAATTACTTCTGTGCGGGAAATATCAAATGATTTAAGTCCACATGTTCTTAATAACTATGGATGTGTAGCTGCTATCAATTCTTTTATTGGGATGAAACGCGATTTTTTTAATATAGTTTTTAACCAAAATCTGGAAAACGTTCGTTTTAACCAAAGTATTGAAATCGTGGTTTACCGGATAGTTAAAGAATTAGTAAATAATACCATAAAACATGCAAATGCATCAAATATTGAAATTAAGATGTATGAAGAAGATAATTATATAAAACTTTATTACAAAGATGATGGAAAGGGATTTAATATAGATTCAACTACCAATAGTCCTTCAGGGGGAATTGGATTATTAAATATTATGAGCAGGGTAAAAACAGTAAATGGTAAATATAAAATTTCCAGCTCTGAAGGTTCAGGATTTATGTTTGAAATGACAATACCTGTAAACTAAAATAAAAAACGTAGATTTTTCTCAATAATACTATTAGAGGCTGTTTTGGAATTTGTGTTTCTTAGTGTTTTAGTATCTTTGTGGCAAAAAAATATAAAAAAATATAGCCACCAATACACAAAATCACAAAGATTTTACCAAGAAGAATAAAAGAAATGCCTTAAATCAAAAATCCAAAACAGCTTCTTAGAAAACAATTTAACTTTTTATCTTTTTTTATTGATTTCTGTTGTAATATGTGCTAACTTTAGTATTTGATGTGAATTAAAATAAATTAACTGCTATGCAGGGTGATTTATTAAATTATCTGAAAAAAAGATATGAAGAATCCCAATTGAAAAAATCAGGCCCTGGTCCTGTAATTACCATTACGCGAGAATATGGATGCCCGGCTAAAACAATTGCACAAAGATTATCAGAAGTTCTGTCGGAATATAAAGACAAAGCTGGAGTTAAATGTCAATGGAAATGGTATAGCAAGGAAATCCTCGATGAATCAGCCAGACAACTGCAATTGGATCCTTCAAAAATCAAATACGTTTTTGACTACGAAAAAAAAGGCATGCTTGAAGATTTCTTCAGTTCTTTTTCACAATACTATCAAAGCGATCGCAAAATAAGAAACACTATTGGAAAAGTAATTCGTGAAATTGCCATTCAAGGTCATGCGATTATAGTCGGTAGAGGAGGCATTGCAATTACTCGTGATTTACAAAATTCACTTCATATTAGCCTTGTAGCGCCACTTGAGTGGCGTGCAGCTATAATAAGCGAGAGATATAATCTTACTTTAGAGAAAGCTCGTTCAACAGCAATTGATATTGATAAAAAAAGAAAAGAATTCCGCGATTATTTTGAAGGGAAGAACACTGATTATACTTCTCCTGATATTACTTTTAATTGTATGACCTTGTCTGTTGATGAAATTGTTTCCACTATTATAAAGGTACTTGAGCTTAGGAGATTTCCTATAATCTATTTTAATAATTTTGTATGTAAGGCACTAAAAGCACTTTCATAAAGCCCTCCAAAGCTATCGGAAGAATCAGGATTAAATTCATAAATTTCTATCTCTCCCTAAAATTTCTTGATTTTTTCTAAACATATTTCTTTACTCTTCGTTAAAAACGCAGAAAAACCTGTATGTTTCGGTAAAAGTTATTAACAATTTATTTGCTTATAATTCGGAATTACAGATTTACTTGATTTACAGGTGGGGATAAAAAAAATTATTGTCCTCACCAATATATTATAAAAACTTTATATTATTGCAGGTCTTTCAGAATACATATGGTACATAATAAAGTCATATAAGTATTTTGTCGGCTATAAGTAGCGTTGAACCTATTATTAACTTTAAAAATGAAAAACACCAATTTGGTCGAATCACAAAAAAACTTAGAGGTTGTAATTGAAGATGCAGAGCCTCCGAGTCAGCAACAAATTAATAATTATACAGAAAGTTTCATTGAAGAACGAACAGGCTTAAGGAAATCAAGTGATAAAATTGGATTTAGCAAACACTCGCTTGAATTTTATTCACAGCATTTTCCAGGAAGCAATCCTACAGACTGGTGCAGTTGGCAATGGCAAATTCGCAACAGTATAACCACTACTTCGCAGCTTGAAAAGCTCATTCATCTCACCGACGAAGAAGTCAAACCATCTGAAAAGAAGAATGACAAATTACCATTAAGGATTACTCCTTACTATGCAAGTCTTATTGCAGGCAGGATACGTTCGCAGGCTATCAGAAAATCCGTTGTACCTACATTTTATGAAATGATAGCTTCGGAAGGTGAGGCCAGCGATCCTTTACTTGAAGGAACATGACAGCCCTGTCTCAAATATTGTACATCGTTATCCCGACAGGGTATTATTTCTCGTGACGGGTTTTTGCTCTACTTATTGTCGTTATTGTACGCGTTCGCATATGGTAGCAAAAGACAAATGTCATATTGGGATTAAGGCTTGGGCGCCCGCAATTGAATATATTCGCAATCATACTGAAATTCGCGATGTTCTTATTTCAGGTGGAGATCCACTAACAATGCCTGATTCTCATATTGAATATCTGTTATCGAATTTAAGACAGATTCCGCATCTGGAAATCATTCGAATGGGAACTAAGGTACCGGTTGTTTTACCACAACGTATTACGCGTACGCTCATGAGTATTTTGAAAAAATACTACCCGTTTTTCATGAGCATTCATTTTACACACCCTGATGAATTGACTAGTGAAGTTACTGAAGCGTGCAACAGGTTAGCTGATGCAGGTATTCCGTTAGGCAGCCAGACAGTACTTTTAAAAGACATCAACGATAATGTTGAAACAATGAAAAAGTTAATGCAGGGGTTACTTAAAATCAGAGTTAGACCTTATTATATATATCAATGCGATCCTATTTTGGGTTCTACTCATTTTCGTACTCCTGTGAGTAAAGGTTTAGAAATAATTTCCGGTTTGAGAGGATTTACCAGCGGTTATGCTGTACCTCATTATGTAATTGATGCACCTGGCGGAGGTGGAAAAATTCCTTTACTACCTGAATATTTTGTCGGGCGGGATAAAGGCGATGTACTTATCCGCAATTACGAGGGCAATGTATATAGGTATCCTGATATAATTAAGTGACAGGTTTAAAAAAAATAAAAATGTGCAAGCTTAATTGCCTGCACATTTTTTTATTAATTGTAATTTCCTGTATCTTATTTTATCTCTTCATAATCTATATATTCACCATTATTTCTATCAAAACGTTTTTTAAGTTTTTCGGGATTTTCAATAGTTATATTTCCTTTTTTATTGTGAGGCCATTTATTATTACTACCCTGATTTCCATTACTAAGAAAAACATTAATCAACCTGATTAAGGCTTTAAGAAAATAATAAGCTATAAAAAATAAAAGCAGAAAGGTTAAAAATAATTTCATCCTTGCATGATAAAAATAATCTCAAAGTTAATTATTTATAAAGAAACAAGAATCAAGAATAATTTTATTCCACAATTAAAGGTTTGTCTCTCAATTTTCTTTGTTGTCCGCATCCAAAAACAATATTCATTCCAAAGCGGAAATTAAACGTGTTCAATTTGTAAGGGACTGGTAGATTTTTATTTGAAAATCGAATAGGAATATTATCAAAAATAAAGTACATATTAAGAGGTATGAAATATACAACCGGAGGGGAAAGCCTGAATGACAAGCCAACTCCAATGTTTGAAAAACCATTGTCAAATACTGAATAACTTGTAGATAACATAAACATCCTGCAGAGGCGCAAATTTGCCGACAACATAAATTGCTGATAAAATTGTTGCCGGTAATATTCCGATAAAGAAAGAAACCCCAAACTAAAAAAAGGAACAGGTATGAACTCAGATCCCAGATAGAGTTTTGTTGGTAACCAGGTAGTATAAGTAGTACTTGTTTTGGTAAATTTAAATACATTCTTTAATGAGTCAATAAATTTTTGAGAAATATTGGATTCATTACCCAAAATGTTAATATTTACACCTGCAAATGAAGTATCACCTTTCAATTTAAAATCGTACTCGTCATTTTTCCATTTAATAAAACCAAAATCCAATAAACTTGCCGAAAGTACAAATTTTTCTATCCCTGTATAAGATACGCCAAAATCCAAGCCAACTCCCATGCTTCTGAATGGCTTGTAATAATTATAAGGTTTATCTTTAGGAGTAATTCTTAATCTTCCTGATGAATCAGAATCAACTTTAAAATAAGCAGATGAAGCTAAAATATTTAAGTCGGACTGAATATTAAACCTATAAAGACTATCATTTTCAACTGTAGAATAAATGTCGAACTTATTGTTTTTGGTTGTCATATTGAAGATTCCGGAAAGTAATTTGGCGCGAACTCCAAAAGTTATTTCATCATTATAGTTTTTTGATACTCCCAAAGATAACTCACCATATGTTGTTGCATTAGCACCAAAATTTTTAAAATCATAAACAGAAGTTGAATCGAATTGTTGAGTGAGCAATAACCTGGCTAAATCCCGTGGAAATGAAATATCCATATCTGATTTTGCAGATAAGCCTAATATAAAATACATGTCTTTAACGCGGAAACCCAAAGAAAATAAATCTACCTGAAAATTATTATATAAGCTGTTTTTGCTTTTTAAATTTTGAAGAAATTGAGTTACATTAAAATTCGGATTTAATGGCGTAATCAAAGAATCTCCATGAATTGTCAAAATATCATTTAAGCTGAAACTATTGCGAAAATTGTATTGTATACTTGGTAATTCAAGGAAAAAATCGCATTTGGGCTGAAATGCCGGATTCAACTGATTTGATTGAGGAACCCTGTCCATGAAATAAAGAGTATTGCATTCCTGTGCTAATAAATTTGCACAAAATATGCAGAAAATTGAATAGACTATGATTCGTCGTATCATAAGTTCAAAAATTTGAATCAAAAATATCCTCCGAATTTGGCCTGAAACTTAACGGCAAAAGATAATTTAAAGTTATAATCCGAAAAGAATTTTACATACCTGCCATTGGTATTATTCCATTCAGCAGTATTCAAGAATACTTTTATCAGAAGTTTCTTTGTTTGCTTTAATGCTTTCAATTGATCCGGATTAAACGTCGTGGTTAATATTTCTCTGGTTGGACTTATAACTCTGTCATCTGGTCCCAATATTCCTGCTTTCAAAATAGTATCTTTCTTTGTATTGTATAATGTTCCATAAATAGTTGTACAAAGCGAATCTGTAAAATATACCTGAAGACTCATATCAACAGGCATTCCATTTTCCGATACAACCCTGAAAAGCATATATTCTATAGAATCTAAATCTTTCCCTGCAGTTTTTTCAATGTCGAAATTCATAGTATCGGTTGTGCCAAATCCACCGGACCTGAACCAGATTGGAAGATAAAATTCAGCTTTAATTTTAAGAGAACTGGTATCGACAACAATATTTTCAATCCCGGTATTTTTATCCGGATTTGACCAGGCATCGAAATGGAATTTGATATATCCCGGCTTCTGCTGAATTGCATCAAACAAATTTGTATTAGATTTGGAATACACAACAGAATCATTCACTATGCTTCCCATATTATTTGGATAAGGCAGATCAACAGGATTGACTGAAGAATTTATGGTTATTGCTTGAGAATTTGTTGACATGTTCGAGGCATAAAACCTGATAGGCATAATTACATAGCTGTTTGTAACAAATAACTTTAGTCTTGGATCGGCCCATTGAATATTATAATTTTTGAGAATATCCTGATCAAGTATCGATAAATAGATAGAATCTGTAACGCCCGTATTACCTAGTAAGTTTGTATAACCGGCATAACCGTACATAGCATAATAACTTAAATCGGTTACATCTACATGAATAGATGGCAGACCACTTCCGATAGAATTACCTGAAGTTCCTGTAAGACTATAATCGAATCTGATAGGAAGAACTGAATAACCACTGTGAGGTGAAGTAAATGTTAACATATAACCTGCTGCATCTTCATTTACCGTTTGATTATTAACTCCGGAAGTCAATGGAATTGAATCTGCAAATGCAATAGTATTATTTTTAATACTGGGGAATGTAAATTTAAGTTGACCGGGATTAGGATTGTTGGAATTACATTGTATGGTAAAAGTTAAATGTTTGATATGGACACTATCTATTATCTGGTCGCTTTTAAAATAAATAGTATCGTAAAAAGTTTGTGTCAGAGTAATTTTGCCACTTGGTGGAAATACCAAAGAAGTATCGGGTATTGAAAATGGTTGGTTGGTTTGAAAACTGTTTGTAAACGGAAATTGATCTTCTGCTTTATAAAATTGTAAATCTTTATCATAAACTATATATAATAAACCGCTGTCTGTTTGGTGAACGTAATTTGTAGTATCAAGCTTGTTTAAGATGCTGTCAATTGTAAAAACCGATGTACCAATAGTAATAGCAAACCTGGGATTTATCTCATATTGACCTGATATTTTTTTCAAGTCATAATTATCATCGAAGCATGAGTAAAAGCTTATTCCACCAATAATTAAAAATATTATCAGTTGAAGATACTTTTTTATCTTTGATAGGAATAAATTTAGTTTCATTGTTATAAAGAATTTAAAATAAATCTTTAGTCTCATTTCACATAATAGCAATATAATTTATTCGCAATTCCTGTAAATACCGCAAACGAATAGTTATCATCAGCTAAAGATATAACATTCATTGGAAAATTACCATTAATAGGAAAACCTTTTGCCATTTTTCCTTCTTTATCAAGCATAATGACTTTATCAGCAGCCTTTAAGCTTATAAAAAGAGCTAAATTGTCATTTTTCGATTTTACTATAACTGGTCTCTGAAAAATAGAGTCAGTAAGGTGCGTGGTAAGAATATTTTTGTTTTCCGGGTTAAATACGCTTAAGGTAATTCCATCAAAAAAGAGGTAATCTTTTTTACCATTGTAATTTAAATCTTCATAGTCAAAATAATGATTTCCAGAAAATTTACCTAAATTATTAAACTCTACATGACCGTCAGGATAAATAGAAACCAATCGGCCGATTGTGTCAGTTGTGATCAGTCTGAAATAATTGGTCTTCTCATCAATAAAAAATTGATTATTGATAGATTGATTTATTGGTTTATTTATTTTTAAACGTTGTTCTCCTTTACGGTTCAATAGATATACATGTGATGAGTCACTTATTAGTATATAATCTTTTTTCTGAAAGGTAAAGAATTGTGCAGGTTTTTTTACATTTCCTAAAGTCCTATCGAATTTCCAACCTTCTACTTTTTTGCCATCCTTAGCCAGTGCAATAAAAGTATTATTTTTAAACGCCAGATAATAACGGTAATTTTTATTTCCATCAAAATCGGTAACTGCAATTCCATTAGTTGCAAGTGACTTAAATTTAACCGGGAAACCTTTTATTTTTTTACCTTTTTTATCAATCAAATAGAGTTTTTCGGCTGTATTAAAAAGAATTTGTTGTTTATTATTTTTATAATAGTCTATTAAATATACCATACCAATTATTTTCTCAGCCAGTGGCTGCTTCCACAAAATTTTACCAGTTGAAGAGATAAGATAAATGTTGTTTTTTTTATCCTGAATAAAATATTGATTATTATTGGAAGAAGAACCGGGTAAAGTAATAGCTAATTCAACTGATGAATCTAAATCTGCTGTCCATGCCAGCTCAGGACCATTATTTTCTTTTGCTTCGCTGTATAAGAAAATGTTATTATATAGAAATTGGCCATTTGCAGAAACCTGGATACCCAAAACAGAATTAGATTTAATATTAAACATATACTGGCCAGCCTTCTCCCTGGAGTCTGAATTAAAACAAGGGCTTAAGTAATTCCAGACCGAAGGAATACTAAAATAAAGAGTAATATTAGTTTTTGACGCCAATAAATCGGATATAACATTTTGATAAATGGTATCACTTGTAATATTTTTATTCTCAATTATTTCAGAAAGATAATCACTTAAACTTTCTTCTGATTCACCAAATAAAACATATTCTTTGAAATTACAGGCATAAGAATAATTTCTAGTATTAAATGCTTCACCAAATAATACTACTGGTAAATTATTACAGGAAAGTTTTTGGAATGTAATATTTTCGAATATGGTGTCTGTGTTTTTTTTATTCTTTAAATTTCCGTGATTTAAAACACCTGATTTGTTCTTTCCAAGCAGACGAATATAATCAAGAGCTTCAATATTGCCCCTCGTCTTAACAATACAATAAACTTTATCATCACTTCCTTTTTTATGACATACGATCATAGCGACTGATTCAGACATGATGTTAAAGAGTTGTTCATCAATATTACTACCAAATACCTGTCTTAATTTTTTTAGCTTTTCTCCCAACTTTAAGTCAGTGCGGGAGCTTGAATTAAAAGCTAGTTTATAGCTATAGGGGTCACTAATAGTGAAGGAACTGTAAAATGAGGTTGATTCTGGCAAAACTTTGCATAACCGGTTTTCAACGGGTTGTTCATTTTTGACAACTTTGAGCCATATGGGTACTGTTGAGTTTAAAGTTGAGAATCCGTGAAGTGAAATAAAACTTCTGCCAATGTTAATATCTAAAGCTGCCCATCCTTTGGCATCTAACGCTGTATTAAAATCGTCATAATTGGAAGGTTGAATTGAAGAAGCAAAAATTGAAGTGATTTTTTGCATATTTATAAAAATATTTCCTGCCACCTTCTTACCAGTTGTTGAGTAAACTTTTGCAAAACAGGTATCTGTTAAAAGTGATTTTTTGCTTCTTATTTGCTGGTAAGCCTCTGAAAGGTTCTTAACTTTATTACCCAAAACCATAATTCCTTTTTCAAAAAAATAATAAAGTAACTTTTGATTTTGGAAATGATTAAAAACGCGATTTGTAACAGAAGGGTTGTATTTTACAAAATCATAACCCGTTTTTTTGAAGAATAAATATAATTTGGCACTAATAATATCAACATTAACATTTGTTCCAAAAGGAATATAAAAAAGTATTCCCAAGGATTTGTTTTCATTTTGGTGAAAAGATATAAATATTGTGGAATCGTTTAAAATTTTATCAATATTTGAATTCTTAAAGCATAGGCTATCAGTAGAAATTTTCAATTCTTCAATATCTTTTTTAAATGAATTTGCAGGTAAAGTTTGCCAATAATTATTTGTAGACAAAGAAGAGAATAATCCTAAAAGACCATTGGCTTTTATTACTATTGCCGCATCTGTTGGAATGGCTTTAATAGTTTGTTGGTATTGCCCTGACGGTTTCCTAAGCGTCAGGATAACGAGCAAAACTATTAATACGCCAATAAAACCGATTCCTATTATTGATTTTTTATTCAAAATATTTTATAATTAGTAGATACAATTAAAAGCTAATTTGAAACTACAATTTTGATACTCCACCCGAAACAATAAATTTCATCGCCTCGGCAGGATGAATATCAAGAGGTCTGACCAATTCGCTTGGTACAATAAAAAGTTCGCCTGAAAAATTATAAGAATGAGGAAAATATACTGCTACTTTATCTTTTATATTCAAATCAGATAAATCAGTAGCTGTAAGGAATCCAATTTTTTCAAGTTGCGCTATTTTATTTACCATCACCATCACAGGTTGTGTGAATTTTTTTTCCTTTCCTAAAAATGCTGATAGGAAATCGCGTATTGAAGTATATACTACCTGTATAATAGGGGCTTTACTTATTAATTTCTCCAGAATTACTTTTATCGGTTTGGCGACAAGTTTTTGCCCATAATATCCAACAAGAGCAATAAAAAAGAATATTATTACCAATCCCAGCCCCGGGATTTTAAACTTTAGCAATTTTTCGATATATTCCGCAATAAGTCCATCTACAAATTTAAAAACTTCATAAATAACTTTTAGCGTAATAAGTATTGGTGCAACATAAAGCAATCCTTGCAGAAAGTAGTCAAAAAGTCTATTCATTTTGCTCTTGGGAGGCACTTTATTTTCCATGTCAATAATTTTTATCTATTAAACTATATAAAATAAAATCAACTGTTTGTATGGTCTATCAAAAAGAGAACAAAGATTTATTTTTTACTAATCAATAATAGTTGTTTCAATTTTTAGTCTGATTTTTTTTGGTAATTGAGAAACAACAAGCCAGTAAGAATGCTCAATCCACTCTTTCAAAAGTTTGTCTGATACTGAACCGTCAATTATTACTGTATTCCAGTGAGTTTTATTCATATGATAGCCGGGCTGTACTGCTGGATATCGTTCTCTAAGATCAATCGCCAGTTCAGGATTGCATTTCAAATTTATGCTTATATCACCACTAATATCTACCAGGGCAAATATTTTATTAGAAACTTTAAAAACTAAAGTCACGTCATCAAATGGGAAACTTTCTGTCACTTCAGGTTTTGAGAGGCAATACTGTCTGAGTTTTTCAATGTCCATTGTCATCTAACTTTCGGGTAAAAGGCATTTTCAATATGCTCAACAATGTAATTATTAAAATTGTACACTACCGTAATTATGTCGAAGCGGACATCTAAATTTACATCATGTTTTTCAATAAATGCATTTGCTGCTGTAATAATAAATCGCTGTTTTTTTAGATTTACTGCTTCAAGCGGTGAAATAAGGCTTCCCATCATCCTGGTTTTTACTTCGATTATTATAAGTTCATTTTTATATTGAGCCACCAAATCCAATTCTTTCTGCATGTACCGCCAATTACGGAAAAGAATAGTATATCCTTTCTTTTCAAGATAATTTGCGGCAATTTCTTCTCCTGTTGCTCCCGTTTTTTTGCTTTCTGTCATCATAAAATAGAATTTGGCGGATAAAAAATTTCTATGCCTAAATTTTTAATCAGTTCGTCATAACGAATGGTTCTTTCATAAAATAAAATTAACGTAAAGTACTGAAATAGCGTATATATGATATAAAATTAATTTAACATTACAAAAAATTATGAGAATGAAAGGTCAAATTAGAAAATATTTTTTTCTTGTGGCATTAGTTCTTTTGCCTTTTTTTTCGAAAGCAGGAGGTTTTGAAGGCAGTATTTTACTGGTTAAGGAATCATGCTATGATACGGCATTCTATACATATTATGTTTCCGATGGTAAAATTCGTATTGAAAAATTTAATTCTAAGAAACTACTTCAAAATGTATATATCATCAATACTTCAAATGAAGAAGTATATGTTGTTGATCCCGCAAAAAAGCTTTACACAAGACTAAAAAGGAAATCACAGGAAACTAATAATGAATCTCAGTATACAATTCTTAAATCTTCCAATTTCAAACTTATTAATGGAACAAAGTGTTTTCAGTGGAGAGTAAAAAACAAGGAAAAAAATACTGAAATATCATACTGGGTAACCCAAAACAATTTTGATTTCTTTGAAAAAATGGTAAGAGTATTAAACCAGACAGAATTAAGTTGGGAGTTTTTTAACCAAATTCCCCAATCGCAGGGTTTTTTCCCGATGTTGTCTGTTGAAAGAAACCTTGTACGGGATGAAAAGAATCGCACTTCTGTTTTGCAAATTGATAGGAAGGCAATAGATTCTGCTATGTTCCGGATACCTTCAGATTACAAACTATTTTCGATATAAACTGCCGTCAAGGCAACCCTTAAAACCAAATACATGAATGGTCGCCGGCTTTATAGACATTATATAGCCGGTTTTTTTATTTTTAAAATTTTATGATAATTTCATTTATAATCCCCAAATTTCTTTTTGGCTTTGTTACTTTTGCTTTTGGATTAGAAGGTTCAATATTCATCAAAAATTAATATGCAAAAAAACTTTTTTGTCAAGTCGCATGGTTTGGGAAACGATTATCTAATTTTCGATGCTTCGGATATCAATTTTAAAATTAACGAAAAATCAATAAAACATATTTGCGACGTACATTATGGAATTGGTTCTGATGGTATTCTGCTGCTAGTTCCATCAGAAAAAGCTGATTTTGGTTTGCGTATTTATAATCCTGACGGTTCAGAAGCTGAAAAAAGCGGGAATGGACTGCGTATCTTTAGCAAGTATGTTTATGATTATAAATACACGAGGGAAAAGCAATTTACCATTGAAACATTAGGAGGCGTTGTAAAAGCAACTATTGATAAAGAGAAAGATTCTAAAGCTGAGTTATTGACTATTGAAATGGGCAAGGCAACATTTAAAAGTGCGGAAGTGCCCGTAACATGCGACTTGCCTGAATGCCTGGATTATCCGTTAACTATTGAAGACAGAAGGTTTTTAGTTAATTGTGTATCGGTGGGAAATCCTCATTGTGTAATAATTTGCGATAAATTAAATGTTGATGAGGTGCTGAATTATGGGCCCAAGATTGAAGTACATCCTATGTTTCCTAATCGTATCAATGTTCAGTTTGTCAAACCGCTGTCGAATAACAAGGCTGAAATTTTAATCTGGGAAAGAGGTGCAGGTTATACCTTAGCATCCGGGAGTTCGTCATGTGCCGTAGCCTGTGTATTGAAGAAAAAGGGCATGGTGAAAAATGAAGTTACAATCATTATGCCCGGTGGAAAATTAAAAATAAAACTTGATGATGAATGGAACCTTACACTTTGCGGTAAAGTGAGACAAATAGCGGAAGGATATTTAAATGACGAATTACTTGAAGATATTTAGTTATTATGTTTTAAATTTAAAATGAACCCAGCTAATTAAATTTTCATCATTCTTGCTTCAATTTGTCGCTATCAAAAAACAAGATAAAGTAGTTTCAACATTTATTTTTAGTTTTGAAATATTTTATTTCCAATTGATGGATTTTAAATATTGTAACGATCTTTTTTCATATTCCAGGTTTTTAACCAGAGTAGTAAATATTGGTGGTTTACCAATGGGAGGATCATATCCTGTTCGCATCCAAAGCATGACCACTACAAATACACTTGACACAAATTCAACTGTTGAGCAATGTATACGAATTGCAAAAGCAGGTGCTGATTATGTGCGTATAACTACACCTGGCATGCGTGAAGCTGAAAATCTGGCTTCGATAAAAACGGAATTAAAAAAGCGTGGCTATATGGTTCTACTAATTGCCGATGTTCATTTTAATAATAAAATAGCCGAAATTGCAGCCGCATTAGTTGAAAAGGTAAGGATAAACCCCGGTAATTATTCTGATAAAAAAAAATTTGAGCAAGTTGATTTTTCTGAGAAAGAATACAGGAATGAACTTGAAAAGATACACAGCAAGCTTAATTCACTTTTTAAGATTTGCAAAGAGAATGGGACAGCACTGCGAATTGGCGTAAATCACGGATCGTTAAGCGATAGAATAATGAGCAAGTATGGCGATACACCTGATGGAATGGTTGAGTCGGCAATGGAATTTTTAAGAATTTGTGATTCGGAGAACTTTCACAATGTAGTAGTTTCATTGAAGTCGAGCAATACGAGAGTTATGGTGCAAGCCAACAGGTTACTTGTAAATAAAATGATAAAGGAAGGAATGAATTATCCGCTTCATTTAGGGGTAACTGAAGCAGGTGAAGGTGAGGTAGGGCGAATTAGATCATCTGTGGGCATAGGCTCTTTGCTTGCCGATGGACTTGGTGATACTATTCGCGTTTCTCTTACTGAAGAACCGGAAGATGAAATACCAGTTGCAAAAGAATTGGTAGCATACTTCAAAGATAGGAGAAATTCCCAGAATATTCCTGTTGTTCAAACAAACCGGGTTAATCCTTTTGTTTACCAAACAATGGATACAATTGCTGTTGAAAATACTGGAGGTAAAAATTTACCAATTGTTATAGCCGATTGGAATGAGGGCAATGCAGAAAATGAAATTACGGATTTTATCCCTGAATATTTTTATTTAAATGCAGGAACTGATTTCAGCAACCTGCCTGGCAAGTTCAGATATATTTTGAATATGCATGATTGGTTTAAGTATGCAAGGAGCAACAGCAATATTTTCCCTCTTTATACCGATGCACAATTCAATTATTATGGAATCAAACATCCTAAATTAAATTTTGTGATAATTTCAAATATGGATGACATAAGCAATTTTTTGAAAACATTGCAAAACAAAAAAAATGTGGTCATAATAATTGAAACATTTAATATAAATGGAGTAGCGGACCAACGATCACTTATCTATCAGCTACTCCTGAATGATATTAAAAATCCGGTAATATTAAATAGAAATTATTGTGAGAATTCCCTTACTTCATTTCAGGTGAAAACTGCTTCTGATATCGCCGCACTTTTGATAGATGGCTTTTCTAATGGTATTTGGATAAGGAATGAAGGCTCAATTAAAACTGCTGAAATAATTTCCACTTCATTTGATATATTACAGGCCTGCAGGGTCAGGATATCTAAGACTGAGTATATTTCGTGCCCTTCTTGTGGCAGAACATTATTCGATATTCAATTGGTAACTGCTGGAATTAAACAGCGGACCAAACATTTGAAAAACCTTAAAATAGCTGTCATGGGGTGTTTAGTTAACGGACCTGGTGAAATGGCTGATGCCGATTATGGATATGTTGGGGCTGGTATTGGAAAGATAACACTTTATAAAGGAAAACTGGCCATTAAGAAAAATATTTCTTCCGAAAAAGCTGTTGACGAACTAATCAAACTTATAAAAGATAGCGGAGATTATGTAGAACCTTGATTTAAGTTTTTTTATGGTTGCTTTTAAAAATCCTTGGTTCAAAAATTCTGTTCAGTATATTCTTTTTCTCATTGTTATAATATCCGTAGCCATAGTTGTACCCATAATTATAATTGTATCCGTATCCGTTTTGCGGAACAGGTAAGTCATTTACTATTATATTGACATTTGGAATATTTCTTTTTTTAAATGTATTCATAATGTGCTGGAAGATATTTTTCAATGTCTTATTATGTCTTACCATGAACAAATTCACGTTGCTATAATTTAACAACAACATTGCATCTGCAACCATACCAACAGGCGGAGTATCTATTACAATATAATCGAACCAGTTTTTAAGAGTTGAAATCATTTCACTTGTTCGTGACGAAGCAATAAGTTCATTGGGATTGGGAGGTAATGGACCAGGAAGAATGATATTTAAATTTTCATTTGGAGTACTTTGAATAATGTTTTCAATTTCACAGTTCCCGCTAAGATAAGTACTGATACCTTTGTTATTGGTCAGTGAAAAAGGTATATTTTGCAATGGTTTTCGTAAATCGAAGCACAAAAGGGCAGTTCTTTTCCCAAATAATGCAAAGCTGGCAGCCAAATTGATACTGGTGAAACTTTTCCCTTCATCCATCATAGAGGAAGTTATTAAAATAGTATGCTTTTCATTTATCGGTGCAATAAATTGAAAATTCGTCCTGATTGATCTGAAAGATTCTGCTATAAGCGATTTAGAATCATCAAATACAGGAATGAAATAAGATGATTTGTCATGGACAATATGTCCGAGTATCGTGTAATCAGATGATTTTTCTATATCTTTTATCTCGCGGATTCTCTCACTAAAGTAATCTTTAAGCAAAATTATTAAGATGGGTATGCCAAGTCCAAGTAACAAAGCAATAAGAATGTTTTTACGTATCAGGGGTGCCACAAGTACTGCATCCCTTGAGTTTGCTTCATTTATCACTTCGTTATCAGGCAATAAGGCAGCTTTCGAAATTTGTATATCACTTCGTTTTGTAAGCAGGTATGTATATAAGTCATCATTTAATTTATAAAGCCTTTCAAAACCAAATAATTCTTTTTGTTTTTCTGGTAATTTGCTTGCCTGATATGAAAGCATGTTTAATCGATCGTCAATTTCCTTAATAGAAATGTTAGACGCGTCAATAAGATTATTGACATTCTCACATACAGATTTTTTAAGGTTTTCGACTCTGGTATCATAAGATGATACATAAGGATTTTCTTTTTTTACATTACTGGTTATTTCAGCCCTGTCGTTTAGCACATTAACAAGCTCATTCATCATGCTGTTTAAAATGACATCATCGATACCAATTGCCGAAGGCGCGATAAAATTTTTAACGTCATCATTTTTTTCCAGGAAGTTTTTTAAGTAGAGAAAGTACTTTTGTTTTGTTAATAGTTCTGCTTTCCGGTTTTGTAGATTATCAAGCGCTACAAATACCTGTTGCGATTGAAAATCCATGTTCATTATTTTATTAGTCGATTGAAATTCCTGGAGCTTATTTTCGGAGTATTTTAAAGAATCAGCCACATCGAAAAGCTGGTTTTGAATAAAATTGATTGTATTGGCAGAAGATATGTATTTTTTTTCAACAGATTTATCCAAATATACTTCACACAATGTATTTAGAAAATCAACAATTTTATCAATGTTATTTCCCCTGGATGTAACTTTTATAACAGTTGAATTGCGAAAATCGGCAATATCGTAATTTCTATATTCACGAATAAGGCTCTCCTTGGAACGTATTGAAAAAAAATAAGTTTTCCCTATTACATATTTATTAATAAGCCGAGAATTTTTTGTCTTGAGTACAAATGAAAACTTATCCGACCTTGCTGAAATATTGCATTTAAAATTACCTTTGAAACGGTAATGTTCCAAATATCCTGATGCTTCCTGGGAGTATAAATTTCTCAGTTGAATATCAGCAAAATCAGCCGAAAGACAATAGGTAGAATCTGACAAGAAAACAACTTTAAATAATGCATCCGTTGGCTGTGATATTGAACTGTCAGGAATAATTATAAATGGCGAATGTTTATATATCTCGAGCATTGAGAACGGGATTTTTTGGAAATATGAAATTCCAAAATTTAATCTTGATAATGCTCTTTCAGTAATTTGTGCAGCTTTAAGAATTTCAATTTCATTTTTAACCTCGTATTGTTCGTCAATATTTTCAATTAATGGAGAATTTTGCAGATCAATGAGAGGTTTTTCTTTTTTTACAAGTAACGAGGCAGATACTTCATATAAAGGTTTGGTGTAATGAGAAATTATTATAGCAATGGTAAAAGCTATAAAAAAGCACAATAATATAGCCTTCCAGTAATGTTTGAGCTTAAGAAAAATTTCCTTTAGATCCGGCGTTTCCTGGATTGATAAATTTTGCTCCGTTTCCATAACTTGTCTTTCTTTGATGTTTTAGAAATCTGGGAATGAATTATTACTTTTTGAGAACGTCAAGATATATCATGACGGAAAGAGTCAATGAAGCAATTGATAATAAAATTGCATAAGGGAACTTTTCAAAAGCAAACGATTTGCTTTTAAGGGGCTGAATGTATAAAATATCGTTAGGCATTAAATAAAAATAATCACTTTGAAGAATATCTCGTTTTGTTATGTCAAGAATAAAAACATCGGATCCTTTTAATGTTTGTCGCACGAGTTTGACTTTTTTGAGATTTGCAAAATCTTTAAAACCACCGGCCATACTAATAGCCTGGAAAATATTTATCTGGTCCTTATCAATGGTAAAATTGCCTGGCGCATTTACTTCTCCAAGCACAGCAACCTGGTAATCCACAAGTCTCAATACAACAGTTGCTTCCTTAAAATAATCATTGACTGATTTTTGAAGCTGGTTTTTTACTTCTTCCACTGTTAATCCTTTAACATACATTTTATCGATGAATGAAAAACTAATATATCCCTGTTCGTCAACAACGTAGCTGTTGAGATAAAGATATGTCGGGTTCATAAGAGATGGCAAATCTGTTTGAAAAAATTTGCTGGTTTTTGGATCAACACTATAAATTCTTATATAAAGATGATCTCCGGTTTGAATATGATAAGTAGTCATTTTTTTATTTTCGTAACTACTTGTCAATTCCACAGATTTATCCTGGAGTAAAGTAACATTACGCTGCGAAATGCATGAACCAAGAAAAATGGAGAAAGCTAAAAGTAAATAAATTTGCAGCTGAAATTTCTTAGGGTTTTTCATGAGCATATATTATTTGGTCGGTTGAGCATTTTCTGAAAAAACACTTTTTAATTCGATACGTTGTCCGTCACGATAAACTGAAATAAAAGCACCTGCGATTAGAATATTTTTTAATAAATCGCATGCTTTACCGTAATCGTTACCACAATTTATTGAATATTTATACCATCCTTCATCCAAATTACTTTCAAGTTCTTCAGCTCTGGCATAAATCTTTCTCAACTCCTCTATAGACATTTCATTCTTGCAGGCAGCAACCTGAACTTTAAAAATAATATTTTCGGCTATATTAAAGTTAGTAAAAGTTTTTGAATTTTGATCAGGCAAAATGAGTGCTTCATTAGAATTTAATTTCTTTCCGTTTAAAAAGGCTATAATAAAGGCATCATGTACCTGGCAATTTTCCCTGAATTGTCGTGCCATTGCATAATTTGAGAATGGCCCGATAGAATATTTGTACCACTCTTCTTCATAAGTTTCTTCAGGTTGTTCAGGACCAGTAAAAATAACTTTTATCAACTCGCCAGTAAGAGGCACACGGCTCGCAACTATCTGAACCCTGTAAGTAAAACCTTTTACCACCGTTGTATCAAATGATTGTAAATAATCTTCAGCTGTTCGTTTTATTCTTTTTCCTTTTTTTAATTTTTGAGCAGTTATTTCTTCATTATTTAATTGCCCGGTTTCAGATGGTTCTCCTGTTTTGCCTTTAAACTTTGCTTTTAATTTAGCAGCCAGTTTTTCTTTATTCTCTGCAGATTGGCTGGTTTGTTCCTGGGATACATGAGATTTAGAAGTATCTTTTAAAGCTAACAAAGTGCTGTCTGCTTGCTTTTTTGATGTGTCTGCACCCGTTGTTTCAGCCAGATTCTCCTCTCCAAACAAGTATTTATACCAGGCTGCTCTTAATGCATCAACATCAGAATAATTGAGTTCAGTGAAATCAATGATATATTTTTCATAATCTTTCGGATATGATTCCTTCATAAATTTATTAAACTTGTCTACCATATCTTCATTGATCTTCAGTGCCCGATAAATATTAGAAGTGGATGTGTCTTTCACAGATTTGGTAATAATTACAGGCTTAATAGTATCTTGTTTTGAAACAATACTGTCAGAAGGTTTTGGTTTTAAAACGGGTTGGGAAATTGACGCTTGTGTAAAGGATGTGTTTGCGTATATATCAAACGCTTTTTTTATGTCCTCAATAGCTTTATTGGATAAATCGGAAGCAGTAGTCATAGATGAATACGACAATAGTTTATCGCTCATTCCGTCGGCTTCTTTAAATTGATCCTGCGAAGATTGAAAATTGATTCGTGCATTGCTTTCAAGAGACTTGGCATAACCCATATCTTCGGGGTTTCCCTGGAATTTTTTCCAAAATTCATCAGCTTTGGCTGCATAAACTTCGTATTTCATTTTATTAGAAGACTGCTGACCCTTTAGCGCTTCAATTTGTTTGACCAGCGCCTTATTATTTAGTTTTTCTGTTTCTTCAGCAGTTAATTCAGTTTGTTTAGCAGCAATATCAGAATATTGTTTATCGGCTTCCTGCATTAACTGCTTTGATTTTTGTGCTTCTTTTTCTGCTTTTTCCAGTTTTTTCTGATCCGAACTTGTCAAAATAATCTTATCGTTAGTATTATTTTCAGGCGACAATAATATCCTGGCATGACTATTTATTCCGATATATGCAAAAAATACAACTATTGAAAACTTGTGAATCATAATGTAGAATTTACAGATTTTTTTGCACTATTCAAAAGAATTGCAAATCTTATTAATATCAATTGTAATAATTTTTATCTTAATGTAAATATAAGAAATCCATCTAAATTTTATTTAAAGTGATAATTTTCAAAAAAAAATTAACCTTCTCTTAACATAAAAGGCGAAAAGCCGGATGACCGATATAATTTATGTTCATTGAATCTATTTATTTTATGCTCTTTTGAGTTTGAGCATTTTTATTTGATTCCGGTAAGCATTAAGGTTTGATTAAATTTCCTTATATTAGCTAACGAAAATTGAACCATAGTGGAAACAACAAATAAATTAAAATCGATGAAAAACATAATTGTTCCTCTCGATTTCTCACTAGATGCTCTCAAAGGGCTTGACCTGGCGCTTCTCATTGCCACTAAAACTCCGGTTAAAATACAATTGGTATATGTTCAGAAAAAAACTGATGTGCCAAGCAATTCTGAAGAGGAGTACAAATTTGCTGAGAAGCATTTCAGGAAACTCATTGAGAATTATAAAAACCGGGTACCTAAAGAATCTGCACTTACTTTTATAATTAAAAAAGGTAAGGTTTACCAGGAAGTCGTGGGACAGGCACAGGCTTTCCAGGATAGCATCATAGTTGCTTCCACCCATGGAGCTTCGGGGTTTGAAGAATTGTTTATTGGGAGTAACGCGCACAGGATAATTTCTGCTACTTCCCGTCCGGTTATAACTATAAGGCAATCTCCGGTTCCCGCGAATATTACAAAAATAATCTTGCCCATTGACATTGTAGTTGAATCAAGACAAAAAGTAATATTTACCGCTTTATTGGCCCAGATTTTTGGTGCAGAAATTCATGTTATCACGGTTTCATCTTCTAAAAGCAAAAAAATAACCAGCCGTTTAAATGCATATTCACAACAGGTATGCAATTATCTTAAAACCCGCGAAATACCTTATAAAACATCATCGCTTTTTGGTAATAAAGTAATAAAAGAGGTGATTGATTATGCAGAAAATGTTAGAGCAGAATTGATATCCATTATTAATGAAAGCGGTGACAGCATAACTGATTATATAATTGGCGGTGAGGCACAGCAGATGATAAGTAAATCACCTATTCCTGTTCTTACTATAAGGGCCAAGCCTCATTTTATTAAGGAAAGTTTCAGCACTTTTGGAGAATAAAAAATTATTACCGCTGATGCACTAATGTAATATTATGAAATGAGCATTTATGTAAAATTTAATTTTATTGGTTCATTCATGGCTATTTTAAAAAAATTGAAATTTGTAAAATTTTTTGAAGTTACTATAGAAAATTATAAGTAGAGTTCTTTAATTTAATTCAAGGATAGTTATTTGAGTTTTTGAACAAAAAATATTCGAATAATAAACCATTCATAAAGCCTGGAAAATGCCTAAAATACTTTTCATCATGATTTTTATTTCAGCTATATTATCAGGTTGTAAAGTACAACCGGAACCTCTGAAAACCGTATCTGAAGTGAATCTGGAACGTTATGCAGGACTATGGTATGAAATAGCTTCGTTCCCGCAAAAATTTCAAAAAGGATGTAAATGCACTACTGCAGAATACCAGCTTACAGAAAAAAATTATATCAGGGTAATAAACAAATGCCAAAAACCCGGTAAATTTGCTAAAATTGAAGGCAAAGCATTTGTTGTTAAGGGTTCTGGTAATGCAAAACTTAAAGTGCAATTCTTCTGGCCTTTCAAAGGCGATTATTGGATAATTGAGTTGGATTCAGATTACAATTGGGCAGTTGTGGGAAATAAAAACCGGAAGTACTTATGGATTTTAGCCAGGCGTCCGGTAATGAAGGAATCTATATACAACGATATTTTGAAAAAGATTTCTCTTAAAGGATTTGACATATCTAAATTGAATAAAACAGAACAGGATTGTAAGTAAGACAGATGACCGCAGACTGCGAACTGCCAACTTAAGCCTAATACCTAAAGCCTTTTTAATATTGTAAAAGTTTCATATATTTAGGGAAATTGAAATAAATAAATAATCACATGATATCAGGAAAATATATTTTGATGGCTTCATTTGCCGGAATAATTACTTGTTTCGCCGGATGCAGAGGTGAATCTTCAGATAATAAAGGAGTATATGAGGTAGACAGCACTAAAGCGGAAGATGAAACTGTGAAAAAAGCAAAAAGCATTTTTTATCATATGTATTTGCCAAGCGAAATGTATAAGGTCTTTGAAAAAGCTGGCGCTATTTATAGTCCCGATATTTTAAACCCGGTCGAGAGCGTCAATCAATATGAAACAAGCTATAAGGCTGCACTAAACCTTGGAATTTACGGAGTAGATTTAAGTTATAATAAAATGTTTGGACAAAATCAGAAAACGCTTCTTTACTTTACAGTTATTCATAAGCTTTCTCAGCAACTCGGTATTCCTGATAACCAGTTTTCCTTTGCATTGAAAAAAATGGAGAGAAACATATCCAACCGTGATTCTCTTACCAAATATGCAACCGATGTTTATGTTACAACAAATCATTTTTTAAATGAAAATGAACGCCAGGCAACAGCAGCATTGATAATTACTGGAGGCTGGATTGAAGCCCTGTATGTTGCGGCAAGAATTGCCGATGATAATCCAACGAATGAAGAAATAGTTGAACGGATTGCATTTCAGAAATATTCATTGCGCTCTTTGGTTTCGTTATTGAATAATTATCAAAAAGATTCAAATGTTGCCAGATATTTACTGATGCTGAAAACATTAAAACGCTCATTTGATAAGTTCGAAATTTATTATGAACCGGGTGACTTGGAAATTGATACGATAAATAAAATGATTAGGGCAAATAAGATTGATTTAAACCTCCAGGAAAAAGACATTAATGAGATCAAAGCAATGATCATAGCTATCAGAAAAGATATTGTTAATTAAATAAAGATTTCAGAATTCAGATTTAAATCGAAAAATAACCAATCAAAAATCAATATATTATTCATTGCCGCTTAATTCAAAGATATGGTATGTAATTTACACCAGGCCACGCTGGGAAAAAAAGCTAAATGATCTTTTGATTCAAAAAAATATTGAAACATTTCTTCCGCTCTATAAAACAATAAGGCAATGGAGCGACAGGAAAAAGAAAGTTGAATTGCCTTTATTTAATTCTTATTTGTTTGTAAATGTTACATTGGAAGAATATTTTGAAGTTCTAAATACTCCAGGAGCAGTAAAATACATTTACTTTGAAGGCAAGGCTGCAATAGTTCGTGACAATCAAATTGAAGCCATTAAACAACTGGTTGAGTCTGATGTTCAATTCGAAGTTGTTGATCATTTGCTTCCGTTGGGAACCAATGTAATTATTATAAAAGGAACACTCAAGGGATTATATGGTGAAATTGTTGAATACAAAGGCGCCCATCGAGCCTGTATCCGTGTTGATCAAATACATAGATCAATTCTCATCAATATTCCGGCAGGATATTATCAGGAAAACTGAGAATTTCTGATTTCGGAATTACAATTTCAGATTTAAATATCGAATTCAGAATCCACTTCAAATAAATTTTCCAAAAAAATTAAATTGAATAATTATTTTTTAGTATATTTGAGTAATAAATTTACTCAATCTTCACAAATAAATATTGTGACTGAGGTGGCGAAGCTGTGTAAAACAGGTCTCAGATTAATAATCCTTACTTAAACCAAAACACTTGTGTGCTGTCTGAACGAAGTCGAAGATACCGAGACAGAGTAAGTTCATACAGTCAGGCAAGTTAATTTAGTTTAAAAGATATTTTTGTTCAGGTATGCTAGACACCCTCATTAGTTCCAAAACCCGCATTAACCTCTTATTAAAATTCTTTCTTAATCCCGATAACAAAGCATATTTGCGGGAACTGGCAGAGGAATATAATGAAAGCACCAATGGGATACGCATTGAGTTAAATAAATTTGAACAGGCCGGCATGCTTTCTTCCAGTGTTGAAGGCAACCGCAAATTATTCAGGGCGAATAAAAGTTATCCTTTTTACAATGAAATCAGAGATATATTAATGAAGTATACCGGTATAAGCCATGTAATAGAACAGTTGGTACAGAACCTGGGAAAACTTGAAAAAGTATATCTTTCAGGAGAATATGCTCTGGGAAGGGAATCTGGGGTCATAGATGTAGTATTGATTGGAGAAATTAACCAGGGCTACCTGGTTAAAATGATTGAAAAAGCAGAGAAGATCATCAATAAAAAAATCCGATACCTTGTTTATCATAACGGAGAATTCGATTGCGATAAAATGGGTAAGGGGATGTTGTTGCTGTATAATGCAAAGAAGTAATGATTTCAGCATTCAGATTAAAAATCAAATTATTTGATAGATCAAGATTCAAGAATCAATGGAATTCAGATTTAGAAAACAATTCGTATTGTAGCGAAAATATGATATTTAAGTATATTTGTACTTTAAATAGAATGAAAATGTAAAGCTCAAATTTATTTTATCAAATATTAAACAAGTATGAGACTCAGTAAAACTGAACAAGAGGCTTTGGATTATGCTCTTGATGAAATAGGTTCAAAAGTTTTTTTATTCGGGTCAAGGACATACGACAACAGAAAAGGCGGAGATATTGATATCTTAGTATATTCGAAAAAACCCGCTTATTCCATTTCAAAAAAAATTGCTGTAAAGTTTTTTTCTAAATGTGAATCGAAAATAGATGTTTTTGTAGTTAATCCTGATCACATTAATGTTCAGCAGCAAGCCTTTATTAGAGAACAAAACCTTATCCCTATCAAATAATAATGACAGATAGAGTAAATAAAAGCATTATTCTTCAATCTTATGTTGATAAAAGTATAAGAAGTATATCAGTACTCGAAGCAAGTATTAATAAAGTCAGGCCATTTGATGAGCATAAGAATTATACTTATGATGAGCTTGAACCATATGATGCGTTATCAGATCGTTTCATGCGCACTGTTGAAGTACTTTTCAAATTTTTGCGTTCATATCAGATTTTTAATGAAGGAATGAATTCAGAAACACTCAGAGACTTACTTCTCTATGCAGAAAAGCTTAATTTCATTACTTCTGTAGATATCTGGTTTGAAATGCGTGAAGTTCGCAACAGGATAGTTCATGATTATTTTCCAGAGCAACAAAAGCAATTATTTGCTGATATTACCGGTCCGTTTTTCAATGAAATTCGCTACATAAAAAAAAAAATTGACGGTTTAATGATTTAATATTTAAATCGCAAACCTGCCAGCCGAAGCCTTAGCAAAGGCAGATATCAAATCGTAAATCATAAAATAAATAGTATTTTAATATTAAAGTAAGAATTTGGAAACTGACAAATCTCAGGAATTTGATCTTATCATAGAGCCTGGACGCAGTGAAAAAAACTATTGGAAAGATCTGTGGCGCTACCGGGAATTGTTTTACATACTTTCATGGCGCGATATTAAGGTGCGTTACAAGCAAACAGTAATAGGTGTTGCCTGGAGCATTATAAGGCCCTTACTCACAATGATTGTATTTACAGTAGTTTTTTCAAAAATAGCTAAATTGCCTACCGAAGGAACAGCGCCTTATGCCATTATGGTTTTTGCAGGTTTACTGCCCTGGCAGTTTTTTTCCAATTCTTTAACAGAAAGCAGCAACAGCCTTATCGGCAATACCAATTTAATTTCCAAAGTATATTTTCCACGATTAATTATTCCTGCCAGTTCAATAATAACCAGTTTTGTTGATTTTCTCATTTCGTTTGCGATAATGGTCGTACTGATGTTTTATTACCAATACGTACCTACCTGGCATACGATAATATTACCTGTTTTTCTTTTAGTTGCATTTTTAGCCTCTTTTGGCGTTGGGCTCTATATTACGACATTAAATGTAAAGTACCGTGACTTCCGGTACATCGTGCCATTCATTGTTCAATTCGGATTGTACATTTCGCCGGTGGGTTTTAGCAGCAATATTGTCCCTGCTAAATGGAGGTTGTTGTATTCCATAAATCCTATGGTAGGTGTAATAGATGGTTTTCGCTGGTGTATCCTCGGTGGAGCAAGTAAAATATATATACCGGGATTTCTGTTATCGTTAGGTGTAATTGTATTGCTGGTTTGGTATTCGATATATCATTTCAGGAAAATGGAAAAGGCATTTGCTGATTTTATTTAAAAAAGAAGAAAACAGAAAACTGAAGTCAGAATTTTCAAATTGCAAATCAGTAGCAAAAAATCACAAACCTGTCTGCTGTAGCTTTGGCGAAGACGGGTTGCAAATCAGAATGAAAAGAGCTTTAATCACTAATATAACAGGGTCTTATTTTACAAACTGGCATTGACAGATATAAGGGACTTACCAGCAATTTGAGCAGGTTTTACCAATATAAATATAAAAAAATATTTTACTACCAAAATCAATATCGTAATTTACTAAATTATTTACTAAAAGTAAAATACAACTTTAATTTTAGTATATTTATAAGCTAAAAACAGAAATGATATTCATGTTTTTTGACCGTAAAATATATAAAAAACTTATTGAACATGCTAAACAACCGCAGGTTAGTGTAATTACAGGTTTACGCCGAACCGGTAAAACAACTTTGGTAAAAAAATTGCTGGGCGAAATATTTTCCAGACAACAGCATTTATTTTGATTTAGAAAGACTTGATAACCGTAACTTGTTTAATGATTCTAATTACGAAAACATAATATTGGCATTTAAGCAAAGGGGCATTAATTTTGATAACCAGGTAGCAATTGCAATAGACGAAGCTCAACTATTGCCTAACCTGCCAAGCGTGATAAAGTATTTGTACGACAATTACAATATTAAATTTATAATAACAGGTTCAAGTTCATACTATTTAAAAAACCTTTTTTCGGAATCATTAGCCGGCCGGAAAAAAATATTTGAGCTTTACCCACTCGATTTTGGTGAATTTCTTACTTTTAAATCAATTACATGGACTCCTTTCAACTTTAAAAAAAAGGCATTTCAGCATAACGATTATGAAAGGTTAAAAGGATATTATGATGAATATTTAAATTTCGGAGGCATGCCGGAAGTTGTGCTGACTGGCGCAATTATTCAAAAAACAGATATACTTGAAGATCTAATAAGTTCATATATTAATATTGATATAAAATGGCTTTCTGATTTTAAGAATGCCGATAGCATAAAAAATTTATTAGTAATGTTGGCTTCACGTACAGCCACCAAACTAGACTTTGCTAAAATTTCAGCACTTACTGGTTTGTCTAAACCAACCGTGACCAATTATATTGAATTATTTGAAAAAACATATATTATACAACGTATTTCGGTTATATCAAAAAATCCTGACCGGGAAATTGTTAAGGCAAAAAAGCTGTTTTTTTGCGATAATGGAATATTGAACCGACTTGCAAAAGTATCAGGCGGTGTGTTATTCGAAAATGCAATTTATAATCAGTTACATCATTTTGGCACTTTAAATTATTATGCCCTTAAAACCGGACATGAAATTGATTTTATTTTAAATAATACTAATGCTTTTGAAGTAAAAGAAACAGCTACGCCTCCTGATTGGCTTAAATTAGTCAAATTGTCTAAAAATATTGGGTTAAATAATTATACTATCATAAGCAATCACCCGCCACGTAATGTAGAAAATGTTATTTGGGGCGGTTCAATAAAGTAAAAAACTGAAATCAGAAAGAAGAAAACAGAAAACAGAAGTCAGGAAGAAGAAATCAGATAACAGAAAACAGATTCTTTTCTGACATCTGACATCTGATATCTGTCCTCTATCTTCAATATTCAAATCACGAATCGATAATAAGTATGAAAAGAGCATTAATTACAGGTATTACCGGACAAGATGGTGCGTATCTGGCTAAATTTTTACTTGATAAGGGATATAAAGTCTATGGCACATACAGAAGATTATCTACTCCAAATTTTTGGAGACTACAGTACCTGGGAATATTTGAAGAAGTTGAATTGTTGCCAGTTGATTTGATTGATAGTTTTTCAATAATCGAATCGCTTAAAATATCCAGGCCTGATGAAATTTATAATCTGGCTGCACAAAGTTTCGTGGGCGCTTCTTTCGAGCAACCTATTGCTTCAGCTGAAATTACAGGGTTAGGTGTTACAAAATTCCTGGAAGCAATCAGAAACATTGCTCATAAAGTAAAATTTTACCAGGCATCTACAAGTGAAATGTTTGGTGACAATAAATTTATTGAACAATCAGAAGATACTGTGTTTGAACCATCAAGTCCTTATGCGGCGGCAAAATTGTATGCTCACAATATGGTAAAAATTTACCGTAAAGGTTATGACCTTTTTGCCTGTAATGGAATTCTTTTCAATCATGAAAGCCCAATAAGAGGGCTTGAATTTGTTACCAGAAAAATCAGCAATGGAGTAGCAAAAATAAAGTTAGGGCTCGAAGATAAAATTGAACTGGGGAACATTAATTCACAGCGCGACTGGGGATTTGCACCGGAATATGTTGAAGCAATGTGGCTGATGTTGCAAAAAGAAAGCCCGGAGGACTATGTAATTGCAACAAATGAAACCCATACTATTAATGAATACCTGGAAACTGCTTTTAAATTGGTCGGATTAAACTGGGAAAATCATGTAAAAATAGATGAGCGATTCATGAGGCCAGTTGAGGTTAATTACTTAAAAGGCAATTACGATAAGAGCAAGAAAAAACTTGGTTGGGAACCAAAGACTAAATTTTGCGAATTAGTTAAAATATTAGTTGATGCTGATGTTGATCGTTGGGCCAGGTGGCAAAAAGGAGAACATTTTCCCTGGGACGCCTGGAATTACCCAAATGAAAGGAAAATTTTATCGCGAAAATTAAAGCTAGAATAGAAACAAGTGATTACTAATTACTGATTATTGAAACAGAAGACAGAAAACAGAAAATAGATAGCAGAAATCAGATAACAGAAATCAGATAACAGAAATCAGATAACAGAAATCAGATAACAGAAAACAGAAAGCAGATAACAGAATCTTTTCTGTCCTCTGTCCTCTGACATCTGTCTTCTAATATTTAAACCATGAGTGATACCGTAATTAAAGCCGAGAACCTCGGTAAATCCTACATAATTGGTCACGAAAAGCGTGAGCGTTATACTGCGTTGCGCGATGTTATTGCCCGTAAAACAAAACAAATAGTTTCTAAAACAAGACAGGTTTTAAAAGGCGGACAACTTATTCTCGGGCAGGAAATGGAGGAATTCTGGGCATTAAAAGAATTAAATTTTGAGATAAAACAAGGGGACAGGGTTGGAATTATTGGACGTAACGGAGCAGGGAAAACAACCCTTTTAAAAATACTTAGCCGCATAACGGAACCTACCACTGGCATGGTTCAGATAAAAGGTCGTGTTGCCAGTTTACTGGAAGTAGGTACAGGTTTTCACCCTGAACTTTCCGGCAGGGAAAATATTTATCTTAACGGTGCTATTTTAGGTATGAGCAGGGCTGAAGTAAAGCGTAAATTCGATGAAATTGTTGATTTCTCCGGAGTTGAAAAATTCCTGGATACTCCTGTTAAGCGTTTCTCAAGTGGCATGCAAGTTCGTCTGGGATTTGCTGTGGCAGCACATTTAGAACCGGAAATCTTGGTGGTTGATGAGGTACTTGCTGTTGGAGATGCTGAATTCCAGAAAAAATGTCTTGGTAAAATGGAAGATGTGAGTACAAAAGAAGGGCGAACTGTCTTATTTGTGAGCCACAATATGAGTACTGTCAGCACACTCTGTCAGAAAGGAATTTACTTGAAAAGCGGTATTATATCATATAGTGGTTTAATTCAAAATACCATTGCAAAATACTTAAGTGAGGATAGTTATGGAAGAACAAAGATCATTTGGGATGAAGATAAGAGGCCAGGTGACGAAGTCGCATCATTAATTTCAGCTAGGTTAATTGATGAAAACTTTCAGGATATCATATCTGCTGACATTAGTCAAAAAATTGGCATAGAATATATTTATGAAGTGAAAGAAGATGGCAATACAAGAATTCCAAATGTACATATATATACAAGTAGGGGCGAATGTGCATTTATGAGTGGAGATAAAGAAGATTTAAAATATAAAAGAAAAGGAGTTTTTAAAGCTTTAATGTGGATACCCGCTAATTTACTTAATGTAGATACTTATATTGTTGGAATCGCTCTTACAACCATTACCCCTGAAAAAGTTCACTTTTGGGTTAAAAATGCACTTTTTTTTGAAACAAATGAAGACTTGTTAAAACGCAACAATGAATACAATCAGGTAATACCTGGCATTGTAAGGCCAATACTAAATTGGGATACTCAAATTATTAATTAATTGACAATATTACTTATGAAAGTAGTAATTTTTGCTGGAGGAATTGGTTCGAGGATAACTGAGGAATCTCATTTAAAACCTAAACCTATGATTGAAATAGGCGACAAACCAATTTTATGGCACATTATGAAAATATATGCTTCACAAGGGTTTAATGATTTTATTATCTGTTTAGGTTATAAGGGGTTTGTTATTAAGGAGTATTTCTTGAATTATTTTTTACATAATTCCAATATTACTATTAACCTAAATGACAATAACGTTGAAGCTCATTTCTCAAATATTGAATCCTTTAAAGTTACCTTAATAGATACAGGTTTACATACTAAGACTGCAGGGCGTCTTCAAAGAATTAAAAAATATACTGATAATGAAGATTTTATGCTTACGTATGGAGACGGTGTGGCTAATATTAATTTGCTTGAATTGCTGGAATTTCACAAGACTCACGGAAAAGCAGCTACTGTTACTGCTGTTAAACCTCCTCCTCAATATGGCGGAATGCAATTCGATGATGCCGGAAAAGTCAAGGTGTTTCGTGAAAAATCAAATGATGACCAAATATGGATCAATGGTGGATTTTTTGTTTTAAAGCAGGAAGTATTTGACTATTTAAAAGAAAATGCTGATGACGTTATGTGGGAAGATGCTCCATTGGAAAATTTAACTCAAGATAGAGAATTGTTTGCTTATAAACATAATGGATTTTGGAAATGCATGGATGCAATGCGTGATAAAATTGTGTTGGATGAACTTTGGAATAACAACCTTGCCAAATGGAAAATATGGGAATAGAAAATCTTTTTGACTCCATTTACAAAAAAAGGAGGGTGCTTATAACAGGTCATACCGGGTTCAAAGGATCTTGGTTGACTTTATGGTTGAAAATGTTAGAAGCTGATATTGCTGGTTATGCTTTAGCTCCAAATACGGATCCATCGCATTTTAATATTTTAAATTTGGGAATTAAATTGTGTTTTGCGGACATTAACGATAAAACAAAATTAGATGCTCTATTTACAGAGTTCCAACCTGAAATTGTTTTTCATCTTGCTGCACAACCTATTGTTATTGATTCATACCGAGATGCACTATACACATACCAAACAAATGTGATCGGTACTGCCAATGTATTGGAGTGTTGCAGGTCATCTCCAAATACAAAAGCGATTGTCGTTATTACCACCGATAAGGTATATGAGAACAAGGAATGGCATTGGGGATATCGGGAAAATGATCGCTTGGGAGGTTTAGATCCTTATAGCTCATCTAAATCATGCGTTGAAATTCTATGTCATTCTTATCGTCATTCTTTTTTCAAAAATAGTATTTTATTGGCTACTGCTAGGGCGGGAAATGTAATTGGTGGGGGCGATTGGGCAAATTATCGACTAATCCCAGATATAGTCAGATCTGTATTTGCCACAAAAAAGATAACCCTAAGAAATCCGAATTCAATTCGACCTTGGCAACATGTTTTGGATCCTTTATCCGGTTATCTTTTACTTGGAAAACATTTACTTGAAGGGAAAAAAGAATTTGCCGAGGCCTGGAATTTTGGACCTGCAAATCAACAATGCATAAGTGTGTCAGAACTTTTAAATATAATAAAACAGGATTTTATCGAAATAGAAATAGAACATGAACGAACTGATTACCATGAAGCGTCATTCCTTAAATTAGATATTTCTAAAGTGACTCAATTACTGAAATGGGAACCAGTATGGGATGTCACAAAATCCATTTATAATACTTGGGATTGGTATAAACAATTTTATCAAAAAAATGAAATTTCTACTATGAGAGATATTGAAAGATATATTGATGATGCGGTTCAGGCTAATTTAATTTGGACAAAAAATGAAGCTGATCGAAAAAAAATTTAAGGGAGTATTTGAAATTGCGTTGGAACCCCGTTTGGATCATAGAGGATTTTTTATGAGGACATATGATGAGAAGATATTTAACGACTTAGGAATTAAATATCATTGGGTTCAGGAAAATCATTCCCGTTCCATAGAGAAATTTACAATTAGGGGACTGCATTTCCAATTTCCTCCATTTTCCGAAACGAAATTGGTACGGGCAATCCGGGGCAAAATAATGGATGTTTTTCTTGATTTAAGAGAAGATTCAACAACTTTTGGCCAATGGGGTTCGATTGTACTGTCTGAAGATCAATTCAATTGTATATTAATTCCAAGAGGATTTGCGCATGGTTTCTGTTCGCTTTCAAATTATACTGAAATTATTTATAAAGTTGATAATTTTTACAATCCTGAATATGAATCAGGTATTTTATGGAATGATCCTGATCTAAATATTACTTGGGGAGTAGAGCATCCTATTATATCAGAAAAAGATAATAAAAACATGACAATTAAAGATTTTATTACAAATTATAAATACCTAAAAATATGAACATCAGATTATTTAGACCTTCCTTAGGCGAAGAGGAATTAGAAAATATAAAAGATTCATTTTCAAAACAATGGATTGGGTTAGGACCAAAGGTAAAACAATTCGAAGATGAATGGTCTACTTATATTGGATGCAATGCATCATTGGGAGTTAATTCTGCAACTGCAGCTTTACACTTGGCAATAAAAGCATATGATTTTCCAGAACAAAAGAAAGTGTTGGTTCCTGTGATTACTTTCGCATCAACAGCATTCGCGCCTATATATAACCATTTAACACCTGTTTTTGTAGATGTTGATAGAAATACAGCATCGATTTCAATTGATGATCTTGAAAAAAAATATACCAAAGATTGCGTTGCTATCATGCCTGTGCATTTTGGAGGACATCCAGCAAAAATGGATAAGATTATGGAATTTGCGAAGCAGAATAAATTAAAAGTAGTTGAAGATTGTGCTCACGTGGCAGGGGCTTCTTTTAAAGGAAAAAAAATAGGGACTTGGGGAGATATTGGTTGTTTTTCATTTGAAGAAAAAAAAGCCATGACTACAGGCGATGGCGGTATGATGTGTTCGGATGATATTGAGTTGATTGATAAAATGCGTCCTGCACGATGGGTTGGCATTGATAAGGATACATGGAAACGTTCTTCCGCATATACCGATATCCAAAATACTGACGCGATGCATTGGTATTATGAAATTTCTGTTCTGGGTTTTAAATATAACATGAATGATTTATGTGCTTCCATAGGACTAGCACAACTTAAAAAATTAGACGGGATGAATAAAAGACGCTCGGAATGCATCACAAGGTATTTAAACGGAGTAAAAAACTTAAAAACTATTCAACCCTTATTGCCTTACGATCCAGTTAAATATTCATATTGGTTTTTTGGTATACGACACAAAAAAAGGGATAAACTTATTGTTTTTCTTAAATCTAAAGGTATTGCAACAGGGGTGCATTATATGCCTCTTACATTACACCCATTTTTTAAACCTTATAAAAATGAATGCCCAATTGCTGACGAAATATGGCAAACATTTGTTACTCTTCCACTTTACTCCGAAATGACCGATGAAGAGGTTGATTATGTAGCTGATGCGTTGACAGAATACGAAACAAAAATTATAAGTTAACTGCAAAAATATTTTCATGCTTATACTTGGAATTAAATTGAAACAAAATATTCATTAAGTTTAGCTATTTGTGAAGACACAATAAATATTTCACTTGTGTCAATTTGCACTAAATCGGAAAACAAAGTAATTGGTATCAATATCTGCAACTTTTTTTACCTTAACAGCATATTTCTTATGTTAAATTGTGTCATTATTAATTATGTTTCTACAATATCTATTCAAGAGGAATTAACCTAGTAACTTAAATTTAGATATCTGACAAAGACATTAATTAAGTAATTGAAAAAATTACTATTATACATCAGAAATTCAAATATTTGATTTTATTGTGAAATTATAGTAATATTAAAATTATGTTAAAAAATAATTTATAGAATGGATAGCCAAAATTTTCAATTTAAGAATTTACAATTACTAGTACGTAGTTTAATTTCTACCAGAAAATTAGAAATTTTCGATGACTTCAGCAATATTATAGGTTATCTGGAGCTAATATCAATTTCTGATATTGAAGATGTTGCGCTAATTGAAAAGTTTACCCAATGGCGAAGTAAATATAAGCACGTTTTCTATACTGTTTTTGAACCGTCTGAAGCAAGGACAAAAAAGTGGCTTTATGATCAAGTACTTTCAAATAAAAGTAAGATATTTTTTAAAATACTTAATAAAGAGAATGCATTAGTTGGACATGTTGGAGCAATAGGCCGTGAAGGATACATTGAATATGATAATTTGATTCGTGGTGAAGAGGTCGGTATTCCCGGTTTTGGTTTTTATGTCGCTTGCACACTCATGAATTTTTTGTTTAGTCTGCCTGGTGTTGAGCTTATTTATGGTAAGACATTATCAACAAATACTGGAGCAATTCGATTACATGAGAAAACTGGGTTTATAGTTTACAATAAAATCCCCCTTAGAAAAATTTCCAAAGATAAAGATGAATTCAAATGGGTGGAGGATCCAACAAATTTAGAAGCTAAAGTTTTTGGAGTCGAAATTAAGCTGACAAAAGCAGAATATCAAAAAGTAAAAAATAATCAATTGAGAATTTTTGAAGAAAGTTGTATGAAGAATATTTTTGAAATGAACAAAGATAGGATAATCAACGATTTATCTTTGGCTTGGATTTTTTCTTCCTCGAAATATAAATATTCGTACAATTTTAAATGGCTAGGCAGACCAATTATTCAATTACCTCAAGACATTGTTGCACTTCAGGAAATTATTTGGGAGGTAAAACCAGATTTGATTATTGAAACCGGCATAGCACATGGAGGTTCTATTATTTTTACAGCTTCGATGCTTGAACTCATTGGAGGTGATGGAGAGGTAGTAGGAATAGATATTGATATCCGCTCACATAATCGTGAAAAAATCGAGGAGCATAAAATGTTTAAAAGGATAACCATGTTTGAAGGTTCATCAATTGACAAAGCAATTGCTGAAAAGGTATATCAGATTGCTACAAGAAAAAAAAATGTAATGGTTATTCTTGATTCAAACCATACCCATGAACATGTGCT
The DNA here is from genome assembly GCA_963851385.1 of uncultured Bacteroidota bacterium. Classification (GTDB taxonomy): domain Bacteria; phylum Bacteroidota; class Bacteroidia; order Bacteroidales; family DTGW01; genus CAWEFA01. Next base: position 34,699 of record CAWKPE010000001.1, on the reverse strand, counting down.
GGAAGAATTAAAACTATATTCACACTTGGTTGGAATTGGCAATTATTGTGTTATTTGCGATACCATTGTTGAAGATTTGCCAGAAGATTTTTTTTCTGATCGACCTTGGGGAAAAGGAAATAACCCTAAGACAGCAGTCTGGGAATTTTTAAAAACACATGATGAATTTAAAATTGATGCTAATATTCATAATAAATTATTAATTACAGTAGCTCCTGATGGGTTTTTAAAAAGGATAAAGTAGATGAGGTTACCGTTTTTTAGCATAATAATTCCAACTCGAAACAGATATGAAACGCTATTATATGCTATTCGTACTGTTTTAAATCAGGATTATGAATCTTTCGAATTAATAATTTCCGATAATTCTGATCCTATTAATTATCATAAACTCGAATTAATTAATGAGTATATAGTTGATCAAAGGATTCAGTATTATCGAACCCCATCGGTTTTGTCAATGAGTGATAATTGGGAATTCGCAGTTTCAAAATCAAAAGGTGAATTTGTAATTATATTTGGAGATGATGATGGTTTGGTTGTAGGTTCTTTAAATTGCATATATAACATTATTCAAAAAACTAAAACAGATTTGGTTAGTTGGGCCAGAGTAGAGTATAGTTGGCCGGACAGAAAACCGCAGCAATACTCAAATCGTATGGTTCTCCCGTATATGGCTAAAACCGGTGTAGTAAACGGTAAGAAGTATATAAAAAAGGTTATATCTCATAAGGCTGATTATCGTTATCTTCCTATGTTTTATAACTCTGCAGTTAGTAAGTATTTAATAAAACTGTTAAAAGAAAAAACAGGTAGGGTATTTAGTGCTGTGAGTCCTGATATTTACACTGGATATGCGTTTGCTTATTTAATGAAAAAATACATTAGTATAAAAGATCCGCTTAGTATTAACGGTGTTTCGTCCAAAAGCAATGGTGCCGCACATCTTAATGAAGATGAATTAGCCAAGTCGGATTACTGGAATACATTAAAAACATCAGAAATAAAATGGCCTCAATCAATTCCAGAAATTTATACTGCATATTTGGGAATAATAGAGCCATTTATTCAACTTACAAAGTTTTTTCCAGAATTAAACAAATATATATCACGGAAAAAAATGTATAAAATTATAATTGACACGTTATCAAGCAATAGTCAGCAAAGCTTAGAAAATAAATTGGAAAAAATATTAGATAGTGCTAAGAATGATAAAAGATTATATAGATGGCTTATGCAATATGTCCATAAAGTTGATCCAAAAATTATTTCAAATAATATTTCCGAATATGAAAAGAAAGTGGGTTTTGATGGATCATATTTAGTATTGGATGCTTCTAAATTTGGGTTAGTAAATGTTTATGATGTTTCCATATTTGTACATAATCTTTTCGGAAATCTGAAAGAAACGGATTATTTTAAACCGATTTATCTTCCTTTAATAAAAAGAATAAAAAGAGCAATTGCAATAATTCTCAGGGGCGTATGAATAATTTATCTCATGAATACTCTTAATAAGCATAATTTTAAAAATGTCAATTTTAAATATCTTGCACTTGCAATAAATGGATAAGTACTAATTGCAGTAAATAAAATAGAAGTCAAAGGTGAAAATTAAATTTTTTGATAATAATTAAAAATTTCATACTTAAACTCATGAAAATTTTAATTTTAGGCTCCGAAGGTTTCATTGGGAGTCATTTATTACAATACTTCTCTGAACAGGGTTTCGAAGTAGTTGGTTGCGATATTTTTGAAGTTGCTCAAAGTAGAGTTTACTCTTACCATAAAATATCGCGGCTTTCTCCAGAACTAAATGGAATTTTAGCTAAAATGAATTTTGATTTTTGTTTAAATGCAGCAGGTAGCGGTAATGTCCCCTATTCACTTGAGCATCCAATGATTGATTTTGAAGCAAATACTATAGATACTGCTATGTTTCTGGATAGTTTAAAAAGGTTTCAGCCAGAGTGCAGGTATATACACATTTCAAGTGCCGCAGTATATGGAAATCCTCAACAATTACCGGTTATTGAAACCCATCCCTTAAATCCTATTTCTCCTTATGGGTATCATAAGTGGATGTCTGAAATTGTTTGCCAGGAATATTATAAAATTTATAATACACCTATTGCAATTATCCGTCCGTTTTCAATATACGGGGCTGGCCAAAAAAAATTGTTATTATGGGACATTTGTAATAAATTAAAAAACTTCAGTAATATTCAATTGTACGGAAACGGTAATGAATCAAGGGATTATATTCATATTCTAGATTTTGCCAGGTTGGTTGACTGCATTATTAAAAAAGATCATTTTAAATGCGAAATATTTAATGCAGGTACAGGAAAAGGAACAACCATAAAGGAGATTACTGATATTATTACAAAACAATACAATAGAAGAATAAGCATTTCGTTTTCTGGTGAAATTCGTCAAGGCGATCCATTATATTGGAAAAGCGATATAAAAAAAGCTGAATCAATTGGTTTTTCTCCTTCAATTGACCTGACAAATGGAGTATGTGAGTATATTAATTGGTTTGAATCTATAAATTAAATGGAAAACAAACCTGAAATTGTATTTACTTTTCCCGATCGACTTGGAGGTGTTGCCAATTTTAATCGGAATATTATCAATTATTCAACTCTCAAATCAAAATTTTATGTGCGTGTAATTTTATTAAAGCCCAAACAATACAATTATCAGGAATACAAAGATGAGATAAATGCTGACGAAGTGCATAATTTTGTATATTCCTTATACGAAAATCAATATACTGTATGTATAAGACTTAATAATTTAATTAGTAATGCACCGGGATATGTTGTTACTGATAATGAATTAACAATAAAATCAGTTGCTCTTTTTAAAAACAAAAAATCCTTGTTTTTATTGATTCATGATTATTTTTATATCCAATATGCGTTGGCGTACGAACCGTTAATTACTGCCGCAATTGCCCATTCTTCATTCTTTCGCGATATTTTATATGCCGCTTTACCTTCAAAGTATGCAACTAAAGCCTTCTATATCCCATACGGTGTAGCACAAGAAGCATTTAAAGAAAAGACAGTTTCAGAATCAATTAATCTTGTTTTTCTTGGTAGGTTAGTTAAACCTAAAGGCGTTTTACTTTTGCGTCAAATTGAAGATATTTTATGCAGAGATTCTGTGAAAACATTTTGGACTATTATTGGATCAGGCCCTTGCGAGATCGAAGTAAAGGAACAATGGAAAGATAAGAACAATATAGCTTTTGAAAATCCTCCAACAACTGATGAAGTATATCGGATTCTTTCAAATCAAGATATTTTAGTATTACCAACAACTTTTGAAGGAACACCTGTTTCCATTCTGGAAGCAATATCCAATGGTGTAGTACCCGTAGTTTCAGACCTTCCTGGTGGAATAAGGGATATTGTAACTGAAAAAACAGGCTTCAAATGTACAATAGATGATCCTAAATCGTTTGCTGCCGCAATAAAATATTTAAATGAAAATAGGAAGGCATTAGCGAGTTTGCAAAATAATTGTAAAGAGCTTGCCATAAACAAGTACGATATTTCTATTGCTGCTGATAATTATTTTAAATTTATAATGAATTATAGTACTGTAATAAAGAGACCAAACGCTAATTATTTACCATTTTCAAGGTTAGATAAAAAATATTTGCCCAATCTATTGGTAGAAATAATTAGACATATAATAAACAGTATTAATCGGCTGTTCATAACAAGTTGAATTTATTGGTTACGTCATTAGAGGCAGAGAAATAAAAATTTAATCCCAAAATAATGTAAATAAAATCTTAGTACAATCCGTACTTTGTATCAATTCTAATGAGTGCCAGAAAAGTCTAAAAATATTGGAGAATTAGTCCAGTTTTAGATATCGTTTTGTATGTCTACTTTCGGTTCTTTCTTAACGTAATTATTGCGAAATTTTTAAAGGTTAATGTTCAATAAAATACAATGATTTGTAAAATAGCGGATAATGGAAGATATGAATAAATCAATTATGTTGAAATAATTTTTTATATAAATTAAAAAGTATCATAAAAACTTTATATAAACAAATGTCAGAAACACCATTAGTGTCGGTTCTAATGACTGCTTACGACCGTGAAAAACTTATTGAAACCGTTGCCTTTGTTATGACTATTTATTTTCTTTTTCAATTATTTCAATAAATTTCGTAAATATTACGAAGAAATTTGATATTCTATTCGTATAAATTACGATATTTGTTTCAGGCTAAAAAAAATGAAAGACTTAATTAAATCAATTATTGCTGAAACGCAGGATAAAAAATTACCGCAGTTAAAGCCGCGAAAACTTTTTATTCCTTTAGATATCCCTATGATAGTTAGTTTGATCGGGGCCCGGCGCAGCGGAAAAACCTATTTGCTGTATACCATGATGAAAAGGTTACTGGATACCGGCATTTCGCCAAAACAAATTATTTACCTCAATTTTGAAGATGAGCGATTAAACCTGAAAACAACCGATCTTGATTTAATATTACAAGCCTATTACGAACTACATCCCGATACAATACCCGAGGAATGTTATTTCTTTTTCGATGAAATCCAAAACATTGAAGGATGGGAAAAATTTGTACGGCGTATTTTTGATACACTAAGTAAACACATTATTATTACCGGTTCTAACTCAAAACTATTAAGCACAGAAATTGCTACTTCGTTGAGGGGCCGTACCATAACCTACACGGTTTATCCCCTTAGTCTTGCAGAATTTTTGAAGTTCAAAGAAGTTTCTATCGACCTTGACCATCCGAAGAAAAAAGCAGCTATAATAAAACACGCCCTCGCCTTTTTAAGCATTGGAGGGTTCCCGGAGGTTATAAGTTTCGACAAGGATATTCGCGAAAAGGTTTTACAAGACTATTTTAATACTATGATTTTCCGTGATATTATAGAACGATATAAGATTACGGATGCACAAATGTTAAAATTTTTTATAAAAAAAATCTTTGCCTCAGTAGGCAAACCTCTCTCTATAAATAAAATTTATAACGAATTGCGGTCGTTAGGATATAAAGTAAGCAATAACTATTTGTACAGTTTCGAAAATTATTGTTTTACTATTTTTCTATGTATTTCCATTCCCAAATTTCATTTTTCGGAAATGAAGCAACAAAAAGCCGATAAAAAAGTATATAGCATAGATACAGGTCTGCTCTCGGCTATTGAATTTTCAATATCGGAAAACAGGGGGAAATTGATCGAAAATATGGCACTGCTCGAATTCGTTAAATCCGGATATGAAGTTTTCTACTTCAAAGAAAAGTTCGAATGCGATTTTATAGTAAAGAAAGAAAACTACTTTCACCCCTTTCAGGTATCCTGGGTCACAGAGAATGACAAAACACGTGAGAGAGAAGTAAGGGGATTGGTTGAAGCATGCCTGAAATTGAACATGAAAGAAGGTACTATCCTGACATTCGATCAAAAAGGCGAATTGAAACAACAAGGAATTCGCATCCAAATAATTCCGGCGTACCAATATTTTCTTGAAAAATAATAGATTTTAAAAGAGCAAAATTTTAAACCAGTCAAAAAAGAAACAATGCAGAATACTCCGCTGGTTTCAGTTTTAATGACAGCATATAACCGCGAAAATTATATTGCAGAAGCAATTGAAAGTGTATTGGCTTCAACTTATACCAACTTTGAATTAATTATAGTAGACGATTGCTCGAAAGACAGGACAGTAGAAATTGCCAGGAAATATGAAAAAACAGATTCAAGAATAAAAGTATATGTAAATGAAAAAAATTTGGGAGATTATCCAAACAGGAATAGGGCTGCCAGTTATGCTAAAGGTAAATACTTAAAATATATTGATTCGGATGATATTTTTTACGAACATGGAATTGAAGTTATGGTTCGTTCAATAGAAATGTTTCCTGGTGCAGGACTTGGTCTTGTGAAATTACATAACAGTGAAAGGCCATTGCCTATTGTATTAATTCCAGAAGATGCTTACATCAGAAATTTTACAATAAATTTTATTTTTGGGAATGCACCTGGTTCCTCAATAATTCTAAAAGAGGCTTTTGAAAAAGTAGGAAAATATAGTGGTAAAAGATATATCGGCGATTACGAGTTATGGCTTAAAATAGCTACCGAATACCCAATTGTTTTAATTCCAGGTTATCTTGGTTGGGATAGAAAACATAAAGATCAAGAATCAAAATACAACTATGCTAAATATCAAATTCTCAGATATTTTGTTGCTGTTGATGCACTTAAGTCAGAGAAATGTCCCATTAATCAAATGGTAAAAAAAAGGATAATTTTTAAACAACATTGGTCGAATATTTCGTTTTCTGTGAAACAAATATTATTCAAATTTAAAATTCTGCTATTTATTAAATTTTTATTTATTTCATTCACTAGCTCAATAGATAAAGTATTAAAAGAAAATAAATAATTTATGTCTGAAAAAAGAGAGAATATTTACGTCACACAACCTTCCTTACCTTCACTTGATGAATTTGAAATGTATTTAAAAGAAATTTGGAACTCGAAATGGTTAACAAATAATGGGCCTTTTCATCAGAAATTTGAAGCTGCTTTATGTAACTATTTAGGAGTTAAACATATTTCATTATTTAGTAATGGTACTTTAGCTTTAATAACTGCTTTACAGACCTTACGTATAACAGGTGAAGTGATAACTACACCGTTCAGTTTTGTTGCAACAACGCACGCTTTATGGTGGAATGGAATAAAGCCGGTTTTCGCTGATATTGAACCAAATACCTTTAATATTGATCCATTGAAAATTGAAGCTGCAATAAGTCCTCATACCACGGCAATTTTACCCGTACACGTTTATGGAAATCCATGTAAAATTGATGAAATTCAAAAAATAGCTGACACCTATGGGCTCAAAGTAATTTATGATGCAGCTCATACTTTTGGAGCCAAAATGAATGGTACTGCAATTTGTGATTATGGAGATCTATCTGTTCTGAGTTTCCACGCCACCAAAGTATTTACTACTTTCGAAGGCGGCGCTATTGTTTGCCACGACGAAAAAATTAAAAAACGAATAGATTTCCTGAAAAACTTTGGTTTTGCCGATGAAGTCACGGTTGTGGCTCCTGGCATCAATGCTAAGATGAATGAAATCCAATCTGCTATTGGGTTATTGCAATTAAAATATGTAGATGAATATATTGAAAAGAGAAAAAAAGTAGCTGAAATCTACCAAGACGAATTAGATAAGATAAAAGGCATCAGGTTGCTCTACAATATGGAAAGAGCCCGGAATAATTATTCGTATTTCCCTATATTAATTGACACAAAAAAGTATGGGAAAACCCGTGATGAAGTATATGATTATATGAAACAAAATGGAATTTATACCCGGCGGTATTTTTATCCACTCATAAGCGAATTTCCAACCTATAAAGGATTACCTTCAGCTTCAGCCGATAATTTGCCGGTGGCCTGGCAGGTATCCAAAGAAGTATTGTGTATGCCAATATATCCTGAATTGGAACATGATAAAGTTTATCGTATTTGTAATTTACTAAGAGATTTTTAAAGATTATGGGACTACAAACATCGTTTTTCAATTCTGAGGAACTAAATCAGATTGGATTTAAAAAAATTGGTAATAATGTATTGGTTAGCCGTTATGCCCGATTCTACGGCCCAGAAAATATGGAATTCGGAAATCATGTCAGGATCGACGATTTTTGTATCTTTTCCGGTACGATAAAGATAGGTAATTATGTTCACATTTCTGCATATACTGCTATGTATGGCAAATGTGGCATTCAGCTCGAAGATTACACGGGTCTTTCACCACATTGCATTGTATTAAGCGTTACCGATGATTTTAGTGGTGATTATCTGATAGGCCCTATGGTACCTTCTGAACATACTAATGTAACAGGTGGTAAAGTAACAATCAAAAGCTTTGTTCAAATAGGTGCGGGTACTGTTGTCCTTCCTAACGTAACTATCCACGAAGGAGTAGCGATTGGCGCTATGAGCCTGGTTAGAAAAAGTTTAGATGAATGGAACATTTTTGCAGGGAATCCTTTAAAACTGATAAAACCTCGGAAAAAAGATATGTTAAAACATTATAAACAACACTGTAGTGAAAAATAATGAAAGTTTTTGAATGCTTTTTTCAGCATGAATTATAATATATTTCATAGGCAATCGAAAGTTTAATAAGTTTTATTTTATAGTATGATCCTTCATATTGCTGATGACGATAAATTTATTGATCAAGCTATTGAATTATTCGAAACGGTTTCTCCGGGTAAGAATATTTATTTAATTAATCATAAATCTTTAGAAAATTTACATTTTATTAAATACAGAGGCGATAGAATTTATGTTTTTCCATATAAAAGCAAGGAATATGCAGAAATCATAAAAAGAAGTTTTAAGGCTGTGATATTTCATAGTTTTAACGATTATAAATGGGAACTGGTAAAATACTTTCCGGAAAATGTGCATCTTCATTGGTTATCATGGGGATTTGATTTTTATGGAATTCCAATTTTACGTAAAAATTTATTATTGCCTGCGACAAATCGGATTTATATTAATAATTTCAAACCAAAGGACAAGTTTTATTTAAAGTTATCAAATAATTTTCCTGGGTTATGGAATATTTTAAATTATGTACGTTATGGAGGACCTTCTGAATATTTCAAATTAAATAAGGCAGTAAGAAGAATAAAAAGCGTATCTACGGTAATTGAAGATGAATTCCTTTTGGTACAAAAGTACTTAAACCAAAGAATGGTTTATATACCTTTTCGAATATGGTTCCATCGAACAATTTGGGAAAGGAATATTAAATGAAATTTGTAACGAAGACCATATTTTAGTGGGCAATTCTGCTACTTATTCAGGGAATCATTTGGATGCTTTTGAACTGATAAAGAAACATTATATTAAAACTCAAATTTATGTTCCTTTATCCTATGGCGATAAAACGTATGCAAATCTGGTTGCTAATGAAGGTGAAAAGTTATTTGGGGACAGGTTTTATCCATTATTTGATTTTATTCCTCTCGAAAAATATAATCAGGTTTTGAAAAATTGTGGTATTGTTTTAATGAACCATATACGCCAACAGGCAATGGGGAATATTATTATTTCATTATGGATGGGAGCAAAGGTATATTTACAACCCAAAAATCCTATTTACCAGTTTCTTAAGAACAAAGAATTTAAAGTTTTTAATATTAACTATTTCGAAAATAAAACTGAAATTACACATGAAGAATTGGCAAAATGGAATCGTGAAAAATTAAAAGAATATTATAGCCATAAAGTAATTATAGATTTAACGGATAAGTTAGTCAATTATTTGATAAAGATTAGCTAAATTGTATAAACCTAAAGTTTCCATTATTATTCCCTTATTTAATTCTGTTAAATATTTAACTGAAACCATTCAATCAGCTTTAGCCCAAACTTGGTCAAACAAAGAAATTATAATTGTCGATGATGGCTCGATAGACGGGAGCTACGAAATTGCCAAGCGTTTTGAATCAACTGTTGTTAAAGTTTATTCTCAAAAAAATCAAGGTGCTTGTGCTGCTCGCAACAAAGCTTTCGAGTTGTCATCTGGTGATTATATTCAATATCTTGATTCTGATGATTTGTTGGAGCCAGATAAAATAGAAAAACAAATAATATATTTTGAAAAATATGGTAATAAAATAATTGTCTTTGGAAATTGGGGTCGGTTTAAGGAAAGTGTTAATGAGGTTAATTTTAACAGGTTGAAAATCAATAAAGATTATTTAATTCCACTTGAATGGTTAATAGATGTATGGAATGGGAAAGGCATGACTACAAATTCTTCATGGTTGACTCCCCGGCAATTAGTTGAAAAAGCTGGAAACTGGAATGTTAATTTATTAATAAATCAGGATGGGGAATTTTTTTCAAGGGTATTGTTAAATGCAAAATCCATCTATTATTGCAATGATGCTAAAGCATATTATCGTTCATACAACGAAAATAGTATTTCGCAATTTAATAAGTTTTCATATGAAAAAGCAAATTCTTTATTATTAAGTTTTATATTATATAAAGAAAATATATTAGCTGTAAATAATAGTGATAATGTAAGAAATGCGTTATCTAGCAATTATTATAGGTTTATCTATGAAACTTATCCTTTATATCCTACACTACTTGAAAAGGCCCGGATTGAAATAAAAAATCTAAACATAACTAAATCTCCTTCAATTGGGGGTAAAAATTTTCAGATATTGGCAAAATTTATTGGGTTTAAAAATGCTTTAAAGATTAGGGAAATATATAAACTTAATTTTAGTTTGACAGATTGATAAATGTTGGACTACTTAATTTTAATAGCAAGAAGTAAAAATAATTTTATTTATAAATGAGGGGGAACAATCAGAATTTGCAATTCTTTGAATTTACTTGAAAGGATTTTTATTTTGCTTGATTAGTAGGTTTCTTACAAAATCATGAAAGATGATTAAAAAAATAAACTATATAACTAATCTACCTTTAACGTTGAATAGTGGAGGTTGGGGAGGAATCAATTATAATTTATTTCAACAATTACAATTATTCTTTGAAACATTATTTATAGGTCCAGTAAATCCTCCGGTTTTATTACGAGAAAAATTTATTGCAAAAACCTTGGATGTTTTTGGTGATGGAGGAAATTTTTATTTTTTTTCTAAAAATCGTTTGAACAAAATTAATAATGAAGTAGAACAATTAATTTCAGGATCAGATTATAATTTTTTTTATGGACAAACACCATGGATTAATTGTAATTTCAATCAACCTTATGGCGTATATATGGATGCTTCTTTTCCGACTTATCTTAATATTTATTTGAAGAATAAAAAATTTAATAAAAAAAATATAGAATTTATTTGTGAAAAGGAAGCCTTATGGTTATCAAAAGCGAAGCATATATTTTTTGGCAGCAATTGGGCAAAGGAAGAAACAATAAAATATTATAGAATTTCTGAAAATAATATGCATACTGTTTGGGTAGGAGGAAATATTGATATACCTGAACAAGACTTTTATGAAGAAAACACTTTTTTTTTTTTATTTATTTCTTTAGATTTTAAAGGTAAGGGTGGCCAGATTTGTTTTGATGCATTTAAAAAAATATATGAAAAATATCCAGATGCAAGGCTACAAATTTTAGGACAAAAACCGCCATCTGAAGTTTTAACTCATCCTGGTGTGACTTATGAAGGTTATTTAAGAAAAAGCATAACTGAAGAAAGACAAAAATTTATAAAAATTCTTAAAAAAGCTTTTCTATTAGTTCATCCAACCACCAAAGACACCATGGGGGCAGTGATAATTGAAGCAGGTTATTATGGTTGTCCTTCTATTGCTCCTAAAAGTTTTGGCATACCCGAATTAATTATAAAAAATCAAACTGGATTAATTATAGATATTCCCTTTACTTCTGAGGATTTTTATAATAAAATAATTAGTTTGATTGAAAATAAAATCATTTATCAAAATATGAGAAAACAGGTAAGGGATTTTACTATTGAAAATTTGAGCTGGCATTCTATTGGAAAGAAAATACACTCATTTATTAATGAATATATTGATCATTGAAGATATTGCCTCTTCTGAATATGGTGGCGCCGAACGTTCAATGCGATGGCATTGTGAATATTGGAATTCAATGGGATTTAGTGTTCATTTAGTATATTCTCGTCCGGGCAATTATTTAAATAGTGAATTTAATCAGATTTACTCCTCTATAAATAAAGTAAATACATTGCCTGTTAAAGCTCAAAGCATTATAAGTTTTATAGCAAATATATTTAAGTTAATAAGAATAATAAAGAAAAATAATATAGGTATCGTTTTTACTCATGTAATTCATTGTTTTCCTATAATTAGAATTGTCAAAATATTTGTAAAAGTTAAGTTTATTGTTTTCTTCAAAACAACATATAGCAAAAACAATATAGGTTTTCAGGCTAAGTGGGGCATGAAGGCAATTGACAAATATGCGGCAATTAATGAATCAGTTAGGCAATATTGGATAACAAATGGTTTAATTAAAGAGAACCTAATTATTCCTGATGGTATTTGGCCATATAAAGGATCTGTTGAGTTAATTGATGAGAATAATGAAATACCTTTATTACTTTTTGCTGGAAGAATATATGAAGGTAAAGGGCTTCATATTTTACTAAAAAGCATTAAGTTGTTAATTTCTAAAGGGATTAATGTGAAATTATTAATATGTGGAAAGTTAAATTTGTTTAATGATCAACAAGATAGTAATTATCATAATTACCTTATTTCCTTTATAAATAATAACAATTTAAACAATAACGTTGAATTACTTGGATATATTAATGATTTAAAGGAAATAATTAAAAAGAGTAATTTAGTAGTTGTCCCATCTACTTTGGCAGATTCCCAACCATTAATAATTCTTGAATCGATGTTGCTCGGAAAATTAGTGATTGGAAGTAATGTCGGAGGAATTCCTGAAATTCTTTCTGATAATTTAAGTGTTTTGGTTTTCAAAAGTAATGACGAACTGGATTTATCAATAAAAATAGAAGAAATCTTAATCCTGGGTACAAATAATAAATATCAACTCAAAGAAAAATTATATAACAGATTTTTAAATTATTATGATATTAAATATACTTTTTCAGAACTTACTTCATTGTTAACATAATGAAACTTCAATAATTTAAATGATAAACCATAACAATAAACTTTTCGATATATGGCATAAAGGACAAGAATTTGATGAAAATGCTAATACGCCGTGGCATAATTTTGTAAAAAAGTTTTTAATTGAAAAATTTGAAATTAATAATAAAAAAATCCTTGAAATAGGATGTGGAAGAGGTGGTTTATCATGCTGGATTGCAGAATATTCAGGACAAACTTTTGCAGAACTTGTTGCAGGGGATTTTTCACAATCGGCGTTAGATATTGCTCAAAAACATTCTGTTCTAAAAGGTTTAAATAAAATTAATTGGTCAAGGCAGGATATTCAGTCTATTAATTTTCCAAATAATTATTTTGATATTGTAATTAGCTGTGAAACTATTGAACATGTACCTAATCCAAAAATTGCAATAAAAGAACTTTATAGAGTCTGTAAAAACTCAGGGATTTTAATGTTAACCACTCCCAATTATATGAATTTTTATGGATTATATCGTTTCTACTTGCGTTTAACTGGAAGAAAATGGACTGAAATCGGGCAACCAATAAATAAATTTGTCATTATTCCAAAGACTATTTTTTGGTTAAAGAAAATAGGTTTTAAATTAATATTTTTTGATAGCGAAGTTTATTCTACACCATTTCCGGGAAAGAGGAAGGTGATTCATTTTACATCGATAAAACCGCATTTGATTTTTAAATGGTTTGGCCTTCAATCTTTTTTCATAGCAATTAAAGAAGAGAAAAAAAACAGAAATTGAAAAAATTTATTCCTATATCACAACCTTCAATTACAAAAAAGGAAATAGCATTTGTTAATGATGCCATAAGTTCCGGATGGGTTTCATCCATTGGAAAATACATAGACCAATTTGAAGAAGAGTTTGCAAAGTATTGCGGTGTTAAACATGCAATTGCTGTGTCTAATGGAACGGTAGCTATTCATTTGGCATTGGAAGCAATAAACATTGGACAGGGTGATGAAGTGATAATTCCTGATTTAACTTTTATTGCCACAGCTAATGCAGTCCTATATACCGGCGCTGTTCCGGTTTTTGCTGATATCGATCCATTAAACCTATGTATAGATCCTGAAGATATAAAAAGAAAAATTACAGGTAAGACGAAAGCCATTATACCTGTTCATTTATATGGACACCCGGCCGATATGAAATTGATCAGTGCAATTGCCAGGGAGAAAAATTTATATGTTATTGAAGATGCAGCAGAAGCTCACGGTGCTGAAATTGATGGCAGGAGAGTTGGCAATATGGGGTTTTGCGGTACTTTTAGTTTTTATGGCAATAAAATTATTACTTCCGGTGAAGGCGGAATAATTACTACAAATGATTCTGAGTTTAATGAGAGATGCAGATTGTTGCGTGACCATGCAATGGATAAAAATAAGAGATACTGGCACACCGAAATGGGGTTCAATTATCGAATGACAAATCTCCAGGCTGCACTGGGATGTGCACAATTGGAAAGAATTGACGAATTAATATCAAAACGTAAACAGATTTTTGATTTATATGCAAAATTTCTAAAAGGTATTGAAGGAATTAGTCTGAATCGTTCATACAACTGGGCGAATCCTGTATATTGGCTTGTATGCTTGGAAACTGAAAAATTCGATGAACAAAAGCGCGAAACATTTATGAAAGCGCTTAAGCAAGAAGGAGTAGATTCAAGGCCCTATTTTTATCCTGTGTCGGATATGCCGATGTTTCAAAAAGCAGATACTCCTGTTACTTATAAATTTTACCAAAAAGGAATTAATTTACCAACCTTTTATGATTTGACTGAAGATGATATCAGATTTATATGTGAAATTGTGAAAAAAAATATTGAATTTGGCTATTAATAAACAATGCGCTTATATTAAAAAAGCAATTCTCAATATACTTAGGTTTAACTTTGTGTTTGCCTTGGTGTCCTTTGTGGTAAATATTTTAAAATAAACCACAGAGGAACTCAAAGTATATCGCGAAGGTGCGCAAAGAAATTATTTATTACATAAATGCCTAAGAGGTTATTTTGGAATTTTATATTTAGTTGTAACTATTAGATTATCTGAAATTTAAGTATTGTATTTTTTAACCTCCCAACCCTCCTTAACAAGGAGGGCTAACTTCTTCACTGCAAAGTTATAGCCCCTTTTTAAGGGGTTGGGGTTTTATGAAAACAAATATTTTACAAATGTCAAAACAGCCTCTAAGTGAAAAAGATATTTAATATGGTTCAGTTTTTTAATAACATTTTCGAACAGCTCATAAGAAATATATCAGGTAGTTTTGGCCGGAAGGTGAGATATTTTTATTATAAATTCCGTTTAGGAAGCTGCGGAAAAGAAATTAATATTGACGAAGGTGTTTTTTTTCTTAATCCAGGGGCAATTTATCTCGGAGATCATATCTGGATTGATAAATCAGTTATATTTATTGCTGGCCTTGCAAAGAATTTGAAAAACACCAAACAAATTGAGAACTCCTTTTTTTCAAAAAAATCAGGTGAAATTCATATCGGAAATTATTCTCATATTGGAATAGGGACCATTATTCAGGGTCACGGAGGTGTTGAAATTGAGACCAACTTTACTTCTTCTGCCGGTTGTAAAATATATTCACTATCCAACGATCCGATGAAAAGTAAACACGGCACAATGATGGAACAGGATAATGATTACATAATTTCACCTGTTAAAATTAATTCGAATGTCTGGTTAGGACTAAATGTAAGCGTTATTGGAAATACAATTGGTTCAGATACCTTTGTTACGGCACATTCAGTGGTATATCGAAATATTGAAAATAATTCCATAGCATCTGGAAACCCTGCTATTCGTGTAAGTGAAAGATTCCCTGATTAAATTTTAAATGATAAAAATTATAATTATACATTTTCAACCATTAGAGTATTACCCTCCCATTCAAAATCTGGTAAAATATATTGAAAATGAATTTAATTTAAAGGTAATTACTACAGGTAATTCCAGGAATCTTAATGAATTCAAAAGCAGTAAATCGCAAATTTTAAGATTCATTGTAATAAGGAAATCTGATGGCAAAATTACTAGATTTATAAAATATTTATATTTTAATTTATTATCAGTTATTTATATTATTAAGTCTAAACCCGGTAAATTGTTGTATTTTGAGACAGATTCTTCATTCCCTTGTTATATTATCAAAAAATATTTGTTTAAAAAAATACCCGTCTATATTCATTACCACGAATATTTTGATATTGCTTATTATCGAAAAGGGATGAAATTAAATTTATTTTATCATAATAGGGAATTTTTTTTATATAAAAAAGCTGACTGGATTTCTCATACAAATAAATACAGGCTTGCTTTGTTTAATAAAGAACATCCCTATGTAAATGATTCAATTTTAAAAGTATTGCCAAATTATCCTCCAAAGGACTGGTACACTAAAATTAAAAGACTTAATAATGAAATAGCGTATCCCATAAAATTGGTATATATTGGCGCATTATCTATGATAAGTATGTATGTTGAAGAATTATTTTTATGGATTAATAAGCAAGAAGGGAAATTTTTATTAGATATTTATTCAAGTAACATTATGAATGATGTATTTGATTTTTTAAAGAAATCAAAATGTAGTTATATAAAATATATAGGAAAATTAAATTACAATAATATTCCGTTTACCTTAGAAAAATATGATGTAGGTATAATTTTTTATAAAAACTATTCGCTAAATGTAAAGTTTTGTGCTTCAAATAAACTTTTTGAATATTTAGCATGTAATCTTGATGTTTGGTTTTCAAGTTTTATAGAAGGGACTTACGATTATATTAATGTTGCCACATATCCCAAAGTTATACCTGTTGATTTTGAGAAATTGGAAGATTTCGATTATTTAAAAGCAATAGACCGTAAGAATATAAAATACAAACCATATAATTTTAATTGTGAAGATGCACTAGCTGAGCTCAAGAATGGACTTAACAGATAAAAAGTACCGGATAATTATACCCAATTATTGTCCACCCGATTCATTTGTGGATAATGTATCATTTACTCTGAAAAAGATGGGGCATGAAGTATTAACCATGCCTATAATTACAAACCGTTGGATAAACTCTCCTTATAGAAAATATTCTCGTGAAATAGTATCAAAAGTATTTCCAGGTAGTATTAATCAAAATGAAAAATGGTTAATAAAAACTTCTAAAATATTTAAACCTGATATACTAATTGCGCTTACACAAACGATAAGTGAAGAGACTTTATTCGTATTAAAAAAGAATCACGTACTTCATACAATTGCATGGTGGGGAGATCCTCCTGCTCTAATGAAAGGTTGGGGGTTATTGGTAAATGGGTGGGACCATATTTATTTTAAAGATAAGCAGGCCGTAGGCAAATGTCAGCGTATCGGATTAAATGCTCATTTACTGCACGAAGCTATGAATCCATATTGGCATAAACCATTGGTAAAACAATCGAACCAAAAGATTGTCGTTGCAGGTACCTTTTATGCTTACCGGCAAAGACTGGTATCACGCCTGATGAAATCAGGTGTTGAAATGGCATTGTATGGAGGAAGGTTACCTTTATGGATATTACCAGAAATTAAAAAAATCCATACCAAAAAGTTTATTGTAAAGGAAGAAAAGAGCATAATATTTGGTTCGGCAATGGGCTGCCTGAATACAACTGTTATGAGTGAAGGGAATTTGCTTAATTGCAGGGCTTTTGAAATAGCCGGGGCAGGTGGTTTACAGATTTTTGAATATCGGCCGGTTGTTGAAGAATGTTTTGAACCTGGTAAAGAAATATTGGTATTTAATACTTTTGAAGAACTTTTGGAAATTATTGCCAGGATTAAAACAGATAAAAATCTGGTTGAAACAATTAGAAATGGAGGATATCAGAGAGCTATTCATGAACATACTTACGAACACAGGTTGACAGAAATATTGAAAGATATATCTGAATGAAAATTCTATATATTACACCGGGTTGTTTTGACAAGGGTGGCATCAGCCGTTATTCACGATACCAAATCACCGCTTTGCGGGAAATACATGGCAATGAAAATGTAAAAGTATTTTCATTATTTGGGAAAGATTCATTTTCTTTTGAAGATGATTTTTCTGTAACCTGGTATGCCGGGGGAAATTCATTACTAAAAAAAATCTTATTCATTTACAAAATATTTTGGACAAGCTTATTTTGGAGTCCTGATTTTATCCATGTTGCACATGTTAATTTTAGCGGGGTTTGTTACCTGATCTCTAAGCTGACAGGCTCAAAACTTATTTTAAATGTATACGGACATGAAGTATGGAGCGGTTTATCATTTGATGCAAAGTCCGGTTTAAGAAAGGCTGATAAAATTATTTCCGATAGCCATTTTACCAAAAATTATATTATTAATGAAGGGTTAAGAAAAGAAAAGGACATTCATGTAATTTGGGATTGTGTTGATTTAACTCGATTTTCACCTGCTGAACCATCTGTTGAAGTTATTAAAAATTACGGATTGCCTGATCCCCAAAAAAATAAAATTGTTCTTACACTTGGCCGCTTAAGCAAAAGTGCCTTGCATAAAGGATATGAGCGTTTAATCATTCTGTTTGCTGAACTGTCAAAGTATTATACTGACCTTTATTTAGTTTTTGCCGGTGATGGAGATTTTAAAACAAATCTCAAACAATTGGCACTTGATAAAGGCATCAGGGACAAAGTAATATTTACCGGGTCAATTGATGAACAGGACCTGCCGGACATATACAGGAGCGCATTTTTATTTTCATTGATTAGCGATAGGGGAGTTGGGAGAGGTGAAGGCATTCCGCTTACCCCTTTGGAAGCTATGGCTTGTGGAAAACCAATAATTGTTGGCAATCATGACGGTTCACAGGAAGCAGTAATTGACAATAACGGAATTGTTGTAAACCCATTGGATATAAATTCTCAACTGCAATGGTTCAGGAAATTAATAGATGATGTGGTCTTTTACGATCAACTCAGTAGAAAAGCACTTACTGTTTCAAAAGCTTTTTTCTCATATGATACTTTTAGAGAAAAAAACAATCAATTTTACAAATCATTATTTACTGCTTAATGTCAAAGTATCTTAATAACGTTCTTCTGGCTTTAGTAATATCACTATTATTGCCTTTTGGTAATATCTATCTGCATATAGTCCTTTTTTTATTTATTATTGAAATAATGCGGATGATAAATAGTAAAAATCCTTTACCAATTAAAGAAATAACTTCGTTATTAATGGTTCTGCAATTGCTGGTTGCTCCCGCTATCACATATTATAAATTAAATAATATTTCAAATTATCCAATGAATGTAGATGAAGGTGTCTATTTTACTTTTACTATACCTTCTTATGTAATATTTTTATTCGGTTTATACTTTCCGTATCGAAAATATAAAATAGAAATTTCTAAACCGGAGTTAATTATTTCACCTAGAAATTTAAATATTGGCATTTATTTATTTTGTATTTCAATAGTTGCATCTGTGCTTTTTGCAATTACCCCGTCAAGCTTAAGTTTTATAATGGTATTGTTTAGCAATTTTATTTTTGTGAGTATTTTCTATATCTTTTTTTCAACTCATAAATATCGATATTTTCTGGTATTATGCATATTCATAATATTCGCAGCTAAAACTATTGCAAGCGGGATATTTATTAATTTATTTATCTGGGGTTTTTTTATTTTCAGCCTGTTTGCTTATAAAATAAAATTTTCTGGTAGAACTAAATTATTACTCTTGACATCAGCTTTTTTTATAGCTTTTTTGGTGCAATCTTTCAAAAAAGAATACCGTGAAGAGATTTTCTCAAACTCGGATTATAATAGTTCGGAAGTCGAGATATTTTTTAGCATGGCCTATGATAGAGTTACTAGTATAGATGAATTATTTTCTTTAGAGAATACTGATAAATTTGTTTCCAGACTAAACCAGGGTTGGATTTTGTCAAGGATATTGAATCGGATGCCGGCAGATGTTCAATTCGCAAATGGTTCTTATTTTTTTGATGAAATAAAAGGGATTATTTTACCCCGCTTTGTTTATTCCGGCAAAGCAACTGTAGGCAGCCATGATAAATTTTTATATTTTACAGGATTACAGTTAAGCGAGGGAACTGCGATGAATGTTGGTATTTTTGGAGATGGATATGGAAATTTTGGTTACGCAGGTAATTTAATATTTGCTTTTCTTTTTGGTTTTTTAATCAATTATGCATTATATGGTTTTTATAAATTGAGTAGAAAATACCCAACATTAATAATGTGGCTGCCATTTATATTTTTTTATGTTATGAGGGCAGGTAATGAGTTTTATATCATAGTTAATTGGGTTGTAAAAAGCTCAATATTGGTTTTAATAATATTTTTATTATTTAAAAAATATTTCATAGTAAAACCTCAGGTTAACAATGAGTAATATTTTATAATTAAAAATGATTATGAAGAAAATACTCATTTTCATTGACTGGTTCTTCCCTGGTTACAAAGCAGGAGGCCCAATTCAATCAATATCCAACTTAATAAATCAATTTAAAAATGAATATCAATTTGATATTATAACTTCTGACCACGATTTAAATGAAAAACCGTATAATAATATTCAATTTAATCAATGGATAGAGAAAGATGGTTACCGTATAATTTATCTGGATAAAAAGCACCAATCAATTTCATTTTATAAAAGAATTGTCAATACAAAAGATTATTCTTTAATTTACTTTAATAATTTATTCTCTCTAAGGTTCACCTTAATCCCTTTAATCTTATTCAAAAAATGTGTACCGCTTACAATTCTTGCACCTCGCGGGATGCTTGGTGCAGGCGCTTTGCATATTAAAACAATTAAAAAGAAAACGTTTTTATTCTTATGTAAAATATTGGGAATATTCAGGAATATTACCTGGCATGCGACATCAGAGAATGAGTGTGAGGAAATTAAAATTCATTTTGGAGAGAACACGAACATCAGAGTTGCATTTAATGTTCCTTCAAGCATATCATATAATTTCATTCAGAGAAAAAAAGAATCAAGCAAACTCAAATTATTTTTTTTATCAAGAATATCAAAGAAGAAAAACCTGTTATATGCTTTAAATATTTTAAATAAAATAGAGAAGAAATTTAATATTGAATTTTACATTATTGGACCAATTGGGGAAGGTAAGATTTGGAATGAGTGTCAAAAATTCATGTCAGAATTAAATAATAATATTAAGGTAATTTATTTAGGGCCAATACCATTTTATAAATTAAATGAATATTTAAGAGGATATCATTTTTTCTTTCTTCCCACATTACATGAAAACTACGGTCACGTGATTGTTGAATCGTTATCTGCCGGTTGTCCGGTAATCATAAGTGATCAAACACCGTGGCATTTTACCCCTCCTTTTTCTCCAAATAAAACTTTGCCCCCAACCCCTCTCCTTGAGGAGAGGGGAGTAAGGGGTGAGGTTGGCTGGGATTTGCCTTTAAACAAACCCGAGGAATTTGTAAAAGTTATTGAATATTGTGCTGCCATGGGCCAGGAAGAGTACGACCGGATGAACAGGAATGCTTTTGAATACGCACAAAGCATAATTAATAATCCCGAAACTATTGAGGCCAACAGGAGGTTGTTTTCTTGATTTTCATGTTTACGTGCAAGCTAATGTTACTGCGTTTTATGATATTTCCTCAAAATGATATATTTTTGAATTAATGAAAACGAAAGAGCAACATATTGATTTTTGGATTGAGCAGGCAGAAGACGATTGGAAAGCTGTTTTTACATTATTTAACGGTAAAAATTATTTGCAATCCTTATTTTTTGCTGACCTTGTAATTGAAAAGTTATGTAAATCTTTATGGATAAAGCACAATACCGAAAATATTCCACCCAGGACACATAACCTGATTAATTTGCTATCAGCAACACCTATAGTGATGACAGATGATAAGAGTGAGTTTCTATTGAATTTAAATCGCTTTCAATTAGAAGGACGTTATCCTGAATATTTAACAAAGATGCACAATATATGTAATGAGCAATTTGCGAAATCTATGATTGACACCACTAATAATATACGGATATGGTTACTAGAGAATTTGCGATAAATACAGCTAAATCATTTATTCGTGATTGTAAATTAAATGGATTGACTTTTTATAAAGTATTGATTTTTGGATCAGTTGCAAAAGACAATTTACATGAATGGTCAGATATTGATTTGTTATTAATTTCGGACCAATTCAATGATAATGTTTTTGATAATCTAAAGTTATATTCAAAAATTAACATTAGATATCCACTAATAGAAACACATCCTTACCCAACAAATTATTATAAAGATGGAGATGGTTTCATAAGCGAGATTGTCAAGGATAGTATAGAAATTGAATAATCCAGAAGAATTAGTAAAAGTTATTGAATATTGTGCTGCCATGGGGCAAGAAGAGTACGACCGGATGAGCAGGAATGCTTTTGAATACGGACAAAGCATTATTAATAATCCTGAAACTATTAAGGCCAGCAGGAGGTTGTTTGAATAAATAAGAACAAAGAGCAAAGAACAAAGAACCAAGATAACTAGTTTAAGTCAGATTTTGTAGATCAATGGCAGATGACAGAAATTTCTTTGTGGAACTTTGAGAGATACTTTGTGAACCTTTGTGGTAAAAAAATTGGTGCTGGATACTGGATACTAGATACTGGATGAGTATGAGAAAGGATTGTTGGAGAAATATCTCAACTTAACCTTTAGCCTAGCGCCTAATTCCTGATACCCTCCTTATTAATATTGCATTCTATAATTTTATTTAGTATATTTGTCTATTATCAGCATACGAATTATTAAAAATATGTCGGATATAGCTACATATTTACACCGAAAATTATTATCTTCACTTAAGAGTTTTATAACCGTAAGAGAAATTATAGTAATTACCGGGATGCGAAGGGTTGGCAAATCATCGTTGCTGCAGATGATTTATAACAGCATAAAATCCGCGAATAAAGTAAAACTGGATATTGAGAATCCTTTAGACCGGAGCAATTTTGAAGAAAAAAATTATGATAATATAATTAAAAATCTTCATGCTCTGGGTATCAATTCAAATAAAAAAGCCTATATATTTCTTGACGAGATACAATCATATCCTGAAATTGTCAAGCCTATCAAGTACCTGTATGATCATTGCGATATAAAATTTATTGTTACCGGATCGAGCAGTTTTTACTTAAAAAATTTATTTCCGGAATCACTCGCCGGACGGAAGGTTGAATTTGAGTTATATCCGCTTGATTTCGAAGAATTTTTATACTTCAAGTCTCAATTGTCCTACAAACCTGTATTTAAAAATCAGCTTACTTTTAAAAAGAACAAAATATCCTATGAAAAATATATCAAGTGGTATGATGAGTATATGTTATATGGAGGATTTCCCCAAGTAGTGCTTGCCGAAAAACCGGAATATAAAATTGCTTATCTGAAAGACATTTTTAAATCGTATTTTCAAACCGATGTTCTTCAACTATCGAATGTAAAAAATATATCCCATTTAAGAGATTTGATTTTGCTTCTTGCAGCGCGTACCGGTACAAAAATAGACATAACCAGACTGGCGTCGGAACTTGGCGTGACCAGAGAAACCATTTATAATTATATTGCTTTTCTATCCGGTTCATTTTTCTTTCATTTTATTTCCCGTTATGGGAAAAATATTGATAAAGAAATAACCAGTGGCAGGAAAATATACATTTGTGACAATGGTATTGCCAATCAACTGGTAAAGTTATCGGAAGGTCAGTTACTGGAGAATGCTGTTTATTTAAATTTGTGTAAATATGGCAGCGTGCGCTATTACAATGATAAAAACCAGAAAGAAATTGACTTTGTACTTCCCAATGCCGATACCTGTTTTGAAGTAAAAAGAACAGCCATACCATCAGACTATTTTAAATTGCAGAAGTTTTCGCGGTCTATTGGAATTAAAAATTCAAAAATCATTACGTACAGCTTTTCCGATGATATAAATACAATCCCGGCAAATTTATTATTTTAGAATGGAAAAAACTGACCTGTCTAAATTCAACAATTCATGGTACAAACCAGGAACAACTAGCTTTAAGCAGGCGCTATGGTATGTTGTTAATGCCTTTTTCTTTAGGTCTACCTTGTTCCCGTTTTCAGGGTTCAAAGTTTTTTTATTAAAACTATTCGATGCAAGAATTGGCAAAGGAGTAAATATAAAACCTTCAGTAAATATAAAATATCCCTGGAGGCTTAAGATTGGAGATTTTTCATGGATTGGAGAAAATGTATGGATTGATAATCTCGGGGAAGTGAGTATTGGAAATAACGTATGCATTTCCCAGGGAGCATTTATCTTGTGCGGCAACCATAACTATAAAAAATCAACCTTTGATTTGATTGTGGGAACTATTGCTGTTGAAGACGGAGTATGGATTGGTGCAAAAAGCATTGTATGTCCGGGTGTAACGTGTAAGTCACATGCTGTATTAACAACCGGTTCAGTTGCCACTTCGAATTTAGATGCGTTCGGAATTTACCAGGGAAACCCGGCAACATTAGTCAGGCAAAGAGATTTAATTGAATAATATGAAAATTCATCAGTTTATAACTATATAAATCGTTCTTCGGTATCCAAATCCAACACCTTTATTTCCATAAAATTATTATAACTTTGTTTAAAATGTGCCTTTAAATGGTTTCGAATAAAGTATTATTAAAAAAAATAAAGAATACTCTGGTTTCAAAATATGGTACTGTCATAAAAGAAGTAATCATGTTTGGTTCAAGGGTTATGGGTAATTTTTATAAAGATTCAGATTATGATATTTTAATAGTTTTAAATGTTGAAAAAGACTGGAGATTTGAAAATGATCTGATAAATACTCTGACGGATGTTTGCATAGAATTTCAAATATTACTTGACATTCATATCATTTCTCAATTTGAATTAGACAATTCAATACGCGGAAAACAACCTGTTGTTGTAAATGCATTAAATAATGGATTGCGCGAATGACTTTGAAAGCTGAGGATCGGGAATTACTCATAAAATGTAGAATAGAACAGTCTGCTCAAACAGTTCTTGAGGCTGAAAACCTTATAATAGCGGGCTTTTATAGGGGAGCTGTAAATCGAATCTACTATTCTTGTTTTTATATATTATCGGCATTGGCTATTAAATTTGAGTTTGGAACATCAAAACATAACCAACTAATAGGGTGGTTCAATAAAACCTTTATTTCTACTAAAATTCTACCAAAAGAAATTTCTCAGTTTGTTCTGAAGGCATACAACAAAAGAATAAAGGGTGATTATGAACCTATAAATAATATTTCTAAAGAAGAAGTTCAGATGTTAATGGATGAGTTAAAGAATTTCATTATAAAAATGAAAATTTTCTTAGCTCAGAAAAATTAAATGACAGATGACTGACCTAACCTCCTAGCGGTATTGAGATGTTGTCCTTTTAAGGACTTTCGTTCATAACCGCTTGGAGGTTTTGCAAACTATCATCCGGCATCCAGAATCCTGCCTCACTCAACTCAACGCATTATTAAAAAACTTATTCAGGGGAACCATCGCGGTAAATACAGTTACTACTTCATCCATAAGTTTATTGCTATGCAACATTTGAGGCTTCAGGTCCTTGGCAACTGAATAATTCTTAAATTTTAAATATTCAATATAAGGAAAGTCTTTTGGAAAATCTTTAGGAGGCGACTTCAGTTTTGCTGCATCATCAATTTGTCCGAAATGTTTAACGAACTCCTTGTTTTGAACTATTTCAAGAAATTCATCTATATTTTCATAAATTTCCCTTCTTAATTTTTTCAGCACATCGGGCATAGGCATGTAAATTCCTCCGGCTAGCAAATTTGAGCCGGGCTCAATGTGAAAATAATATCCTGCGAAGCCGCTTTTTTTCCCACCTTTAACCAGGTAAGCTCCCAAGTTCGTTTTATAAGGGGTTTTATCACCCGAAAACCTGGTATCACGATAAATCCTGTATGTGCAATCCTTTGGTTTGAGGTAAGCAATGTCCTTATCTAGTTTGCTGACTGTCGCAATTAATTTTGTCGTAAAAACATCAAATTCGTTTTTTATTTCCTCATACCATGCTTTGTTTTTCTGGAACCAGTCACGGTTGTTATTCTTTTTTAATGCTTCCAGAAAGTCGGTAATCCTTGTGGTTATCATAATGCAAATTTATTTAATTTAGAATACAATAATTTTAATTGCTATTTTTTGTTATGTAATTAAGCTTTTGCTTCAATTAAGCTTCGACTTCTCTGCTAATGACACTATTGATTGCTTGTCACTAATTTAAGTAAACAATGAATGATGAATAAAGAACACCGAATGTCGAATCCCGATGCTTCGGGATGAAGTAAATCAAATACTTCGATATTCATAGTTCCTTGTTCGATATTCGAAATTTTTTTAAATGCCATTTTATATTAACATCATTACCTTCAATGGAGGAATCGCTTCGATTTAAGAATCTGCAAGTTTTTCACATGTCACTTTTTTTTAAATTATAATTTTATATTCAATATCTCAGCATGATATGCATGGTGGATAAGTCACCCTGAGCGGAGTCGAAGGGTGTATTACTCTAAGGTTAAAAAATCCTAACCACAAAATTTAAAGTGTAATTCAAAAATAAATACCTTTTAGTCAAAAGCAAAACCATTAAAAAATTTACTTTTGCATTTTTGCAGAAACAATTTATAATCATGAAACAATATGCAATTATTGTAGCTGGCGGTTCCGGCCAGCGGTTCGCATCACAAATTCCTAAACAATTTCTGCGGCTGAAAGGTTTACCAATCCTGATGCATTCAATTAAGGCTTTTAGTAATTATGATAATTCAATTGAAATAATAATAGCATTACCTGAAAATCATTTTGATACCTGGACCGAACTTTGCCGTAATCATCATTTTAAAATTCAGCATCAAAAAGTAATTGGAGGAGAAACACGGTTCCATTCGGTTAAAAACGCACTTGACACAATTAAAAGTGATGATGGAATAATAGCAGTGCACGATGCAGTACGACCCCTTGTCAGCAATGAAACTCTTAGAAAATGTTTTGAGACAGCCAAAAGAAAAGGCAATGCAGTACCGGTTGTTGTGTTGTATGATTCTATCCGTGAATTGAATGGATTGAGAAGTACACCTGTGGACAGGAATTCATTTGTTTTAGTTCAAACGCCACAGGTATTCAAAACTAAATTACTGAAAGAATCGTACAATCAACCTTATTTGCCCGAGTTTACTGATGATGCTCATGTTGTTGAAAAAGCCGGCACACCTGTTATTCTCGTTGAGGGAAACAGGGAAAACATAAAAATCACTGACAAGTCCGATTTGTTAATCGCGGAAGCGTTGCTAAAAGTTTAAGGCTTTATGTTTCAAGTTCAGAGTTCTAAGGAAACAGGTCATTAGGCGTTGGGCTTTTGATATTTATAATAAATTCACTCATTCACATATCTGGAATCATTTTACCTTTCACCTTACACCATTCTTCAAAATTAAGCGTCAAGCATCCGGTATCCGTTCTTCCCTTTTCCAGTTTAAGTTTTTTCTATAAATGCATTAAAATATTTGTCAATGTCATGGTGACTATCGAACGTGAATACATAAATTCGGTTTTTTGTCTTTCATTATCCAGGTTATTAAAGCTATTTGAAAACCGTTCATTTAATTCCCTGCGTATTTCCTGGAGCCCCATCCCCAGCCATGCATCAAGCATGGGATTTTTGTCTTCCTGTTGCAGGGTTTGAAGTTTTTCAATACATAATTTTAATATGGAACAATACTCACTTATACTTTCGGGACTCAATGCAGTAATTGAATTTATTCTATTAAGCAGGCCCTGTAATTCGCTTTTGGTCATTGATTTTTATTAAAGTATAAGCAAAATTAGCAATTTGTATGTTATGCTTATTTAAATCAGTATAAGTTTTCAATTTAATAACTGAAAATTAAAAATTACTTAAACTGAGCCTTGATAAGGAAATCTGACGCTAAAATAAATTTAAAATGCAAAACTTACGAGTATAAGAGCAGTTTTCAAAAGGAAAGCTTTTTTTTACCGATAGATATACTTTGTTTACCGAAAAATTCTTTACGAATTTAGTCTTAAGTATGACTTTTGTGCACAATAAATTTAATTGATAGTATTGAATTAATGTAATTCATAAATTCCGAATGTTAATTTATGTGAAAACATTTTTTACAATGGAAACAATTTATGTAAAAATAGTTTCCTAACTAAAAAATGTTACATATTTTTGCGGCATGGAAGACGAACTGAAAAATATTTTAGAAAAAGTCCGCTGCCTTTATCTCAAATACGGGATAAAAAGTATCACAATGGACGATGTAGCAAGAGAACTCGGTATTTCCAAAAAAACACTTTACCAGTATGTGATTGATAAAACCGACCTGGTTAACAAAGTTCTGGATGTTGAGCTTTCACGCCGTGCAGGTGATTTTGATGTTAGTAACATCAAGGGTAATAATGCTATTGAAGAGATGATAGCTGTAAATAGTCATGTTATTAAAATGTTGAAAGAGTATAATCCATCTACGGCATATGATTTGAAAAAATACTATCCTGATTTATACAGGAAGTTTTATGACAGCAGGCATCAGAAAATGTACGAGTGGATTCTGAGTAATCTAAAACGGGGGAAATCAGAAAAATTATACAGGCAGGAAATAAATGAAGAAATAATTGCCAAATTATACGTCTATAGAAATGAAGTTATAATTGAAAATGACCAGTTTGATTTGAATGAGTACACATCACCAAAATTTTTTACCGAGGTATTAATTTATCATCTCAGGGGAATAAGTACTGATAAAGGAATAGATGTCTTAAAAGAAAACCTGGCAAAAATAAAAGAAGAGATACAATAACAGAAATAAACAAAAAGAATTATATGAGAATTAAATTATCAGTTTTAAGTGTTTTGATGGTTATATTACAATTGATCCATTCACAGGAAAAGAAGGATTCGGTTATGAAGTTTTCATTGGCGGAAGCTAAAGAATATGCTTTACAGAACAGTCCGGTAGTTAAAAATGCTTCACTTGATTTAGAATCTGCTAAGAAAAAGATTTGGGAGACAACGGCTATAGGGCTGCCTCAGGTGAATGGTAATATTTCGTATAGTTATATGATTACCATTCCTGCTTTATATAAAGAATTTATTCCACCAACAATGAATGTGAATGATATAAGACAATCATCCGCGTTTGATTTAACAGTAACTCAATTAATTTTTAGCGGTTCTTATTTAGTTGGTTTGCAAACCTCAAAAATATATAAAGGACTCTCAGAACTATCCTTAACAAAATCAAAAAACGATCTGGACGAATCTGTTACAAATGCCTATCTTTTAGTATTAGTAGCTAATGAAAATAAACTGCTTCTCGACTCAACATTTCATAATACTGAACAAATTTTAAATGATATGAAAAAAATGTTGTCGCAAGGGTTAATTGATGAGACTGATGTTGACCAATTGCAATTAACTACAAACTCTTTAAAAAACTCAGCAGAATTAATGAGTCGTCAAGCCGAAATTGCCGAACGTATGTTGAAGTTTCAATTAGGAGCAAACCTGGAAACTAAAATTATACTAACGGATAGTATTCATGGCCTTGTTAATAGTTTCGCAAAAAATAATACACTTTTAAGTCAGAATTTTATAATTGAAAATAATGTGGATTTTAAACTTTTAGACACACAAGCCAAATTGATGAAAATGAATCTTTTGTTAAACAAATCTTCGTTTCTTCCGAATATTGCTTCATTTTATCAGCATGAAGAACTTTTTAATAAAAATGCAATATCATTGAACCCACCTAATATAATTGGTTTTAGTGTTACTATCCCTATCTTTTCAAGTGGCCAACGTCTTGCTAAAATTAGTCAGGCCAGATATAGTTATCAAAAAGCCTTAAATTCAAAACAGCAAGCTTCTGGCGGACTTAAAGTAAGCTACGAACAAAATAAATCAAACTTTTTATCATCATTGGACAAATATAATACTACAAGTGATAATTTAAAACTTGCAAAAAAAATCTACAACCATTCTTTAATCAAATATAAAGAGGGCGTAATATCCAGCACGGAATTAACTCAAACACAAAATCAGTATATACAAAGCCAAACGAACTATTACCAGGCTATTATTGACCTGGCATCGGCCAAGGCAGCATTGGAGAAAATATTAAAACAAGATAATAATTAGTAATATATAAAAATCATCATATCATGAAAACCAAAGTAATCAGCATTTTCTTAGCAATATTAATCTTAGCAGGTTCTTGCAAAAATAATCAACAGGCAAAGGAAGTAAAAATACGCCAGGGGAAACAGAAAGAGTTATACAAGCTTCTGAAACAACATGATGAAATTTCAGATAAGATAAAGAAACTCCAGGAAGAACTTTCCTCAAAACAGGATCCTGGCATCAGGGTTGCAGTTACCAGTTTAAAACCTACTGTGTTTAATCATTTCATAGAAGTTCAGGGAAGAGTTGATGGAGATAAGAATGTCACCGTTTTTGCTGAAGGAGCAGGAGGAATGATTGTAAGTATCCTTGTTAGTGAAGGGCAAACTGTAGCATCCGGCCAGGTACTTGCTAAAATCGATGACAAACTTTACCAGGACAACCTTAAGGCCAACTTATCGAACCTTGAATATGTTACAGCAATGTATAACAAGCAAAAAGCGCTTTGGGATCAGAAAATCGGAAGCGAAGTACAATTTCTCGATATAAAATCAAAGAAAGAATCTCTGGAAAGTGCAGTCTCTGCGATAAAAGAACAGATTGACATGTGCCTGATAAAATCACCTGTAAACGGAACTGTTGAAGATATCCCGGTAAAAGTAGGACAGCTTGTCGGTCCGGGTGTAATTGCTTTCAGGGTTATTAATTTATCTTCATTGAAAGTGGTAGCCGATCTTGCTGAAGCATATACTTCACGAGTCAATATAGGCGATAAGGTAAAAGTTTATCTACCTGATCTTAAAAAAGAAGTTGAAGGTAAAATTGATTACAGCAGCAAATTCATTAACCCTACAAACCGCACGTTCCAGGTCGGTGCCAGGTTTTTGTCATTTGACAACGAATTAAAAGCAAATATGGTAGCAGTAGTCAGGATTAACGATTATAGAACCCCGGATGCTTTGGTTATACCTATAAATATGATACAGTCTGATCAATCGGGTAATTATGTCGTAATTGCAGAAAAAACTCCACAGGGGAACAAAGCCAAACGAGTTGATGTGACAGTTGGTGAAACTTATAAGGGAATGACAGAAATTAAAACCGGGTTAAAATCTGGTGACGTGCTTGTCTCTGCAGGCTATCTCGATTTGGAGAATGGGCAGGCAATTAATTATTGATTATTGTAGATTGTTAATTGAAAAAATTGATTTTTACAAAATAAAACTGAGCATTAAGAAAAAGTTAATGGATTTCTATTCGTCTCTTGCATCTTGATTCTTAGTTCTTGATTCTTATATAAATATATCATGAAAAACGAATTTGAAAATTTTAAAGAATTTAAACCAACTAGCTGGAGTATAAATAACAAAACCAGCATTTACGTATTGGTTTTCATTATAGTCATTTTTGGTATAATAAATTATATTACCATTCCAAAGGAACAAATTCCCGAAATTGTTATTCCTACTATCCTGGTAAATACAGTCTATCCTGGGACATCTCCTGAAGATATGGAAAACCTTATTACACGTCCCCTCGAAAAGAATATAAAATCCATCAGCGGCGTTAAAAAAATTACCAGCAATTCCATTCAGGACTTTTCAATAATTAGTGTTGAGTTCAATACGGGTATTGAAATTTCCGATGCAAAACAAAAAGTTAAGGATCAGGTTGACAAAACAAAAACCACAAGTACATGGCCAAGATTGGATAAAGATCCTGACGTGATTGAAATAGAACTTTCCGACATTCCGATTATGTATGTTAATATCTCCGGAAATTACGATTTGAACAGGCTAAAGAAATATGCCGACCTGCTGAAAGACAGAATTGAAAGTTTTCCTGAAATAACAAGGGTTGACCTTGTTGGCGCATTGGACCGTGAGATACAGGTTGATGTTGATATGTTTAAAATGCAGGCAGCCAGTGTAACTTTCAGGGATATTATGGGCGCAATAGCAAATGAAAATGCAACTGTTTCGGGAGGTAATATCAACATTCAAAATATGAGCAGGAGCATCCGTGTTGTGGGTGAATTTAAAAATATTGATCAGATCAAAAACCTGACATTTACATCTTCCAGTGGTGCCATTGTAACTCTTAAAGACATTGCCGATGTGAAAGATTATTTTCATGATCAGGAAAGTTTTTCGCGGTTTGACAGGAAAAATGTAATTACATTAAATGTAGTCAAGAGAAGCGGACAAAACCTTCTTGATGCTTCAGATAAAATTAAAAATGCTATCCGGGAATTTCAAAAAAATAAATTTCCAAAAGATCTGAAGGTACAGATTACTGCTGACCAGAGTGAGTTCACGCGCAGGACTTTAACAGAATTGAACAATACGATTATTATCGGCTTTATCCTGGTAACCATTGTTCTGATGTTTTTCATGGGTCTTACAAATGCAATATTTGTTGGATTTTCAGTTCCTCTGTCAATGGCTTTAGCATACATAGTTTTGCCATATATAAATTTTACAATGAACATGTTGGTAATGTTTTCATTCATTTTCGCTTTGGGCATTGTTGTTGACGATGCGATTGTTGTTATCGAGAACACCCATCGTATTTTCAAACGTTATAAAAAAGATATTACCACATCGGCAAAGATGGCGGCAGGTGAAGTTTTTATGCCAATTCTTTCCGGCACGCTGACAACATTGGCTCCATTTTTACCTCTTGCTTTCTGGCCAGGCGTTGTAGGAAGCTTCATGTTCTTTATTCCGATAACCCTGATAATAACTTTATTTGCATCACTGATTGTTGCTTATATTTTCAACCCGGTATTTGCAGTTGATTTTATGACTCATGATGATGATGAAACTGTAATTTATCATCGGAAAAAAGTTTTTAAAATAGGTGGCATTATAGCTGCTATTGCCGCATTATTCTATTTAATTTCAGGTTTTAGATTTGGAACAACTTCTTTCGGAATAGGTACATTTGCTTTGTTTATAGCAATATCTTATATCGGGCACAATTTATACATGCATAAAGTGCTCGAACGTTTTCAGAAAAATTTTATCCCTAAAATGATGGATGGTTACGACCGGATTTTGCGCTGGGCATTAAAAGATAAAAACCCTTACAAATTGTTGTATGGAACCATAATATTGCTTATTATTTCTTTTTTCCTGACAGGCGCATTTGGTCCAAAGGTTGTATTTTTCCCTGATAACGATCCCAACAATATATTGGTATATGCCAAGCTTCCGGTAGGTACAGATGTCAATTATACCGATTCAATTGCAAAGGAAATTGAAAAACGCGTTTATAAGGTTTTTGGTGAAAATAATCCAAATGTTGAATCTATAATAACAAATGTAGCTCTGGGTGCATCCGACAATTTTTTTGATTTGGGAGTAACCTCAAACAAGGCAAAAGTATCTGTCAACTTTGTGGAATTTGCAAAAAGGCATATTACACATACCTTGCCCTACATGGATTCAATACGAGCCGCAGTAGCCGATATTCCCGGTGTTGAACTATCCGTAGAGAAAAACAGGATGGGACCGCCAACCGGCAAACCTATAAACATTGAAATAAGCGGTGAAGATTTAACTCAGCTGGTATCCACCACTTATGCATTTTATTAATTACCTCGATTCAATTAATATTTCCGGAGTGGAAAAGTTCAAAACAGATTTTGAGAAAAATAAGCCTGAAATCATAGTTGATTTTGACAGGGTAAGAGCAAATCACGAAGGAATTACTTCTGCACAGGTGGGAGGAGAATTACGTACGGCAATTTTTGGAACAGATGTTTCAAAATTCAGGGAAGGTGAAGATCAATATCCTATCGAGGTTAGATATAAGCCTGATCAACGCAAAAATATTGACTTATTGATGAGCCATAAGATTACCTACAGGGATATGAACAGCGGTCAACTTCGGCAAATCCCTCTTTCATCGGTAGCCAGTTTGAAATACCAAAATTCAGTTGGTGGGTAAACCGGAAAAACTTAAAACGGGTAATTACAGTTACTTCAAATGTTACAGCCGGTTATACTCAAATGAAATTATCGCGAATATTAAAAAAGTTTTGCCCCAGTTTTCAAAGCCGGAAGGTGTTGATATAAATATAACCGGTGAACAGGAAGATCAGAAGGAATCTATGATGTTTCTTGGAAAGGCAATGTTGCTTTCCTTGTTCCTGATATTATTTATTCTTATTACCCAGTTTAATTCAATTGGAAAAACTGGCATTATATTGTCTGAAATATTGTTCAGCCTAATAGGGGTATTGCTGGGATTTACTATATTCCATATGCCTTTCTCAATCATTATGACCGGGATGGGAATGGTTGCCCTGGCAGGTATTGTTGTAAGGAACGGAATACTTCTTGTTGAATTTACTGATGTTATGAGATCACGGGGACTAAGGACACGCGAAGCCATTATCCAGGGAGGAAAAACAAGGATTACACCGGTTGTACTTACTGCAACTGCAACAATACTTGGATTAGTTCCTCTTGCAATCGGATTTAATATTGATTTCGCTTCTCTCTTGACACACCTGAATCCCCATATCCATTTTGGAGGTGAGAATAAGATGTTTTTCGGACCATTGGCATATACCATTATATTTGGATTGTCTTTTGCCACGTTCCTTACCCTTATATTGATTCCAGTAATGTATTATATCGGATATACAGGTAAATTAAAATTCAGAAA